>NZ_JAGGRI010000023.1 GCF_018612875.1 Lysobacter sp. ISL-50 | reverse complement strand
GCGAGTTACAAGCGGCGCCAGGCCAAAGCAAAGCCACGACAACAACAACAGCCACGGCAATGGCAACGACAACGACAAAAACAACAGCAACAGCGCCAATAGCCGCAGCCGCAGCACAGTCACAGTCGCGGCCGTAGCCGTAGCCGTAGCCGTAGCCACAGTCTCAATCGCAGAAAATATTGGCAATAGCCACAGCAAGGCCCGCGGCAACGCAACCCCAACGTTTACCGAACCAGCAAACTCAGAACAATCCGCCTACCTGGCCTCACCCAACAATTCAACTTCAGCCAACTCGATCGCCCCCTGCCCATCCCCATCGTTCAACAGCCGCAACCGATAGCGCGAATACGCCGCCGGTTGCGCGATGGCGAAAGCGCGGGTCTGCCGTCGCCAGGCGAAACGCTGATCGCGACGCTCGTCCAGCGTCGTCCATTGCGCCCCATCGTTCGACGCCTGCAACGCCCAGGCCTGAGCATCGCCGCGCTTGCTCGACGAAGTCAGCGTATACAGCCGCGCCATGGCCGGCGCCTTGAAATTCCAGCTCAGCGACGGCATCGGCCCGCTCAAGCGCGCGGACGTGGCCGAATCGTCGTCGAACAAAGCCGCCGCCTGCTTGGCGTTCAATCCGGCGACCGCGGTGTTGTCGCGACGGCCCAGATCCAGCAGCGGCGACGGCGTCTCGCCTTCCTGGCTCAACGACTCGGGCAAGGCCTGCGGCGAACTCGCCCAGTTCGACGGCGACGGGCCCATGCGAAAATCCAGCACCGCGCCCTGCGCCAGCAACTCATGCGGCAAGGTCAACCGGTCCCAGGGCTCGCCGTTGACCCGCAACGACTGCACGTAGCGATTGCGTTCGCCGACCTTGGGCGCGTTGATCTGCAACTGCTTGCCGTTGTCCAGGCGGATGGTCATGCGCTCGAAACGCGGCGCGCCGATCACGTACTCCGGCGAACCCATGCGCAACGGATAAAAACCGGCAGCGCTGAACAACCACCACGCCGACATCTCGCCGTTATCCTCATCGCCCGGATAGCCCTGGCCGATTTCGCCGCCGCTGTACAGGCGATCCATGATGTCGCGCACCTTCTCCTGGATTCGCCACGGCTGCCCGGCCGCGGCGTACATGTAGGGAATATGGTGCGAAGGCTGGTTGCTGTGGCCGTACTGGCCCATGCGCACGTCGCGCGCTTCCAGCATCTCGTGGATCACCCCGCCGTAGCTGCCGACATCGAACGTGCCCGGGGTGGAGAAGAACAGGTCCAGCTTGTTGCCCAGGGCGCTGCGGCCGCCGTACAACGCGGCCAGGCCGGCGCCGTCCTGCGGCGCGTGGAAGGCCATGTTCCAGGCGTCGGTCTCGGTGTAGTCGCCGCCCCAGCGGGTCGGGTCGAACTCGGTCGCGGTGTAGCGCCAGCGGCCGTCGCGGTGGCGGCCGACGAAGAAGCCCAGTTGCGGATGGAACAAGTTGGCGTAGCCCAGCGCGCGATTGCGGTAATACGCCGCGTCGTCGGCGTAGCTGTCGCGATACGCATCGTCGCCGCCGCTTTCGCGCGACAGCGCCGAGGCCAGGCGCGCGATGGCGAAATCGTTGATGTAGCCGTCCATCGACCAGGACAGGCCTTCGTCGGTGCTGGTGTCGGTATAGCCCTTGAAGATCGCGCGCTCGATGCCCTTGCGTCCGGCGCCGGGCACCGGGCTGACGGTGGAGGCGTTGCGGATCGCCGACTGATAGAACGAGCGCACGTCGAAATTGCGCACGCCCTTGAGCCAGGCGTCGGCGAAGGCGACGTCGGAACTGGTGCCGACCATCAGATCGGCATAGCCCGGCGAGGACCAGCGCGCGATCCAGCCGCCGTCGCGATACTGCTGGACGAAACCGTCGATCATCTCGCCGGCGTGCTTCGGCGTGAGCAGCACATAGGCTGGCCAGCTGGTGCGGTAGGTGTCCCAGAAGCCGTTGTTGACGTAGACCTGCCCGTCCATCACCGCCGCGCCCGTGCGGGTCGCGCTGCTCGCGCCTGCAGCCGGCGAGAACGGACTGGCGTACTGGTATAGCGGGCGCTCGGCGGTGCCGGTGTTCTCCGAGCCGCTGTTGGGATACAGGAACAGGCGATACAGATTGGAGTACAAGGTCGCGCGTTCGTGCTCGGCCGCGCCCTCGACCTGGACGATGCTCAGTTGCGCGTCCCAGGCCGCGCGCGCGCGTTCGCGCACGCTGTCGAAGCTGTCGCTGTCGGCGATTTCCAGCTGCAGGTTGCGCTGCGCCTGTTCCACGCCGATCAGCGAGGTGGCGATGCGCATGCTGACCTGACGCGCCGGATCGGCGGACAGATCGAAGCCGTACCAGGCCGAGACGCGGTTGCGGTCCTTGGCGCGGTCCAGGCGCGCGCCGTCCTTGATCGGCCGGTCGAAGCGCGCATGGAAATACAGGCGGCCGGCGCCGGCGGACAGCTTGCTCTTGCCTTCGGTCCAGCCGCTCAGGCCGCGGCCGTCGCGATCGAGCACGATGTCGCCGTGTTCGTCGCGCTGATCGAACAGCAACTGCGCGCGCCCGTCGGGATAGGTGAAGCGCAGCATCGCGGCGTGGTCGGTCGGCGTCATCTCGGCGATCAGGCCGTTGTCGAAACGCACGCGGTAATAGTCGGCGCGCGCGGTTTCCTGGTCGTGGCCGAAGCTCAGGCCGCGCTTGCCGCGATCGAACTGCGGCGCGCCCTCGCCCAGCGCCGGCAGGATGTGCAGGGTTTGCCGGTCGCCCATCCACGGGCTGGGCTCGTGCGACAGCGCGAAGGCTTCGATGCGCGGCCGATTGTCCTCGCCGTTGCGCTCCTGGTACTGGTAGATCCAGTCCGAGCCGGCGTTGGTGGTCGGCGTCCAGAAATTGAAACCGTGCGGCAGCGCCACCGCCGGAAACGTGTTGCCGCGCGAATAGCGCGAGTTGGAATTGCTGCCGCGGCGGGTATCGACGTAATCGCTGGGATGCTCGGCCGCAAGCTTGTCCGCGTTTTTCTTCAACGGCGCCGGTTCGATCCGCACATCGTCCAGATAGCCGCGATAGGCCTGTCCGCGTTCGCCCTCGTGCACCAGCACGATCTGGCGCACGCGGCGCCCGGCGGCGACCTCGCCGATGCGGCTGGCCACCGCGTTCCACTGATCCGGATACAACAGCCGCGCCGCGCCCTGCCCGCGCGCGCTCAGCGGGTTGCCGTAGCGATCCAGCGGCTTGAGCTGCGACAGGCGGCTGCCGTCGTCGAACACCAGATCGATGGCGACATAGGTCGAGGCGTTGCGCAGATTGTCGAGCTGCGACACCGGCGCCGGCGCGGCGACGTTGGCGGGCGACAACGGAAACAGCCGGTACGACAGCTCGCTGTCCTTGCCGACGGCGATATCGACCTCGAACACCTGCGCGAGCTGTTCGGCGCCGTTGCCGTCGCCTTCGAAGCGCAGCGAATGCACGCCGGTGAAGCCGGCCCCGGCCTTGGCGGTCAGGGCCGCGGCCGCGGGCGGGCCGCCGTCGAGGCTGACGCGCATGGCGTCGGCCGCCAGCGGCGCAGGCGCCGGATCGGCGGCTTCGAAGGAACTCCAGAACTGGCGCGGCGGCTTGGCCGCGGCAGCGGGGCCGGCGATCGCGCAGGCCAGGGCCCAAGTCAGCGCCGCCCTGCCCAGGACGATGCCACGGCGGTTCTCTCTACGTGCCGACATATCCGCTCCCAGTGCCCTCGAACGGCATGCCGTTCTGTCGCCGCGCGCCGATGTGTGACGTCGCGGCCCCATCAGAGATTGATTTAAATCGATCTAAATTCAGCTTGTCAAACCGCGATGCAGCATCTTCGTGCCTGTTCACAGGCATAAAACGTTTTTAATAACAATAACTTAGAGACGAGGAAGCCGATCGCGTTCACAAGCCATTGGCACATCTTTTGCGTCAATACCCGAACAATGTGACTTGTTTCACATTTTTATTTGCACCAAGTCACGCTCTGCAACACTCCCCGCCCTTCGGAACTCGGTCTCCAATGCCGATACAGCATCGTCTTGCCCTGTCCATCGCTCTGGCGACCGCGACCGCAACCTGCCCATTTACGTCAGTTATTGCCTCACCGAGTCAATCCACCACTGCCGACCCCCTGCCCGAGATCGAGCGCCTGCGCGCCGACCGCCAATGGCTGGCCGCATTGGCGCGGATCGAAAGCGCGCAGGCCGCCTGTCCCGATGACGATCGCCTGTACCGCCTGCAGGTGCTGACCCTGGCCGACCTGGGCGGCGCCGACCGCGCCTGGGCCCTGTATCAGGCGCGCCCGCAGTTGTTCAGCGCGGACGAACGCCAGCGCCTGGATTCCGACCGCCTCGCCCGCCGGGTGCTGTGGGGCACGCTGTTTCCCGAGAGCGAAACCGAGCGCCTGACCGAAATGCGCGAAGCCGGCGACGCGCTCGAACAACACCGCGCCGCGCAGACGCCGCCGCAACAGCAAGCCGACCTGCGCACGCGCTTCGACGAACTGGTGCTGCTCAACCATCTGGAACGCCACGCCGAAGTCGTGCAGCGCTATCGCGCCCTGCAGGCCGAGAACGTGCAACTGCCGATGTACGCGCTGGCCAAGGTCGGCGCCTCGCTGCTGGCCGACAAGCATCCGGAAGAAGCCGCGACGGTGCTCGAACGCGTCGCCCGCGAATGGCCGGAAGACCAGGATTCGCAGCTGCAACTGGCCTATGCCTACTCCGAAGCCGAGCGCTTCGACGACGCCTACGCGCAACTGGAAAAGATCAAGGCGGCGCAGCCGGCGTTCGTGCGCGTCGACGGCGCCAAGGAAAGCCATGAGAACTGGCGCCACTACGACGCCGACAGCCACCTGACCATGATCCGCCTCTACGGCGAGGACACGGTCGGCGCGCAGAGTTACCTCGAACGCCTCGCCGCGATCGGCCCCACCAACGCCGGCCTGCACAGCGATCTGGGCGTGACCTATCAAAAGCGCGGCTGGACCGATCGCGCGCTGAAGCGCTTCCGCATCGCCAGCACGCTGGAACCGACCGACGTCGGCGCGCGCATCGGCCAGGTCGGCGCGCATCTGCAACACAACCGGGTGGATCTGGCCCGGCCGATTCACGACGAACTGCTGGCCAATCGCGCGCGCGACGTGCAGGTCAAGCAGATGGCGCAGTCCTGGGACAGCCGCATGGGCTGGCATTGGCTGGTCGGCAGCAGCTTCGGCCGCAGCGATGCGCGCGGCGGCGGCGCGACCGCATCGCCGCTGGGCAGTCGCGACGCCGAGCATCGCGTCGAAATCCAGAGCCCGCTGATCCACGACCGCTGGCGCCTGACCGCGCATGCGCGCGACGCCTGGGCCGAGTATCCAGACGGCGCGTTCGGCAAGGAACGCGTGCACGACCGCCGCACCGGCGTCGGCGCGCTGTACGTCTACGATCGCCTGAGCCTGGGCTTCGGCGTGGATCGGGCCAACGATCGCTGGCTCGACAGCGGCGATCGCACCGGCTATTACGCCGATGCCGGCTGGCGATTCGACGACGCCTGGTACGGCACCGCGTCGTGGTATCGCGGCACGCCGGAGGCTTCGCTGCAGGCGCGCCGCAGCGGCATCCACGCCGACGCGCTGAGCCTGGGCCTGCGCTACACGCCGAGCGAGCGCACCAGCCTTGGCGCGACCGCACAGCAGTTGCGCTACAGCGACGACAACACCCGTACCGCCTTCGGCCTCAACGGCGAGCAGCGCCTGTTTACGCGTCCGCACCTGCTGATCGACGGCCTCGCCGACGTGGCGACCAGCCGCGCCAGCCGCCGCGATGCCGACGTGCCCTATTTCAATCCCAGCCGCGATTCGTCGCTGAACCTGGGCTTGCGCTTCGACCATCTCGCCTGGCGCCGTTACGAGCGCCACTTCCGCCAACGCCTGACCGTGCAAGCCGGCTCGTACTGGCAGCAGGGCTACGGCAGCTATTGGATTCCGCAATTGCGCTACGAACACGAATGGCGTTTCGCCACCGGCCGCACCTTGAACTACGGCGTGAACTGGTCGCGACCGGTATACGACGGCGTGCGCGAGGAACACCTCGGCTTCGATCTGACTTTCCGCTGGGGTGAACAATGAGCATGCAAGGTTTCGCGACGCCGGCCGCGACGATGCGCCGCGCGTTCAAGCGTCTGCTGTTCAGCGCCGCGTTGATGCTGGCGATGCCGCTCGCGGCCGCCGCGGCCGAGCCGGCCGCGGCGATCGAGCGCGGCGCCGCCGACGCGATCGCGCAGCAGGCCAAGGCCGATCAACTGCTAGTGCTCAGCTACCACGACATCCGCGACGACGTCGCGCGCAAGGGCGATCCCGACGCCTACGCGGTCAGCACGCAGAACTTCGCCGCGCACCTGGACTGGCTGTCCGGCCACGGTTACCAGCCAGTCGCGCTCAGCGACGTCATCAAGGCTTCGCGCGGCGAAAAGAAACTGCCGCCCAAGGCCGTGCTGCTGACCTTCGACGACGGCCTGCGCAGCATCTACACCCATGTGTTTCCGCTGCTGCGCGCGTATCGCTATCCCGCGCTGATGGCGGTGGTGACCGGCTGGGTGGATCTGCCGCGCGAGCAGAAGGTCGATTACGGCCCGCGCATGTTCACCCACGACGATTTCGTCACCTGGGACCAGTTGCGCGAGATGCAGGCCTCGGGCCTGGTCGAGATCGCATCGCACAGCGACAATCTGCATCGCGGCGTGACCTCCAACCCGCAGGGCAACACCATGCCGGCGGCGATCACCCGCGAATGGGACGCCAAGGCTCAGCGCTACGAGAGCGAAGCCGAGTATCTGGCGCGTGTGCGCAAGGATCTGTCCGCGAGCGCGGCCGCGATCAAGCGCGAACTGGGCGTCTCGCCGCAGTCGGTGGTGTGGCCGTACGCGGCCTACAACAGCCAGACCAACGCCGTCGCCGATCAGCTCGGAATGAGCGTGACCTTCGATCTGGAAGGCCGTCATCAGGCCATCGGCCGCGACTTGCACGGCTTGGCCCGTCTGCTGATGTTCGACAACCCCACCGTCAACGATCTGGCCTACGAACTGCGCCACGACGAAGAACTCGACGGCGTGCGCGCGCTGCAGGTCGATCTGGACTACGTCTACGACGCAGACCCGCAACAGCAGGCGCGCAATCTCGACAAGCTGATCGAGCGCGTCAAGCAGATCGCGCCCAGCCACGTGTTCCTGCAGGCCTTCGCCGATCCCGACGGCAACGGCTCGGCCGACGCGATGTACTTCCCCAACCGCCATCTGCCGATGCGCGCGGACCTGTACAACCGCGTCGCCTGGCAGCTCAAGACCCGCGCCCACGTCAAAGTGTTCGCGTGGTTGCCGGTGCTGGGCTTCGAACTGCCGGACAAGGCCTTGAACGCGAAGCTGGAGATCAAGGCCAGCAATCCGGCCGAGACCCATCGCCTGAATCCGTTCGAACCGCGCACGCGCCAGATCGTCGCCGATCTGTACGAAGACCTAGCCGTCAGCGGCTACACCGAAGGCCTGCTGTTCCACGACGACGCGCTGCTGCGCGACGACGAATTGCGCGGGCAGGCGCCGGCCGATCCGGCCGCGCGCACCCAGGCGCTGATCGGGTTCACGCAGGAACTGGCGCGCGCCGCCGGCAAATGGCGGCCGAAGCTGATCACCGTGCGCAACCTGTTCGCAAGCCCAGTGCTGAATCCCGAAAGCGAGGCCTGGTTCGCGCAGAACCTGGCCGCGTTCAATCAGGCCTACGACTACACCGCGGTGATGGCGATGCCGTGGATGGAAAACAGCCGCGATCCGCAGCGCTGGATGGACGCGCTGATGGCCAAGGTCAAGCAGTCGCCGCGCGGCCTGTCGCGCACCATCTTCGAACTGCAGACCGTGGACTGGCGCCACCAGGATCGTCCGATCCCGGCCGCGCAACTCAAGGCGATGGCGCACCGGCTGCAAGCCGCCGGCGCGCGCCATCTGGCCTGGTATCCGGACAACTTCATCGACGACCGCCCTTCCACCGCCGACGCCCGCGAAATCATGTCCGCGCGCGGTTTTCCCTATATCGAACGCTGAGCCAGCGACGGCCGCGACCGCGGCCACGACGCAAGCCCGCCATCAGACCGCCACGAGAACGCCATGAGTCCCGCCGCAAGCCCATTGCTCACTGCGCTGTTTCAGTTCGCGTTCTTCTATCCGATCGTGATGTCGTTCTTCTGGATTTCCGGCGGGCTGTACTACTACTTCCGCCGCGAACGCCACGCGCGGCCGCGCACCGATCCGCCGCCGATGCCCGACGCGCCGTTCGTGTCGATCCTGATTCCGTGCCACAACGAAGGCGACCACGTCCACGAAACCATCGGCGCGGCGCTGGCGCAGCGTTATCCGGACTTCGAGGTGATCGCGATCAACGACGGCAGCCGCGACGACACCGGCGAGAAGCTCAACCGCCTGGCCGCGCAGCACCCGCGCCTGCGCGTGGTGCACCTGGACCGCAACCTGGGCAAGGCCAACGCCATGCGCATGGGCGCGCTGGCGGCGCGCTCGGAGTACCTGGTGTGCATCGACGGCGATGCGCTGCTGGACGAATACGCCACCCACTGGATGGTCTGGCACCTGTGCGAAGGCGCGCGGGTCGGCGCGGTCACCGGCAACCCGCGCATCCGCAATCGCTCGACCCTGCTCGGCCGGCTGCAGGTCGGCGAGTTCTCTTCGATCATCGGCATGATCAAGCGCGCCCAGCGCGTCTACGGCCGCATCTTCACCGTGTCCGGGGTGATCTGCGCGTTCCGCCGCAGCGCCCTGCACCGGATCGGCTACTGGTCCGACAGCATGGTCACGGAAGACATCGACATCAGTTGGCGCCTGCAGATGGACCACTGGGACATCCGCTACGAACCCAACGCGATGTGCTTCATCCTCATGCCCGAAACGCTGAAGGGCCTGTGGAAGCAGCGCCTGCGCTGGGCTCAGGGCGGCGTGGAAGTATTGCTGCGCCATACCCGCGACCTGTTCTCCTGGCGCAAGCGGCGCATGTGGGTGGTGCTGGCCGAATACGTGATGAGCGTGGGCTGGGCCTACATCATGGCCTTCATCATCTCGCTGTGGGCGCTGGGGCTGTTCGTCGAGCTGCCCGAGCAACTGCGTGTGACCACTCTGCTGCCGTCGTGGCACGGCGTGATCCTGGCCTTGATCTGCCTGCTGCAGTTCGCCGCCAGCATCATCATCGACCGCCGTTATGAAACCGGCGTCGGCCGCAACTATTACTGGATGATCTGGTACCCGATGGCGTACTGGCTGCTGAGTTTCGCGACCACGGTCACCGCGGTGCCCAAGGCGTTGCTCAAGCGCCGCGGCACCCGCGCGACCTGGGTCAGCCCGGACCGGGGACTGCGATGAGCAACGAGCGCACCACGCCCGGCACGGGTCCGGGCACCGGCCGCGCGGCGGCGACGTTCACGTCGCCGGCGCACGCGATGCCGCCTTTGGGACAAGCCGCCGCGGTGAGCAGCAACGCCGCCACCGCTCCGGCGCCGCACAAGCACGATTCGCGCCTGATCCAGAAACCGGGCGCGCAACCGGCGTTGCCGCGCACGCTGTGGGGCATGGTCACCGGCCTGTTCTGGCTGATCTACCTGTATCTGTGGACGCCGGTGCTGACTCTGGTGCTGTGGCTGCTCGGCATCCGCAACGTCGCTTCCGAGTTGTACCTGCGCACGCACGAAGTCGATCCGTTCCTGATGCTGGCCTTGCCCGCGACCGCGGGCGTGGTGGTGGCGCTGCTGCTGATCTGGGCCGAATACAACCGCTGGCGTTTCGCCTCGGCCAGCAGCGAACGCCGCGGCACCCAGCACAGCGTCGCGCTGGAGGAAGTCGGGCGCGCCCTGGGCGCCAGCAGCGAAGTCGCCGCCGCGCTCAACGCCGGCCGGGTCAGCGTGCTGCACATGGACCCCAACCACGCCGTGCCTGTTTCGGTCAGCGCGGTCGTGCCGACCTTTCCGGCGCAACCGTTCCCGCCGGTGGCGATGCCGAAGTTCGCGCGCCCGGCCGAGGCGCCGAACAATTCGTGGCTGCTGGCGTTGGCCTTGAGCGCGATCGCGCTGGTGATCGCCGTGTTGATCGTGATCTCGCACGGTTACCGGCAGATCGAAAGCTCGGCGCCGATGCAGGCGATCGAGGGCACGCCGGGCATCGACCGTCCCGGGCTGGAGGCCGCGCCGGAGCTGATCGAACAAACCACGGCGCGCCTGTCGCAGATCGATCGCGTCGCCGACGCCACGATCGCGGCGACAGCGAAGGCGAACGCCGCGGCCGCCGCCGCGGAGAAAGCCCGCCTCGCCCGGGCCCGCGTAGCGAACGAACGCCGCGCCCGCGCGGCCGACGCCGCCAGCGCCAAACCGCGCCCGCTGCCGGGCTTCAGCCCCAAGCCGCCGTATCCGCTCGAAGCGCTGCGTCACAGCGAAGGCGGGCTGGTGACGCTGCGCGTGCAAGTCTCGGCCGACGGCCATCCGCTCAAGGTCGAAGTCAGCCGGCGCAGCGGCAACCGCATTCTCGATCGCGCGGCGATCAACACCGTGCGCCGCTGGCGTTTCGCTCCGGCGGTGCGCAACGGCAAGCCGATCGCCGCGGTGGTGATCGTGCCGATCGAGTTCACGCCGCGGAACTGAACATAAAACCGACCACGAAGATTCTTTAGAAATCGCAGCAGTCACAAGGCTTTTAAAACCAAAGCCGCGGCCCCCAACCCATCACCGCGCCAACGGAACCTCCAGATAGCTCCGCCCCGACCACTCGATCCGCAGCGGCTCCTCCGCATCGGCGATGGTCTCGTCGCTGACATCCTTGCCGCTGCCGTAATTGATCTGATCCTGCGGCCCCTTGCCCGGCCCGACCATGGCGACCAATCGGCTGCCGGGCTGGAACGCACGGCTGGTGGCGCGCCCGGCGACGAAATCGAAGCGCTGGCGCTTGCCCGGCTGCAGCAGGCGCCGCTGTTCCGGATGCCCTTGGTAGCTCAGGCGCGACTGATAACGCGACAGTTCGAAGTACTCGTTCTGCGCGGTCAACTCATACAAGCCGATATGCAGATCGACATCGCGCTTGTTCGTGATCAGTTCCAGATGCCCTGAAAACAGCCCGCTGAACTCGACCGCCGCGGCGAAGGGCTCGCTGACGAAGGCCACGCTGCCTTCGGTGTCGAGCACCTTATCGACGATGCCGCCGCCCGGGACGATACGGTCGGCATCGCGGCGATCGGCCAGATCCAGCGTCTGCACCGCCGACCGCCGCTTCGACGCCTCCCCCTGCAAACCCCAGGTGCCGTCCTCGCGCGCCGCGCCGAAGTACAGGCGCGCGCGCCGCGGCCCCATCGCAGCCAGCGACGGTGCGTGTTTCCACACATTGCTGCCCATCACCTGATAGTTGATCCGATCCTGCAGCAAGGCCGGCTTGGGCGCGCCTTTGAAAACGTAATCGAACCATTGATAACGCAACTGGCCGATGTCGATGCCCGCGACCGGGTCGATCGTGTAACCGCGCACCGTATTCCCGGCCACCACCGTGCCGCGCTGGCCGCTGAAGTGGTCGTACGGGCCGATCACCAGGTAATGCTCCGCCTGCGGCCGATAGCGATAGTGTTCGCGCAGATGATGCAGCGCGCCGATCTGCGCGCCGTCGAAATAGCCGGTGGTGGTCAACACCGGAATATCGATCGCGCCGTACTCATGACGGTACGGAATCATGCTCTGCCAATAGGCGTCGTAATCCGGATGGTCGAGCCAGCGCCGATACAAGGCATTGGTGGTTCCGTCCAGCGTATCGCGCTCGCGGTACGCCCCGCCTTGCGCATACCACTGCCGGAACATGCGCTGCCAGCGCGCATTGTCTTCATACGCCGCGTAATCCAGGGTCTTGTTGTTGGCGACGTAGAACGGCCAGTAGTGCTGGAAACCGAAGAAGATCCCACCTTCCATCGGCACGTCGATCCCGGGCGCGCCGGTCACCGACGGCATCATCGCCTTGAGCGCCTTGGGCCGATGCTTGGCTGTGGCCCACTGAGTGAAACCTTCGTAACTGCCGCCGAACATGCCGACCCGACCGTCGCTCCATTCCTGCGCGGCGATCCAGTCGATCAACGCCGCCGCATCGGTGCCGTCGTGCTCGTAAGGTACCGGCGTATCGGGACTGCAGCCCTTGCCGCGGCTGAGCCCGGTCACGCCCGCATACCCGTTAGACGCACTGCGCCGGGCTTCGTTGAGCATCGTCGCCGGATCGGCGTAGATGGTGAAATTGAGCAAGGCGGTCAGCTTGGCCGGCGCCGCACGCTGGCGCACGATCAACGCGCACACGGTCGCACCCTCGGGCGTGCGCACCGCGACATCGCGCTGGATCAGATAACGCCGGGCATCGTCGGCGGCCAGCAAGTCGGCGGCCTGGGCACTGAAGTCGCGATAGACCGCGGCGACCAGATAGGCGCGAACCAGTGCCAACGCGGAGGCCCGATCGATACGCGACTTGCCCTTCTGCCCAGCCAGCGCGGCATCCAGCGCCCGCTGCTGCGAGGCCGAGTTGAACTGATCGCGACCGAACCCGCGCATCGCGATGGCCGCGGCGCGGTCGTCCATCGACCCAAACACGGTTTCGAAACTGCGCCGGAACGCGCCATCGAACTCGCTCCGCTCGCGCATCTGCAACTGCTTGCTCGCCGCATAGACCTCGTACTGCGCCATCATCGCGCGCTGCTGCGGCGCGCCGCCCAGCGGCGACAGCCGGCGCAGTTCCTCGATCGAAGCCAGCGCCTGCGGATACTGCCCGGCGACGATCTGCAGCCTCGCCGCAGTGCCCAGGTAACGCACGCGATCGTCGTCGGTGTAATCGGCGACAACCTGCCCGGCCAGCGTCGGCATGGCCCGGTCGAGTTCGGAGCGGCTCTCCACCGCAGCGGCCGGGAACGGATAATCCGCGGCAGCGAACACCGGGCACGACAGCAGCAACCACAGACAGCACACGACAACGGCGCGAAGCATCCTTTTCTCCCCTGGCCGCGAAGGGCGGCCGCTATATCATGGATGAGCGAATGGGCGGAAGGGTCGCATGGGCGCGAACCGAACGCACGGGTCCGGGCATAGGACCGGGGCTCCAGCCGGAGCGGTCATCGCAATGACCGCTGTCGGCCCGTCGCGACCACCTGTTTTCCGCTAGAATTCCGGCGTTGCAGGGCAAGCAAGTAAGCATCGGGGGCAGAACACCCTCTATTGAATACCGCCGACCTACAGACAGGGCGATCATGAATCCGATTTCCAGGCGTGACCTTCTCAGGGCGTCAGGCGGCCCTTCCACTGCATCCGAAGAACTGGCTTTTTCGTCAGCGACCGACCTTGCGCAACTGATTCAGCGCAAACAAGTCAGCTCGTTCGAACTCACTCAGCACTACATCGAGCGCATCGAACAATTCGATAAAGCGTTGAATGCCGTCGTGGTGCGGGATTTCGAACGCGCACTGGAAGCGGCGAAGTCATCCGATGAATCTCTTGCCCGGGGACACCGACTGGGACCGCTGCACGGCGTCCCGATGACCATCAAAGAAGCCTTCGACGTTTCCGGATTGCCCACTACCTGGGGCGTGCCGGAGCAACGGGCCAACCTCGCCTTGAACGACGCGACGGTTGTCGAGCGCCTGAAGGCCGCCGGCGCCCATTTCATGGGGAAGACGAACGTCCCGCTGCGACTCGCCGACTGGCAGAGCTATAACGACATTTACGGAACAACCAACAACCCCTGGGATACGCGCAGGTCGCCAGGCGGATCTTCCGGCGGATCGGCCGCCGCGCTGGCGGCGGGTTTGACCGGCCTGGAATTTGCCTCAGATATCGGTGGCTCGATCCGAAATCCGTCGCACTTCTGCGGCGTGTATGGCCACAAGCCCACGTATGGAATCGTTCCAACGCTGGGCCACAATCCGCATGGCGTCGTATCCGCGCCGGATCTGAATGTCGTCGGGCCAATGGCGCGATGCGCGGAAGATCTGGAGCTGGCCCTGGATGTCGTAGCCGGTCCCGACCGGTTCCGGTCACCGGGTTGGAGACTGGTGCTGCCACCACCGAAGGCGCACACGTTACGAGGCCTGCGCGTTGCGATCTGGCCGAAGGAGGATTCCGTTCCCACATCGACCGAGATATCGGATCGCGTGCAGGAAGTCGGAGAAGTTCTCGCTCGCGCTGGCGCGATAGTCTCTGACCTGGCGCGTCCTGAAATCTCTCCAGGCCAATCGCACAACACCTATCTGAGCCTGTTGGGATCGTCTGGACTCGCCAACCTTCCCGACGACTACTATTCCGCCATCTCGCAGATGGCTGCGGAACTCGATGCGAACGATGAGTCGCCGTTAGCGGTGCTTGCGCGTGCCCGCGTGCTGGATCATCGAAGCTGGTGCGATCACGATGAAGCGCGCACCAACTACCGGCTACGGTGGCGCGCCTTCTTCAACGATTGGGACGTGGTGATCTGCCCGATTTCCGCGACAACGGCCTACGAACACGATCATCGGCCCAGGCCAGAGAGAGTTCTCGCCGTCGACGCGGCACGGACTTCGCATTACGAGCACTACTTCTGGGTTGGCCTTGCGACCGTCGCCTATTTGCCGAGCACCGCTTTTCCCAGCGGATTGTCGAGCGAGGGGCTTCCCATCGGCCTGCAGATCATCGGCCCGGAATATGGCGACCGCACCACTATTGAAGTAGCCCGGCTGATCGCACAAGAGTTTGGCGGTTTTCAGGCGCCGGCTGGTTTCGGGGCCTAGCAACCACGGCCGGGCGTCCGCATTTGGCCGCCTCGCGGCGCCATAGGTCCGGCCTCCTCGTCGCCAAGACGAAACGCTGCGATTGCCAGCACCAGCGGGCAAAACACGTCGCTCCCAGCAGTGGGCTGCGTCAGCGCCTGTGGCGGCAAGACGCGCACGCGGCGGCGCGGGCCGCATCGCCTTGCGATCGCGTTACCGCAGGGAACTACCCGTTCGGCGCATCGCGCTGGTATTCGCCGGTCTGCGCCTCGATGGTGGGCCTGGCTTCGAAAATCTGCCGTCGCCCTGGGCCAGAGTGGAAGTCAGGCAGACGCGGCCATTCGACGGCCGTTGTCGCATGCTGTATCTATCCGACAAACGCAATCACCCCCAGTCTCACGCGCCACTCAAACATCATGTCCGCCCACCAGGAACAAGTCGCGAGTCGCCCGATGCGCGAGCAAGGCACAGGGGCCCGCGCCCTGCTCGGGCGCGCCGGTCCGCAAGGCTCTTCCGCCTCGATATGCGGTAACGGGCCCTCGCGCGTGCAGGGGCATCCATGACGTCCTCTCGCCCCGGGCGGCGCATGCTTCCGCCCTTCTGGCTGCCGGTGCTCGCCGGCCTTCCATTGGGCGCTTGCCTGCTGGTGATGGCTATTCCGATCCTCGGCCATGGCAACGCCACGCTGGCGCGGACGCTGTATCTGTCGGCATTCGTGCTTTGGGTGCTGCCGTTGACCCTGCTGCAGCGGCGGCTGTGGCGGCGTGGGTTGCCGGTATGGCGAATCGCACTGGTTCTGCTGGCGGCCACCTATCTGATGGCGCTGGCCACGCGCTTGCTCAGTCTCGCGTTACAGACGCTGCCATCCGGCCATCCGGCGCGGCTGGCGACTCCCGGCGTGTTGGACGCATCGCTCCTGTTCCGTGGACTGGAAGGCGCCTGGCTGGTATTGGTGGCCTATTGCGCGGTGCATGCGGTGGTGGCGTACTACGCGGAATTGCGCCGCGAACAGGCCGAACACCTGGAAGCGCGGGCGTTGGCCCGCGATGCGGAACTGCGGGCCTTGCGTTATCAACTGCAACCGCACTTCCTGTTCAACACGCTCAACGCGATCTCGACGCTGGTGGCCGAGGAACGCGGCGCACAGGCGCGACAGATGCTCGCTCGGCTCGGCGACTTCCTGCGCTGCGTGCTCCAGGCCCGACAGGGCCATGAGATCGCGCTCGCGGAGGAAATCGCCATGACGGACACCTACCTGGAGATCGAGAAGGCCAGGCTGGGCCAGCGTCTGGTGGTGTCGTGGCATCTGGGCGACGGTGTGCTCGCCGCGCAGGTGCCCTGTTTGCTGTTGCAACCTTTGGTGGAGAACGCGATCCGTCACGGTATCGGACCGCGCAGCGCGCCCGGCCGCATCGACATCCGCATCGCACGCGATGCCGCCTGCCTGGATATCCGCATCGGCAACGATCTGCCCGCTCCCGGCGAATCAGCGCCACGAGACGACAGCCGCGGCGAGGCGGTGGGCCTGGACAACGTGCGCGCTCGGATCGCCCGCCTGTACACGAACCGCGCGACGCTGCATGCCGGCATCGACGACAACGGCCGCTACCAGGTTCGGATGATGTTGCCGTTCAGCACTGAACCCGTTCACACCGGGCCCGATCACGTCGCGCCGGAGCAGGTCGCGTGATCCGCGTCTGCGTGGTCGACGACGAACCCTTGGCGCGACGCGGCGTCGTTTCGCTGCTCGCCACGTTCGACGATATGCAAGTGACGGCCGAATACGAGGATGGCGCCACGGCCCTGGCGGGGCTGCTGGCGCAGCCGCCGGATCTGGTCTTCATGGACGTGCAGATGCCCGGCATGAACGGTCTGGACGTGTTAGCCGCGCTCCCGCCCGAACACCGGCCGCTGTCCATCCTGCTCACCGCGCACGACAGCTTCGCGGTGCGGGCTTTCGCCTTGAATGCGGTCGACTACTTGCTCAAGCCCATCGACGATCCGCGCTTCGCCGAAGCGGTCGAGCGAGCACGCCAGCTGCTGCGCCTGCGCGTCATGGACAACGTCCGCGCCGCCGCGATCGCACCGGCGAAGCACTTGCGGAAATTCTCGGTGAGGATCGGCCATCGCACACTGCTCATCGAGGCCGATATCGTGACGTGGATCAGCGCAGACGGCGACTATGCGGTCCTTCATGCCGGCGAGCGCACGTACATCGTGCGCGAATCGCTGCATCAACTGGCGGTGCAACTCGACCCTGTGCGTTTCGTCCGCGTGCATCGGTCATCGATCGTGCGCCTGGACCAGGTTGCCGAGTTCCAGCCGTTGACCAACCGCGACGCGCTCGTGCGCCTGCGCGACGGAACGCCCGTGCGCGTGAGCCGTACCTACATCGACTCGCTGTTGTCCGCGCTTCACGCGACTGGCTGATCCGCGCATCCGGCGGCTGTTCGGCCAGGCCCACTACCGAATTGGCGCAAGGCAAGCACGTTCCGCCGCGCCAGCGCTGAAACGCGGGCCATGCCGCATTAGCTTGATGGCTCCCACTGGAGCCGACCGATGCCCGTCACGCCAATGCTTCCGTTCGTGCGCTATCCCTTGTCCGCGGCATGCGCGATTGCGCTGTTTTTCCTGGCCGCACCGTCGAAGGCCGCCGATACCTGCGACGCGCCCGCGACCGATGAAGCCGCGGCCACCGCGCAACGCATGCTGCAGGCCTTGATCGATACCAACGCCGTGCCGGGCATGGGCGCCGCCGTATGGCGCAACGGCCGCGTGGCATGGACCGGATGCGCCGGGTTGCGCGATGTCGAAGCACGCAAACCGGTGCGACGCGACACGGTGTTCCGTCTGGCCAGCGTGTCCAAGGTCATCGCCGCCACCGCGGTGGCGAAGCTGGCCGAGGAAGGCCGCCTCGATATCGACGCGCCCGTAAGCGGGGTGTTGCCCTGGCTGCCCGAGCCATGGTCGCCGGTGACGGCACGCCAGCTCGCATCGCATACCTCCGGCGCGCCGCACTACTCCGGCAACGACCTCGATGTGCTCGGCCATGTCCGCTATCCCACGGCGCGCGACGCGGTCGGAATCTTCTCCGGGCGCGCACTGCTGTCGGCGCCGGGCACGTCCTACCGCTACTCGTCCTGGGGCTATACGCTGCTCGGCGCGGTGATCGAAGCGATCTCGGGCGAGCACTTCCTCGACTACGTCAGGCACCAGGTAACCGATGGACTGGCGATCGACGCCGACGGCGAAGCGGCTGCCGAAAACGCTTCGCAGTTGTACGCCATCGAAGGCGGCGCGATCGTGCACATGCCGCGCACCGACATGAGCTACATCTGGCCCGCAGGCGGGCTTTCGGCCACGCCCGAGGCTTTGGCGCAGTTCGGTGGCCGCGTGCTGGAACACCGCATCGTCGGCGCCGCGCGCTGGCGGGCGATGCAACAACCGATCCTGCTGGCCAGCGGCGAGCCCGCGCGCGAGCGCGACTACGAGGTCGGTTTCGGCTGGCGGCTCGGCCGCGATGTCGACGGCCACCGCATCGCGCACCACGCGGGCATCACCATCGGCGCGCGCAGCATGCTGATGCTGTGGCCCGACGAGGACACCGCCGCCAGCGTGCTGTCGAACGCGCTGTGGGTGTCGTCGATGGAGCCCACCGCGCAACTGCTTGCCGCTCCTTTCCGCCCGCGACCGGCCGGCCTGGTCATGGCGGATTGTCCTGTCGCGGGCCGCATGGCTGGCACGCTCAAGAACGTTCGCTTCGATCCGGAAGCCAGGTTCCGTTTGGAGCGCGGCCGCTGCGTCGGCGAATTGGCCGCATCCGCGCCGCTGCGCGAGCATTTCGCCAAAGCAACCGCATGGCCAAGCCGCAGCTTGCGCATCGTCGCACTGGCCAGCGACGGCACACTGTCGCGCGCCGCGCTTGCGACCCCATTCGGACTGTACGAGCTACGAGCCGTCGCCGCCGGGCGCTGGTCGGCAACGCTCGGTGCTGGCGCGAGGTTGGAGTTGGCGATGGCAGGTCCACAGGCTAGCACTCGGAGCCGTAGCGCGGGACGGCGCTGAAGTCGCTGGATTCCCGCATTCGCGGGAATGACGGCGGCGAGAATCGTCGCCGATCTTCACTCCCGATTCGTCAACGACTCCGCATGCCGCACCTGCCCTTCCCCGCGCACCACGAAGCGCTCGATCGTCAACGACTCAACCCCCATCGGCCCATACGCATGCAGGCGCGTGGTCGAGATGCCGATCTCCGCGCCCAGGCCAAGCTGGCCGCCGTCGTTGAAGCGCGAGGACGCGTTGACCATCACCGCAGAGCTGCGCGTGCGGCGCACGAAGGCGTCGGCCGTGGCCGCGTCTTCGGTGGCGATGACTTCGGTGTGATCGGAGCCGAAGCGGGCGATATGCGCCAAGGCTTCGTCCAGGTCGTCGACTACGCGCACGGCGATGATCAGGTCCAGGTATTCGGCGGCATAATCGCTGTCGTCGGCGGCGGCGATCGCGGCCGAATGCACGCCCGCCAGCGCGCGCGCGCGCTCGCAGCCGCGCACCTGCACGCCGCGCGCGGCCAGCGCGGCGAGCGCGTCGGGCAGGAAGCGTTCGGCGATGTCGCGATGCACCAGCAGCGTTTCCAGGGCGTTGCACACGCCCGGGCGCGAGGCCTTGCCATCGATCAGCAGGTTCAGGGCCAGGGCCGGATCGGCGGCGCGGTCCACGTACAGATGGCACACGCCCTTGTAGTGCTTGATCACCGGCACGCGCGCGTGCTCGGCGACGAAGCGGATCAGGCCTTCGCCGCCGCGCGGGATCGCCAGATCGATCAGGTCCGACAGTTGCAGCAGTTCCAGCACGTGTTCGCGCGCCGGATCTTCGATCAGCGACACCGCCGCTTCCGGCAGACCTTGCGCGCGCAAGGCCGCGTGCAGGCAGGCGGCGATCGCGGCGTTGCTGGCGCGCGCTTCCGAGCCGCCGCGCAGCAACACCGCGTTGCCGGCCTTCAGGCACAGCGCCGCGGCGTCGGCGGTGACGTTGGGGCGGGCTTCGTAAATCATCGCGATCAGGCCCAGCGGCACGCGCCGGCGTTCGATCAGCAATCCGTTCGGACGGGTTTCGCTGCGGGTCACCGCGCCGAGCGGATCGGCCTGCCGCGCCACTTCGCGCAAGGCATCGGCGATCGCCGCCAACCGCGCGGGATCGAGCTTGAGCCGGTCGATCATGGCCCCGCTCAAGTTCGCCTCGGCGGCGCGCTGCAAGTCCGCGGCGTTGGCGGCGAGGATCGCATCGCGCTGCGCGTCCAGCTGCGCCGCCATCGCTTCGATCAGGGCCTGTCGCGCCGCGCCGTCGAGCGCGGCGAGCACGCTGGACGCGGCGCGCGCGTGTTCGGCCAGATTCCGCACGTAACCGCTCATGGCGACACCTCGTTCGATTGCGATTGCGGCGACGCGCCGATGGCGTCGGCCGCGGTATCGGCGGCCGCCTGCGCCGGAGACGGCGCGGCGTCGTTGCCGATCAGCACCAGATCGTCGCGATGCACGATCGATTCGCCGTAGCGAAAACCGATCAGCGCTTCGATATCGCGACTGTGCCGGCCCATGAGCCGGCCGACTTCGACCGAGTTGTACTGCACCAGGCCGCGGCCGAGCACGTCGTCGCCCTCGCCCGCCGCGCGCAGTTCGACCACGTCGCCGCGGCGGAATTCGCCTTCGACCGCGACCACGCCGCCGGGCAACAGCGAGGCGCCGCGTTGATGCAGCGCCGCCGCGGCGCCGGCGTCGATGCGCAGGCAGCCGCTGGCCGGCGCGTGGCGCAGCCATTGCTTGCGCGCGCGCAGGCGATCGCTGCGCGCGGCGACCAGGGTGCCGTGCAAGGTGCCGGTGCCGAGCGCGGCGATCACGTCGGCATCGCGGCCGCAGAACAGCGCGGTCGCCACGCCGGCCGTCGCGGCTTTCGCCGCGGCTTCCAGCTTGGTGCGCATGCCGCCGGTGCCGAGCGCGCCGGCGCCGCCGCTCGCCGCCTGTAGCAGTTCGGGCGTCACCGCGGCGACCCTGGCGATGGGTCTGGCGCTGGGATCGCGCTGCGGATGGCCGCTGTAAAGCCCGCCGATGTCGGTCGCGATCAACAGCAGGTCGGCATCGACCAGCGAGGCCACCGCGGCGGCCAGATTGTCGTTGTCGCCGAGCTTGAGTTCGTCGACGGCGACGGTGTCGTTCTCGTTGATCACCGGCAAGGCGCCCAGCCGCAACAACTCGCGCAAGGATGCGCGCGCATTGAGATAGCGACGGCGGTTGCGCAGATCGTCGTGGGTCAGCAGCACTTGCGCCACCGGCACGCTCGACAGTTGTTGCCAGAACGCGATCAGCGAGGCCTGACCCAAGGCCGCGAGCGCCTGACGCAACACCAAGCCGTTGCCGCCCGCGTCGATGCGGCTGCGGCCGGCGGCGACCGCGCCGGACGACACCAGCACCACTTCGCGCTGCTGCGCGCGCGCTTGTTCGATGAAACGTGCCAGGCCCGCGGCGTAGCGCGGATCGAGTCCGCCGCCGCTTTGATCGGCGAAGCCGGCGAGCAGGCTGCTGCCGACCTTGAGCACGGCGCGGCGCCAGGGCGGCAAAGGCTGCGCAGCGAAATCCTTTGCCGGCGCGGTCATGTCAGCGCCTGCAAACGTTGCCTGAGCGTGTCCAGGCGCAAGTCGGCGGCGGCGCCGGGCGACACGCGCGCGGCCAGACTGGCCTCGGGATCGCCTTGCGCCCAGCGCGCCGGATCGGCGGCCTGTTTGTAGGCGTCGCGGAACGGCAGGCCCTGGCGCGCCAGATCGACGGCGAGATCGGTCGAATACATCGACGGATCGAGCGCGGCGCGGATCTTCTCCGGCTTCCATTCCAGATTGCGCAGCAGGTCGGGCAGCAGTTCCAGCGCGCCCAGGCCGCGGCCGAAGGCGTGGAAGATCGCGCCCTTGGAGAACTGCAGATCGCGGTGATAACCCGACGGCAGCGACAGCAGGTGTTCGATCTCGGCGCGGCCGGCGGCAATGCTGGCGTAGCTGGCGCGCATGAGTTCGATCACGTCCGGGTTGCGCTTGTTCGGCATGATCGAACTGCCGGTGGTGTATTCGGCCGGCAACGCGACGAAACCGAATTCGGCGCTGGTGAACAGGCTCAGATCCCAGGCCAGGCGGCGCAGGTCGAGCACGGCGGTGGAAAGCGCATCGATGGCGCCGAGTTCGAACTTGCCGCGCGAGAGCTGCGCGTAGGCGGCCGACACCTGCAGGCGTCCGAAGCCGAGCGCGGCGGTGGTGTGATCGCGCGCCAGCGGCAAGTTGACGCCGTAACCGGCGGCGCTGCCGAGCGGATTGGCATCGACCCACTCCAGCGTCTGCTTCGCGCGCAGGGCGTTGTCGATGAAGCCTTCGGCCCAGGCGCCCCACCACATGCCGGCGCTGGACACCACCGCGCGTTGCAGGTGGGTGTAGCCCGGCAGCGGCAGCGCGCTTTCGGCTTGCGCGCGGGCGAGCGCGACCTCGGCGGTTTCGCGGCACAGCGCGTACAGGCGGCCGAGGCGGTCTTTCAACCACAGGCGCGTGGCGACCAGAATCTGGTCGTTGCGGCTGCGGCCGGTGTGGATCTTGCGGCCGGCGTCGCCGAGCCGTTCGATCAGGCGGCCTTCGATCGCCGAATGGCCGTCCTCGAAACGATCGTCGAGGACGAAGCGGCCGGCCTTGAAATCCTCCGCCAGCACGTCGAGTTCGCGCGACAGGCAGTCGAGTTCATCCGCGCTGAGGATGCCGATCTGCTGCAGGCCCTGCGCGTGCGCGGCACTGGCCTGGATATCGAACAGGAAAAATTCGCGATCGAGAATCACGTCCTCGCCGGCGAGGAAGTTCTGGATGCGCGCGTCGACCTTGACGCCGGGTTTTTGCCAAAGCAGATCGGACATGGGGGCGGGGCTCACGGGTCGTCAGGTTCAGATTGGGGAAGAACGATTGGAGAGAAGCGAGGAGTGAGTAAAAGCAATCGCTCCGGCACGTGGGCTGTTACTCACTCCTCACTCCTCTCTACTCGTTTTTTATACTAACGGCGCGGTAATGCGAGCAATCGCTTCGGCGGGCGACAGTTCGACGCGCTCGCCGCCGGCGCGACGCTTGAGTTCGACCACGCCGCGAGCCAGCCCGCGCCGGCCGATCACGATCTGCCACGGCAGGCCCAGCAGGTCCATGCGCGCGAATTTCACCCCGGCGCGATCGTCGGTGTCGTCGTGCAGGGCATCGACGCCGAGCAGTTCCAGCCCGGTCTGCAGGTTGGCGCAGACCTCGTCGATTTGCGCGTCGCCGGGGTCCAGGTTGACCAGGCCGACGTTGAACGGCGCCACCGCGTCGGGCCAGACGATGCCGGCTTCGTCGTGGCTGGCTTCGATGATCGCGCCCAACAGGCGCGACACGCCGATGCCGTAGGAGCCGCCGTGGATCGGGCGCTCCTCGCCTTCGGGCGTGGTCACCAATGCTTTCATCGGCGCGGAGTATTTGGTGCCGAAGTAGAACACCTGCCCGACTTCGATACCTCGCGTCTGTATGCGCTGGTCGGCCGGGACTTCGCGTTCGAAGCGCTCGATGTCGTGCACGTCCTCGGTGGCGGCGTAGCGGCTGGTCCATTGCTGGACGATGCCGCTCAGGTCGCCGTCGTAATCGGTGTCGTCGGCGGGAATCGGCAGATCGAGCACGGCGCGGTCGCAGTACACGGCCGATTCGCCGGTCTGCGCCAGCACCAGGAATTCGTGCGACAGATCGCCGCCGATCGGGCCGGTCTCGGCGCGCATCGGAATGGCGCGGATGCCCATGCGCGCGAACGTGCGCAGGTAGGCGACGAACATGCGCTGGTAGGAACGGCGCGCGGCGGCTTCGTCGATGTCGAAGGAGTACGCGTCCTTCATCAGGAACTCGCGGCCGCGCATCACGCCGAAGCGCGGGCGTTGTTCGTCGCGGAATTTCCATTGCACGTGGTACAGGTTCATCGGCAGCGCGCGATACGACTTGACGTTGGCGCGGAAGATCGCCGTGATCATGTCTTCGTTGGTGGGGCCGTACAGCAGCTCGCGCTCGTGGCGGTCCTTGATGCGCAGCATCTCCGGGCCGTAGGCGTCGTAGCGGCCGCTTTCGCGCCACAGGTCGGCCAGTTGTAGGGTCGGCATCAGCAGTTCCAGCGCGCCGGCGCGGTTCATCTCATCACGGACGATGGCTTCGATCTTGCGCAGCACGCGCAGCCCCGCCGGCAGCCACGAATAGATGCCGGCCGCTTCCTGGCGGATCAATCCGGCGCGCAGCATGAGCCGGTGCGAGGCGATCTGCGCGTCGGCGGGGTTTTCCTTCAAGGTCGGCAACAGGTAACGCGACAAACGCATAACGACTCCAGATTCTTGAACCGGCGATGCACTACCCCGCCAACCGCACCGCAGTTCCCCCCTTTGAAAAAGGGGGGATAGGGGGGATTCGCTTTTGCTTTTGCCTTACACGCAACAGCCAAAGCAAAAGCGAATCCCCCGCGTCCGCTTCGCGGTCGTCCGCCCCCTTTTTCAAAGGGGGCAACGGCATGGGGCGTCCTTTTTTAAAGGGCACCCGCACGGGCGGCCGATCAGGCGACTGGCTCCACCTCAATCCCAAGCAACTCCTCGAACCCGAACGCCACATTCAAATTCTGCAAGGCCTGCGTCGCCGCGCCCTTGAGCAGATTGTCCAAGGTCGAAACCACCACCACCCGGCGCCCGTCTTCGGCCATGGTGAAGCCGCCGATATCGACATGATGCTTGCCGGCGATCTTGCTGACCCACGGCGCCTCTTCCTGCACCCGCACCATCGGTTCGCCGTCGTAATGGCGGTGATAGTGCTCGACCAGCTCCTCGCGATCGAAGCGCCGCGACAGATGCAGGTTCGAGGTGATGGTGAGGCCGCGGAAATGCGCGGCCACGTGCGGCATGAATTCGACCGGATGGCCCAGGTGCCGGGTCACTTCGCGTTCGTGCAGGTGCCCGGTCAGCGCATACGGCATCAGGTTGTCGCGCAGCTTGTCGGGATCGTTCTTATCCGACGGCGTGGTGCCGGCGCCGGAATAACCCGAGACGCCGAAACACTGCACCGGGCCTTCCAGCACGTTGAGCAGCGGCGCGATCGCCAACTGCATGGCGCTGGCGTAGCAGCCCGGATTGCTGATACGGCGCTGGCCGTGATAACCGGCGCGGGTGAGTTCGGGCAGGCCGTAATACCAGTGATCGTCGAAGCGGTAATCGGCCGACAGGTCGATGATCACCGGCTCGGCGCCGACCGCATCGAACGCGGCCACGCAATCGGCGGCCTTGCCGTTGGGCAGCGCCAGCACCACCGCGTCGGCGCCCAGGCCGGGCAGTTCTTCGTGGCTCGGCGAGCTGTAGCGCAGATCGGAATTCTTCGCCGCGTATTCGGGAATGTGTTCGGCCAGACGCTGCCCGGCCAGTTCGCGCGAGGACACGAAGGCCAGCTCGAAGCGCGGATGCGCCGCGATCAGCCGGATCAGGTCGGCGCCGACATGGCCGCGCGCGCCTACGATGCCAACGGTCTTAGCCATGCGTGCTCGCTCCATTGCCGTGCCGGTCCAGTTTGTACTGCAGATTACGCTTCACCGCCGGCCATTCGTTGTCGATGATCGAAAACGCGACCGTATCGCGCGCGCTGCCGTCGGCGTGACGGCGATGGTTGCGCAGCACGCCGTCCTGCTTGGCGCCCAGGCGCGCGATCGCGGTGCGCGAGGCCAGGTTGAACCAACTGGTCTCGAAACCGACCGCGATGCAGCCCATCTTCTCGAAGGCGTGGCCGAGCAGCAACCACTTGGCCTGAGTGTTCAAACCGGTGCGCTGAACGCGCGGCGCATAGAAGGTATAGCCGATCTGCACGCGCGGCACCGCCGGGTCCAAATCGTAGTAACGCGTGCTGCCGACCACCTCGCCGGCCGCGTCGAGCACGACGAAGGCCCAGGCCGCGCCCTTGGCCTGCATCGCCAGCGCGCTGTCGATGTAGGCGTCCACGCCGTCCGGCGCGGGCACGTTGGTGTACCAGGCCTGCGCCAGTTCGCCGCCGGCCAACGCCGCGCGCAGACCATCGGCGTGGGCGCGGCTCAACGGCTCCAAGGTCACGTGTTCGCCGCTCAGGCGCGGCTGCGCGCTCCACGCGGCATGGGCCTGTTCGCTCATCGCTCAGTCCTCCAGGGTGGGCGCGCGGCGGCTGGAGTAATCGACGCAGGCGGCGATTTCGTCGAAGCCGTTCATGCCGTACCAGAACACCTTCCACTTCTCCTGCTTGAGGCAGCCGTCGGACTCGGAGTAATAGAACGGATTGACCGCGTTGCCGTGGCGCGAACGCCAGAAAATGCTCGGATTCTGCTCGCGCATGACCTGCCACACCGCGCGGCCGAGGCCTTCGCCCTGGGCGTCGTCGAGCACCGCGAACTTGTCCAGATAGGTGCGGCCTTCGGCTTCGATCAAAATCACCGCGGCGCGATAGTTCTCGCTGACGTAGGCCTGCTTGAGCGTGGTGCGCTCGAAATAGTCATCGACCAGCCTGCGCCCGAACGCGGACTCGATCAGCGAGCGCAGGCGCACCCGATCGAGTTGATCCCAACCCTTCGCCTGCTGCACGCGCTCGCCGCGCCGCACCAGCGTGCCCGAGCCTTTGTGGGTGAACAATTCCTTCGCCAGCTCGGCCGGCTTGGTGATCGACACCGACGAGGTCAGCGGCAACTTATCCAGCAGATCCTTGATCTGCTCGATCTTGACCCGCATGCCGCCGTTGATCCACGGCTGCTGGATCAAGTGCTCGTACTCGGTGGACAGGTTGATCGAATCGATGACTTTGCCGCTGTCGTCGAGCAGGCCGCCGGTGCCGGTCAGGAACACGATCTTGTACGGCTGCAGCACCTGCACCAGTTCGTTCGCGGCGAAGTCGGCGTTGACGTTGAGGATCTGGCCGCCAGCGGTTTCGCCGAGGCTGGCGATCACCGGGATCGAACCGGCCTGCAGGCTGGCTTCGATCGGCGCCAGATTGACCTTCTTCACCTCGCCGACCAGGCCGTAGGTGTCGCGGTCGAGGTAATCGGCTTCGAACACGCCGGAGATGATCGAGGTGGCGCGGCCGTCGCCGGACTGCAGCGCTTCCACCAGCTTGAGGTTCTGCGCCTGGAACACGCGGCGCACGATCGCCAGCGCCTCGGGCGAAGTCACGCGCAGGCCGTTGACGGTCTGCTTGACGATGCCGGCGGCCGACAATTCTTCATCGAGCTGCGGGCCGGCGCCGTGAATCACGATCGGGGTCAGGCCCACGTCCTGCAGGAACGCCAGCGATGACGTCAGCGCGGCCAGATCGTCGCGCAGCACCGCGCCGCCGACCTTGACCACGGCGAAGCGCTTGGAATCGAGTTGCGAAAACCGCTTGAGGTACTGCGAGATTTCCTTCGCGCTGGCCATGCTCGACAGCAACCGCACGATGGTCTGGCGCGTTTGCAGATGATTGTCCATCGATACGCTCATTACGCGTTGCTCCCCATGATCCGCGCGACGGCGTCGGCGTAACGTTGCAGTTGTTCCAGCGCGACCCATTCGTCGGCGGTGTGCGCCTGGGCGATGTCGCCCGGGCCGTAGACAATCGAGGTCAGGCCGGAGGCCGAGAACAGCGAGGCTTCGGTCCAGAAATCCACCGCGTTGCCGATCGGCAGGTTCAGCGCGTCGGCCAGATCGCGCGCTTCCAGGCGGCGGTCCTCGGCGGCGGCGACATCGCCGGCCGGCAGCGGCGGGCCGCGAAAGGTTTCTTCGTAGCGTTCGATCGCGCCGGCGTCGATCAGCGTGCCGAACACTTCGTGCAGGCTGTCGATGGACTGCGAGGGCAGCGGGCGGAAACCGAAGCGCAGATCGGCGCTGGAGGCGATCATGTTCGCCTTGATGCCGCCTTCGATGCGGCCGATATTGAAGCGCAGGCCGGTGAGCCCGCCGAAGCGCTGGTGCGACTGCGCTTCGACGTGATCGAGCGCCTTGCCGCCCCAGCGGATCGCCTGATGCAGCGCGCTGGCCTGCATGGCATTGGCGCCGGAGGCGTGGCCGGCGACGCCGCGGAAGCGCAGTTGCACCGAGCTGATGCCGCGATGGGCCAGCACCGCCTCGCACATCGTCGGCTCGGCCACGATGGCTTCCAGGAAGCCGTGATCGGTGCCGAGAAAACCGGCGATGCAGCGCGCGTCGTTGGCTTCTTCGTCGGTGCTGAACAAGAACGCGGCATCGCCCGTGGTGACCGCGGCCGCGGCCAGCAGGCCGGCGGCGGCACCCTTGATATCGCACGAACCCAGGCCGATCGCGCGGTCATCGGTGACCCGCAGCGTGTGCGGATCGGCGCTCCAGGCTTCCGAGGACGGCACGGTGTCCAGATGGACGTTGAACAAGCGGCGCGGCGTGCCGCGCACGGCGAACAGCGACACCGCGCCGGCGCCGTGATCGATCACATCGACATTGAAGCCGCTCAGCTGGCTGCGCAGGTAATCGAAAATGCCGTCGGTGCCGATATCGCGCGGCGGATTGCGGGTGTCGTAGGACACCAGGGCCTGCAGGTGCTTGAGGACGTCGGGGAGCATGGAGTGGGGGCTCGTCAGGTCTTGGCGATGGTTCGGCTGCGGTATGAATCAGCTTGCTTTCAGTCCCCTCTCCCGCTGCGCGGGAGAGGGTTAGGTTGAGGGCGCTCTTGCCGTTGCTTTAACTGGAAACAACAGCAAAAGCAGCTTGCGCCTTCGGCGCTCCGCGCCCTCACCCCAACCCCTCTCCCGCTGCGCGAGAGAGGGGCTTTACGCGATCAATCAATTCTTGCGATTGATCTCGGCCCACAGCGTGCTGCTCATTCCGAACAATTTGATGAAGCCCTCGGCCTCGGCCACGCCCCAGTCGGCCGCCTGGGCGTAGGTCGCGCCCTTGGCGTTGAGGATGTGCGGCGAATTCACCGCGACCGCGTTGACCACGCCGCCGCTGGTTTCCAGCACCACTTCGCCGTTGACGGTGGACTGCGAGCTGGCCAGGAACGCTTCCAGGTCGGTCTTGAGCGGGTCGTGGAAGAAACCTTCGTACACCAGCTCGACCCACTTGCGCGCCACTTCGGGCTTGAAGCGGTTCTGCTGCTTGGTCAGCACCGCTTCTTCCAGCGCGCGATGCGCGGTCAGCAGCGCGATCAGGCCCGGCGCTTCGAAGATGATGCGGCCCTTCAGGCCGATGGTGGTGTCGCCGGTGTACAGGCCGCGGCCAACGCCGTACTGAGCAAAAAGCCCGTTGAGCTTAGCGAGCAACACATGGCCTGCGATGGCCTCTCCGTTCAAGGCGACCGCTTCGCCGTTCTCGAACGTGATCGTGACCTTGAGCGCTTCGCTCGGCCACTGCGCACGCGGCTTGCACCAGCCCACCGCGCCCTCGCCCGGCGCCTGCCAGCGATCGATCTCGCCGCCGGACATGGTCAGGCCGAGCAGGTTTTCGTTGATGGTGTAGGCCTTCTGCTTGGCGCGCACGCCGAAGCCGCGGTCTTCGAGATACTTCTGCTCGTAGGCGCGCACTTCGGTGTGTTCTTTCTGGATTTCGCGGATCGGCGCGACGATTTCGTAATCGCCCAGCGCCTTCACCGCCAGGTCGAAACGCACCTGGTCGTTGCCCATGCCGGTGCAGCCGTGGGCGATGACCTTGCAGCCCAGTTCGTCGGCGCGCTTGAGCGCGGCTTCGACGATCAGGTAACGGTCCGACACCAGCAACGGATACTGGCCCTGATAGCCCTCGCCGGCCCAGACGAAGGGTTTGACGAAGCCCGACCAGATCGCCGGGCCGCCGTCGATGGTGACGTGGCTGGCGACGCCCAGCTCGGCCGCGCGCTGCTCGATGAAAGCGCGCTCTTCCGCGTCCACGCCGCCGGTGTCGGCGAACACGGTGTGCACGGCCCAGCCGCGCTCTTGCAGGTAGGGCACGCAGAAGCTGGTGTCGAGGCCGCCGGAGAAGGCGAGGACTATGTCTTTGCTCATGTTCGGAAAGTCTCTGTTCTGTTTGGCTCCCTCCCCCGCTTGCGGGGGAGGGTTGGGGTGGGGGCAAGCGGAAGTGGTGTGGGTTCGAGGCGAGGTCGCGTGCCCTCACCCCTGCCCTCTCCCGCAAGCGGGAGAGGGAGTAAAGGAATTACTGCTTCATCAAAGCGGCCATGATCGCCTTCTGCACATGCAGACGGTTCTCGGCTTCGTCGATGGCGATGCACTGCGGCGAATCCATCACGCCGTCGGTGGCCTTGACGTTGCGGCGCAGCGGCAGGCAGTGGCTGAAGACGCCGTTGTTGGTCAGCGCCATCTTGGCTTCGTCGACGATGAAGTGCTTGTACCGGTCGCGGATCGGCTTTTCCGGGCCCCAGTTGCCGAAATACGGCAACGCGCCCCAGCTCTTGGCGTAAACCACGTCGGCGCCGGTGTAGGCGCTTTCGATGTCGTGGCTGATCTTGAGCGAGCCGCCGCTCTGCGCGACGTTCTGCTCGGCCCAGCCCATGTAGCGCTCGTCGAGCACGTACTCCGGCGTCGGGCACAGCAAGGTCACGTCCATCCCCAGGCGCGTGGCGATGGTCAGCGCCGAGTTGGCCACCGCGGTGTTGAGCGGCTTGGGGTGATAGGTCCAGGTCAGCACGTACTTCTTGCCGCGCAGATCGCTGGTGCCGAAATGCTCCTGCAGCGCCAGCGCGTGCGCCAGCTCCTGGCAGGGATGGGTGATGGTCTCCATGTTGATGACCGGCACCGGCGAATACCTGGCGAAGCTGGCCAGCACTTTGTCCTGGCGGTCAGTGGCCCAGTCGACGAACTTCGGGAACGCGCGCACGCCGATCAGATCGACGTAACGGCCCAGCACCTTGGCCACTTCGGCGATGTGCTCTTCGGTATCGCCGTCCATCACCGTGCCCAGATCGAACTCGATCGGCCACGCGTCCTTGCCCGGCTGCAACACCACCGCATGGCCGCCGAGCTGGAACGCGCCCAGCTCGAAGCTGGTGCGGGTGCGCATCGACGGGTTGAAGAACACCAGCGCGATCGATTTGCCCTTGAGCTGATCGCCGAGCTTGCTGCGCTTGAACACAGCGGCCTGCGCGAGCAGCGCGTCGAGGTCGGCGCGCGACCAGTCCTGGGTGTTGAGGAAGTGCTTGGTCATTTTTCGGGAGTCGGGAATAGGGAATCGGGAATGGGAACAGCGGGCAACGGCGTTGGCGTGGAAATCGCGAGGAGAACTGGGGGACGTCGATCCTGTTTTGACGATTCCCGATTCCCCATTCCCGATTCCCGAGCCGAAAAACAAAAAAGCCCAGCGCTAGGCTGGGCTTCTCGTGTGTGCAGCTTGTTACACGAACGACGGCGAGCGCCGTCACCCAGCGGATTGGCAGGGCAACGGTCGGCGCGCGCGCGAGGTCATGCCCGCCGCCATGTAGGCGGAGGTCAGGATATCGGCGTCGGCGTAGTTCGGGTTCATGAGGCCGCGAATGCTCGCATGCACGGGGCCGGGGCGCAAGCCGCGAAGGGCGGAAACGCGAACCCCGCGGCAGGCGGCGCTCAGCGCGAGGTGCTGATCGGGGCGATGACCGGGGTCACCGCGACCCGGACCTTGAGCTTGTTGCCCGGGTCTTCGGGCAGGCGCGAGCGGAACCGGCTGCCCTTGTAGACGTAGTCCACGTCATAGGCGATCGGGCGGCGGAATTCGCGCTCCACCGGCACCGGGCGGCAGTTCTCGCCGGTGCTGGGCTTGGGGTCGCGCTCGCGGCCCAGGGCTTCGCGCACCGCGCCGACCACGCGCGACAGGCGCGAATCGGCCTTGCCGGTGGGCTCGGGATCACATTGTTGTTCCACCGTGGTGGCGCGCAACGTCTGGTAGACCGGGGTCACTCGCAGCACCTGGGCGTAGTCGAAACGCACGTTTTCGGCCTGGATCACCGTGTGCTGCTGCGCCGCCGCCGGCTTCGTCCACAGGACCGCCGCAGCGCCGGTCAGCACCAGGATCGAGACCTGCAGGGCGATTCGGTTCATCGGGCTCGCGAGTGGGAACTGTGAATAAAGTGTAAGAGCAGTGTCCGCTCACGGCCTGAATCCCGCCTTTAGGCCCCGTCCTTGCTGGCGATGGGCTCGCCGCGCGCCCCGGATATCAGGCCCGGTCGGCGCCGGTCTGCGCGGCCGCTTCGTGCCCGGGCCGGCGGCGATAACGCGGCGAGGGCCGCCGGGTTTCGTCGAATTGCCGCGTCCGGGCGGAATATTCGTCCGCCGCCGCGTCCGCGAACACTTACGGCCGCTAGAATGAACCCGACCCCAAGCCTTCTATCCATGAGCCTGCATCTCTACAACAGCCTGTCGCGACAGGTCGAACCGTTCCAGCCGCTGGACCCCTCGCGCCCGACGATGTATGTCTGCGGCCCCACGGTCTACAACTACGTCCATATCGGCAACGCGCGTGGCCCGGTGGTGTTCGGCGTGCTCGCCGACCTGCTGCGCCGGCGCTACGGCGCGCTGGCCTATGCGCGCAACATCACCGACGTAGACGACAAGATCAACGCCGCCGCGGCCGAGCAAGGCGTGCCGATCTCGGCCATCACCGACCGCTTCGCCGCCGCCTACCGCGAGGACATGGCCGCGCTCGGCGTGCGGCCGCCGGACCTGGAGCCGGCCGCGACCGCGCATATCGGCGAAATCGTGGCGATGATCGGGCGCCTGATCGAAAGCGGCCACGCCTACGAGGCCGAGCAGCACGTGCTGTTCTCGATCGCCAGTTTCGACGGCTACGGCAAGCTTTCGCGCCGCGACATCGAAGACATGCGCGCCGGCGCGCGGGTCGAAGTCGCGCCCTACAAGCGCGATGCGGGCGATTTCGTGTTGTGGAAGCCCTCCAGCGAGGAGCTTCCCGGCTGGCCGTCGCCCTGGGGCCGCGGCCGTCCGGGCTGGCACATCGAATGCTCGGCTATGGCCGCCGCGCACCTGGGCGAGACCATCGACATCCACGCCGGCGGCGTCGATCTGCAGTTCCCGCACCACGAGAACGAGATCGCGCAAAGCGAGTGCGCGCATGGCGGCAAGGTGTTCGCGCGCTGGTGGCTGCACAATGGCATGCTCAATTTCGACGGCGGCAAGATGTCGAAGTCGGTCGGCAACATTCAGAAGATCCACGATCTGATCGCGCAATATCCTCCGGAAGTCCTGCGCTACGCCCTGCTGTCGGCGCATTACCGGCAGCCGCTGGAGTGGTCGGACGGTTTGATCGAGCAGTGCACGCGCACGCTCGAACGCCTGTACGGCACGTTGCGCGATCTGGCCGGCGTCGACGCCGGCGCTGTCGCCATTCCCGACAGCGTGGAAACCGCGCTCGAAGACGATCTCAACACCCCGCGCGCGCTGGCCGAGCTGGCGCGCATCGCCGGCGACGCCCGCAAGGCCACCGATCCGGCCGAACAATCGCGGCTCAAGCGCGATCTGCTCGGCGCCGGCCTGGCCCTGGGCCTGCTGCAGCAAGACCCGGCCGCGTGGTTCTCCGGCGCGACGGCGGAAGGCGACGACGCGCGCATCCAGGCTCTGGTCGATGAACGCAACGCGGCCAAGAAGGCGCGCGATTTCGCCCGCGCCGACGCCATCCGCCAGCAACTCGCCGATGAAGGCATCCTGCTGGAAGACACGCCGGCCGGCGTGCGCTGGAAGCGTTCGCGATGAACGCCACCGCCCTCGCCTCGCCGTTCCCGATCGAAGCCAGCGCCGCGCAGGCGCAGGCGGCGATCCGTGACGAGTTCGCGTTCTTCGGCGACTGGTCCGAGCGCTATCAGTACCTGATCGACCTCGGCCGCAAGCTGCCGGACCTGCCGGCGGAATGGAAAACGGAAGAACACCGCCTGCTGGGCTGCCAGTCGATGGTGTGGATCGTGGTCGAAGGCGACGCCAGCCACCTCACCTTCCACGCCATCAGCGATTCGGCCATCGTCTCGGGCCTGATCTATCTGGCCCTGCGCGTGTATTCGGGCCGCAGCGCGGTCGAAATCGTCGCCACCCAGGCCGACTACATCGCCGACATCGGCCTGGCCAAGCACCTCTCGCCGACCCGCAACAACGGTCTGGCCTCGTTGCTGGCCTTCATTCGCGAACAGGCGCAGCGCCGGCTGTGAACGAGAACGCCGTCCGCGCCGAACCCGGCGCCGCGAGCGGCCCCACCCCGATCAGCGCCTCGCACCTGCTGCGCAATCCCGGGTTCGCGGGGCTGCTGGTCTATCGCCTGCTGGCGATGCTGTCGTACCAGATCGTCGCGGTCACGGTCGGCTGGCACGTCTACGAGATCACCCGCGATCCGTTCGCGCTGGGCCTGATCGGGCTCACCGAAGTCATTCCCTACTTCTGCTTCGCCCTGTTCGCCGGCTACGCGGTCGATCATCTGCCGCGGCGCAAGCTGGGCATGTTCGCCTGCCTGGGCCTGCTGCTGACCACGCTGATGCTGGCCGGCGTCGCCGGCGTCGTGCTGCCCGCCGGCGGTTTCGGCTTCTCCACCCTGACCATCTACACGGCGATCGCGATCAACGGCGTGGTCCGCGCGTTCCTGTCGCCGGTGTACATGTCGCTGTTCGCGCGCGTGCTCAAGCGCGAGCACTTCGCGCGCGGCTCGGGCATCAGCAGCGTGGTCATGCAGACCGGGCTGGTGCTGGGCCCGGCGCTGGGCGGCGCGCTGGTGGCCTGGGGCGGCAAGACTTCGGCCTATCTGGTCGCCGCCGGTTTCGCCCTGGCCGCCGCGATCGCGATCATCACCCTGCGCGTGACCGAGCCGCCGCCGCAGGCCGAGCGCGCGCCGGTGTTCAAGAGCATCGGCGAAGGCCTGCGTTTCGTCTTCAACAATCAGGTCGTGCTCGGCGCGCAGGCGCTGGACATGTTCTCGGTGCTGTTCGGCGGCGCGGTGGCGCTGCTGCCGGCGTTCATCCACGACGTCCTGCACTACGGCCCGGAAGCCCTCGGCGTGCTGCGCGCGGCGCCGGCCGCCGGCGCGGTGCTGATAGGGCTGTGGCTGGCCCGGCACCCGCCGCAGAAGAACACCGGGCGCCTGCTGCTGTACGCCGTGGCCGGGTTCGGCCTGTGCATCATCGGCTTCGCCTTGTCGCGCAGTTTCTGGCTGTCGGCGGCGATGCTGATGCTGTCGGGCATGTGCGACGGGGTGTCGGTGGTGCTGCGTTCGACCATCCTGCAGTTGTCCACTCCGGACGAGATGCGCGGGCGGGTGTCGTCGATCAACGGCATCTTCATCGGCTCGTCCAACGAGCTGGGCGCGTTCGAATCGGGCCTGGCGGCCAAGCTGATGGGCCTGGTGCCGTCGGTGATCTTCGGCGGCTGCATGACCCTGGCCGTGGTCGGGGCGACGGCGAAACTGGCGCCGAAATTGCGGCGGCTGGATTTGCGCGAGTTGCAGTAGGCCGCCAACAACGAGGACGCCGCTATAGCCCCTCTCCCGCTCGCGGGAGAGGGGTTGGGGTGAGGGAACTGCAGGGGTGTTCGCGCCTGCGGCGCTCCCCCTCACCCCAGCCCTCTCCCGCAAGCGGGAGAGGGAGAGGATGCGGTTTCGTTGACAGTTCCAAGCACGTGGTCGGCCCCACAGCCACAAAAAAAACCCCGCTTGCGCGGGGCTTCTTTCTGGATCGACCGGAGAGCAAACGCCGGTCAGTCGCCCATCTGCTTCTGCATATGTTCCCAGCGTTCCTGCGCGTCGATGGTGCGCTCGGCGGTCAGGCGCGCCTCCAGGCGCTCCAGGCCGATTTCTTCGCCGGTATCGACGCAGAAGCCGTAGTCGCCCGAATCCACCCGCTTGAGCGTGCTGTCGATCTTGCTGATCAGCTTGCGATAACGGTCGCGGGTGCGCAGTTCGAGCGAGTTCTCCGTCTCACGCGTCGCGCGTTCGGCTTCGTCGCCGACGTCGCGCACTTCGTCCTTGAGGTTCTCGATGGTCTGCTTGGACTCCTCGACCAGATCCGTGCGCCACTGCAGCAGGCGCTGACGGAAGTACTCGAGTTGCAACGGGCTCATGTATTCCTCGTCCGAGCCGGGCTTGTAGCCCTCCGGGACGATCGGGCGGCCGGTGGCGGGATCGTTCTTGTAAGCCACGACCTTGACCTTGGTCTTGGGGGCCGGCGCGGTGGGTTGCTTGGCCGTGACGGCCACGGCCACCTTGCCGGCCGGACGCGGGGCCGCGGCGGCGGTCGTCGCGGGCTTACCCGCGGGTGTCTTGCTGGATGCTGTCTGGGTCACTGTGTTCTTGTTTTGGTCGGAGATACGGTCGGCCTGTGCCGCAGCGGCCGCCTCCGGGGCGGGGGGCTGCGATGCGGGCGGTTTGGCGGCAGGCGCAGGTTTGTGCTTCACAGCTTCGGGCTTTTTAGCTTCAACTTTTTTAAGCTCCGGCGTCTTTGTTGCTACGTTCTTGCCTGCCGCGGAGGGCGCGGTCGCGGCTTTGGCCGGCGCGGGCGCCGCTTTCTTCACCGCTGCCGCCGGCTTGGCGGCCGGTGGGGCGACGGTCTTCTTCGCCGGTGCCGGCTTGGCCGGCGCCGCTTTCTTGGTCACAACGGCCTGCTTGGCCGCCGGTTTACTCGCCGTGGGCTTTTTCGCCGCCGCCTTGGCCGGGGCCTTCTTGACGACCGCCTTCTTGGCGACCGCTTTCTTCGGCGCGGGCTTGGCCGCAGGTTTGGCCGCCTTCTTCGCAGCCGGCTTGACGGTCTTCTTGACCGCCTTGGCGGCCTTCTTCGCAGGTTTTTTCACTGCCACGAGCGGCTTGTCCTTCTATTCCCTGAGGGCGCCTCCGAACGCGGTCCGGAGACATCGCGGGCCAAGCATGACCCACCCGGCCATCAAATGCACATGCGCTCGATGACCGCAAGTGAAATCCGGCGACAAGCCGGTTTTCGCCTAGTCCGACCAGCACGGCAACAGCGATTCCACGCTGCGGCGGACCTTCGTCTTGCACTTGCCTTGTTTGGGGAAAGCGCGCTGTTATACCCTGCTGCGGCACCCGCGGCAACCGCGCTGTGCGAGGCCGATCGCGGCGTAAAATAGCGTCCTGCGCGGGGCTTTGCGACACGCTTCCCCGCCCCCCGTCACTACCGTTGCCGGCATTAAGGAAACGTGATCGACCGCCTGCTCATCGCCCTGCTACGTGGCTATAAACGTTGGATCAGCCCCTTGCTCGGCCAACGTTGCCGCTTTCATCCCAGCTGTTCGTCGTATTCGATGACGGCGATCGGGCACTACGGCGCACTTAAGGGCAGCTGGCTCACGGTCAAGCGACTGGCGCGCTGCCATCCTCTCAATCCCGGCGGCTACGACCCGGTGCCCGGCACCGGGGACGACTCCGCCCCGCCGGGTCCGCATCACCGCGAATCCGCCTCCACCGCGCCCTCTTCCGGAAACTGCTCATGCCATCGACCCTGATCGTCAACGCCCGCCTGGTCAACGAAGGACGCGAGTACGACGGCGACCTGCGCATCGAGGACGGCCGCATCGCCCAGATCGGCACCGGCCTGTCCGGCCGCGACGGCGAGAGCGTGATCGACGCGCGCGGCCGGCGCCTGCTGCCGGGCATGATCGACGACCAGGTTCATTTCCGTGAACCCGGACTGGAATACAAAGCCGACATGGCGACCGAATCGGCCGCCGCGGTGGCCGGCGGGCTGACCACCTTCATGGACATGCCCAACACCAGCCCGCCCACCCTCGACGCCGCCGCGCTGGAGGACAAGTACCGGCGCGCGGCCGGACGGGCCCGGGCCAACTACGGGTTCTACCTGGGCGCCAGCAACGACAACCTCGCCGCGATCCAGTCGCTGGACCCGCGCACCGCGCCGGGAGTGAAGGTGTTCATGGGCGCATCGACCGGCAACATGCTGGTGGACGATCCGGTCACCCTCGACGCGATCTTCCGCGACGTGCCCACGCCGATCATCACCCACTGCGAAGACACGCCGATGATCGACGCCGAGCTCGCCGTCTACAAGGCGAAGTACGGCGACGACATTCCGGCGCAGTTCCATCCCGACATCCGCTCGCGCCAGGCCTGCAAGAAATCCACCGAACTGGCGATCTCGCTGGCGCGCAAGCACAACACCCGCCTGCACGTGCTGCACATCAGCACCGCCGACGAGCTGGCGCTGTTCCAGGCCGGCCCGATCGAGGGCAAGCGCATCACCGCCGAGACCTGCATCCACTTCCTGCGCTTCGATCGCGACGACTACGCCAAGCTCGGCCATCTGATCAAGTGCAATCCGGCGATCAAGGACCCGGCCGATCGCGAGGCGCTGATCCGCGCGGTCGCCGAGGACGTGATCGACGTGCTCGCCACCGACCACGCGCCGCATACGCTGGAAGAAAAGGCCCGCCCCTACACCTCCGCGCCGAGCGGCCTGCCGCTGGTGCAGTTCGCCCTCAACGCCGCGCTGGAACTGGTGCACGAAGGCCGCCTGAGCACCGCCCAGGTGGTGGACAAGTTCGCGCACGCGCCGGCCAAGCTGTTCGATGTCGAGCAGCGCGGCTTCCTGCGCGAGGGTTATTTCGCCGATCTGGTGCTGATCGACGACCTGCCCTACACCGTGCAGCGCGAGGACGTGCTGTCCAAATGCGGCTGGTCGCCGTTCGAAGGCCGCACCTTCCACTCGCGCATCGCCTCGACCTGGGTCAACGGCGTGCTGGCCTGGGACGGCACCTCGCTGGTCGGCTCGCCGAACGGGCAGCGCCTGGCGTTCGCTCGATGAGGTTTGGCGTCATCGCTCTGGCGCTGGCCTGGCTGGCGCCCTGCTCCACGCTGATGGCGCAACCGCAAACGCCCGCAACCGCTCCGGCCGATGCGCGCATCGTTTTCCCCTCGCAGGTTTCGCAGGGCGGGTTGGTCATCGGCAAGGTCCCGCCCGGCAGCAAAGTGCGCTACGGCGAACGCCAGTTGCGCACCACCGCCTACGGCACGGTGGTGTTCGGCGTCGGCCGCGACGCGACCGGGCCGCTGACGGTGCAGATCGAAGTCGCGCCGGGCCGGATCGAGACCGCCAGCATCGCGGTCGCCGCGCGCGAATTCCCGACCGAATACATCCAGGGCGTTCCGCCCAAGACGGTCAATCCGCCGCCGGAGATCGCCGCGCGCATCGAGCGCGAACAGGCGCAGGTGGTGGCCGCGCGCGCGCGCGACGACGACCGCGCCGATTTCGCCCAGGCCTTCGTCTGGCCGGTGCAGGGCCGCATCAGCGGCCGCTTCGGCAATCAGCGCGTTTACAACGGCCAGAAAGGCTCGGGCCATTCGGGCATGGACATCGCCGCGCCCAGCGGCACCGCGATCAAGGCGCCGGCCGCGGGCGTGATCACTTTCGCCGGGCCGGATCTGTACCTCACCGGCGGCACCGTGCTGCTCGATCACGGCCACGGTGTGAGTTCGAACTTCCTGCACATGTCGCGCATCGACGTGAAGGTCGGCGACCGGGTGAGTCAGGGCCAGATCATCGGCGCGGTCGGCGCGACCGGACGCGCGACCGGCCCGCATCTGCACTGGGGCATGAACTGGTTCGACGTGCGCATCGATCCGCTGCTGGTGCTCGAACGCGCGCAGGCGATGCAGGCGGGCAAGAGCGCGCCCTGAGCCGGCGCGCCGCTCAAGGCTTCAGCAGCGATCCCAATACTTCGAACGAAGGCGACTGCTCCAACTCGCGCAGGCGCACGCATTTGGGATTCGGCAGACGCGGCCCGGCCATCGCCAGCAAGGCGTTGCCGCGCTCCATCAGGCCCAGGCGCTGACGTGTGTCGGCGACCACAGCGGCGAATTCGTCCTCGCCGACTTCCTGCGCCGAACCGGGCTGGCCGTGTTCGTCCAGGCGCAGGGCATCGCGGCGCGCCGGGCGCAGGCACGGCGCGATGTCGCGCCACAAGGCTTCCCAGTCCAGCGACGGAAACGCCAGCGCCGAGGGCGCGGCGACCGGCAGGCTCGGGGCGAGACGGCCGCGCGGCTGCGCGGTGTTTTCCGCGAAGCAGCGATAGACGAATTCGCTCGAACTCATCGCCCCGGCGTGGTCGAACGCGGCGTGATGCAGCGCTTCGCGCAGCACCGCGCGCAACTGCGGCGACGGCGGCAGGCTGCGATCGCGCAGGGCCGCGGCGCGGCCGAGCGCGGCCAGCGCATCGCCGGAGAAGGCCGGCCGGCGCAGCGACAAGGCATGCGCGAGCACGGCGATGCGATCGTTGTCCTGCGGGTCGGCGCTGGCGCCGAGCGGACGGCGCGCGTCCACCGCGACCAGCGCCGGATCGGTCAGGCGCTGCGACAGCGACAGTTCGATCACGCCGCCGACGCCGACTTCGATCAGATAGCCGGCGCGGCCCAGCAAGGCCACGTGGCTGTAGCTGCTTTCGTTGAACCAGGCGATCAGCGCGGCCAACGAGCCGCGCGCGCGCATCAGCAGCACGTCGCCGGTACGCAGTTGCGCGGCCTGGATCGCGCCGGGGCCGCCGCCGTCCGGAGTCACGACACCACCTCGCGCTCGGGCTCGACGCTGTGGCCGGTGACGCGGTCGCGGCCGGCGGATTTGCTTGCGTACAGCGCCGCGTCGGCGCGTTCGAGCAACTGCTCCGGGGTTTCATCCGGCATCAGTTCGGCCACGCCCAGGCTCAGGCTGACCGGCAGCAGGCGGCCGTCGATCGACAGCGGGCTGCCGCTGACCGACTCGCGCAGATGCTCGGCGACGCGGACCGCGTCGCGCAGATGGGTATCGGCCAGCACCACCAGCACCTCGTCGCCGCCGTAACGGCCGAACAGGTCGTAGGCGCGCAAGCGGTTGCGGGTGCGCAGCGAGACGATGCGCAGGGTTTCGTCGCCGACGCGATGGCCGTGCTCGTCGTTGATGCGCTTGAAGTGGTCGATGTCGAAGAACACCACCGACAGCGGCCGGCGCGAACGGTGCGCGCTGTCCACCGCGTTGCGCAGGCTTTGCGAGATCGCCGCGCGGGTCATCGCGCCGGTCAGGCTGTCGTAGGTCGCCAGACGATTGGCGGTGTCGCGGTCGCGGCGCAGTTGCTGCAGCTTGGAGGTCAGACCCAGCAGCAGGCCCAGGCCACCGAACGCCAGGCCGACCGGGAAGGTGTATTCGAGCCAGCTGAATTCCGGCCACCACTGGTGGTTGGCGCCGACCAGGGCGACCAGCAACAGCATCAGGGGCAGCCACGCCAGCAGCAGGAAATAGGCTTCGCGCTGGCGCCGCCAGACCGCGACCACGGTGCAGTACAGCACCAGCGCGACCACCATCAGCAGGTTGAGGTTGCCGAACAGCGCGCTGTACTTCCAGGTCCGGAACAAGGACACCAGCAGCAGGCCGCCGAGCGAGATGCTGCACCAGTCCAGCAGGCGCGCGGCCTTCGGCTGGGTGGTGCGCAGGCCGAGGAAGAAGATCAAAAAGCGGATGCTGGCCAATACCGCGGCGGTATTGAGCACGATGTTGGTGCGGCTGTCGGGCGCGATCTCGTTGAGCCACGGCACCACCCGCATCTCGCCGCCGTCCGAGGTCAGGGTGAGGATCTGCAGCACCAGGGTCAGGCCCAGATAGGCGTAGCCGCGTTCGCGCAGGCCGATCCAGAAACCGAACGCGAGCACGGCGATCACGCCCATCGCGGTCAGCACCACGCTGCGCAGCCCGACGTGCATCATGTCCTCGCGCTGCACCCGCGCCAGCGGCTGGATCTCGGCGCGCGAGCTCATCATGTCGGCGGCGAGCATGCGCAGGTACAGGCGATCGCCCTTGCGCAGGCCGCGCGGCAGCGGAAACACGATCATCCGCGTGGAGTGGTTCAAGTCGGTGTCGGGGCCGTAGATCGAGCGGCGCAGCGGCAGATCGTCGCCGGGACGCCACAGTTCGATTTCACGCCGCGATGGGCGGTCGATGGTGAGCTGCGGCGCGTCGGCTTCGGCGACGTCCTGATTGACGACGATGCGCCACCACGTCGGCTGGCCTTTGTGCGCCCACAGCATGTCGCCGGAGACCGCTTCGAAGCGGCGCTCGAACTCGCCGGCCAGCACCCGCGCCGGCACCGGGTCTTGTTCGAGCCGGGACAGGCTCAGGGACGGCGCGCGGTAGTGTGCGGGGTCGTAGGGTTCGCGATCCGAACGCGGGGCCACCGCCGAAGGCGCGGAGGGGCCGGGCTGGGGCAGGCTTACGTCCTGCGCCGACGCGATCGCCGCCACCGCCCACATCCCCAGCAGAACCAACAGGGCCTGCCAGCCACGACACCAGGGTTTCCCCATGCCCCTTCCGGTCACTAGTCTGGTGACCTGAGCATAGCCCAAGGCCCCTGTATTCCGGGGGTGGGGACCATCACGGTTTGCGACTTGTAGTGTGCCCGCGCACACGCCTCCATGCATTGCCGCACCGCTCGGGTCTATCGGCCGGTGATCCTACACCCGGGAACGCATGCGCAGCTGCCGGTAAAACCGGCCGTTCGCGGCGTTTTCCGAGGATGAGGGCGACCGCGCGGCGGAGGTTCGCGAGCCGATATCGGCGGCGTGCGCCGATCGGCGAGCGATGCGCCGATCGATGCCGGGCGCGCCCGTGTTCGATGCGCGAATCGCGAGGTTCAAGGCGCCAGACTCCGCACACCGCGGCGGCGCCGAAGCGGCGCGATTTACTCGCGCGCGCCCTGCCCGGTCACGCGGGCGACCGCGTCGTGCGCGTGCAGGCTTTCGAAGTGCGCGACTTCGGCGTCGAAGCGCTCGATGCGCGCATCGGCCGACAGCGCCGCGGCGACCCGGCGCGCGGCGTCTTCGCAGAACATCAGGTTCTCGGCGTTGAGGCGGGCGAAGGCTTGCTCGTCCTCGCGCTTGACCGCGGTCTGCACCGGCGTTGCGAGCGCGCGTTCGAGCGCGTCGATCAACGCCACCAGGGGCAGTTCGTCGAAGGCCGGACGCAGCTCCACGCGCACGTCGGCGCGGCTGCGCTGCGCGTGCGGGGTCGCGGCCATGCCGCGTTCGGAGGCGAGCCAGTCGCTGACCACGGCCGTGGACAGCGGATGGGCGGCGGCGAAATCGGCGGCGAAGCGTTCGGCGTTGAGCTGGCGCGACAGCGCCGCCGAGGCCGGACAGGTGCTGGAGTATTCGACCGCGAAACGCAGGCCCAGGTGCAGGTGGCCGTCGATCAGGCGCGCGTCGATCTCGACCGGATAGCGCTTCCAGCCGGCGTTGTGGCTGGCCAGCGCCGGACGCAGCAGCAGTTGCTCGTAGCGCAGCACCAGCCGCGCGGCGTTGGAGATGCCGCCCTGCCCGTCGATCAGGCTCTGCAGTGCGCGGCGCAGGCCGGCCGGGGTCACCGTCTCGCTGGCGAAGGCGTTCTGCAGATGCAGGTACATGCGCGACATGTGGATGCCGCGCGCGTTGGGGTCGCGCAGGTTGACCGAGACATCGACCGAGGCGGCGACCTGGATCGGGGTGCCGTCGCCGCCGGCGATGCGCAGCGGCAGGGCGATGTTGGACATGCCGACCCAGTCCAGCGCGCGCGCCGCGGCGGCGGCATCGAAGGCGACATCGGGCAAGGCGGAACGCGAGGGGGTCTGGGGATTGGTCACGACGAAATCAGTGGGGGCGCGTGGGGGAAACGCAACGGCGCCATTCTACCGGGCCCGGCCCGGCCGCCCCGGCCCGGGCCTGCAACGGTCAGTTGCGGGCGCCGCGCCAGGCCGCCAGCAGGGCCGTCCACGGCGACAACGGCCGCGCCGCGTCGCCGCGCTGCAGCCGGGTATGCGCCAGCGCGGTCCACAGCCGCCGCGGCACGGTCGCGCCGAAGCGCGCCGGCCATTGCGCCAGCAGGTCGCGGCTCCATTCCACCGCCGCGCCCTCGCCCGGACGCGCCATCGCCCGCGCGACCACGCTCAGCGGCACCGACGCGTCGCCCTGCAGCACCAGCCGCGATTCCAGCAGGCTCGACTGGATCGCCGGCACCGCGGCCTCGGCGAGCTGGCCGGGTACGGGTTCGAACAGGGCCATGTCGATGGCGCCGATGGCGGTGGCGACCGGAATCAGGCTGTCGAAAGCCTCGTTGCGGTCGCCGGGGCGCTCGCGGCTGTCGCGCAGCGCCGGCAGGGCCAGGGCCAGATCGCCCCAGGGCGCGGCCTGCCGCTGCAGCGCCAGCCCCAGCGGGTGGCGCCGGCGGTTCATGCGCCAGCCCTGCAGTTCTTCCATCCACCAGCCCAGCTTGGCCTCGCCGGGCAGCGCGTCGCTGCCGCCCCAAGCCGCGTCGGTGAGTTCCTGCTGCAGCGCCGCCCAGGCCACCGCGACGCCGCGCTGTGCGCGCGGCACGAACACCTCGGCCACCGACCATTCCGGCCAGCGCGCCCGCCATTTGCCGGCGAAGTCCTGCAGCGCCTGCTCTTGCGAGGATTGCTCCTGCGAGGCGGCCTCGACTTCGGCGGCGACCTGCGGCTTCATCGCGTCGCCGGCCATGCGCCCGCCCCGATCAATTGCGCGGGCGATTCGATCAATACATCGCCCTGCCAGGCGAGCGGATCGTCGTGATCCAGGCGGTAGCCCCACAGCGCCACCACCGAGGGCATGCCGGCGGCGCGCGCGGCGATGATGTCGCGCTCGTCGTCGCCGACATAGATGCAATGCGCCGGCTCGACGCCGATCCGGTGCGCGGCGGTGGTCAGCGGCAGCGGATCGGGCTTGCGCGCGCTCAGCGTGTCGCCGCCGATCAGCACCGCGCAGCGGGTCTGCCAACCCAGCAACGGCATCAGCTTGCGCGCCAGGTATTCGGGTTTGTTCGTGACGATGCCCCAGGGCGAACCGGCGGCTTCCAGCGCGGCCAGCATCGCCTCCACGCCGTCGAACGGCGCTCCGTGCAGGCCGAGCTCGGCCTCGTACAGGTCCAGGAACTCCTGCACCCAGCCGTCGCGCTGGGCCGGATCGACATCGGGAAAGGCCGCGCCGAGCATCGCCCGCGAGCCTTTCGACACCTGCGCGCGCAGCGGCGCCATCGGCATCGCCGGCAGGCCGCGGTCGGCGCGCATGCGATTGGCGACGGCGAGCATGTCCGGCGCACTGTCGAGCAAGGTGCCGTCCAGGTCGAACAACACCGCCCGGGGATAAGCCGCGCCGCTCAGCGCGGGAGCGGCCGCGCTCATGCGGCCGAGACCTGCGCGGCGGGCTTGTACGCGCAGGCCAGGTAGTTGATGTCGGTGCGCGAGGTGATCCGCGCGCCGTTGCGCCAGGGCTCGTACATCAGGCCGCTGACGTCTTCCAGCTCCAGGCCGGCTTCGCGCAGCCAGCGCGCCAGCTCGGAGGGCTTGATGAAGTCGCGGTACTGATGGGTGCCCTTGGGCAGCAGCCGGGCCAGGTACTCGGCGCCGACGATGGCCAGCGCGAACGCGGCCGGGGTGCGGTTGAGCGTGGACAGGAACAGGCGTCCGCCGGGCTTGAGCAGGCTGGCGCAGGCGCGCACGATCGCGCCCGGGTCGGGCACGTGTTCGAGCATTTCCATGCAGGTGATGGTGTCGAAACTCTCCGGCCGCTCCTGCGCCAGCGATTCGACCGACTGCAGCCGGTAATCGACGGCGACGCCGGTTTCCAGCCGATGCAGCTTGGCGACCTTGATCAGTTCCGGCGCCAGATCGATCGCGGTGACCTGCGCGCCCGCGGCGGCCAGGGCCTCGCTGAGCAGGCCGCCGCCGCAGCCGACGTCGAGCGCCTGCGCCTGCGACAGGGGCGCGCGTTGGGCGACGTAGTCCAGGCGCACCGGATTCAGCGCGTGCAGCGGCTTCTGCGGACCCAGCGGGTCCCACCAGCGATTGGCCAGGGCGCCGAACTTGTCCAGTTCGGCCTGACTGAAGTTGTCGTGGCCGCTGGCGGCGGCGGGTTGCGAATCGCTGCCCTGAGGATCGGATGCGTTGCTTGCTGCGCTCATGCCTGCCTGCTCACTGCGGTCGGTGCCTCGCGCGGCCGCCGGGCGGCGCGCGTGGCTAGTTTGAATCAAGCCCGAGGCTACGGGTGTGAACGCGACGCGACGACGCGGCCGCCGCGCGCGTGCGCGGCGCCCGGCGTCAGCGTTTGATCGTCGCGATGCGCGCGCGCCACTGCCGCGCATTCGCGACCAGCGCCGCAGTATCCATATCGACCAGCGCACGTTCGCGCAGCTTGGCGCGGCCGGCGATCCACACGTCGCCGACCTGATGGCGGCCGGTGGCGTAGATCAGCTGCGAGACCACGTGATGCACCGGCTGGGTTTCCAGCTGGCCCAGATCGACGCAGACCAGATCGGCCTGCTTGCCGACCTGGATCGAACCGATCTTGTCCTCGAAGCCCATCGCCTTGGCGCCGCCCAGGGTCGCCGCGCGCAGCGCGCTGAACGCGTCCAGGGCCTTGGCGTCGTTGGCGCTGCCCTTGGCCAGCAGCGCCGCGGTGCGGGTTTCGCCGAACATGTCCAGATCGTTGTTGCTGGCGCAGCCGTCGGTGCCGATGGCCAGATTGACTCCGGCCTGCTGCAGCTGGCACACCGGGCAGAAGCCCGAGGCCAGCTTGAGATTGGATTCGGGGCAATGCACCACGCTGACGCCGCGCTGCGCGCACAGGGCGATCTCGGCGTCGGTGAGCTGGGTCATGTGCACCGCGATCAGGCGGTCGGTGACCAGGCCCAGCCGGTCCAGCCGCGCCAGCGGGCGCTGGCCGTGCAGCTTGATCGAATCGGCGACTTCCTGCGCGGTTTCGTGCGTGTGCAGATGGATCGGCAGATCCAGCTGGTCGGCCAGCATGCGGATGCGTTCGAAGTTGGCGTCGCTGACCGTGTACGGCGCGTGCGGCGCGAACGCGGTCGCGACCAGCGCATCGTCGCGCCACAGGTCGTGGACTTCGCCGGCGCGGTCGAAGTATTCGTCCGAACTCTTGGCCCAGGCGGTGGGGAAATCGATGACCGGCAGGCCGACCCGGGCGCGGAAGCCGTAGCGCTTGTAGACCGCGGCCTGCACGTCGGGGAAGAAATAGTTTTCGTTGGCGCAGGTGGTGCCGCCGCGCAGCATCTCGGCGATCGCCAGGGCGATGCCGTCCTCGACGAACTGCGGCCCGATCACCGCGCCCTCGACCGGCCAGATGTGGCCTTGCAGCCATTCCATCAGCGGCAGATCGTCGGCGATGCCGCGCAGCAGGGTCATCGGGTTGTGGGTGTGGGCGTTGACCAGACCCGGGATCAGCGCCGACTCGGGCCGGCTGACGGTTTCGGCCGCGGCGTAGCGCGCGCGAGCGTCGGCGATCGGCAGGATATCGACGATCACCCCGCCCTTGATGGCGACGGCGTGGTCGTCCAGCACCACGGCATGCGGCTCGACCGGCACCACCCAGCCCGCTTCGATCAACAGGTCGCAGGGGATGGCGGAAGTCTCGGTCGTCATTCGCGTCTCACGTGCGGGTTGAAGTGCGTGTCGCTGTCGTGCGGCAGCGCCGGCGGGGACTATGGCATTCGCCGGCTACCGCGGTGCGACGCCTGGGCCGGTGCGGCCCGCGGCTCGCAGTGGATCTTGCGTCCGGATCGGCCGAATCGTCGCCGGAGGATCGCTTGGTGGATGCGCTGACGAGACCGGAATCCGCGTCAGCTTGCGAAAGCGTCGAACCGCCTTCGCGGGAATCGCGCACCAGCAAAGCCGTGACCGCGAGGCGGCCACGGCCGATGCGTCACTTCACCCGGCTGACGTACTCGCCCGAACGGGTATCGACCTTGATGGTTTCTTCCTGGCCGACGAACAGCGGCACGCGCACCACCGCGCCGGTTTCCAGGGTCGCCGGCTTGCCGCCGCCGCCGGAGGTATCGCCGCGCACGCCCGGATCGGTCTCGGTGATCTTGAGCTCGACGAAGTTCGGCGGCTGGACCGCGATCGGCACGCCGTTCCACAGCGTCACCACGCACTCTTCCTCGCCCTTGAGCCACTTCTCCGCGCCGCCCATGCCGGCCTTGTCGGACTGCACCTGCTCGAAGGATTCCTGGTTCATGAAGTGCCAGTACTCGCCGTCGGAGTACAGGTACTGCATGTCGGTATCGACCACGTCGGCCTGCTCGACGTTGTCGGTGGCCTTCATGGTCATTTCCACCACGCGGCCCGACTTGATGCTGCGGTACTTGATGCGGGTGAAGGCCTGGCCCTTGCCCGGCTTGACGTACTCGGTCTCGGTGATGATGCACGGGTCGTTATTGACCAGGATCTTCTGTCCGGTCTTGACGTCGTTCATGCCTAGGCTGGCCATGCTGGAACTCCTAACAAATGAATAATGTGGCGGTGATTGGGGTCCGGCCGCCCCCGCCTTGCACCGGGGCCGTCGTCTGCCGTCGTGACGGCGCCGTCCCGGGCCGGCCCGGGTCGCGGGCGGGGTCCAGGGGGCGCGGAAGGCGCGTACGGACCGCCATGCCGGCGATGCAAGGCTAGAATGTCGGGCTGCGCCGGCTCCGTCCGCAGCGGTTTTCCGCGTGGTCGGAACCCGGGCGCCGTGATCGGAACCCTGAAGGCTAGCCCCACATGATACCTGCTGCGCAACCCGTCCCGCATCCAGCCGCTCCCCAGGGCGCCGCCGCGCCGCCGCGCTGGCAGGCCCTGTGGCGCGATGCGGTGCGCGATCCGCGCGAGCTGCTGGCCCTGCTCGGCCTGTCGCAGGCCGCCCTGGCCGTGTCCGACGCGGCCGCGGCGCAGTTTCCGCTGCGGGTGCCGCGCGGCTTTATCGCCCGCATGCGCCATGCCGACCCGACCGATCCGCTGCTGCGTCAGGTGCTGCCGCTGGACGATGAAATGCGGCCGATGCCGGGCTTCAGCCTGGACGCGGTCGGCGACGGCGCGGCCAAGGCCGGCCACGGCGTCATCCGCAAGTACAACGGCCGCGCCCTGCTGATCGCCACCGGCAGCTGCGCGATCAACTGCCGCTACTGCTTCCGCCGCCACTTTCCCTACGCGCAGGAAACCGCGGCCGCGGCCGGCTGGGGCGAGGCGGTCGCGGCGATCGCCGCCGACCCGGGCATCGACGAGGTGATCCTGTCCGGCGGCGACCCGTGGTCGCTGGCCACGCCCAAGCTGGCCGAGCTCACCGACGCGCTGGCGCCGATCGCCCACCTCAAGCGCCTGCGCATCCACACCCGCCTGCCGGTGGTGCTGCCCGAGCGCGTCGATACCGCGCTGACCCAGTGGCTGCAAGGCCTGCCGTGGCCGGTGGCGGTGGTGCTGCACGCCAATCACGCGAACGAATTCGACGCCGAGGTGGACGCGGCCATGCGGCGCCTGCGCGGAGCCGGCGCCACCTTGCTCAATCAGGCGGTTCTGCTGCGCGGGGTCAACGACGACGTCGAGGCCCTGGCCGCGCTGAGCGAGCGCAGCTACGCCGCCGGCGTGCTGCCCTACTACCTGCATCAGCTCGACCGGGTCCAGGGTTCGGCCCATTTCGAGATCTCCGACGAGGCCGCGCGCGCGCTGCACCGCGCCCTGGCCGCGCGCATCTCCGGCTACCTGGTGCCCAGGCTGGTGCGGGAAGTGGCAGGCGACCCGGGCAAGCGTCCGTTGTAAGGTTGTAATCTGGATGGGGTTTGATCGGGGAACGCAGCGATAGCACGCGGCGCAAGCACAACAGCGTAAGCGATGCACTCTTTGCGTGATCGAACCCTATAACGGGTCACAGATTCTCGTCCTTGCGTGGACGAGGCCGGTGCTTCGTGTCATAAAACCGGCCCACGGAGGTGGTCAATGCAATTCGGCAAAGACATGGTGTTGCGCTTGCTGATCGTCGACGACAGCGTCGAGGCGGCCGAAGCCATCGTCAGCGCGCTGCGCAACAGCGGTATCGCGGTGCGGCCCACCCGCCCCGAGAACGAGCAGGAACTGTCGGCGCTGATCCTGCAGCATCCGCCGGATCTGGTGCTGGCCGCGCGCAATTCGCGCAACATCTCCCTGCTCAAGCTGATGCAGAGCGTGGACGCCAGCGGCAAGGACCTGCCGGTGCTGGTGCTGATGGAGGCCGTGGACGAGGCCGCCGTGCTCGGGGTGATGGAAATCGGTGCGCGCGGCATCGTCCTGCGCTCCAACATCAGCCACCTGCAGAACGTGGTCCGCGCCGAATGGTCCGACCTGGAAGCGCGCCGCTCGCTGCGCCGCCTGGAAGCGCAGGTGCGCGAGACCGAGCGCCGCTGCGACGCGCTGATCGATTCCTCGCGCGATCCCATCGCCTACATCCACGAAGGCATGCACATTCGTGCCAATGCCGCGTATCTGGAAATTTTCGGCTTCGAGTCCTTCGAGGACATCGAGGGCATGTCCCTGCTCGATCTGGTCGCGCCCGGCCAGGTCGACGGCTTCAAGCAATTGCTCAAGCAGCTCAGCAAGGGCGAAACGCCGCCGCCGAGCTACGAGACCCAGGCCCGCGCGCTCGACGGCAACGCCTTCCCGGCGGTGATGGAATTCACCGCGGCCACCTACGAAGGCGAGCAATGCCTGCAGGTGGTGCTGCGCCGGCAGGAGATCGATCCGGAACTGGCGCGCGAGGTCGAAGCCCTGCGCCAGCGCGATCAGGTCACCGGCCTGCTCAACCGCGCGACCTTCCTGCGCGCTCTGGAAGACGCGGTCGCCGACGCGGCGCAGAACTCGGCGCATCACGGCCTGCTGCTGATCGAGCCTGACCACTACAACCAACTGCTGCAGGAAATCGGCCTGGATCAGGCCGACCAGCTGATCAAGGCCTGCGGCGAGCGCCTGCGCGAAGCGATCGGCCCGGACGACATCGCCGCGCGCTTCGGCGAGCACCAGTTCGCGGTGCTGACCCTGCACAGCGACCATTCGCACACCTCCGGCCTGGGCGACAAGCTGCGCGAAGCGTTCTCGGCGCAGGTGCTGGAAACCGACCACCTCTCGCTCAGCGCCACCGCCAGCGTCGGCGGCGTGCAGATCGGCGAGAAGATCGCCAGCGTCACCGCGGTGCTGGGCAAGGCCGCGCAATGCCTGCAATCGGCCAGCGACATCGGCGGCAACCGCATCGAGCTGTTCGACCCGGGCGCGGCCGACCGCGCCGAGGAAGAACGCATCGCCGCCTGGGTCGCGCGCATCCGCGACGCGCTCGACGCCGATCGTTTCGTGATGAACTACCAGCCGCTGATCAATCTGCACGGCGAGCCGATCGAGATGTACGAGGCCTATCTGCGCATGCAGAACCTGGGCACCGGCACCGACGAAGGCGGCGGCGAACTGGTGCAGCCGCTGTCGTTCCTGCAGGTGGCGGAGGAACACGGCCTGCTGTGGGAAATCGACCGCTGGGTGGTCGGCCGCGCGATCCAGGTAATCGGCGAGCGCATGCGCCAGGGCCGCCGCACCACCTTGCTGGTCAAGATCACCCAGGCCTCGCTGCAGGACGAAAGCCTGCAGCAGCACATCGTCGAACTGCTGGCCAAGCACGGCGCCGACGGCAAGCTGCTGGTGCTGCAACTGCCCGAGTCGAAGGTGTTCACCAACCTGCGCGCGGCGCAGGAGTTCCAGTCGCGCATCTACCACTACGGCGTGCGCGTGGGCCTGGAGCAATTCGGCGCCGGCCTGAACTCGTTCCAGTTGCTGACCCATTTCGACGCGGCCTTCCTCAAGATCGACCGCAGCTACATGGAAGACCTCACCTCCAACCCCGACCACCAGCAGCGCGTGCGCGAAATCGCCGAAAAGGCGCGCGAACTGGGCCGGCAGACCATCGCCGAGTTCGTCCAGGATGCCGCCAGCATGAGCCTGCTGTTCGCCGCCGGCATCGACTACGCCCAGGGTCACTTCCTGGCCGCGGCCGGGCCGGATATGGATTACGACTTCCAGTAAGGCCGGGAATCGGGAATCGGGAATCGGGAATCGGGAATCGGGAATCGGGAATCGGGAAAGGCTAAAACTTCCGACCCAACAAAAAGCCCGCCGAATGGCGGGCTTTTTGTTGCCCTGAGCTTTTGCTGTTCCCCCCTTTGAAAAAGGGGGGCTGGGGGGATTCGCTCTTGCTCTTGCCTCAACGAGCAACCACGCCCCCACCCACCTGCTCCTGCGGCGCATTGCGCAACGCCGCGATGCGCTCCTCCAACGGCGGATGGCTGCGCATCAGCTTCGACAAACCATGACCGACCGCGCCGCTGATCCCAAAGGCCTGCACCTGCTTGGGCAGCGTGCTCTCGCCATAGGTCTGCGACAAACGCTGCAACGCCGCGATCATCTTCTGCCGACCGGCCAGACGCGCGCCGCCGGCATCGGCGCGGAACTCGCGGTAACGCGAGAACGCCATCGCGATCATGCTCGCCAGGATGCCGAACACGATATCCAGCACGAACACCGTCACAAAATAGAACAGGCCCGGGCCGCGCGACTCGCGCCCGCCGCTCATCATCGCGTCGATCCAGCCGCCGACCACGCGCGCGGCCACCAGCACGAAGGTGTTGAGCACGCCCTGGATCAGCGCCATCGTCACCATGTCGCCGTTGGCGACGTGGCTGACTTCGTGCGCGAGTACCGCTTCGGCCTCGTCGCGGGTCATCGCCCGCAGCAAGCCGGTCGACACCGCGACCAACGCGTTGTTGCGATTGGCGCCGGTGGCGAAGGCGTTGATTTCCGGCGCGTCGTAGATCGCGACCTCGGGCACGCCGATGCCGGCCGCTTCGGCCTGGCGGCGCACGGTCGACACCAGCCACTGCTCGTCGGCGTTGCGCGGCTGCTCGATGACATAGGCGCCGGTGGTGCGCTTGGCGATCCACTTGGACATCAGCAGCGAAATCAGCGAACCGCCGAAACCGAACACCGCCGCCATCACCAGGATCGCGCCGTTATTGCCCAGGCGGATGCCGAAGACGTTCTGCAGCACCGACATCACGATGCCGAGCAGCACCAGCACGGCCAGGTTGGTGGCGAGGAAAAGCGCTATGCGTTTGAACATGGTCGTAGGGCGTATCGTGCCGCGCACCATGCGCGGCTTCAGGGCGACGGTCCCTGTCGTTTTTTGATCGCGGCGCAACGCCGCGAAAGTTCTAATGTGGCAAACAGGTGGTTAATTCAACGAGAATCGGCCTTAAATCCACCGCCGCGCGAGCCTTCGTTCATTGTCCGGACATCCTGCCGACGCCCAGCCGCCTACCGATCCGTCGGCCCGTTCGTCGGCCGAGCGGCTGGCCGCGGCGCACGCGCGCTACCGCGGCCGCTTCGCACCCTCGCCCACCGGCGAACTGCACGCCGGCTCGCTGCTGGCGGCGTTCGGCAGTTGGCTACTGGCGCGCCATCACGGCGGCGCGTGGCTGGTACGTATCGAAGACCTCGATCCGCCGCGCGAAGTTCCCGGCGCCGCCCAGCGCCAACTACAGGCGCTGGCCGCGTTCGGCCTGCACAGCGACGAAGCGGTGGTCCGGCAAAGCGATCGCCATGGGCTCTATCAGACGGCGCTGGATCGCCTGCTCGACGCCGGCCTCGCCTTCGCCTGCCATTGCAGCCGCAGCGACCTGGCCGCCAGCGGCGGCATCCACCGGCGCTGCGTGGCCGCCGCGGCGCGTCCGGGGCACGGCGCGCCGCAACCGGCGATCCGTTTGCGCGTGGCCGACGGCGCCGCGGTCGATTTCGTCGATACGATCCTGGGTCCGCAACATCAAGATGTCGCCCGCGAGGTCGGCGACTTCGTCCTGCGCCGCGCCGACGGCTACTGGGCGTATCAACTGGCGGTGGTCGTGGACGACGCCGACCAGGGCATCACCGAAGTGGTCCGCGGCGCCGACCTGCTCGATTCCACCGCGCGCCAGATCCTGCTGCAGCGCGCGCTCGGCCTGGCCACGCCGGACTACGCACACCTGCCGCTGCTGCTCGACGCGAGCGGCCGCAAGCTGTCCAAATCCGATGCCGCGCATCCGCTCGATCCCGCCGATCCGCTGCCGGCGCTGCGCGCCGCATGGCAGGCGCTGGGCCAGCATCCGCACGCCCTGGATGAGGTGGCGACTGTCACGCAATTGCTCGCCGCGGCACGGGTTTCGTTCAGCCCGGCACAGATTCCGCAGACCGTCGCCGGTCTCGCCGCGATGCACAACGATCCTTGCGCGAATGCTGTCTAGAATCGGGACGAGACCGCCCTTCGCGGTCAAGGAGAGCTCAGCATGCAGTCCCGTGTTGCACTCGTCACCGGCGGTACCGGTGGCATCGGCACCTCGATCGTCCAACGCCTCGCCAAGATGGGCCACAAGGTCGCGACCAATTACCGAGACGAAGCCAAAGGGCGCGCCTGGCAGGCGCAGTTGAAGGAACAGGGCATCGACGTGGCCATCGCGCACGGCGACGTGGCCTCGCCGGAACACGCCGAAGCGCTGATCCGCGATGTCGAACGCCAACTCGGCCCGGTCGACATCCTGGTCAACAACGCCGGCATCACCCGCGATTCGACCTTCCACCGCATGACCTCGCAGCAGTGGAGCGACGTCATCTCCACCAACCTCAACTCCTGCTTCAACGTCACCCGCCCGGTGATCGAGGGCATGCGCGAGCGCAAGTGGGGCCGGATCGTGCAGATCAGCTCGATCAACGGCCAGAAGGGCCAGTACGGCCAGGCCAACTACGCCGCGGCCAAGGCCGGCATGCACGGCTTCACCATTTCGCTGGCGCAGGAAAACGCGAAGTTCGGCATTACCGTGAACACGGTCTCGCCCGGCTACATCGGCACCGACATGGTCATGGCCGTGCCCGAGGACGTGCGCAACAAGATCGTCGCGCAGATCCCGACCGGGCGCCTGGGCACGCCGGAAGAAATCGCCTATGCGGTGAGCTTCTTCATCCCCGACGAAGCCAGCTGGATCACCGGCGCCAACCTGTCCGCCAACGGCGGCCAGTACATGGGCTGGTAAGCCCGGCGCGAGTTCGGGCCGGAGGCCTGTTCAGGTCTCCGGCTCCGCGCACCGGCCGCGCGCAAGCGTTGCTTTCACGAAAATCTCGAACCCTCCCGTTCACCGACCCGACACGCTCCCGGCTTGGCCGGCGGTCTTGGCGATCGCGCGCTCAAGGGCTGATTCGAAGGGGTTTTTGCCGCCCCCGCGGCTCCGGCGGCGGATCGGGCGCAGGCGCGGCGAATATCCCGCGCGGCCGTCGCAGGCCGCCCTGCGCAGCCTCCCGCACGCCCCTGTTGCAAGCCCCTGCGCCCTGCGCCATGCTGCAAGGCACCACGCTTTTAGAGCCAAAGCTCAATGGCCTCGACCCGCATCATCAAGAAGTATCCGAACCGTCGTCTTTACGATACCGAGATCTCCAGCTACATCACCATCGAAGACGTGCGACAGCTCATCGTCGATGGCGAAGAGTTCGAAGTGCGCGACGCGCGCTCCGGCGACGACCTCACCCGGCAAGTGCTGCTGCAGATCATCGCCGAGCACGAACAAGACGGCGAACCGGTGCTCTCCACGCAGTTGTTGAGCCAGATCATCCGTTTCTACGGCGACTCGCTGCAGGGCTTCATGGGCAACTACCTGGAGCGGTCGATGCAGGTGTTCCTCGATCAGCAACAGACCTTCCGCAACCAGATGGGCGGCATGCTCGGGCAGACGCCGTGGGCGATGATGAATCAGCTCACCGAGCGCAACCTGACCTTGTGGAAAGAGTTCCAGCAGAATCTTTCCGGAAGCGTAGGCCAACCGGTCACGCCGAAGCAGAAGACCGACACCAAGCGCGAGCGTTGAGCCGCGCTTTTTTCTTGCGCGCCGCGCATCGGCGCGGATGATCGTTCGCGGACCGTGGGGACGGTGCCGGGACGCGTGAATCCTCCGCGTCCGCACGCCTGGCGGCGGCCGCTATTCGTGAATTCAAGGCTCGCCGGCATGCGGCGCGTCTTTCGTTGTGGGGAACCGACATGAACAAACGCATCGCCGTGGTCAGCGGCGGCATCGGCGGCCTGGGCACCGAAATCTGTTTGTCGCTGGCGCGCGCCGGACGCCGCGTGATCGCGCTGGACCTGAGCGCGCGCGAAGAACGCATCGCGCAATTCGCCGCGCTCACCGACGGCTTCGACATCCGCTTCGAAGCGGCCAACGTCGCCGACTACGACGATTGCGGCGCGGCGATCGAACGCATCGTGGGCGAGGACGGCGCGATCGACATCCTGGTCAACGCCGCCGGCATCACCCGCGACGGCAGCCTGCGCAAGATGGAAAAGCGCGCCTGGGACGACGTGCTCAGCGTCAATCTCGACGGCGTGTTCAACCTGTGCCGGCACGCGATCGATGGCATGGCCGAACGCGGCTTCGGCCGCATCGTCAACATCAGTTCGGTCAACGGCCAGACCGGCCAGTTCGGCCAGACCAACTACTCCGCGGCCAAGGCCGGCATGCACGGCTTCACGATGGCGCTGGCGCGCGAGGTCGCGCGCAAGGGCGTGACGGTGAATTCGGTGTCGCCGGGGTATTGCGAAACCGCGATGGTGATGGCGATCGCCGACGACATCCGCGGCAAGATCATCGACAGCGTCCCGGTCGGGCGCCTGGGCAAGCCCAGCGAGATCGCGCGCACGGTGGAGTTTCTGACGGCCGAGGACGCGGGATTCATTACCGGGGCGAATATTCCGGTGAATGGTGGGTTGTTTATGAGTTTTTGAGGGGCTGGGAATCGGGAGTCGGGATTCGAAGTCGAAGTCGGATTGTGGTTGCCCTCGCCCTCTCACAACCGTCATTCCCGCGAACGCGGGAATGACGAGCAAAAGCAAACGCGTGCACCCTACCAGCACGTCATCCCCGCGAAGGCGGGGATCCAGGGCTCTATCGCGACATGACTCTGAAGTCTCTGGATGTTCGGCTCCGCCGAAGTAAAGCAGAGCCCGCCTTCGCGGGAATGACGAGCAAGAGCAGACGCGCGCTCCCTACCGGCACGTCATCCCGCGAAGGCGGGGATCCAGGGCTTTTCGCGACATGACTCTGAAGTCTCTGGATGTTCGGCTCCGCCGAAGTAAAGCAGAGCCCGCGTTCGCGGGAATGACGAGCAAGAGCAAACGCGCACGCCCTCCCCGTACGTCATCCGGGAATCCTGTCGAACTCATACGCGTCGAATCACCGCGCGGCGACCACCGCCCCTCGCCTCATTTGGCCAGCGGCTTCCCCGCGCAATTGGCCTCATAGAACTTCATCGCCGCAGGCATCAGCGCCTCCAGCGTCTGGATGCGGTTGGCCGGGTCCGGGTGGGTCGAGGCGAACTCCGGCGGGCGCTGGCCGCCGCCGAGTTGCGACATGCGCTGCCATAACGGAATCGCCTGGCGCGGGTCGTAACAGGCCGCCGCCGCCAGCATCAGTCCGACCTTGTCGGCCTGGGTCTCGTGATTGCGGCCGTACGGCAGCACCAGGCCGTACTGCGCGCCGGCGCCGAGCGCGCCCATGATCATCTGCTGCTGTTGCGGGTCCATGCCGCCCACCGCCATGCCGGCGGCCATCTGGCCCATCTGCACCAGCTTCTGCTGAGCCATGCGCTGCGAACCGTGGCGCAACAGCGCGTGGGCGATTTCATGGCCCATCACCACCGCCAGCGCATCGTCGTTCTGGGTCACCGGCAGCAGGCCGGTGTACACCGCCATCTTGCCGCCGGGCAGGCAGAAGGCGTTGGCCTCCTGCGAATTGATCACCGCCACGCTCCACTTGAAGTTCTTGTAGTCCTCCGGCGCGGCCTGGTTGTTCTGCTGCGCCAGCGCCTGGGTCACCTGCGGCACCTTGTTGATCAGGCGCTGGGCGATCTCGCTGACGTCCTGGCTCTGCGGCGAGGCCGACGGCAACAGCGCGCGCTGCGCGGTGGCGTCGTTGAGCACCTGCACGAAGGCCTGTTCGCCGAGCTGCACTTCCTCGTCGGCGCTGGCGCCGTAATGCGCCTTCTCGCCGGTGTAGGGATCGGTCTTGGCGCTGCCGAACCACGACCACGCCGCGTACAAGCCGAACAGCAACAGGATCCACCAGCGAAAACCGCCGAATCCGCGCCGTCCGCCCTGCGCCCGATTGCCGAGGGGATCGATCCTCATCTGCACACTCCCGAAACCTGCCTGCGAGCGCTGAACGCCCTACCCTGCGATCGCGCCGCGCCGCCTTCGCGAACGCCGCATCGACCCGCTCGACTCCTGCCGCCGATCGGCCGCAGGCGCCCCATCATGGACCGCCATCGGCCGAACTCAAATATCCCGCACGACCCGGAAACCCAGGCGTCCGTTGGTGGTGTCCGCGCTGGTGCCCTGGCGCCACGCCGCGCGCGTCTGCGCCGGCGAGCTCGACCACGAACCGCCACGAAACACCCGCGTGCGGCAGCCCGGATTGAACCAGGCCGCGCCGTCGCGCGGTGCGCGCCGGTAGTTGTCGTGCCAGCAATCGGCCACCCACTCGCTGACATTGCCGCCCATGTCGTGAAGACCGAATGCATTGGGCACGTAACTGCCGACCGGCGCCGGCCCCCAGGCGCCGTCGCCGTAGCCCTGGAAGGCGTTGCGCCAGCGCCGGCCGCTGGGCGATGCGTCCAGGCTGCCGGTCAGATTGCCGATCTTGGCCGGCGGGGCGCCGTCGCCCCAGGGATAGCGGCCCTGGCTGCCGGCGCGCAGCGCGTATTCGTACTCGGCCTCGCTGGGCAGGCGATAACGCTGACCGGTGATCGCCGACAGCCACTCCACGTACGCCGCCGCGTCCTTGGCGCTGACGTGCACCACCGGCAGATTGTCCGCGGCCGGCTGGCCGGCGTAGTCCGAATTCCAGTCCACCCCACCGCGCCGCACCAGATTGCCGCTGCGCTCGTCGTAGGCGATGGAATAGCCGCGGCGGGTGGCGCGCGCGCGATGCTTGGTCGAATTCATGAAACGACGGAATTCGCCGACGGTGATTTCGTAGCGCGACATCGCCAGCCCGCGGTCGAAACGGATGTTGCGCAGCGGCCGCTCGGCGTCGCTGGAGTCGGCTTCGCTCACGTCCGCGCCCATGCGGAACGCACCGTGCGGAATCACCACCATCGCCGGGCCGCGGCCGCCGAGGTTCATCGCGTCGGTGAACACCTGGCCCGGACGGAACAGGCCGTAGTGGGTAGCCAGTTCGATGCGTTCGCGCAGCTCGGCCGCGGCCGGATCGCCGGTCGGCGCGATCCGCAACAAAGTGGCCAGATAGCCGCGCGCCTCGTCGATGCCGCGGAACTTCGGCAGCGCGGCGATGCCCTGATCGCGCAGACTGCCGATCCGCGCCTGCCGTTGCGCGGCGATCCGCCCTTGCGCATCGGAGGCCGTGCTCATCTTCGGCCGCACCAGCGCGGCCTTGCCCAGCCAACGCTCCGCGCTGGCGTAATCGTCCTTGTCGGCGGCGATCTCGGCGCGGCGGATCAGCGCGCTCTCGGCCGCGGCGATGCCTTGCCTGGCGCGCACGTCGCCCGGGCGCAGCTCCAGCGCCTCGCCGAACCGCGCCAGCGCCCCGCTCTTGCCGTCTTCGCCGATGCGGCCGGCGTTGAGGTCCACTTCGCCCAGGCGGTCGGCTTCCTGCGCCTGATCGGCGCGATCCACCCGCTCCAGGTAGGCCTCGACCTTGCGATGCTCCGGCGCGACCGCGCGCGCCACCGCCGCGGCCTCGTGCGCGGCGCGCAGCGACAGCGGGTCTTCGTCGATCTTCTTCAGCGCGGTGTCGCCTTCGACCAGCAGCAGCGCGATCGCGCGGTCCAGGCCGGCGGCGGCGACGCGGTCGTTCGGAGCGAAGCCGCGCAAGGCCAGGTACAGCGGGATCGCCGAATCGGCGTTGGCGTGCAGATCGCCGGACTTGAGCGCGGCCTGCGCGCGCTTGTGCAACTCGCGCGCATTGTGCTCGCCGACCGCGATCGCCGGCGCTTGCCACGGCGGCACCGGCGAAACCGCCTGATCGGCGCTGACGGTCACGATCGGCGTGCGCGCGGCGGCGTCCTGCGAGGCGCTCTTGCCGGTCCGGTCGGTACAACCGGCCAACAGCCCCACGGCGACGATGCTGGTCCACATCAGTGCGCGCAAACTTCGACCTCTCCCGGATGGCGCGAGCGACCGGCGCAGCATATCGCTTCGAGGGTTAATACCGGGAATCGGGAATCGGGAATCGGGAATCGGGAATCGGGAATCGGGAATCGGGAATCGGGAATCGGCAAAAGCTTGAGGCGCGGCCTGCCGGCAGTCCAGCCATATCCACCATCGCAGCGATCCCACTCGCAATGGCTGCAAAGGCATCGCAATCGCCCGATCCAGGCCGAATCCCGATTCCCGATTGCCGCCCCACGCCCCCTTGCCGGCTGCATTAGGCTATTGTCGCCCGCCGGCCTTCATTCCACCCGCAAGCGAAACCACCGAAAAACATGCCCGTCTGGATCAACACCGCCGCCGCGCTGCAAGCGCATTTCGAGGTCAAGCCCGCGCGTATCGGCCTGGACACGGAATTCATCCGCGAGCGCACCTACTGGCCGCAACTGGCCCTGGTGCAGATCGCCATCGAGCGCGAGGGCGAGGCCGAGCCGACGATCCTGCTGATCGATCCGCTGCGCCCCGGGGTCAACGAGGCGCTGGCGCCGATCCTGGCCGACACGGCGGTTCTCAAAGTGGTGCACAGTCCCAGCGAGGACCTGGTCGCGTTCAAGCACGCCTGCGGCGTGGTGCCCAAGCCGCTGTTCGACACCCAGCAGGCCGCGGCGCTGGCCGGCATCGGCAGCGGGCTGGGCTATCAGAAACTGGTCGAACAACTCACCGGCGTGGCCCTGGCCAAGGGCGAGACCCGCTCGGACTGGATGCGCCGGCCGTTGTCGCCGTCGCAGCTGGAATACGCCGCCGACGACGTGCTGTATCTGTTCGCGATGCACGACGCGTTGGCCGGCATGCTCGATCAGCTCGGCCGCGGCGACTGGCTGGCCGAAGACGCCGGCCGCACCGTCGTCAACGCCGAAAACGAAGCGCCGGAGCGCTGGCCGCATCTGTCGATGCGCAGCGCGCAATTCCTCGACCTGCCGGCCCAGCGCCGGCTGGTGCGGCTGCTGCGCTGGCGCGATGTGTACGCGCGCGACAGCGACAAGCCGCGCAGCTGGATTCTGGACAACGAACTGGCCGTGGCCCTGGCCCGCCAGGCGCCGGCCGATCGCGACGCGCTGCAGCGCCAGCTCGACGCCCACCCCAAGGCCCCGCGCAAGCTCACCGAGACCTTGTGGGCGGCGTTGAGCACCCCGCTCGCCGACGAGGATGAGGCGCCCGATGCCGGCGTCGCCGAAACCCGCGACAAGCAACGCCTGCGCCAGCTGCAGGACGCCGTCGCCAGCCGCAGCGCCGCGCTCGGCCTGCCCGACGGCGTGCTGGCCTCGCGCCGCTGGCTGGAGGCGCTGCTCGATCATGGCGACTGGCCCGACGCCCTGTCCGGCTGGCGCCGCGCCGCCCTGGAGCCGGATCTGGCGCCGTTGCTGGCCGCCGAACGCTGAACCACGGCGGCCTTGGCGGGCCGATCAGGCGGCGCGTCGCGGAAATTCGCCCCGCTACTAGCGCGAGCGGTTTCGTCCGGCTAAACTTGTTCCCTCTGAATGTGGGGCCATAGCTCAGCTGGGAGAGCGCGTCGTTCGCAATGACGAGGTCGGGAGTTCGATCCTCCCTGGCTCCACCACTTCCACAGAAAGCCGACGAGCGATCGTCGGCTTTTTTGTTGCGCGGGCGTTCGGTGAAAGGCGGAGGCGCTTCGGCTTCATGCGCTTTCGCTCGATCCCGCGTTCGCGGGAATGACGGCTTGAGGAGGATCGACTCGCCCGACCAGCTACTTTCCTACTTCACGCCGATCGCCTGCCCCGCCAGACTCGCAAACGCCCGCGCCACCGCTTCGGCGCCCGGATCGATCGCGCCCATGAGCGCGTGCTCGGGCACGTACGAAGCCCGCCCTGCTCCGGCGCGCGTCATCGTCGCGGTGCGGTCGGCGCCTTCGCGCGCGGCCCGGGCCGCGGCGGCGAAGCCCTGGTCCAGCGCTTCGACCGCGGGGATCAAGGCATCGAGCATGGTCCGGTCGCCGGGCGAAGCGCCACCATAGTGGCGCATGCGCGCGATGCCTTCGCCCAGCGCGTCCTGCCAGCCGCGGCTGGCGGCCAGCGCGGTGCCGGTGGCGGTGAACAGGATCGACAGCAGCACGCCGCTGGAGCCGCCCATCGCACGCGCCAACAGGCGGCCGAGTTCGTCGCACAGCTTCGCCGGCTCGCCGGTGCTCAACGATTGCCGCTTGAGCGCCTCGCCGACCGCGCGCGCGCCGGCGGCGAAGGTGCTGCCGGCGTCGCCGTCGCCGATGCGCGCGTCGAGTTCATCCAAGGTCTGTTCGGCCGCGAGCAAGACCCGCGCGATGCCGTCGATGGCGGCGGCGATCGCGGCATCCTGCGCGCCGACGGCCGTGGCCTCCGCATCCGCGACTACGGCGAAGATGCCCGGCGCGCGCGGCTCGAATACGCCGGGCCAGGCCAGCGGCTCGACCGGCGCCGACAAGGCTTCGACGTAATCGGGCAACGCCGGCAACAAGGTCAACGAAAATCCGTGCATGTCCAGCGAGGTCATCAACGCCGACGGACGCACCATCAGCGCGATGCGTTCGCGGCCGATGCGCCGCAGCACTTCGTCGGCAAGTACCGCCAGTTCCTGGGTCGAACATCCGCCCAGATCGTTGAGCATCACGATCCAGCGCGTGCCGATGCCGAAACGCTGCACCGCCTGTTCCAGCAACGGCGTCAGCACCAGTTGCACCGCTTCGGCCGCGTCGCGCGGATCGATCCGGCGCGCGCCGGGTTCGTTGTGGATGCCCAGCCCCAATTCGGCTCCGCGCGGCTGCGGCGCGTGGCCGGGCAAGGTGCAGCTCGACAGCGACAGGCCCAGCGACATCAGCGAGTTGGCGAAGGTCTGCGTGCGCTCGGTCAGCTCGTCGAGCGTGAGGCCCAGCTCGGCCAGATAGCCGGCGTACTTGTGCACCAGCACCGTGCCGGCGACGCCGCGCGGTCGCGGCGCGTCGGCCAGGGCGATGTCGTCGGCGACGATGCACATGCGCACGTCCACGCCTTCGCGCCGCGCCTGCTCGGCGGCCAGTCCGAAATTGAGGCGATCGCCGGTGTAGTTCTTGACGATCAGCAAGGCGCCGCCGCTGCCGCTGCAGTGGCGGATCGCGGCATGCACCGCGGCCACGCCGGGCGAGGCGAATATCTCCCCGGACACCGCCGCGCTGAGCATGCCGCGGCCGACGAAGCCGGCGTGCGAAGGCTCGTGGCCGGCGCCGCCGCCCGACAGCAACGCGACCCGGCCGCGGTCGAGCGCGGCGCGCGCGAGGATGCGCATGCCCGAGGCCGGATCGGCCACCGCCAGCGCCGCGCCGGCGGCCGTGCTGTTCAACACCTGGGTGACGACATCGGCCGGCCGGTTGAAGAAACGCTCCATCTCACTGCACTCGCTGGACATCGGGTTGACGGATAGTAGATCAGCCGCGCGCCGGCTCCGGCGTGTCGCGCTGTCGGTTTTTGGCGGTTGAACGGCCTCGGCTTGCACTTCGGGCCGTTGCAAAACGCGCGCCGGAAAAAAACGGGCGCGACGATGCCAACCGCTCGTCGCCGCGCCCGTCCACCTCGACTCGGTGTCTGGCTGGTTTGAAGTGCTGCGATCAGCAATCGGGCGCGACGCGTCCGTCCGATCCGGTGTAGGTGTAGGCGTCGGGAATGAAACGGCCGCTGCCGATGCGGTTCCACAGGCTGCTGGTGCCGTAGGTGCCGGTGACCGAACTGCCGTTGGTCTGGCACTGGATGGTGACGCTGGCGCCATCGGCGAGGCTATCGACCACCGAATAACTGGTGCCCGGGCCGGAGCGCACGTTCAACGGCGAGCCGCTGGTATCGACCGTGCCGCTCGCGCCGGTGCCGCCGGGATTGAGCAATTTGTAGTAACGCGCCCAATCCCAGTTGATGCCCGGGTCGGTGTGATCGTTGCCGCTGTAGTGCTGGTGGCCTTTGACCTTGACCGTGGTCGCCAGCACCCTGACCGTGCGCGTCGCCGGGCCCTGGAACGCGGTGCTGCACTTGATCGCCGGATACTTGGCGCAGAAGTGGCGGGTGATGCCGGCCGAGGCGTTGTACATCGCGCTGGTGTACCACGCGGCGTTGTCCACATAGCCTTCGTGCTCGATGCCGAGCGTGGTCTGGTTATGCGACAGCACGTGATGGGCCGCGCGATTCTCGCGCACCATCTGGGTGATCTGGCCGTCGCTGCTGCGCACCAGGTAATGGATGCTGACGTGCTTGGGATTGTTCTGGAACCACGAGATGCTGCCGGCGTAGGAACCCTGCACGGTGTGGATGGTCACCGAGTCGTAAGACGTGCGATCGGAGTGATAAGGCGATGCCACCCAAAACGCCGGGCCGTAGTCCGGGCTGGCCGCGGCGGCGCCGACGCGCGGGTCTTTGTTCTGCAGGGTCTGGGTGACCGGATCGACGAAGTAGTGTTCGGTCTCGATGCGGTCGCTGTCGGCGTTCAAGCGCAGCAGCGGCGCGCGCAGGCGCACCAGATCGGGCACGTCGAACGCGCGTTCCCAGGCGATCGCGCGCGCGGGCACGGCGATCCCGGATTCGCTGACGCCGCGATCCTGGGTCAGCAGCACGTCGAAGGCGAAACTCAGGCGCGCGTAATCCTGCACCGCGCTCTTGGCCTGGGTCTTGGCGTAGCCGGCGTAACGCTGCAGCGCCGGACGCAGCGCTTCGGCGCTGAGCGCGGGGCCTTGGCCGTCGCGCGCGATTTCGCGATCGAGCAAGGCCGCGGCGGCGAGGATGTTGGTCGAGGCCTCGTTGAGCACGCGCGACTCGGGCACGCCGAGCAGACGCGCGGCTTCGCCGACCTGATCGGCGAAACCTTCGCCGTGGTACAGCCCCATCACGCCGAACGCGCGCGGCATTTCCTTGCCAACGCCGGCATCGGACACCGCCGGACGCAGGTGCTGCCAACGGCTGGCGACATAGGCCATCGCTTCCAGCGTGCCCGCCGGGATCGATGGGTAACGCACATAGGCCTGGCGGAAATAGGCCGGGTACTGCGCGCGCTCGGCCCGCAGCGCGTCTTGTTCGGCGTGCAATCGCGGGCTCAGCGCCGGGTCGGCCAGTACATCGACGGCCGCGGCCGGTTTGCCGGCCATCGCCATCGGCGACAACAAGGCGACCAGCGCGGTGCACAGCAAGGTGTTCACGGATCGATTCACGGAAGTTCCTTGTGATGGATGGTCATCGAAGGGCTGCGCATACGGCGAACGGATTGGCTCGCCGCCGCATGCGCTCGCCGCACGGAAGATCGGTAGCGCGTTCGGCCATGCTCAGCAGGCCGGCGCCACCGAGGTGTCGGAACCGGTGTAGGTGTAGGCGTCGGGAATGAAACGGCCGCTGCCGATCCGGTTCCAGATCTTGCTGGTGCCGTAGGTGCCGGTGACCGAGGTGCCGCTGGTCTGGCACTGGATGGTCACGCTGGTGTTGTCGGCGAGCGTATCGACCATCGAGTAACTCGTGCCCGGGCCGGAGCGCACGTTCAACGGCGTGCCGTTGGTGTTGACCGTGCCGGTGATGCTGCCGGGATTGGGCGTGCCGCCGGAACCGGAGCGGTAAGCGTTGCGCATGCCGCCGGGGCTGTTGTTGTTGTTGAAGTAGTGGTCGGTGATCCACTTCCAGTCGCGGCCATTGCTGTTGGCCCAGCGCTGCGTGCCCCATTGGCTCATGCCGCGGCCATGGCCGAAGCAGCCCTTGCCCTTGCCGACCGAATCGCTCAGGCACGGCCAGTTATTGCGCGGCGAGCCGTTCTTGCCGTTGCCGCAGCTCAGGTCGTTGTTGCTGCACGACAGGCCGTCGCTCGGATCGTCCCAGGCGTTGTTCTCGGAGGAGAATTCGCTGAAGGCCGCGCTCCTGCCGTCGCGGCTCAGGATCACGCCCTTGGTCGTCTTGGCCGCGGCGACGGTAGCCGACACCGAATCGGAATTGAACACCTGGCATGAAGTGGTATTGCAGATGTCGTAGCGGCTGCTGATCGGATGGGCGACGAAGTACGCGCCGTAGGTGCGATAGGCGACGGCGCCGGCGGCCAGCGAATTGGCGTGCCACGACGGAATCCACTCTTCATCGAGGCCCTTGCCGACGTAGTCCTCCAGACTGTAGACCAACACGCCCGAGCACGAACGCCCGGAGCAACTGGTGCCCACGCGGATGCTCGACGGCACTGCCACCGCGGTGGCGGACACTTGCGCCGCGCTCAGGGTCTGGCCGGGCCGCATCGCCTGATCGGCATTGGCCGCGTCGAGCTGCTGCAGGATCGCCTCGCGTTCCTTGAGCGGCCGGTCTTTGGCCAGCGCCTGCACGTGCGTCAGGTTTTCGTTGCTGCGGCCGCTGCCGGCCTGCAGATCGACGACGAAGTGGGCGCTGTCGTTGAGCAACGACACCCCGGACAAGCGATGCGCGCGATAGCCCGCGCCTTCGATGTCGATCGTCGTGGTCGGCGGCAACGCATCGTCTTTGAGCGCGGTCTTGGCGAATTTGCTGCGCACTTCGAAATAACCCGCGCCGTCGGTGACCGCGCGTTCACCCTCGCCGGTACGCACCGACACACCGGCCAATGGCTTGCCGCTGCGCTGGTCGTAGACGTGGCCGCTGTAGACGACGCAATCGCTGCATTCGACCGCCTTGAGCGCGAGCAGGTCGAGCTGATCGGACTCGCGTTCGGGCGACAGCCACAACGTGGTGGGCAGGCCCAGCGCGCCATCGGAATTCACCCGCGTGGTCAGCGACTGATAACCGGGGACGCTGACGGTGAGTTGGTAATCGCCCTTGGCCAGGCCGGCGACGCGGCCGCCCTGCGAGGCCAGCGGCAACATCCGGCGCGCATCCGATCGGCCGACCGGGGCGATGCTGAGTACGGCCTGCAATGCGCGGCCGCTGACGCTGTCGCGCACGCGCACATCGATCGCCGCCTGCGTGGCGGTGTTGCGCACGGCGATCGCCGGCGCACCGGCGTTGTCGCCGGCCTTGAGCGTTTGCCCGGCGAAGGCCGTGCTCATCGCCAGCGCGCAGGCGCCGGCGAGCCACGGCAGCCCCGTGGCCGCCAGCGGCTGCATCGCCGGAGCGGCGGAATCGCGGTTAGAAGCGTTGATCTTGCTTGCGATGCTGCTGTTCATTCCACTGCCCCAGGTTGGCGGGTTGAGATGCGACGGGTTCCGTGCGCCGGCCGGTACGCACTGTTCCGAACGTGCCGACCCGGGTGTGTGCGTCGGGATCGGTCGCTCGCGTTCGAGAATCGAACGGGCCTTCGCGTGGGGACGAACGGACCGCGCCGGTGGAAGCCGTTTTAAGGCTGGGGCCTGTCGCGCACCTGTCGCGGCCGGGGGCGGCGGCGATCGGTGTCCGGTATCGCGACCGCGATCACTGCGCGGATGTGCGGCGCGCTGGGCGCCGGGTCGCGGCACCGGCGAGCCGGCGCGGCGGTCGCATCACGGTCAAGTGCGCTGGCGATACTGGCGCGCGCTCGGGTGCATGCGGCGTTGGAACCGAGACGAGAAGATCGCGCTCCGTTCGATCGACCGCGTGCCAGTCCGAATGTGAGAGACGCGAATTTGCGTAAATAGTCCGGCCGCACCGAGCCACCGGACCACGGCCGCGGCGGCCGCAACCCGCACATCGAATCACGACAAGGAGTCTCATGAACCTCAAGCGTCTTGCCCTGCTCTGCGTGTTGGCCCTGACCAGCCACGGCGCGTTCGCGTCGCAATGGACCTCGCTGGGGCGCCTCAACGCCCCCACCGGCTTCCCCAACGCCGCCGCGTGTCAACTACGGGTGATCAACCACTACTGGAGTTCCAAGCCGATCCACACCCCGACCGTGGTCAACACCTACGGCCCGACCAACGTCCAGTACGTGTTCCCGCTCGACCTGCAGTCGCTGCGGACCTTCACCAGCAATTCGGTGTCGCTGTCGCGGTTCAAGACCGCGCTGGACTTCTACGACGCCACGACCACGGCCAAGAGCATCTACGCTTCGGTCACCGTCGGCGATTTCGCCGCCGTCACCATCAACGTCTCCTACGCCGACGCCGCTGGCCTGATCCAGGGACGCGGCTGGTCGATCGATCGCTCGGAACTGCAGTGGTACGAGTTGCAGGAATCGTGCCCGCAGTAAGCGCTGTGCCGGCGCACCGCCGGCGGCAAAGCTAAGGGATTGACCGCGCCCGGGGCCGAGCAACGGCCCCGGGTTGCATGGCCTTCGGCGATGCAGCCCAGCCCGCGTTATCTGTCAGCACCCGTACTGCACTCGCGCGTTGCGCTCAGGCCCGACCGCCGGCGCCTGCTCCGGTTCCGGCAGCACCGCGACAGCGGTGGAAGCCGTCTGCGGCCGATACTGTTCCCACCACGCTTGAAACATCAGCACGTTCCACAAATGCGTATGCCATTTGCGTTGGCCGCCGAGGAATTCGGCCCACAGCCCGCGCACCACCCGCGCATCGAAATGCCCTTCCGCGCGCAGACGCAATTCGTCCAGCAGGGCTTCGGCCCATTCGCGCAAGGCGCCTCGCAGCCAGCTCGCGACCGGCGCGCCGAAACCGTTCTTCGGGCGATAGACCAGCGGCGCCGGCAGATAGCGCTCAAGCAATTTCTTGAGAATGTACTTCTGCTCGCCGCGGTGGTGCTTGAGCGCGGTCGGCAGCGACCAGGCGAATTCGATCACCGCGCGATCGAGCAAGGGCGAGCGCGTTTCCAGGCCGCAGGCCATGCCGGCGCGGTCGATCTTGGTCAGGATGCCGTTGGGCAGATCCATCTGGAAATCCAGGAACTGGATGCGGTCGGCGGCGTCGCCGGTCTGCAGTTGCCGCTGCGGATCGCCGAACACGGTGAGCGGTTCGCGGGCGCCCAGCACCGCCGCCGAAGGGTCGCGCCAGCGCGAGACGCGCTGCAGATAATTGTCCTCGACCTCGCGCGCGCCCAGTTCGGCCCACAGCGCACGCAAGCCGCCCAGGCGCGCGCGCTCGACCCGCGCGCCGCCGCTGCGATGCGCCCAGCGCCGCAACGGGCCGGGCAGCTGCGCGTTCCAGCGCGCGTTGCGCAGGGCGCGGCAATAGGACGAATGACCGAAGAACAATTCGTCGCCGCCGTCGCCGGTCATGGCGATCGGCGAGCGCCGGGCGACGATCTCACTGGCGATCAGGGTCGGCACTTGCGAGGAAGCGGCGAAGGGCTCGCACCACACCTGCGGCAGGCGCTCGATCATGCCCAGCGCCTCGCGCCCATCGACGCGATGCTCGGTGTGGCGCGTGCCCAGGGCGCGCGCGACCTTGCGCGCCCAGTCGCTTTCGTCGTGGCGGTCGTCGGCGAAACCGATCGCGTAGGTGTCCACCGGCGTGGCCGTCTGCGCCTGCATCATCGCCGCCACCAGCGACGAGTCGGTGCCGCCGGACAGGAACGCGCCGACCGGCCGCGGCGCGCTCATGCGCGCGCTGACCACCTGCTGCAGCAGGATTTCCAGTTGATCGACCGCTTCGCCCAGCGCCAGTTGCGTGCGCGAGCCGACCGCCTCGGTCATGCGTTGGCGCGCGCACCAGTACACCTGGGTGTCGTGGGCGGGCTGGTGCGCACCGTAGCCGGCGCGCATGGCCGCCGGATTCAATCGCAAGAACGCGCCCGGCGAAAGCTTGAAGATGCCGCGATGGATCGAATGCGGCGCGGGAATGTAGTCGTAGCGCAGCAACAGGCTGATCGCGTCGGGATCGACCACCGCATCGAAGCCGGGATGGCGGTGCAGCGACTTTAGTTCGGACGCGAACACGAAATCGCCGTCGGCCCAGCCGTAATACAGCGGCCGTTTGCCGACCCGGTCGCGCGCCAGCCACAGGATGCGATCGCGGCGGTCCCACAGGCTCAGCGCGAATGCGCCGTTGCAACGGCTCAGCGTGCGCTGCAGTCCCCAGCGGGTGATCGCGGTCAGCAGCAAGGCCGCATCGCAGGCGTCCGCGGCCACGTCGTCGAGCGCGGCGAGTTCGTGATACAGCGACTCGCGATTGAACAAGGCGCCGTCCAGGCTCAGCACGTAACGGCCATTGGCCGAATGCGCCGGTTGCGCCGTGTCGCCTTCGAAGGCGCGGCAATGGCTCAGCGCCAATCCGGTCGCGGCGTCGCTCCAGACGGCGTGATCGTGCGCGCCGCGATGGCGCAGCGCGTGGATCATCGAACGCGCGCAATAGCGAAGACGTTCCTCGTCCCAATCCTCGTGCGAGCGCCACACGCCGGCCAGGCCGCTCACGGATGCACTCGCGTCATGGGTTGGCTCGGAATGGGATGCATCGCGTCGCTCCTGCGCTGTGCGGCATGCGGCCGCCGTGTCCGGATGGGGAGATCGCCGGACACCGCCGGACGACGGCGTCCGCGGATCGGCGCGCCGCGCGGCCGGGGCCGACGCGACGCGCGCGATCGGATTTAGAACCGGTAGCCCGGGCTCAACGTGTCTTCGCCGGTCTCGCGCTGGACATCGCGTTCGGCCCGCGTCGAGCCGTCGATGTCGAGGCGCAGCGAGCCGATGAAGAATCGCGAATGCCGCATGGGAATTCCGTCATGAAGGACGCAGCCATGCTCGCGCAAGCAAAACCAGACTTCAGTTGCAGTCTGTCGGCGTCGATGTAACGGTGTTGGACGTTGCGTAACCGTATGTAACGCGCGCGGCGCGAAACGGTATCGGCGAACCGGCGCGTCGGCATCGGTGCGATGCGCCACAACGCTGCCGCAGCAGCGTTTACGTGTGGGCGAGCGCTCACGCGCGACGGCCCGGTGCGAATCCGCACCGGGTCGATAACGCACGAGTATCGAAAAGGTTTACCGCCGCGATGCGGCCGCGAGCTCAGCCGGCCGGCAGCTCGAACTGGAAGCGCGCGCCGCCCAGCGGCGAGTCGGACACACCGGCGCAGCCGCCATGTTTCTCCGCGACCACGCGCACCAGCGCCAGGCCCAGGCCGAAGCCTTCCGGATGTTTCTGCAACTGAGTGAAGGGCTGGAACACGCGCTCGCGCTCGGCCTCGGGCACGCCGTCGCCGTCGTCGTCCACGCGCAGCAGGTGGCGGTCGCCTTCCTGGACGATGCTGACCGCCACGCGCGAGCGCGCGTGGCGCAGGCCGTTGGTGATCAGATTGTGCAGCGCCAGTTCCAGCGCTTCGCGATTGGCCTTGACGCTCTCGACCTGGGCGCCGGCGAAGCTCAGCGACATCGGCGGCGCCGGTTCGAAGATGTCCGCCAGATCGGCGAACAACGCGCTGACCTTGATCTGGCTGCGCTCGATGCCGACCATGCGCCCGATCCGCGCATAGGTCACGCTGTGCGCGGCCAGATGCTCCAGCCGGCGGATGTCGCTTTCCAGGCCTTCGCGCAGATGCGCGCGCTCGCCCTCCTCGTTCGCCGCCTCGAACATCTCCAGGCCGAAGCGCATGCGCGCCAGCGGCGTGCGGATCTCGTGCGCGACCGCCTGGGCCAGGATGCGCTGGCTTTCCAGCACCTGCTGCACTTGTCCGGCCATCTGGTTGAGCGCGTGGCCCAGCGGATTGACCAGCCGCGTGGTGACCTCCGGCGCGCGCGCGTCCAGCTCGCCGGCGGTGAGCGCGTCGGCGGTGTCGCGCAACTTGCGCAGATCGCGCCAGAAGCGATAGACCAGGAAATACAGGGGCAAGGCGATGGCGATGAAGTACATCGCCAGGATCACGATCGAGTCGATCAGGTCCAGATCGCGCCACGGCACGCCCTGCACGATCACATCGTCGAAATCGCCCAGCACCACCACCTGCGAGGTGCCCGGCAGACGCCGGTAGGTATAGGCCTCATCCTCGCTTTCCATGACCAGCTCGCCGCGTTGCAGGCGTTGCCATTCGTGCGGGGTGAATCCCTCGCGCAGCGAATCCATCGCCAGCAGCCGCACCGGATAGGCGAAATGTTCGCTCAGGGTTCGGGTCAGCGACGGCCAGTCTTCGCGCGGGGTATTCAAGTAGCGCTGTTCGAGCAGGTAGTGGGTGCCGCGCATCTGCGCTTCGGCGTAGTCGCGGCCGTTCTGGCCGGTGACGTAGATCCAGGCCGAGATGCCGCCGACGATCACCACCGCGTAGATCACCACCACGATCAAATAGTAACGCACGAACAGGCCGAAATGGCCGTGCCGCGATTTGCCGTTGTCGCGGGCGCCGAACCAGCGCGACAGACGCGCGCGCAGACTCATTCCCAGGCCGCCCGGTTGAACAGATAACCCTTGCCGCGCACGGTCTTGATCCGCTCGGGCTCTTCCGCCAGATCGCCGAGCTTGCGCCGCAGCCGCGAGATGCGCGCGTCGATCGAGCGATCCAGGCCGTCGAAATTGATGCCGCGCAGGCTTTGCAGCAGATCGTCGCGGCTGAGGATCTGGCCGGCGCGATCGGCCAGCAGCACCAGCAGGTCGAACTCGGCCGTGGTCAGCTCGATGCGGCGTTCGCGCAAGGTCGCCTCGCGCGTGTCGCGATCGATGCGCAGCTGACCGAAGCGCAGGGCGTTGCCGCTCTGGCGCGCGACGCTGTCGCGGCGCAGATGCGCGCGCAGCCGCGCCAGCAACACTCGCGGCTCGATCGGCTTGCCGATGTAATCGTCCGCGCCCAGTTCCAGGCCCAGCACCTGGTCGATGTCGTCGGTGCGCGCGGTCAGCATGCAGATCACGCCGCCGTAGCGCGAGCGCACGCTGCGACAGATTTCGAAACCGTCCTGCCCGGGCAGGGACAGATCCAGCAGCACCACTGCCGGCGCGTGTTCGAGGATCGCGCCGACCGCGAGCGCGCCATCGGCTTCGACCGCGACCGAATACCCGTGCTTGCCCAGATAATTGGCGACCAGCGTGCCCAGGCGTTCGTCGTCTTCGATGAGCAGGATGTCGGTCATGGCAACGCTGTGGCGGAGATACGCGGACGCAATGAGGGCATCGCGGACCCGCCTGGGGCTGCGATGAACCGCGGACGGTGCCGGGGCGTGGAGGCGGTGAAGTATTGCCCGTGCCCGCGACAATGAGGCTTTCGCGCGCCGCGCGCTTCAGCTGGAAGTCGGAGATCGTGCGGCCGGCGTTAAGTTTCGGCGCTCGCGGCCGATAGCCCTGATGCGGGTCGGGCGACGGTGAATCGCCGGCGCGGCGGCGGTGTCGCGGACGATATCGCGGGCAATAAAAAACCCCGCGCTGGCGGGGTTTTTTAAGGATCGGCGCCGTGACGACGATCGATGTAGTGGTGCCAGGAGAGGACTCGAACCACAGCCCCAACCCACTGACACCAAAAGAATTCTATAAAGCCTGACTCGTACTTGCACACAAACTTGGTCGCGCGTCACAAGTGTACAACTTGCTCGCAGGCGCATCAATCCATGGAGCTGAAGCCGGACTTCGCGTCTCGATTCATGATCTCGGCATTGATCCAGGCATTGACCTCATCTTCAACCCAGGCCGAAAGGGAACCTCTGGGGTTGACCGGCCTGGGGAAGCCCCCTTCGGCTACGCGACGATAAATGGTGGAACGCGATAAGCCAGTCCGTTCAACCACTTGAGGAAGTCTAATCAGACGCCGTTCCACGCCCCCACCGTGGAAAGCCGTCGATTGGGTGACAGCTCGCTCCAGAAACATGAGGCCGGCCTGCAACGAGTGTTTTGCGTCTGCGAACCAGCGATAGGGATCGGCATCTTCCAATCTTTGCATTTCATCAATGTCACGGGCTGCTTTGGCCCGCTGGTGCTGCTCATCGATATGGGTTTCGACTTGGCGCAGCAACCATCCCAGCTCGGTTGATTTGGAACGCAACAACTCGAAAAATCTTTCGCCATCGGATATATCCAGATCGCAAACAGCAGGCAAGACGGTAGCGTCGGCAGTCGCTTTAGCGACTGCATATGTAGTATGCATCTCGTGAGTCCCTTAGTTTCGAAGTGCGCAAGCCGCAGTTGGCGCGCTCCGATAATGTGGGAACCGAACCTTCGAAGTCAACGACTTTCTTCTTCAGGATCAGATGCTTAAAGTCATCCTGTCATCCTGATACCGCAATACGTTTCATCCTGTCATCCTGACTGCAAATCAGATTTTCATATGCCATTAAAATTTCTGATTAAGAGACGCCAGCAGCGCCCCCCTGAATCGCTCAGGGTTTCGTCAACACCTCGCAGCCAAACGCCTAGTCGCGCCGAAGCCGCGAGACGCGCGATCTGCGGTGCAATGTTCGCCGCCTGGTCGCCCGGGAAGGTGATGCATGAGGTCGAAGCGATTTCTGCTGCGGATGTTGCTGGCCCTGTCTTCGAGCTGGGCTCACGTCGCCGACGCTGTGGATAGTGTCGTCCGAGGCCGAGCTCAAGGCGAATTTCCGGGCAGTGCTGGTACCGTCGCCATACCGACTCTGACCTAGGCCCTGCCCTTCATCGAGGCGGGCGCCCGAAACGCCGCGGTGCGGAAGGTGTTACGCGCGCTGGTACGTGTGGTCAAGCCGACCGGCGAGGCCTCGCCGGACATAACAGTCCCTGTGCGAAATCGAGATCCACCTCTTAAGGGGGGCGTAAGGAACTAGGGCCGTTCAAAAGGGCTAGCTGGCCGTTCATGTCTGACGTGGCTAACAGATCGACGTGAAGAGATGGCCGCAATGTAGCCCGTATTGCGTTTAGCTGCGATAGCGGTTGTTGGTATATTGATTTCTTGCCGCCTACGCTGCATGGATGCGGCATAGCCGAAGAACGGCATTTTCGTTCGAATCAAGTTGGCAGTGGTCGGTATCCATCTCGTGGATGGCATGCCGGACAACGGGCGTCTGCTATGCACGGAGGTGTAGGGTGTTCATTAGTGACCAAGAAACTGCGACAGACATGTTGCAGTACGACGCTATTGCCAAAACAGTTGTCAAACTGATCGAGAAGACTCCTGGTATACCTATAACGATAGGCGTACATGGCGACTGGGGCGCGGGTAAGTCGAGCGTCTTGAAGATGGCGCAAGCAGTGCTAGAGGAGAAGGATGGCGTCCTCTGCGTCTGGTTTAACGGCTGGGCCTTCGAGGGGTTCGAGGACGCGAAGACCGTCGTTCTTGAGACGATTATTGACGAGCTGAGGCGAGCGAGGCCCCAGTCTCAGAAGGTCAAAGATGCCGCCAAAAAACTGCTTAAGCGTGTGGACTGGCTGAAGGTGGCGAAGAAGGCGGGGGGACTCGCGTTCACGGTCGCAACTGGTATTCCAACCTTCAGTCAGATAGGGGACCTCATCGGCGCGGCCAAAACGGCATTAGGGAAATCCGCTGGCGAGCTGACAAGGGAGGACATTGAGGGTTTCGCCGACGAGACGACTGGGCTTTTCAAGGATGCAGAGGAAGATAGCATCCCGATGCATATCCATGCCTTTCGCAAGGAGTTCATCGACTTGCTGGATGCCGCGGATATTAAGCAATTAGTGGTGATGGTCGACGATCTGGATCGCTGCTTGCCGTCTACTGCGATCGGTACTCTGGAAGCAATTCGCCTATTTCTGTTCGTCGAGCGCACAGCATTTGTCATCGGTGCCGACGAGATGATGATCGAATATGCGGTCAGAGATCATTTTCCTGACCTCCCTCCTTCGGCAGGTCCGGTCAGCTACGCTCGAAATTATCTTGAAAAGCTCATCCAGGTTCCGTTCCGTATTCCCTCCTTAGGTGGTGCGGAGACACGCACCTACATCACGTTGCTAATGGTCGAAGCTGAGTTCGGTTCTAGCCACGCCGGGTTCGGCAAGCTTCTCGAAGCAGCGCGTGAAGACATGCGCCGCCCCTGGCTTAGCGAAGGCATAACCGCCAAAGCAATGATTGCTGCGATGGGGGATCCAGCCCCGCCGGCGGCCGATCAGGCCCTCGTTGTTGCTGGCCAGCTAACCGCAATGTTGGCTGAAGGGACAAAAGGAAATCCACGGCAGATAAAACGCTTCTTGAACTCCATGCTGCTTCGAAAGGAAATCGGCGATGCGAGAGGTTTTGGCGGCGATATTTCCGTTCCTGCGCTTGCCAAACTCATGCTTGCAGAGCGATTCAAGTCCGATTTTTTCGAGGAGATCGCCCGGGACGCCAGTGGGTCCAGTGATGGATCCTCGGCTCGCATCAAGGTGCTTGAAGAGTTCGTGGCCGAACCTGCTTCGGTCACGCCGCCAGAAGCGGCCAAGCCGGGAGCATTGTTGAAGATGAAGCCAGGGAAGCCTGTCCCCCCTGAGGATATCGAAGATTGGATCAAAATCGATTGGATAAAGACGTGGGCATCGCTGTCACCGCCATTAGCCAACGCCGATCTGCGGCCCTACATCTTCGTCACTCGCGATAAGCGAATGCTGCTCGGAGGCACCGGCGCCACCACTCAGCTCGGCCAACTCACTGACGATCTCATGGCTGGAGCCTTGAAGGCCAAAGCCGCCGCACAATCTGCTCAGGGCATGACGGCGTCCTTTGCGGAGGAACTGTTCGACTCAGTGAGGATCCGCATTCTTGAGGAGGACGCGTTCAGCAAGCAGCCCGAAGGCGTACGTGGTTTGCTGGAGCTTGTTAAGGCGCGGCCCGAGCTGGAAGGACGCTTAGTTGGTTTCATCAAAGAGTTGCCTATAGAAAAAGTGGGGGTCTGGCCGCCGGCAGCGTTCGGGAATGCGTTCACCGACGCGGCTGCCCGCCTCGACTATCAGGAGGTGCTGAAGGGTTGGTTAGAGCAGTCGGACAACAAGAAACTTCAACGAGCAGCGGATCTCAGCAGTAAAATCGGAGAAAAATAGTATATGGGCACATCGAAGGGATACGGTGGAGCCCCATCGGGGCTGGTTCCCAGTTGGATTGACGACACCGCCCCCGGGGCGGCGGGGGCGCCTACCGCAGCGCCAAGTGATCCCGCGAGTGGCAACGATGGATCTCCTGCGCCGCAACCGACCTCCCCAAAGGTTCCAGTTGCCGGGCCTGACACTTCCTCTGCCGGTGCGCTTGGCGGAGCGAAGGGCAACTTCACTCGATTTGTTCGTAGTGGAGATTCCGAAACGCTTCGGCGAGCAGTGTCCCAATACGTGCGTAACGGCACTGGCTCCGCTGGTAAAGCCGCTCGGCGTATGGGGGCGTCCCGAGGTGTTGGTAAGCAGCTACTTCAGGTCATTCGCGACATCGACCGAGACGGCGCTGCCATCGTTCTGCAGCGACTCAACCTCGGACACTTAGCGGGTCGACCTGCCGCTGAAGTCTTTGTCGAATTGCTAGAAGGAATGTGTCCGCCAGGCGGCCGAGTAGATGAAGCCATTGCAAGGCAAGCACTCCTCGATTCGATCGCGGATCTCGCGGAATCGGATGCGGGTACCTTTGAGGAGATGACGGCGGACCAGCTATCCGAGTTCTTTCAAGGATTCGTTATTCATACTATTGAGGGACGTGTGATCGCCGATATAGGAAAACACGTGATCGACTCACCAGAGAACGTGCGGGAAGTTGAACGCATCCTGGACCAACTGCACGACTTTGTCGCTGGATGTGTACGCGGTCATTTGGCCCGGCATTTCGATGGATTGACGGAGAAGACGGATCAGCAGGTTGCGCAAGTCGTCGAATCCATCTACGAGGCCTCCTTTGAACTGGTGTCGGCAACGGCGGGAGACATGGAATGACTAGGCAATCGATCGTATTCCGAATCGGCGCAGACGATGTGGCACAGGTAGATCGGAGGCTTGATGGATCGCACGTCACCGAGGTTTTCTTCGAAGGTTTCGACGCTATCGATCATCAGCTCGGAGGTATGTTGACCAAGCTGGAAGCGCTTGGGTTGCAGCCATCTGAGCGAGCGCTTGATCTGGCACTGCTCGCAGCAGCAGTTACCGCCGCAGATACTCGTGTAGAACGGGGTGTGGACGGGCAAGACGGGTGGACGCGAGAACTGGAGCTATGTCTTCCTATGAGCGACCACGAGATATGGGTGGGGGCGACGCCACTCATTGAGTCGACACTCAACTTCCTCACTGGTGATAGGTGGACCCTCGCGTTCAGGCCGCGGGCACTTTCCGTCGCGGCTATCCTCGAACCAATTACGGACACTCTTGCGGACAAGCCAGCATCGGTTTGCTTGTTCTCCGGAGGCTTGGATAGTTTCATTGGCGCTGTAGACCTGCTGACCCAGAAAGAGAGTGTCTTGCTTGTGAGTCACTGGTGGGATGGCATCACAAGTAAACATCAAGACATTTGCCTATCCGCGCTCCATGAGAGCTATGCCGATGTCTCGTTCTATTCGGTCAGGGCGCGAGTGGGTTTTGCGACCGGTACGGTAGAGGGTTCCAAGGGCGAGAACACGTTGAGAGGGAGGTCATTTCTCTTCTTCGCGCTGGCGGCGCTTGCTGCCGACGCGATCGGCGGTGATGTCATCATCCATGTGCCCGAGAATGGTTTGATCTCCCTCAATGTACCGCTCGATCCGCTCCGCTTGGGATCCCTTAGTACCCGGACAACCCATCCCTACTACATGGCTCGTTTCAACGAGTTGTTACGCGTCATTGGAGTGAGCGGAAATCTCCATAATGCGTATCGTCACATGACGAAGGGAGAGATGGTCGAGCACTGTGCGGATCAGAAGTTTCTAGTAGAGCACGCTAGCAACACTATTTCGTGCTCATCGCCGAACAAGGCTCGCTTCTCTCAGGACGAGGATAGGCGTCAGCCTAAAAACTGTGGGCATTGCGTTCCCTGCCTTATTAGACGAGCTGCTTTGAAGCGCGGTTTCGGACGGGACGACACCGACTACCAATTAATCGACCTGGAAGAAAGCGCGTTGGACAGCAAGAGTGCTGAGGGAGAGCACGTCCGCTCGTTCCAGCTCGCCATCGCCCGACTGAGGGCGCGTCCGCAAAGGGCGAAATTCGACATCCACAAACCCGGGCCCTTGATAGACTTCCCGGACAACTGGGGCGACTATGAAGCCGTATATCGTAACGGCTTAGAGGAAGTAGCCCGTCTGCTGGAGAATGTCGAGTCGAGGCCTTCAGATTGACTAGCGCGGTTCCTACATCACCAAGATGGGTCGACTTCCACTGTCACTTGGATCTGTATCGGGACCATCAGGACCTCATACGCGAGTGCGATGCGGAGAAGATCGTAACTTTGGGGGTAACAACGACCCCCAAGGCTTTCGCGCGTAACGTCGAGATGGCCATGGGCTATCCCTACACCCTCGTAGGGCTGGGCCTACATCCGCAGTTGGTCGCGGAGCGAGCGGACGAACTGCCAATATTTGAGAAGCTCTTATCCCGGGCGCGGTATGTGGGCGAAATCGGCCTCGATGCGGGACCGCGGTATTACTCTAGCTTCCAAGAGCAGCGGCGCGTGTTCGAGCGGATCCTTAGGGCCTGCGATGAGCACGGTGGGAAGATCCTAAGCATTCACAGCGTGAGGGCTGTTTCCAAGGTCCTTAAAGAACTGGATCTGCATCTACGTAATAAAACCTGTGTGCCGGTTCTGCACTGGTTTACCGGAACGAAGTCTGAGGCGACCCGTGCGATAGAGTTGGGCTGCTATTTCTCCCTCAACGTCGAGATGGTTAGGTCCGAGAAGATGCATGCATTGCTTCGAGCCCTACCTATAGATCGTCTATTAACCGAGACGGATGGGCCGTTCGTGACGTTCGATGAGCGTCCAGCGCGCCCGACAGATATTCCGTCCACAGTAGCTTTGCTCGCAAAGTTGCGAGGCATCGATTCCACGCGCTTGGCTGACCAGATTACGAGCAACTTGGCTTCGATGCTCTCTCCCACACCTGGCGCCAGCATCAACAGACAGCTACGACTGTTCAAAACCACTTGAGCTTGTGATTTCTACTATGGGCAGACCCGACCACTACTCCAGTTTTGAAGACTTAGCCGCTGCTGAGATACTTGGCCACGACTACTCTATTACCGATATTCGCGGAGCTAGGCAAGACGTACTCGTGCTCGCCCCCCCCATGGCGGTGGTATTGAGCCCGGAACCTCTCCGCTCGCGAGGGGCATTGCCGGTGCGGACTACTCTGTCTACCTGTTTGAAGGGCTTAAGGCAGAAGGCAATGGCGTGCTTCATGTGACCAGCCATCGATTTTCTGAGCCTCGCTGTCTTGAAATGCTGGCACTGGCGCATACGGTTGTCGCCATTCATGGGTGTTCGGGCGACGCAAGGATATGCGTCGGGGGCTTGGACAAGTCCTTGGCAGCTTTGTTAACTACCGCATTGATAGGAGCAAGCTACCCTGCAATTGCTAGCGGTCATGAGTTCCCGGCACGACGTCCTGCCAACATTTGTAATCGAGGAAGTCGCGGAATGGGAGCGCAGCTGGAAATTAGCGGGGATCTGCGGACGCCGGAACACATTAACTATATCGCCACTGCCGTGCGGCAAGCGCTGGCCGGTGGGTCAATGTAGTTTTTACGGGTGGCTATCGAAGCGAGCGAGCTTCCATGTGCCGCCAATGACAGCTTTCGACCCATAGCAGACATTGTCGTCGGTAAGATAGGCCCATGGCTTCCGCTAACGAATACGATCCGCTCGAAACCCGGAACCGACACTACGTGCCCCAGTTCTGGCAGCGACGTTTCGAGGCTGGAAATGGAGAAGTCTGGACCCTACAAGACAACCGCACGAAGAAGGTCGGCCCGAAGAAGTTAATGAGCCAGGATTGGCTCTACACGATCTATGACGCGGGGGGGGCGTCCTTCCAATGCGTTGGAGCGCGCGGCGGGTCACTTCGAGACCAAGGCAGCGAAGGCGTTCTCGAATTTGGACACGCTAGGTGCAGTGGGCTCGGTCGAGGACCAGATCTTCCTTCGATGGTTCGTGGCCTTCAGCGCATGCCGACATCCGGACACCTTGAACATGGGTCACCGCAGGTCGAAAGAGCTCGCTGTCGCGCTGGTTGACGCGTTCAATCAGTCTCTGAGTGACTATCAGGTCAGCTTGTGCAAGCTTGGGATCGGGCCTGAGGAAGCTGCGTGGGCCTACGACCTCATTCGGAAACGGGATGAGGAAGCGTTACTTGAGGAGATGGACGATGTGCTCACCCGGCCTCCGAACGACGCAATCTTGCCCTCGCAGATCGCGCTCGATCCAGAAACGATTGAGCGCGTCTTCTTCCAACTGGCGCGGCACAGCGTAGAGATCCTGGACGCCCCGGTCGGAACGGCCTTCGTGTTGGGAGACACTCCGTTTCCACCCAACCTCGGCCAGGGGTTCACCTTGCCTATCTCGAGCGGACTGGCCCTTCGGTGGAGTCCCGCGGACGGCGAGCTGCTTCCCGATTGGACGCGCCGGCTCGCGACGCCAACCGAGGTGGCTGAAACGAATCGGGTCAAGCGGACAACGCGGCCCGCGTCTTGATTGCGCAGGCGGAAGCTGACCTAATGCCCTTCAAGTCTTGACCAAATTTGGGTACCTAGTAGCTGCTCAGCGCGTCTGCGTCCACACACACACAGCTGCTCGACTCTTATCGACGGGCTACGCACTTCGATATGTCCGCTCCTGTCCGATAACGGCCGATCATCAACAGCAGACAGGCCCACACCTACCGGCATTTGCTATCAACTCGATCGCAACCTGCACCGAGTCCATAACAAAGCTCACCTCCGCCGATGAATGCCCCTGACGATGCAATGACAATCGAACACGGACGAGAGTTGCTCGCGCAGGCCAAGGCGCGCCTTCGCGCCTGCCATGGCCTGGCTTTTTTCAATGCGGCCTTTGACATGTTGCGGCGCCCACCTGACGACGGTGAAGAGTGGTACCTGCGCAAACCGCACGTGTGGTTACTCATCGCCAAGTGGGGCCTTGCCAGCTGGCGGCCGAACGATGAGCGTCCCGTGCCGATCGACGACGACATCAACTTCGTTGGCCAGTCAATTTGGGATGCCATGGCCGCCCTTAACATGCCCGGTGCGGGGGAGACGATCTTTGCGAGGCGATTGTTCCTACAGCAGATTTGGTTCCAGCGTCGCTTCGACCCGGGGTCTCTCGCCCGCCAACATCGCATGTTGGGCGAGATGCTGGCCAACTCGGCGACCTCCGCGCGCTTTGTGGAACGCCACCGGCTAACGCCGGCGCAGTTTCTGCGCCAACTCGCGTACCTCGCCGCCGACAGTGGCGATGCTCTGCAAATCCCGGGGCTATCGCAACAGCGGCCGGCAGGCCTTCGCGACCTGCAGCACTGGGAAGTGATCCGGCGGCACTTCAGCCGACCGGTGCCCGACCTGCACCGCATCGCGCTCGAGGCCGAACAACGAAATACGCCGCCGGAGGTGGAGGTGTGCGAACAGTCGCCCTTCATCGCTACTCCCTTCCTGCTCGCCCAGCAAGGGCCGGTGTGCATCCACCACAAGCTTCTGTTCCAGACGTTGGGCACTGCGGTGTTCGATTTGGCACGCGCCACTGGAGCGCGCGCCTTCATGAATGAATTCGGGCCTGCATTCGAGAACTACATTGCCGAAGTCCTCGAGGACCTGGCGGCACCGGTGATCCGTGAGACGGAGCTCAAAGAGCGCCTGCAAGGCGAGGGCAACGTGGTGGACTTTGCCATGCCCGCGGACGACGCCTTGGTGTTGCTCGACGCTAAGGGAATCGAAGGCCACTACGAGGAGCTCTACCACAATCTACCGGCCGTGCTGGCCGAACGGATGAAATTGTCTCTGCTGCGCGCCGTCGACCAGGCGGTGAACAGCGCCTCGCGGCTTCCCGAGGACCTGCGTCGGAATGAGACATACTTCGTATGCGTGACCTTCAAGCAACTGCTGGTCACCGATGGAGTGGCCTTGCGCGAACTGGTCGCCGGCACCGCCGATGGCACAGGTCATGCGCGATGGGATTCGCTGCGTCTTGCGCCGGGGCACATGCTATTCGTGAGCATCTTCGAACTGGAGCAGTTGGTGTCCTTGGCGGTGGCACGTGGCGTCTCCTTGGGCCAGATCCTGCGCGAGATCACCACGGCAAATGGCATTCGAGGCCAGCGCAAGGCACTCGTTGAGCAGCACGTGATGGCGCAGCAGGTGAATTTGCGCGCTCCGCGCACCCTGCAGCGGGCGGCGGAGCGAATGCGTGCCGAGGCCTGAGGCCACCCCACGTGATCAAGGAATCAGCCGGGTCTTGTCTGTGAAACGGCCGTCGACCCGAAAGTTTTATGTGCCTTGGCTCGTCCGCTTCTGGCCGTAAGCGGACGGGTCTTCGATGCGGCGCCAATCTGGATAGTTAGCGCGCACGCATGCTGCATTGCGGCAGATTCAACGCTGCTCAGTCCTTATGGAATGCCATTACTTGGGTCACCGACATCACCTACATCCGCACCCACGAAGGCTTTCTGTACTTAGCCGTCGTGTTGGATTTGTTCTCCCGTCAGGTGGGCTGAGCCACGCGTCCGACGCAGCACACCGATCTGGTACTGCAAGCCTGTTAACGGCGGTGTGGCGCCGCAAGCCCGAACCCGGCCTACTCTTTCACTCGGATCAGGGCAGTAAATTCACATCTTCAAGCCGCGAAGCTTAAGAAACACATTCTCAAGGTCGTTTGGAGCGATATCTGCGGCCATCTTTACATGAAGTTCCCGCTTTAGCAGAGAATGTTCTTTCATAAGCACTGGTGGCTGCCCGGGCGTCAGCAACATTGGCATGAAGAGATAGGCGCCGGCTTTCTCGAAATCGCCGAGGAATCGTGTCAGATTGGAATCGTCGGCGGGCTCCATAGTGAGCGAGCGCGACGCCAGCATGGAGATCCGTGCCGCGGATGGATCCGTCGGGTGATTTGATGTCACGACCATTCCATAATGCGCCGGGTGCTCAACGGTGAAACGTCGAACGATGCCGATGTGAATTTCCTCGCCCTTGTCGATCATCCCGAACCGATCCCGCCATCTCTCAAAGATTTTCGTCGCGGCTTCATTGTCTCTGAACATGAAAGCCAAGAACGGCGGTGCCATAAGATCGAGCGTACCGAAGGCGGTGCCCGCCCAAGCCGCACGATCCCACAAGTGCGCGTCGATAACCGAATGCACCTTAACATCACGGTGGTCGGTCACCTTCGGGAAGTATTTCTCATCACGCTGCTCAACGTCGGCAGCTGCGGATGCCGCTTGTGCCGGAAATTCAGGAGTAATCGCCGGCCTGCTCGACCTCGCCTCATATCGCCTTGGCGAATGCTTTTCCCACGCGCTAACACGGGAAACACCGCTAAAAACACGTTGACGGCTAAGACATAGTGACCCGATCAACGCAACGCGGTCCATGCCAGCATCTGCTTCGAGTAGCCGCGTCGCTGCGTCTGCGAAACTCTTAAAATTGCAAGTCGCCGAAAATATAGTGGCCGCGATCTCCAACAGCATGCTTTGAAAGTCTCTGTACGCCGACTGCGTTCCAGGAAAAATACTAGCTGGCCACCGAACCACTCGGCAACAGTTATGCTCGTATCGGTTGGCTCATGTGCGACGTTGACTCTAACGCCGAGAACCGAAGTGACCAACAGTTGGCTGTCATGGCCATTGACGACCAGGGGCCTCCAACGCGCGTCGCCGGCGGGTTGGCCCGCCAGTCGATTGAAAAGCGTAGCCGCGTCACGCACGGACTCACTTTCGGGTATCCAGCCCTCTTCGCGTAACAGGTCCCTAGCGGGGTTTTGCGGCCATGCCCCCGCTTGTCAAAGTCGCGAGGAAGGACCCGCGATTTCAGGCTAAACGGCGCAACGTGCGGCGCACTACGGGCCGCAGCCAGCCCGGCCAAGGGTCTCGCCGCATCATGAATCTCGGCCTCACACACCGCCTGTCGCGTGGCCTGTGCGCGTCTAGCGAATATTCACAGTGCCGCTGTCAACGTAAACCCGCTGACCCATAAGCGAGAGTCGTGGTCGTGTTTGTTTCGGCCCGCCTCGCCTCAAAGGGAGGACGGCCATGACTCGGCAGCGAATAGCGCTTAAGCGTTTTTGACATACGGGTTTCAACGACTTGCCGTTGGGCGAACTCGCAGAATGCGTCATCGATGGCGTAGCGGGAGTCATCAACCCCCGTACCGAACGCATCGAAGGAGGAACGGTGTTCGTTTCCTATTGCTGGGTGGGCACAAACCCACCCGTCATAGACAACGCCTCGCTTAACCGCTTGGGTCTGTGCCGTGCCGACACGAACGTTGTGGCTTACGCGATCACGTCCGATGGCACACGTCGCAGCGCTGTTTCCGGATATCAGATGCGGACTGACTGACGGCGCATCGCAATCAGCATGCCGGCTGGACCAGGGTAAAATTCGAATGATGCATAGCGAGCACCGTCATCATGTTTGATATCGATGACGGACGGCCTAGGCCGCTCTCCGATCTCGGACAAGCCTTCGTCGAATTGGCTCAGCGCACGTTGCGCCTGCCGAAGTATCTAAGGGCGGCGTTGCTAACTCGTCCTGCGCATCAGGCCGAGGGAGCCTTCTCTTGGGACGTTGAGTTGGACGACCGCATTTCGAGTACAAATGTGGCGATGGTCACGCACATGAAAGAGGGCAGGATCCCTTGCATCCTGATCGCCAATAAAGAACACCCAGGGGGCCAGATACCGGCTAATTCGATTGCCTAGAGATTCCTGCAGCAAGGCCTCAACTCCCGGACTAGTGCGAGGCGTGCGTTAGGGTGCCAGGAGAACCAATGGACTCGCACGCGATAGGATCGTTGCGCTCCATTGGTAGAGGACGCTCCTTCCCGCAACGTAATCTCAAATGCCGCGTTGGACTCTAAGGGAAACGTCTTCCTAGCGGCCCGACCAAACAAAACTGATTTCCTCGCATAGCGCACGATTTCGTTTACCGCGAGCCGCCGGATAGCATCTTCATACGTTTGGCCTGCTATCTCGTCTATATGCAGTGTGTGATCACGGTTATGAGGAAAGCTGCAATAGGCCGAAGCAACGCGACGCAGGCTTTGGCCACGTTCTTCTCCCGGGAATCTCGGCGCCAATGAGCCGAACCTTGCTCGGTCCGGCATTGCATTGAACTGACGCAGCTCCTCCATAGGAATGCGCTCGTGTCTCGCCCGAAGAGCCAACTCCTTGTACGCCATCATCCGGCAGCTCGGGGCATGCCGGGCCGAACGATCCAGAGTGAAATACGGTCGCTTTCGCGTGGCGTCGACGCTGTATGCCGCCGGCCGAAGTGCAATACCACACGATGCGCACTGGTACCGCGACGTGTCACAGCCAGAGCTGTTCTGCGTCAACCAGCGCACCGGTGACAATGTCCAGCGCTCTATCCATCCCGTTCTCCTGACGCCAGGATTAGGCCGTACGCCTGACGCCGTCGAAGGCTGTTATGGCGACGGGTTTAGCTGCTAGCTACTCTCAGAAAAATTCTGACCTACTCGGTCGTGATGGCCGCGTGTCCGCAGCCGGATGCAGTTGGGCGAATCTTCGTGGTGGGATTTCCATCCAAGCCGACCTGTGCCGTTCATCGCAGCCTGGCGACGCTGAGGGAAAATACCTATTGCCAGCTTCACCGCGCTGCGCTCTGATCGAAGGATGGACATGAGTGTTCTGTTCCGACGCCAATGAACGGCACCACAGTTTCGGTGCGCAGTTGCGTGCCCGCCCGGACACCGCCGCCCGAATATTTCGGTCGTTGAACGATCCAGGAAGGAGCAGACATCATGTGGATGACCCTTACTGTCCGCAGAGCGTGGAATACGCGAGTGATCGCTACGCCTCTAGAGGAATTGGCGATCATCGCCCTACAAGGTGTCCCCGGCATCCAATCACCGGTCATACAGCGGGATGATCTTCATAAAGTCGTCGTGGCTTTCGACTGCACCGGTACGAGTCAGCTCGCGACCCTGCGGGAGTTTTTGCATCGATTCGGGCTTGAGATCGCTCAGCCGTAACAATTGGCCGCACCTAGGGCGCGGCAGCTTGGAGAAGGCGGGCCAGCCCGGAGCAGAGGAGGCGACGGAGGCACTCCAGGCTGGCCCTAGCGATGCGCCGCGTCGAAACACAGCGCGATCAGCATGCCGACTAGGCGCTAACGAAAGCGGTTGCAGCTTCCGATCTGATTAGTACTTGGCGCCTTCTTCCCCGATCGTGACCAATCCAGGAAACACATGACGAACTGCGTAGCCTCTTTCCGACGCTACGCAGTAACGATCATGTTATGGAGACAGAGCGGAGGAGCCGCTCAGCTCCAATTACTTCCGTATTAGGGATCCCGATCCGGTTCACCGCTGCGCAAGAACTCTGCGTTGATCTGGGCACCCTCGCTGTCACGTACCGCTGGACCATTTTGGCCTTGCGTTACCACGCAGCTATTCGGGCATGTGTATCGGATATCACCTATCACGACGGTCTGCTGGGCTGCCGCGGGAAAAACCGCAGCGCCAGCCAAGATGATCCCTACAGCTATCGAAGTCAGCTTCAACATAGTTTCACTCCTTGAATCCGCCGTCCTGGCGGACTTCAAGTTTGCTTCACCTCTAAGCTGAATACAATTAACGGCGGTCGCGCTGATTTTATAATCTGAGGACGTCTCTCTTCCGCTGGGCTGGATACGAAAGGAAAGATCTGTCCTAAAGTGCCGCGGCAACGGCACCTTTTCTCTTCCACGCATAGTTTAAGGTCCGGATACACCATCACCAGCGTCACGGCCGTCACGTTATCCACAGGTGTGATGGTCGTGACGGTGGTGACGCTCTGTCCCGACCTAGCGCTCGGTGTTGAAGAAGAGAGTCCGCGCTGCTGACCTGCTTTCTTCTCTCTCACCCATAGTTCAAGGTCCGGATACACCGTCACGACCATTACCACCGTCACAGCAACGAAATGGCTGTTGCGGTGCAGCCGCTATGGCCACATCGTGTTCGTCTGGTTTTCTGCGGCGAAGAGCATGAAGATTACGAAGCGCAATCGTCGAGGGCGAGTGGCTCGGCCGCCCGAAAGGAAGGCTGCGCTGCGGGAAAGAATTGAAGCGCGACTGCTTCGCGTATGCGCCGATATCGGCTGGATCTGCGGCTGGATCTGCGGCTGGAGGAAGGAGCCGCTTGTCGAGGTTCCTGTTGCACGGCGATCGTCCCGGCGGCGGGTGATGCTTGGCCGCGCGCTGGCCGGTCAGGTCGGGATGCACGAGGGCGAGACGCTTCGCCCCGTCGAGGCGCTACTTGTGTCGAGCGGCAGGATGGCCTGTCTGGAGGCCAATCCTGATGCTGGGGAGAGGGGCTAGCCAACCTTGCTCTCGATCTACAGGACGAACTGACGAGACTCAATCGCATGGACGTCAGCAAGGCAGCTCAAGCGCTCGGTGAAGCTAGGGGCCACAAGGGTGGCCGACATCTTTGGCGGCACTAGTCGAGCACATAGCTATGAAGCATTTGCTGCTGCGCAAAAAAGGCCCCGTTGCCGGGGCCTTTTTTGAAGCATACCTACTTACTCACTTCCAGGACGCGCTTTTCAATCTTAAAAACCAAGAGCTGTTGCCAACTGCGTGAGTCAAACTAGTGAGAATTGATATAAAGATTAAATACTATTGTCTCTGTAACGCTTATAGAATTCGCGGTCCTCCCATTGGTCATCGTATGCCGATGCAAGTCGAGCAGATATGTCTCCAACGGCGCGCACACTGTCGCCCTGGAACACAGTTTCGATTCTGATTTGTGCGAGCTGTAGTAATTCCATCCACCTCAGTTCATGCGCAACTAGTTCAATAAGTTCAGTAGATAATTCTGTCGACTTCACACCCGGGGCGCGGCGAGAGAACTCCGATGAAACGCGCTCCAAAAAATAACTTTTAAGCGATTCCTCTTGCCTCAATAGTCTGACCACCTCAAAAAGAGAGGACTCAGCCCATCCAATTCCGTAGCCTTTGGCTAGAACACGTGAGGAATTTTCGACAAGAGTATCAAAGAGGTCTTTCGCAAGAGTGTCATCCATTAAAATTTCCTTTCTGTGTATTTTCCGCTCGCGTTGAGCCCTGCACGGTTAAACGCTGCTTCTGCAGCGTCGCGAGCTGACTCGCCAGAGGGTCTGTAGTGCCCCGATGCGTTATCTATAGAGCGGAGTTCACCATTTACGAATCTCGCCTCGCCAGCAGCGATAACGTCGGCTCCTCGTGCCAAGCTAGTATGGGGAGTTCTGCCGACGATAAGCTCGCCTGAATCCCGGACTACATATGTAAGTCGTCCCGAGTATTTAACCTTGAGGATGTCGCTAATTTTAAAAAGCACGGCAGGGATGATGTCATCTTCGGGAGCTAAGTTTTTAAATACTTTACAGGAGGCCGCTGCTCTTGCAGTTGCGCGTCCGGCGGCATTGGATAGCCCTCGAACCCCGAATCCCATTTCCCACGGCGCGTCGATCGACTGCAAGCCCTCTGGCGCCGTGTAGCTTAAGTCACAGAAGCCGCAAAGCGCTTCGGCTAACATCCAGCCGGCAAAATTTAAATTACCCGGCGGAGGCGGTGTCGCGCCAGATTCCTTGTATATATATTCCAAATCTCTCGATTGCAATCCATTTGGGTCAATGAACTGTACGGGATTACTTCCCACATATGAATAGGTATCAAAGCCCCCGGCCAAACCAATCGGATCGCTCTGAAGATAACGGCCTGAGGCTGGATCATAGTCCCGGAAGTAGTTGTAGACGAATCCGCTACCCGTGTCGAATCGTTGCCCCGGAAACCGCATGTTGAACACGAAGGCGGTGCCATCCAGGTCCGGATCCTGATTCGGGGGGCTGTTGCCGAACGCTTCGTTCTTTGCATCCCATGTCCAGATCGCGACATTGCGGGTTGGATCAATGACCGCACGCGGTGTGCCCAGGTGATCGGTCTGAACATACTTCAAGGACTGCGTCGAACCACTACCTACCAGTAAGCCAACGGGGATGCCGTCAAACCAAATCGCCTGCTGCTTGGCCACGCCATTGGCGTCGTAGTCGCCGATCCAGTTGCCACGCTCGTCGTATAGCGTGTACGCATCGATGATGCTGGAGGTGCCATTCGTCGCCGCGACACGCTCTCCGAGCGCGTTGTAGCGATAGCTCGCTTTAACCACGCCGGCTTGCTTGACTTGGGCCAGACGGTCGTTCGCGTTGTATGCGTACACCTTGGCCGTGCCGCCGATGGCAATGGTATTTCCTATAGCGTCGTAGCTGCGACTGGTGGTACTGCCACCTGCTATGTTGATGCTGCTCAAGCGATGATTGGCCGCCGGATAAACGTAATCCTCTTGGACCGTGCCGCGGATCAGTTTCTTACGATTGCCCGTCAGATCGTACTCGTAGGTCTCGATCGCGGTACTCGTCGGGCCGTCGCGGGTCACCCTCAGTCGGCTTAGCGCGTCATAGTCGTACTGCGCCAAGCTGGTGCCCAGCAGACCGTCCTTCAGTTCCTTGATCTCGCCGACCTGGTTGTAGACGTAGCCGAGTGACAAACCACCGCTGGCGATGTCGCGGATGGACTTGGTGCGGTAGTCCAGATCCGAGTCGATCATCACATAGCGGTCGTTGCCATAGGTCCAACCCAGCGACGGTCCAAATGGCTGATAAATAGTGCCATAGAGCAGTTTGGTCCGGACACCGCCGGCCGGCGTGACATAGATCTCCAGGATGCGGCCAAGGTTGTCGCGCCAATAGTCGGCCACGGCACCGTCAGGATACGTAACTGCCTGGAGCAGGCCTGTCTTGTTGTAGGCGTAGCGCAGGGTGAAGCTCTTGCCAGCGACCGTCTGGACTTTGCGAACGACTTGGCCGAAACGGTCGTAGCAATACTGCAACTGCGTGCCTTCGGCGCGCATGGCGGTAACGCGCCCCAGGACAAAGGTTTCGTCGGTGGCGCAGACGGTGTTGACGGCGTCGTAGTCGTATTCCACATCGGCCGGACCGGTCGCCGTATAAAAGATCGCCGTCGGCCGGTTCAGCGCGTCGTACGTGTAGCGATGCGCGGCGGCATCGTTGGCGTCCTTCTTGGTCGCGGGCAGGCCTGCGGCGTTATACGTGTAGTCGGTGATGCCGGTGTCTGGACTGGTGAGCTTGGTCTGATCGCCGAAGCCGTTATAGGCATAGACGGTATTCAGCCCCTTCGGATCCGTGACCTTGGTGACCTGGTCGAGTGCGTTGTACGTCATGACGGTTTTCACCGCCAACCCGCCAACATCTTGCAAGGTCTCAGACAAGCGATTGAGCGAATCGTAAGACTGACTCGTCTTGCGGCCCAGAGCATCGGTGATTAATTCAGCGTTGCCGTTGGCGTCGTAAGTGAAGCTGGTCGGGTTCTGCGATGCGTCCTTGGCCGTGATCAACTGCCCCAGCGCGTCGTAGACCCGGGACAGGGTGTGGGTCAGTTGGCCGCTGCCGGTGCGGTTCTCCTGCTTCTTGATATTGCCGGCATTGTCGAGCGTGTAATCGATCCTATCGCCGGTGCTGGCGTTAATGGAATTTAAGCGCCGCGCCTTGTCGTAATCAAAATAGACGGGGGCTTGACTCGGCAGGGTGACGGTCTGGACCGGGCCATCCAGGTAATAGGCAATCTCGGTAATACGGTCGTCTTGCTGGGTAGTGTCGTCGGTGCCTCGCACCTTAGTCGCAGTGAGCCAGCCGCGTGGGTTGTAGGTGAAGTCGGTAACGAGGCCATTGGCGTCCACCACTGACAGCGGATGGCCGTCAGGGTCGTAGCCTATGATTTCCGTCGCCCGGCCCAGCGCGTCGATGGTTTTGCGCAGGTCCCCCTTGCGATATGTGCAAAGCTCCGGGGTCGCCGCGCAGACCGAGTCGTCGCTGCCGTAATACTCGAAGTGGGTGACGTCGTTAACGTCGGTCCGAGGTCCGTCCACCGACTTCAAAAGGCCGAGCACAGGGCACGTGCTGTTGCTGGCCGTGACATCAGCGGCCTCGCAGTACGCGTAGGTTGTGGTGCGAACTTCGTTACTGACCGTGTCGCGCACGCTCATGCTGGCCGGCTGCAGGCGGGCGTTGCGCACGATGCGGGTTTCTTGGCTGCCGACCTTCGCCAGGATCGGGCGATTGCTGGCCACATCGGTCACGGTCACGCTGATCCGCTGTTGCGGTTTTCCCTTGGCCTCGGTAACGGTATGGGTTCGTGCCAACAGACCGGTGACCGGATCGTTGGCTTCGGTGTAGGCATGCTCGGTCACAATGCCTTTGCGATCGGTGGTCGTAGCTACCCGGCGACGGAAATCCGTCTCTTCGTCGTAGTAAGTGGTTCCCGCCGTACCGCGGCTATCGGTCAGGTCGCTGATCTTGCGCGGCGCATCGCTAGGGGGAGCGCTGCCCAATCCCAATGTGGTCTGTTGGCCCAATGCATTGGTGATGAGGGAGCCCCCTTCTTCGGGATAGCTCAACGTCACGCCATCGGCGCCGCCGTCGTGCTGGCTCGAGATCACTCGGCCCTTGGCGTCATAAACGAAGGTGCTGAAGCGCTTATCGCCCTCGATGGTTACGCCGGTCAAATAGCGCGGAAAGCGCGTGTCCTCATAGTGGTAGCGTCGATTCGTGGAGTTCGCGTAGGTCGCCGTTTCGATCTGGCCGGCCGCCGTATATCCATAGGTAGCCAGCGCCCGCCCGGACGAGCGGATCGCCGCGATGGGTGCGTCGCCATCCGAGGCGGCATAGTCGAACGCCAGACTGCGGCCGCTGCTGTGGGTGATGGTGCTGAGTCGATGCACCGCGTCGTAGGCATAGGTCAACGACGCACCGCTTTCGAACCGCTGCTCCAGCAGCCGGCCATCGGCGTCGAAACGCAGCACCCGATCGCTGCGATAGACCCACCATTGATCGCCATCTTTGACGGCTCGGTCGCCACGGCCGTCATCGCTCTCATAAACATCGCCCACCGGAGTGAACGAAATCTGCGAACCATCGGCCTCGACCAAGCCGACGTGCACGGTGTCGTCCCAACTGGTCGGGTCCTTGCCCGCGGTCAGGCGCAGGTTGTGCGAATGCGTCCAGCCATCACCGAACCCGCCCATCGGCGTCGAAGTGAGTGAGTGGAAGTACCGTGTAAAGCTGATCCAGCCCAGATCGAAATCGGTCTCTGGCTGCATCTTGTCGCCGGTTGATGGGTCGCAGGGATTGCCGACCTTGCATTGTCCGGGTGCGAGCACCGGGGCTGAGTAAATGGCCGAGTTTCCGCTGGCGAATAGGCCCCCACCGGCACAGGCCTGCTTTTGGGGGTCCCATTGCAAGTAACTGGGGCAGCCCACACTTCGGCCGGCGCCAATGCCATAGCTTTCGCCACTGAAAGTAATGGGTGTACAGGTGCCAGATAACCCGCTTTGGTAAACCACGGTGACGGGGAAGAATTCCTGCCGCAGGGTCACGCCGTCGTCCCAAAAGGTCCTTTGGCTGCTTGGATGGACGAGTACCGTCGTGTTAGGTGCGCACCCTGTGGCGACACTCTCCTTGTCGTAGTACGCCTTCGTTTGCGCAACGGCACTGTCCATGGACGGTGCGTTGAACACGCGGGGCATAATGAATGAGTAGTCCCATTCCCCGGTCTTCGGTGGCATAGGGGTAATGCCGTACCAGTAGAGGGTCCGGTCCTTTAGGATCAAATTGCCTTCACTGCGGAACTTGAGCATGGGGCCATCGGGCACGTTGTCCACAACGTCCCTTTTGATGGCCTCCTGGGCTTCGTGTTCGCTGATGAAGGGGCTGCCGACCGCGTCGGAGGTGCTCCAGACCTTCTCGGTTTCCTGTGCCACGGCTCCAATGGAAGTGAGCGCAACTAGCAGGGCCACTCCGGCCATCCACAGAGGCCGCAGCTTGTGTCCTGGTGGGCTTTGTTGGGGCGACGATTTTTGCGCGATAACGCGCTTTGATCTTGCATTCAAGAGACAACTCCTTTTGGCGCGGTGCAACAGCACAGGCAGGGGGCCGGTGCTTGGGGAGGCGATTCGGACGAGCGCGGTCAGCTGCCTAAAGAAGGGCAGGGACAAAAGAACGGTGGATTGATCTGCACGGTAGGACGATTCCATGTCAGTGCGAGGCGCGGCCACGGGATCCGTGTGGCGGTTGGGGACAGGATGCTTCAGCAGAGTTTCGCCGACAAACATCTCGGGAGGTGAGACCGTCCGTCGGAATTCGGTGGGGGGTTCAGCCGGGAACTGACTGTAACGATTTGTGCGTTTAAGGGCGCCGCTTGAGTCGGTCACCCTTACGCAGGTTGAGAACCCTCTCCACAGATGAAACTGTCTGGCTTGGGCGCGCGCGACGGAGGCCGCGCTATCGCGACTCGTGAACGGAACGGGCTGGTGTATACCGACTGCGCGCACTTGCCAGCGCTTCGAATCTAGACGAACGACATCGAAGTAGGTGACCAACGAATCGTCAGCATTGTCCATCGCATGCTCCAGCAATCAGGGAGGCGGAAGACGCTAACAAAAGCGAAGGTGGCGATGCTGTAGGAAAGCTCTGATTTTGTTTGCGCGTTTGCCGAGATGATTTCAGCGTTCGTCTATCTCTACACTGCGTTGCGCCGAGATTCGACTCAGCGAAAAGCAAATTTGAAATGATTGAATTGATAGCGCCGCGAGTGTGTTGGTTAAGTTTGTCCCCGGAGCGTTATGCCGGGGACGAAAATGATTCGCTTGTTTGTGATCGACGATCATCCGCTAGTTCGCATCGGGATGACGTGGGTGCTGGAGACGCAGAAGGACTTCCGCGTCGTGGGCGAGGCAGCCAACGGTAAGGACGCGCTGGTCGCCATCGCACGCCGTCGTGTCGACGTGGTGCTGTGCGACTTCCACTTGCCGGATATGGATGGCTTGGAAGTCACCCGGCGACTGCTAGCGGAGCATCCCGATCTGAAGGTTCTAATCGTCTCGGTTGTCGAGGGCGGACCGGTGCCGCGCCGTCTGTTGGCCGCCGGCGCGATGGGTTACGTGTCGAAGGCGCGCGACGGGAGTGCGGTCATCCGCGCGGTGCGCGAGGTTGCCGCCGGTCGGCGTTATCTGGACGACACGCTGGGCGCGCGGGTGCTGTTTGAGACGACGCCATTCGACCAACTCAGCCCGCGCCAACTGGAGGTCGCATTGCTCATGGTGCATGGCAGGCGCAACGCCGAAATCGCGCTGGAGTTGGATCTGACGGAGTCCACCATCCGCACCGTGCGGGCGAAGGTGATGGCCAAGCTCGGGGTGCGCGGCGAGATTGCACTGGCACGGCTGGCCATGGATTGCGGGTTGATTCCGCCTGCCGGCAAGGCCAGTTCTTGCGGTTCGTATCGCGACGGATAACCTAAGTCCGAATCCAACGTAGAAAATAGGCCGGCGAAATCCACCTTGTTTTTGGCGCTTTGCGCACACGAGCGTTTGGTCTCAGGACCAACCGACCGGAGAAAAACGGGGTGGAGAGAGGGGAAAACGGACCGTTTCGGCGGTCTGGCCAGAAGCCCAAAACCAAACGCCCCTCGCGGAAGGCCGCCAGGACTGGGGCTTTCAGAGGGGCGTGCGGAGAGCGGAGAGGGTTCACCGCTAGAAACTGGCGCGCCCACGGCTCCCGAGTTCAAAACAGTCTCTGCACGCTAGGGAACACCAGGGCACGCCGACGAACATCCCGCAGGTGGGATAGCGGACCTTCCGTCCGGAAAATCCGGCCTACCGTGGCCTCCAGATCAGAATTGTCGCCGACGCAACTCCATCGCAATGTGCATTCTGGCAGTGCCCGGCGCGTCAAGGGCCGGCTTGCCCCTTGGCCGTTTGACCTGCCCTGCCGCCCTCAATCCCGTTACTGCCGCCCTTCCCGGAACCCCTTTGCGACCCACCGGACCGCCCCGATGGTGCCGTAGACAAGCAGCCAAGCCAAGATAGCGGGGATGATGGCCGCCAAGAACATGGCGCCCCAATTCGTGCGATAGACCTCCGGCACTTCCTCCCTGATCAACCGGGCATCTGTACACGGCGGCTGCCCCAAACCTTCCTCAAAGCTGATGCTTCCGTCAGGTCGGGGCGGGTCCGGGGTACAAGGGGTGCGCGGAACGTACTCGTACTCCGCCGGGGCTCCCGCCACCCGCTGCGTAATCCCGCCCTCCAGCGCGCCTACGCAGACGATGAAGGCGAACCAAAGGCCTGTCGCAACCACGCCGATGCGCTGCCAGCCGTTCAGTCGGTCCAACATGATCCACCCCAGGCCGTTGAAGCCGTGAGAGTACCCTGCGCGAACCGGGCGCGGCGTTTCGGACCAAGCGCTGCGGGCCCGAACGGGAAGTCAGGGCCGTGTTGGTGAGGGGACGCCGGCTACGCTTCAATGAAGAAAGGGAGGGGCACTGCCCCTTCCTTGCGACTAACGCTCTGGCACGGCTCGCGGCAGCGACCGTCAACGGTCAGATGATGCGTTAGCGCAGGCGCTCAAAGAAAATCGCCGACCATCGTCGGCGACCACTGAATGACTCTCGCCTAGCGGCAGAGATCGCGACCACCCCGATCTCTTCGAGCTCGCGCAGGCGCTCCGCGATGAGATGGAAATCCTCGTCACTGACCTGCTGATTCTTCGCATTCCAGCGGACCGGCTGACCTAGCGGAATCAGGGAAACGCGGGTATCTACAAGCACGTTCGGCATGGGGGCACCCCGCTCGATGTTCCGCGGACGGTAGTCAATCTGTGTCTCATTGAGCGAGACGAGCCGGCTAACGGAAGGGCGCCCAATGGTCTGCTATCAGCATGAGCTAGCTGTGGCTGGATCCGGCTTCTCGGCCTTGCCCGCCGCTGGTGCTGCTTTCGACCCTAAGCGAATATCAACCCCAAGCCCCCCAATTCATGAGCGCATCGAAGTTGAGGGAGGCGGGAATACGGAAGAAGGTCAGGTTGCGGAAAAACATACACCGGCCCCATCGGTCGGTGGCAGCGCCAGTGCGGTGTACGCCTCAGGCGAGAATCCTCGCTTGCAGGCACGACTAATTGTTTGTCCAGCCGCGGTCACGATAGAGTGGGTTGGGATAACAGCGGGAGGCGTCCTTGCCCGCATGCCGCTACTCTTTGCGGCGCCCCATGGGTCACTTCACCCGTGAACTGATGCGGGTGATCACTTCTTCATGCAGCCGGCCGAATGTGTCGGATGCGCGGCGAGGTAGGCCTTCTTCGCTGTTTCGCAGGCACCACTGCTTGAATGCTCGCTCACGGCGTCGCAATTGTGATGGGCGGAATCAGCGCAGGCGTGGAGACGGTAGACGACGGGAACTGCCACCGCTGCGACCATTTCATCCGGCTGATCCGGAGCGGTAGTCGCGCAGGAGGCTGCGAATGAGCATGCAAGAGCAACGACGCAGAGCGGGCAGGTACGCATGTTTCCTCCTATTCAAATGTTCAGAGCTTGCAGCACTTCAGGCCCTTGCCGATCTGCCCTACCTTAACGCCCTCGATCTTGATGCCTGAGGTGCTGACCGTGATGTCCGGGGTGGCCGCATCGACCCATTCCATCGCATCTTTACCGGCCTGCTTCATCGCTGCGTTGCCGTTGGCGATAGCCTGATTGAGCTCATTCCTTACTTTGCGGGCCGCCTCAGCCATCTGGTGCGGGTCCATGCTCAGACGCGCTGCTTGCCAGGCCTTGAAGGCCACGCTGTTACCGCCTAGCGCCTTGCGCAGCTCCTCCTCGACGCGATCGTAGGCTTTGGTGAGCGTGTTGTTCTTTCCGAAGCAACCGTCGTCGCCGCCGATTCCATCATTCAGGCACTTGTCCAGCTCGCGGTAGAGCAACCTGCCGCCCGCGCAACCCACAAACGGGCCAGGCTGTCCTTTCGTCGCCAGCGCGCACTGGATCGCAATCGTCGATTCCGGATTGGGATTGAGCAGCGCCCGTCCGAACGCGCAGTAGCCCATTGTCCAGTAGTCAGGCTGCTGGCCCTGTTGCATCTGCTGACGCGCGCAGTTGATTAGCCGGGCCGTTTGGGGATCTGCCTGCTTTTCCGCCATGCAAACTGGGTAATCGTTCCAGCTCGCCCCGTGTTTCTGGTAACAGTCCGCCACGTCTTTGGCCGCCTTCGCCTGCGCGTCGGGAAGTTGGTTGCCAAGCAAGCACAGGCCCGCCGCGGTGTTGTCGGGTGCCGATCGCACGCACTCGGCTGCCGCGCGCTCCTTGCTTCCCATCGCCTTTTCGGCGCCGCAGAGGAACAGCTCATCCTGATCACCGTCGGCCCGCTCGTAGCACTCGCGTGCTTCATCCAGAGACATCAGCGCCGGCACGCCAGGGAGCACGCCCGGCTGAAGGATGCCGGCCGGAATCTGCGCGCCGTTGACCGAGGTGATGGTCGGCATCTCAGCCAGCACGTCTGCACCGAGGGCAAACGGAACGGGCTGCGGCGCGGGAACGAAGACGGGCGCTGGGAACTGCTCTGCCCACGCAGTTTGATACTGGCAAGCACCTACGATTTGCCAGCCATATTGGTTCGTGGCGACGAGGTTGCCATTCCGTGCGAGCCAGAACGCGACACCTGCGGCGCCCGATTTGATCTGCGCCAGATGGATGCCCGAACCATCCGGTATCGAGTCATAGACCTGCTGTGGACCCCACAGGCCAGGCCGGACGAACTGTGTGACCTTGTTCGATTGGCCTCCGGGAAAGTGCTGAATCGACTCGACAATCTCGAGTTTCCCCATCTGGTCGTTGCAACTGCCTACTTTGTAAGACTGTGCAGCCGCGGGCCCCGCAGCGCACACAAACAGACCTATGGCGGCTAGCACCTTGAGCATTCTCATCCCCGATCCCCTTTTGTGCAGTGTTCCGAGGTGCCGGCGCCAACGCCGCGCTCAACTGTAGCACCGATCAGTCGCGGTGCAGCCGACACCGACGCGCAAGTAGTAACTGTCTCGTTACTGTCGATGTCGCGGTGCCGGTGCTGATGATAAAGCTGATCAATACGCATCCCAGCGGTCAGTTTGAGGGACCACCAATGGCCGATAGCGGTCTATAGCCACCGAACTGTGGGAGCCGGAGTAGTCCCGGGCTGCCCGCTCATTGCCCACGCTTCGCTTGGCGGGCTGGGCTCAAGCCAGCTCGGAAACATTCCGGCGTGCGCATGCCTTAAGCGGCCCACGCGCCGATCAGCCTCGGCATGACCCGAGAAGCCCGCGGCGCGACACAAGGCTGGTGAGAACGAGCGCTAGTCAGCCGCGGCAGACACTCGAACCAGTGGACCGAAGTACGAGTGCAGCACAGCAAGATCCTCGCTGACGTAGGCATCCAAGTAATATGAGTGTCACCCCTGTCTGACGCATGTGATCCCCTGTTAGCTGTCCGTACGCCGCGTCGCCCGAGCCCCTACTCGCGGCATCGTGCCGTCGATTGCTGTCAGACCAACGGACCGAACAGTCGCGTCAGGTCAACGTCTCAGGCGGTTTCCGACGAGCGGTAATTCAGGATCTGGTATGGCGCGATCAAACGCGGTTGGCGTCGCGCCATCATGATCCTAGGTAACGATGGGTACTTGTGGATAACCCTGGGTAATCAAGAGAGTTGGATTCCGGTTGCCCACGCTCCACCAACCCCCAATAGCCCTCATTGGGCCTTATTAGCCCCCAACGACCCCCACTAGCCCCAGTCGGCGGGCCGGCGCGAGTGGTATTGGCCAGCGTGAGACAGCTGGGAACTGCGGAGTGGTCTCGCCCGGGGAGCGGCTATGAAACCCTGGGCGATTTAGAATTGGTGCTCGTCCCCAAGAGCAGTGACGTTGCATGCGCCGTGTCTTGGCCGATAGGGACCTCCGCCGACGCGCAGAAAGGCTGCAAACATTGTTCAACGACATAGCTAGCCTTTCGATAGGTCTCTGATGCCCAGCCGGGCCTGTTGTACGCCAGCCAGTCGGCAGCAACTTTGGAGAAATCGCGGTCTTCAGCGGTGAGCAGGGCCTGCTTAGCTTCTTTCCGGTCACGGGACGGATCAACACCGCCCCGAAGCGTCGCCCTGGCGACAGTGAGACTGTCGCGCGCCTCCTTCAAAGAGACTTCCGGGTAGACGCCCAGGCTCAGCCGCTTGGCCTTCCCGGCAAATCGATATCGGAAGCGCCAGTAGCGACCACCGTTCGGCCATACCTCAAGAGACAGCCCGTCGCCGTCTGCGATGTTGTAGATGCGCTCTTGCGGCTTGATCGCGCGCAGCGCCTTGTCTGTCAATTTCCCCATTTCTCGCGGTCCTCGGTGCGCGTGTACAAGTCTCAGCCGAGGCCAGCGACTTGTACACAGCTTTGGTCACGGAGCGGGCGAGCTGCTGGGAGACAGATAGACCCTCCCAGAAACAAAAAACCCGCGCTTTCGCGCGGGTTTTTGTGCATTTCTGAGACGTTGAGAGCTGTACAGAGCTGCTTGTATGGTGCCCAGGAGAGGACTCGAACCTCCACGGTTTTACCCGCTAGTACCTGAAACTAGTGCGTCTACCAATTCCGCCACCTGGGCCAATCGCTGCGGTTTCGATGAACCGTCGCCGCTGCGAGGAGGCGTATGTTGCGTTGCGGCGCCTCCGCTGTCAACGGTTGCGTGACAACTTTTTTTCAGCCGGCGGCCCCTCCCGGGGCCACACAGCTCGGACCCGGCCACGGCGCGGGACGCCGCGGCCCGGGGTTCACCGCGACAGACCGCCCTTGGCGATGATCGGCCCGGTCGGTGCGCTATGCGGCACGCCGGTCGGCGGTTCCAGGCTGATCGCCAGGGTCGCGCCGGCCACCCGTTTGGACAGCAAATCGGCCGGGACCGGCACCGAATGCGCCACCTGCGTCGACACCAGGCCCAGCGAACGCGGCGCCTCGCCCTTGGGAATCAGCCGCCGCTCGGCGATGCGCCCCTGCGCGTCTCCGGGCCCGGGCACCGGCGCCATCAGCACCTTGGACTGGCGCCGATCGACCGTGGCCAGCCAGCCGGTGCTGCCGTCGTCGCGCGCCAGCCGCGTGACCGGACGGGTCGGCTCGGCTTCCACCGGCGGCAGTCGCACCGGCGGTTGCTGCACCAGCGGCGGCGGTGTCGGCGCCGGCGCGCGGTCGAACAACAGCGCGACCACGGCCAAGGCCGCGGCCAGCGCGGCGGTGGCGCGCCACAAGCCGACGCTGTTCCACAGCCCGCGCGGCGGTGCGCCTTCCACCGGCGACCAGCCCAGGCGGCTGCGCAGGCGCGGCCACAGGTGCGCGGGCACGGCGGCCGGGTCGATCTGAGCGATCAACGCGGCGAAGCGGCGTTCCCAGTCGGCGACCAACCGTCCGAACGCGGGCTCGGTTTCGATACGCAACTCCGCGAGCCGGCGTTCGCTCGCATCCAGCACCCCAAGTGGGAGGGGCTTCAGCCCCGATGTTGTTCGATCAGATGTGATGAAAAAGGATTTCTGGCCGAAGAGCATCGGGGCTGAAGCCCCTCCTACAAAAGTCCTCGGGGCTTTCGCGCCGACCCGGTGGCGACAGCCCACTGCCCCGCATTCAAGCTTTGACGCTCTCCGGCGCGGCCAGACTGAATCCCACCGTCGTCGCGCCATCGCCGCTGCTGGCGAACACATTGCCGCCATGCAACGCGGCGATCGCCTTGACGATCGACAGCCCCAAACCGTGATGCCGCTCGCCCCGATGCTGGCGCGCCGCATCCACCCGATAGAAACGGTCGAACATGCGCACCAGATGCTCGGCCTCCACGCTGCTGCCGAGATTGCGCACCGCCACGCTGGCGCCGGTGCCGCATTCGCTTGCCGCGCCGACGCCTTCGCGCAACTCCACCACGATCTCCGAACCCGGGGTGGCGTGCTGGACGGCGTTGTGCAGCAGGTTGGTGATGGCGCGGCGGAACAGCGAGGTGTCGATCCAGGCATCGGCGGCGCCGTCGATGCGCAGGCGCATGCCGGCTTCTTCCAGCAGGTATTCCATGAACTCGCCGGTCTTGGCGACTTCGGCGGCCAGCGGCACGCAAACCCGGTCCAGGGCGATGTCGCCCTGGTCGGCGCGCGACAGGAACAGCATGTCGTTGACGATGCCGCGCATGCGTTCGAGTTCTTCCAGATTCGACTGCAGCACGTCCTCCAACTGCGCGACTTCGCGCGGCCGCGACAGCGCGACCTGGGTCTGGCCCATCAGGTTGGTCAGCGGCGTACGCAGCTCGTGGGCGACGTCGGCGTTGAACGCGTCCAGGCGCGTGTACGCCGCCTCCAACCGGTCGAGCGCGCCGTTGAACGCGCCGGTCAGCCGGCCCAGTTCCGGCGGCAGTTCGGTCGGCTGCAGGCGTTGCGACAGATTGCTCGGACTCAGCCTCTGCGCCTGGCTGGACAGGCGCTGCAACGGCCGCAGGCCGACCAGGGCGATCCAATGGCCGAGCAAGGCGACCAGCGCGGTGCCGACCACGCCGAGCGCGACCAGCGCCCAGGCGAACGAACGCAGCGCGGCGACGTAGGGCCACGAGTCGATACCGATCCACAACCGCACCTGCGGCCGCTCGCCGCGCGGCGGAATCACTTCTTCCAAGGTCCGGTACGGCGCGTTGCTGTCGCCGAGCCACAAGCGGCCCATGCCGCGATCGCGTTTTTTCGCCGCCTCCACCTTGGGCGTGGAGTGGCCGATGCGGAAACCCGAGTCGTCGCTCCAGGCCCATATCTTGGTGCTGCGGTCGCTGGAGGTCAGGCTCTCGACCTTGTCCTTGACCTTGTACCAGCGATCGCGCATGTCGCACACCGCCACGCTGCCGGCGACGTAGCGCAGCTTGGTTTCCAGTTCGGCGCGCTGGTAACGCACGATCTGCGTCTCCAGCACTTTGTACAAAGTGACGCCGACCAGGGTGAACACCAGCAACGCGGCCAGCGCGAACATCGCCGCCAGGCGCTGGGCGATGGACAGATCGCGCAAGGGCTTCATGCCAGCACCCGTCCCGGCGGCGGCGCGGCATCGTCCTGGTCGTCCTCGCGCGCTTCCAGCACATAGCCCATGCCGCGCACGGTGTGCAGCAGCTTGTTGCGGAACGGGCCGTCGATCTTGGCGCGCAGCCGCTTGATCGCCACTTCGACCACGTTGGTATTGCTGTCGAAATTGATGTCCCACACTTGCGCGGCGATCACCGTCTTGGACAGGATCTGGCCGCGGCGCTGGGCCAGCAATGCCAGCAGCGCGAACTCCTTGCCGGTCAGGTCCAGGCGCGTGCCGTCGCGGAAAGCGCGGCGCGCGAGCAGGTTGATCTGCAGATCGCCGATCTGCAGCTCGGTCGGCTCCTGCTGGCGGCCGCGCCGCACCAGCGCCTGCAGCCGCGCCAGCAATTCGATGAAGGAAAACGGCTTGACCAGATAATCGTCGGCGCCCGCGCCCAGGCCGTGGACGCGATCGTCCACGCGGTCGCGCGCGGTCAGCATGATCACCGGCGTCTGCTTGCGCGCGCGCAGCTCGCGCAGCACGGTGAAGCCGTCCATGCCCGGCAGCATCACATCCAGCACGATCACGTCGTAGTCGAACTCGCGCGCCAGATGCAGGCCGCTGAGGCCTTCGCGCGCCACGTCCACGGTCCAGCCCTGCTCGGACAGGCCGTCGCGCAGATAGTCGGCGGTTTTGACTTCGTCCTCGACGATCAGCAGTTTCATCTCGGCGTGCGGTTCATGACGGTGGCGGGCCAGCGGGCATCGTACAGCTCCGCTCAGGCCATGGTCGGTTCGGCGGCCGCGCCCGGGGCCGTGGCCGCGGCCGCGGCCGCGGCGGTGCGGCGGCGGCTCAGGAACAGGCGGTCCAGGGCCAGGTAGATCACCGGCGTGCTGTACAGCGTCAACACCTGGCTGATCAGCAGGCCGCCGACCACCGCCACGCCCAGCGGCTGGCGCAGCTCCGAGCCGGTGCCCAGGCCGACCATCAGCGGGATCGCCCCGAGCAAGGCGGCGATGGTGGTCATCATGATCGGCCGGAACCGGGTCAGGCAGGCTTCGTGGATGGCCTCCACCGGCCCCAGCCCGCGGTTGCGCTGCGCGTCGACGGCGAAATCGACCAGCAGGATGCCGTTCTTCTTGACGATGCCGATCAGCAGCACCAGCCCGATCAAGGCCATGATCGAGAAATCCAGTTTCCACAGCCACAGCATCAGCACCGCGCCGATGCCGGCCGAGGGCAGCGTGGACAGGATCGTCAGCGGATGCACGAAGCTCTCGTACAGCACGCCCAGGATGATGTAGACCGCCAGCAGCGCGGCGAAGATCAGCAGCGGCTGGGTCGCGAGCGAGTCCTGGAAGGCCTGCGCGCTGCCCTGGAAATTGCCGCTGACGCTGGCCGGCATGCCGATCTGCGTCTTGGCCTGTTCGACCGCGCGCACCGCATCGCCCAGGGCCACGTTCGGCGCCAGGTTGAAGGAGATGTTCACCGCCGGCGACAGGCCGTTGTGGCTGATCGACAAGGGGCCGTTGGCGGGCGGCTCGATCCGCGCCAGCGCCGACAGCGGCACCATCTGCCCGGTCAGCGGCGAACGCAGATGGAAGTAAGCCAGACTGTCGATGCTGCCGCGCATGCGCGGATCGATCTCCAGGATCACCTTGTACTGATTGGTCTGGGTCTGGAATTCGTTGATCTGGCGCTGGCCGTAGGCATCGTAGAGCACCTGATCGATGTCCTGCGCGCTGAAGCCGAAACGCGCCGCGGCGGTGCGGTCGATCGCCAGCCGCACGATGCTCGCGCCGATCTGCTGATCGTTGGAGACATCGCGCAACTGCGGCAATTGCGCCAGCTTCTGGGTCAGCTTGTCGGCCCACACGGACAGCTCGGCGCTGTCGGCGTCGCGCAGGGCGTACAGGTACTGCGTGCGCGAGGGGCCGGCGCCGATATTGATGTCCTGCGCCGAACGCAGGTAGATCGCGATGCCCGGCACCTTGGACAGTTTGCTGCGCATGCGGTCGATGAACTGCTCCGACGACACGTCGCGATCGCCGCGGTCCTTCAACACGAACCAGAACCGTCCGTTCGACATGGTCGGACTGCCGCCGGTCGCGCCGACCGAATGACCGTAGGACATGATCGCCGGATCGGTGGATGCGATCTGCGCGAGTTGCTTGTGCTTGGCCATCATGTCGTCATAGGAAATATCCTGCGCCGCCTCGGTGGTGCCGAACACGAAGGCAGTGTCCTGCAAGGGGAAAAAGCCCTTCGGGATGTAGGCGTAGGAGGCGATCGCGATGCTCAGGGTCACGCCGAATCCGACCAGCATCAGGCGTTGATGCGACAGCGCCCAGCGCAGGCTGCGGTCGTAACCGGCCATCACGCGCGCGCCGAAACCTTGGTTGTGCGGATCGTGCCTGGGCGCGTTGCGCATGAAGCGCGAGGCCAACATCGGCGCCAGGGTCAGCGAGGCGACGATCGAAATCAGGATCGCCACCGTGACCGTCAGCGCGAACTCGGCGAACAGGCGCCCGACCACGCCGCCCATGAACAGCAAGGGGATGAACGCCGCGATCAGCGACAGGCCGATGGTGAGCACGGTGAAGCCGATCTCGCTGGAGCCTTGCAAGGCCGCCTGCAGCATCGGCATGCCGGCTTCGCGATGCCGGTGGATGTTCTCGACCACGACGATGGCGTCGTCGACCACGAAACCGACCGCGATCACCAGCGCGACCAAGGTCAAATTGTTGAGACTGAAGCCGAATACGTACATCGCCGCGAAGGTCGCCACCAGCGCGACCACCAGCACCGCGCCGACGATCAGCGTCGCCGACCATTGGCGCAGGAACAGGCCCATCACCGCGACCACCAGCGCCACCGTCAGCACCAGGGTCAGTTCGACCTCGTGCAAGGACGCGCGGATGGTGCGGGTGCGGTCGTTGAACACCGACACGTCCACGCTGGCCGGAAGATTGGCGCGCAGTTTGGGCAGCGCGGCCAGCACCGCGTCGGTGGTGTTGATGATGTTGGCACCGGGCTGGCGGAACACGACCAGCATCACGCCGTCCTTGCCGTTGGGAAAGGCGCGGACGTAGTCGTTCTCGGCGCCGAAGCTGACATGAGCGACCTCGCCCAGGCGCACCGGCGCGCCGTTGCGATAGGTCACCACCAGGCGCTGATAGTCCTCGGGCTTGAACAACTGATCGTTGGTTTCCAGGGTCGACATGCGCTGCGCCCCGACCACCGCGCCCTTGGCCTGATTGACGCTGGAACTGCGCGCGGCGGTGCGCAGATCGGCCAGGGTCAAGCCGACCGCGGCCAGGCGTTCGGGTTCGGCCTGGATGCGGATCGCCGGACGGCGCTGGCCGGCGATGAAGATTTCCGAGACGCCGTTGATCTGGCTCAGATTGCGCGCGAGCACGGTCTCGGCCAGATCGCTGAGTTCGGTCAGCGGCATCAGCTCGGAGTTCATGCTCAGCACCAGGATCGGGCTGTCGGCCGGATTGACCTTGCCCCAGGTCGGCAGCGCCGGCATGTCGCGCGGCAGGCGGCCGGAGACGTTGTTGATCGCCGCCTGCACTTCCTGCGCGGCCGTGTCGATGCTCTTGTCGAGCACGAACTGCAAGGTGATGTTGGTGCTGCCCAGGGCGCTGGTCGAGGTCATCTCGGTGATGCCGGGCACCGAGGTCAGCTGGGTTTCCAGCGGCGTGGCGACCGCCGAGGCCATGGTTTCCGGGCTGGCGCCGGGCAGGCTGGCGCTGATGCGGATGGTCGGGAATTCGGCCTGCGGCAGCGGCGCCACCGGCAGTCGCGGCAAGGCGAACAGACCGAGCAACAGCACCGCCGCGGTCAGCAGCGTGGTGGCGACCGGATGACGGACGAACCAGCCGGAAATCGAAACGCGCGCGGCAGGCTGGCCGCTCATGGCGTGGCCGCCGCGACGCGCGCGTCGGCGCCGGCCGTGTTCGCCGCGACCGCCGCGGCCGCGACCGGCGCCACGGTCATGCCGGGCTTGAGCCGCGACTGGCCGTCGCGCACCACCCGATCGCCGGCCCGCAGGCCGTGCACCACCGCGATCTCGTCGTTCTGGTACTCCACCCGCACCGGCACCATCGCGACCTTGTCGCCCGCTTCCAGGCGATAGACGAAGTTGCGTTCGTTGCCGCGCTGCACCGCTTCGGACGCGATCACGATCGCGCCCGCGCTCAGGCCGGTGCGCACGCGCACGCTGACCAACTGGCCGGGCCAGAGTTTGTCCTTCGCGTTGGCGAACACCGCGCGCACGCGCACGGTGCCGGTGGCTTCGTCGATCTGGTTGTCGATCACGCGCAATTCGCCGTCGGCCAGCACGCTGCCGGCGTCGCGATCGAGCGCCTGCACGTCGACCTTGCCGCCGGCCTGGGCCGTACGCAGGCGCGGCAGTTGATCCTGCGGCAGCGCGAACACCACCGAGATCGGATCGACCTGTTGCACCGTCACCAGCCCGTCGGGATCGCTGGCGCGCACGACGTTGCCCGGATCGACCTTGCGCAGCCCGATGCGGCCGTCGATCGGCGAGACGATGCGGGTGTAGGACAACTGCACGCGCGCGCCGTCGATCGCGGCCTGATTGGCCTGCGTGGTCGCCTGCAGTTGCTGCACCGAAGCGGTCTGCTGATCGAGCATCTGGCGGGCGATCAACTGGCTGCCGGACAATTGCCGGAAACGGTTGAGATCCGATTGCGCCGAGCGCAACTGCGCGTCGTCGCGCGCCAGTTGCGCCTGCGCGCCGTCGAGGCTGGCGGCGATGGCGCGATCGTCGATGCGCGCCAGCAACTGGCCGCGCTTGACCGTCTGGCCTTCGCGGAACAGCACGTCGGTCAGCACGCCATCGACCTGGCTGCGCAGCACCGCGCTTTGCAGCGAGGTCACGGTGCCGATGGTTTCCTGCCAATGCGGAACGTCGCGGCGTTCGACCTGGGTCAGGTTGACCGGCACCGGCGGCGGCGCCTGGGGCGGCGGCGCGCCGCGGCTGCCGAATCCGCCCAGCGACAGGCCGGCGCCGACGATCGCGACGAGGCCGAGGGCGGCGTAGACGGTCTTGCGGGCGCGCGGCGACACAGCGTGTGCGGTTTGGGGCGGCATGTCCGGCATCCGTGGCAGATAGGGGAAGAGGTGGCGGCGTCCTTGGAGAAAAACGCCGCCGATGATCCGCGAGGGGATGGCGCGGACCATGCGGCGACTGTAGGCGCGCGCCGCCTACGCGGCGCTGTCGCTTGGCTGACAAATCCGTCAGTTGCTGTCATGTGCGCGGGCATGACTTTCGGCAGGGAGAGGCGCGGATGCGCGTTCTTCGCCTGTTCAAAGTCCTGCTACGGTTTCGAGCGCCCGCGCTTTTTTGCTCGTCATTCCCGCGAAGGCGGGCTTCGCTTTACTTCGGCGTAGCCGAACATCCAGATCATTCAGCGCCATCCCTCCAGATCGTCATTCCCGCGAAAGCGGGAATCCAGAGACTTCAGCGCCATCTTTCAAGTCCGTCATTCCCGCGAACGCGGGCTCCGCTTTACTTCGGCGGAGCCGAACATCCAGCGACTTCAAACGTTCTCGCACGAAAGGCACTGGATGTTCGGCTCCGCCGAAGTAAAGCGGAGCCCGCGTTCGCGGGAATGACGGGCAAAAAAACGGCGGTGACTGTGAATAAGCGCTCAGACGCTCGCGCGCGTTCGCACAGCAATCGCGCCTCCATCAACTGCGCAGGCCATGACACAGGCCCACGCGCACTCGCCTCAGTGCTTGGCCTTACGCGCCGCCGCAGGCGCCACCAGCTTGATCTCGAACAAATCCGGCCAAAGCTTGCCGGTCACGAACAACCGGTCGCGCGCCGGATCGTAAGCGATGCCGTTGAGCACATCGACGCCGCGAGTGGAGCGGCCGTGCTTCGCCAGCAGACCGCTCAAATCGATCCAGCCCAGCACATGCCCGGTCTTGGGATCGATGCGGGCGATGCGGTCGCTCTGCCAGATGTTGGCGTACAGCTCGCCCTTGACCCACTCCAGTTCGTTAAGCTGGGCGACCGGGCGGCCTTCGTCGCTGACCTGGATGCGCGAGCGCTCCTTGAAGGTCTGCGGATCGAGCAAACGGATCTGCGAACTGCCGTCGCTCATGTACAGCGTGTCGGCCGAGCGGGTCAGGCCCCAGCCCTCGCCCGCATAACGGAAGGTGCCGGCGGGGTCGAAATCGGGCAGGTTCAGCACAAAGCCCACGCCGTTGGTCCAGGTCAGCACCACCACTTGCTGGCCGCGATCGACCAGGCCTTCGCCGAACACGTCCGCCGGCAGATCCGCCTTGTGCACGACCCGGCCGGTGACGAGCTCGACCTTGCGCACGGACGACCGGCCGTTCAGCCCGGTGCTCTCGTACAGGAAGCCGCCCCGGAAGATCAGCCCCTGGGTGAAGGCCTGCGGATCGTGCGGATAGGTCGCGACCACCTTGTACGAGTACACCGGCAGCCCGCTGCGCGCCTGCGCCGGCACCTGCGAGCAGGCGGCGGCGAGGGCCAGGATCAGCGCCGCGACGGCGATCGAACGCATCCACATGGGGCTCACGGGCATCGGCTCTGGCGTTTTACAGACCGCCGAGGATACCGCCAAAGCCTTGCCGCGCCTGCATCGCGCGCCAGTCGCACCCGGTGAAACCCGTCCCCGGGTAGAATCCCGGGCTCAGCCCCACCCTGCCCCAAGGTTCCATGACTGATTCCGTACGTCCGGTGTTCCACGGCTTCGAACAGATCCCCCTGCGCGAGTACGCCGAGCGCGCCTACCTCGATTACTCGATGTACGTGGTCCTGGACCGCGCCCTGCCCTTCATCGGCGACGGCCTCAAGCCGGTGCAGCGCCGCATCATCTACGCGATGAGCGAGCTCGGCCTCAACGCCGCCTCCAAGCCGAAGAAATCCGCGCGCACCGTCGGCGACGTGATCGGCAAGTACCACCCGCACGGCGACAGCGCCTGCTACGAGGCGATGGTGCTGATGGCGCAGCCGTTCTCGTACCGCTATCCGCTGGTCGAGGGCCAGGGCAATTTCGGTTCCAGCGACGATCCCAAATCGTTCGCGGCGATGCGCTACACCGAGTCCAAGCTGACCCCGATCGCCGAAGTGCTGCTGGGCGAACTCGCCCACGGCACCGTCGATTGGACGCCTAACTTCGACGGCACCCTGGAAGAGCCGACCTGGATGCCGGCGCGCCTGCCGCACCTGCTGCTCAACGGCACCACCGGCATCGCGGTCGGCATGGCCACCGACGTGCCGCCGCACAACCTCAACGAAATCGTCAGCGCCTGCGTGCGCCTGCTCGACGATCCGGACGCGACCACCCGCGACCTGTGCGAGCACGTGCTCGGCCCGGACTACCCGACCCCGGCCGAGATCATCACCTCGCGCGCCGACCTGCTGCAGATGTACGAAACCGGCCTGGGCAGCGTGCGCGCCCGCGCCATCTTCGAAAAAGACGGCGCCAACATCGTCGTCACCGCGCTGCCCTACCAGGCCTCGCCGGGCAAGGTGATCGAGCAGATCGCCACCCAGATGCGGGCCAAGAAGCTGCCGTGGCTGGAAGACATCCGCGACGAATCCGATCACGCCAACCCGACCCGCATCGTGCTGGTGCCGCGCTCCAACCGGGTCGATGTCGACCAGCTCATGGGCCACCTGTTCGCCACCACGGACATGGAGAAGAGCTTCCGGGTCAACATCAACATCATCGGTCTGGACGGGCGCCCGCAGGTCAAGGGCCTGAGGGCGCTGCTGAGCGAGTGGCTGACCTTCCGCACCGACACCGTCACCCGCCGCCTGACCCACCGCCTGGACAAGGTCGAGCGCCGCCTGCACCTGTTGGAAGGCTTGCTGGTCGCATTCCTCAACCTGGATGAAGTGATCCGCATCATCCGCACCGAGGACGAACCGCGCGCGGTGCTGATGAAGCGCTTCGGCCTGAGCGAGGAGCAGACCGACTACATCATGGAAACCCGGCTGCGCCAGCTCGCGCGCCTGGAAGAAATGAAGATCCGCGGCGAGCAGGACGAATTGCAGAAAGAGCGCGAACAACTGATCGCCCTGCTCGGCAGCAAGGCCAAACTCAAGAAGCTGATCAAGGACGAACTGATCGCGGACGCGAAGAAATTCGGCGACGCGCGCCGTTCGCCGCTGGTCTCGCGCAGCGCCGCGCAGGCGCTGTCGGAGACCGAACTGGTCGCCAGCGAACCGATGACCGTGGTCATCAGCGAAAAGGGCTGGGTGCGCGCGGCCAAGGGCCACGACATCGACGCGGCCACGCTGAGCTATCGCGACGGCGACAGCCTGCTCGGCGCCACGCGCGGCCGCAGCACGCAGCAGGTCGCGTTCCTGGATTCGACCGGCCGCTCGTATTCGGCGTTGATCCACAGCCTGCCGTCGGCGCGCGGCAACGGCGAGCCGTTGACGGGGCGGTTCGCGCCGGTCGCGGGGGCTTCGTTCCAGGCGCTGGCGGCGGGCGACAACGACAACCGCTTCGTGCTCGCCAGTTCGCATGGCTATGGCTTCGTCACCCGCTTCGAGAACCTCACCGGCCGCAACAAGGCCGGCAAGGCGATGCTGTCGCTGACGCCCAACGCCAAGGTATTGCAGCCGGCGCAGGTCGGCGATGTCGAGCACGACCGCGTGGTCGCGGTGACCAACGTCGGCCATCTGCTCGCTTTCCCGGTGTCGGAGTTGCCGGAGCTCGATAAGGGCAAGGGCAACAAGATCATCGATATTCCCAAGGCCAAGCTCGGCACCGAGCGCGTGGTCGCGGTGGCGGTGGTCGCGCCGGGCACGACGCTGAGCATCAGGTCGGGTTCGCGGACGATGAGTCTGTCGTTCAAGGAACTGGAGCCGTATCTGGGGGCTCGCGCTACGCGCGGCGGGTTGTTGCCGCGCGGGTGGCAGAAGGTGGAAGGGCTGGCGGTGGAGTGAGTTTTCGCTGTCGCTTGAGCTGGTTTATGGAGACGCCCTGCATTGCGGGGCGTTTCTTTTTTGGGGCTGCGCGGCGATCTGTTGGTAAGAGCGAATCCCCCCTGCCCCCCTTTTTCAAAGGGGGGAACAGCAACGGCGATGGTGGCGGTGGCGAGGACGATACCGAGCGCGGACCGTTGCCCCCTTTGAAAAAGGGGGCTGGCGCCTGCGTAGCCCGCTTCAGGTGAATACAACTGCGCCGGGGGATTTGCTTTGGCTCACCCGCCGACGTAAGCCGCCAAATGCTTCCCCGTCAGCGTAGAACGCGCTTTGACCAGAGCGGCCGGCGTGCCTTCGAACACCACCCGCCCGCCCTCGTGCCCCGCGCCCGGTCCCAGATCGATGATCCAGTCCGCATGCGCCATCACCGCCTGATGATGCTCGACCACGATCACCGACTTGCCGGCATCGACCAACCGATCCAGCAACCCCAGCAATTGCTCGACATCGGCCAGATGCAAGCCCGCGGTCGGTTCGTCGAGCACATAGATCCCGCCCTTCTCCGCCATGTGCGTGGCGAGCTTGAGCCGCTGCCGCTCGCCGCCCGACAGCGTGGTCAGCGGCTGGCCCAGGCTCAGATAGCCCAGCCCGACATCGGCGAGCCGTTCGAGAATGGCGTGCGCGGCCGGCAGATGCGCCTTGCCGCCGCCGAAGAAGTCGCGCGCCTGCGCGACCGACATCGCCAGCACCTGGCTGATGTCCTGGCCGCCGAATTTGTACTTCAACACCTGCGCCTGGAAACGCTTGCCTTCGCAGTCCTCGCAGACGCTGGCGACGCCGGCCATCATCGCCAGGTCGGTGTAGATCACGCCGGCGCCGTTGCAGGTGGGGCAAGCGCCTTCGGAGTTGGCGCTGAACAAGGCCGGCTTGACGTTGTTGGCCTTGGCGAAGGCCTTGCGGATCGGTTCCAGCAGATCGGTGTAGGTCGCCGGATTGCTGCGGCGCGAGCCGCGGATCGCGCCCTGATCGACCGACACCACGCCGGCGCCGGGCGGAATCGAGCCGTGCACCAGCGAGCTCTTGCCCGAGCCGGCGACGCCGGTGACGACCACCAGCACGCCGAGCGGGATATCGACATCGACCTTGCGCAGGTTGTGCGTGCTGGCGCCGCGGATCTTCAGCGCGCCGCTGGCCGTGCGCGGTGTCTTCTTGAGCTTGGCGCGATCGTCGAGATGACGCCCGGTGAGCGTCTTGCTGGCGCGCAGGCCGGCGACGCTGCCTTCGAAGCAGACCGTGCCGCCGCCGCTGCCGGCGCCGGGGCCGAGATCGACGACGTGATCGGCGATCGCGATCATCTCCGGCTTGTGCTCCACCACCAGCACCGTATTGCCCTTGTCGCGCAGCCGCAGCAGCAGGTCGTTCATGCGCTGGATGTCGTGCGGATGCAGGCCGATGGTCGGCTCGTCGAACACATAGGTGACATCGGTGAGCGAGGAGCCGAGCTGGCGGATCATCTTGGTGCGCTGCGCTTCGCCGCCCGACAGCGTGCCGGCGGAGCGGTCCAGCGACAGATAGCCCAGGCCGATTTCCACGAACGAATCCAGCGTATGCGCCAACTTCGCCAGCAGCGGCGCCACCGATGGTTCTTTCAGGCCGCGCACCCATTGCGCCAGATCGCTGATCTGCATCGAGCAGGCATCGGCGATGTTGACGCCCTTGATCTTCGACGAACGCGCCGCTTCGCTGAGACGGGTGCCGTTGCATTCGGGACAGACGCTGAAGGTCACCGCGCGCTCGACGAAGGCGCGGATGTGCGGCTGCATCGCGTCCACGTCCTTGGACAGGAACGACTTCTGCACCTGCGGAATCAGGCCGGCGTAGGTGAGATTAATGCCGTCGACCTTGATCTTGGTCGGCTCTTTGTAGAGCAGGTCGTGCAGTTCTTTCTTGTTGAACTTGCGGATCGGCTTGTCCGGATCGAAGAAGCCGCAGCCGTTGTAGATGCGCCCGTACCAGCCTTCCATGCTGAAGCCGGGAATGGTCAGCGCGCCTTCGTTGAGCGATTTGCTGTCGTCGTAGAACGCGGTCAGATCGAAGTCCGACACCGCGCCGCGGCCTTCGCAGCGCTGGCACATGCCGCCGGTGCGGGTGAAGGTCTCGCGCACGGTCTTGGTCTTGGCGCCGCGCTCGACCGTGATCGCGCCGGCGGCCTTGACCGTGGCGACATTGAAGGCGAACGCGCTCGGCGGGCCGATGTGCGGCTTGCCCAGGCGGCTGAAGACGATGCGCAGCATCGCGTTGGCGTCGGTGGCGGTGCCGACGGTGGAGCGCGGGTCGCCGCCCATGCGCTCCTGATCGACGATGATCGCCGTGGTCAGGCCGTCGAGCACATCGACCTCGGGCCGCGCCATCGTCGGCATGAAGCCTTGCACGAAGGCGCTGTAGGTCTCGTTGATCAGCCGTTGCGACTCCGCGGCGATGGTGCCGAACACCAGCGAGCTCTTGCCCGAGCCGGAGACGCCGGTGAACACCGTCAGCCGGCGCTTGGGCAACTCGACGCTGACGTCCTTGAGGTTGTTGACGCGCGCACCCTGCACGCGGATCAGGTCGTGACGGTCGGCCGCGTTGGCGGCAGGCGGCTGCGGGGGCTTCCTCGTGGACTTGGTCATCGGTTCTCCGTGGGTGGCGCGGTGCGGGTGCGGAGGTGGGTGGGTGGTTGGAGGTTTCGTCATTCCGGGGAACGCGCTCCTTCATTCCCTGGTCCTCTCCCAGCCGTCATTCCCGCGAAAGCGGGAATGACGGGGCAATGAGAGTCCGCGAGAACATCGAGCCAAAGCTTCTCGCAAAAACGGAGCCGCAAAACTGCAGCCCCTTCCACGATTGCGCAAACAAATACTCAGCGCACCTGCTGCAACCGGATCAGATTCCCCGACGGATCGCGCACCGCGCAATCGCGAACCCCGTAAGGCTGGTCGGTCGGTTCCTGCACGACCTCGGCGCCCTGCGCCTGGATCTTCTCGAAACTGCCGTCGACATCGGCCGTGGCCAGGACGATGGCGGCGTAGGTGCCCTTGGCCATCATCTCGGCGACGGTGCGCTGCTCGTCCTCGGTGACGCCGGGGCTGGCGGCGGGCGGAAACAGCACGATCGACGGGGTGCCGGGCGCGCCGGCCGGGCCGACGGTGATCCAGCGCATGCCGGCGTAGGCGACATCGTTGCGGACTTCGAAGCCGAGGATGTCGCGATAGAAGGTCAGCGCGGCGTCGGCGTCGGTGTGCGGGAGGAAGCTGGCGTGAATGCGGATGTCCATGTGTTCGTTCCGATGCGTGTGAGTTCGAGGGCGCTCAGTCTAATTGCGGCTCCCCGACCGGCGCTTCTCGATTCCTGATCGGTCGCGTGACCTGCTTGGCCACGCACGAGGGCATGCCCGCCGTCGCCTGCGCGGCCTCACGCTGATAAACGCTGGGCGGGACGCCGACCAGTTCGGCGAAACGGGTGCTGAAGGTCCCCAGCGACGCGCAGCCGACCGCGAAGCAGACATCGGTGACGCTGAGTTCGCCGCATCGCAGCAAAGCCATCGCGCGTTCGATGCGCCGGGTCATCAGATAGGAGTAAGGCGATTCGCCGTAGGCCAGGCGGAACTGGCGGCTCAGGTGACCGGCCGACATGTGCACGCCGCGGGCCAGGGCCTCGACGTCCAGGGGTTGCGCGTACTCGCGGTCGATGCGGTCGCGGACGCGGCGCAGCCGTGCGAGGTCGCGCAGATGCTGCGCAGGGGCGGGTCGGCTGTTCACCGGCGCGATCGTGCCACTTCGCATCGGCCGGCTCAAGTCCGCGACGCGCTGCGACCCCGACGGGCCGGAACACTGACCAGGCGAACATCAAGCCGGCGCCGCGATCCGCGGCGCCGGCCGAACGCTCCGGACTTAGTGCCCGGTCTCGTTACCGCGGTCCGGCGTCACGCCGTCTTGCGTCATCAAACCGCTTTGATAGCCATTAAACGGAATCGTGCCCGACTCGGCGCGCGGCGCGAACGACAGCAGCAGGCCGAAGCTGGTGCTCGGGTCCTGGCCGCTGCCGTGTTGGCGACGCGCCAGCACCGACAGCTTCCAACCGCGGGCGATCTCCATGTCCATGCCGGCGCCGTAGGTCAGCGCGTTGTCGCCGTAGCTGCGCATGCCCAGGATGTAATCGTTGGCCGCGGGCAGGATCACGTAGTTCAAGTTCACGTCGCTGCGGTTGTCGATCGAATCGCGGTATTCGAGCATCCAGTACGGTCGGAACACGTTGCCGCGGGTGGTCACGATCGGGAAGCTGCCTTCCACGCCCAGCGCGGCGCCGCTGTTTTCGACGGTCTGCGAACCGTAGCTCAGGTCGTAGATGCCCAGGCCGTGTTCGCGATACGCATCGAGCTTGCTGCGGCTGCTGTCCAGGCGGCCGTAACCGGTCAGGCTCAGGCCGTTGCCGGTGCTGTGTTCGTAACCGGCGGTGATCGAGCCGAACACCTGATCGCCGTCGCGCTGCGCGGTGCCGGTGGTGCCGGCGGTCGCGCTGTAACGGCGGATGTCGAAGTCCAGTTGGCCCCAACCCAGGATGCCGTCCACGAACCAACGCTCGCTCGGGCGCCACAGGCCGTACAGCGACAACGATCGCTGCCTGGCGTCGAGCTTGGAACGCGCATCGTCCAGGTCGGTGTCGTTCCAGCCGTAACCGCCGGCGACGCCGAGCAGGAAGCGATCGCCGATGCGCCAGTCGGCGCCGACGGTGATGCCGTCGCTGCGGAAGTCGAAGCCGTCGCCGCGGGCGTTGCGTTCGCGCTGGCCGTTGGTGATGGTGCCGGCCGTCCACACGCCCCAGTCTTCCGGCAAACGCATCGCCGAAGCCGGCGCGAGTTGGCCCGCCGTCAACGACATTCCGGCGCCGCTGGCGTTGCTCAGGCTCAGACTCAGGCCGTTGCTCGAACTGTTGCCGCTGGCGTAGCGCTGCTGGCGCAGGCGATCGTGGATGTTGGACTGCTGCGCCGAAGCGAAGCGCACGCTGGCATCGACCTGCGCCTGCAGGCCGCCGACCACGCTGGGATCGCGGGTGGGGTCCGGACGGTCGGCGACGGTCAACGTGGCGCTGATGGTGGCCTGCAGGTAATTGGCGGTGGCCGCCTGGGTCGCGATCAGCGTCGCCACGCCGGCGCCGACGATGGTGACCTTGCGGCCGCTCACCGTCGCCACCGCGGTGTTGGCGCTGGTGAAGGTGAAGGCGCCGTTGCTGTTGCTGCTCGGATCGGGCAGATCGAAGGCGGGCTCGCCCACGGTCTTGGCGATATCGCCGAGCCACGACAGGTTCGGCGTCGCGCCGCCGATGATCACTTGCAACGCGACCTGCGGCGCGGCGGTGTAGCTGGCGTTGCCGGCCTGATCGGCGGTCAGCGAACAGGTGCCGGCGCTCAGCATCGTCACCGTGCTGCCGCCGACCGTGCACACGCTCGGCGAGGCGCCGGCGAAGATCACCGGATTGCCCGAGCCGCCGCCGCTGGCCGACACCGTGAAGCTGCCGCCCGGGGTGAACACCGGCGTGCCCGGATTCGCGCTGAAGTGGGTGATCGCCTGCGCGGCCGCGCCGATGATCACGTCCAGCGTCACTTGCGGCGCGGCGCTGTAGTTGATGTCGGCGGCCTGGTCGGCGGTGAGCGAACACGTGCCCGCGCTCAACATCGTCACCGTGCTGCCGCTGACCGTGCACACCGACGCCGTGGTGCTGGCGAACACGACCGGGCTGGTCGAAGCGCCCGGCGTGGCGCTGAGCGCGAAACCGCCGCCCGGCGCGAACACCGGCGCCGCCGGATTGGCGGCGAAGTCGGTGATCGCCTGCGCCGCCGCGGCGATCGTCACCGTCAGCGCCACTTGCGGCGACGCGCTGTAGTTGCCGTCGCCGGCCTGATCGGCGGTAAGCGCGCAAGCGCCCGCGCTCAACATCGACACCGTGCTGCCGGCGACCGTGCACACCGCCGGCGAAGCGCTGGCGAACAGCACCGGGCTGGTGGACAGGCCAGGCGTGGCCGAGACCGTGAAGCTGCCGCCCGGCGCATACACCGGCGCGGCCGGATTGGCGGCGAAGTTGCTGATCGCCTGCGTCGCCGGTCCGATGGCCACCGCCAGCGTCGCTTGCGGCGCGGCGGCGTAGTTGGCGTTGCCGGCCTGATTCGCGGTCAGCGAACAGGTGCCCGCGCCGAGGATGCTGGCGGTGGCGCCGCTGATCGTGCACACCGCCGGCGTGGTGCTGGCGAACACGAGCGGATTGCCCGATGCGCCGCCGCTGGCCGAGACCGTGAAGCTGCCGCCCGGCGCATACACCGGCGCGGTCGGATTGGCGGCGAAACCGGTGATGACCTGCGCGGCCTGGCCGATGGTCACCGCCAGCGGAACCTGCGGCGCGGCGCTGTAGTTGGCGTTGCCGGCCTGATTGGCGGTCAATGCGCAGTTGCCGGCCGCGAGCGTGCTGACCGTGCTGCCTGCGACCGTGCACACCGCCGGCGTGGTGCTAGCGAACACGACCGGATTGCCCGACGCGCCGCCGCTGGCCGAGACCGTGAAACTGCCGCCCGGCGCGTACACCGGCGCGGCCGGATTGGCGGCGAAGCCGGTGATGGCCTGGCTGCCTTGCGCGATCGTCAAGGTATATGCGCGCGTGCCGCTGAAGCCGTTGCTCGATGTCGCCTGCACGGTGAAGTTGGCCGTGCCCGCCGCGCTCGGCGTTCCCGACAGCACGCCCGCGCTCGACAAGCTCAGGCCCGCCGGCAAGGCGCCGGCGCTGATCGCGAAGGTGTACGGCGCGGTGCCGCCGTTCGCGCTGCTCGCGGTGAGCGTCTGCGAATACGCGGCCGCTAGCGCGCCGTTGGGCAAGGTGGGCGGGTTCACCGTCGTGGTCACCGTCACGCAACTCAGCGCAAGATTGGTGACATCGCTGGCGATCGACAGGCCGCTGGACGGATTGACCGTGCACAACTGTCCGGCCGGCGCGCTGAGCACGCTGACGTTCCAGTTCGCGCCCTGCGGCAATCGCGTCGGAAACACGAAACTCGCGGCCGCCTGCGCGACCACGACCTGCTGCGAACTGCCCGGATTGGTCGCGGCGAGTTGCAGGGTGACCGGGCCGGTCTGGCCGGTCGCGGCGCCACCGACCGAGAACTCGGTCTGGGCGAAGCAGATCAGCGCCGCGCCGTCGCCGCTTTGTACGCCGTTGTTGATGGTGACCGCGCTCAGGCCGGTGGCGCCGGAACTGCCGCCCGCGCCGCCGCCGCCGCCGCCGTTCCAGTTCTGCTGGCAACTGGTCGTGCCGACACCGGCACCGCCGCCGCCCGCGCCGATCGTGGCGCCGCCGCCACCGCCGCCGGCGAAACCGGCTCCGGTGAAGGAACCGCTGAAATTGAAGGCCACACCGCCTTTGCCGGTGGCCGCGTTACCCGTGGTGCCCGGATAGCTCGGGCAGCCCGCGCCCGGGGCGCCGCCGGTGCCGACCGAACCGCCGCTGCCGCCGAACGGACCGGGGCCTCCGGGCACGTTGGCCCCCGCACCGCCCACACCACCGCCGCCGACGCCGCCGGCTCCGCCCGCGATAACGTCGTCGATGCTCCAGCCGGCGTTACCGCCGCCGCCGCCGCCGCCGGCGATACCGACCCGATTGCCGATGCCGTTGCCGCCCAGACGCAGATCGGTGGCGCCGCCACCGCTGCCGGTGCCGTCCACGCTGTCCCCCAGACCACCGGGATTCACCGCCTGCGAGCCCTGTCCGCCCACCCAAATGGACAGCGCCGCGCCCGGCGTGACCGCCAGGGTGCCGCGCACGCGTCCGCCCAATCCGCCGCCGCCGCCGGGAGAACTTGGACCGTCCCCCGCACCGCTGCGGCCCGCGCGGCCTTGGGCGCCGCTCAGATACACCGTCAGCGAATGCACGCCGGCCGGCACGATGGCGGTCTGTTCGCCGCCGGTGAAACCGAACGCGGCCGGCGTTTCGCCGACTCCGCAGCTCTGCGCCCGGGCGCCGCCGGCCAGGCCCAGGCCCGGCAACAGCAGCAGCCAACCGTAGCGGCGCGCGCCTGCGCGCAGGGTTCGCGCAGCAGCCTGTGCGCGCGCAGCCAGCGACGCGCCGATATGCGTCGCGACGTGATTCAAATCCTTCATTTTGCCCCCAGCGCGGATCGCCTCATCGCGTCCGCAAGCCCCGATGCCGAAGACGCGCACCCCCGCGCGCCGTCAGCACAACACCCCACACGGCAAGCTAGCCGTGCCCTCTTCATCGTCCCGGGAAGCAAGAACTTCATCGGCGAGACAACCCGCGCTCAGGAGGTTCCTACTCGATCCTGAATACGGCTATCTGGATGATTGAACGCAAAGAGGGGGCGATACCGGCCGTGGGGCACTGGAGTGTGGCGCGGCAAGAGAGTGTGCGGGCCGGCTGCTCGTCATTCCCGCTAAAGCGGGCTCCGCTTTACTTAAAGCGGAGCCCGCTTTCGCGGGAATGACGGTCTGGAAAGATGACGCTGAAGTCGTTGAAGTCGCTGAAGTCGCTGAAGTCGTTGGATGTTCGGCCCCGCCGAAGTAAAGCGGAGCCGCTTTTCGCGGCAATGACGACTTTATAGAGACCTACCGCTTCGCCTCGCCCACCGCCATCGTCATCTCCAACTCGAACCCGCCGGCCTCGGCCGAAGGATAGGCATTCATCGTCATCGTCAAATCGCGGCGATCTGTGACAAGAGCATCGGGGCTGAAGCCCCTCCTACAACAGCCGCCGAGTCAGCCGCGGGATTTTGGTGGGAGGCCCGCTTTTGTGGGAGGGCCTTCAGGCCCGACGCCTTTCGGTCAAATCACGGCGATCTGTGACAAGAGCATCGGGGCTGAAGCCCCTCCCACAACAGCCGCCGCGTCAGCCGCGGGATTTTGGTGGGAGGGCCCGCTTTTGTGGGAGGGCCTTCAGGCCCGATGCCTTTCGATCAAATCGCAGCGATCTGTGACAAGAGCATCAGGGCTGAAGCCCCTCCTACAACAGCCGCCGCGTCAGCCGCGGGATTTTGGTGGGAGGGCCCGCTTTTGTGGGAGGGCCTTCAGGCCCGACGCCTTTCGGTCAAATCACGGCGATCTGTGACAAGAGCATCGGGGCTGAAGCCCCTCCCACAACGACAAATGGCATGCACCGCGAGTTCCGGGCCGGACCACTGGCCTGCCTGTGCTTTCGAACAAAGCCACCGGCCTCAGGCAAGAACGCCCGCGGCTGGCGCCGCGGGCGTCGTATCGGGTCTCTCGCTCAGCGCCCGTCTTCACCACCGCCGGTATCGGCCCGTGCAGGAGCCTGGCGACCAACCGCATCGGCAGTCGGCATCGACGACACCGCAATAGTCCGCGTCGCGCCCGGCGAATAGGACAACAACACGCCGAAGGTCGAGGCCGCGTCCTGCCTGCTCGCATGCTGACGGCGCAGCAACAACGACAGGCGCCATGCCGCGGACAGGTCCAGGTCCATGCCGCCGCCGTAAGTAAAGGAGCGGTCGCCGTAACTGCGCAAGCCCAGCACGTAATCGGTCGCCGAGGCACGCTGCACGTAGTTCAACGCGACATCGCTGCGATCGTTGGAACCGTCGCGGTATTCCAGCATCCAGTACGGATGCCAGTTGGCGCCGGTCGCGTACTGGCCTTCCAGGCCCAGCGCCAGCCCCTTGTCGCGCAGCGTCTGCGCGCCGTAGCGCAGATCCAGGTCGCCCAGGCCGCGCTCGGCATAGCCGCGAAGGCGCGTGCGGTTGATGTCGATGCGGCCATAGCCGGTCAGGTGCAGCTTGTCGCCGGCGTATTCGTAACCCGTGGTCAGCGCGCCGACCACATCGCCCGGCGTAACCGCCAGGACACCCTCCACCTGCCCTCCCAGTCCGCCAGAGACGGCGGAAGTGCCGGTGCTTCCACCCTGCGCGCCGCCCAAATGGACTCTGATCGCATTGACGCCGGCAGGCACGGTCAGGGTCTGGTTCGCGACGTCGCCGAAATCGGCGATGTAACCGAAGCTCACCGCGGTCTCGCCCGCGGCGCAGCTTTGCGCCTGGGCCGCGGCGCTTGCGCCGAGTCCGCCGAGCGCGAGCGCGGCGGCGAGCACGGCGGCCCATCCGCGCATTCGTGGCGCGCTCGCGCCAGCGCGTATCCCCGCGCGCAGGCGCGCCGCCGCGTTAGTCGTAACAGTCATCGATGATCCCCTGAAGTCTGCCGGTGAAGCGCTCCCGCTTGCGTCCGCGCGAAAGCCCGGACGCGCGAAGCGCGCTGCGAACGTCCGCATGCGCTAGCGCCCATGACGGAGTCAGCTGCGATATCGATGCGAGGCGATCGATGCGGACTGCGCGAACGCTTTGAGCGCGACAAATCAGACGTGTCTGAAATTTCCGGTCGGCCATGGACCATCGTCATGGGGCGCGTGTCCTTGTCGCGGCCGATCGTCATCGGACACCGAAGCCCGGCGGCGCCGTCGCGAAGTCCCCGCACGGCCTGCGCACGCGCGCTTTGCGTGCCCTCACTCGCAGCGAGGCACGCAAGCGACTAAGCGGCAACGCCGGCACCGCCGCATCCATGGAAGGAACCCTGCGCAAAGCAGATGCTTACGCGTTCCTGGCCGGCGAATTGGAGACGACGCGATCGCGTTGGGCCCGCTGGCCGAAGTCAGACAGATGCTGATCGCCGACAAGGTGCGCAACCGCAAGGACTTCGAGACCCTCCATCTCGGCTCGCACCCGAACTCGCGAGTGCTGGCGCAGTATTTCGCCAACTGGCTGCGAGCGCTGGGCGTGGATGAAACCCGCTATCGCGCCTTGCGCTACATGCTCGCGACGCGCTGAAACGCGCGCCGTCTTTCCGCGAACGACACTCGCCGTTGCCGATTTTGCCGGCTGGACGTTGCTGATCCGATCAGTTCCATTTTCGCCTCCGCGCACCACGGCGGGCGGGAGTAGCCTTCGCTCACGCCCTCGGGGGCGCTGCGCGCCTCACGCGCACGACACTTCAACGGAGACGGATATGAATCGCGAAAAAGCAGAACAAGTCGCAGTGCATCTGGCTGCGGGAATGCTGGCCAGCGGCCAGTACGCCATGACCGACGACACCGGCAACGATGCCGAATTCGCCGCCGGGCTCTACAACGCCATCGTCGATAAGCTGGTGGCGTCGCTTGGAGGCGATGCGGGCTGAGTACGAAGCCATCGGGCCTTCGTGCATAGAGGCAAAGGCCGCGCATGCCGCGGCGCGGGTTTGCGGTTTGCGGTTTGCGTCGTAAGCGCGGATCAAGCCGCCGCTACCGGCAGCAGGCGCTCACCGAATCGCTGGTCGCCACATCGCTGCGCACCACCGAACCCAAGCGTTCGCCGCCGCCGGTCCACGGCCGCGGCGAACGCGAACGATCGCGATCAGTACGAACCCGCCGGCCTGGGCCGCCGTTCGAACATCGGCACCGTCACGCCCTGGGCGTCGCTGCCGTCGGCTTTCCACACCAGCGTTTCGGGCGGGAAATCTTCCTTGCGCGTCATCGCATCGACCTTGCCCGCGATCAACTTCACCGCGCCCTTGGTTTCCGGGTTCCAGGCGAATACGCCGGCCGCGCCGTACCACACCGCCGGTGTCGCGGCGTCGAGGCGACGGTCGGGGCACATCGTGTAATTGCGCTGGGCCAGCACGCGCAGCGCGCCGACCGGGACCGCGCGGATGCCCGGCGTGGTGCGTTCCTTGGAATGGCCGGGACACAGGCGCGCGGCTTCGGCGATCGCCGACTCGTAGACCTGTGCGTCGCTTTGCGCATACGCGGCGTTGGCGCACAGCGCCAGCGCGGCCACGGCGGCGGTCTTGAACACGGTGGGGGCAAGACGGAAACGGATCGATTGCATGCACTGCTCCTTGATTGCTGCTGGGTCCGGACGGACCGGCGGATCGAGTCCCTGGCTGCCGGCGCGCCGCCATCGATCGATGGCGCGGGCGCGGGCAGGCCGATCGCGTCGGCCCGAGCATAGCCGCGGCGCACGGGCCGCATGTAACCGAAGCGTTACGGCCTCGCGACGCCTCCCGCATGGCGCATCGCGCCCTCGCCGCCCGCCGCGGCATGGCGGCCTTCGGGCCCGGCCGAGTACAATCCCGGCCGGTCGCGTCGATCCTGCCTGCGCTGCATCGCGTCGCCGGGGCGCTTCGCGCGCCGGCTCCGGACCTTGCGTCCGGCGCACGTAACCAATTGATTTTAAAGCCAGGCCCCGTAGCTCAGCTGGATAGAGCATCCCCCTCCTAAGGGGAAGGTCACACGTTCGAATCGTGTCGGGGTCGCCATCCATGCGCAGCGCGCGTCCCGCGCGTTGCCGTCGCGTCCTTCGCGGCGCTCGCCTTTCCGTTTCGCCACGCCCCCCGGCGTGCCACCACATGGAGCTTTCGGTATGACCCACCCCGTTCTCGCCGCCCTGGGACTCAAAGACAACGAGTCCGGCACCTACCTCGGCCACGGCGAATGGTCCAAGACCGCCGACGCCGGCGTGCTGGAGCCCGTCAACCCCACCGACGGCGAAGTGCTGGCGCGCGTGCAGGCGTCCTCGCAGAGCGATTACGACACCATCGTCGAGCGCGCCCAGGCCGCCTTCGCGGTGTGGCGCACCACCCCGGCTCCGCGCCGCGGCGAAGCCATCCGCCTGTGCGCCGACGCGCTGCGCAAGCACAAGGACGCGCTGGGTTCGCTGGTCGCGCTGGAAATGGGCAAGTCCAAGCCCGAGGGCGACGGCGAAGTGCAGGAGATGATCGACATCGGCGACTTCGCCGTCGGTCTGTCGCGCCAGTTGTACGGCCTGACCATGCATTCCGAGCGTCCCGGCCACCGCATGTACGAGCAGTGGCATCCGCTCGGCATCGTCGGCGTGATCTCGGCGTTCAACTTCCCCGTCGCGGTGTGGGCGTGGAATTCGTTCATCGCGGCGATCTGCGGCGACATCACCATCTGGAAGCCGTCGCCGAAGACCCCGCTGTCGGCGATCGCGTCGATGAAGGTCTGCAACGAAGCGCTGCGCGCCGGCGGCTTCCCGGACATCTTCTTCCTGTTCAACGATGCCGGCACCGAGCTGGCCTCGAACTTCGTCGATGACAAGCGCATCGGCCTGGTGAGCTTCACCGGTTCGACCAAGGTCGGCCGCGTCGTCGGCGAGCGCGTCGCCCGCCGCATGGGCCGTTCGCTGCTGGAACTGGGCGGCAACAACGCGATCATCGTCGATGCCTCGGCCGATCTGAAGCTGGCGATCCCGGCGATCGCGTTCGGCGCGGTCGGCACCGCCGGCCAGCGCTGCACCACCACGCGCCGTTTGTTCGTGCACGAGTCGATCCACGACGACGTGCTGGCCAAGCTGGTCGCCGCGTTCAAGCAGGTCGAGAAGAAGATCGGCGACCCGACCGACCCGGCCAATCTGATGGGCCCGCTCAACAGCCGCGATGCGGTGCAGGCTTACCTGGACGCGGTCGAGAAGGCCAAGGCCAGCGGCGGCACCGTCGCCACCGGCGGCGCGGCGATCGAGCGCAAGGGCAACTTCGTCCTGCCGACCATCGTCACCGGCCTGACCAACGACGCCGAAGTGGTGCAGACCGAAACCTTCGCGCCGATCCTGTACGTGATGAAGTTCAAGACGCTCGATGAAGCCATCGCGCTGCAGAACGACGTGCCGCAGGGCCTGTCGTCGTCGATCTTCACCGCCAACCTCAAGGCCGCCGAAGCGTTCCTGTCGGCCGCGGGTTCGGATTGCGGCATCGCCAACGTCAACATCGGCACCTCCGGCGCCGAGATCGGCGGCGCGTTCGGCGGCGAGAAGGAAACCGGCGGCGGCCGCGAGTCGGGTTCCGACGCATGGCGCGCCTACATGCGCCGCCAGACCAACACGATCAACTACTCCGATGCGCTGCCGCTGGCGCAGGGCATCAAGTTCGATCTGTAACACCACGCGGCGGACGATGCGCTGCTTCGCTCCGCCGCATGCGCCGTTGCCGCCAGGGTTCGCCCTGGCGGCGATGGATGCTCGTCGCCGCACCATCATCGGCATTCGGCGCACGCCATGACGGCCGATAGCCCCGCGGATATCCCGCCGTTCCTGCTCGAAGGCGTGCTGGACGCGTTGTGCGTCGAAGACGAACCGCAGCGGCTGCTGGCCCGGATCGCGCAAATCCCTCCTGACGACACCGGTACCGCCGCCTCGATCGCGCGAGCGGCGCACGACATCGAACGCGCGCTGGTTTTCGCCGAAGACACGCAGTACTTCGCTTGCCTGATCGATGGCCAGGTGGTGTGCGGCGAGTTCGCCGGCGCCGGCAAACTCAAGCCCGGCCATTGGGTGAAAGCCGCGGTTTCGCGCAAGGGCGAGGCCTTGCTCGCGCATGCGATCCTCGACCCGCAGCAAGGCTGGTTGTGGATGCACCACGCGCGCGGCAGCGCGGCGGATGCGAAGGCGGAGCGGCGGCTGGCCCTGTGGCTGTTCTGCCTGTGCGCGCCCGGCATGGCCGCGATGATCGGGCTGTCGTCGTGGCTCGGCGGCCCCTGGTTGCGCGATCCGCTGACGGTTCAGATGTGGTTTCTGATCGGCAATGCGGTCGTGTTCGGTGGCATGGCCTTGTCGGCCGGTTACCGAATGGATCGGCGTTGCGAGTCCAACAACTCGGTACTCGGCTTGCTCGGTTTTGTCGATGCGCGCCGGGTCGATCTGACTCGCTATCGAATCCAGCAATTGGCCACGGACAAGCACTTGCGATTCATCCGTGCGAACAAGCAGGCCCTGCGCGCTGGACAGAAGCCGCCGATCGAAGCGCCCGCGCTCCCAAGCGAATCCGCCTGCCAAAATCGCGATGTCCATGATTACCGGCAGGCGATCGCGGACGGGAAAGCGGTGGTTACGCGCTGACCTCCGGCGCTTTTGTAGGAGGGGCTTCAGCCCCGATGCTTTTCTTTCAAATCGCGGAAGTTCTCGGGTCCGGAAAGAAAAGCATCGGGGCTGAAGCCCCTCCCACAAAAGCAGCCCCCGCCTCAGCCCCAGACGAGTGCCGAGGCCGTCATGAGCGGATGGTCCCAGACTGCGACGCCATCGCTTGACCGCCCCCATCCCCCGTGCCTAGCGTGAATTCGCCAGACGGACTGGCGACACATGAGGAAGCCTTGTGAACACACGGAACCGTAGCATCCGCCTCACCGCGATCGCGTTCGGCGTCTTCGGCTTCGCCGCCGCGCTGACCGCCACCGCGGGCATTCCGGACTGCAGGTATTGTCTGGACGGCTATTACCAGTGCAGGGACAACACGCCGGACGCGCAGCCCAGTTGCCTGGATCAGCTGTTCCAGTGCCAGATCGACAACCGGTGCGACCCGAGCCTGCCGCCGGATTGACGCATCACGCGCGTGAGGAGTGGCAAGCCGACCCGCGCATGCCCAATGCGCGGGTTTTGTTTTTTGCGCCACGCGGCAAGCGGCGCGACGAACACACAGGCGCAGGACGTGCCCACCGCCGGCGCACATCGTATGCTGTGACGGTGTTCAAATAACGAAGGAACGGATCCGATGCAAATGCCTGTCCGCCAGACCAATACCCTGGCCGTGCTGAGCCTGATCGCAGGCATTCTCGGCTGGAGCCTGCTGCCCTTCCTCGGCAGCATCGCCGCGATCATCACCGGCCACCTCGCCCGCGGCCAGATCCGCCGCGAGCCGCAGCGCTACGACGGCGACGGGCTGGCCCTCGGCGGCCTGATCCTGGGCTGGAGCTCGGTGATCGTCGCCGTGCTGACCGTGATCGTGGCGATCCTGTTCTTCGGCGGCATCGCCGCGGTGCTGGCCTTCGCCGGCTCGCGCTGAGCGCTGCGGCCGCGCGCCGGCCTCCATCTGCTGCATCGCAGCTTGTCTGCGTCCGCGCGCGCCCCCAGGGTGGCGCGTTCCGGCGCGCCGGAACGCGGCGCCGGAACCACCCACCTCACTCAAGGACGCACACATGAAGGCATGGACCCGCAACACCCGACTCGCCGCCGTGGCCCTGGCCGTCTTCGGCTTCGGCGCTTCGCTCAGCGCCCTGGCCGGCGACGAGGCGCAGTGCGAGCGCTGCCGTTTCGAATACGAGCACTGCCTGCTCACCGCCGAATCGCCGAACCAGGCCAGCGGCTGCGAGACGCGTTTCGCCGCGTGCGTGCGCACGCTGGATTGCCCGGTCATGGAAATCTGAGCCCGGCGCCGCGGTGCGCCGGCGTTCGCGCGCACCGCGGCACGGTTTGGCGAAGCACCCATCGCCGATCCCGCCTCGACGTTGATTCGGGTCACGCCGCCGCAGTAAACAAGGGCCGAGCGATGAACTGGCCCGGACCGCGCATCCCAAATCGCGCCAGTGGCCGATCGTCATGCTCGCCCGCGGGCACCGGCTTGGGCGATAATCGGGTTTCCTCGACCCGAGCGCCCCCCCGACCTCGTGTATAGCCTTGCCCGCCCCTTCCTCTTCGGACTGGATGCCGAACGAGCCCACGGACTTGGCCTGACAGCGCTGGAGACGGCTTATCGCAGCGGCCTCAACCCGCTGATGGCGCGAGTGCCCAAGCCGCTGCCGACCAAAGTCCTCGGCCTGAGCTTCCCCAACCCAGTCGGCCTGGCCGCCGGACTGGACAAGAACGGCAGCCATATCGACGCGCTGCTGGCGCTGGGTTTCGGCTTCATCGAAATCGGCACCGTCACGCCCAAGCCGCAGGCCGGCAACCCCAGGCCGCGCATGTTCCGCCTGCCCGAGCAGCAGGCGGTGATCAACCGCCTGGGCTTCAACAACGACGGCGTCGATGCGCTGGTGCGCAACGTGTCCAAGGCGCGCCGCCGCGGCGGCCTGCTCGGCATCAACATCGGCAAGAACAAGGACACGCCCAACGACAGCGCGGAGAACGACTACCTGCACTGCCTGGAACGCGTGTATCCGCTGGCCGACTACATCACCGTCAACATCTCCTCGCCCAACACCGCCGGCCTGCGCGAACTGCAGGAAGAGCAATCGCTGCGGCGCCTAATCGGCACCCTGCGCGAGGCCCAGGAAAAGTTCGCCGCGCGCGAGGGCAAGCGGGTGCCGATGCTGGTCAAGATCGCGCCCGACCTGTCCGACGACGACATCGAAGCCGCCGGCCGCGTGCTGGGCGAGTTGCAGGTCGACGGCGTGGTCGCGACCAACACCACCATCGCCCGCGAAGGCGTGGAAGGCAGCGCGTTCGCGAACGAAACCGGCGGCTTGTCCGGCAGGCCGCTGATGAGCCAGTCCACCACGGTGCTGCGCAAGATGCGCACGCGCCTGCCCGAGAGCATCCCGATGATCGGCGTGGGCGGCATCCTCACCGGCGCCGACGCGGTCACCAAGATGGCGGCCGGCGCGAGTCTGGTGCAGTGCTATTCGGGCCTGGTGTATCGCGGGCCGGCGTTGGTCAACGAATGCGTCGAAGCCATCCGCCGCCGCAAGGAAGCGCCCAGCCGTGGCCACGTGCCGCCGACGATCTGAGCCCGCCGCCATCCCTCGCCCACCGTCCCGCTCCGAATCACGCGCATGACTTCGAACCTTCGCATCGTGCGCGATGCCCCGCTGCGACAGCGCAACACCTTCGGCGTCGATGCGCGCGCGCCGTGGCTGGTCTCGATCGACGATCCCGCCGCATTGCCGCAGGCGCTGCAGGCCGCGCCGCTGCGCGACGGACTGGCCCTGGTGCTCGGTGGCGGCAGCAATCTGCTGTTCGCCGGCGATCCCGACGGCGCGGTGCTGGAACTCAGCGGCCGCCGTGTGCAGGTGCTGCGCCATGAAGACGAACACGCGATCGTGCGCGCCGATGCCGGCGTGCAATGGCACGGCTTCGTCCTGCAGTCGCTGGCGCTGGGCTACGCCGGGCTGGAAAACCTGGCGCTGATTCCCGGCACGGTCGGCGCCTCGCCGATCCAGAACATCGGCGCCTACGGCGTGGAAGTGCGCGATTTCGTCCATGCCGTGGAAGCCTTCGAACCGGCCAGCGGGCAATGGCATCGATTCGACAACGCCGCCTGCGGCTTCGGCTACCGCGACAGCCGCTTCAAGCAATCGCCCGACCGTTATCTGATCGGCTCAGTCGAATTCGCTCTGCCGCTGCGGCCCGCGCTCAAGCTCGACTACGCCGGCCTTCGCGAGGAACTGGCGGCGATGGGCGTGGACGCGCCGACGCCGCAGAACGTGGCCGACGCGGTGATCGCGATCCGCCGCCGCAAGCTGCCCGACCCGGCCGTGCTGGGCAATGCCGGCAGCTTCTTCAAGAATCCCATTCTGCCCGCGGCGCAAGCCGAGGCCTTGCTGGCGCAGCACCCGGCGATGCCGGTGTTCCGCGGCGCCGATGCCGGCACGCGCAAGCTTTCGGCGGCGTGGCTGATCGACGCCTGCGGCTGGAAAGGCCATCGCGACGGCGATGCCGGCGTGTCGCCGGCGCATGCGCTGGTGCTGGTCAACCACGGCGGCGCGAGCGGACAGCAACTGCTCGACCTCGCCCGCCGCATCGCCGAGTCGGTGCAGGCGCGCTTCGAGGTCGCCATCGAACCGGAGCCGCGCATCGTCGGCGCGCGCTGGTGAACACCGCCGCGCCCGTCCACCCGATGCGCGCCGCCGGCCTGATGCTGGCCAGCACCTTGTGTTTCGGCGTCATGGCCATCGCGATCCGGGTTTCCTCGCAGTCGCTGCACACTTTCGAGGTCGCGTTCTTCCGCAACCTGTTCGGCCTGCTCGCGGTATTGCCGCTGCTGCTGGGCGCGCAGCGCGCCGAGCTGCGCACCAAGCAGCTGCCGAAGTATTTCGTGCGTTGCCTGATCGGCATCTGCTCGATGCTGGCCGGGTTCTGGGCGATCGGGCACCTGCCCTTGGCGCAGGCGATCTCGCTGACCTATTCCACGCCGATCTTCGTCACCATCGCCGCGGTGCTGTTCCTGCACGAACAAGTGCGCGCGCGGCGCTGGCTGGCGGTCGCGGCCGGGTTCATCGGCGTGCTGGTGATCGTGCGGCCGGGTTCGGCGGAATTTTCCATCGACAGCCTGGCGGCGTTGCTGGCAGCAGTGCTGGGCGGCGTGATTTCGATCCAGATCAAGCAACTGTCGAAAATCGATTCGGCCAACACCATCGTCCTGTACACCTATGCGTTCTGGGTGCCGATGTCGTTGTTGCCGGCCTTGTTCGTATGGCAGTGGCCGCACGGCATCACCTGGGCGTGGATCGCCGCCGCGGGCATATTCGGCACCGGCGGGCAGGTGTTGTGGACGCATGCGCTCAAACTCGGGGAAGTCTCGGCGCTGACGCCGATCAGCTTCACCCAGTTGCCGCTGGTCGCGATCGCGGGCTGGCTGTGGTTCGGCGAATCGCTGGACCGCTACACGGTGATCGGCGCGGCGATCATTCTCGGCTCCAACGCCTACATCGCCCATCGCGAAGCGGTGCTGGCGCGGCGGCGGGCTTCGGTCGCGGCGACGGCGGGGGCGGTGCCGGGGGAGTGATGGGGCGGCCGGGTTTGCGTCGGCTACATCGAACAAGCGCGTCGATTCGCACCCTTTGAAAAAGGGGGCGGCGCGCTGCGTGAACTCGATCTGTGTACTTGCCTTCATCGCGCGGGGGATTTGCTTTTTGCGGTGATGGGCGAGCAAGAGCGAATCCCCCCTGCCCCCCTTTTTCAAAGGAGGGAACAGCAACGGCTGCGATTCCGATCAAGCACGTCAATTCGCCCCCTTTGAAAAAGGGGGCGGCGCGCTGCGTCCGTTCGATGTTCGAACTTGCTTCCATCGCGCGGGGGATTTGCTTTTTTGCGGTGATGGGCAAGCAAGAGCAAATCCTCCCTGCCCCCCTTTTTCAAAGGGGGGAACAGCAACGGCTGCGATTCCAATCAAGCACGTCAATTCGCCCCCTTTGAAAAAGGGGGCGGCGCGCTGCGTCCGTTCGATGTTCGAACTTGCTTCCATCGCGCGGGGGATTTGCTTTTTTGCGGTGATGGGCAAGCAAGAGCAAATCCCCCCTGCCCCTTTTTCAAAGGGGAAACAGCAACGGCAACCGCGACAACAACTGCTGCTACTACGACGCCACATCACGCAACCCGCTTGACCCACGACACCTCCGCGCATTCGTCGATGTCAGTCACATGCTGCAGCGCAAGAACCCGCCTCGCGCGACAGCGGTTTCCGTGACGCGCAACGGGGCAATAGCGGTCACTGGCAGCCGCATTCGCGGTCAATCTGCCCTTGCACGACGAAACACGCCTTATCGCGATTGACCGTTCACGCCCCCACGGCTATCCAGACGCTGCAGTACGGAGGGGAACCCGGTCGCGCGCCTGCCCTAGCACGCGCCGGAGCGCGTTTGCCTCCTCCCTTCATGACGATCAAAGGAGAGAGACATCATGGCACTGAGCCGTCACGTGGCCGTCGTCCTTCTGGGCGGCGCCGTCGCCCTGTCCAGCCTGCCCTCGCAGGCCGAGCAAGGCGATTACGGTTTCTTCGAAACGATCCGCAACCTGTTTTCGCCGCCCAAGGCGGACAACCAGGTCCAACCCGCGCAGCGCACCGGCCAATACCCGCTGCTGAGCCGCGATACCGCACGCGCCGACGGATTCGATCCGGCCGCGTACTACCAATGGCAGACCGTGCAACTGCCAGCGGAAACCGGCGCGATCTGCGGCAACGGTTCGCCGTACAAGGTCTTCGTCAATCGCGTCCCCGACACCACCAACACCATCATCTACATGGAAGGCGGCGGCGCGTGCTGGGACTACGCCAGCTGCACCGGCGCCACGGGCGTGCGCGGCGCGCGCAATCCCAACGGCGTGCCCGACGACTACATGAAACTGCTCAATCCGGGCGCGAGCCTGGTCAGTCCGTTCGTGACCCGCGTCAGCCCGTTCGATGCGGTCAAGACCCAGGGCTGGAACATGGTCTACGTGCCCTACTGCACCGGCGACATCTACAGCGGCGACAAAGTCGCGGTGTACGACGATCCCAGCGGGCAGAAGCCGCCGCTGGTGTGGCACCACAACGGCCTGCGCAACACCCGCGCGATCACCGCCTGGCTCAAGGACAACCTGCCGCGCCCGGGCCAGATGCTCAGCACCGGCTGCAGCGCCGGCGGCGCCGGCAGCCTGATCTCCTACGACTCGGTGCGCAGCGATCTGGCCCCGACCAGCGCCTACCTGATCGACGATTCCGGCCCGATCTTCCCCACCCCGAGCAACGGCAATCCGGCCGAATATCCCTCGCAACCGCTGATGAGCAAGATCCGCGACGTGTGGGGACTGGACGCGCCGAACGGCCCGCTCGCCTTCCTCGCCGCGGGCCTGCCGCAGATCGATCTCAACGAACTGGGCTCGATCTATCCGGCGCTGGCCAACAAGCACCGCAACGATCGCCTGGGCCAGACGCATTTCTGGCAGGACCTGAACTATTCGTCGTATTCGTATGAGCGTTTCCACGCCGACATCCAGCAGGCGCCGACGCAAGCGGCCAAGGAAGCGCTGATCCACGCCAAGTGGGGCGCCGACACCCAGCGGCTCGCCGCGCGTTTGAACGGGCTGGACAATTTCGGCGGTTATTTCCCGCAGTACCGCGCCTTGAACGAAAGCCACTGCACGACCATCGTCGATTTCAAGAACGGCGACGTGCAGGCGCAGAACCTGGAGCTGAAGAACTTCATCGACAGCGTTCTCGACGGCAACGGCAAGGTGCTCGACGCCAGCGAAGCCAGCGATGCGGCCGACAAGGCCAAGCCGTTCAACCTGCTGTACTGGCTGGTCGATCAACTGTTGGCCTGACGAGGCGACGACGGCATGAAACGCAATCCAGTCATGCTGGGCCTGGCCCTGACCGTCGTGGCGTTCGCCACGGCGGTCAGTATGGGCTGGCTGCCGATGTATCCGGCCCGCGCCGACGCCACGCCGGCGCCGGCCGCGGTCACCGCGATCGCCAACGCCAGCCGCGGCACGCCGCTGCAGAGTCTGCTGGCCACGCCGCAGGCGCGCAGCTATCAACAACGCCAGCGCTTCCAGCACGAGGCCCGCGATTTTTTCCGCGACGCCTCTTCGCTGGGCCCGGTCGAACGCGAACGCCGCGCGCAGACGCTGCAACGCGAGATCGACGGCTACGAACAGGCGCGCGAACTGTCGGCCGGCGAAAGCCTGATGCTGCGCATCGGCCTGATCCAGGCTACGGTGGCCGATCCGTCGCAGCAAAAGGCGATGGTGCGGCAACTGGCGCAACGCTATCGCGCCGACGCGCAGCGCCGCGAGCAGCAATGGGCCGATCAGCAGCAGCACGATCCGCGCTTTCAAAGCTACAAGCAGCGCGAACAGATCGTGGTCGCCGAGGTCATGGCGATGCAGACCATTCCCAGCGGCCTGACCCGCAACGAGTACCTGCGCCAGCGCCTGCAGGCCGAGCGCGAGCGGATCTACCGCTGACCAACCGCCGCCCGTAGCCACGAGAAAGCCCCCTTTGCGGAGGGGGCAGCGCGCGAGGCCACTGCGAAATCCACCCCGCCCGCGCGGGGGATTTGCCCCCGCCAACGACGCCATCGCCCTTGCGGATCACGCCCGGCGCACCGAGTCAATGCGCCCGCGCCGCGCCCTGTCGAAGCATCGATGCCGGTCACGCCGCGACCGCGACCGGGTGCCCGCGCGGCTTCCATCGCCTGCAATGTCGCGCCGATACACTCGGACCCGCGAGGCCGCGCCGCCGTGCGGCGGCGGCCCGCGCACACCGCGCGCGAGCACGCGCCCTGGCCGAACCGAGGAACCCGATGCAGGTGGAAACGAACGATTACGTCGAGCTGAAAAGCGAGATCCTCGACGGCATGCGCAGCTACAGGGAAGACCTCGCTCAGGACGGCGCCGATGCGGGTTACAGCGACGGCGAGATCGACGAGTGCGAGCGCATCATCGACCGTTTCCTCGACGCCATCGACGCGGCCCAGGGCGATCGCGACGCCGCACGCGCCGCGATCAAGCAGGCCGTGCTCGCGCTCAACGCGCTCAACGCCCGCTGCGGCTACAACCTGATCGAAACCGATCAGCGCGAAGGACTGTGCGAACTGATCCTGGGCGCCGCCGCGCAAGCCGGCGCGGTGCAGCGCGAGGAAGACATCACCGAGCAATGGCGCGAGTGGTGAGTCCGCGGCCGTGATACGCGGCCAATAAAAAACCGGGCCCGCGAACGGGCCCGGCTTGTCGTCGAACGATCAATATCCCGCGATCAGCGCGGCGTCACCGTCAGCGCCACCCGCAGCGCGACCTTCGGCCGCACCGGATCGTCGCTGGCCACGCACACGTAACCGATGTGCGCACCCTCAGCGAGGCCGCGGGTATCGATGCGCACCCGGTTGGCCACGCTGCCCTGCGCCGGCACCCGGCCGAACGCGCGCGTCGGCGCGCCGATCCACGGCGCACCGCAGGCGCTTTCGCCCTGGATGTCGAAGGCCAGCCCGGCGAAACCGGCGCCGGCGATCCAGCTTCCCGCCCCGCTCGCGTTCGGCGCGATGGTGCGGAACTGGCTGTCGCCGGTGTTGGAGGCGAACCACACCCAACGGTTGGCGAAGCTGGTGCGCGCGTGCACCACCAGCCAGTAATGGCCCGGCGGCAATTGCACGTTCTGTCCGGCGGCGGCGAGATCCAGGGTGATGTTGGCCCCGTCGATCGTCACCCCGGCCGCGTTCGGCGCCGCGGTGTAGCTCCACACCGCCGCGCCGGCCAGCGGATTGCTGCTCGGATTGCCGGCGTTGTCGCTGTACACGCTCCAGCTCAGGCTGGTCGCGGTGCTGGCCAGCGACGAACCGCTGGACACGAACCCTTCCGAGAACAGCTTGGACAGGCGCGTGCTGTCGGCGAGGACGAAATCGTCCGACGAGAACTGCGCCGGCAAGCCGACCGTGGCCGGATCGGTGTAGAGCGTGCTGCGGAAACCGCTGTTGACGCCTTCGGCCGTGGAGTGCGTGACCGTGCGCGAGGCGGTGCCGGTGTTGTCGATCTGGAACTCCAGCGCCGACGCGCTGCGATTGCCGATGCTGAAATCGGCGAAACCGCGGCTGCCGGCCGGCAGGCTCAGGGCCACCTGCTCGGGCGTGAGCACGATCTGCGGCGGCGGCACCGCGATCGCGATCGGCAGGTGCAGCGGCGGCGAGTCGCGGCCGATCAGCGGCTTGAGTTCGACCTGGCCGAAGTGCCACGCGCCGTCCTTCGCATACGAATTGCTCAGCACGATCACCTTGAGCTTGGTGGTCTGGCCCGGTCCCGACAGCAACAGCGGCGGGAACGCGATGCCCTGCACGCCCTTGACCTGCACCAGATACAACTGCAGGCCGTTGCCGGCATGACGGAAGGTGCGCTCGAAGGTGCAACTGTTGACGCACTCGCGCTTGTCCAGGCTGGCCAGATTCAACGCGGACACGTCGCCGCCGGTGGACGGATCGGCGGCGAGGAAGTTCGCCGTCGTCTCGTTGAGCACCAGACCGGCATGCACCGCCTGATCGACCTGGATGCGGCCCGAGCCCATCGCGAAGGCGTCGGCCGGGGTGACCTCGTCTTCCTTGAAGACCTTCGGCGTGGCGGTCATCATCAACGCCGACTTGATCTCCGCCGAAGTCCAGCTCGGACGCGCCTGACGCAGCAGCGCGGCGGCGCCGGCCTGATGCGGCGAGGCCATCGACGTGCCGCTGAGCAGGCCGACCAGATTCTCCGAGCCGCTGACCGTGGTGCCGGACAGCACCGCGAGCACGTTGACGCCGGGCGCGGTGACATCGGGCTTGATCAGATCCAGGCCGTTGGTGGGTCCGCGCGAACTGAAGGCGGCCAGCACGTCGGGCGTGTTCGGAATCGGCGTCGGCGGGAAGCCGATGCCGGCGGTGGAGGTGTTGGCGTTGCCCGCGGAGAAATCGCGGATGGCGTCGGCGTCGGTCTGCGCAGCCATGAAGGTGGGGATCGTCGTGCCGGGCACGCTGGGCGACACCACCACGGCCTGGTTGTTGGCGATCACCACGCCGACCGCGCCGGCGTTCCTGGCGTTGTTGACCTTATCGGTGAAGTTGCAGGTGCCGCGGCGGATCACCGCGATCGCGTTCTGGAACGCATTGGCCGGGAACGCGGCGCAGCCGTCGGCGGCGGTGTCGATGCCGGCGCTCACGCGCAACGGCGTGGTCGGCGGCAGCGAGGCGGCGAACGGCGTGCCTGACACGCCTTCGGTGAGTTGCACCGCCTGCAAGGCCGGCGGCACCGCGCCGGGGCCGGTGACCTGCAGCAGATAGGCGAAGGTGCCGCGGCCGTGCTGGGCCGCCGCGGTGGTCGAGGTCCACGGCTCCTGGTGGCCCATGGTGCTGGCGCCCGGGCCGCTGTTGCCGGCCGCCGCGGCGATGTAGATGCCGGCGTCGGAGGCGTTGAGGAAGGCGAGCGAAACCGACTCGCCCCACGGCGAAGCGCCGCCGCCGATCGAGTAGTTGATCACGTCCACGCCGTCAGCGATCGCCTGATCGACCGCCGCCACCGCCGAGGTGTTGGGGCATTGGCCCTGGTTGGTCGCGGCGATGGTGTAGCAGATGTCGTAAGCGATCACGTTGGCGTGCGGCGCGACGCCGGAGATGCGCACCTCGCGGCCCTTGAAGTTCGCGGTCCAGGCATTGCCGGCCGCGGTCGAGGCGGTGTGGCTGCCGTGGCCGTTGGTATCGCCGAAACCGGGCTCTTCGCGCAGTCCGGGAATGCCGCAGGTGTTGCCGGGCGGGCCGCAGACGAAGTCGTGGCCGCCGATCAGCTTGTCGTTGCAACGTCCCTCATCGACGCCGCCGGGCGCGCAGGTGCCCAGGTAATTGCCGCTGCCGTTCGGATTGACGTGGTGATAGCCAGTGTCGTCGATGGCGGCGAACGCCGGGCTGCCGAAGTTGATGCCGGTGTCGAGCACGCCGACGATCACGCCTTCGCCGCGGAAATTCGCCGGAGTGGAATTCCATAACGCCGGCGCGCCGATCAATTGCGGGCCGACGTCGGTGGCGAGCGGATACTCGCGGTATTCCTCGACCAGTTCCACGCCGGGCAGTTTGGCGATGCGCGCGGCTTCGTTCTGGCTCATGCGGGTGATCACGCCGTTGACCGCGTGGTGCATGCGCCGTTCGATGTTGAGCGGACGGCCGATCAAGGCGCGGATGCCGCTTTCGTGATCGCGCTGCACTTGGTCCAGATGCTGCACGTAGCTGCGCGCCTGGGCGCTGCGCACATCGACGCGGCCGCCGGCACCGCCGCCCGCGCGCTTCGCGGCCGCGGCGCTGTTGGCGTTCTGCGCGCCGGCCAGGCGCTGCGGCGCCGGCAAACCGGCGACCTCGCCGTGATAGGTGCTCAGCGGCGCTTCCTTGAACAACACGATGTAGCGGCTGGTCTGGGTTTCCAGCGCGCTGTCGGCGCGTTGCGGCGGCGGCGCGCCGCCGATGGTTCCGGCATCGGCCGGACTGTCGTTGCTCAGGCCGCGAACGGCGGCGCCTGCGAGCGCGGCCAGCCCTACCAGGCTGACGGCGATCGTCAATCGATTGACTACATTTGGCATCGAGAGGTCCTCCACGAATTGCGCGAAGACACCGCCCCACGCCTGCCCCCCTTCCAGGCACGTCGCGGTCCAGTTTGGGGAAGAAGGAATCGGCGTCGGTCAGCGTCGTCCGTGCGCCCGACCGCGATCGCGGCCCCGGCCGTCCGCCCTTCCCGTAACGCCCGGCGCATCCGCACGCGCCGGGCCGAACCTTCCCGCCCTGCGCGCACACTGCGCGAGGCGGAAAAGTTACGGCGTGATCATGCGCACGTTTTGGCTTTGGTTACAGATGCCTATCGCGCATGTTTCAGCATTGAAACGTCATGTTCATGAATTGCGCGAAGTTCTGTTGTTTCATCTCGCATGCGTAAAAAACAAAGGAGCGCCGAAGCGCTCCTTTGTTCGTGTTCGCGACACCGCGTGTGCCGGCCGCGTCGTTACCAGCCAAAACCCGCGCCGACGCCGACCGAGCTTTCCGAATCGCTGAACGCGCCGCCCACGGTCACCGTCGCGCGATCGCTGATCGCGCGCTGATAACCGATCGACAGCGCCTGCTCGCCGCCCTGGAAACCGGCGCCGACCGCGACGCGGTTCTGCGTGCGCAGGCCCGATGCGCTGGCCGACATCTGCACCATCGCCGCGGTCATCGCGCCCATCTTGTCGATGCGCTCGTCCTGCCGGGCGAAGCGCCAGTTCATGTCGTCGCGCAAGCGGCTCACCGCCTCGGTCGGCGCGGCCAGCATCTGCGCGACGCGCGAATCGGTGTAGGTGTTGGCGCTGCGCAGCGTCTGCGCATCGCCGGCCTGGACCTGGCCCACGTTGGCCGCGTCGGTCGCGGCGGTGCCGTTGGCGACGTTGGAAACGCGCGTGCCGCCGGCGCCTTCCAAGGGCAGTTGGGTCTTCGATGCGTCGGTGTAGTTCGCCGACAGTGCCGAGCCGCCGGTGCCGGCCGGAATCGCGGCGATGCGGCCGTACAGATCGGTTAGGCGACCATCCACCGCGCCGAAGGCCGAGCCCACGTCGTTGAAGCTCGAACCCTGGATCACGTAGGTCGGCGGCGTGAACACACCACCGCCGAAGCTGGCGCCGCCGCCGAGCGCGCCGCTCAGCGTGTTGAGCTGCGAGAGATTCACCGCATCGGTGTCCTGGGTCGCGGCGGCGACGTTGACCAATTGCCGCTCGCTGCCGGCGGCGCCGAAGGAGACGGTGTTGGCGCGGTCGGCGACGGAGTTGCCGCCGATCGCGACGCTGTCGGCCGCGGTCGCGCTGGCGTTGTTGCCGAGCGCGGCGCTGTTGTCGCCGCTGGCGTTGCTGGTGTTGCCCAGCGCGGTGGCGTTGGCGCCGCCGGCGCTGCTGCTCGCGCCGATCGCGGTGGCGTTGACGCCGCTGGCGCTGGCCGAACTGCCGGCGGCGACGCTCTGCTCGCCGCTGGCGGTGCTGCCGGTGCCGGTGGCGACGCTGCCCAGTCCGCTGGCGGTGCTGCCGATACCGCTGGCGGTGCTCTGATCGCCCGAAGCGGTGCTGCCGGCGCCGAGCGCAGAACTGGCCTGGCCGCTGGCGGCGCTGCCCTGGCCCACGGCGATGCTGAGATCGCCGGCCGACTGCGCGCCGGAACCGACCGCGACGCTGCCGAAGCCGGCGGCGCTGGCGCCGTTGCCGCAGGCGGTGGCATCGACGCCGTTGGCGGTGGCGCCGCCGGTGTCGACGTTGCCCAGGCCGTCGTCGAGCTGACAGGCCGAACCGGCCCATGCGGACGAACTGGCCAGCAACAGGGCGACGGCGAGAATGGAAGGCTGCATGGTCTTCATGTAATCCCCTGGAACGTGCGGATCGCGGCGCATGCGCGCGCCGACCCGTCGAATGCGGAAACGGGCCGGCCGGATGCCGGCCCGTGTGTAGGAGCGCAACGCAGCGGCTCAGCGCTGCGTTGCGCGGTCGGCTCGATACCCGCGCTTACGGCGCCGGCGTGACCGTCAACGCCACCCGCACCGAAACCTTCGGACGCAGCGGGTCGTTGCTGGACACGCACACGAAGCCCACTCGCGGGCCCGGCGTCAGGCCCGCGGCGCTGATCTGCACCTGGGTGTTGATGCCGGTGGCCGGGTTGAGCCGTCCGAACGCGCGATCGGGTGCGCCGATCCACGACGCGCCGCAGGCGTTGGCGCCCTGCACGTTGAAGGCCTGGCCGGCGAAACCGGTGCTGGCCGTCCACGCGCCGGTGCCGGCGGTGCCCGGCGTGATCGCGCGGAAGAGGTTGTCGCCGGTGGTCGAGGCGAACCACACCCAACGGTTAGCGAAAGTGCTGCGCGAATACACGATCAACCAGTAGCGGCCCGGCGCCAGATTCACGTTCTGCCCGGCCGCGGCCAGGTTCAAGGTGATGTGCGCGCCGTTGATGGCCACGCCGTTGCCGGTCGGAAGCGACGAGTAGCTCCACACGGCCGTGCCCGGGCTGGTCTGCGGATTGCCTTCCGGGTTGCCGCCGCTGTCGCGGTAGATCATCCAGGTCAGACCGGTGGACGTGGTCGCCAGCGGCTGGCCGCTGGAGACGAAGCCTTCCGTGTACAGACGGGTGATCTGGGTCGCTTCGGTGACGGTGAAATCGTCCGAGGAGTACTGGCCGGGCGAGCCGGCGGTGGCCGGATCGGTGTACTGGGTGCTGCGGAAGCCGCTGCTGACCGCGCCGACCGGAGCATTGATGAAGGTGCGCGTGCCCGAACCGGTGTTGTCGATCTGGTAATCGAGCGCGGAACCGCCGGCGTTGTCGATGCGGAAGTTGACCGAACCGGTCGCGCCCGCCGTCAGGCTCAACGCCACCTGATCGGGCGCCAGCGCGATCGCCGGCGGCGGCACCGAGACCGCGATCGGCAGACGCAGCGTCGGCTGCGCGGTGTTGCCGCCCTGCGGCGTCAGCACCAGCTTGCCGAAGTTCCACGAACCGTCCTTGGGCAGCGAGCCGCTGAGCACGGTCACCTTGACCGCCTTGCTCTCGCCCGGGTTGAGCACCAGCGACAACGGCGTCACCACCACGCTCAGTCCCTCGCCGCGCACGTTCCAGGTCTGGCGCGTGCTCAGCGTGTTGCGGAAGGTGCGGGTGAAGCTGCAGCTGTTCGGGCACTTGGCCTTGCCCATGCTGGGCACGTTCAAGGACGAGGGATCGCCGCCGGTGGCCGGATTGGCCGCGCGGTAATTGGCGGTGGTCTCGTTGAGCACCAGGCCGGACTTGATCGCCTGATCGACCTGCACGCGGCCGGCGCCCATGGCGAAGGCGTTGGCCTGGGTGACCGAGTCTTCCTTAAACACTTCCTGCTTGGCCGTCATCATCAGCGCCGACTTGACCTCGGCCACGGTCCAGGTCGGTTGCGCCTGACGCACCAGCAACGCCGCGCCGGCATGATGCGGCGAGGCCATCGACGTGCCGTCCTTGAGGCCGATCTCGTTCTCGCTGCCGCTGATGCTGGTGCCGGCGACGACCGCGAGCACCGCCACGCCGGGCGCGGTGATGTCGGGCTTGACCAGATCGAATTTGCCGGCCGGGCCGCGCGAGCTGAAGCCGGCGAGCACGTCGGGCGTGTTCGGCAGCGGCGTGGGCGGATAACCGATGCCGGCGGTGGAGGTGTTGGTGTTGGCGGCGGAGAAATCGCGGATCGCGTTGCCGTCGGCCTGGGTGATGCCGAACGCCGGAATGGTCGCGCCCGGAACGCTCGGGACGATGCCGCCGGCGGCGTTGTTGACGACCACCAGCGCGGTCGCGCCCGCCGCCGCGGCGTTGCCGGCCTTGATGGCGAAGCTGCAGGTGCCGCGGCGGATCACCGCGACCGCGCCCTGGAAGGTGCCGGCCGGGAACGCGGCGCAACCGTCGTCGGCGCCGTTGATGCCGGCGCTCACGCGCAGCGGCGTGGTGCCGGGCAGCGCCGCCGCGAACGCGACGCCGCCGGTGCCTTCCGACAACTGCACGGTCTGCAGCGGCGCCGGCACCGCGCCGGGGCCGGTGACCTGCAACAGATAGACGAAATCGCCGCGGCCGTGCTGGGCCGCGGCGGTGGTTGCCGTCCACGGTTCCAGATGGCCGCTGGTGGCCGGGCCGGGGCCGTCGTTGCCGGCCGCGGCGGCGACGTAGATGCCGGCGTCGGTGGCGTTGAGGAACGCCAGCGACACCGCTTCGCTCCACGGATTGGCGCCGCCGCCGATCGAGTAGTTGATCGCATCGACCACGCCGTCGGCGATGGCCTGATCGACCGCGTCGGCCGCCGACACGTTCGGGCACAGGCCCTGACTGGTCGAGACCTTCGTGTAGCACACGTCGTAGGCGATGATGTTGGCGCGCGGCGCCACGCCGGACATATGCACGTCGCGGCCGCGGAAGGTCGCGGTGCGCACGTTGCCGGCGACGGTGGAAGCGACATGGCTGCCGTGGCCGTTGGTGTCGCCGAAGCCGGGCTCTTCGCGGATGTCGGGCTGGCCGCACTGGTTGGCGCGCGAGGCGCAGACGAAATCGTAGCCGCCGATCAGCTTGTCGTTGCAACGGCCTTCATCGATGCCGCCGGGCGCGCAGGTGCCCAGGTAGTGGCCGGCGCCGAGCGGATTGATGTGCTGATAGCCGGTTTCATCGGCCGCGGTGAACGACGGGCTGCCGAAGTTGATGCCCGAATCGAGCACGCCGATCACCATGCCTTCGCCACGGAAACCCGTCGGCGTGGCGTTCCACAACGCCGGCGCGCCGATCAGCGCGGGGCCGGTGTCGGTGGCCATTTCGTATTCGCGGTATTCCTCGACCAGCATCACTTCCGGCATCGAGGCGACCTTGGCCGCTTCGCTCTGCGACAGCGTGGTGATGATGCCGTTGAGCGCGTGGCGCATGCGCCGCTCGATCCGCAGCTGGCGGCCGAGCGCGCGATCGATGCGCTGCTCGTAGCCGCTCTGCACCTGGTCCAGATGGCGGACGTAGTTGCGCGCGTTGGCGCTCTTGACGTCGATGCGGCCTTCGCTCGGGCCGGACATCGCCGTCATCGCGCCGCGCCCTTCCAGCCGCGCCGGCGCTGGCAGGCCCTGCACGCTGCCCTTGTAAGTGCTCAGCGGCGCGTCCTTGTACAGCACGATGTAGCGCTGACTCTTGTTCTCCAGGCTGCTGACGCCGGTCGGCGCCGGCGCCGCGCCGATAGCGGCGCTGCCGGCCGTCCCCCCGGACAGGCTCAGCACGCTCGCGCCGGCCATGGCGGCCACGGCCGCTACACCGAGCGCGATCGAAGTTTTCTTAAACACCTTGTGCATCTGAAACGTCCCCCACTTCAGTGTGCAAAGCAATCCGCAACACCCGCGCCTCGGCGCGGGCGCGACGGCCCGTGATCAGGATGCGATTCGATCCCGGCACATAATCAGTGCCTAGTGCGCTCCCCTCTAGTGCCAACGCGCACAGGCCAGTCCCCCCCCACCTGGCCGGGGCGTCCTTCTGATAAACGGATCAAATGTTTCTCGGACGAACGGTCGTTTGAACAGCCGTCGCCGCTTGACTTCTCGCTACGCCGCGCCGCGCTTACGCCACGGGCTCAGCAGCCCGCCGCGGTACACCACCAGATAGGTCGCGACCACCCACGCCGTAGCCACCGCCCATCCGGCCAGGATGTCGGAGGGGTAATGCACCCCCAGGTACAAGCGCGAGAACCCCACCAGCGCCACGAACGGCACCATCACCGCCAGCACCGGCCAGCGCCAGCGCGTCGGCCAGCTCAGCAGCGCCAGGGTGACCAGCAAGGTCATCGAGCCCATGGCGTGGCCGCTGGGGAAACTGTAGTTGTGCTCGGGCGCGATCGAATCCCACAGCGAAGGCCGCTCGCGTGCGAAGAACTGCTTGGCGGCGAGATTGAGCAAGCCCGAACCGGCCAGCGCGATCGCGGCGAAGCTGGCTTCGCGAAAACGCCGCAGCACGGTCAGCACCGCGACCAGCAGCACATCGAACGGCACCACGCCGTACAGATAGCCCAGTTGCGAGACGATCACGAACAAACGGTCGAAGCCGTCGCGGGCCAGACTGTGGGCGTATTGCAACAGCGGCTCATCGAAGACAATGGCTTCTTGCTCGTGGATTTCATCGGCCAGTTCGGCGAAGCCCCACAGCGGCAGCAGCAGGCCGGCGAACACCAGCAGCAGGCGCCAGCCATGGCGGCGCAGCAGCGCCAGGCCGAAACGCGCCTCTTGCTCGACCGCGCTGTCGCCGGGACCGCGGCGAATCGCGGCCCGGTCTTCGTTGGTCGCGGCCGCAGGCGGCGCGGCCGCGCGGGAATCAGGCGCCTGCGAGGCGGGCGCCATAATTGCGTTCGACGTAGGTGTCGATCAGCGCGACGAATTCCCGCGCGATGTTTTCCCCGCGCAAGGTCACGGTCTTTTCGCCGTCCTCGAACACCGGCGCCGACGGCGTCTCGCCCGTGCCCGGCAGCGAAATGCCGATGTTGGCGTGGCGCGATTCGCCCGGGCCGTTGACGATGCAGCCCATCACCGCGAGGGTGAGGTTCTCCGCGCCCGGATGGGTGATCTTCCACTCCGGCATCTTCGCGCGCACATGCTCCTGCACGGTCTGCGCCAGCTCCTGGAAGAAGGTGCTGGTGGTGCGGCCGCAACCCGGGCAGGCGGTGACCATCGGCGTGAACGCGCGCAGGCCCATGGTCTGCAGCAGTTCCTGCGCGACGATGACTTCGTTGTTGCGCGACTGGCCCGGCTCGGGCGTGAGCGAAATGCGGATGGTGTCGCCGATGCCTTCCTGCAGCAGCACGCCGAGCGCGGCGCTGGAGGCGACGATGCCCTTGCTGCCGATGCCGGCCTCGGTCAAGCCCAGGTGCAGCGCGTACTCGCCGCGGCGGGCCAGTTCGCGATAGACCGCGATCAGTTCCTGCACGCCGCTGACCTTGGCGCTGAGCACGATGCGATCGGCCGGCAGGCCCAGCTCGACCGCGCGCACGGCCGAGTCCAGGGCCGAGCGGATCAGCGCCTCGCGCAGCACCCGGCCGGCGTCCCAGGGTTCGGCGCGGGCGGCGTTCTCGTCCATCAGCCGGGTGGCCAGCGCCTGGTCCAGCGAGCCCCAGTTGGCGCCGATGCGCACCGGCTTGCCGTACTTGATCGCGAACTCGATCAGGGTGGCGAACTGGCTGTCTTTCTTCTTGCCGAAGCCGACGTTGCCCGGATTGATGCGGTACTTGCCCAGGGCCTGCGCGCAGGCCGGCTCGGCGGTGAGCAGCTGATGGCCGTTGTAGTGGAAGTCGCCGATGATCGGCACTTCGATGCCCATCATCGCCAGCTTATCGACGATGCGCGGCACCGCCGCGGCGGCTTCCACGGTATTGACCGTGATCCGCACCAGTTCCGAGCCGGCGCGCCACAGCTCGGCGACCTGCTTGGTGGTGGAGGCGACATCGGCGGTGTCGGTGTTGGTCATCGACTGCACCACCACCGGCGCGCCGCCGCCGACCTGAACGCCGCCGACCGTGACCGCGCGGGTCAGGCGTCGCGGCAGGGGGCCGAAACCGGAATGGGCGCAGGGCAAGACGGCATCTGAATTCATGCCGCCATTGTAACGCCGGGGCGCGCGGCTTTCGTGTCGCGGGGGTGAAGCGCGGGGAAACGCTGTGGCGCCGGGGGTTTGCAGCTGTTGGCGACGGTTGGAACCGCGGGAACGACCCCGCACTGCCGCACGCGATACCATCGGCTCCACGGCCCGGATATCCGACGGCGAACTTTCGTGATTCGCGTCCTTCCCCCTGTCGTCATTCCCGCGAAAGCGGGAATCCAGCGACTTTGACGTCACCCGCACGAAAGTCGCCGGATTCCCGCTTTCGCGGGAATGACGAACAAAAACGCCGCGTTGCCCAGTCAAACCCGCCCCAGGTCGATCCGCACCCCATGCCCCCCAGCCAGCCCGACGAAGTCCTCACCCCCAGCCAGCTCAACACCTTGGCGCGCAATCTGCTGGAGGACACCTTCCCGCTGATCTGGGTCGAGGGCGAACTGGGTAATCTGTCGCGGCCGTCGTCCGGGCATCTGTACATGACCTTGAAGGACGCCCGCGCCCAGGTCCGCTGCGCGATGTTCAAGCCCAAGAGCAGTTGGCTGAAGTTCGTCCCGCGCGAAGGCCTGCGCGTGCTCGCGCGCGGCCGCCTGACCCTGTACGAAGCGCGCGGCGACTACCAGCTGGTGCTCGACCACATGGAAGAGGCCGGCGAAGGCGCGCTGCGGCGCGCGTTCGAGGAACTCAAGGCGCGGCTCGCGGCCGAAGGCCTGTTCGACAACGAGCGCAAGCGCGAGCTGCCGCGGTTCCCCGCGCGCATCGCCATCATCACCTCGCCCAGCGGCGCGGCGGTGCGCGATGTGCTGAGCGTGCTGGCGCGGCGCTTCCCGCTGGCGCAAGCCGAGGTATTGCCGGTGCCGGTGCAGGGCGACGGCGCCGCCGAACGCATCACCGCGATGCTGATGCGCGCGCAAGCCGCGCAGCGTTTTGATGTGATCGTGCTGGCGCGCGGCGGCGGTTCGCTGGAAGACCTGTGGGCGTTCAACGATGAACGCCTGGCGCGGGCGATCGCCGCCTCCGCCGTGCCGGTGGTGTCCGCTATCGGGCACGAAACCGACTTCACCCTGGCCGACTTCGCCGCCGACGTGCGCGCGCCGACGCCATCGGTGGCGGCCGAATTGCTGGTGCCGCAGCGCGAGGATCTGCTGCACCGCCTGCGCGTGCTCGAAGCGCGCCTGCACAACCTGCACAACCAGCGCCTGCGCCAGGCCATGCAGCGCGCCGACCGCGCCGGCCTGCGCCTCAACGCGCTGCGGCCGCAGGCGCGGCTGGCCGCGCTGCGCACGCGCCAGCAGGACGCGCTGCGCCGGCTCGAACAAGCCTGGCGCCTGCGCCTGGAACGCGACGGCGCGCGCCTGCGCCACGCCGACGCGGTGCTGCGCGCGCATCATCCGCAACGCCGCATCGCCCGCCTGCGCGAGCGCC
>NZ_JAGGRI010000022.1:56878-57126 GCF_018612875.1 Lysobacter sp. ISL-50 | reverse complement strand
ATCACCTGGCCGACCGTGGCGTACGTCGTCGCGGTCGAAGCCTTGTCGATCGTCATCGCGCGCGTCTGCGTCGCGGTGATCGTCACCGTATCCGTCGGCGAGGTCGTCGTGCCGTCGGTCGCGCTGGCGATATTGGTCAAGGTGCCGGCGTTCAGATCGGCCTGGGTCACGGTGTAGTTCGCCGTGCAGGTCAGGGTCTGAGTCGGGGCCAGGCCACCGGCCGGCAGGGCCGGACAGGTCACCGTGGT
>NZ_JAGGRI010000022.1:0-56754 GCF_018612875.1 Lysobacter sp. ISL-50 | reverse complement strand
CAAGGTGCCGGCGTTCAGATCCGCCTGGGTCACGGTGTAGTTCGCCGTGCAGGTCAACGTCTGGTTCGGATTCAAGCCGCCGGCCGGCAGCGCCGGACAGGTCACCGTGGTCTTATCGTCGGTCACGCTGATCGGCGCGGTGATCGTGACGTTGCCGGTGTTCGTCACCACGTAGGTGTACGGGATCACCTGGCCGACCGTCGCATAGGTCGTCGCGGTCGAGGCTTTGTCGATCGTCATCGCACGCGCGGCCGCGATCGTCACCGTATTGGTGTCGGTCGCGTTCGGCAACGTGCCGCTGGTCGGCGTACCGGTCGCGGTCGCGGTATTGACGACCGAACCGGCATTCACCTCGGCCTGCGTGACCGTATAGACGTTCCCGGTCGCGGTGCAGCTGGCGGTGGCGGACGGCGCCACCGTGGCGATGGTGCACGCCAGCGAAGGCAGCTTCGGATCGGTCACGGTGATGCTGTTGATCGTGACGTTGCCGGTGTTGGTGACGCTGAAGGTATAGGTCACCGTGTCGCCGGCGCGGGTCGGCGTGGACGTGGTGGCCTTGTCCAGCGTCCAGCTCGGGTTGGACACCGGCGTCGGCGTCGCCGTCGCGGTGTTGTTGCCGGCGACCGGATCGTTGGTGGTCGCGCTCACCGTGGCGCTGTTGAGATAAGGCCCGGTTTCAAGGACATGAGCGACCAACGTCAGGGTCGCGCTGGCGTTATGCGCAAGCGCGCCGATCGTCCACACGCCGCTGCCACTGTTGTAGGTGCCCACGCTCGGGGTGGCGGAAACGAAGGTATAGCCGGCCGGCAACACGTCATTGACGACCACGCCGGCCGCATCGGATGGGCCGATGTTGTTGTTGACGGTCACCGTGAAGGTGACGTTGGTTCCTATCGCGGGATTGGTCGGCAGCACCGTCTTGGTGATGGCCAGATCCGCGACCGGGGTAACCGTGTCGACATCGGTAACCGTGCCCGTCGGCGTCGGATCGGTGGTGTTGGCCGGCAAGGTCGCGGTGACCGCGTTGGTCACGCTGCCGCTGGTCGCGGTGACATTGGCGTTGACGGTGAACGTCAGCTCCCCGCCCGAGGGCAGGTTCGCGATGGTCACGCCGCTTTCGAAGTTGGCCACGGTCACGGCCGGGCAGACCGCGGTGCCCGCGCTGACCAGGCAGCTCACGGCGGTCTTGGTCAGGCCCACCGCGACCGGGTCGGCGATGATCGTGCCGTTGGCCGCGCTCGGGCCGTTGTTGCGCAACACGATCGTATAAATGGTCGAACCGCCGGCGGTGACGCTGGTCACGCCATCGGTCTTGGTCAGTACCAGATCGGCCACCGCCGCCAACGTATTCGAATCCGTAGCCGAACAAGCCCCGGTCCCGGCATTGAACGTACCGCCGTTGGCCGTACACGCCGTATCGACGTTGGTCACGTTGGCCGGCGGCGTGATGGTCGCGGTGTTGTTCAGTGGATTGGCGAACTGCGCCATCGCCGGCAGGCCGGCCAGGGTCAGCACGGCTGCAAGCAGCACACGCACTCCGGTTCGAGCAATGCGCGATCCAGCACGGACGTCGCGGTGGACGGACGATTGGCTGGCCGGAGTACGAGTAGTGGCGATTTTCATGCGTTAGCCCAAACAGGAGTTCGGTAAGCGCCGGGACGACATCGTCCATCGCCCTGCGGCGATGTCCGGACGCCGCCGACCGGCTGGTCGACGTGCTTGCTGCGGGTTTGTTCGTATTGCGGGTCGTGCAGGTACGACGAATGCCTGATGCGTGGGCGAACGCTGAGCGCTCAAGCCCGGGACGGCTCTACATCCACATAAAACGTGTTGTTGATACAGCGCACGCTTGCGCTTGAACTACTGCGGGGTCTTGCGCGTGGAGTTCGCTCGGCACATTCGCCACGCCAACCCAAGCACCGAGGCCTGGCTGTTCAATTCGCTTTGGACAGGAGCCGCCTGACGCCGGCCGCACTTGCGCGGCCGCTCGACAAACAGCAGGAAGCCGCCACATGGCGGCCGGACCAGCGACATCCCCTTGGATACCGATACTCAGCCCCTGACACGTCATAACGTGCCTCCCCCTTATTTCCACCCCACCAACACCTTCCCTACGAGGGAAAGTGCCGACAGATGCACCAGAAGTACCGTGGAACCCCTAACGCCAAATACGTGTTGAGCACTGCCACACAGGACAGGATGGCAAATAGTGTGCCATCCATCACATTACTATTTCAATGGCCATCACAATAAAAACGAGCGACCCATCGCACAAAAGCGCCCTTCCTGGTCAGAAGAGTGACCTCCCCCGTCAGCTTTGGACCCTGCCGGCGGGCGAATTACGAAGTGCCTGGGTTACGTCTTAAAGCCCCAATCTCGGCAAACTGAATGTGCCCTTTCAGACAGAAATTAACGTTATGCATGCAGAAGCCGCGTGAAATATCGACGCGACATACATCCAAAACAGCCTTAAAAAGAGCGCAAATTGTCTGCTAAATCGCAGATTCTGGAATTCAGCTGATTCAGCCCGACGCGCGGATCAGTCACGCTTGCCATACGCGTGGGCGGCGCCGTGAGTGGCGTGCTCGCGCAGGGCTGAGATGCAAAGCGACACAAGCCCTATAATTCATGTCCCAACGATTCGGCCGTCCCATGCCTCCCAGCGCTACGACCCTGTCAGTCCTCGACCTGGCGAACATCCAGTCCCTGGCCCGCGACGACATGGCGGCCGTAGACGCCCTGATCCGGCGCCGGCTGGCGTCGGACGTGGTGCTGATCAACCAGGTCGCCGAGTACATCGTCGGCGCCGGCGGCAAGCGCCTGCGGCCGATGCTGTTGCTGCTGGCGGCCGGGGCCCTGAGCCACCGCGGCCCGGACGCCCACCAGCTCGCGGCCGTGGTCGAGTTCATCCACACCGCGACCTTGCTGCACGACGACGTGGTCGACGAATCCGACCTGCGCCGCGGCCGCCGCACCGCCAACGCGGTGTGGGGCAACGCCGCCAGCGTGCTGGTCGGCGACTTCCTGTACTCGCGCAGCTTCCAGCTGATGGTCGAACTCGACCGGCTGGAGGTCATGAAGATCCTCGCCGACACCACCAACCAGATCGCCGAGGGCGAAGTGCTGCAGCTGCTGCACGTGCGCAATCCGGATACGGACGAAGCGGCCTATCTGCGGGTGATCGAGCGCAAGACCGCGGTGCTGTTCGCCGCCGCCACGCGCCTGGGCGCGGTGCTGGCCGGCGCCGACGCTCGGGTCCAGCAGCGCCTGCACGATTACGGGCTGGCCTTGGGCTATGCCTTCCAGATCGCCGACGACGTGCTCGATTACGCCTCCGACGCGCAGACCCTGGGCAAGAACCTCGGCGACGACCTGGCCGAGGGCAAGGCCACGCTGCCGCTGATCCACGCCATCGCCCACAGCGACGACGACTCCGTGCGCGCGCGCCTGCGCGCGGCGGTCGAGCACGGCGACACCGAGGCCATGCCCGAGGTGCTGGCGGCGATCCGCGCCACCGGCGGCCTGGACTACAGCCGCCGGCGCGCCGAAGACTATGCGCAGGCCGCCGAGGCGGCGCTGGAAGGGCTGGACGACAGCGACTACACGGCGGCGCTGCGCGGATTGGCGCGGTATGCGGTTAGTCGGGATCACTGATCGTTGGGGTTGCGGGCGCGCCCGGTTGTGGGGCGCGCTGTTCCGGGTGCATCGATCGGTAGAGGGATAACGGCAGCCTTGGGCTGCCGTTGTTCGTTTGGGGTGGGCTGGTAGGCGTTGAGTTGGCGCTGTGGTGACGTAAGACTGCGTTCAACGAAGCACGCCAGGCCTCAAGCCGCACTCAAGCTGTCATTCCCGCGAACGCGGGCTCCGCTTTACTTCGGCGGAGCCGAACATTCAGGCACTTCAACGCGATGTTCCAAGAACGTCATTCCCGCGAACGCGGGAATCCAGGGCCTTTCGTGCGAGAACGTTTGAAGTCGCTGGATGTTCGGCTCCGCCGAAGTAAAGCGGAGCCCGCTTTCGCGGGAATGACGGCCTGGAAAGATGGCGCTTAAGTCTCTGGATTCCCGCCTTCGCGGGAATGACGGTCTGGAGAGATGACGCTGAAGTCTTTGGATTCCCGCGTTCGCGGGAATGACGGCTTGGAAGGATGGCGCTTAAGTCTCTGGATGTTCGGCTCCGCCGAAGTAAAGCGGAGCCCGCCTTCGCGGGAATGACGGACTTGAAGGATGACTCTGAAGACTCTGGATTCCCGCCTTCGCGGGAATGACGGACTGGAGAGATGACGCTGAAGTCTTTGGATTCCCCCTTCGCGGGTCAGCGCACCCCAAACCGCTCCGCAAAGAACGCCCGCATCGCCGCGAACGAGCGCTTGGACGCGCGTTCGTCGTAGCGGCAATTGTCTTCCGGCGCGTTGTTGGCGTTCTCGATTTCGGCGAAGCAATGACGCGCGCCGCTGTAGTTCACGAGTTGCCAATCGGCGCCGGCTTCGTCCATTTCTTTTTCGAATGCGACGATGTCCTCGTTCGGCACCGACTTGTCGGCCGCGCCGTTGAGCACCAGCACCGGGGTGTTGACCTTGACGCCGTTGCCCGGCAGATGCGCCTTGAGGCCGCCGTGGAAGCTCACGATGCCGGCCAGGTTCGCGCCGGTGCGCGCCAGTTCCAGCACGGTCGAGCCGCCGAAGCAGAAGCCCAGCGCGCCGATCCGGCTCGCGTCCAGCGGCGCGGTCTTGTCCTGCGCCTTCAATACCGCCACCGCTTCGTTGATGCGCTTGCGCAGCGTCGTGGCGTCGCCGTAGGCCTTGCCGACCGCGGCCTTGGCCTCGTCCTTGTTCTTCGGCCGCACGTTCTTGCCGTAGACATCGGCGACCAGCACGACGTAGTCGTCGCCGGCGATGTCCTTCGCGTGCTGGATCGCGTTGTCGGTGATGCCCATCCAGTTGGGCACCATCACCAGGCCGGGACGCTTGATCGCGTTGACGTTGTCGTAGACCAGCACGCCGCTGAAGTTGTCTTCGCCGATCTTCCATTCCACCGGTTTAGCCTGCATCGCCGCGAACGACGGCGAAGCGCACAGCACTAGCGACAAGGCGGTGGCGAGACGGCGCATGGCGGACTCCGGATTGGGGAAAGGCCCAAGCCTAGCGCGTCTGTGCGGCGCTCGCATGTGAAGGCGCGGCTCGGATCGTGAAGGCGCAAGTTCTGGATAGGGCGAGGAGCGAGTTCAGAGGAGTGAGGAGTGAGTAAACGCAAAAGCTGGGTCTGGACACCGTGCTTTTACTCACTCCTCACTCCTCTGAACTCTTTCCTCAACCGCCCCCCATTCCCAGACCAGCGATCGCGCTGATCGAATCGGGATCGAACCCGGCCAGTTCGGCGAAATGGCGGCCGCGCGCGACGTAATCGCGATAGGGGCCGAAGCTCGGCGCGCCCGGCGACATCAACACCACGCCGCCCTCGCCGCCCAGCGCTGCGCGCGCCTGCTCCATCGCGTCGGCGAGATCTTTCGCCGCGCTCAGATGGAATCCGGCCTGCGCCGCGACCGGCGCCAGCAGCTCGTGGATGCGCGGACCGTTCTCGCCCATCGTCACGATCGCCAGCGGCGCCTGCCGCCGCATCGCCTCGGCGAAGCCGCGCCATTCCACGCCGCGGTCGTGGCCGCCGACCAGCAGCGCGATGCGCCGGCCGGCGTAGCATTCCAGCGCCGCCAAGGTCGCATGCGGCGTGGTGCTGATCGAATCGTTGACATAGGCGATGCCGTCGCGCGCGCCGATCGGCTGCAGGCGGTTGGGCAAGGGCTTGAAGCTCGCCGCGTGCGGCGCCAGCGGCGCGGCGTCGATGCCGAGCGCTTCGATCGCGGTCAGCACCGCGCACAGATTGCCGCGGTTGTGGCGGCCGGGCAGCGGCAACGCGGCGGTGTCCATGATTTCGCGATCGCCGCGCCACAGCGCGTCGCCGCGCAGATGCCAGCCGGCCTCATCGCCGAACCAATGAATCCGGCTGTCGGGCAATTGCAGCGCGGACAGCACCGGATCGTTCGCGTTCAACACCGCGATGCGCGGCTTGCCCTGGGTCAGCAGGCGCAGCTTGTCTTCGATGTAGCGCGCTTGCGAGCCGTGCCAGTCCAGGTGTTCGGGATAGATGTTCAGCGCGATCGCGACGTCCGGCCGAGCGCCGCCCATGCCGACATCTCCGGTTTGATAGCTCGACAATTCGATCGCCCAGAATTCCGGCGGCGGCGACGGCTCCAGCACTTCCAGCAGGGGCACGCCGATATTGCCGACCAGCGCGGTGCGATGGCCGCCTGCACGCAGCAGATGCGCCAGCAGCGAGGTTGTGGTGCTCTTGCCCTTGGTGCCGGTCACGCAGATCGTGCGGCCGCCGATGTCCTCGCCGAACCACAGCGCGGTGCCGCCGATGAAGCGCGTGCCCTGTTCGGCCGCGGCCAGGGCCTCGGCGCGATACGGGCTGATGCCGGGCGACTTGATCACCCAGTCGAACGCGCTCAGGCGTTCGGCGCTGGCCGCGGTTTCGATATTCAGGCGCGGATCGTGCAGGCCGCGGGCTTCAGCGGCTTCTTCCGGCGAGCAGAACAGGGTCAGCGCGAGTTCGGGCAGGCGCGAGCGGATCGCCCGATAGGCCGCGCGTCCCTCGCGGCCCCAGCCCCACAGCGCGACGCGCTGGCCTTCAAGCTGCGAAATACGCACGCAAGCGTTCCCACAACGGCGGCGGCAGGCGCTGTTCTTCGTCCAGCGTCAGCAGCGGTTCGATGCGCAGATCGTCGTCGCCGAGTTGCGGACGGATCTCGCGCGCGAAGCGTTCGACCAGGGCGTCCTCGCGCCATTCCGGACGTTCGGCCAACGCCGCCAGCGCCGCGCGCGATTCGCGGCCCTCGCCGACGCATTCGAACGGCTTGTGGTTGCGGTATTCCAGCAGCGCGTCGAAGCCGTCGGTCTGGGCCGGATCGTCGAGCAGATTGCGGCCGAAGATGCCGACCAGGCGCGGCTTGGTCATGAACGGCGCCAGCGCCAGGAACACGAAGTGGCACTTGGGACACACCCCGCACCAGCGACTCACCGGCCGCTCGCCGAGAATATGGAAATTGCGATTGCAGCTGCTGAAATGCGCGTCGTAGCGATCGGTGCGGGCGAACTGCCGCGCCACCGCCAGTTCGCTGAGCGGACGCAGCAGCGAGTAGTAATGCAGATCGGCGGCGACATGGCGCTGGACGTAATCGCCGAATGCCTGTTCGCAGGCCCAGCCCTTGGACCACTGGTGGTTCACCTCGCCCGTGCCCTCGATCAGGCTGCCGTAGCTGGCCGAGCGCTCGTTGGAAAACACCACCTGATCCACGCCGTGCAGCAGCGCGGCCAGGACCATGATCGCCGAGTTCACCACCGTGACCGGGATGTGGCCGTTGTAGGCGCCCTGGCGATTGAGTTCGAACAACTGCGGCGCCAGCGCGCGGCCGAGATTGAGCGTGGGCAGGCCGGTGCGCTGGGCGCAGGCTTTGATGAGCTGCGAGCCGCCGATCCAGGTGACGGTCTGCCCGATCTCCATCGCGCGCAGGGCTTCGATGCTGACCAGCGAATCCTTGCCGCCGCCGATGGCGACCAGGGCGTGTTGGCGCAGGCCCAATGCTGGGGCGCAGCCCTCACCCCGGCCCTCTCCCGCGCCCCGAAGGAAGTCACCTTGGGTGGCAAGCGGGAGAGGGAGCAGTGGCGGTGCTTCTGAAGAACTCCCTCTCCCGCTTGCGGGAGAGGGCTGGGGTGAGGGCACGCCCTCGCCCACGGGAAAACGAATCTTCCCGTGCAGATCCAGGCCATTGCGATAAGCGAATTCGCCCAGCCCGTTGACGTAGATCAGCTCCAGCAGCGCCGCGGTGTCGGCATCGATCGCATACGAATCGATGCGGATCTCTTCCGGCACCGCCGCCTTGTAATAGCTCACGCCGGCGATCAGATGCAGCAAGCGCAGCGCCCGCTCGACCGCATGCGCGCGCGCGCCGGCCAGCGCGAACGGCGCGCCGGGAATGGTGATGGTCTCGGTCAGCTCCGGGCCGTCGTCGAAGGCATAGACCAGTTCGGCGACGCCGGTCGCGGCGTCGAGGCCGCAGCGGACGAAACGGAAGGCGCGCACCGCGTCGCGCTGGAATTGAGCACTCACAAGCGTTTTCCCGAAATCGAAGCGATGCGCGCGCGGGCCGTGGACGGAGTCGGTTTCATTCGATCACCTCCTCCACCGGCAGCGCGCGCAGGTTGTAGGTATTGGCCATCGCCATGCCGTAGGCGCCGGCGTCGGCGACCAGGACGACGTCGCCTTCCTCGGTGGCGACCGGCATCGGACGGGCGCGGCCGAGCACGTCGCTGCTCTCGCACACCGGGCCGACCACGTCGAACGCGGCGACCTGGGTGTCGTCGAGGCGGCTGAGGTTGTGGATGCCGTGATAGGCCTCGTACATGGCCGGACGCATCAGCGCGTTCATGCCGGCGTCGCAGCCGATCCGGCGCACGCCGTCTTTTTCGATCACCTGGGTCACGCTGATCAGCAGCACGCCGCTTTCGGCGGCCAGATAGCGGCCCGGCTCGATGATCAGGCCGTAGCGCGGATACGCGGCCTTGATTTCTTCCAGCCCGGCGCGCCATTGCGCCAGATCGAAACTCGGCGCTTCGGGCGTGTACGCCACCGGCAGGCCGCCGCCGATGTCGATGGTCTCGATCGTACCGACGCTGTCGGCCAGACCGGCGAGGCTGGCGTAGACGCCGCGCCAGTGCTGCGGATCGTCGATGCCGCTGCCCAGATGCGCGTGCAGGCCGCTGATGCGGATGTTGAGCTTGCGCGCTTCTTCGATGAAGGCGTCGAAACGCGCCAGCGGCAGGCCGAACTTGGCCGCGACGCCGCCGGTGCGGACTTTCTCGTGATGGCCTTCGCCATGGCCCAGGTCCAGTCGCAGCCACAAGGTGCGGCCGCAGAACACCTCCGGCCAGCGCTTGAGCGCTTCGACGTTGTCGAGCGTGACGATCACGCCGCGCTTGAGCGCGGCTTCGTACTCGTGCCGCGGCGCGAAGCTCGGCGTGAACAGCACGCGCTCGGGCGCCATGTGCGGGATCGCGGAGAACACCCGCTCGATTTCCGCCAGCGACACGCATTCCAGGCCGAAGCCTTCGCCGACGATCGTCTTGAGCACGGCCGGATGCGAGTTGGCCTTCATCGCGTAGAAGCAGCGATCCACCGCCTGGGTGCCGATCAGCGAGCGCGCGCGTTCGCGCACGGTGGCCAGATCGTAGACGTAACGCGGCGTGCCGGCCGCGGCCATCGCCAGCAGGCGCGCGCGCTTGCCGCGCCACCATGGCGCCGGGCGCGGCGGCTTGCCGTTGCCTTCGTCCTGGATGCTGCGCCAGCTGGGGCCGAACACGCTCTCGTCGCGCACCGGCATGGCGCCGCCGCGGATCAGTTCGTGATGCAGATGCGGCAGCAGGCCGTCGGCGTCGGCTTCGTCGATGACGAAGGTGAGGTTGAGGTCGTTGGACGACTGCGAGATCAGATGCACGCGCTCGCGGCCGAACGCGGCCCAGATGTCGGACAGCCGGTGCAGCAGCGAACGCATGCCGCGGCCGACCAGGGTGATCGCCGCGCACGGCGCGATCACCTTGACCCGGCACACTTCGGCCAGATCCGCCGACAGCGCTTCGAGCACGTTGCTGTTGACCAGGTTCTCGCTCGGGTCCAGCGACACGGTGACGTTGGTTTCCGACGAACCGATCAAGTCGATCGACAGCCCGTGGCGCTTGAAGCGTTCGAACACGTCGGCCAGGAAGCCGACCTGCTGCCACATGCCGATGCTTTCCATCGCCACCAGCACGATGCCGTTGCGGCGGCTGATCGCCTTGACGCCGGGCACGGTGACCGCGCTGGCGTCGATGCGCGTGCCGGGCAGGTCCGGGCGCTCGGTGTCGAGGATCGCCATCGGCACGCCGGCGTCGCGGCACGGCGCGATCGAGCGCGGATGCAGCACCTTGGCGCCGGTGGTGGCGATTTCCTGCGCTTCGGCGTAGTCCAGCCGGGCCAGCAGGCGCGCGTCGGGCACTTCGCGCGGATTGGCGCTGAACATGCCCGGCACGTCGGTCCAGATTTCCACGCGCTGCGCCTTGAGCAGCGCGCCGAAGTACGCCGCCGAGGTATCGGAACCGCCGCGGCCGAGGATCGCCGTGCCGCCGTCGCCGTGGCGGGCGATGAAGCCCTGGGTGATCAGCATCGCGGTCGGCTGCGCGTCGAAGCGCTCGGCGAAGCCGGGCTCGGCCTGATGGCGACAGTTCACCGACAGGCGCTGGGCCCAGTCGCTGGCGTTGGGCAGCGAGACCGCGTCGAGCCAGTCGCGCGCGTCGCACCAACCGAAGTCGTGGCCCTGCGAGCGCAGGTAGGCCGCGCCCAGGGTCGAGGACAGCAATTCGCCCTGGCCCAGCACGTCGGCCTGCCAATCCAGCGCGCGGTTCGCCGCGCGCGGATCGGTTTCCAACGCAACCAGTTTCGCCAGGCGCTCGCCGAGCACCGTGTCCGGGTCCAGGCTCAGTTCGGCGCAGAACGAGCGGTGGCGCTCGACCAGGCCGGCGAAGCGCGCGGCGATGCCGTCATCGACCCCGGCCGGGGCGTTGGCGATCGCCTGCAATTCATTGGTGACGCCCGACAACGCGGAGACCACGACCAGCACGCGCCGGCCGTCTTGTTTCAGACGTTTCCCAGCCAGGCGTCCGATCGTGTCCCAACGGTTACGGCGAGATACCGAGGTACCACCGAACTTGAGCACCACCCAGCCAGTCTGTTGCGTCTGCACGTCTTCCTCGGTTGTCGTTTCACTTCGATTAGGGCCCGGCACGCGGCCGGGGCAGGTCGATCCGCCCGCGACGGCGTCGATGCGGACGTCGCGGGATTCCACACTTGCGGGTCGTGCGCGCCTAGAATCGCGGCCTTGTGAGCAGCGCCCGGCGGAACTTCGCGCGGACGCCGCACCTTCGACAGCCGCGCGCTCATCCGGGAGCCGGGCACGAAGCGACGATTCTAGTCGAACTGGCCGGCTCCCGAACGTACCCTGGCTGTAGCTTGCGACGCATTCTTTTCTATCGTTATTCCCTGGCACCGCCCTTGTCCCGCCACCGCATGGGCCCATCGGACCTCTTCCCGAAATGACGCAACGCCGCTATCTGCAACTGGATGTGTTCGCCGACCGCCCCGGCGCCGGCAATCCGCTCGCCGTGGTCCTGGATGCGCAAGGACTCGACGACGCCGCCATGCAGGCCATCGCCCGCTGGACCCGACTGCCGGAAACCACCTTCGTGTTCCCGCCGTCCCAGCCCGGCGCCAGCTACCGCATCCGCATGTTCAGCCCGCGCCGCGAAGTCCCCTTCGCCGGCCATCCCAGCGTCGGCACCGCCTGCGTGGTGCTGGAAGCCGGCCTGGCCGCGCCGGTGGACGGCCGTCTGGTCCAGGAAGGCGTGGCCGGTCTGTTGCCGCTGGCGGTCGATGGCGAGGGCGAGGCGCGCACGATCGCCGTGCGCACGCCGCGCGCGCGCGTGGTCGAGACCGCCAGCGCGGGCGACCCGCGCTTGGCCGCGACCCTGCGCGGCCTGCCCCTGGGCGCGCTGCCGCCGGCGCTGATGGACGGCGGCCGCCGCTGGTGGCTGGCCGAGCTGCGCGACGAAGCCGCCCTGCGCGCGGCGAGCCCGGACTGGGCCGCCATCGGCGCCCTGGCCGAGAGCACCGAGAGCATGGGCCTGTGCGCGTTCGCGCGTGCCGACGCCGGCCGCGACTACGATCTGGTCGTGCGCGCCTTCGTCGGGGCGCCGGCGCAGTTCGAGGACGCCGCCTCCGGCGCGGCCAACGCCACCTTGGCGGCATGGCTCAACCACAACGGCGCCCTGCCCGGCCGCGACGGCCATTACACGGTCAGCCAGGGCCGCGAAGTCGGTTTCGACGCGCGCCTGGAACTGCGCGTGGACGCCGACGGCGAAGTCTGGTCGGGCGGACGGGTGAGCAACGTGGTGCGCGGGACGATCGACTGGCGCTGAGTACTACCCTTCTCCCGCTTGCGGGAGAAGGTGGTCCGAAGGACCGGAAGAGGGCGCGCCCTCACCCCAACCCCTCTCCCGTCAACGGGAGAGGGGCTCAGGCGACGGCGCCGCGCGCCTCATCGCGCGCCACCGCGCGCCGCCCCAGCACCACCACCGCGAACGCCGGCAGATACATCATCAGCCCGTACATCGCCGCCGGCACCGCGATCTGCGGCGATTGCAGCAAGGTCAGCGCGATCACGATCGCCAGCGTGCTGTTCTGCACGCCGACCTCCATGCCGACGGTGATCGCATCGCGCAGCGCCAGGCCGCTGATCCGCGCCAGCAAAAACCCGCCGCCGATCGCCGCCGCGCACATCCCCAGCGCCGCCGGCCCCAGTTCGGGAAAACTGCGCCACAGCAGGTCGCGCTGGGTCACGATGATCGCCACGATCAGCAACAACAACAGCCCCAGCGCGAACCGGCTCACCCACGGTTCGACCCGCAGCGCGAAACCCGACGCGACCCGGCGCACGCCCATGCCGAGCAACACCGGCACCAGCACCAGCGCGGCCAGATGCATCACGGTCTGCGCGACCGGCAGGCGGATCTGGCGGGCTTCGCCGCCGAACCACTGCAGCGCCAGATTCACCAGCAAGGGCACGCTGACGAACGTCACCAGCGCGCTGATCACGGTCAGGGTCACCGCCAGGGCGACGTTGCCGCGGGCCAGATAGGTCAGCGCGTTCGAACTGCTGCCGCTGGGACAGGCCGCGACCAGCACGAAGCCAACCGCGAATTCGAGCGAATCGGGAAACATCCAGGCCACCGCGAAGCCCAGCGCCGGCAGTAGCAGGTAGTGGCCGATCAGGCCGACCACGACCGGCTTGGGATGGCGGCCGACGCGGCGGAAGTCTTCGCCGCTGAGAGTCAGGCCGATGCCGCACATGATGATGGCGATCGCGATCGGCAGGCCGATCTTGAGCAACAGGCTGTCCTGCACGGCGTTTCTCCTGAATGGCGCGCGCAGCCCGGATCGACGCCGCGACACAGCGATGATGCGCCGCGTATACACGCCGCCGTCAAGTCGCTCCCCGCACCGAGGTCTTTTGTGGGAATGGATTCAGCCCCGATGCCCTTCACTCAGGAGGTCTTTTGTGGGAGGGCTTCAGCCCCGATGCAGAGGTCTTTTGTGGGAGGGGCTTCAGCCCCGATGCACTTCGCTCAGTTCGCGCCGCCGCCTCATTGCTCGTACCCGGGACTCTCCCGCGCCAAGCGCCGCAGCAACGAAGGCCACGCCAGCGCCCCGCCCAGCCCGCGCGTCACCTGCGCCGCCTGCGCCTGGATACCGGCGAGGATCGGCGCCGGAATCGGCAGCAGCTCGCGCGCGCCGGCCAGCGCGCGCACCTGGATCGCGCAGGCGGCCTCGAAGATGTACATCGCCAGGAACGCATCCGCGACGCTCGCGCCCACGGTCAGCAGGCCGTGATTGCGCAGCATCAGGAAAGTATTGCGGCCCAGGTCGGCGACCAGCCGCGGCTTCTCAGCGTCGTTGAGGGCCACGCCCTCGTAGTCGTGATAGCCCAGCGCCGCCAGCACGAACAAGGACTGCTGCGAAATCGCCAGCACGCCGTCCTTCTGCGCCGACACCGCCACGCCGTTGAGCGAATGGGTGTGCATCACGCACAAGGCGTCTTCGCGCGCGGCGTGCACCGCGCTGTGGATCACGAATCCGGCCGGATTGACCGGATACTCCGAGGCGCCGACCGGCTGCCCGTCCAGGCCGACCTTGACCAGCGAGGACGCGGTGATCTCCGCGAAGCCCATGCCGTAGGGGTTGATCAGGAAATGGTGCTCAGGGCCGGGGACGCGGGCGGTGAGATGGGTGAAGATCAGATCGTCCCAGCCGTGCAGGGCGATCAGCCGGTAGGCGGCGGCCAGATCGACCCGCAGCGCCCATTCCTCGGCGGAGCCGTCGTGGCCGGCAATCGGGCGTGCGCTCATCGTGGCTTACCTTCGGGTTGGCTGAGCGCAAAATACCCCGGAGCCGGCGGCGGCGACCGTCGCCTGGCCGACACTTGCCGCACCCCGCAGCCACCGGAGCCCGCATGCACGATCGCTCGCCGCTCACCGCCGATCCCTGGCTGCGCGACCTGTCGCCGGCCGTGGTCGCGCACCTGGAGGCGATGTCGGTGCACCGGCGCCTGCGCGACGGCGAGCTGCTGTACGCGCGCGGCGACGCCGCCGACGGCCTGTACGGCGTGGTCCGCGGCCGCATCCGCATGAGCGTGCCGACGCCGAACGGGCGCGAGATGCTGTTCGTGCTGTTCGAACCCGGCAGCTGGTTCGGCGAGGTATCGATGTTCGACGGCGAGCCGCGTCCGCAGGATGCACGGGCGGTCGGCGACACCGAGATCCTGCTATTGCCGCGCACGCGGTTCCTGGCCCTGCTGAACGAACACCCGGAGTTGTATCGCGGCTTCACCCGCCTGCTGTGCCGCAAGCTGCGCACGGTGCTGGAGTTCGTCGAAGACGCCCTGACCCTGCCGCTGGCCGCGCGCCTGGGCAAGCGCGTGCTGGAACTGGCGCGCGTGTACGGCGTGGACGAAGCCGAAGGCCGGCTGATCGACCTGGCGCTGCCGCAGGACGATCTGGCCAGCATGCTCGGCGCGACCCGACAGAGCGTGAGCAAGGAACTGCGCTCGTGGGAGCAACAGGGCTGGATCGCGCTGCGCTATCGGCATGTGGTGTTGCGCGATGCGGCTGCGCTGGAGCGGATGGTGGCGCGGTTGTCGGGGTTGCCGGAGGGGCGCTAGGTCTACTGCGGGTTTTTGATCGGACAGATCGGCCAGTTCTGGGACAAGAGCATCGGGGCTGAAGCCCCTCCCACAAAAGACCTCGGCGCATTATCGAAGTCTGTTGTAGGAGGGGCTTCAGCCCCGATGCACTTCGATCAGGTCGCAGCAAAAACCACCACTGTCATTCCCGCATTCGCGGGAATGACGAGCCAAACAATGACTGCGAAATCATGCATGCGACGGCCCACTTCGGGCCGCCGCACCTCTACATCACCCCATCAGAACCGGGCATCGAAGGTCAAAAACACCTGCCGCGGCGCATTGGCATGGAAGGCATAGGTCTTGCCCTGCGGATCGGAGGCGCTGAACGCGGTCAGGTTGCTCGCCGTGCGCTTGTCGCCCAGGTTGGTACCGTTGAGCGCGATCGACCACTGCCGGAACGGCCCCATCGCGTCGAAGGTATAGCGCACCGCCGCGTCGAAGGTGGTCGAGCCGCCGAAGCCGTTATCGTTGGTGTAGGTGTAATAGCGCTTGCCGGTGTATTTGCCGCTCAGCGTCGCCAGCCACGGGCCGTTGCGATAGCTGATCTCGCTGGACAGCATCTTGTCCGGCACATCGACCACGCGCTTGTCGCGGGTCTGCACGACCTTGCCGCTGTCGATGTAGTTGTCCTGATAAGTAGACTTGTTCCACGACAGCGCGTTGTACCACTCGAAGTGTTCGCTCGGCTTCCAGATGAAGACCAGCTCGCTGCCGTAGCTGTCCACGGAACCGACGTTGAAGAACTTCGTGATGCACTCCGGACGGGTGCCGGCTTCGATGCTGGAGCACGGGTTCAACGACAGCAGGCGGTTGTCGAACTTGACCTTGTACACGCTCAACGAGGCCTGATAGGTCTCGCCGACGCGGCGGTAACCGGCTTCCAGCGTCTGCGATTCTTCCGGCTTGAGGTCGGCCTTTTGCGCATCGAACGCGGCCTGGCCGATCGCCAGCGGGCCGCCGGCGCCGCCGCCGACGAAGGCGGCGACGTTTTCCGTGTAGGCCGCGAACAATTCCTGGCCTTCGCCGAGCTTGTAGCCCACGCCGATCTGCGGCAGGAAGCTGTCCTTGGTTTCCAGGCGCCCGGTCGCGTTGGGCACTTCCATCGCGCGCGGATCGACCTGGCGCGCGCGCATGTCCACCTGGGTGCTCTTGGCGCCCACGTCCACGGTCATGCGGCCGTCGAGCAGGCTGATGGTGTCCTGCAGATAGGCCTGGCGGGTGTTGATGCGGTACTTCTGGAAGAACAGCCGGCGGTCGGGATCGTTGAGGAAGCGATCGTCGTTGACCGGGCCTTGAATGAAATAGAAATTGCGCTGCACGTCGTGGTGATTGCTCTCGTACCAGAAGCCGCCTTCGATGCGGTGGTTGCCGATCTCCCAGGCCAGCGAGCTCATCACGCCGTAGCGGTTGATGCCGTAGTTGGTGCTGCGGATCGAGATCGGGATCGCCTTGGGCGTATTCGGGTACGAGTAATTGCCCGGCGACCACCAATGGCCCTGGCCGCGGTCGTCGTGGTAATAGGCCTGCGACTTCAGCAGCAGGCCTTCGCCGAGATTGAACTCGCCGGCCAGCGCGGCCAGATGGTCGGTGCGGATGGCGCGGCTGGCGTAGTAGGCGTCGTCGATCGTCGCCGCCGGGCTGGTGAACGAACAACGCGGGTCGCCGGCGCGATGCTGGTTGGCCGGCCACGGCTTGGGCGCGCAGTACGCCGCGGCGATGGCGCGCTGCCAGTCGGGCTTGTACAGATTCCAGTCCCAATCCGCGCCGCGCGCGAGCAAGGCCTTCGACAGATAGGCGTAGTTGGCCTGACTGGTCTCGGCGCTGGCGACATAGGCGCTGATGCGGTTGCCGTCGCCGAAGTTGTACACCGCCTTTAGGTTGACCTGGTTCTGGTCCTGGTTGTCGCCGGGACGCGACCACATGTCGGCGCTGAGCAGCGAGCCGGACAGATACATCGAGAAGCCGCCGTGCTCGCCGGTGTCCAGGCGCGCATAGGTGCGGCGGGTGTTGTCGCTGCCGAAGGTCTGCGCGACGCGCAGGCCGAATTCGGCCTGCGGATCGGAAGAGTAATACTGCAAGGTGCCGCCGAGGTTGCTGGTCGAGGCGGTGCCGAGCGAGCCGATGCCGGCGGCGAGTTCGGCGCTGGCCAGGTTTTCGCCGATCAGCGCGCGGCTGATGCCCAGGCCGTTGTAGTTGCCGTAGCTGTTGTCGCCCAGCGGGATGCCGTCGAGGGTGTAGCCGAGCAGGCGCTGGTTGAAGCCGCGCAGGCTGATGGTCTGCGATTCCTCGTTGGCGCCGTAGGCGTCGTTGGACTGCACCGAGATGCCGGGCAGCTTGTTGAGGATCTTCTGCGCGCTGGTGCCGGGCGTGGTCTTCTCGATGTCGGCGAGCTTGACGCGCTGCACCTGACGGGTTTCGCCCATGCCGATTACCGACACCGCGTCGAGCGTGGTGGTCTCGCCGCTCATGCCGGCGGAGGCGTCGGCGGACGCGTCGGACGCGGCGCTGGCGGGCGCATCGGCGGCGGCGGTGGCGGCGTAAACCGGCACGGTCGCCAGCGCGGTCGAAATCGCCAGCGCGAGCGCGGCCGTGGTGTGGGGGTACTTCATGACTCTCTCCGGGGGCAGGACGGACACATCCGGACAAGCATGAATGGCGCAGATGACGTGCAGATGGCGGCGCGCGCCGCCGCGGTGAGCTGCGGAACGACGACGCGACGATTCGCCGAGCCGGCACGGCATCGTTCGCGCCGCGGTGGCAGCCTTCGACTAAAGCACTACCCCGCCCGCGGCGCGCGCGACCTGCCACTGAACGGCGCTCAGCGGCGTATTTCCAACCCCACGCACACTCCGCATCAGATCCCTAACCCTAAGGTGCTATTGGCCCACCCCGCCCCCCAGCCCACCATCGGCGCCGGGTGCAGGGACGTGCCGCGCCCGCCGTTGCCGCGCCGCGAACGATCGCACCGCGACAACGACGCACAACCCGCCATACCGCCGTTGCAGGAGCCGCCGTGAGCGCGATCACCACCGCCGACATTCCCTTCAGCGCTGCGGCCATGAGCCCGGGACAACGGCTCAAGTCGATCTTCTCCGGATCGATCGGCAATCTGGTCGAGTACTACGACTGGTACGTCTACAGCGCGTTCTCGCTGTACTTCGCCCACGTGTTCTTCCCCAAGGGCGACAAGATTTCGCAGGCGCTCAACGCCGCGGCGATCTTCGCCGTCGGCTTCCTGATGCGCCCGCTCGGCGGCTGGGTGTTCGGTCGCTACGCCGACCGCCGCGGCCGCAAGGCCGCGCTGATGCTGTCGGTGCTGATGATGTGCGCCGGCTCGCTCATCATCACCTTCACCCCCGGCTACGAAACCATCGGCGTGTTCGCGCCGATCCTGCTGGTGGCCGCAAGGCTGATGCAGGGCCTGAGCGTCGGCGGCGAATACGGCAGCTCGGCGACCTATCTGAGCGAGATGTCCTCGCGCGAAAACCGCGGCTTCTGGTCCAGCTTCCTCTACGTCACCCTGATCATGGGCCAGCTGCTCGCGCTGATGGTGCTGATCGTGCTGCAGCAGTTCGTCCTGAACGAAGAACAATTGCGCGACTGGGGCTGGCGGATTCCGTTCGCGATCGGCGCGATGGCCGCGGTCATCGCCCTGTACCTTCGCCGCAACATGCAGGAAACCGAATCGTTCACCAAGCTGCAGGCCAGCGACACGCCCAAGCGCAAGGAAGGTTCGCTGCGCACGCTGGCCCAGCATCCGCGCGCGGTGCTGACCGTGGTCGGCCTGACCATGGGCGGCACGCTGGCGTTCTACACCTACACCAACTACATGCTGAAGTTCCTCACCATCAGCACCGGCTTCGACAAGGAAACCGCGTCGCTGATCAACGCCGCCAGCCTGTTCGTGTACATGCTGATGCAGCCGCTGGTCGGCGCGCTGTCGGACCGGATCGGCCGGCGCCCGCTGCTGATCGCCTTCGGCGTGCTCGGCACCGTGCTGACCGTGCCGGTGATGCACTGGATCCGCGACGCGCAATCGCCGATGCAGGCGTTCTGGCTGATCATGATCCTGCTCAGCGCGGTCAGCGGCTACACCGCCATCAACGCGGTGGTGAAGGCGGAATTGTTCCCGGTCGAAGTCCGCGCGCTCGGTGTTGGCCTGCCCTACGCGCTCACCGTCGCCCTGTTCGGCGGCACCGCCGAGCCGATCGCGCTGTGGTTCAAGCAGATCGGCATGGAAACCGGCTTCTTCTGGTACGTCAGCGCCTGCATCGCCTGCTCGCTGCTGGTCTACGCGTTCATGCCCGACACCCGCAAGCATTCGCAGATCGATCACGACTGATCGCCCTTCCCTTTTCCCTTCGTCGCGCTACAGGAACGAAACCATGAAATCGCCAGCCTCGCGTTTCTATCTATGGGTGGTGGCCGCCATCATCCTCGGCGGTGTGGTCGGGCATTTCTTCCCCGATTTCGGCGTCAAGCTCAAGCCGCTGGGCGACGGTTTCATCTCGCTGATCAAGATGTTGATCGGCCCGATCATCTTCCTGACCGTGGTGCTCGGCATCGCCGGCGTCGCCGACGTCAAGAAGGTCGGGCGCGTCGGCGCCAAGGCGATCTTGTATTTCGAGGTGGTGTCGACCTTCGCCCTGGTGATCGGCCTGGTGGTCGTCAACACGCTGAAGCCGGGCGCGGGCTTCAACGCCAACGTGGCCGATCTGGACCCGAAGAAGGTCGCCGAGGCCATCGGCTACGCGCACAAGGCTGAAGAACAAAGCACGGTCGATTTCCTCCTGCACATCATCCCCAAGACCTTCACCGACGCCTTCACCGGCGAGGGCAGCCTGTTGCAGGTGCTGCTGCTGGCGGTGCTGTTCGGCTTCGCCCTGCTGCACATGGGCAAGGCCGGCGAAAAGGTCATGGATCTGTTCGAGACGCTGTCGAAAGCGTTCTTCGGCATCATGAGCATGGTCATGAAGCTGGCCCCGATCGGCGCCGGCGCGGCGATGGCCTTCACCATCGGCAAGTTCGGCATCGAATCGCTCGGCCCGCTGCTCAAGCTGATGGGCAGCTTCTATCTCACCTGCGCCCTGTTCGTGCTGATCGTGCTCGGCGCCATCGCCCGCCTCACCGGCTTCAGCATCCTGCGCTTCATCCGCTATATCCGCGACGAACTGCTGCTGGTGCTGGGCACTTCGTCGTCGGAATCGGCGCTGGTACCGCTGATGCGCAAGCTCGAACGCCTGGGCTGTTCCAAGCCGGTGGTCGGCCTGGTGGTTCCCAGCGGTTATTCGTTCAACCTCGACGGCACCAACATCTATCTGACGATGGCGGCGATCTTCGTGGCGCAAGCGCTCAACGTCGAACTCACCCTGACCCAGGAAATCACCCTGCTGGCGGTGGCGATGCTGACCTCCAAGGGCGCGTCGGGCGTGACCGGCGCGGGCTTCATCACCCTGGCCGCGACCCTGACCGTGGTGCCGGCGGTGCCGGTCGCGGGACTGGCGCTGATCCTGGGCATCGACCGTTTCATGAGCGAAGCGCGCGCGCTGACCAACCTGATCGGCAACGGCGTGGCCACGGTGGTGGTGGCGCGTTGGGAGAACGAGCTCGACCGCGACAAGCTCAATCATGAGCTGCTCAATCCGCCGAGCGCGCTCGACCTCGACGCCGACCTGCCGAGCGATCACCACGGTCCGCTGAGCGACAAGGCCGCCTGAGTTCCATCGGCCCGCGCGCCGCGCGCGCGGGCCGCCGCAACCCCATCCTTTCCCCGGCCGGCCGCACAGCGCGCCCGGCGCGATTTCCTGCTGCCAGGACGGCGGTAACAACGACCCTGGAGCACGACCGACCATGCGCATCGATCGCCTCGCCCTCGCCCTGTCCCTGACCGCGTTGCCCTGCGCCGCGCAGGCCGGCAACTTCGACGATTGGCCGACCAAGTACACCTTCGGCGACGGCACGGAGATTTCCGCGACCGGCAACTTCGCCTACGACGTGGTGGACTTTTCCGGCGACGGCTACGGCACCGCCGCGACCGACCTGTCCGACGACGGCCACTACCGTCGCCGCGAATTCGGCATGAACCTGAAAAAGAAAGACGTCTACGATTTCACCGCGGTGTTCGATTTCGAATCCAAGCTCTGGCTCGACGTCGCCCTGCGCCTGGACACCAAGGCCTGGTTCGGCGCCGACTACGGCAAGCTGCGCGTGGGTTACTTCAAGACGCCGGTAAGCATGGAGAGCGTCGCCGCCTCGCGCACCGTCAGCATGCTGGAACAGTCGGCCGCCTCGCAGGCGATCTACGAAGGCCGCCGCACCGGCGTGGAGTGGTCGATGGAACGTCCGCGCTACGCGGTCAGCGCGGCGTACTTCTTCGGCCACGATCTGCAGGGCGACAACCCGGGCACCACCGCCGCCGGGCGCGCGGTGTGGACGCCGGTCAAGGACAAGGATCACGTCGTGCACCTGGGCCTGACCGGTTCGGTCGAGAACCCGCACGGTTTCACCGATGGCCGCGGCGCCTATTTCGGCCCCGCCGCGCGTTTCCGCGCGCGGCCGATGAACGGCCTCACGCCGGTGCGGCTGGTCGATTCGGGCAGCCTGCGCAATACCGACAAGATCGTGCGCAACGGCCTGGAAGCCTTGTGGATCGACGGCCCGTGGTCGGTGCAGGCCGAGTATCTGCGCGCGACCGCCGAACGCGACAACGGCGCGCGCGACTTCACCGCCAGCGGCTACTACGTCACCGGCAGCTGGGTGCTGACCGGCGAAACCCGGCCCTACACCGGCAACAACGTCGGCAACATCAAGCCCGCGCACGGCTACGGCGCGGTGGAGTTGCTGACGCGCTTCGGCGAACTGGATCTGGACGACGGCGGCATCGCCGGCGGCAAGCAGCGCGACTGGACCGTGGGCGTGAACTGGTACCTGACCACGCACTTCAAGTTCCAGGCCAACTACGTGCGGGTGAAGGCCGACAAGGGCCTGTTGTCGGCCGATCCGGACGTGATGGAAGTTCGGGCGCAGGTGCAGTTCTGAGGGGACGGGAATCGGGAATTGGGAGTCGGGAATCGTAAAAGCGGGAATTGGGAATTGGGAATTGGGAATTGGGAATCGTAAAAGCCAGAGCTACAGACCTCTGGCTTGAACCTCTTACCCCATCCGCAAATAGCCGCGCACCGGCCTTTGCGATCCCCGATTCCCGATTTCCAGTTGTACGATGCAAGCCAAGCCCGCGCAGCGGATATCACGATGCCCCGCCAGCACTCATCGCGCTTAACCTTTTCCCCGCGCATTCCACAGCCCGCGTCGATCTCGCTTTTACGATTCCCGATTCCCAATTCCCGATTCCCGGCGGCAACACCTTGATCCCCCGCCGCCACCAGCTCCAGACCGCCCTGTGGATCGTGCTGCCGCTGGCCGGCGCGTTGCTGACCATGCTGATCGTCGGCCGCATCGCCTATTCGCAGGCCTTGCAGCGTCAGGCCGGCGAGGCCAGCGTGCTGTTGGCGCAGCGCGCGCAGGTGATCGAGCAGCACATCGATCGCTACCGGATCATGCCGGCGGTGTTGTCGCTGGACCCGCAGTTGCGCGCGACCCTGGCCAATCCCGCCGACCGCGTCCAGCGCCAGCGCGCCAACGAGCGACTGGTCCAGCTCAATTTCGCCAACCGCACCAGCACGCTGACCTTGATCGACGGCAACGGCATCGGCCTGGCCGCGAGCAACTGGGACCTGCCCAACAGCAATGTCGGCCATTCCTACGCGTTCCGCCCGTATTTCCAGAAAGCCATGGCCGAAGGCTCGGGCGAGTTCTATGCGATCGGTGTGACCACGCACGTGCCCGGCCACTTCATCGCCCGCGCCATCCACGACGAACGCGGCGGCGCGGTCGGCGCGGTCGCGGTCAAGGTCGAGCTGGAAGACATCCGCTCGGACTGGAGCGAACGCGGCGATCTGGTCCTGCTCAGCGACGCCAACGGCGTGGTGTTCCTGACCGCGCAGCCGCAATGGCGCTACCGCATGCTGCGCACACCGACGCCGGCGCAAAACGGCGAGTTGCAGCGCACCCGCCAGTATCAAGGGCAGAAACTGCGGCCGGCCTCGTTCCGGCTGGAACGCGAAGTCGGCGACGGTGCGCGCGTGGTGCGCCTGCGCGAGCCGGGCATGCGCGAGCCGATGCTGTGGCAATCGCTGCACCTGCCGCGCGAAGACTGGACCCTGCACCTGCTGCGCGACACCACGCCGAGCATCCGCACCGCCTGGATCGCGCGCGCGGTGGCCGCCGGCGCGTGGCTGCTGCTGGTCTCGGTCGCGCTGCTGCTGATGCAGCGCAACCGCATCGCCAGCCTGCGCCTGCGCAGCCGGCAGGAGCTGGAGCGAATGGTCGAGCACCACGCCGAAGCGTTGCGCAACGCCCAGGACGGCGTGGTCCACGCGGCGCGGCAAGCGAGCCTGGGCGAAGGCCAGAGCCTGGAACATTTGCCGCAGGGCGTCAGCGTGGTCGATGCGCAACTGCGGCTGGTGGCGTGGAATCAGCGCTATGCCGAGCTGTTCCGGTATCCGCCCGAGCTGTTGCAGGTCGGCCGGCCGATCGAAGACCTGATCCGCTACAACGCGCGCCGCGGCCTGCTCGGCGCCGATCCGGAAGACGCGATCCGGCGCCGCCTGGATCATCTGCAGCGCGGCCAGCCTTATCTGCACGAGCGCGAACGCCCCGACGGCACGGTGATCGAGATCCGCGGCAATCCGATGCCCGACGGCGGCTTCGTCACCAGTTACGCCGACATCACCGCCTACAAGCAGGCTGCGCGCGATCTGCGCACGCTGGCCGACAGCCTGGAACGCGGCATCGAGCAGCGCACCAGCGATCTGCAAAGCGCCAAGGGCGAGGCCGAGCGCGCCAATCGTTCCAAGACCCGCTTCGTCGCCGCCGCCGTGCACGATCTGCTGCAGCCCTTGAACGCCGCGCGCATGTACCTGTCATCGCTGCGGCGGCGCGTGAGCGATGCGGAAGGCCGCGAGCTGAGCGATCACATCGAGGCCGCGCTGGCCGCGCAGGACGACATCCTGTCCAGCCTGCTGGACATCTCGCGCCTGGAATCGGGAGCGCTGGAAGTGCGCCGCGCCGCGCTGCCGTTGTCGCGCCTGTTCGCCAGCATCGACAGCCAGTTCCGCATTCTGGCCGAATCGCGCGGCCTGCGCCTGCACTGCATCGCCTCCAGCGCGGTGATCGACAGCGACGAGGTGCTGCTGCGCCGGATCGTGCAGAACTTCGTCTCCAACGCGATGCAATTCACTCCCCGCGACGGCCGCATCGTGATCGGCGCGCGGCGTTTGCCGGGCCGCGTGCGCATCGAGGTGTGGGACACCGGCCCGGGCATCGCGGCGAACAAGCGCGAACTGATCTTCGAGGAATTCCAGCGCCTGGACACCGGCGTCGAAGCGCCGCAGCGCGGCGCCGGGCTCGGTCTGGCGATCGTGCGCCGGGTGGCGCTGTTGCTCGGCCATCGCGTGCACCTGCGCTCCTGGCCCGGGCACGGCAGCGTGTTTTCGCTCGAAGTGCCCTACGCGCAGGCCGCCCCGTCCGCGCCGGAAACCGCGCCGCCGCTCGCCGCGGCCGACCGCCTTACCGCGCAGGACCAGGATTCGCCGCTGCAAGGCCGCCGGGTGTGGGTGATCGACGACGACCTGCATTCGCGCCAGGCCGCGCAGCGCTTGCTTGGCGATTGGGGCTGCGCGGTCGAAACCGCCGGCACCGCCGCCGAGGCGCTGACCAAGGCCTCGTCGGCGACGATGCCGGACCTGCTGCTGCTCGACTACCGGCTCGGCGAAAGCACCGGTTTCGAACTGGGTACCCAGTTGGAAGCCAAGTGGAAACGCATGCCGCCGGTGGTGCTGATGTCGGCCGATGCCGACCCGTCGCTGCGCACGCGCGCGGCCGAACGCGACTGGAGTTTCCTGCCCAAGCCGCTGCGACCGGCGGCGCTGCGCGCGCTGGCGACGCGGTTGCTCGGCATGGGCCTGTAAGCGCGCCGTCGGTAAACCCGCAGTTTGCCGGGACGGTCGGTATCGGCGTCGCACGCCCACGGCCGCCGCGCCGGACCCGATTCGGTAGCACACTGGGCTTCGCCCTCCCCTGCACGCGTCATGCCCGACCTGCCCTTGCTCGACCTCGCCGCCTTGCGCGCGCTGGCGCGCGACTCGGCCGCGATTACCGGCGCCTGCGCCTGCGTCGCGCCGGCGCCGATCGCCTGGACCAGCATGCCGATGGATCTGCCGCAGTCGCGGCTGGAGCGGATCGCCACCTTGATCGCGGCGCCGGACTACGAGCTCAGCGTCGAGGAATACCATCCGCGCGGCACGCACTACTGGTCCGCCGACGCGCCGATCGCGATCGACCGCTATCCGTGCAATCACTGCGATGTCTGGCGATGCCGCCAGTGCGGGCGCGCTTTTCTGCACTACACCGAGGGCGGCGGTTATTTCGTGGACCGGCGCATTCGCCTGCTCGATCCGGCGCTGATCGTGGATACCCCGATCGCGCGGGATTGAGCGCGCGGCTCAGGACAGGCGCAGCGCGTCGTCGTGCAGGCCGGCGCCGTCTTCGTCCAGCGCCAGCCCCTTCACCAGCACCGCGGCTTGCGTGCGCGAGTGGCAGCCGAGTTTGCGCAGGATCGCGGTGACGTGGATCTTCACGGTGTTCTCGGCCAGCGACAGCTCGTAGGCGATCTGCTTGTTGAGCAGGCCGTCGGCCAGCCGCAGCAGCACGCGCATCTGTTGCGGCGTCAGCTGGGACAGGCGATCGGCGAGTTGCGCGTCGCCTTCGTCGCGATCGGCCTTTTGCGAGGGAAACCAGACTTCGCCCGCGAGCACGGCGTTGACCGCTTCGCCGAGCACCGAGGACGGCGCCGACTTGGGCACGAAGCCGGAGGCGCCGAACTGCTGCGCGCGGCGGATCGTGCGCGGATGTTCGTTGGAGGAAATGATCACCACCGGCAGCTCGGGGCGTTCGCCGCGCGCGTAGACCAGCGAAGAGAAGCCCATCGCTCCGGGCATCATCAGGTCGAGCATGGCCAGGTCGAATTCGCCGCCGCTGGCGATGGCCGCTTCCAATGCGCTCTGGCTGGCGACCTCGACGATCTGCGCGCCGGGCGCGATCTCGCCCAGCGCATAGCGCAGCGCCGCCCGGAACATCGGGTGGTCGTCGGCGATCAACAGGCGCAGGGTTGCGCTCATCGGACTGGATACCCCTCGGGCTGAGAGCGGGACCGATCCTACACGCTCCGCCACGGGCCGGGGGCCGCGCCGGCTTTTGCCGGCTTTTGTGGGAGGGGCTTTTGTGGGAGGGGCTTCAGCCCCGATGCTTTTGTTTCAGACCGCGGCGATCTGTGCGCAGGGCGTCGGGGCTAAAGCCCCTCCCACATCTGAAACAAAAGCATCGGGGCTGAAGCCCCTCCTACAAAAACCGCCCGGCATCCGAAAAAAAGAACGGGGCGGCCTGAGCCGCCCCGTTCATGCATCCATCCGGGCCGAACCGCGCCCGGCGCTTCGATCAACCCAGCAGGTGAGCGACGCCGGCGCGCTCTTCTTCCAGCTCGGCCAGGGTCTTGTCCATGCGCTCGCGGCTGAAGGCGTCGATTTCGAGGCCTTCCACGCGGGTGTACTCGCCATTGGCGGTGATCACCGGCACGCCGTACATCACCGTCTCCGGGATGCCGTAGCTGCCGTCGGACGGCACGCCCATGGTCACCCACTTGCCGTTGCTGCCCAGGACCCAGTCGCGGACGTGGTCGATGGCGGCGTTGGCGGCCGAGGCGGCCGAGGACAGGCCGCGCGCTTCGATGATCGCCGCGCCGCGCTTGCCCACGACCGGAATGAAGGTGTCGGCGTTCCAGGCGGCGTCGTTGATCTTGTCCTTCAGCGACGCGCCGCCGGCCTTGGCGAAGCGGTAGTCCGGATACATGGTCGGGCTGTGGTTGCCCCACACGATCAGGTTCTCGATGTCGCCCACGGCGACGCCGGCCTTGGCGGCGAGTTGGCTCAGAGCGCGGTTGTGGTCCAGGCGCAGCATGGCGGTGAAGTTCTTCGCCGGCAGGTCCGGCGCCGACTTCATCGCGATGTAGGCGTTGGTGTTGGCCGGATTGCCGACCACCAGCACCTTGACGTCGCGCGAGGCGACCTTGTTCAGCGCCGCGCCCTGGGCGGTGAAGATCTTCGCGTTTTCCAGCAGCAGGTCCTTGCGCTCCATGCCCGGACCGCGCGGACGCGCGCCGACCAGCAGGGCGATGTCGGCGTCCTTGAACGCGACTTCGGCGTCGTCGGTGCCGACGATGCCGGCCAGCAGCGGGAACGCGCAGTCTTCCAGTTCCATGATCACGCCCTTGAGCGCGGCCTGGGCCTTCTCCAGCGGCAGTTCCAGCAGCTGCAGGATGACGGGCTGATCCTTGCCGAGCATTTCGCCGGAAGCGATGCGGAACAGCAGCGAGTAGCCGATCTGGCCGGCAGCACCGGTGACGGCAACGCGGACGGGGGTCTTCATCGGGGTGTTTCCTTCGCTAGTGAACAGTGTGGCGGGCACGCGGCCCGCGTTATGGATGGAGTCGAGCGCGCGGCGGCCGCCGCGCGCTCACAGGCGGTAGCCCAACGGTTCGAGACGGTCTTTGATCTCGTCCCTGTTGTAGCCGTAAACGATGTCCTGGCCGACGATGGTGACCGGCACGCCGCGCGCGCCGACCGCGTTCATCGCTTTCTGGCCCGCGGCGGTATCGACGTCGATGAGGGTGTAGCGCACGTCGGCCAGTTCGAAATCCTTGCGCAGTTTTTCGCAGTAACCGCACCACTCCGCCGCAAGCATGACGATGCGCTTGTCGCCGGTGCTGTGGCGCGGATCGTCCGGCGCGAGTTGCGCGGGACGATCGGAGATCCACTGCGACCAGCCGCCGGACTTGGCGAATTTCGCCCCGGCCGCGCCCACGAAGAGCGCGGCCAATATGCACAGCACGGTACTTACGCGCATCGCTGGATTCCTTGTCGCGGGCCGGTTCTGTCGCCGGGCTCAGGCGAGCTCGGCGAAGAACTCCTGGAAGCGCTGCAGACCCGGCGCCAACTGCGGCGTCGGGCAGGTGTAGCTGATGCGCAGCGCGCGCGGCTCGCCGAACGCCGAACCCGGCACGCAGGCCACGCCCTTGGTTTCCAGCAAGGCGTTGCACAGATCCATGTCGTTGCCGATCTTCAGGCCGCTGGGACCGTGGGTCTTGCCGAAGGCGACGCTGATGTCCGGGAACACGTAGAACGCGCCCTGCGGACGCGGGCAGACCACGCCGGGGATCGAATTCATCACGTCCATGACCTGATCGCGCTTGGCCTGGAATTCGGCGCAGCGGGCGGTCGGCACGTCCTGCGGACCCGACAGCGCGGCCACGGCGGCGGCGGTGACGATTTCCGGAACGTTGGTGATGTGGTTGGAGTTCATCGTGGTCACGGCCTGCGCGATCACTTCCGGACCGGCCATGAAGCCCACGCGCCAACCCGGCATGCCGTAGGTCTTGGACAGCGAGTCGATGAAGATCACGCGGTCGCGCAACTCGGGATGCGAGTGCACGAAGTTGTGATAGCCCAGGCCGTCGAACACCATGCGGTTGTAGATGTCGTCGGTGATGACCCAGGTGTCCGGGTACTTGGCGATGACCGCGGCCAATGCATCGATTTCGTCCTTGCCGTAGACCATGCCGGTCGGGTTGGACGGGTTGTTGAACAAGAACACCTTCGGCTTCTTCGCCAGCGCGACTTCGAGCTGGGCCGGGGTGAGCTTGTAGTCCTGCGAGGCCGGGCACGGCAGCAGGTCGATCTTGGCGTTGACGATCTCGGCGATGTCGAGATAGCTGGTCCAGTACGGGGTCGGGAAGACGATCGTGTCGCCTTCGTCCAACAGCGCCTCGGCGATGTTGTAGATCACGTGTTTGGCGCCGATGCCGGTGGCGCAGTTGACGCGGCCGTAGCCGGTCAGGCCGATTTTGCTCATGTGCTCGATGAACGCGTCCAGCAGCGCGTCGGCGCCGCGGTTGCTGCCGTACTGGCCGCTATCCTTGGCCAGCGCTTCGCGCACGGCGGCGTAGACATGGTCGCCGGGCAGGAAGTTGGGAACGCCGATCGAGAAGCTGATGATGTCGCGGCCTTCGGCCTTGAGCCGCTTGGCCTTTTCGGCAACCTGCATGATCGCGCTGGGCTTGGCGCGACCGATGCGCCGGGCGAGCTGGGGCATCGTGTAAACCTCGTGGGGTGGTGTACGACGGAGCGTGCGGAGATGAGTAGCGAGGACGCTGGACGCAGCGGCGGTTGCGACGGCCGCGCCCGCTTACGGGCGCTGTCGCCGGACGCACTGGAACCGCTGGTTCTAGCCGCAAAATGGTAGCACAGCGATGGCCGGGCCCTGGTTTGCGATCTGGCCTTTCGCGGCGCTGCCGCGAGTGGGAAGGGATGCTTTTGTGGGAGGGAGCTTCAGCCCCGATGCTTTTCGATCAGCCCAGGTGAGAGCCCGATGCGATCGGGCCGGAAAGCGTCGGGGCTAAAGCGCCCTCCCACAACTAAGCTCCCTCCCACAAGAGCCCCCTCCCTACAAAAGCTGCCTCCCACAAAAGCGGCCTGATTCCGGGGCGCAAACGAAAAAGACGGCCTTTCGGCCGTCTTTTCGCATCGCGAAGCCCTGCGGCCCCGCGAGATGAGCGCAACCCGGACTCAGGCGCGCTTGTTCTCGTCGAGCACCTTGTTCCAGTCGGCCACGCGATCGGCCTTGGCGGCCAGAACGGCGGCGACGTCGCCTTCGATCTTCACCGAGTTGATCTTGTCGCCCTGCTTGACCGTATCGACGATCTCCAGGCCTTCCAGCACTTTGCCGAACACGGTGTGCTTGCCGTCCAGCCAGTCGCAGACGATGTGGGTGATGAAGAACTGGCTGCCGTTGGTGCCCGGGCCGGCATTGGCCATCGACAGCACGCCGCGCTGGTGGCCCAGGCCGTTGCGGGCCTCGTCCTCGAAACGGTAGCCCGGGCCGCCGGTGCCGGTGCCCTGCGGGCAGCCGCCCTGGATCATGAAGTTCGGGATCACGCGGTGGAAGTTCAGGCCGTCATAGAAGCCGCGCTGGGCCAGATTGACGAAGTTGGCGACGGTCAACGGCGCCTTGTCGGCGGCGAGTTCGACGCGGATCGGGCCGCGCTCGGTGTCGAAGGTGGCGATCAGGCTCATGCAGCGCACTCCAGGTGTAGCGATGGGGATGGGAAAACGGTTCGCCGGCCGAGATGGCGGCGGCCGGAGCAATCCTCAATGGTACCGAAGCGAAAAAAACCTCGCCGGGGCCGAAGCCCTGGCCGGAGCGGCGCGAGCCGCGGCAGCGCGGGTACGGCCCGGATCGCGTCGCCGGGGCCCGGGCCTCGATCGCGGCCCGGAGCTGAATGCGTCGGCGCAGGGCCCGAACGCGGCCGGCCGGCGGCAGGCGGACGTCCCGGGGAGGCTCGGCGGCCGGAGTTGGCCGGGCTTCGGATGGCGCGGTTTCGCCGCTCCCGCAAGGCCATTCCCGCCTTTTGTCGGGCCTGCCCGTTCATAAAACCGGCCCGACATGAATAAAGCCCGCCCCGGCAGGCACTTGCCACCTTTGACCGGTATAATGGCCGGCTATCTTCCTCAGCTATCGCGCCTCCCGGCGTCCAATCGCATGTCCATCGAACGCCTGCGCAATATCGCCATCGTCGCTCACGTCGACCATGGCAAGACCACCCTCGTCGACTGTCTGTTGAAGCAGTCCGGCACGCTGTCCGAACGCACGGTGCTGGCCGAGCGCGCGATGGACAGCAACGACCAGGAAAAGGAACGTGGCATCACGATCCTGGCCAAGAACACCGCCATCACCTGGCAGGGCAACCGCATCAACATCGTCGACACCCCAGGCCACGCCGACTTCGGCGGTGAGGTCGAGCGCGTGCTGTCGATGGTCGATTCGGTGCTGATCCTGGTCGACGCGATGGACGGCCCGATGCCGCAGACCCGTTTCGTCACCCAGAAGGCGTTCGCGATGGGCTTCAAGCCGATCGTGGTGGTCAACAAGATCGACCGCCCGGGCGCCCGTCCGGATTGGGTCATCGACCAGGTGTTCGACCTGTTCGACAAGCTCGGCGCCACCAACGAGCAGCTCGACTTCCCGATCGTCTACGCCTCGGCGCTGCACGGCTACGCCAGCCTGGACGACGCCGCGCGCTCCGGCGACATGACCCCGCTGTACGAAGCGATCATGAAGCACGTCCCGCCGCCGGAAGTCGATCTCGACGGCCCGTTCCAGATGCGCATCAGCCAGCTGGACTACAGCAACTTCGTCGGCCTGATCGGCATCGGCCGCATCCAGCGCGGCAAGGTCCGCCGCAACATGCCGGTCAGCGTGATCGACCGTCACGGCAAGAAGCGCCAGGGCAAGGTGTTGCAGGTGCTCGGATTCCTGGGCCTAGAGCGCCTGGAGACCGAGGAAGCCGAGGCCGGCGACATCGTCGCCATCTCCGGCGTCGCCGATCTGTCGATCTCCGACACCGTGTGCGCGCTGGACACTCCGGAAGCCCTGCCCGCCCTGACCGTGGACGAGCCGACCATCAGCATGACCTTCCAGGTGAACAACTCGCCGTTCGCCGGCAATAAGGATCTGAGCGGCGGCAAGTTCCTCACCAGCCGCCAGCTGCGCGAGCGCCTGGTGCGCGAAACGCTGCACAACGTGGCGCTGAAGGTCGAAGAAGGCTCCGATCCGGACAAATTCCTGGTCTCGGGCCGCGGCGAACTGCACCTGTCGGTGCTGATCGAGAACATGCGCCGCGAAGGGTTCGAGCTGGCCGTGTCGCGGCCGGAAGTCATCATCAAGGAAATCGACGGCAAGCTGATGGAGCCGGTCGAGCAACTGGTGGTCGACATCGAAGAGCAGCACCAGGGCGGCGTCATGGAGAAGCTCGGCACGCGCAAGGCTCAGTTGAAGGACATGGTGTCCGACGGCAAGGGACGCGTGCGCCTGGATTACATGATCCCGGCCCGCGGCCTGATCGGCTTCCAGAACGAATTCCGCACGCTGACCCAGGGTTCGGGCCTGCTGTTCCATGTGTTCGACCACTACGGTCCGAAGGAACAGGGCGCGATCGCCAAGCGCATCAACGGCGTGATGATCGCCAATGCGCCGGGCACCACCCCGGCCTATTCGCTTGGGCCGCTGCAGGAGCGCGGCAGGCTGTTCGCCGCCGAAGGCGACAACGTGTATGAGGGCCAGCTGGTCGGCATCCACTCGAAGGACAACGACCTCACCGTCAACGCGATCAAGACCAAGCCGCTGACCAACATGCGTGCCTCGGGCAAGGACGATGCGATCCAGCTGAGCCCGGCGATCAAGTACACGCTGGAGCAGGCGCTGGACTTCATCGAAGACGACGAACTGGTCGAAGTCACGCCGAAGGAAATCCGCCTGCGCAAGAAGTTCCTCACCGAGAGCGATCGCAAGCGCGCCTCGCGCGCGGCCTGATCGCAGCAGGGGCGCCGCCGGCTTGAACCGCGGCGCCCTCGCCCCAAGTCAGTACGCTTCGCCGCAACGAAGCGTCACGCGGGACTTGGGGCACGGCGGCATCGCGCATCGGCGCGTGCCGCGTCCGCCGGGCCGCCCGCCTCGCCGCGTTGCGAACCTTGGCGCGTCATAAGGATCGAAGCGGCATGCATGTGCACGGTCTGATCGCAATCCCCTGCTCCCACGCCGTCGCGCGCGGCTCCGCCCGACACTGGCCGGCGCGCGCGCGATGACCGCGCCCGAACGCCACTACGACGCCAACCCCAAGGCCCATCCGGGCCTGCACGTGATCGCCGCGGTCGAAGCGGCCAAGGGCGCGCTCGCGCTGTCGGCCGCCAGCGGCCTGGAACTGCTCGGGCCGGCGCCGCTGCAGCGCTGGATCGAAGAACTCATCAAGCGCTTCCACCTGGACCCCGAGCACGGCTCGCTGGCCTGGCTCGCGCACAGCATCAGCCCCAATTCGGTACACCTGGCCGCGGCCATCGTGCTCGCCTACGGCATGCTGCACCTGATCGAAGCCTGGGGCCTGTGGAAGGCCAAGGCCTGGGCCTCATGGCTGGGCTGCCTGGGCGCGGCGCTGTACCTGCCGTTCGATATCTACGCGCTGACCCGCCACCCGGGCTGGCTCGCCACGGCGGTTCTCATAATCAACGTGATCGTGGTTTGGGTTCTCGCCCGCGACATTTTCAAGCGGCGCCGCTGAGCCCGCCGACGCCCCTGCTTTTAGCTGTAGGAGGGAGCTTCAGCCCCGATGCTTTTCGGTCAGATCGCTTGTAAGTCCGCGGTGACTTGACCGAAAAGCATCGGGGCTGAAGCTCCCTCCTACAACAAAAGCTCCCTCCCCCCAAGACACCCTCAAGCCCTCGCCGCCGTGCCCGAGCGCGCACCCGAATGTTAGCTGCGGATTAATTTTCACCGTGCCTGCATTCCAACCCGTTCGGGCTGAAGTCACAGGCATCGCGCACCGCTCCGGTGTATGGTTTCGGCATCGCAACGCGAGTTGCGAGACATGCCGCCGCAGCGCATCCAGCGGCATGCCGAATACCCCACCGATGCGCACGCGCGCCCTCCCAAGCACGCGGTTGCCACGCTCACAGCCCACTGTCCAACATGAGGAACGCTTATGAAGACTTGGTCCAAGCCTCAGATCCGCGAAATCTCGGTCGGTTGCGAAATCAATTCGTACTCCTCCGGCGATCTGTTCTGAGCATGTCCGCTTCCGCCGTCGCAACGCACACGCGGCCGCGCATCGCATCGATGGTTCATCGATGATGCGCGTCCTCGTGCTCGGTGCGGCGGCCGGGGGCGGCTATCCGCAGTGGAACTGCAACACCTCCGGCAGCCGGCGCGCCTGGCGCCAGGAGCCCGGCCATCGGCGCCGCAGCCAGGCCAGCATCGCGGTCAGCGCCGACGGCGAGCGTTGGCTGCTGATCAACGCCTCTCCCGACTTCCGCCAGCAGATCCTCGCCGCGCCCGCGCTGTGGCCGCAGCGCGATCTGCGCCATTCGCCGATCGAAGCGGTGCTGCTGACCAGCGGCGAAATCGATCACATCGCGGGCCTGCTGTCGATGCGCGAACGCCAGCGCTTCGACCTGTGGGCCAGCGCGCGCGTACTCGACGTGCTCAGCCAGAATCCGATCTTCGACTCGCTTCATCCCGACTACGTCACCCGCCGCGCGCTGACTTTGGAGGCGCCGCTGGACATTGCCGGCCTCGACGCGCCGCTGGGTCTGCGCGTCACCGCCTTCAGCGTCCCGGGCAAAGTGCCGTTGTTCATGGAGTCGCGCGCCAACGGCGATCTGCGCGGCGGCGAGGAAGAGACGGTCGGCCTGGAAATTTCCGACGGTCGCGAACGCTTCTACTACATCCCCGGCTGCGCCGCGCTGACTCCGGCCTTGCGCGAACGCCTGCACGGCGCGGCGCTGCTGTTCTTCGACGGCACCTTGTGGCGCGACGACGAAATGCAGCGCGCCGGCGTCGGCAGCAAGACCGGCGCGCGCATGGGCCACATGAGCATCGCCGGCGGCAACGGCGATGACGACGCCGGCACCCTGGCCGCGTTCGCCGGGCTGGACGTGCGGCGCAAGATCTTCATCCATCTCAACACCACCAACCCGGTCCTGGACGAATCCTCGCCCGAGCGCGCGCAAGCCCGCGCGCACGGCTGGGATGTCGCCGAGGACGGCATGGAAGTGAGCCTATGAACGCCAGCGCCGCCGACCTGCCGCGCGCCCACGCGTCGCACGATCGTGAACTGCTGTCGCCGGAGCAACTGGAAGCGCGGCTGCGCGCGATCGGCGCCGAGCGTTATCACGACAAACATCCCTTCCACGGCCTGCTGCACGGCGGGCAGCTGGATCGCTGCCAGGTCCAGGCCTGGGCGCTGAATCGTTTCGAGTACCAGCGCTGCATCCCGCTCAAGGACGCCGCCCTGCTCGCCCGCATCGAAGATCCGCAACTGCGCCGCGTGTGGCGCCAGCGCATCGTCGATCACGACGGCGAACGCGAAGGCGACGGCGGCATCGCGCGCTGGCTGCATCTGACCGATGCGCTCGGGCTGGACCGCGAACTGGTCGAATCCGGCCGCGCGCTGCTGCCGGCGACGCGGTTCGCGGTGCAGGCCTATATCCACTTCGTGCGCGAACGCAGCCTGCTGGAGGCGATCGCCTCCTCGCTCACGGAATTGTTCGCGCCGACCATCATCGGCCAGCGCGTCGCCGGCATGCTGGCCAATTACGATTTCGTCTCGCCCCAGGCGCTGGCCTATTTCGACTCGCGCCTGCACCAGGCGCCGCAGGACGCGAACTTCGCCCTGGACTACGTCAAGCGCCATGCGCGCACGCGCGAGCAGCAGGACGCGGTCTGCGACGCGCTGCGCTTCAAGTGCGAGGTACTGTGGTCGATGCTCGACGCGCTGCACCTGGCCTATGTCGAGCCGCGGCTGATTCCGCCGGGCGCGTTCGATCCGCGGCGGACGCCGCCATGACCGCGACCATCGACGCCGGCAGCGTGCTGCGCTTCCCGATCGGCGTGCGCCTGCAGCACGACCGCGCGCGCGACCAGTGGGTGCTGCTGGCGCCGGAGCGCGTGGTCGAGCTCGACGACATCGCCCACGCCGTGCTCACCCACATCGACGGGCGTTCCGACGTCGAAGCCATCGTCGCCGCGCTGGCGGCCGAGTACGGCGCCGACGCCGGCGAAATCTACAGCGACGTGCTGGAACTGTTCGCCGGCCTGCTCGACAAACGCATGCTGGCGTTCGCGCCGCAGATGTCGTGAGGGCAACGCCGATGCGCGCCCGGTATCGCCCATCATGAGCGCCGACGCCGCCACGGTCGCCACCGCCGCATCAGCGCGGCCGTTGCGCGCCGATCCCGAGCCGGCGCCGCCGCTGGCGGTGTTGCTGGAACTCACCCATCGTTGCCCGCTGTCGTGCCCGTATTGCTCCAACCCGCTGCAGTTGCTCGGCATGCGCGACGAGCTGAGCACCGAACAATGGTTGCGCGTGCTCGAACAAGCGGCCGAGCTCGGCATCCTGCAAGCGCATTTCTCCGGCGGCGAGCCGACCTTGCGCAAGGACCTTCCCGAACTGCTGCGGCATGCGCGCGCACACGGCCTGTACTGCAACCTCATCACCTCCGGCGTCGGCGTCAGCCGCGAGCGCCTGCAGGAACTGCAGCACGCCGGCCTGGACCATCTGCAACTGAGCATCCAGGACAGCCACCGCGAAGGCGCCGACCGCATCGCCGGTTACGCCGGCAGCCACGAACGCAAACTGGCCCTGGCGCGCTGGTGCGGCGAACTGGAATTGCCGCTGACGCTCAACGCCGTCGTGCATCGGCACAACGCCGAACGCGTCGCGGACATGATCGAACTCGCGCTCGAACTGGGCGCCGGGCGCTTGGAAGTCGCGCACACGCAGTACTACGGTTGGGGCCTGAAGAATCGCGCTGCGTTGATGCCCACGCGCGCGCAACTCGATGCGGTCACCGCCGTGGTCGAAGACGCGCGCCTGCGGCTGCGCGGCCGGCTCACCATCGACTACGTCACGCCCGACTACTACGCGCGCCGGCCCAAGGCCTGCATGGGCGGCTGGGCGCAGCGCTTCGTCAACATCACCCCGGAAGGCAAGGTGCTGCCCTGCCACGCCGCCGAGACCATCGCCGATCTGCATTTCGAATCGGTGCGCGAACGCAGCCTGGGCGACATCTGGCGCGACTCGGAAGCTTTCCGCCGTTATCGCGGCACCGGCTGGATGCCCGAACCGTGCCGCGGCTGCGAACATCGCGAACGCGACTGGGGCGGCTGCCGCTGTCAGGCGCTGGCGCTGAGCGGCCGCGCCGACACGCTCGATCCGGTCTGCGAAAAGTCGCCCGACCACGCGCGGGTGCGCGCGCTGGCGATCGCCGAATCCTCTGCGCCCGCGCCGCAGTTCGTGTATCGCCGCATGCGCGCGACGACGGCGAACCTCGCCGACGAGGACTGATCGCCCACCGCGCCGCGAACTGCGCTCGCAGTCGCGGCGTGAGAGCGATCGGCGTCGCGCATTCTTTCCGCGCCGATGCGCATTCGCCTGCGCTTAAGTCCGCGCGATCCCGCGACGGCCCCGAACGCCGCGCGAACTCGAAAAAACGCCGCTGTGCCGCATCTGCAGATCCCAGGCACGCCGCCGACTCACGTCTTCCACCGCCGACGCGCCGCGAGACGCCACGGCCCGCCTTACCCGATCGCATCCGGCTTCCACTGCGCCGAACCACGTGCATACTCGCGTGAATTCCTCGCGCGTCCCGATCCGGAACCGGCCATGCCCAGCCCCCATTTCACCGCTCGTCTCAGCCTACTGGCGCTCGCCCTGGCCCTGGCCGGTTGCGCCGGCGACGGCGCATCGCGAAGCTCGCGCCCGGCGGCGGCGAACGGCGCGGCGCCGAGGGGATTCGCACAGGGCGATCCGCTACGCATCGTCGAGGCCGACATCGCCACCCTCGCCGCGCGCATGGCCGACGGCAATCTGAGCAGCGTGCGCCTGACCCAGGCCTACCTGGACCGCATCGCCGCGCTCGACGACAACGGCCCGCGGCTCAACGCGGTGATCGAAATCAATCCGAACGCGATCGCCGAAGCGCGCGCACTCGACGAGGAGCGCAAGGCCGGCAAACTCCGCGGTCCGCTGCACGGCATTCCGGTGCTGGTGAAGGACAACATCGACACCACGCCGATGGTCAACTCGGCCGGTTCTCTGGCCCTGGCCGAGCACCGGCCCAAGCGCGACGCGCCGCTGGTCGCGGCGCTGCGCGCGGCCGGCGCGGTGATCCTGGGCAAGACCAACCTCAGTGAGTGGGCCAACTTCCGCTCCGATCGCTCGATCTCCGGCTGGAGCGCGCGCGGCGGGCTGACCCGCAATCCCTACGTACTCGACCGCAGCGCCTGCGGCTCCAGCAGCGGCACCGGCACCGCGATCGCGGCGAACCTGGCCGCGGTCGGGGTCGGCACCGAAACCGACGGCAGCGTGCTGTGCCCGTCGGCGATGAGCGGCCTGGTCGGCTTCAAGCCCACGGTCGGGCTGGTCAGCCGCGCCGGCATCATTCCGATCTCAAGCAGCCAGGACACCGCCGGGCCGATGGCGCGCAGCGTTGCCGACGCGGCACAGTTGCTCAGCGTGCTTGCCGCGGCCGAGGCCGGCGACGACGCCGCGGCGCGGGCCGCGGCCGGCAAGCGCCTGGCCGATTACGTCGCCGCGCTCGACGCCGACTCGCTGAACGGCGCGCGCCTGGGCCTGCTGCGCGACAGCGCGGTCAAGCTGCCGCCCGAGGGCAACGCGGCGCTGCAGCGCGCGCTCAAGCTCATGCGCGACGCCGGCGCGACCATCGTCGAGGTGCGCATGCCCAACGACGGCAAATGGCGCGAAGCCGAATTGCAGGTGCTGCTGTACGAGTTCAAGGACGGCCTGGAACGCTATCTGCGCGACAGCGGCGCGCCGATCAAGACCATGGACGAGCTGATCGCCTTCAACCGCGCCAACGCCGCGCACGAAATGCCGTATTTCGGCCAAGAGCTGCTGGAACAGGCGGCGCGGAAGAACAGCCTCAAGGACCCGGCCTATCGCAAGGCCGCGGCGCAGGCGCGCCAGCTCGCCGGCGCGCAAGGCATCGATGCCGCGCTCAGGCAGCACAAGCTCGACGCCCTGATCGCTCCGACCACCTCGCCTGCGTTCATGGTCGACCCGGTCAACGGCGACGTCTTGAGCGGCGACAACTGGGGCGCGGCCGCGGTTGCCGGCTATCCCAGCCTGACGGTGCCGATGGGCGAGGCCTCGGGCCTGCCGATCGGCCTGGCGTTCATCGGCAAACGCTGGAGCGACGCCCAACTGCTCTCGCTGGGCTACGCCTTCGAGCAGGCCGCCCAGGCGCGCACGCCGCCACGTTATCGCGCGACGCTGAGTCCCTGAGCGGCGCGCGGGGATCGCGCGGCTAGTCGCACACAAACGCGCCGACCGTAGATCGCAATGCGGTCCGCCGCGGCTGCGGATGCGACGCGTGATTGCCGCCTGAAATCTTGACGTCGCTGCGTTCGGCCGCGCCGCCGATCTCGGCGCGCAAGCGCTCGGCATCGGCGTCGATGTGGTGACGTGGTCCCGTTCGCCGCGCACGATCGGCGTCGGCTGCCGCACGCGGGCGTTGTCCACCCGCCGTTTGCCGGTCCACAAGCGTTCGACGTCGATGATCGCGCGTTCGCAACCGGCGCCGATAGCGGACTGCGCGTGGCGGAGCAGGGCCTACCGCGCCGGCGGCGCAGTTCGCGCGGCTTGCGGGTCGCCGATGCCGGCGCGCGCAAGCTGCGCGATTGGGTCAGGCCGGTCTGAGCGCAGCGGTTCGGCCGGGCCACGCATCGGATGCGTCGGTGCGTCCGGATCGCGGCAGGGATGTCGAAAAATCTCGCACAAAAGCATGCAGCCCGGCGGCAATGAAGCCCGCCATGCGGCGGGCTTTTGTTGCCGAAGCCGGAGCGCGGGCAGCCTCAGGCCGGCGCGGCGATCTGCACCTGCTTGCGCACGATCAGCATCGCCACTTCCAGCGCCTGCTCGTAGTTCAGGCGCGGATCGACCGTGGAGCGGTAGGCGCGTTCCAGATCGCTCTCGGTGAGCTCGCGCGCGCCGCCCAGGCATTCGGTCACGTCTTCGCCGGTCAGCTCCAGATGCACGCCGCCCAGGCGCGTGCCCGCCGCCGCATGCAGTTCGAAGGAGTCTTCGATCTCCGAGCGGATGTTGCGGAAGCGACGGGTCTTGTAACCGTTGCTGGTGCTCTCGGTGTTGCCGTGCATCGGATCGCACACCCACAGCACGCGACGGCCGTCGCGGCGCATCGCATCGAGCAGCGGCGGCAGCTTCTCGGCGATCGCGGTCGCGCCCATGCGGTGGATGAAGGTCAGGCGGCCCGGCTCATCCTCGGGATTGAGCAGATCGATCGTGCGCAGCAGCTGATCCGGCGTCACCGACGGACCGACCTTGAGCGCGATCGGATTGCGGATGCCGCGGAAATATTCCGCGTGCGCGCCCTCGACCGCGGCGGTGCGCATGCCGATCCACGGGTAGTGGGTGCTGAGGTTGAAGAAGCCCCAATGACGCGGCACCTGCCGGGTCAGCGATTCTTCGTACGGCAGCAGCAAGGCTTCGTGCGAGGTGTAGAAATCCACCCGGTTGAGGTTGTGCACTTCCGAACCCGACAGCGTTTCCATGAAACGCACCGCGTCGCCGATCGCATTGACCATGCGCCGGTATTCGTCGGCCAGCGGCGAGTGACCGACCCAGCTCAGGTTCCAGTACTCGGGATGATGCAAGTCGGCGAAGCCGCCGTCGATCAGGGCGCGGACGAAATTCATCGTCATCGCCGAACGCGCGTGGCCCTTGATCATGCGGCGCGGATCGGGCTTGCGCGCGGCCTCGTTGAAGGCCGGCGCGTTGACCATGTCGCCGCGGTAACTCGGCAAGGTCACGCCGTCGATGGTCTCGCTGTCGGCCGAACGCGGCTTGGCGTACTGGCCGGCGAAGCGACCCACGCGCACCACCGGCTTGCGCATGCCGTGGACCAGCACCAGGCTCATCTGCAACAACACCTTCAGGCGGTTGGAGATGACGTCGGAGGAACACTGGTCGAAGCTCTCGGCGCAATCGCCGCCCTGCAGCAAAAATCGCTTGCCTTCCTGCGCCTCGGCCAGTTGCTGCTTGAGCGAGAGGATCTCCCACGAGGTCACCAGCGGCGGCAACTGACGCAGTTCCTGCAACGCCGACTCCAACTCGGTCGCGTCCGGATAGCTGGGCAACTGCAGTGCGGTGCGCTCACGCCAGGAGGTCGGGCTCCAGTCGGCGGGCAGATTGACGGCACGAAGGTTGCTGTTGCGATCGGAAGCGCTCATTTCCTTGATTCCAGTTGGTGTCGCGGTGTGTGGAGGGTTGGAGTGAATGGGAGGGTTGGGACGGCTGAAACAGAAGGCTTACTCGGTTCAACGTGCGCGGAACGCGGCATAGGCCGCCCACAGCGCCAGCACGATGAAGCAGATCAGGCTCCAGGCCGGCATGGCCAGGCCCAGGAAGGTCCAATCGACCGCGGCGCATTCGCCCGAACCGGTCATGACCTTGCGGATCACGCTGGCCAGCGGCATCGCCTCGACCATGTAGTTCAGCCCCGGGCCGCAGGCCGGGACCTGATCCGGCGGCAGGTGCTGCAGGCGCACGTGATTGCCGGCGACGGCGATGCCCGCCAACGACGCTAACAGCGCCAGGACGCCGTAGCTGCGACGGCCGCCGGGCTTCTTCGGCCCATGCAGACCGCCGATCAGAAACACCACGCCCAGGGCGGCGAACGCCACGCGCTGGAAGATGCACAGCGGGCACGGCTCGAGGTGCTGGTAAAGCTGCAGGTAGAACGCATACGCCAGCAGCGCCGCGCAGGCCAGGAAGCCGAGCAGGTACTGGATACGGAAGGAGGCTTTGAAGGGGCTCATATTCACACCATACGGGTCTGGGTCGGGTCGCGCCAATGTCGGATAGGCATGTCGTGGCGCAACGTGGCGTTTCGTCGCAGTCAACATCGACTGCGCCCGGCGGCGAAAGTTGCGCGCGCAAACCAATCGCTACCTGGACCTGCCTGTCGTGATCATTTTCCGCTGCAACCGTTGCCGGCGTAACCGTCGCCTAAAAGCAAAAACCCCGGCCTGGGCCGGGGTTTCGCTGACGGGTCCATGGCCGGATGAGCGGCCGCGGACCTTGTCGTTTTCGGATCTTGCACGTCGCAGCGCCAGTCGCCCGGCGCGGCTCGATTACTCGGCCGCGGCTTGCGGACGATCGACCAGTTCGACATAGGCCATCGGCGCATTGTCGCCAGCGCGGAAACCGCACTTGAGGATGCGCAGGTAGCCGCCCGGACGCGAGGCGTAACGCGGGCCGAGCTCGACGAACAAGGTGCCGACGGCTTCCTTGTCGCGCAGGCGCGAGAAGGCCAGGCGGCGATTGGCGACGCCGTCCTTCTTCGCCAGCGTGATGAGCGGCTCGGCGACGCGACGCAGCTCCTTGGCCTTCGGCAGGGTGGTGCGAATGAGACCGTGCTTGATCAGCGAAGCGGCCATGTTGGTGAACATGGCGTCGCGGTGAGCACTGGTGCGGCTGAACTTACGGCCGGCTTTCTGATGGCGCATGACTGTGATTCCTGATGAATGTTGAAACGATTGGACTTCGCTGTCGCCATCCAGGCGTTGGTGCATTGGACTGCGGGTGGTCCGAACCGATCGTTCCTTGATCGGCTGGCCGCGGACTTCTGGGTCCGTCGGCGGGGTGGGGCTTGGTGCGTGGTGCGGTGTTGCGGATGCGGCAGGATTCGAGTGAAGAATCCACGCTTCGGTTGCCCTCGGCGTGGACTCCTTTCGTTCCCGGCCCGGCGCAGTGCGCCGGGCGTTCGTCCCAGCGCGCGGCTATGCCGCGCAAGCGCTGGGACTCACCCCATCATCCCATGCGAAGCGATGCCGGCCGGCGGCCAGTTTTCCAGCTTCATCCCGAGGGACAGGCCGCGCTGAGCCAGCACTTCCTTGATCTCGGTGAGCGACTTCTTGCCGAGGTTCGGGGTCTTGAGCAGCTCGACTTCGGTCTTCTGGATCAGATCGCCGACGTAGTAGATGCTCTCGGCCTTGAGGCAGTTGGCCGAACGAACGGTGAGTTCGAGGTCGTCGATCGGACGCAGCAGGATCGGGTCGATACCGCTGGTCGCCGGCTTGGCCGCACCGCGGTCGCGGTGGGTGAAGTCGCCGAACACCGACAGCTGATCGGTGAGGATGTCGGCGGCGGTGCGCACGGCTTCCTCGGCGTCGATCGTGCCGTTGGTTTCGATATCCAGAACCAGCTTGTCCAGGTCGGTACGCTGCTCGACGCGCGCGGCTTCCACGGCGTAAGCGACGCGACGGACCGGCGAGAAGCTGGCATCCAGCATCAGGCGGCCGATCGCGCGGGTTTCTTCGTCCGGACGACGGCGCGAAGCCGCCGGCTGGTAGCCGAAACCGCGTTCGATCTTCAGACGCATGTTGATCGCCGTGTCCTTGGTCAGGTGGCAGATCACGTGGTCGTTGTTGAGGATTTCAACGTTGTGGTCGGTCTTGATGTCGCCGGCGGTGACGATGCCGGGACCCTGCTTGGCCAGCGACAGCGTCGAAGCGTCGCCGGTGTGCATGCGGATGGCGACGTCCTTGAGGTTCAGCAGAACTTCCAGCACGTCTTCTTCCAGACCTTCGACCGTGGTGTACTCATGCAGTACGCCGTCGATTTCGACCTCGGTGATGGCGAAACCCGGGATCGACGACAGCAGCACGCGACGCAGCGCGTTGCCCAGCGTGTGGCCGTAACCGCGCTCCAACGGTTCAATCACGACTTTCGCGCGATTGCCGGCGAGGCGTTCGATCTGCGGACCGCGCGGGCGCAGTACCTGGTTGGCGGTAACCGTCATGTTTCGGTGTCTCCAATGACCTCGGCCGGGGGGCGGCGAGAGGCTTTAGCTCTTGGAGCCCCCTCGGATCGAGGGAGCGGCCGATGCGACTGGCGCACCGACCTGGGTTGCGGGTTCTCCGCCGGAATCCCGAGGGATGCCGGCGGATGCCCTGCACTATTACTTGCTGTACAACTCGACGATCAGCGCTTCGTTGATGTCGGCCGGCAGGTCCGCACGATCCGGAACCGCCTTGAACACGCCGCTGAACTTCTTGCTGTCCACTTCGACCCACGACGGCGACAGGTCCATCTGCGACGACACGGTCAGGGATTCCTGCACGCGAAGCTGCTTCTGGGCGCGCTCGGACAGAGCGATCGCATCGCCGGCCTTGACCTGGTAGGAAGGCAGGTTGACCGACTTGCCGTTGACCGTGACGCCGCGGTGCGAGACCAGCTGACGGGCAGCCGGACGAGTCACGGCAAAGCCCATGCGGTAGACGACGTTGTCCAGACGGGTTTCCAGCAACTGCAGCAGGTTCTCGCCGGTGTTGCCCTTCTTGGTCGAGGCCTTCTTGTAGTAGTTGCGGAACTGACGTTCCAGCAGACCGTAGATACGCTTGACCTTCTGCTTCTCGCGAAGCTGGGTGGCGTAGTCGGACAGCTTGCCCTTGCGGGCGGTGGGGCCATGCTGGCCGGGTTTTTGCTCGAGCTTGCACTTCGAGTCGAGCGCGCGCGCGGACGACTTCAGACCGAGGTCAGCGCCTTCGCGACGAGCGAGCTTACAGGTGGGGCCAATATAACGAGCCATTTTTCTTCAGCTCCTCAGACGCGACGCTTTTTCGGCGGACGGCACCCGTTGTGCGGGATGGGCGTCACGTCGATGATGTTGATGATCTTGTACCCGACGTTGTTCAAGGAACGAACGGCGGACTCGCGACCCGGACCCGGGCCCTTGATGCGCACTTCCAACGACTTGACGCCGTAGTCGAGCGCAGCACGGCCAGCCTTTTCGGCTGCCACCTGGGCGGCGAACGGGGTCGACTTACGCGAGCCGCGGAAACCCGCGCCGCCCGAAGTCGCCCACGAGAGCGCGTTGCCCTGGCGGTCGGTGATCGTGATGATGGTGTTGTTGAAAGAAGCATGGACGTGGGCGATACCGTCGGTGACGATGCGCTTGATCTTCTTCTTGGTCTTGACTGCTGCCGGCTTGGCCATGGTCTAGGTCCCCTTACTTCTTGATGGCCTTGCGCGGACCCTTACGGGTACGTGCATTGGTCCGGGTACGCTGACCACGCAGCGGCAGGCCGCGGCGGTGACGCAGGCCGCGGTAGCAGCCCAGGTCCATCAGACGCTTGATGGCGATGCCGACCTCACGACGCAGATCGCCCTCGACCACGAACTTGCCGACTTCGGCGCGCAGGCGCTCGACTTCGGGCTCGGACAGGTCACGGATCTTCGTCGTCGAAGTCACGCCTGCCGTCTGGCAGATTTGCTTCGAACGGGTACGGCCGATGCCGAAAATGCTTTGCAGGCCAACCCAGACATGCTTCTGGGCAGGCAAATTAACGCCCGCAATACGCGCCATAAGGCGATCTCCAACTGATTTGGCGGCCGAGACGGATCAATCCCGGCGGAGTGAACTGGAAATTATATCTAGGTCTCGGGTTAATAGGAAGCCCCGCGGCACCAGAGGTGCCACGGAACCACGGCATGGGGAGTGTGCCCATGCTCCGGCGACGAGTCTGAACTGGCTGAACAATGCGATGACCTGCCCTGCTCAGCCCCGCGCGCTACTCTTGCGCGCGAACCGGTCCTGACTCACCCGCGCGCGAGACCGCCGCGCGAGCCGCCCTTCAAATTCGCTTTCTTCAACAGGCTCTCGTACTGATGCGACATCAGATGAGCCTGGATTTGAGCGATGAAATCCATAATCACGACCACCACGATCAGCAGCGAGGTGCCGCCGAAGTAGAACGAGGTGCCGAGCTGGGTACGCATGATCTCCGGGAGGAGACAGACGATGACCAGGTAAATCGCGCCGGCCGCGGTAAGCCGCGTCAGCACGCCATCAACGTAATCCGCGGCGGCCTTGCCGGGACGGATGCCCGGGATCAGCGCGCCCGACTTCTTGAGGTTGTCGGCGGTTTCCTGCGAATTGAACACCAGCGCCGTGTAGAAGAACGCGAAGCCGATGATCAGACCAGCATACAGGATCATGTGCACCGGTTCACCCGGGCTGAGCCATTGGCTCATGCGCTGGAGGAAGCCGGACACGCCGCTGCCGCTGTTGCTCTGGGCGAACCAGGTCGCCGCGGTCGCGGGGAACATCACGATGCTCGAAGCGAAGATCGCCGGGATCACGCCCGACATGTTGAGCTTCAGGGGCAGGAACGACGCCTGATTCATGTAGGCGTTGCGACCGCCCTGACGACGGGCGTAGTTGACCGTGATCCGGCGCTGGCCGCGTTCGACGAAGACCACCAGGTAGGTGAAGCCGAACACCAGGGCGATGACGGCGATGGCCGCGATCGCGCTCATGTCGCCGTTGCGGATCTGCTCGAACATCTCCAGCACCGCGGCCGGCAGGCCCGCCACGATACCCGCGAAGATGATCAGCGACACGCCGTTGCCGATACCGCGCTCGGTGATCTGCTCGCCCAGCCACATCAGGAACATGGTGCCGGCGGTCAGTGAGATCACGGCGGTCAGGATGAAGCCCATGCCCGGTGCGTACACCACCGGCAGACCGTCGGGCGCCACGCTCGACTGCAGACCCGCCGCGATGCCCCATGCCTGGAACACCGCGAGCGGAATCGCACCCATGCGCGACCACTGGTTGATCTTGCGACGGCCCGATTCGCCTTCCTTCTGGATGGCTTTCAGACTCGGCACGATCTGCACCAGCAGCTGCACGATGATGGATGCCGAGATGTACGGCATCACGTTCAACGCGAACAGGCTGAAACGGTGCAGAGCGCCACCGGAGAACATGTTGAACATGTCCACGATGGTGCCCTGCTTGGTCTCCATGAACTTGACCATCGCCTCCGGGTTGATACCCGGCACCGGGATGTAGCTGCCGATGCGATAGACGATCAACGCGCCGATGACGAACAGCAAACGCTGACGCAACTCGGTGAACTTGCCGAGTCCGCCGCCGATTCCAGCCATTGCGTTGCCGCTGCGCGCCATTGAGCCCTTACTCCTCGACCTTGCCGCCGGCCGCTTCGACCGCGGCCTTCGCGCCGGCCGTGGCCAGCACGCCCTTGAGCACGAACTTCTTGGTCAGCTCGCCCTTCTTCACGATCTTGGCCTGCTTGGCGTTGCTCGGAACGAGCTTCGCGGCCTTGAGCGCGGCGAAATCGATCTCGCCGGCTTCCAGCTTGTCCAGCTGATACAGCAGGACTTCGGCCGTATCGTTCTTCAGCTTGGAGCGGAAGCCGATCTTCGGCAGACGACGCTGCATGGGCATCTGACCGCCTTCGAAGCCGGCCTTGATCTTGCCCTTGCCCGAACGGGCGAAAGAACCCTTGTGGCCGCGGCCGGCGGTCTTGCCGAGGCCGGAACCGATACCGCGACCGACGCGCTTGCGGTCTTCGCGGGCGCCGTCAGCCGGCTTGAGTGTATTGAGACGCATGATGTTCTCCTTAGCCCTCGACCTGAACCAGGTAGTGGACCGTATTGATCAGGCCACGAACCTGCGGGCTGTCTTTCAGCGTCCGCACGTCGTTGAGCTTGTTCAGGCCGAGCGCCTTCACCGACAGGCGGTGACGCGACTGACAGCCACGCAGACCCTTGACCAGGCGCACCGTGACGGTGCCGCCCTCGACGGGCTTGTTAGCAGCCTTAGCCATGGTTGAGATCCTCCACCTTCTTGCCGCGCTTGGCCGCGATCTTGGCCGGCGAATGCATGCCGGTCAGACCCTTCAGCGTGGCGCGAACCAGGTTGATCGGGTTGCGCGAACCGGTGGCCTTGGCCAACACGTTCTTGACGCCGACCGCTTCGAGCACGGCGCGCATCGCGCCGCCGGCGATCACGCCGGTACCTTCCGAGGCAGGCTGCATGTACACATGCGCCGCGCCATGGCCGGACTTCACGGCATGCCACAAGGTGCCGCCATTGAGGTCCACGTTGTTCATCGCCTTGCGGGCGTATTCCATCGACTTCTGGATCGCGACCGGCACTTCGCGCGCCTTGCCGTAACCGAAGCCGACCTTGCCGTTGCCGTCGCCGACCACCGTCAACGCGGTGAAGGTGAACTGGCGACCGCCCTTGACGGTCTTGCTGACGCGGTTGACCGCGATCAGCTTTTCGATCATGCCGTCGTCGATCTCTTCGCGGTTGCGATCACGGTCGCGGCCCCGCGGGGCTCTATCGTCTGCCATTTCGATGTCTCTTTGATTAAAGGGATTTGCGGCGTGGCCGCTTATGATTGTGAAGTGATTCGGGTGCCGCGCAGTGGCAGGAATCCGCCAAAGCGCCCGACACAAACCCGTGTCGGCGGGTGAAGCTGTTCGATGCGAAAGGCGTGGAGACGAATCTCCACGCTTTCAAGCCTGATATCAGTCTGAATACGGCAAGCCGTATTAGAACTGCAGACCGCCTTCGCGCGCGGCATCGGCCAGCGCCTTGATGCGGCCGTGGTAGCGGTAGCCCGAGCGGTCGAAAGCGACCTTCTCGATGCCCGCGGCCTTGGCGCGCTCGGCGATCAGCTTGCCGACCTTGACGGCGGCTTCGGCGTTCTTGCCGTTCTTCAGGCCTTCCTTGACGTCGGCCTGCACGGTCGAAGCCGTGGCCAGGACCTTGGAACCGTCGGCGGTGAAGACCTGGGCGTACAGGTGCTGACCGGTGCGAAGCACGGTCAGACGGGCGACGCCGAGATTGCGGATGTGCGAGCGGGTCGACTTGGCGCGACGCAGACGAGCGATGTTCTTGTTCATGTTCTGATCTCCGAAAGCTGAAAGCTTGGTGTTTTGACGCCGGCCCTAGGACCGGCGCCCTACCCGTTAGGCCTTCTTGGCTTCCTTACGGATGATGACTTCGCCGGCGTACTTCACGCCCTTGCCCTTGTAGGGCTCCGGCGGACGGAAACCGCGAATCTTGGCGGCGACTTCACCGACGCGCTGCTTGTCCGCGCCCTGGACCAGGATTTCGGTCTGGGTGGGGGTCGCGATGGTGATGCCTTCCGGGGCCTTGAACAGAACCGGATGGGAGAAACCCAGGGCCAGATTCAGGTCGCTGCCCTGCATCGAGGCGCGGTAACCGACGCCGACCAGCTCGAGCTTGCGCTCGAAGCCTTCCGACACGCCCTTCACCATGTTGGCGAGGATGGCGCGCAGGGTGCCGGTCAGCGGGATCAGCGCCGCGTCTTCGGTCGTGAACAGGGCTTCGCCGTTCTCGACCTTCAGATTGATGGCGGCGGGCTTACCGATCGACAGCGAGCCCTTCGGGCCCTTGGCGACGATCGTGTCGGCCTGGATGTTGATTTCGACGCCCTTCGGGAGAGCGATCGGCTTCTTGGCAACTCGGGACATGTCTGATTACTCCCTTAGGCCACGAAGCACAGGACTTCACCACCGACGCCCTGCTGGCGCGCCTGGGCGTCAGTCATGATGCCCTTGGAGGTGGAGATGATGGCGATACCCAGGCCGCCGAGGACCTTGGGCAACCCGTCTTTGCCGCGGTACTGGCGTAGGCCCGAACGGGAGTAGCGCTGGAGGCGCTCGATCACCGGCTTGCCTTCGTAGTACTTCAGCGAGATTTCGAGTTCGGACTTGCCCGGACCGACTTCGGTCACGCGCGAATCCAGGATGTAACCCTCGTCCTTCAGCACGGCGGCGATAGCCACCTTGACCTTGGACGACGGCATTTTCACCGTCTGCTTGCGCACAGCGGCCGCATTCTTGATGCGGACCAGCATGTCGGCGATGGGATCAGTCATGCTCATTGAATATCACCTATGAGTAGCACCGATATCCGCGGGATTGCGAATTTCAGTAATAGATACAGCTAGTTACGTTGCTTCAACAACGCCGCCGCGGCCCGAGGGCCGCGGCGGTGGAACCGGGAAAGCCGGTAATAGTACCAGAGATTTACCAGCTTGCCTTGCGCAGGCCCGGCACGTCGCCGCGCATGGTGGCTTCGCGCAGCTTGTTGCGGCCCAGGCCGAACTTCTTGTAGACGCCGCGCGAACGACCGGTCAGGGCGCAACGGTTGCGCTGGCGGCTCGGCGACGAGTCGCGCGGCAGCTTCTGCAACTTGATGACCGCCTCGGCCTTGTCTTCGTACGAAGCGCTGTCGCTGGAGATGATCTTCTTCAACGCATCGCGCTTGCCGGCGTACTTCTTCACCAGCTTGGTCCGCTTGATGTCGCGGTTGATCATGGAAGTCTTAGCCATAGTTCAATCCTAGACTCAGTTGCGGAACGGGAAGCGGAAGGCTTCGAGCAGGGCTTTCGCCTCGGCGTCGGTCTTCGCGGTCGTGGTGATCGCGATGTCCATGCCGCGCAGGGCGTCAACCTGGTCGAAATCGATTTCCGGGAAGATGATCTGCTCCTTGACGCCCATGTTGTAGTTGCCACGGCCGTCGAACGAACGGCCGGAGACACCACGGAAGTCGCGCACGCGCGGCAACGAGATGTTGACCAGGCGGTCCAGGAACTCGTACATCTTGGCGCGGCGCAGGGTGACCTTGGCGCCGATCGGCCAGCCGTCGCGGATCTTGAACGAAGCCACCGACACGCGGGACTTGGTCACGATCGGCTTCTGGCCGGCGATCTTGGTCATGTCGGCGACGGCATTTTCCAGGATCTTCTTGTTGGTGGCCGCTTCGCCCACGCCCATGTTCAGCGTGATCTTGACGAGGCGCGGCACTTCCATCGGGTTCTTGTAGCCGAACTTTTCGGTCAGCGACGGAACCACTTCTTTCTTGTAAAACTCTTCGAGCCGGGTGGTCATTTCAGCATTCCTCAGGCGTCAACCGCCTCACCACTGGAGCGGAACACACGCAGTTTGCGTCCATCCTCCAGCATCTTGAAACCGATGCGTTCGCCCTTGCCGGTGGCAGGGTTGAACAGCATGACGTTGGAAATGTGAATCGGCGCTTCGCGCTCGATCACGCCGCCCGGCTGGTTGGCCTGCGGATTCGGCTTGGTGTGGCGCTTGATGATGTTGATGTTCGACACGACGACCTTGTCGCCGAGCACGCGCACCACATCGCCCTTCTTGCCCTTGTCCTTGCCGGCGGTGACGATCACTTGATCGCCCTTCTTGATACGGTTCATGGTCTAGTTCCTCTGCTCAGAGCACTTCAGGCGCGAGCGAGACGATCTTCATGAACTTCTCCGAGCGAAGCTCGCGAGTCACGGGTCCGAAGATACGGGTGCCGATCGGCTCATGCTTGTTGTTGAGCAACACCGCAGCGTTGCCATCGAAGCGGATCAGCGAGCCGTCCGGACGGCGCACACCCTTGCGGGTGCGGACCACGACGGCGTCGTAGACGTCGCCCTTCTTGACCTTGCCGCGCGGGATCGCGTCTTTCACGGTGACCTTGATGATGTCGCCAATGTGCGCGTAACGGCGCTTGGAGCCGCCGAGCACCTTGATGCACATCACTTCCTTAGCACCGGAGTTGTCGGCAACGCCGAGGTAGCTTTGCATCTGGATCATGGTTCAGCCTCCTCTTAGACGGCCGCGCGGCTGACGATTTCAACCACGCTCCAGTTCTTGGTCTTGGACATCGGAGCAATTTCCTTCACCCGCACGATGTCGCCTTCTTTGCAGGCGTTATCGGCGTCGTGGGCGTGGAGCTTGGTCGAGCGACGGATGTACTTGCCGTACAGCGCGTGCTTGACCTGACGCTCGACCAGCACGGTGACGGTCTTGTCCATCTTGTTGCTGACGACCCGGCCTTCAACCGTGCGCAGCGCCTTGTCTGTATTGTTGTCGGTCATGGCGGGTCCTTACTTCTTCTCGCCCAGCAGCATGTTCACGCGAGCAATCTCGCGCTTCACGCGGCGGGGTTCGTGGGTCTTGGCCAGCTGGCCGGTGGCCTTCTGCATGCGCAGAGCGAAGCTCTCCTTATGCAGCTCGACCAGATGAGCCTTGAGCTCATCGGCCGACTTCTGACGAAGTTGCTTGAGTTCCATTAGCGCACCGTCCGGGTAACGAAAGTGGTGGTCACCGAGAGCTTGGCCGCGGCCAGACGGAACGCTTCGCGCGCCACGTCTTCAGCCACGCCTTCGATCTCGTAAATCATGCGACCAGGCTGGATCTGAGCGACCCAGTACTCGACGTTGCCCTTACCGGAGCCCATTCGGACTTCAATCGGCTTCTTGGTGATCGGCTTGTCCGGGAACACGCGGATCCACATCTTGCCGCCACGCTTGACGTAACGGCTGATCGAACGGCGGGCCGCCTCGATCTGGCGCGCGGTCAGCTGACCGTGCGCGGTTGCCTTGAGGCCGTATTCGCCGAAGCTGACGGCGTTGCCGCTCCAGCTCAGGCCATCATTGCGGCCCTTGTGTACCTTGCGGTACTTGGTTCGCTTGGGTTGCAACATGACGGATTACCTCTGTTCGCGGGCAGGACGGCCCGGACGGTCGTTACGATCACCGCGGTCGCCGCGGTCACCACGATCGCTGCGCGGCGAATCGTCCTGCTTCTCCTGGCCCACCTGGGAGAAGTCGAACACTTCGCCCTTATAGATCCAGGTCTTGATGCCGATGATGCCGTAGGTCGTCTTGGCTTCAGCGAAGCCATAGTCGATGTCGGCACGCAGCGTGTGCAGCGGCACGCGACCTTCGCGGTACCACTCCGAACGCGCGATTTCGGCGCCGTTGAGACGGCCGGCGACGTTGACCTTGATGCCCAGGGCACCCAGGCGCATCGCGTTGCCGACCGCGCGCTTCATGGCGCGGCGGAACATGATGCGGCGTTCCAGCTGCTGAGCGATCGACTCGGCGACGAGCTGCGCGTCGAGTTCCGGCTTGCGGACCTCGGTCACGTTGATGTGCGCCGGAACGCCCATCAGCGCGCTGACTTCCTTACGCAGCTTCTCGATGTCCTCGCCGCGCTTGCCGATCACCACGCCCGGACGGGCGGTGTGGATCGTCACGCGGGCGTTGTTCGCCGGACGTTCGATGAAGATCTTCGAGATGCCGGCCTGAGCCAGCTTCTTGCGAAGCATTTCGCGAACCTTCAGGTCAGCCGCCAGGTACTCGGCGTACTGCTTCTTGTTGGCGAACCACTTGGAATTCCAGTCCTTGGCGATGCCCAGGCGGATTCCGGTCGGATGAACTTTATGACCCATTGTCTGACTCCGCCTTACTTGCCCGCGCCCACAACCACAGTGATGTGGCTGGTGCGCTTGAGGATGCGGGTGCCGCGGCCTTTCGCACGAGCCATAAAGCGCTTCAGTGCGGGACCCTCGTCCACCATGATGGTCTTGACCTTGAGCTCGTCGATGTCGGCGCCCTGGTTGTTCTCGGCGTTGGCGATGGCGGACTCCACGACCTTGCGGATCAGTGCAGCTGCCTTCTTGTCCGAAAACTTCAGCAGGTTGACGGCGCGCTCAGCGGACAGACCGCGCACCTGGTCAGCGACCAGGCGGGCCTTCTGCGGGGAGATGCGCGCGGTGCGCAGGATGGCTTTCGCTTCCATAGTCATCTCCTTACTTGCCCGACTTCTTGTCGCCGCCGTGACCCTTGAACGTACGGGTCAAAGCGAACTCGCCAAGTTTGTGGCCAACCATGTTTTCGTTGACCAGCACCGGGATGTGATTCTTGCCGTTGTGGACGGCGATCGTGAAGCCAACCATTTCCGGCAGCACCATCGAACGACGCGACCAGGTCTTGATCGGCTTCTTGTTGTTGCCCGCGGTTTCGACCTTCTTCATCAGATGATGATCGACGAACGGGCCCTTCTTGAGTGAACGTGCCATGTCCGATTAACCCCTGCGATCGCGCACGATGAATTGCGTGGTGCGCTTGTTCTTGCGCGTCTTGTAACCCTTGGTCGGAACACCCCACGGGGTGACCGGATGCGGGTTGCCCTGGCCAGCCTTCGCCTCACCACCACCGTGCGGGTGATCGACGGGGTTCATGGCCGCGCCGCGAACGGTCGGCTTGATACCGCGCCAACGCTTGGCGCCGGCCTTGCCGAGCTTCTCGAGGCTGTGCTCGTCGTTGCCGACTTCGCCGATGGTGGCGCGGCACTCGACCGGCACCTTGCGCATTTCGCCGGAGCGAAGACGCAGCGTGGCGTAGCCCTGCTCGCGAGCGACCAGCTGCACGCCGGCGCCGGCGGCGCGGGCGAGCTGGGCACCCTTGCCCGGCTTCATTTCGATGCAATGCACCGTGGAGCCGACCGGGATGTTGGTGAGCGGCAGCGTGTTGCCGACGCGGATCGGAGCGTCGCGGCCCGCGATCACCTGATCGCCGTCCTTCAGGCCCTTGGGGGCGATGATGTAACGGCGCTCGCCATCGACGTAGCACAGCAGCGCGATGTGCGCGGTGCGGTTGGGATCGTATTCGATCCGCTCCACGCGCGCCGGAATGCCTTCCTTGTCGCGCTTGAAGTCGATGATGCGGTAATGCTGCTTGTGGCCACCGCCGATATGACGGGTGGTGATGCGACCGTGGTGGTTACGGCCGCCGCTCTTGCTCTGCTTTTCGACCAACGCCGCGTGCGGCGCGCCCTTATGCAGGCCCGGCGTCACGACGCGGACCGCATTGCGGCGGCCGGCGGAAGTGGGCTTGAAAGTCATCAATGCCATGGATCTTTCCTCAGGCCTTGGCCATCACGTCGATCGACTGGCCATCGGCCAGCTTCACGTACGCCTTGCGCCAGTCGGCGCGACGGCCCATGCGGTTCTTGAAGGCTTTCTGCTTGCCCTTCACGTTGACCACATTGACAGCCTCGACCTTCACGTCGAACAGCTTTTCCACGGCGACTTTGATGTCGGCCTTGGTAGCGTCCGTCGCCACTTCGAAGACGTATTGGTTGGAGACTTCCTGCAGACGCGCGGTCTTTTCGGACACGCGCGGTGCGCGGATGATGCTGTAGAGCTTGGCGTCGTTCATGCCAGCCACTCCTCGATCTTCTTGACCGCATCGGCGGTGAACACGATCGAATCGGCGCCGACGAGGGCCACCGGATCGAGTCCCTGCACGTCGCGGACTTCCACATAAGGCAGGTTGCGGGCCGAGAGGTACAGATTCTCGGACGCTTCCTCGGTGACGAGCAGCGGACGACGGCCCATTTCCAGCGACTTCAGCATGGCGATCATGCCCGAGGTCTTCGGCGAGTCGATATCCAGCTTTTCGACGACGGTGATGCGGCCCTGGCGGTTCAACTCCGACAGGATCGCGGCGATCGCCGCGCGGTACATCTTGCGGTTCACCTTCTGGGCGAAGCTGCGCGGCTTGGCCGCGAAGGTCACGCCGCCGCCGACGAAGATCGGAGCCGTCAGCGCGCCATGACGCGCACCGCCGCCCTTCTGCTTCTTCGACTTCTTGGTGGTGCCGTTGACTTCCGAACGCGTCTTCTGCGCCTTGGTGCCGGCGCGGCCCGCGTTGCGGTAGGCCACAACAACCTGGTGAACCAGGTCTTCGCTGAATTCGCGATCGAAGATGGCGTCGGAAACCGACAGCTTCTTGTCGCTACCGTTGATGGCAAGTTCCATCGTTATGCTCCCTTGCTCGACGGGCGGACGATCACGTCACCGCCCGGAGCGCCCGGCACGGCGCCCTTGATCGCGATCAAGCCGCGCTCGGCGTCGACCTTGACCACTTCCAGGCCCTGCGTGCTCTGCTGGACGGCGCCCATGTGACCGGACATCTTCTTGCCCGGGAAAACGCGACCCGGCGTCTGGCGCTGGCCGATCGAACCCGGCGAGCGGTGCGACAGCGAGTTACCGTGCGTCGCATCGCCCATGCTGAAGTTCCAGCGCTTGATCGTGCCCTGGAAGCCCTTGCCCTTGGTGATGCCCTGGACGTCGACGATCTGGCCCACTTCGAAGATGTCGGCCTTGATTTCGCCGCCCACTTCGAAAGCGTTGATCTTGTCGTCTTCCACGCGCAGTTCCCACAAGCCGCGGCCTGCTTCGACCTTCGCCTTGGCGAGGTGACCGGCTTCGGGCTTGTTGACGAGCGCCGCGCGGCGCACGCCGACGGTCACCTGCACGGCGCTGTAGCCGTCGGTTTCCGTGGTCTTGATCTGGGTAATACGGTTCGGGGTCGCTTCGATGAGGGTCACCGGAACCGACTTGCCGTCTTCAGTGAAGAAGCGGCTCATGCCGGCCTTGCGACCGACGATGCCCAACGAATATTTCTTCGCGGTCATGGTGGGTGCCTCAGGTCAGCTTGATCTGGACATCAACGCCAGCCGCGAGTTCGAGCTTCATCAGCGCGTCCACGGTCTTGTCGTTGGGGTCTACGATGTCGAGCACGCGCTTGTGCGTGCGGGTCTCGTACTGGTCGCGCGCGTCCTTATCGACGTGCGGGGAGACGAGAACGGTGTAGCGCTCGATCTTGGTCGGCAGCGGGATCGGGCCGCGCACTTGCGCGCCGGTCCGCTTGGCCGTCTCGACGATCTCGCTGGCCGAGCGGTCGATCAGACGATGATCGTACGCTTTGAGCCGGATCCGGATCTTTTGGTCCGCCATGACGGAATTCCTTGGTTAAAAGAGCGACGGGACGGCTTCTGGGTGCGCCGACCCCACGAAAACGCAAACACTCCAGGGCAACACCCTCGCCCCGGAGCTTCCTTGCCTGGAAAAGCTAAGGCGGCCCGGTTTCCCGGCCCGCCCAGACGGAATAAAACGCACGAATGGCTCCATTTAGCGTTCTTTGGATGCCCGAGGGCCCAGAACGTATGGAGCGCTGCCGTGCGACATGTCCCTGTCTGGCGAATACGAGGCGCATCCTGCTCCTCATTTCGCTGGTTGCGCCGCCCCGGAATAAACAGGGGTGGCACGGTGGTCGCGCATTCTACATGCATCCGATCGGAGAGTGCAAGCACCCGCCTCCTGGACGATGAATACGGCCCCTGCCCTCTCCGGGCCGGACTTGGACTACCGGTTTTCTCAATCGCGGTCGCGGGACCGCGGTTGAGAAAACCGGCGACGGGCTGGGCCCGTCGCGGGTTTCTTTGTTGCTGGCGGCGATCCGGGGATTGCCGCTTTGAGCATCTTGGCCTTCGATGAGGGGCGGCGCCGGACTTCGGGGCTTCTTCCTCGTCTCTGGATCCCCGCCTTCGCGGGGATGACGAACTGACAAAGCCGTGCGCGCCTTTGGCGCGCACGGGTCAGTTCGTCACTTGATGATCTTCGC
>NZ_JAGGRI010000021.1 GCF_018612875.1 Lysobacter sp. ISL-50 | reverse complement strand
AGTCGACCGCGCTGTCGCCGGCCGGAGTGTGGATGCGCTGTTCGCGCAGGGCCTGCGCGGCCCGGGCGCGCAGGCCGTCGGCGTCGAGTTCGGTCAATGCCGGCGGCAACGGCGCGGCCGCTTCCGCCGCGTCGGCCTGAGCCGATGCGGCCGGCGCCGCCCGGGAGGATTCGCCGGAACCGCATCCGGCCAACAACACGCTCAAACCCACGCTCGCGCCGAGCACGACGCGCGCGGATGCGCGCACCGCGGAGCGCGCCCACAGGCCAGCGGCGACGATGCGCGCCGGCTTGGTCACAACCTTCACTGCTCAACCCCCTGTACCGCGAAACTGCGTAATCCGCGCGCAGATTAGGCACAGGATGTGACGCGGGTACTGCATCGCCCTTGCCTATCCTGGTGGACGAAACCGCGTCCATCTGCTGAGCGTCCTGCCGCGCGGCGCGGATTATGGCGGCACCGGCGCGCCGGCGTGATGCGCAATCCGGCCGATGGATGCATGGCGGCACCTGAACGATGCCAGCAAGGCTGAAATTGTATTGCGGCGGCGGCGGCTTCTATCATCGCCGCATGTCCGCTTCGTCCGCCCTCGCCGCTGCCTCGCGCTATCTGGTCTTCGCCGTGTTGATCGCGGTGATGCTGGTCAAGCCGGTGTTGGCGTTCGCCAGCGAGATCGGCGAACTGGCGCCCAGCGCGGCCACGGCGCTGCAGCACGAGGGCGATCGCCACGCCGACGGCCAACCGCAGCACGATCCCGACGGCTGCGGCGACTCGCGATGGCACCTGAGCCATTGCTGCGCGATGCAGGCCGCGTTGCTGCCGCGCATCGACCTGGGCCTGCTCGCGCCGGCCACCGCGCAGGCGCTGCCGGCGCATTCGACCGCGTTCGTGCCGACCCCGACCGTGGTGCCGTTCCGCCCACCCATCTCCGCCTGATCCGCTGCCGGCCCCGGGCCGGCCCGGGCTGACGCCCGTCCTCGCCGTGCGCGTGCCGTCGCTTTGCGACCGCGCCGGCGTCTTCAGCGATCCAGGAGATACCCCATGCGTTTGCGTCCGGCGGCCTTGGCCGCCCTGACGGCTGCGCTGTGCTTTTCGGCACAGGCGCGGCCGCCCCTTGCTCCCGCTTCCCCACCCGGCACGCTCGCTGCGGCGAACGCGTCCGCCGCGCCGCGCGCCGGTTCGGTGTTCACCCTCGACGATGCCTACGCGCGCATCGGCGACAGCCATCCGGACCTGCGTCTGTTCGGCGATCAACGTTCGGTGCTGCAGGCCGAGCGCGACATCGCCGCGCAGAAACCGGCCCTTATCGCCGGCCTGGCGGTGGACAACGTGCTCGGCACCGGCGCCGTCAGCGGTATCAGCGGCGCGGAAATCACTCTGAGCCTGGCCTCGGTGTTCGAACGCGGCGGCAAGCTCGACGCGCGCCGCGCGTTCGCGCAAAGCCGCATCGATGCGCTCGCGGTCGATCGCGAAGGCCGGCGCCTGGACTTGCTGGCCGAAACCGCGCGCCGCTATCTGGCCATCGTCGCCGCGCAGCGCCGCATCGAACTGGCCCAGTTCGACATCGCCCAGCGCAAGCGCAGCGTCGCCGCCGCGCGCCAGCGCCTGGAGGCCGGCGCGTCGCCGGAATCCGGGTTGCTGACCGCGCAGGCCGCGCAGGCGCGCGCCGAGCTGGAACGCAGCCGCGGCGAGCAATCGCTGCTGGCCGCGCGCCAGCATCTGGCCGCATTGTGGGGCGAACGCGATCCCGGCTTCGCCACCGTGGCCGGCGATCCGTATGCGCTGGCGCCGATCCAGGACACCGCCGCGCTGGCGAGCCTGCTCGAACGCACGCCGGAGTTGGCGCGCTTCAACGACGCGCGCCGCATCGGCGAGGCGCGCGTGCGTCTGGCCCAGAGCCAGGCCACGCCCGATCTGAGCTGGCAACTCGGCGTGCGCCGCCTGCAGGACGGCAGCGACATGGCCCTGATCGGCAGCGTCGCCATGCCGCTGGGCGCGCGCGACCGCGCCGAGCCCGGCATTCGCGGCGCGCAGGCGGAACTGACGGTGCTGGAGACCGAACGCGAAGCCAAGGGCATGTCGCTGTACTCGACCCTGGTCGAAGCGCACGGCCGCTACCGGGTCGGCGCGCTGGAAGTGACGCGGCTCAAGGACGACGTGCTGCCGCGCCTGGAACGCGCGGAGAAAGCCGCCGAATACGCCTACCGAGCCGGCGCCATCAGCTATCTGGAACTGGCCATGTTGCAGGCCGAAAGCGTGGCCGTGCGCAAACAGCGCCTGGACACCGCGCTCGACGCGCAACTGGCGCTGATCGAAATCCAGCGTCTCACCGGCGAATCGTTTCTCGCCGCATCGCCCCATCCCGCAGGAGCCCGCCCATGAAGCCCGAATTGTTGATCGCCGCGGGCCTGCTGGCCCTGAGTCTGAGCGCCTGCGGCGGCGCGGACAAGAAACCGGAACAAACCGAAGCGGCCGCGAAGAACATCGAAGGCAATCACGCCGAACCCGGCGCCGGCCACGGCGAAGGCGAGGAAGAGAAAGCCGAAAGCACGGTGATCCGCAATGAGATCGCGCGCCGCTCCGGCATCGGCGTGGCGCCCGCCGGCCCCGGCACGGTCGCCGACGAGCACGAAGTGCAAGGCCTGATCACGCCGCTGGAAGGCCGTGTCGCGCGCATCACCGCGCGCTATCCCGGGCCGGTGCGCTCGCTGCGCGCCAACGTCGGCGACCGCGTCAGCGCCGGGCAAACCCTCGCCACCATCGACAGCAATCTGAGCCTGACCACCTACAGCGTTGCCGCGCCGATCTCCGGCGTGGTGCTGGCGCGCAACGCTTCGGTCGGCGAGGTCGCGGTCGAAGGCACGGCGCTGTTCGAGATCGCCGATCTGTCCACGCTGTGGGTCGATCTGCACGTGTTCGGCGCCGACGCTTCGCATCTGCGTCCGGGCCTGCCGGTCACGGTGATGCGCATGGGCGACGACAACGGCGTGGATACCACGCTCGATCGCATCCTGCCCGGCACCGCCACCGCCAGCCAGAGCACGGTCGCGCGCGCCTCGATCAAGAACGCCGACGGTCTGTGGCGTCCGGGCTCGGCGGTGCGCGCGCGGGTCACCGTGGAACAGCAGCCGGTGGCGCTGGCGGTGCCGCTGACCGCGTTGCAGCGCATGGACGACGGCGATGTCGTGTTCGTGCGCGAAGGCGAGCGCTACAGCGCGCGGCCGGTGAAGCTGGGCCGCCGCGACGCCAAACGCGTGGAAGTGCTCTCGGGACTGAAGGCCGGCGAACAGGTCGTGGTCGAACAGAGCTTCCTGATCAAGGCCGACATCGAAAAAGCCGGGGCCTCGCATGAACACTGAGCGCCGCGCCACCCCTTCCGCCGATGCGAGTCCCGGCGTGCTCGAACGCATCCTGCGCTTCGCCATCCGCCATCGCTGGCTGATGCTCGCGCTGACCCTGGCGCTGATCGCCGTGGGCGTGTGGAGCTTCGGCAAGCTGCCGATCGACGCCACCCCCGACATCACCAACGTGCAGGTGCAGATCAACACCCAGGCGCCCGGCTACTCGCCGCTGGAGGCCGAACAACGGGTGACCTTTCCGATCGAGACCGCGCTGGCGGGCCTGCCCAAACTCGATTACACGCGCTCGCTCTCGCGCTACGGTCTTTCGCAAGTCACCGTGGTGTTCAAGGACGGCACCGACCTGTACTTCGCCCGGCAGCAAGTCGCCGAGCGCCTGCAGCAGGTGAAGTCGCAGATCCCGGCCGGCCTGGAACCCGAACTCGGCCCGACCGCGACCGGCCTGGGCGAGATCTTCATGTACACCGTCGATGCCGATCCCAAGGCGCGCAAGCCCGACGGTTCGGCCTACACCGCGACCGACCTGCGCACGCTGCAGGATTGGGTGATCCGCCCGCAACTGCGCAACACGCCCGGCGTCACCGAGGTCAACACCATCGGCGGCTACGCGCGGCAGATCCACATCACGCCCGACCCGGCGCGGTTGCGCGCGTTGAACCTGACCCAGCGCGACGTGGTCGCCGCGCTGGCGGCCAACAACCAGAACGTCGGCGCCGGTTACATCGAGCGCAACGGCGAGCAGTTCCTGGTGCGGGTGCCGGGACAGATCGCCAAGACCGAAGCGATCGGCGAGATCGTGCTCGACCGCCGCGACGGCGTGCCGATCCGCGTGCGCGACGTGGCCCAGGTCGGCGAAGGCCCGGAACTGCGCAGCGGCGCGGCCACCCAGAATGGCCATGAAGTCGTGCTGGGCACCGTCTTCATGCTGGTCGGTTCCAACAGCCGCGACGTATCGCAAGCCGCAGCGAGCAAACTGCAAGCGGCCAACGCCAGTCTGCCCAAGGGCGTGAGCGCCAACGCCGTGTACGACCGCACCTCGCTGGTCGATCGCACCATCGCCACGGTGTCGAAGAACCTGGTCGAAGGCGCCTTGCTGGTGGTGGCGGTGCTGTTCCTGCTGCTGGGCAATTTTCGCGCCGCGCTGATCACCGCGCTGGTGATTCCGCTGGCGATGCTGTTCACCATCACCGGCATGGTCCGCGGCGGCGTGTCGGGCAATCTGATGAGCCTGGGCGCGCTGGACTTCGGCCTGATCGTGGATGGCGCGGTGATCATCATCGAGAACTGCCTGCGCCGCTTCGGCGAGCAACAGCATCTGCTCGGCCGGCAGATGAGCGATGAAGAGCGCCACGACCTCACCGCCTCGGCCACCGCCGAAGTGATCCGCCCCAGCCTGTTCGGCCTGGGCATCATCACCGCGGTGTATCTGCCGATCTTCGCGCTCAGCGGCATCGAAGGAAAAATGTTCCATCCCATGGCGATCACCGTGGTGCTGGCGCTGACCGGCGCGATGCTGTTGTCGCTGACCTTCGTGCCGGCGGCGGTGGCGATCTTCCTCGGCGGCAAGGTGGCCGAGAAGGAAAACCGCGCCATGGCCTGGATCAAGCGCCGCTACGAGCCGGCGCTGGCCTGGGCGCTGCGCAGCCGCGCGATCGTGGTCGCCGGCACCGCCGCGCTGGTGATCGTCAGCGCCGCGCTGGCCACGCGCATGGGCACCGAGTTCGTCCCCAGCCTGGACGAAGGCGATGTCGCGGTGCAGGCCATGCGCATCCCCGGCACCAGCCTGACCCAGTCGGTGACGATGCAGAAGACGATGGAGCAGGCGTTCATGGCCATGCCCGAAGTCGAACGCGTCTTCAGCAAGATCGGCACCTCCGAAGTCGCCAGCGACCCGATGCCGCCGTCGGTCGCGGACACCTTCCTGATGCTCAAGCCGCGCGAGCGCTGGCCCAATCCGGGCAAGCCCAAGGCGGCGCTGATGGAGGAGATCCAGGCCATCGCCGGCACCCTGCCCGGCAGCAACTTCGAGTTCACCCAGCCGATCCAGATGCGCACCAACGAGTTGATCTCCGGCGTGCGCGCCGATGTCGCGGTCAAGGTCTACGGCGACGATCTGCAGCAGTTGCTAAGGGTCGCGCAGCGCATCGAGGCGGTGGCCAAGCGCGTGCCCGGCGCGGCCGACATCAAGACCGAGCAGGTCACCGGTCTGCCGATGCTGAGCATCGAGCCCGATCCGCGCGCGCTGGCGGTGTACGGCCTCAACCCGGTCGCGGTGCAGGACGCGGTGGCGACCGCGGTCGGCGGCGAGGTCGCCGGGCAGTTGTTCGAAGGCGACCGCCGTTTCGATCTGGTGGTGCGCCTGCCCGAAGGCTTGCGCCAGGACCCGGCCGCGCTGGCCGATCTGCCGATTCCGTTGCCGGCCGCCAGCGGCGATCGCGACGAATCCAGCCGCGACGCCACCTGGCTCGCCGGGGCGCCGCGCACGGTGCCGCTGCGCGAGGTCGCCAAGATCAAATCGGTGCTCGGCCCGAACCAGATCAATCGCGAGAACGGCAAGCGCCGCATCGTGGTGACGGCGAACGTGCGCGATCGCGACCTGGGCGGTTTCGTCGGCGAGTTGCGCCAGCGCATCGATGCGCAAGTGAAACTGCCGGAAGGCTATTGGATCGGCTACGGCGGCACCTTCGAGCAGTTGATCTCGGCCAGCCAGCGTCTGGCGGTCGTGGTGCCGGTGACGTTGGTGCTGATCTTCGCCTTGTTGTTCATGGCCTTCGGTTCGGCCAAGGATGCGGCGATCGTGTTCAGCGGCGTGCCGCTGGCCTTGACCGGCGGGGTGATCGCGCTGGCGCTGCGCGGGATTCCGTTGTCGATCTCGGCCGGCGTGGGCTTTATCGCCTTGTCGGGGGTGGCCGTGCTCAATGGCCTGGTGATGATCGCCTTCATCCGCAAATTGCGCGAACAAGGCGACCCGCTCGACAACGCCATCGTCGATGGCGCGCTCGGCCGTCTGCGGCCGGTGCTGATGACGGCGTTGGTGGCCTCGCTGGGCTTCATCCCGATGGCCTTCAACGTCGGCGCCGGCTCGGAAGTGCAGCGGCCGCTGGCGACGGTGGTGATCGGCGGCATCGTGTCTTCGACCCTGCTGACCTTGCTGGTGCTGCCGGTGCTGTACCGCTGGCTGCATCGCAACGACGCGCAGGAACGCGAGCGCGAACCGGTGCCGCAATCGCCGCCCCAGGCCGCGCCCGCGCACTGACGGCGCGCTTCACGGACCGCCGGCAACGGCGGTCCTCTACCGCGATAGCGCGCCGCTCACGCGCGCTGCGTTTCAATGGGCCGCCGCTGTCGTGGCGGCCCGCAACCGGGAGAATCGACATGGGCAGTGGACACGACCACGGCACCACCGCGATCCGTCACGAGCGTCCGCTGTGGTGGGCGCTGGGCCTGACCGGCGGTTTCCTCATCGCGGAAGTCATCGGCGCCTTCCTCACCAACAGCCTGGCGCTGTTGTCGGACGCCGCGCACATGGGCACCGACACCCTGGCGTTGATGATCGCCTTGACCGCGGTGCGGCTGAGCCGGAAACCGGCCGACGCCAAGCGCAGTTTCGGCTACGTGCGCATGGAAGCGATAGGCGCGATGGCCAACGGCCTGATGCTGTTCGCGGTGGCCGCGTACATCCTGTGGGAAGCGGTCGGACGCTTCAGCCAGCCGCCGCAGATCGCGACCACCGGCATGCTGGTGATCGCATCCCTAGGCCTTGCGGTCAACCTGATCGCGATGCGCCTGCTCAGCGCCGGCAGCGGCGAAAGCCTGAACATGAAAGGCGCCTACCTGGAAGTGTGGAGCGACATGCTCGGCTCGGTGGCGGTGATCGCCGGCGCGATCGTGATCCGCCTGACCGGCTGGACTGTGGTCGATCCGATCCTGGCCGTGCTGATCGGCCTGTGGGTGTTGCCGCGCACCTGGACGCTGCTGCGCGAGGCCGGCAACGTGCTGATGGAAGGCGTGCCGCGCGGCATCGACCTGGATGCAGTGCGTGCGCTGTTGTCCTCGGCCGAGGGCGTCAGCGACGTGCACGATCTGCATGTGTGGTCGCTGGGATCGAGCACGCCGGCGATGACGGCGCATCTGGTCGTCGCACAAGGCGTGGACGGCGAGGCGTTGCGGCGGGAGTTGGCGAAGCTGCTCGATGAGCGCTATGGCATCGAGCATTGCACGCTGCAGATCGAGGCGGCGGCTTGCGGGGATGAGGCTTGCGACAGTCCGCATCCGTGATTCGCGCTTCCCGCCTGCGAAAGTGAAGCGGAACCACGATTGATTCCCTCTCCCGCTTGCGGGAGAGGGCTAGGGTGAGGGGAATGAGCGCCAAAGGCGCGAATGCTTTTGCTCCTTGCGCGTCACCCTCACCCCAACCCCTCTCCCGCAAGCGGGAGAGGGGCTTTCGCCTGTGAAGTGGGACTGACCCCGCTTGATTCCCTCTCCCGCTTGCGGGAGAGGGCTAGGGTGAGGGCAATGAGCGCCGAAGGCGCGAATGCTTTTGCGCCTTGCGCGTCACCCTCACCCCAACCCCTCTCCCGCCAGCGGGAGAGGGGCTTTCGTCCGCGAAACTGGGAACTGGCCACGATTGATTCCCTCTCCCGCTTGCGGGAGAGGGCTAGGGTGAGGGGAATGAGCGCCAAAGGCGCGAATGCTTTTGCTCCTTGCGCGCCACCCTCACCCCAACCCCTCTCCCGCAAGCGGGAGAGGGGCTTTCGTCCGCGAAAGTGGGAACTGGCCACGATCGATTCCCTCTCCCGCCAGCGAGAGAGGGGCTTTATCGCGGGATGTCTTCAGCCACCGCAGCCTCACTGCCTGGGGCAAGGCCCCCCCGCATCCGCCCAAGTCTTGAACGCCTCCACGAACTGCGGATGCGGCACCGGCACCGGTTCGCGCGCGCCGCCCGGCGCCCAGCCCCACAGCACCAGCTTGTCTTCGCTGACGTGCTTGATCAGCGCGGCGAAATCGCGGCCGCCGTTGCTGCTCTTGTCCTTGATCAGCGCGCACAGCTTCGGCGCCGGCAGGCCGATCCAGGCCATCTTGTGCTGCGGCGGCGGCAACTGCCAATGCGGCGCGCCCGGCGGCGCGTTGGCGCCGTAGCTGGCGGGAAGATTGGCTTCGCCGTGGCAGGTCGAACACGGCAGACCGGCCGCGCCCTTGCCTTCGGGCCCACGCACCACGCCCATCGCATGCGGCAGGCCGGCGTCGAACTGCAGCGGGCTGTCGCCGGGGATGTGGCAATTCTGGCAGCGCGGGTGCTGGAACACTTTCTGCACCGTGGCGAACGCGGCGATCGCGCCCGCATCGCTCGGCGGCGCCGGCTTGGAGCCGGCGTTGAACACCGCCAGGATCGGAATCAGGGCCAGCGCCGGCAGGACAAAAGCTAATGCTCGCATCGTCGTCTCCTCAGGCCAGCCGCAGCGGCAGTTCGCGCAGCCGCTGCTTGGTCAGCGCAAACACCGCATTGGCGACCGCGGCGGCGACCGGCGCGGTGCCCGGTTCGCCGGCGCCGCCCATTTCGTCCGCGCTGGTCACGATGTGCACCTCGATCTTCGGCGCTTCGTCCAGGCGCAGCACGCGGTAGTCGTGGTAATTGGATTCCTGCACGCGCCCGTCCTTGAACGTCACCGCGCTGTGCAGCGCCGCGCCCAGGCCGAAGTTGATGCCCGATTCCATTTGCGCGCGCACGCCGTCGGGATTGACCGCCAGACCGCAGTCGATCGCGCAGACGAACCGATCCACGCGGATGCCGCGGCCGCCGCCGGGCACATCGATCAGCGACACTTCCGCGACCTGGGCGATGTAGCTCTTGAACGACTCGTGCACCGCCACGCCGCGCGCGCGGCCCTTGGGCAACTTCGTACCCCAGCCGGATTTCTCCGCGACCAGATTCAAGGCCGCCAGATGGCGCGGATGGTCTTTCAGCAAGCTGCGCCGATACGCCACCGGATCTTGCCCGGCCGCGTGCGCGAGTTCATCGATCAGGCTCTCCATCACGAACGCGTTGTAACTGTGGCCGACCGAGCGCCACCACAGTACCGGAATGCCGGTCCTGGGCGAATGCAGATCGACGCGATGATCCTTCAGGCCCTTGATGTACGGCGAATCGGCCACGCCTTCGACCGAGGTCGCGTCGATGCCGTTCTTGACCATCGCCGATTCGAACGGCGTGCCGCCGATGATCGACTGGCCGACCATCACGTGCTGCCACGCCATCGGCAAGCCCTGCGCGTCTACGCCGATGCGCGCGCGCTGCAGATACATCGGCCGGTAGTAACCGCCGCGCACGTCGTCCTCGCGCGACCACACCGTCTTGACCGGCTTGCCCGCGGCCTTGGCCACGTGCACGGCCTCGCGCACGAAGTCGGAGGTCGGCGTCGCGCGCCGGCCGAAACCGCCGCCGAGGAACATGGTGTGGATCTTCACCCGATCGGGTTTGATCCCGAGGATTTCCGCGGCGATCTTCTGGTCCATGGTCTGGAACTGGGTGCCGGTCCAGATCTCGCAACGGCCGCCTTCGATCTTGACCGTGCAGTTGAGCGGCTCCATCGGCGCGTGCGCCAGATACGGCACGTTGTATTCGGCTTCCAGCGTCTTCGCCGCTTTGCCGAGCGCGCCTTTGACATCGCCGGCCTGGCTGGCGACGGCGCCTTCGGTGGCGGCGAGGCGGCGGAATTCCTCGCGCAGCTTGCCGCTGTCCAGGCCCGCGTTGGGGCCGAGGTCCCAATCGATGACCAAGGCATCGCGACCCTGCTTGGCCGCCCAATAATGATCCGCGATCACCGCCACGCCGCTGGGCACCTGCACCACGTCGCGCACACCCGGCACCGCCTTGGCCTTGCCGGCGTCGAAGGATTTGACCGTGCCGCCGAACACCGGCGCGCGCGCCACCACCGCGGTCATCAAGCCGTCGAACTGCACGTCCATGCCGAACTTGGCGCGGCCGGTGATCTTCTCCGGGCCGTCCAGGCGGCGCGTGGACTTGCCGATGATCGTCCAGTCCTTGGCCTGCTTGAGCGCGGGCGCGGCAGCCGGCGCCGACAGCTTGGCCGCGGCGGCGGCGAGCTCGCCGTAACTGGCGCGCTGATCGCCGGCGATCGCCACGCCCTTCTCGGTGCGCACCTGATCGGCCGGCACGCCGAAGCGCTGCGCCGCGGCCGCGACCAACAGCGCGCGCGCGGTGGCGCCGGCCTGCCGGTAGCGGTCGAACTCGGTCCAGGTGCTGGTCGAGCCGCCGGTCATCTGCATGTGGAACATGGTGTGCGCGTAGGCGTCGTCGGCCGGCGCGTGTTCGACCTTGATCTTCGACCAGTCCGCGTCGAGCTCTTCCGCGATCAACATCGCCAGCCCCGTCCAGATGCCCTGGCCCATTTCCGAATGCGACAACAGCACGGTGACGGTGTCGTCGGCGCCCACGCGCAAGAACGCGTTGGGCACGAAGCCGGCCGATACCGCCGCGGCCTGCGCGGGCGCGGCCTCGGCGAAACGTTTCGCGCCGGGCACGACGAAACCGATCACCAGGCCGCCGCCGATCAAGGCGGTGTTTTTGATGAAGCGACGCCGCGAGGGCGCATCCAGATCAAGGGTGTTCACGGACATCTCCTTGCAAACGCGTGACGGGCGCGGCGCATCGACGCGCCGCCCGGCGTATCGGGTGTCGCGATCAGGCCGTCCGCGCCGGCACGGTCACCGACGGCAACAGCATCGACGGGAGATCGGGCGGCGCGGCGGCGGCCGCATGGCCGGCGCCGAGTTCGGCCGCGCGCTTCACCGCCGCGCGGATGCGCGGGTACGTGCCGCAGCGGCAGATGTTGCCGGACAGGGCCTGATCGATATCGGTATCGCTGGGCGCGGGAATCTTCGCCAGCAACGCCGCCGCGGACATGATCTGCCCGGACTGGCAGTAGCCGCACTGGACCACGTCGATCTCGGCCCAGGCGCGCTGCACCGGATGGCTGCCGTCTTTGGACAGGCCTTCGATGGTGAGGATGTTCTTGCCTTCCACCGTGGACACCGGAGTGACGCAGGCGCGCCGCGGCGCGCCATCGACATGCACGGTGCATGCGCCGCATTGGGCGATGCCGCAGCCGAACTTGGTTCCGGTGAGATGGATCAGATCCCGCAGCGCCCACAGCAGCGGCATGTCGGGCGGCGCATCGATATCGTGCTCGATGCCATTGACGTTGAGCTTCATGCGGATTCCCTGGCGACGGCTGGGGTGCTTCGAGCCTACTCTTGCCGACGCCGCGTCGCCATAACGCGAAGGTCGCGATGTCGGCGTTGCTTGACGGCGATCGCCCGATTCACAGCGCGCGATGCTTGCCGAAAACTCCAGGCGCGCGCGGCCCAATCGACGCCGTCGCGGCGCACCGGCGGCCGCGGGTTTTGTCGATCGCGCTTGCCTGCAGGCATTTTTGGCATGAACACAGACCGTGCGCGCTTGCCCAAAACTGCAGCGCGCCGGCCCGGCTTGTGAACGAGGCGTGCGGCGGTGGCCGCGATCGTTCTAGACTCGGCCCATCCACCGCGCATGGGCGCCGCACATGGCCGACTCGCCGGAACCGTCCTCCGCACCGCGCCTCGCCTCCGGCGGGATGCGCGCGGTGATCGAAACCAGCGCCACCGCCGCCGCGCGCGGCGACCCGGCCACGCTGGCGGTGGTGCTGGAAACCGAAGGCTCCACGTATGTGCGTCCCGGCGCGCTGGCGCTGTTCGGCGCGCGCGAGGGCCAGATCGGCTGGCTCAGCGGCGGCTGCATCGAACCCGACATCGAACTGCGCGCCGCGCAGGCCGCGCAGTCGCAGGGCATCGAGTGGATGGACATCGACACGCGCAGCGACGAAGACCTGTTCGCCGGTTCCGCGGTCGGCTGCCGCGGCCGCCTGCGGCTGGCGCTGCTGCCGCTGGCGGCGTTGCGCGGCTGGCCGGCGCTGATCGACGAATGGCAGCGCGGCCACGGCGATCTGCGCCTGGACATTCGCGGCTCCGGCGCGGTCTCGGCCGCGGTCGGCGAGGAGCGTCTGCGCTGGACCTTGCCGGTCAACACGCCGCCGTGGCCGGCCGATGCGGCGGGCGAATGGAAACTGGAAGTCGCCGCGCCGCCGTCGGTGCTGGTGTTCGGCGGCGGCCCGGAAACGCCGACGCTGTTGCCGCTGCTGCGCACGCTGGGCTGGATGACGACCCTGGTCGAGCGCCGCCCGCGCTGGTGCGGCCTGGGCGCGCTGGCCGATCACGCGCTCGCGCGCAGCCCGGCGCAGGCGCTGGCGACCGCGCGCGCGCACGACGCGGCGCTGGTCATGCACCACCATTTCGAACTCGATCGCGAGGCCCTGGAGCATCTGGCCGAAACCAGCGGCGGCCAGGGCATCGGTTTCGTCGGCCTGCTGGGGCCGACGCGGCGGCGCGAGGACTTGTTCCGGGTGTTGCCGGCCTCGGCGCGCGACTCGCTGCTGCCGCGCCTGCATTCGCCGATCGGCCTGCCGCTGGGCGGCGACGGCCCCGAGGCGATCGCGCTGAGCATCGCCTCGCAGTTGCAGCAGCATCTGCACGGCGGGCACTGAGCGATGGCGCACGTCGCGGTGGTGCTCGCCGCCGGCGCCAGCCGCCGCCTGGGGCGGCCCAAGCAACTGCTGACCCGCGACGGCGAGACCTTGCTGCATCGCGCCGCGCGCTTGGCGCTGGACAGCGGCGCCGCGCGGGTGCTGGTGGTGCTGGGGGCGCGGCACGAAACGATGCGGGCGGCTCTGGCCGACTTGGATGTGACCGTCTCGATCAATGCCGACTGGGAACAGGGGATGGCCAGCAGCCTGCAGGCGGCGGCGCGATCCTTGGCCGAGTTCGACGGATCGGTGCTGGTGCTGGGCTGCGATCAGCCGGCTTTGGAGGCGGCGCATCTGCGCGCCTTGGTCGCGGGCGCGGCGGGGGCTTCGTCAGGGTGCGCGGCCACGTTGCATCGGCAGGCGCTGGGCGTGCCGGCCTTGATCGCGCCGGCGTTGTGGCGCGAGGCGACCGACTTGCAGGGCGATCGAGGGTTCGGCGCGGCGCTGGCGCGGCAGGCGGCGGGGTCGGTTTGGCGGTTGCAGGCGCCGGAGTTGGAGCAGGATCTGGATACGCCTGGGGACGTTGAGGCGGCTATTGTCCGGGGGTGGATTGATTCTGTTTCGGCGGGGGAATGAGGGCTTGAGAGATGGCGCTGGAGTCGCTTATCGAAACCACCAGCCCTGCGCACGCCCTCCCCTACCGTCATTCCCGCGAACGCGGGAATCCAGGGCCTTTCGTGCGAGAACGTTTGAAGCCGCTGGATGTTCGGCTCCGCCGAAGTAAAGCAGAGCCCGCGTTCGCGGGAATGACGAGCAAAAGCGGACGCGCAACTCCCGCTGGCGGACCTCGGCCTTCGAAGCTCGGGGTTCGTAGTCGCGAGGGACGGGGAGAAAAGCAGCCGATTTTTTCGGCTTCGGGGGCTCCGCTTTTGTACACCTCTGCGGTTGGCCCGCGCCGCCCGGCCAGACTCCCTGTCAGCCGGGCGGCGCAAACCGCACGCCGGCCCTAGGGAACCAGCGTGCCAAACACGGGCTGCGAATCGGCATCGTAAATACGCAACCACAGCCCCTTGGGAGCATGCGCGGCGTACTTCCTGGCCTGCGGCAGCACAGACTTCAACGCCGCTTCGGCGCTGCGGTACTCCTGCGTGATCTCGGCAATCGCCACAGCCAGCGCACTGTCGTCGCTGCCATCACGCTGCTTCAGTTCGACGCGAAACATGGGTCATCCTTGTGGAAAGTTCAGCCGGCCCGGTCCGGGGGATGTCCGCCTAAGCGAACCTGTGACTCGGTAGTGCCGTCGGAGCGATCAAAAGATGCTTGTTGCGTGAACAGGAAACCGTCGTCGAAGTCCTCGTAAGCGTGTAGGAATTTTCCTAATCTGATGTGCCAAGCGTCACAGGTTTCAAAAGTAACGGTGGACTTGTGATGCCATTTATTCATATGGACCTGCTTCACGGTTGAAATATTCCGTGGTCGCTAGGTCATTCAAACCGGTTTCCCGCTGTTCCGACCCGGGTATTTACGGGTCCAGGGCCGCGCCGGATGCTCCGTCCAGCCGGGGCTGCAAGACCGCGAAACCCTCGCAGGGCGTCCGGTACACCGACGCCTTGAGCCGGCCTATCTTGCGGCCGATCGCCCCGTCCGGCGGCTTGCCGCCTGGAACGCTCGCTGATCGATCTGGTCAATGTGCGTATGGGGTTGGGTCGGCGCTCGAAAGGCAAAAGCGCAAATCCCCCGCGTCCGCTGCGCGGACGCCGCCCCCTTTTTCTAAAGGGGGCAACGGCGGTGGCTTCGTTGTATTCGAGTGATCCGGGTTCAACCGGATCGGCGGCGGCGCTTCGCTTGCTCGCGCATCAGAACCGATAGCGCACCACGCGGCCCAGGCTGCGCAGCCAGCGCGAGCGATCGTAGAGTTTGAACAGCCAGCGCTGCGGCAACGGCAGCGCGTCCATTTCCGGCAGTTGCGCGTAATGCGGTTCGTCCACGAACTGCAGGCGCGGATGCCAGGTTTCCAGCTGGTTGGCGCCGTTCGGGCCCCATTCGCCGATGCGCGCCTGGGTCACGCGGATCATCTGCGCGTTGCGCAGCAGGCGCAGCGCGAGGCGGCTGTAGACATCGCACAGCAATTGCCCGCCCTGCGGGAAGTGCTCGATCAGCCGCCGCATCAGTTCGCGCGCGCGATCCTCGTCCAGGTACGGAAACAGGCCTTCGGCGATCACCAGCACGGGGCGGTCGTTATCGAGCTTGGCGATCCAGTCCGGCTCCATCACGTTGCTGGCCAGGGTCCGGTAGCGGCCCAGGCGCTGCGGCAACAGATCGCGGCGCAGCTGGATCACCTGCGGGAAATCGATGTCGATCCAATCCACCTCCAGCGACGGATCGACCCGGTAGATGCGCGAATCCAGGCCGCAGGCCAGATGCAGCACCAGCGTATCGGCGCGCGCTTGCAGCGCCGCGCGGGTCCAGCCGTCGATGATGCGCGAGCGCAGCGCCAGGCCGCGGATGTCGTAGGGGCTCAGGCCGAAGCGTTCGAAGTGGTAGTCGATGCGGCGGACCAGATCGTCGGCCAGGGCATCGTGCAGGATCGACGGCGTGGAGCGGTTGTCCACGGCCTTGGCGTAGAGCGTGATCAGCAGGGTTTCCTGACTGCCTTCCAGGCGCATCGGACACTCCGGTGGCGACGACGGTTGACGCGATCCAGCGCCGCGCCAGCGTGCGCGCATTGTGCGGCCGACGATGTGACGCCGGAGCGTAGGGCGACGGCCGGTCCGCGCCGCGGACAACGATGCCATGCCTGCCGTTCGCGTCCCGGCCGATCGGCGTTGCGCGGGCTCCCGCGCAGGCTGCGCGCCCATCGCGCACGGTGCGTGGCCCTCGCCCCCGCCGCCACGGCCCTCGAACCTCACCACCGCAACGATCCGTCGCCCTGCTGCGATTGCGCGCCGCCGCGCGCGGGCAGAGACTGCCGGCCATCGCCTTTGCGCGCCGACGGCGCGATTCCCCGGGACCTCATCGATGGACACGTTGCTGCATCTGATCGAGACCTACGGCCTGCTCGTGGTCTTCGTCAGCGTGTTCCTCGATCAGGGCGGGCTGCCGGTGCCGGCGTATCCGCCGATCATCGTGACCGCGGCGGTGGCGGTGGACCAGCAGCCCAGCCTCGCGCTGGCGCTGGTGCCGATCCTGCTGGCCGCCGCTCTCGCCGCCGTGCTCGCCGACAGCCTGTGGTACCTGGGCGGACGGCGGATCGGCGCGGCCCTGCTGCAGCTGATGTGCAAGCTGTCGCTGTCGCCGGATTCGTGCGTGCTGATGACCCGCGGCATCTACGCGCGCTGGGGCGCGCCATCGCTGGTGGTAGCCAAGTTCGTGCCGGGCTTCGCCGCGGTGGCGACCACGCTGGCCGGCGAAACCGGCACCAGCCCGCGGCGGTTCGCGTTCTACGACGGCCTGGGCGCGCTGCTGTGGGCGGGCGTGGCGGTGGCGCTGGGCGCGGTGTTTCATCGCGCGGTGAATGATTTGCTGGATGGGTTGGAGACGTTGGGCCGGTACGGTCTGGTCTTGATTCTGGTGCTGATCGCGGGCTTGGTGGGCTACAAGCTGCTCAAGCGCCAGTGGTTCCTGCACGAGCTGCGCATGGCGCGCATCTCGGTGGCCGAGCTGGGCCAGTTGCTGGAACAAGGCGGCGGCCCGACGATCCTGGACGTGCGCTCGCACCAGCAGCGCGACAGTTCGGGCTGGATTCCCGGAGCGATCTTCGTCGCGACCCTGGGCGACGACAGCCTGACCGGCATTCCGCCGGAGCGGCGCGAGGAAGTCATCGTCTATTGCGATTGCCCGAACGAAGCCTCCGCCGCCACCCTCGCCCGCGAACTCAAGCGGCGCGGCTTCAAGCGCGTGCGTCCGCTGGCCGGCGGCTTCGAGGCCTGGCGCGCGCAAGGGTATTCGGTGGCCACGGCCGAACAGGCCGCGGCGATGCTCGCCCGCGTCGATCCGATCGATGCCGTGGCCCAGTCGTAAGCGCTCAGCCGCGCTCGTAGAACTCGATCGGCAGATCGTCGGGATCGGCGAAGAAGGTGTAGCGGCGGCCGGTGTATTCGTCCACGCGCACCGCTTCGACCGCGATGCCGTGGCCTTGCAGCTCGCTCACGCAGGCGTCGATGTCGTCCACGGCGAAGGCCAGGTGACGCAGGCCGCAGGCTTCCGGATAGGACGGCCGCGGCGGCGGATCGGGAAAGGAAAACAGTTCCAGCTGGCCGCCGTCGGGCAGCGCCAGATCGAGCTTGTGCGAGCGCCGCGCATCGCGATAGACCTCGGCCAGCACGCGCAGGCCCAGCACCTGGGTGTAGAAATGCCTGGAGCGCGCGTAGTCGGAACAGATGATCGCGACGTGATGGATGGACGACAGCCGCATAACCGCTCCGGCGAGCGGCGGAGGTTCGCTCGCGATGCCCCGATTGTCCGATATTCTCCGATCATGCGTCCCGCGCCGATGCGACCGTCCGCGCGCGGCGGCGCTGAAACCCGACCCGGTGCCCACGCCGCGCCGCCCGCCCTGTGGAGAAGCGCATGACCGTCTACGTCGATGACGCCGTGTGGCCCTGGCGCGGCGAGCGCTGGGCCCATCTGATGGCCGACACCCTCGACGAGTTGCATGCCTTCGCCCAACGGCTGGGCAAGCCGCGTGCGGCGTTCCAGGACAAGCTCAGCGGCTGCCATTACGACGTCACCGCGCGGATGCGCGAGCGCGCGATTCAATTGGGCGCGGTGGCGATCTCGCGCCACCGCGACCGCGCGCAAGTGCGCGCGATCATCCAGCGCGCGCGCGATCAGGCCAGCGGTCGCGCGCCCTGAGCGCTGCCGCGGCGCGCGCTCAGCGGCGCGCGTCCACCGCCATGCGCACAGCCAGCGCCGACAGCACGCCGCCCATGACCCAGCGCTGCGCGGCCGCCCAGCGCGGCCGTCCGGACAGGAAACCGGCGATGCCGCCGGCTCCGGCGACGATCAGCGCATTAACCCCGACGCTGATGCAGATCTGTAGGCTGCCCAGCGCCAGCGACTGGATCATCACGCTCTTGTGCGGATCGATGAACTGCGGCAGCAGGGCCAGATAGAACATCGCGACCTTGGGATTGAGCAGGCTGGTCAGCAGGCCCATCACGAACAAGCGGCGCGGGCTGTCGGGCGCCAGTTCGCGCACCTGGAACGGCGAGCGGCCGCCCGGCTTGAGCGCCTGCCAGGCCATCCACAGCAGGTACACCGCGCCGCCGATGCGCAGGGCGTCGTAGGCGTAGGGCACCGCGAACAGCAGCGCGGTGATGCCGAATGCGGCCGCGAACAGATAGAAGAAGAAACCGATGCCTACGCCGGCCAGCGAGACGAGTCCGGCGCGGCGGCCTTGGCAGATCGAGCGCGAAACCAGGTAAACCATGTTCGGTCCCGGAGTCAGCACCATCACCAAGGCCAGGCCGGCGAACGCCAGTAACGACGACAGCTCGAACATCGCATCTCCTCCAGGTAGGCGCGGGCCGCGGCGCCGGAGTGTCATCATCGCTCATGGCGGGCGTTGCGATGAGGTGGGTGGGTGCAACGCTGTGGGGGCGAAAGCAAAAGCAAATCCCCCCTACCCCCCTTTTTCAAAGGGGGGAATTGAGTCCCGGGTTTCGACGGGAGGCGATGGCGATGGGTTGCTGCAGCTTCGGCAAGTGCGCGCAACGATCAGCCCACACCATCCCCCCACCCCCAACAATCAGTTCCCCCCTTTGAAAAAGGGGGGTTAGGGGGGATTTGCTCTTGCTCCACCCCACCCCACCCCACCAAAAAAAGAGCCGCGACGATCAAGATCGCCGCGGCTCCGGGGCTGCCCCTCTCGGGAAGGGGATCTTAGAAACGCAGCGAGTAGCGTGCGTTGATACCGTGGTCGTGCGCCTCGTCGGCGAACTGGCCGCTGTAGCTCAGCTCCAGCAGGCCGTTGGCGCTCAGGCGCGCGGCGATACCGGCTTCGACCAGATTGGCGTCCTCGCCCAGCGGCGCGCCGCTGACGGTGAAGGCGTTGCCGCCGCGCCAGGCCACGGAGGTTTCCGGGGTCAGGTCGCCGCTGGCGTGGCGACGGCCCAGGCCGCCGCGCAGGCTCAGCCAGCTGTCGTCCTGCTGCGAACCCTTGAGGTTGACGTTGAAACGCAAACCCAAGGTGGACAGATTGACCCGGCTGTCGACGCTGCGGCCGCTCAGCGCGGCCGCGCCGCCGCTTTCCTGGAACGCGTCCGTGCTCACCCGCACCTGGGCGAACTGGGCGTAGGGCTCGAACTCCCACGCGCCGGCGTTGAAGCGATAACCGCCCTCGACGAAGCCCTGCTTGCTGTCGGCATCGTAGGAGGCGCGGGTGCGATCGACGAAACCGTTGAAGCCGATGCGGCGATCCAGATCGACGTCCTGGCGGGCGAAGCTGACACCGGCGCTGAGGTTGAACTGGCCCCAGTTCTGGCCGCCGTACACGCCCAGATGCGTGCTCTTGATCCGGCCCTTGTCGAGACGATCGTTGTTGCTGTCGGTGCGGCCGTTGCCGCCGAGCACACCGATGCGCCAACCGTTGGCGAAGCGGTAGTCGTAACCCAGCAGCGTGGCCGAGCCGTTGTACTCGTTGCGCGCGGCGTTGCCGTCGCCGTCGAGCGTGCCGCCAGACTTCAGTACTTCGATCCACGCGCCCTGCGAAGCGCCGTCGCCATCGGCGGCGAACTCGCCGCGGCCGGCGCGCACGCGCACCAGCGCCGCATCGCGGACGTGGCGGCTGTCGTCGATCATGATCGAACGCAGGCTGGCATGGCCTTCGCCGCTGAGCGAATCCAGCGCCGCCAAGGCCTGCTGCGGGAACAACTGCGTCAGCGGCTGCGCCAGGCCCTGGGCGATGGCGAGCCGATCGGCCGCGCCCGCGGCGGCGCGCTGGTTGTCGGTGGTCGCAGCCGAGGCGATCGAGGCGCCGCGGGTGACTTCCACGCCGACCTGATTGGCCGAATACGCCAGACCGAACTTCAGGAACGGCGAGAACGAGGTCTGGTCGATCGCAGCGAACTGACCGCTGACGCCGCCGGCGGCGCTGATCAGATTGAAGTTCTGTCCCAGCAGGTACTGGCCCGGCGCATGCAGCACCACCAGCTTGCCGCCTTCCAGCGCGGCCTTGCCGGTGACGTCGATGCGATCGGACTGGCCGCCGGCCGACAGTTCGGCGACATAGGTCGAACCGGCCGCCTGGGTGTAGTCGCCCTGCACCGTCAGCGTACCGATCGAGTTGCCCGGCGACACCGCGCCGTCCACGCGCACGTTGCCGACGATGCGGCCGCTGCCGCCGAGCGCGCCGCCCTTGAGGACCGGCAACTGCGCTGTGGTCAACGTGCCGTTGACCACCAGCGTGCCGCCTTCGACTTGCGCCGCGTAACTGTTGTTGCCGGTGAGTTCCAGCACGCCGTCCTTGACGTTGAGACCGCCGAAACTGTTGTTGCCGCTCAGGCGCAGCCAGCCGATGCCCGACTTGGTCAGCACGCCGGGGCCGCCGATGTTGTTGCGCCAATCGTCCCAGGCCTTGCCGGTCCAGACCTTGGCGCCGCCGCCCGGGCGGTCCATCACCACATCGGTATCGACGCGGATCTGGCCGGGGCCGTCGATGGCTTTTTGCAGATTGACCAGACCCCAGCCATAGACTTCGTCCACGCCGGCCGCGCCGAGATCGGTCGCGGTGGTCAGCAGGATGTCGCGCACTTGCGTGCTGGCCAGATACGGGAAGCGTTCGAACAACAAGCCCAGCGAACCGGTAACGTGCGGCGCGGCCATCGAGGTGCCGCTGAGGTCGTCGTATTCGTAAGTCTGGCCGCCGGCGTTGACGTTGAAGGAAATCGAGCCGTCGGCATTCTTCACCAGTCCGCCGCTGAGCGCGTCGCTGCCGCCGACCACGGTGGAATGAATCACCGTGCCCGGCGCGGCCACGCACCAGTTGGCCGCCTGCGCGCAGCGCATCGAGCGGTTGCTGAGGGTGAGGTCCGGCATGATGTTGACGACGGTCAGCCAGTACGGCTCCAGGTCCGGACGCGCGCGCGGCAGGCTGGCGTAGAGACCGGCCTGCGGCGAAGTCTCCGGCGTCACGCCGGCGACGTTGTGATTGCCCGCCGCCCACACCTGCAGCAGGCCTTTGTCGAGCGAGCCCTTGGCGAACACGTCGAAGTACGCGGCGTTTTCCGGATCGTTGAGGATGTCGTCCAGATCGGCCAGGGTGCCCGGCTCGGTCGCCAGACCCCAGCTGTGATTGAGCGCGCGCACGCCCTGATCGTTCATGTCCCGGTACATGCGCGCGATGGTGTCCTCATTGGCGCCGACGCGGGTCAGGCTGACCACGCTGTAGCCGCCGGTGGGGACGCGCTGCCATTCGCGCGCGCTGTTGAACGCCCACTTGGCCACGCTGAGGTCGGAACCGAACGACACGCCGTGCATGCCGTTGCCGTCGCGATTGGCGGCGATGGTGCCGCCGACGTGAGTGCCGTGGCTTTCGTATTCCCAGCCCGGCTGCACATACGGGCCGGCGGTGATGATGCGGCGGATGTTGTCCGGCACGTTGGCGTTGAAGCCGACGTAGGTCACCTGGGCCTGATCGCCGCGCGAGCTGAAGCACGCGCCCGGGCCGCTGACGATGCTGGTGTTGGTGCAGAACGTGCCGTCGTCGAGCAGATCGGCCATCTGGATGGCGCGATTGTCCTTACCGGCGAACTCCGGATGCGCCAGCACCGTGCCGCTGTCGTAGACGCCCAGACGCACGCCCTTGCCGGTGAGGCCGCGCGCGTAGGCGTACTGCGCGTTGATCGCGGCCAGGCCCCAATCGGCGTTGAATTCGTCGCTGCGCCAGCTGTCGGGATTGCCGGGCTGGCCGTTGCCGCTTTGCGCGGACACCGCGCTGGATACGGCGAGCAAACCGCCGAGGATCGCGATCGAAAGCAGGGAGCGGGTATGCGTGCGTTGCGAAAACTGCGGGCGCGAAGCGTGGATAATGCCTTGCATCTGTGGATGAACCCCTGTCATGTGGAAAGCGCCCGAGGGAGCGCAGCAGCAACATCTGGATGCGTGGACCGCATCGCGAGTAAGCGATCGCCGGAACGACCCGTGCATTAACAAACGCACGCGTGGCCGCGACCCCCTACCTGCTTTTTGCGTCATTCCGACATGACTAACGACACGTGCATGTGCAGCGCGCGCCTGTTGCACGACCTTGCCGAATGAGTTAAATCGGCCATTCGCTCGCCATTCGCGCATCGTCCGTGCACGCGCGAACGCGCGCATCGCCGCGGCGATGCGCCGATCGATTCAAGTGAGTACGGATGCCGCGCGCGGCAGTCGATCCACCCGCGCCGCCGATACGGCCTCGCGCCGGATCAGCCCTCGTCCTGCCCGCCCGACATCAGCCCGCGCCGCCATGCGAACGCCACCGCCTCGGTGCGATCGGCCAGATGCAGCTTGGCCAGGACATTGCCCAGGTGCGACTTGACCGTCTTCTCGCCGATGTTGAGCGCGGCGGCGATGCGCGCGTTGCTGCCGCCCTCGGCGAGCTTGCGCAGCACGTCCAGCTCGCGCTCGGTCAGGCAGGCGAACGGGTCTTCGCGTGGTTCGCGCTTGCGCCGCACCGCCTTGAGGATGCGCTGGGCGACGAAGGGATGGATCACCGCCTCGCCGGCGGCGATGCGGCGCAGGGTCGCCAGCAACTCGTCGCCGAGCATGCTCTTGAACAACAGCGACTGCGCGCCGGCCTCGATCGCGGCGAAGGCCAGATCGTCCTGGTCGGTCGAGGTCAGCACCGCGATCGCGCTGCGCGGGCTCAGGCTCTTGATCGCGCGGATCGCTTCCACGCCGTCCACGTCGGGCATCATCAGGTCGATCACGATCAGGTCCGGCGCCAGATCGCGCGCCAGCCCGATCGCTTCGGCGCCGCCCGCGGCCTCGCCGACCACATCGAAATCGTCGGTCAGGCTGAGCAGGCTGCGGATGCCCTTGCGCACCACTTCATGGTCATCGACCAACAGCACCGAGGTGGTCATGCCGATACTCCTTGCGTGGGTTCCAGCGTGAACGAAACCGTCACCACCGTGCCGCTGGAGGAACTGGCGATGCGGAAACGCCCGCCCGGCAGGGTACGCGCGCGCAAGCGCATGTTGGCCAGGCCCATGCCGGTGGTCTCGTGCTCGCTGAGCATGAAGCCGCAGCCGTCGTCCTGGATGGTCCAGCCGTAACGGTTGCCGGAATTGTTGAGCACCACCTCGATCCTGCGCGCGCCGCTGTGGCGCAGGCTGTTGGCGGCGGCCTCGGTGGCGATCAGCAGCAATTGTCCCGCGTGTTGCGGAAATTCGCTCAGGCCGCGCTCGGCCACGCCGTCCAGCAGCAATCGCCATTCGATTTCGCTGCCGCCGAGCAGATGCGAGAACGTATCCTCCAGCGCCTTGCGCAGGCCTTGCTCGGCCACCGTCGGCGCCGAGAAACGCTGGATCACGTCGGCCAGATCGCGCTGCAACTGCCCGGTCAGGCCCAGCGCGGCCTTGATCAGCGCGCCCTGGCGCGGATCGCGGCCGTCGCCGCCGTCGCGTTCGTGCAGGTGATCCAGCACGCTCAGCTGCAGTCCCAGCGCGAAGCTGCGCTGCTTGGCGGTGTCGTGCAGATCGCGCGCCAGCCGGTTGCGTTCTTCCGACACCGCCAGCGCCTGGCGCACCTGGATCACTTCGCTCAAGGCGTCGGCCATGCGATCGAAACGCTGCGACAAGCGCCCGAATTCGTCGCGGCCGGGATCGTGGATGCGCGCGACCAGATCGCCCGCGGCCCAGGCGTCGGCGGCGTTCTCGGCGTGACGGATGCGCCGCGTCAGCAAGGTCGCCACCGCCACCGCCGACATCGCGCTGATCACCATCAGATAGATCACCAACCCTTCCAGGTCGCCGGAATCCGCGCGCATGAAGGTCGCCATCGAGCCGCCGGAATGCTGGCCCATGCTCAGGATCGCGCCGGGCGTGTCGCTCAAGGGCAAGGCCACCACGCTGACCCAGTCGCCGTCGCGCTCGTTGCGGCGCGGCGCCACGCCGTGGGTCGCCTCGGCCTCGTGCTCGGCTTCCTCCAGTGCCTGCGCCAGCGGCGGGCTGGGCTGGCTCGGATACTGGCAGCCGCGGCCGTCGGTATCGCGGTAACGGATCGCGATGCGGCGATTGTGGGTGCCGCCGGCGAAGCTGTACTTGGCCATCCAGTCCGGCGTGTCCATGCCGACGATACGCACCACCAGCGCCTGCAGCACCGCCTCGCACTGGCCGCGCGGCAGCCTCGCCAGCCCGGGCATCGGGCCGATCTGCCGCAATTCGCGGCGCATCCGGCTTTCCAGCATCGGCGCCGCCATGTGGTCGCGCACTTCGATGCGGGTCAGGTACAGCCCCAGCATCGCCAGCAGGCCGGTGCTGATCCAGCTGGCGATCAGCATCGACAGCAGGCATTTCCAGAACAGCCCGCTCCACCAGCGTCGCACCGGCGCGCGTGCAGCAGACGTCGGACGTGCGGCGGTTTCGCTCATGGCGTAAGTATTCCAGGTTCCGCGCATAGCGAATCCGCCAAACGTCCCGGTCGGCGCCGGCCGCCGGCCCGATGCCGGGGCGCTCGCCGCTGCCCACAATCGCCGCCACTGTCCGATTCCGGCTTCGCGATCATGCTCCCTGCCCCCACCGCCCCGGCGCGGATCGAACACCTCGACGCACTGCGCGGGCTGGCGCTGTTCGGCATCGTCATGGTCAACATCGGCGTGTTCGCCTCGCCCTGGTGGGGCCTGGGCACGACCGATCCCGGCTTCGCCGCGCCGCTGGACCGCGCGGTGAACGCGCTGGTGGCGATGGTGTTCGCGATGAAGTTCTATCTGCTGTTCTCGTTCCTGTTCGGCTACAGCTTCAGCCTGCAGCTCAGCGCCGCCCGCCGCGCCGGCGAAGCCTTCGCGCCGCGCATGGGCCGGCGCCTGCTGGGCCTGTGGGCGATCGGCCTGGCGCATGCGTTGCTGCTGTTCCACGGCGACATCCTCACGACCTATGCGCTGATGGGCGCGCTGCTGCTGGCGATGCATCGGGCGCCCGAAGCGCTCGCCGTGCGCCGCGCCAATCGCTTGCTGCTGCTGACCGCCGCGGCCTGGGCCGGATTGGCGATGTGGGCGTGGATCGACGGCGCGCCGGCCGGCGACGACGCCGCGATCGCGGCGCAGGCCCGCGCCGCGTTGAGCGGTTTCACCGGCGATCCGGGCGACGTGCTGTCCGCGCGCGCCGACGCGCTGTGGTCGAGCGCGTGGGTGATCGCCGGCCTGCAGGCGCCGTGCGCGCTGGCGATGTTCCTGTACGGGATGATCGCCGGCCGCCGCCAGATCCTCGCCCGCGTCGATCACTACCGGCCGCTGCTGCGCACGCTGCGGCGCTGGGGCCTGGGCATCGGCCTGCCGGCGGCGGCGTTGTTCGCCGCCGTGCAGGCGTGGGCGCCGGGCGGCGCGCTGGAATTGCTCGCGCTGGCGCTGTCGATCGCGACCGCGCCGCTGCTGTGCCTGGCCTACGTGGCCGTGGCCATGCGCGTATTCGCCGGCCGCGGCGGCGCGCGCATCGCGCGGGCGCTGGCGCCGGCCGGGCGCATGGCGCTGTCGAACTACCTGCTGCAATCGTTCGTGCTGTCGCTGCTGTTCACCGGGTACGGCCTGGGCCTGATGGGACGGATCTCGCCGCTGGGCTGCGTGGCGGTGGCGACGGCGCTGTTCGGCGCGCAACTGTGGCTGAGCGATGCATGGCTGCGGCGCCACGCCTACGGCCCGGTGGAATGGCTGCTGCGCGCGATCACCCTCGGCGCGTGGCCGCGCGCGCGGCCGGCGGCCTATCGTTCGCGCTGAACGCGACGGCGATCGATTCGAAGGCATCGTCGGCGCCGTCCGGCAGCGACGATGAACGCGGCGCTACCGTACTGCGCACTGAATGACCACTGTCACCTTTGCTCGGAACCGTGACCGGCTTCGACAATGGCGGCGTAGTCAGTCACGCGGACATATACGAGACTCAACGGCCCACCGTCGTCGCCAGGAGACTGCGCACGCCGCCGTGATCATCGCCATCCGCCCACACACTCGCCTCGCGCCGGCCGCGCGCGTCTGACCGTCCTCGTGCGCGAAGACCTGTTCCGACGCGAAATGCTCGACGCCAGGAAACAGCGCTGGCTCGGCAGCATTCGCCTGCCGGTTTCGCGCATGGGCTGGCCGATGGCGGCGCTGGCCCTGGCCGCGCTGATCGCGCTGATCGCCTTGCTGGGATTGGGCCGCTACACCCGCAGCGAGCGCGCCAGCGGCCTGCTGGTGCCGCAAGGCGGCCTGCTCGCGCTCAGCGCCCCCGCCGCCGGCACCCTGCTGCGCAGCCATGTGCGTGAAGGCCAACGCGTTTCGCGCGGACAGATCCTGCTGGAGATTTCCTCCGAGATCGACAGCCCGGCCCTGCGCGCCGGCGTCGGCCAGGCGGTGGGCGCGGAACTGGCGGTGCAGCGCGCGCGCCTGCTGGCCGACCGCGACGCGCTCGAACGCGAACGCCAGGACGATTCGGCGCAACTGCGCCAACGCATCGCCGCCGCGCGCGACCGCATCGCCCTGGCCGACGCGCAGTTGCGCCTGCGCCGCGAACAAGCCGCGCAAGCGCAGCGGCTGGCGCGGCAGGTGCAACCGCTGCGCGGCGACAAACTGCTCAGCGATGTGCAGTGGCAACAGTACGAGACCACCCGCATCGAAGCCCAGACCCGGGTCCAGGACGCGCAGCGCGACGGTCTGAGCGCCACGCGCGAACTGGCCGACGCGCAATCGGCGCTGCAGCAACTGCCGCAGCGCCTGAGCGAGCAACGCAACCGCATCGAACGCGAGCTGGCCGGCATCGCCCAGGACGACGCCCGCAACGAAGGCCGCCGCCGCATCGCCGTGATCGCGCCGCGCGACGGCCGCGTGGCCGCCCTCGCCGGCGTCGAAGGCCAAGCGGTCGGCGCCGGCCAGCGATTGCTGTCGCTGCTGCCCGAACGCGCGCCGATGCAGGCCGAGTTGTGGGTTTCCGACCGCGCCGTCGGCCTGATCGCGCCGGGCACGCCGGTCGCGCTGCGCTACGCCGGCTTTCCGTATCAGCGTTACGGCCTGCAGCGCGGGCGCGTGCTCGACATCGCCCGCGGCGCGCTGTCGCCGGAGGAAATCCGCGCGCGCACCGGCCTGTCGGTCGCAGCGCCGGCGTGGCGCGTCGGCGTCGTCCTGGACCGGCAATCGATCGGCGCGCATGCCTTGCCGGCGCAGATGCGCGTCGATGCCGATCTGCAACTGGAACGCCGCCGTCTGTACGAATACCTGCTGGCGCCGCTGTCGGCGCAGGCGGCGACGCGCGAACCGATGCGGGCCGCGCCATGAGCCGCAAGCCGCTGCCCGCGATCCAGCAGAACGAGCTGGCCGAATGCGGCCTGGCCTGCCTGGCGATGATCGCGATCCATCACGGCCACGACATCGATCTGGCCAGCCTGCGCCGGCGCTTTCCGGTGTCGCCGCGCGGCGCCACCCTGGCGCGCCTGATCAAGACCGCCGGCGCGCTCGGCTTCGACACCCGGCCGCTGCGCGCGGAGATCGAGCACCTGCCCGATCTGCAGCTGCCGTGCGTGCTGCACTGGGACCTCAACCATTTCGTCGTGCTCAAGCGCATCGCCCGCGGCCGCGTCGAAATCCACGATCCGGCGCGCGGCGCGGTGACGATGCCGTTGGCCGAATTCGGCCGCCACTACACCGGCATCGCCCTGGAACTGACGCCGCGCCCGGATTTCGCGCCGATGCGCGAGCGGCAACGGCTGAGCCTGCGCGCGCTGGCCGGGCAGATCGTCGGATTGCGCCGCGCCGGCCTGCAGATCCTGGCCCTGGCGGTAAGCCTGGAAGCCTTCACCCTGCTGCTGCCGATGGCGATGCAATGGGTGATCGACCGCGTGCTGGTATCGGCCGATGTCGAACTGCTGCATCTGCTCGGCATCGGTTTCCTTGCGGTGGTGCTGTTTCAATCGGCGATCACCGCGATGCGCGGCTGGCTGGTCGCCGACCTGGGCGCGGCGCTCAATTCGCAATGGCTGGCCAATCTGTTCGGCCACCTGTTGCGGTTGCCGCTGGATTTCTTCGAGAAGCGCCACGTCGGCGGGGTGATGTCGCGCTTCGTCTCGGTGCAGGCGATCCAGCAGACCCTGACCGGCAGTTTCGTGGAAAGCCTGCTCGACGGTTTCACCGTGGTGCTGGTGCTGGCCTTGCTGCTGCTCTACAGCCCGGCCTTGACCGCGCTGGTTCTGGCCGCGTTCGCGTTGTACGCGGGCCTGCGCTGGGCCGCGTTCCGGCGTCTGCGCCGGCTCAAGGAAGAGCAGTTGATCCAGGTCGCGCAACAGCAGAGTCTGCTGATCGAAGCGATCCAGGGCGTGCAGACGATCAAGCTGGGCAACAAACAGGACGAGCGCCGCGCGCGCATCGCCAACGCCAGCGTCGAGGTCGCCAATCGCGAAGCCGCGATCGCCCGCACCACCGCGGTGTTCTCCGCGCTGTCCAAGCTGGTGTTCGGCGCGCAACGCGTGCTGCTGATCTGGATCTGCGCCTGGATGGCCCTGCAAGGCCGTTTCACCGCCGGCATGATGGTGGTGTTCGTCGCCTACGCCGATCTGTTCGCCACCCGCACCGGCAGCCTGATCGACAAACTGGTGGACCTGCGCCTGCTCGGCCTGCACGCCCAGCGCATCGCCGACATCGCGCTGGAACCGCCGGAAGCGCACGTGCACACCGACTACGCCGGGCCCTTGCCGGCGCCGCGCATCGAACTGGAAGGCGTGAGTTTCCGCTACGCCGACGACGAGCCGTGGATTCTGCGCGACTGCAGTTTCTCGATCGAAGCCGGCGAATCGGTCGCCATCGTCGGCCCGTCGGGTTGCGGCAAGACCACCCTGGCCAAATTGATGCTCGGCCTGCTGCGCCCGAGTTCCGGCGCGATTCGCATCGGCGGCGTCGATATCCATCGTTACGGGCTAGCGGCCTATCGCGAGCTGTTCGGCGCGGTGATGCAGGAAGACGTGCTGTTCGCCGGCTCCATCGCGGAGAACATCGCCTTCTTCGATCCGGCCGCGAGCCAGGAGCAGATCGAAGCGGCCGCGCGCGCCGCGCGCATCCACGACGACATCCTCGCCATGGCGATGGGCTACGAGACCTTGGTCGGCGACCTGGGCCAGTCGCTGTCGGGCGGACAGAAGCAACGCGTGGTGCTGGCGCGCGCGCTGTACCAGCGGCCCTCGATCCTGCTGCTGGACGAAGCCACCAGCCATCTGGACGTGGCGCGCGAGCACGAGATCAATCGCGAGATCGCCGCGTTGCGCATCACCCGCATCGTCATCGCTCACCGGCCCGACACGATACGCAGCGCCGATCGCGTCGTGTCCTTGCGCGACGGCGTCAGTGAACAATTCGCAACCAATCAGTACGCAATCCCGATTCATTCGCGAGCACACGACGAAACTGCGATCGCCTTGGGCAAATCGCGTGTTTTGTAGTTGCTAGCATCGGTGCACGTGCCGACGCCGGAACGGCCTTTCAACTCTTTCCGGCACTACGTTTCTCTGGAGAAAACTTCATGAGCAAGCAAGACGTACAAGCGCAGAACGAAGCCGTCCGCCCGCTCGCCCGCGTCGCCGCGCGCGAGCTGTCGCTGGAAGAAGTCGCGGCGATTTCCGGCGGCAAGGGCGACACCACCCACGCCACCGGCCCCGGCGGCGACGATCCGGGCGATCCGGACCTGGTGTAATCGCGTCGAACGCGGATCGTGACGGCGAACTCGCGCGCGAGCGAGGTGCGCGGAAACCTGGCGATCCGCATTGACCACTCGGCACGCCCTGTTCCCGGGGCGTGCCGATCTTCGCAACCCGTGTTGCGCGCACCCGCAGAACCGTTATGACCGCTTACCGCCGCCCCCTGATTCTTTCCGCGCTGGCCCACGACATCCACGCCTCCTCGGTGCGCTGGGCGCTGCGCGCCAGCGGCATCGACGCGGTCTGGGCCGGCTCGCTGGCGCAATCCGAACTCGGCCCGATGTCGCTGCATTGCGATGCCGATACCGGACTGTGCATGAGCGGCGCGCTCGACGGCGACAGCATCGGCGCGGTCTGGTACCGGCGCGCGCGCAATCCCGAATCCTTCCCGCGCGCGCACGACGGCGATCAGGCCTTCCTGCGCGGCGAGTGGGGCCGTTTCCTCAAGAACGTGTACGCCCTGACCGATCACGGCGCGGACCGTCTGTGGGTCAACCGCCCCAATGCGGCCGCGATGGCCGAGAACAAACTCGTGCAACTGCGCGCCGCGCATCGCTGCGGCCTGCGCTTTCCGCCGACGCTGGTGTCGCACGATCCGCAGGAAATCCGCCGTTTCGTCCAGCGCCATGGTCGCGTGGTCTACAAGCCGTTCATGACCCACACCTGGAAGGACGCCGAAACCGGGCGCATGTTCAGCACCTACGCGCGCATCGTCGAGCCGGCGATGCTGGAGGACGACGCCAGCCTGCTGCACTGCCCCGGCATCTATCAGGTCTATGTCGATAAACGCTGCGACCTGCGCGTGACCGCGATCGGCGACCGCTATTTCGCCGCGCGTCTGCACACCCAGCACGACGACGGCTTCGTCGATTGGCGGGTGCGGCAGTCGGTGCAGGGCTTGCGCGCCGAGCCCGGCGAGCTGTCGGCCGGCGATCAGGCCAAGCTCGCGGCCTTGATGCGCGAGTTGGGGCTGGTGTTCGGCTGCATCGACCTGGCCATCGATGCGAACGGCGAGGCGCACTTCCTTGAAGTCAATCAGGCCGGCCAGTTCCTGTTCGTGGAAGACCTGCTGCCGTCGCTGCCGTTGCTCAGGGCGATGAGCGCGATGCTGGCCGAGGGCCGGCCGGATTATTCGTTGGCGACGATCGCGCAGGTGTCGTATGCCGACTACTGCGCGAGCGAAGAGCATCGCGAGTGGTGGGCGCAGGCGAGCGAGACCTTGCGCGATCGCAGTCCGGCGGCTTCGGGGATTACGCTGGAGTAAACGGCGGTTTTTTTGGCAAGGGCTTCGGCTTTTGTGGGAGGGGCTTCAGCCCCGATGCTTTTCGATCAGATCGATGTCGAATTCGATGATTGGAGTGCGCGGCGACCGGAGCGAAAAGCATCGGGGCTGAAGCCCCTCCCACAAAAGCCTTCCCACAAAAGCCCCTTCCACAAAAGCGCCCCCCACAAGAGCCGCGACGCGACTCAAAGCGCCCGGCTCACCGTGAAACTGCCGAACACCGGCGTCTGCTTCTGCCCATCGAATTCGCGGGTGCGGTGATAACGCGCCAGCGCGAACTTCCAGCGCCCGCGCATCACCGCGATGCCATAGCCGACTTCGCCCACGAACGGCCGCTTGTCCACGCTTTGACTGTGGCGAAAGGTGTTGCCGTCCAGGGTGATGTCGCGCAGCACCCAGCGCACGTCCGAGGTCAGGAACAGGTGCGCGCCGAATGGCCGGTCGCCGGTGTTGTAGTGCCGGGTCGGCGCGGTGTTCTCGCCGGCCGGGCGCAGCGGCGTGCTGCCGAAATCGTCCGGCAGGCGCAGGCCGAAGCGCACTTCGGCGCCGGTGTTGGCGTAGGTCGCCAGATTGCCGAAGCTGCCGCCGTAATGAGCGATCGCATCCCAGCCCCAGGTGCCGTTGTGGGCGTCGCCGGCCGAATAGCGATGCATGCGCTCGTGAACGATGCGGAACACCGGTTCGTCGTGCAGTTGGTTGTCCCAGCCCTTGAAGGTCTCATCGCCCAGCGCCTTGTGCACCGCGTTCTGCACCTGCTTGCCGAGCGCGGACGGGCCGACGATGCCGAACTGCAACTGCGTGGTCTGCAGGTAGTCGCCGTTGCGCGCGTTGTAGCCCAGGCCCATCAGCAGCGCGGCGGCGTAGGGCCGATCGTCCTCGATCAGGTCGCGACGGCTGAAGTCGGTCGGGGTGAAGATGCCCTGGGCGAAGGTCGCGATCATATTGCGCTGCTCGAACCCTTGCGCCGGCTGCAGCGCATCGAGATGGCGATTGACCCAGCGCGCCAGGCGCGGGATGCACGGATCGTCGGTGTAGTCGGCCAGATTCGGCGACACCAGGGTCAGCTGGATGCCGTTGCTGTAGCCCTGGTCCTGGCCGCCGAACAAATCGTTGTCCAGGCGCAGATTGACCGTGGGCGGCAGGCGGGTGTGACCGTTGGTGCAGGCCTCGCGGCCTTGCGCGGCGGCGGCGTTCGCGTGCACGGCGGCCGCGGCGAGCAGGAGGAAGAAGAACAGTGCGTTAGGGCGCATGGAAGGATTCGGCAATACCGGGCCGCGGCCGCGCGGAGCGCGCCGGGCGATTGGGAAGCGACGCGGGACAAACCGCACCGGGCACCGTGGCGACCGTCGGGCGACGCGGGGTCGCGATGGCGGCGTGGCTGCGGATCGGCGCACAAGTTCGCATGGATCGTCGGGGACGGCGTTTGCAGCGTCGCGACGGATTGTCCCGCTGATGGTGCTTGAGACGGCCGGCGGCGTCTTTGCCGGATGAGCCGGCTTTTGTAGAAGGGGCGGCTTTTGTGGGAGGGGCTTCAGCCCCGATGCTCTTCGCTCAGATAGCGTCGCGCGCCCTACAAGCATCGAGCATCACAGCGATCTGAGCCGAAAGCATCGGGGCTGAAGCCCCTCCCACAAAAGTCGCCCCTCCCACAAAAGCCCCTGCCACAAAAGCCCCTCCCACAAGAGCCGCCCCTTCCACATGCGCGATCTCAGCCCTCAGGCAACTCGTAATCGAACAGATAGAAATGCGTCCCGCCCTCGCGCACATCGATGCTCATGCGCCCGCTCAGCCCGACCAGCTCGCCAGTGCCCGAGTCCGGCACCACGGTCACGCTCAGATCGGCGCGGCCGCGATCCATCAGGCCGCGATGCACCATCAGGAAACTGCCGCTGCGCCCGGCCAGCGTGCCCTCGACTTTCTCCAGCGCGACGTAACCGGCCGAGCCCTTGGTCTGAGTCATCGCCGCCAGCATCTCGCCGCGGCTGCTGGCCTGCAGTTCGCCATGGAATTGCTTGTCCAGGGCCATGCGGCCGAACTGGCCCTCGGCGGCCTCGTGCACCGGCTGCGGGCTCAGCGTGACATTGAACGGACCTTCGACGTGCGGCATGGCGGCTCTCCTGGCGAGGGGCGGATACGGTCGTAAAGGCTCCAGATCGGGCAGGTTAGACCTTCGCCGCGCATCCGCCCAGAGGCGCGCGGCCGCCCGCGCCGGCGCCACTGCGGCAACTTGCCGCACACCCCGACACGCCCGCGCGGCCTAGCATCGTGCGCTTGTCCGCCGTCCGGCGGCGCGGCGGCGGCGCGTACCGGCGGCCGCACTCTCCCTTTCGCTGCGATGCGCGGCCGCCGCCGCGCGTCGCCTTGCCCGTTATCTCCTCCATGCACAAGCGCAATCTCCGCACTTTTCGCCCGGCCGCATTGGCATGTTCGCTGTTGGCCTGCGCGATGCCGGCCGCGCACGCCGACGAAGCCGTCGATCTCGACGCGGTGCGCGTGCACGGCCAGCGCGCCGATGCGCGCGCCGCTTCGGTCGCCACCGCCAGCCGCCTCGGCCTGGACCCGGCCGAGATTCCCGCGACCCTGGACGTGCTCGATCGCGACGACATCCAGGCGCGCGGCCTGCGCGACAGCGTCGAGGTCCTGCGCGCGATGCCCGGGGTGATGGCCGGCAACCTGCCCGGCCAGCCCGGCGTCGCCTCGATGCGCGGCTTCGCCAGCGGCGCGGTGTCGTATCTGTTCGACGGCGTGCGCCTGACCAGTTCGGGGTTTTCCTCGCGCAACTGGGACAGCTTCCAGTTCGAACGGGTGGAAGTGCTGAAGGGACCGGCCTCGGTGCTGTACGGCGAAGGCGTGCTGGCCGGCGCGATCAACTTCGTTCCGAAAAGCGCCAGCCTCGACGGCCGCGACGGCGAACTGCTGCTGGCCTACGGCAGCCACGACAGCGCCCGGCTCGGGCTCGACGCCAATGTTCCGCTGAGCCCGACCGTGGCCGTGCGCGGCGTACTCAGCGCGAATCGCTCCGACGGCTACATCGACGACACCGCCTCCGAGGCGCAGTCGTTCGGCGGCTCGCTGCTGTGGCAGCCGAACGACGACCTGAGCGCCCGCGTCGCCCTGGACTATCAGCGCGACGATTTCGACACCGCCTATTTCGGCGCGCCGTTGCTGCCGCGGGAGTTGGCGGCCGATCCCAGCGGACTGGTCGACAACGCGGCCGGCTGGGTGATCGACAAGGCCGCGCGTTCGCGCAACTACAACGTCCGCGACGGCCGCATGGATTCACGCTCGTGGTGGCTGCGCACGCGCCTGGATTACCGGCTAAGCGAGGACTGGAGCCTGAGCCAGGAAGCCAGCGTCTACGACGCGCGCCGCCGCTGGGACAATACGGAAGACTTCAGCTACGACACCGCCAGCGGCTTGTTCGATCGCGACAGCGCGCGCATCCATCACGATCAACGCGTCTGGAACGAGCGCCTGACGCTCAAGCACGACGGCCGCCTGGCCGGCCGCCGCCACAGCTTCGCCGCCGGCATGGAATACAGCGACACCGACTTCTTCAACCTGCGCCGCTTCGGCCATGCCGCGCCGGTGGACGTGCTGGCGCTCGATCGCGGCGAATTCCCCGCCGATACCGCGGCCAGTTTCGACAACGGCCGCAGCGATTTCAGCACCCGGGTCAAGGTCGAGGCGCTGTTCGTCGAAGACGCCTTGAACCTCACTCCGCGCTGGCTGCTGGTCGGCGGCCTGCGCCATGAGCGCATCGATCTGCAGCGGCGCAATCTGGACCTGGACAGCGGCGTGCGCAGTCGCTTCGATCGCGAGTTCTCGCCGACATCGTGGCGTCTGGGCAGCGTGTTCGAGCTGCGCCCGGGCAGCCAGTTGTATGCGCAGTACAGCAGCGCGGTGCTGCCGGTGAGTTCGTTTCTGACCATCAACCAGCGCAACAACGCCTTCGACCTCAGCCACGGCGACGCGGTCGAACTGGGCCTGCGCAGCGCCTTGTTCGATCAGCGCCTGCGCTTGAACGCGGCGGTGTATCGCCTGCGCCAGGACGACATCGTCACCCGCGATCCGCTGCAGCCGCAGATCAGCGTGCAGAACGGCCGCCAGTCCTCGCGCGGCGTCGAGCTGTCGCTGAGCGCGCAGGCCACCGCGCGGCTGCGCATCGACGCCAGCGCGGCGCTGTTGTCGGCGCGCTTGAACACCTTGCGCGAAGCCGGCGGCGCCGATCGCAGCGGCAACCGCCCGTCCAACGTACCCGAACGCACCGCCAGCCTGGACGCGTGGTACCGCCTCGACGGCCTGCCGCTGAGCTTCGGCCTGGGGCTGCGCCACGTCGGCGATTTCTACACCGACAACGCCAACACCACCCGGGTGCGGGGGCACACCGTCGCCGACGCGGCGGTGGACTGGAACGGCGCCGGCGGCCGCTACACTGTGCGCGTGCGCAACCTCACCGACGCCTTCTACGCCGACTGGTCGGGCTACAGCCCGAGCCAGGTCTATCTGGGCGCGCCGCGCAGCGTCGAGCTGAGCTACTCGCGGTCGTTCTGATGAGCCAGACCCGCCACGACCGTCATCTCTACCGCGCGGTGTGGCGCTGGCATTTCTACGCCGGCCTGTTCGTCGCGCCGCTGCTGCTGATCCTGGCGATCACCGGTTCGATCTATCTGTTCAACGACGAGATCGAAGACGCGCTGCACGCGCCGTTGCATTTCGCACCGCAGCGGCAGGCCGACCTGCCGCTGTCGCGCCTGCTCGCCGCCGCGCAGGCGGCGCATCCGGGCGAAGTCACCCGCATCGATCTGCCGTCGGACCCGCATCGCACCGCGCAAGTCTTCGTCACCCCGCGCCAGGGCGAGCCGCTGCGCGTGTTCGTCGATCCCGGCAGCGCGCGCGTGCACGGCGCTTTCGTCTACACCCGCACCCTGGTCGGCTTCGCCGACACCATGCACGGCTCGCTGATGCTGGGCCGCTTCGGCGACGCCATCGTCGAGCTCGCCGCCTGCTGGGCGCTGCTGCTGATCGCCACCGGCGCCTACCTGTGGTGGCCGCGCGAACACGGCTGGCGCCAGGCGCTGTGGCCGCGATGGCGCGAACGCGGCCGCCCGTTCTGGCGCAGCCTGCATTCCAGCATCGGCGCCTGGACCGCGATGCTGATCGTGTTCCTGATCGTCACCGGCCTGCCCTGGGCCGGCGTGTGGGGCGACCTGCTGCGCGCGGGCACGCAACAACTCGGCATCGGCTATCCGTCCGAACATCGCCACCACGCCGCCGCGACCGCGCCGAAAGCGGTCACCGTCGCGCAGGCGATCGGCGAAGCGCCGTGGACGATGCGCGACGCGCCCATGCCCGCCTCCGAGCATGCGCACCACCACGCCGCCGCGAACGACGCCCCCGCGCGCGACATCGGCATCGACGCTGTCGCGCGCGTGCTGGCCGCGCACGGCCTGCGCGGCGACTACCGGCTGTCGCTGCCGCGCGGCGAAGACGGCGTCTATACCGCCGTGGTCTATCCGAACCGGCCGCAAGGCCAGCGCACCGTGCACGTGGATCGCTACAGCGCGCGCATCGCCGGCGACACCGGCTTCGCCGACTACGGCTGGGCCGCCAAGGCGGTCGAACTCGGCGTGCAGTTGCACATGGGCAACTATTTCGGCCGCGTCAACCAGATCGTGATGCTGCTGACCTGCCTCGGCGTCGTCGCCCTGTGCTGCAGCGGCGCATGGATGTGGTGGCGCCGGCGCCCGCGCGGTCGCCTCGGCGCACCGAGCCTGCCATCCAAGATGCGGCTGCGCACGATCGCGCTGATCACCCTGGGCTGCGGCGTCTTGTTCCCGCTGCTGGGCGCATCGCTGCTGCTGGTGTTCGTACTCGATCGGATAGTGCTCTCGCGTCTGCCGCGCCTCGCGGCCATCGTGCGCTGAGCCAAGCTGCAAATTCTTTTGTGGAAGCAATTTCCTTTATGGGAGTGGCGGCCTTTGTGGGAGGGGCTTCAGCCCCGATGCTTTTCGCTCGGATCGCCGCGTCATTGCCCCATAGGCATACCCGCAGGAATACGAGGGACAGCGCCTGTAGACATAAAAGACGAAAACTCAACTCGTCAGCGGAAATGAAAAGCGAAGCGACTGGAGCCACGCTTCGTCAAGCCGGCCTCACATAAGAGGCACAAAAACAACCTATTTACTGCTTATTTTTAAGCCATATCCGCCGAATCCGTTTGACGATTCTTTGAAGCTTGCGGTATTCCAGTCCACGGACGGCTACGCCTTCGTGATCTGCGCTTCGCGATCCTCAGCTGACAGCCCTCCCTGTCTCTTCCAACCCTCCACTAAGGACGATCGGGGCGAGCATGAAAATACACACCCGCACTGGCCGCGAACTTTTCGCCACGCCGGCCAAGCTCAAGACTTACGCAGCAATGGTGGCGCTCGGCCTGTTCTGTACGGTTTCGACCGGCTGCGGCAAGGGAAGCGATCCACACGACGCGCCCGATGAAGCCCGCAATGGCCGCATCGAACCAAGCTCGAATGGCGCCAACCCTATGCCCTCGCCGACTTCGACGGAACCCGCGGCATCGCCTCAAGTTCACAAGACCACAAGCGCACCTCCGAGCTCATCGGCTTCGGATCAACTTGCAAGCAGAAAAGCACTCGATTCGTTAGCGCAGGAGATCAAGGCGAACGGCGTTGGCTCCGACGAAATTAGCGATCTTAGTGCGCTGTTCTTGAAAGAGCCGCGCGACGAGGCTTGGGCTTCGTCGGCCGAGTACACCATCTCCAACGTGGCGGCGAACTTGAACCGCAAATACGGGTCCGGGCTGGAGGTCGCCAAAGCCAGTTGCCGACAGACGCTGTGCGAATTGCAGGTGGTCAACCGCAAGGGTGTCGGCGGGTCGCCGCTCGATTGGAACATCGCTTACAGGCAGTTGAAGAACAGTCTTAAATCTTCGAACAGCCAGACGATCATGCGACCGCTTCCGGATGGCCAGGTGGTGTATCACACCTACATCATTCGGTAGTCGGCCGATTTGACTTTACGGAACATCGGAACGAAAAGCGTCGGGGCTGAAGCCCCTCCCACAAAAGCTGCCCTCCCACAAAAGCTGCCCTTCCACAAAGGCCGCCCCTCCCACAAAAGCACTCCCTCCAAAAAAACATCGCCGCGAACGCGGCGATGTCTGGGTCCCCTGCGGATGAAGCGGCTGGATCGATTCCGCGACGGCTTGGGCGCACTCCCCGATCTGCGATCAAAAGCGACTACTGACTCCGGTCCAGCGTACCGGAGCCAGTAGCGCCACCCGACCGCCGCTCTGATGCTCCTCCGACCCGGTTATTGCGTCCGGGCCGAAGCCTCGTCGCACCAGGTCTGCGGCCGGGTCACCGCGCCCGACGGAGGGGCGGATCGCGGTGTGGCGGCGGCGAGTCGCGTCGCGGGACGGCGCTTGGTCGCCTTGGAACCCGTGCCGCGCGAGGCGACACGTTTGGTCTTGGACATCGGACGCGTGCCGCGCGCCTTGGCCTTGGCGATCGGTCGCGCGCCGCCGGCCTTGGCGACCGGACGCGCCTTGCACTGGCCGAACGCCGCGGGTTGACCGGCAGGCTGCGACGACGGCGTCGAAGCCGCGCCCGCCGCACCCGCCGCGGCCGCCGCGCCGGTGCCGGCC
>NZ_JAGGRI010000020.1 GCF_018612875.1 Lysobacter sp. ISL-50 | reverse complement strand
GCGGCGAACTGAGCGAAAGGCCCCGTTTCGGATCGATACGCGGATCGCTCAGCGCTGGCCGATCAGGAACAGCCACGAACCGTCGTTGCCGGTCTGCTGCAAGGCCGTGGCGATATGGGCGCTGAAGTTCTGGAAGCTGCCGGCGCCGTCGAGCACATGCGCTTCGGTCCGGTCCGAGCCGCCCTGGCGGGCGATGGCGTACAAGTCCAGCGTGCCGTCGCCGTTGTAGTCGCCCAACTCGAAGTTCCAACCCAGATCGCTGCCGGTCTGATGCAAGCCCGTCGCCAGATGAGTGAGGAAGCTCTGGTAACCGTCGGCGCCGTTGAGCACATGCACTTCGGTCTTGCCCGATGCGCCCTGTTTCGAGAATGCGTACAGGTCGAGCACGCCGTCGCGGTTGTAGTCGGCGACATCGAAGGCCCAGTCGTTGCCCGCGCCGGTCTGCGACAAGGCGGTCGCGGTATGGGCGAGGAAGGTCTGGAAGCCGTCGGCGCCGTTGAGCACGTGGACCTCGGTCTTGCCCGACGCGCCCTGGCGGGCGATGGCGTACAGATCCAGCTTGCCGTCGCGGTTGTAATCGCCGACGTTGAACAGCCAGCCGGCATGGTTGCCGGTCTGGCTCAGGCCGGTGGCGATGTGGCTGAGGAAGCTCTGATAACCGTCGGCGCCGTTGAGCACATGCACTTCGGTCTTGCCCGAAGCGCCTTGCTTGGCGATCGAGTAAAGATCCTTGACGCCGTCGCCGTTGTAATCGCCCAGGTCGAAGATCCACGACTGATCCACGCCGGTCTGGCCCAGGGCGGTGGCGGTGTGGGTGAGGAAGGATTGATAGCCGTCGGCGCCGTTGAGCGCATGCACCTCGGTCTTGGCCGACGCGCCCTGCTTGTAGATCGTGTACAGCGCGGGAGCCTGCGGCGCCACCGCATTGACCGCGGCGGCGGCGTTGACGATGCCCGCGCCGCAACCGCCCGGGCACGCGCCCGGCAAGGCGCGAGCGGTCGATGTCAGGATCGACTCGACTTCCGCCGGCGTCTTGTTGGCGCGGCCGAGGATCAGCGCGGCCACGCCGGCGACGTGCGGCGCCGCCATCGAGGTGCCCTGATACCAGGCGTAACCGCCGCCGCCGACGGTGGACAGCACGCCTTCGCCGGCCACCGCGGTTTCGCCGCCGGGCGCGGTCACGTCGATGCCGGCGCCGTAGTTGGAGTAATACGCGCGATTGCCGCCGATGTCGTTGGCCGCGATCGCGATCACGTTGGCGCAGTTGGCCGGGCGGAAGCCGGACACGTCCGAGTTGTTGTTGCCGGCCGCGATCGCCAGCACCGTGCCGCGCGCAACCGCGGTGTTGATGGCGTTTTGATACACCGCATCGCAAGCGCCGCCGCCGCCGAGGCTGAGGTTGATCACCTTGGCCGGATTGGCATTGGCCGGCACGCCGGGCACCGCCGCGCCCGAGGCCCAGACGATCGCGTCGGCGATATCGGAAAGGTTGCCGTAGCCGCCGTTGCCGAGCACGCGCAGCGGCGAAACCTTGGCGCCGAAGGCGACGCCGGCCACGCCGACGCCGTTGTTGGTCGCCGCCGCGATGGTGCCGGCGACATGCGTGCCGTGCTGGACGTTGGACGAATCGGTCGGGTCCGCGTCGCGGCCGTTGCCGTCGCCCGAGCCGCCGTTGCCGGCGCTGGTGGAGCTGACGAAATCGTAGCCGGCGACGAGATTGGCGTTGAGATCGGCGTGGCCGAGGATGCCGCTGTCGATCACCGCGACCGTTACGCCGCTGCCGTTGGCGAGGTCCCAGGCCGGCGGCAGGTTGAGGCCGCCGGTGGCCTGGTAGTAATGCCATTGCTGCGGATACAGCGGATCGTTGGGCGTGAACAGCGCATGCATCCGCGCGTCGGCCTGCACCGATTCGATATTGGGATCGGCGGCGAGACGGCGGATCAGCGCTTCGGCGGCGACGCTGTCGAGTTCGCGATCGCTGGCGATCACGTCGTAGCCGATCGCCATGCGCCGCTTGTGGCTCAGATTCAGCGCGCGGCCCTGGCGCTGGCCGAACGCGCTGGCGATGCCGTCGAGCCCGCGCTTGCGCGCGAGCGCGTCGCTGCGTTCGGCCGCGCCGTCCTTGTATTTGACGATGAACTGATTGAAGTTCGCGCCCGGCGCGACGCCGGTCAGATTGGCCTGGCCGGCGGCGGCCGGCGAGCACACGAACAACGACAAGGCCGCGGCGGTGGCGAGCGCAAGCGCGTTCAAAGGTACGGAACGATGGTCGGACATGGGTGATCCCTCGTGCATGGACTGAGAATTCCCGCGGGGCGCGGGCAGCCATTCGAAGGCGGCAGGCGAGTGTGGCAATCCCTTGCGCGTCTCGAATCCTGGAGGCGACGTCATCCGTGTCGCCTTGATGGCCGCAGTCTAGATTCGCCCGGTCGCACCGGCAGTGACGCAGGTGGCGAATCGGCGCGGGCGTGGCGTCGCGCGGTTCATCGATACAGATTCGATGCGCGGCGCGCTGTTCGGGATCGCAAAGCGTGAGCGCGCAGAGCGGTCGCCATCGGATCATCCGGCGATGGCGACCAGGCGCTCGCTCGATGTGTGAGCGAAGTTGACGAAAGGCCGTGCGCGCCGACACCGCGCGCATTCACAACGGCAGCGCGTAACTCTGCTTGACGATCTGGCTGGGCAGATCGGTCTTCACGTTCTGGATGCCGTTGGCGCGGGTCAGATGGCGGGTCTGGAATTGCCGGTAACCGTCCAGGTCTTCGACCACCACGCGCAGCAGCGCGTCGCTTTCGCCGAGCATGATGTAGCACTCCATCACCTGCGGCAGCCGCTTCATCGCCTCGATGAAATGCTCGATGGTGTCGGCGTCCTGCGCGGTCAGCCAGACGCGGGTGAACAAGGTCATGCCGATGCCGACCTTGGCCGCGTTGAGCACGGCGACATAGCGCTCGATCACGCCGGCGTCTTCCAGCAACCGCACCCGCCGCAGGCAGGGCGAGGGCGACAGTCCGACTTCCTGCGCCAGCTCGGTGTTCTGCTGGCGGCCGTCGCGTTGCAGGGCGCGCAGGATGCGCCGGTCGATCTCATCCAACTGGGTTGGCATCGAATTGTCCATGTCGATAATTGTTTGGCATTAGATGCCAATTTACTAGGATATTGAGCAATATTCGCAACCCGATTGCGGGCCTTGCCGCGTACGCTATCGGCCATGGAACCGACCCCGCTGCTGCTGTTCGCCGTCACCGTGCTCCCGCTGATCTGCACGCCGGGGCCGGACCTGCTGTTCATCGCCTCGCAGGCCATCAACGGCGGCGCGGCCGCGGGCCTGCGCGCCACCGCTGGGGTCTGCGCGGGTTACGCGCTGCATTCGCTGTTGGTGGCGCTGGGACTGGCGGCGATCATCGCCGCCTCGCCATGGCTGTTCGAAGCGCTGCGCTGGATCGGCGTGGCGTATCTGGCCTACCTGGCGGTGCGCCTGATCCGTTCGGCGATGAAGGCAGGTTCCATCGGCCTGCAAGCGGCCGGGCGCGGCCGCCAGTTCCGCCGCGGCTTGCTGACCGCGGCGCTGAATCCCAAGGGCATGATGATCTACTTCGCGATCCTGCCGCAGTTCATGCGCGCCGACGAACCCGCCGCGGCGCAGGCGATGGCGCTGTCGGCGATCTTCATCGCCCTGTGCGCGCTGGTCTATGCCGGTTTGAGTGTGCTGCTGGGATTGCGCCGCGGCGGCGGTTTCAGCGATCGCCGCCGCCGTTGGGTCGAAGGCGTATCCGGCGGCATGGTGGCGATCGCCGCCGTCGTGCTGGCGCGCGATTGACGCGCGGCAGTCGCGCTGAACGCGGCGGTTTCGCCGCCGTCGGCGATTGAATGTGCACAGACATTCGACAGCGCGTTCCGATGCGCGCATTCATCGAAAACTAGGGTTGTCCCCAGCTGTGAGCTGCGACGTCCATCGGCTGAAATGTCGTCAGCCGGACCTCCCCAGCTCATCTCTCGCAACTATTCGAGGCAACGCATGACGACTTTGAATGGCCCGTCTTACTCGGGCCCGCAAATGGGCGCGCTGGTCAACACCAAGTCCGAGATCGAAACCGGGCAGGTCGCGACGCCGGCGGGTATGAAACCCATCGTGGTGCAGCCGGGCGACAACCTCACCCAGATCGCCGCCGCCAACGGCGTGTCGCTGGAGCAGTTGCTCGCGGCCAATCCCCAGTTCAGTCAGGACCCGGCGTCGAACCCGGGCACGCGCAATCCCGATCTGGTGTATCCGGGCGAAGTGGTGTTCGCGCCGGGCCCGGAATCCAAGGCCACCGCCACCGCGGCGGCGAACTACGAAGCCGCGCTGGCCGACGACAAGACGCCCAACACCAGCGGTCAGGACGCGCGGGACAAGGCCGAGGCCACCTCATCGACGCGCCATGAGTTCAGCGAAGCGGTGCAGGCCGAGATCGACAGCAGCATGACCTACAGCGGCAACAGCCGCGAAGCCTACGGCAAGGAAGCGGTCGCCCTCGGCGAGCAGATCGCCCAGCGCTACGAGGCTCAAGGCAAGCCGGAACTGGCGAAGGTTGCACGTGAAGCGGCGCAGCAGCGCTCCAACGAGATCAATAACGAAGTCTGATCGCACCACGCGACGCAAACGGCAAACGGCGCGCTCATGGCGCGCCGTTTGTTTTCCAGGCCGCCGCGCCGGCCGCCCGCGACGGCGGCCGGCGCGTTGTCATGCGATCAATGCTCCAGCACGCTCACGCTGGTGACGTACTGCGAGTCGGCGGTCCACGGCGAAGGATTGCCGACGCTAAGGCCGACCTGCAACGTCTTGCCGGCGATGTCGCCCAGATCGAAATAACGCATCGGCACCAGCGCGCCCGGGCACCAGCTCCTGGGATTGGTGGTGTTGTTGTTGCGGAAGATCCCCGGATTGCCGCGCGGACTGAATTGCTCGTAGTTGGCGCAATCGATCTTGGTGCTGAAGCTGGCGATCTGCGCGCCGTTGAGTTTCACCGCGATGTTGGTGTTGGTGTATTCCTGGCCGCCGGAGGCCGCGCCGTAGCCGGCGATGCTGACCGCCAGGGTCGCGATCCCCAGATTGGCCGTGTGCGCCGTGGTCGCCGTGGCGATGGCGTCGTCCTTCTCCGAAGAGCGCGACAACAGGCCGATCACGTCCGGATCGCTGCCCGGCGTGAGCGTCTTGGTCGAGACCAGCGCCAGCGAATACTTGAAGCCGACCTCGGCGATCGCCGGATCGGTCACGCCGTGCTGTTCGCAGGCATCGCCGCCGTACTGCGGATTGGCGCCGCCGCTGATGCCGACCCAGATGTCGCGATCGGGATTGGCCAGCGCCGCGGCATACGGGTCCATCGGCGCGTCGGGATACACCCGGGTCGCCTTCGCGCCTTGCCACATGTCGCTGAAGGGCGAGATGAAATCGGTGAAGGTCACCCGCGGCGTGTCGACCGTCGGCGCCACATCCTTGGCGGTGCTGATGAAGAATGCCGAAGCGAAGCGGTCGTAGGGATCGCACTGGGCGTGATAGGTGATGCGCAGGGCGACGTCGTCGCCGATCTTGGCCTTCTCCGCGTCGCTGAGCTTGCGCGCGAACTCGGTGCCGCGCTTCCACATCAGCACCCCGGCCGGCGGGGTGTAGGTGGTCGGCTCGGTGCTGCGGTAGATGCCGAACTGCGGCACCTGATCGAGCACCTGCACGAGTTTCTCCGTCGCCGGCGGCGCGTCGTTGACTTCGAATTCGTAAATGCGCGCGGCGCTGTCGCTGGTCTGGGTCGGGGTGGTGATGTTGAGGCGGACGTAGCGCGCGCTGATCGCGGCGACGGTATGGGTGCTGACGTTGGCGGTGTTGTTGCTGACGGTGACCGCGGTGCTCCAGGCGCTGCCGTTGGCCGAGGTCTGGATGTTGAAGTTCTTGCTGTTGAACGACGCCGGCTCGCCGCCGGCGCCGGCATGCTTGATCGTGAAAGCGGAAATCGATTTGCTCGAACCCAGATCGACCTGCAGCCATTTGCTGCCGGCCGAAGAGCAGAACTTGTCGCTGTTGCCGCCGCCGGTGCTGCCGTTGAAGGCCTTGGCCGGGCCTTCATTGGCGTTGCACGAGGCCGAGCCCGTGGCGGGCTTGTTCAAGGCCAGATTGGCGGCGCTGGCGGCATCGACGACGCCCAGGCACAGCAGCAGCGCGCTCGCGGCTTGCAGGCGTTTGGATGGAGTAAGACGGTGGCTCGATTTCATGCAAGGTCCTTTTCACTTGGAAGGGATGGCCGGCGGATGGATCGGGTGCCGCGTCTTCCGGCGTGGCGGGACGGCGAAGAAGGCGCGTATTCAGTGACTTAGATCGATCCAAATAGCAGATTAAGCAGAGCCGGGGCGCACCGGCGTGGCCGTTCGGCGTTCGCGGACGCGAATTCGGAGCATTGGTTCGCAGTTCTCGCTCCGCGTTGTCGCGAGCGGCTGACGGGCGGCAGCGAACGCGCGGGACTGATATCGCTCAGCGCTGACATGACCCATGCCGCTTGCCGCGCAGGCCGCGATATCGCGCACGACGTGAACTGCGTTAACGCCTGAAACGCAGGCTCCGCGCGTCATACGCCGCCGCAATCCTGAACCGTGCATGCGTCACATAGGGTTAGCCCTAAATGGTGCCCGGTGCACAGGGCGCTAGCCTTATGCCGGTGGCGAGGCATGGCCCCGCCTGTTGCGCGCCCGTCCCGGCACCGCATCGAACAAGGGCCTGACTACCCAAGGATCGAATCGTGACCACTACGCTCAATTCCGCGCTGCAGACCCTCAACCGCGATTTCGCCGCTTACGACTCCGCGCTCAAGGGCGATGCGAGCAAGACCGACGGCCTGATCAGCTTGGACGATTTGCGCCAGGTGGCCGACAACGTGGGCAATCGCTTCACGCCCGAGCAACAGGAAGCCGCGCGCTTCCTGCTCGACAATCCGGCCCAACTCAATTTCGTCGACGCCGGTCCCGGCGGCGGCAAGATCGACGGCATGATCGACCGCGCCGGGCTCAATAACGCCGCTGGTTTGGCCGGCGGCGACAAGGACGCCGCGCTCAACGCCATGCTCGACACCGCCGCCAGCCGCAACGGCGAGATCGGCAGCGACAACATCCACGGCACCCGCGACATCAATTCGCTGCTGATGGACCCGGGCTTGAATCCGGATCTGCGCACACTGTTGCAAGGACGTTCGGAAGCCGATATCCGCGCCAAGCTGGGGCAATTGATCGATCCTTTGAGCGGGGAGCAACGTTCGGGGGCGCAGCAGCAGAATCTCGCCACCCTCGGTCAGGCGACCGAACTGCTCGCCAACACCGTCCAGGGCATGAATCCGAAGGACGCCGCGGCGCTGGTCGGGCGCGTATGGCCGGATCTGCAGAGCGCGATCGGCAAGAACTACAACAACGGCGCCAGCTTCGAGAACAAGACCCTGCTGGAACAGACCGGCCGCATCGCCGCGGTGGTCCGGCGTTCGGGCGATACCGCCTTGTTCGACCGGCTGGTTCAGGACGCCGGCAAGAACCCGGCCCTGAGCATGGTCACGCCCAGCGGTTCCAGCGGCACCGCGCAGATGACCTTGAACGATCAGGCCTCGATGCAGGGACTGCCGTTGTACCTGGCACTGGCGAAGAAAGACGCGGCCAACGGCGTCAGCGAGCCTTACGCGCTGGTCAACAACATCATCCGCTACAACAACTCGCAGATCGCCGATCTCACCCAGAAGTACAACAACCACACCAAGGACCTGGCCTGGTTCGTCAGCAATCAGGGCAAGACCGCATCGCCGGAAGAACTGCAGAAGGCGATCAACAACTACGTCAACGCGCAGGGGCCGCAGTGGCGAGCCACGTATCAGTCGCTGCAGAACCAGCTGACCGATCGCGGCGCGCAACTGCTCGACGTCGCCGGCCAGATCCGCACGACGCTGCCCGAGGCCGACGCGCGCGCCCTGACCGAATCGATGTTCGGCGCGAAGGAAACCCAGTTCGCGGTGAAGATGGCGTTGAACGGCAGGCCGGAAATCGCCGCCGATCCGACCGTCGCGGCGACCCGCGACTGGATGGCCGCGGCGGCCGGCGGTGGCGGCAGCGGCTTCAAGGCGCTGCCGCAGATCGCGCAGGCGCTGGGCACGGCGTATCTGCGCCGCGAAGTCGGCGATGCGCTCAAGGCCGGCATGAATCCGCCCGATCCGCAGCGGCTGCTGACCGAACTGGAGTCGCTGAAGCAACCGGGCCTGGCGCGTTCGCTGGGCATGTCCGAGGGCGCGCTCAACCAAGCGATCACCCAGTTGCAGACGCTCAACACCGATATCGCCAACGGCAATCTGCGCACGCCCGATGAGCTGCGCGCCTTCATCGACAACCACATCAACGGCGAGCTGGCCGGACAGGAGGCCTTCGCCGCCGACACCGCGCACGGCCAGGTGTTCCGCACCCTGGCCACCACCGTCAGCGCCTTGTCGTTCGCCAAGTCCACCGGCATGGCGGTCGACGATCCGTCCTTCATCAACGTGGTCAACGCTTCGGCGCAGGGCTTCGACGTCGCACAGCAAGTGCTGCAGATGAGTTCGGGCGCCGGCTTGATCAGCGAATCCGGTCCGCTCGGACGCTATGCCGGCAACGCCGGCGTCACCAAGCTGCTCGGCAGCGTCGGCGTGGCGCTGGATGCGGTCGGCGCGGTGGACGCGTTCGACAAGGGCGACAACCTGCAGGGCGCATTGCAGACGGTCAGCGCGCTGGGCGGCGCGGTGGCGATCTTCGGCGCCGGTTCGGCCTGGGGCCCGGCCGGCGCCATTGTCGGCGGTCTGGCCGCGCTGGCCAGCCTGGGCGTGAGCATGTTCCGCGAGAAGGCCGAAGCCGATAAGCACCAGAACGACACCAACAAGCAGTTCCTGCGCGATGTCGGCTACAACCCGCAGGCCGCGGACATCCTTTACGACAACAGCGGCGAAGGCCTGAGCCCGCTGCCCTTGCTGATGAAGTACGGCGCCGACCGAGGCCTGACCCCGCAGCAGACCCGCGACCTGCTCAACAGCCTGGGCAGCGACTACGGCGGCGAACTGCTGTGGAAAATGCGCGATGTCGCGCACAAGGTGCTCGACAGCGTCGATGGCGATCTGAGCAAACTCAACGGCGCGCCGCTCAACAGCCAGTTGCAGGAGTCGTTCAATAACCGCGCTGAAATATGGGCGCGGCAGAATGGCGTGACCTTGTCGCCCAGGTAAGCCGAGCGCGCGTGCGCCCCATGCCGCGGCATGGGACCATCGTCACGGCGTCGGCGCCCAGGCTAAGTCCACGCAAATGGATTATCCGGATATGGAGCGGCGCATCGGGACCGCGGTGTTGTCCGGCCATCGCGCCACGGTGCATAGACGGGCTATAAAGACGGCTTCTATCCCGATGAGCCGGCGGCGACCCGACCGCCGGTCGGCGATCCAGCGACGCGATGCGCATATTTGCCCTGTCCGATATCCATGTCGATCACGACGACAACGCCAACTGGCTGCGCAGCCTGTCCGCCGCGGACTATCGGCGCGATCTGCTGATCCTGGCCGGCGACATTACCCATCGCCGGCCGCTGCTGGCGTGGTGCCTGAACGAATTCGCGCGACGCTTCGCCCAGGTCTTGTTCGTCCCGGGCAATCACGATCTATGGGTCGTGGGCGAGGCGCCGGGCAAGACTTCGTTGCAGAAGTTCGACGACGTGGCCGCCACCGCCGCCGATTGCGGCGTGTCGATGCGCCCCTACGTGGCTAACGCAACGCTGATCGCGCCGCTGCTGGGGTGGTACGACTATTCCTTCGGCGAACCCGGCGAAGACCTGCTGCAGCGCTGGAGCGACTTCTACGCCTGCCGCTGGCCGCCCGGATTCGATCCGGCGAACGTCGCCGCGCATTTCGCCGCGATGAATCTGAGCCGGGTGCCGGACGGCGTCGATCGGGTGATGACGTTCTCGCACTTCCTGCCCAGGCTCGATCTGGTGCCGTCCTTCGTGCCGGCCCGGCATCGCATCCTCGATCCAGTGCTGGGCAGCACGCGGCTCGACGCGCAGTTGCGCCGGCTCGGTTCGGTCGCGCATGTCTACGGCCACAGCCATATCAATCGCAACGTCCGCATCGATGGCGTGGAATACTTCAACAACGCCTTCGGCTATCCGCACGAAGATATGATCACCGCCAAGCGACTGGTCTGCATCGGAACGCTGTGACATCGCGGGCGGGCCCGCGAGCGACGCGGCGTTGCAACGATCCGGCCTGCGACGCGCTTCGCGTCAAGTCGAGGCGGCCGGCCCCGCGAACGCCGCCCGCAACGCCGCCATGGTTTTCGAGTCCTGCCCATACGGCGTCAGCGCCGGATGCACCGTCGATGCGCTGCCGGCGGGCAGGGCGTACTTGGCGAAGGTCGCCATGGTGCCGGACGGGCCGGCATCGATATAGCGATGCGATCCCTGGCTTTCCAATTGCGCGATGGCGTCGCGCAGGCGGATCGGCCGGCGCACCACGCGCCAGAAGAAATCGTCCGGGAGGTCCGCCAGCACCGCGGCCTGTTCGCAGCACACCAGCGGCAGGTGCCCGCGGCCGCGCGGAACCGAATGCATGAACGCCTGGAACGGCGCCTGCGCCGGATCGATCCAGCGCGAATGGAAAGCGAACGACACCGCCAGACGCTGATGAGCGATGCCGCGCGCACGCAGTTGTTCCTCGATCCCGTCCAGCCGCTCCTGCGGCGCGGCGAGGGCGAAGTGGGTGGCGAAGTTGTCCGCCGCCAGTTCGGCATGGCCGCGCAGCCAGTCCTGCTCGAACAGTTCGCGTCCGGCCAGTACCGCGATGATGCCGCCGCGCGGGCAGGTGTCTTCCAGGGCGATCGCCTGCTGCACGACCGCGGCCAGGGCGTGTTCGACATCGAGATGACCGGCCAGCGCGGCGGCGGTGAACGAACCCAGGCTGGTACCCAGCACCAGGTCGGGCTCGATGCCGTCGCCGATCAGGCACTGCGCGAGCGAGTACTCGATGATGAAGATCGCCGGATGCGTCCTGAGCGTGCGATCGAAGCTGTCGGTAAGGGGCGATGCGTACACGGCGTCGATGACCGGCACGCCGGCCATTTCCTGCGCCAGCTTGTCCAGGCGAATCATCCAGTGGCGAAACACTTCACTGGTTTCGAACAACTGTCTGCCCATCTGGAAATACTGCGACCCCTGCCCGGAAAACATGAATACCGTCTTGGCCGTCATCGATCTGTCCTGCATGCGGGCGTTGGCGAGCGCAGCAGGATAACCGTTGCCGATGGCCGCTACGAGGACAGGCGCAAGGGCCGGCTCGCACGCCGACGACTCACTTTCGTTAAGGCCCGGCTCGTTCTTTCGTCGAGAAGCTGCGCGAGCCGGCGCTTGGTTCGCGGCGATCGCATGTATGCATCGCCGGATGAGGCGGCGACGCAGAAGATCGTCGATCGCGTCTGTCAGTTCCCGCTGTGCCGATGAAGCAATCAGGCTGCCTGAAGTCGGCGCCGGGTATCCGGTCGCAGAAAGCAAGCACGCCATCTGCTGGTCGCGGCGCCATCATCTGCGCCGGTGTCGATGCAGCGATAGGTTTGCAGATTGTGTCGGTTCTTGTCGTACAAATGTAATTCACGGTCGCCGCTGCGCTGCACAACGACATCGCTGCCGTTGCGTGGCGCGGCCACGACCAGACACATATCCAACGAAGCGTATGCTTCGTCAGGCGCAACGCCGATGCGTACTGGTCTGGCGATCGTCGGGCCGAGTTCCTGTTGCTTCGCGACAGGCATCGCTGCGGCAGAAATCGGTGTTTCCCCGCGGATTTCTTCTATTTGTCGCCAAGCCATGCCATTGCCGTTCGCTTGCGGAAGTCGATCAGATGTCGTTTCGCGCGATGAGGTGATCATTGTCATTGCGAACATGTGCGCATAGATAAATCGTGATGCGCGCACATCGCTGCGCGGACGGTGCGGTGAAGACATGCAAGCTCGCGCGTGGCCTGGTTCAAGTCGTCTTGCTTAATGCGTGTGCGTGCGATCACGGCTCGAGGAACGGATGTGTCATGTCGCTGTCGATTCTTGAGGCCTCTCACAACGCGATTGTTGCGACTCATCGTATTCGCGAAGCGAACATCGCGTGATGCTTTCATCAACCTATCGCGCGGCGATGCATCTAACGCGGTGTCATGTTCAATCACTACTTTGACAGCTATCACAGCAAAAAAAGCAGCGGAAAGGCCAAACCAGAAAGGCATCACACAACATGTGATTCCATCACTTTATATTTAATTCCGTAGAGCGCGTTGCACTGCATAGGAAAATACCCAGTGGAAGGGGAGACCGTCGCGGCGGTCGTCGGCCTCTCGCGCAGCCGGCAATTCGATTTCAATCCCCATTCCGTGCATCAGATATTCATCCCGATTTCCGGGGCTTTTACAGGCCTCCGGATGGTTCTATGCGCGCCGCGCATTCGCGCGGTTTCTTTCGGCATGATCAAATTTCGAACTCTCATGATTTATGTACAAGACAATGTCATGTAACGACATGCACCATTAGTGCCGGGCGCTGGTCGCCACAATCACTAACTAATCGATAAATCCTTCCCGGGTTCGCGCCTGCACATCGAGCGCGCGCGCCTGTCGGAGGAGTGTTGTCCGGATTTGCGAAAAGCCGGGTTTTCATGGGCTTTCGCACGCGAAACGACTCGAAACTTGCAATCCATGCCTCATCGCCACGGCGATGGCCGTACGGCGGAGGTGCGGAGCCACTAAATGGAAAATCGATGAGAACGGACACTAACCGTCAGAAAGTTCTGGCCGACCCGATTGACCGGGATAAACCCTCTCGCGAGTATCCGTGCGCGCACGAGCTGTTCGAGAGGCAGGTCGAATTGGCCCCATCGAGTATCGCGGTCCATCACGACGGACGCGATCTGAGCTATGCGGAAGTGAACATGCGCGCCAATCGGCTGGCGCGCTACCTTCGCGGGCTCGGTATCGATCCCGACGATCGCGTCGCCATCTGCATGCCGCGCTGCGCGGAAATGATCATCGCGATGCTCGCGGTGACCAAGGCGGGCGCGGCTTATCTGCCGCTGGACCCGGCCTATCCGCGCGAAAGACTGAACTACATGGTCGCCGACAGCGGCGCCAGGATCTTGCTCACCGTGCAGGCGCAGGACGATTTTTCGTCCGTGCCGGCCGCGCCGATCGCCGTCGCGCTGGATCAGGCGCAGCGGCCGTGGGAGCTGCTGCCGTCGGGCAATCTCGAGCGCGAGGAATCCGGCGCCGGGCATGAGCATCTGGCTTACGTGATCTACACCTCCGGTTCCACCGGTCAGCCCAAGGGCGTGATGGTGGAGCACCGAAATCTGCGCAACCTGATCGAGTGGCATTGCCAGGCGTTTCCGCTGCAGCCCGACGAACGCAGCTCGTGCATGGCCGGCCTGGCCTTCGATGCCTGCGCGTGGGAAATCTGGCCGACCTTGTGCATGGGCGCCACGCTGGTGTTGGCGCCGGCCGCGCTCGCCGGCGATCCGATGGCATTGCTGCAATGGTGGCAATCGCAGGATCTGCACAGCAGTTTTCTGGTCACCGCGTTCGCGCAGATGGCGATGGAGCGGGCGCAACCGGGCAAGCCGCTGCGCCGTCTGCTCACCGGCGGCGATCGTCTGAGCCGTCTGCCCGGCAAGGATCTGCCGTATGAGCTGATCAACAATTACGGCCCGACCGAAACCACCGTGGTGGCCACCTCGGGCCGCGTGCGCGCTGACGACAAAGTGCTGCACATCGGCCGGCCGATCGCCAACACCTCGATCTATCTGTTGGATGCGGATGCAGCGCAGGTGGCCGAGGGCGAAATCGGCGAAATCCATATCGGCGGCGCCAGCGTCGCGCGCGGCTATCTCAATCGCCCCGAACTGACCCGCGAGCGCTTCCTCGACGATCCCTTCGCCGGCCGCGTCGGTGCGCGGATGTACCGCACCGGCGACCTCGGCCGCTGGCTGCCGGACGGCACGATCGAGTTCCTCGGCCGTAACGATCATCAGGTCAAGATCCGCGGCTTCCGCATCGAGCTGGGCGAAATCGAAGCGCAACTGGCGAAGTTGCCCGGCGTCGGCGAAGCGGTGGTGCACGCGCGCGAAGACAGCCCGGGCGACAAGCGCCTGGTCGCGTACCTGGTTGGCGACGCGTTGCCGCAGACCGCGGACCTGCGCGCCGCGCTGGCGCGCGAACTGCCCGAGTACATGGTGCCGGCGGCCTACGTGACGCTGGAGCGCCTGCCGCTGACGCCGAACGGCAAGCTCGACCGCCGCGCCTTGCCGGCGCCGGAAGGCGACGCCTACGCGCAACGTGCGTATGCAGCGCCGCAGGGCGCGGTGGAAACCGCGCTGGCGCAGATCTGGTCCGAGCTGCTGCAGGTCGAGCAAGTCGGCCGCCAGGATCATTTCTTCGAACTCGGCGGCCATTCGCTGCTCGCCGTGCAGTTGATGGAGCGCATGCGCCATCAGCAGCTGTACGCCGATATCCGCACCTTGTTCGCGCAGCCGACCCTGTCGGCGTTGGCGCAGGCAGTCGAGCAGGCACGGCAGCGCGACTGGCGCGAAGTGCCGGTGCCGGCCAACGGCATCGAGCCGGGCTGCACCGAACTGACCCCGCAGATGCTGCCGCTGGTGTCGCTGGATAACGAACAACTGGCGCGCATCGTCGATGCGGTGCCCGGCGGCGCGGCCAATATCCAGGACATCTATCCGCTGGCGCCGTTGCAGGAAGGCATCCTGTTCCATCACCTGCTGCATCCGCAGGGCGACCCCTATCTGCTGTCGACCACGCTCGCCTTCGACTCGCGCGAGCGCCTGGACGGTTTCGTGCAAGCGCTGCAGACGGTGATCGGCCGTCATGACGTGCTGCGCACCGCGGTGCAGTGGGAAGGCCTGCCCGAACCGGTGCAGGTGGTCTGGCGCGAGGCGGCGATCGAGGTGGAGACGCTGGTGCTGGACGGCGCCGACCTCGAAGCGCATCTGCGCGCCTACACCGACCCGGCGCATTACCGTCTGGACGTGCGCAGCGCTCCGCAGATGCGCGGCTTCGCCGCCTTCGATGCCAGCCAGCAGCGCTGGCTGCTGGTGTTGCTGCAGCATCACCTGATCATGGATCACATCACCAGCGACCTGCTGATGCAGGAACTGGCCTTGATCCAGAGCGGCCGCGGCGATGAGCTGTCCGAGCCGGTGCCGTTCCGCGATTTCGTCGCCCAGGCGCGCCTGGGCGTGAGCGTGCAGGAGCACGAACAGTATTTCCGCGAGATGCTCAGCGATGTCGAGGAACCGACCGCGCCGTTCGGCCTGAAGGACGTGCAGGGCGGCGGCCAGGACATCCGCGAAGCGCACCGCGCGGTGGACAGCGACCTGTCGCGCCGCATCCGCGCGCAGGTGAAGGCCCTGGGCGTGAGCGCGGCCAGCGTGTTCCATTGGGCCTGGGGCCAGGTGCTGGCGAAGACCACCGGACAAGAGGACGTGGTGTTCGGCACGGTGCTGTTCGGGCGCATGCACGGCGGCGCGCGCGCGGATCGGGCGATGGGCCTGTTCATCAACACCTTGCCGGTGCGCATCCGTCTGGGTGAGGCGAGCGTGCGCGAAAGCATCCGCCGCACTCACGCCAGCCTGTCGCAACTGGTCTGGCACGAGCACGCGCCGCTGGCGCTGGCGCAGCGCTGCAGCGCCTTGCCGTCGTCCACGCCGCTGTTCTCCGCGCTGTTGAATTATCACTACAGCGCCGGCGCGCTGGGCATCGACCTGGAACTGGGTTGGGGCGAAGGCGTGGAACTGCTCGATTTCAAGGAGCGGACCAACTACGCCTTCAACTTGTCGGTGGACGATCAGGGACAGGATTTCCACCTGGGCCTGCAGATCACCTCAAAGATCGACGCGCAGCGCATCGGCGAGTACATGCACCGGGTGCTGGAACAACTGGTGGAGGCGCTGGAGCATGCGCCGGAAACGCCCGCATGGCGGATCGGCGTGCTGGCGCAGGCCGAGCGGCGGCAGGTATTGGAAGCGCACAACGCCACGCAGCGCGACTACTCGCAAGGGCAGTGCGTGCAGCAACTGTTCGAGCAGCAAGCCGCGCGCACGCCGGAGGCGGTCGCGGCGGAGCAGGACGGACAATCGCTGAGCTACGCCGAACTCAATGCGCGGGCCAATCGGCTTGCGCATCATTTGAGGGGGCTGGGCGTCGGCGCGGACGATCGCGTCGCCATCGTCATGCCGCGCAGCCTCGACCTGGTCGTGAGCCTGCTGGCGGTGCTCAAAGCGGGCGGCGCCTACGTGCCGCTGGACCCGGCGTATCCGTCCGAACGCTTGGCCTACATGCTCGACGACAGCACGCCGAAGGTGCTGCTGATGCATAGCGAGGTGCGCGATCGCTTGCCGGCCGTCGATTCGCTGACGGTGCTGGACATGGACCGCGATGCTTCGGCGTGGCAGTCGTATCCGGCGGAGAACCTCGATCCGGCCGAACAGGGCCTGACCGCGAACCATCTCGCCTACGTCATCTACACCTCGGGTTCCACCGGCCAGCCCAAGGGCGTGATGGTCGAACACGCCAATCTGGCGAACCTGATCCATTGGCATAGCGAAAATTTCCCGCTGCAGCCGGGCGAACGTACCGCCAGCACCGCCGGCGTCGCCTTCGATGCCTGCACCTGGGAAATCTGGCCGGCGTTGAACATGGGCGCGACCTTGGCCCTGCCGCCGCGCGACACCGCCGGCGACCCGATGAAGTTGCTGCAATGGTGGGAAGCGCAGGATCTGCACAGCAGCTTCCTGGTCACCGCGCTGGCCGAAATCGCCCTGAGCCGCGCGCAACCGGGCAAGCCGCTGCGCAGCCTGCTGACCGGCGGCGATCGCCTCAGCCGTCTGCCCGATCACGATCTTCCCTACGAGTTGATCAACAACTACGGTCCGACCGAAACCACGGTGGTGGCGACCTCCGGCCGTCTCGATCCGCACGGCGCCATCGTCCATATCGGCCGTCCGATCGCGAACACGACGATCTATCTGCTCGACGCGCACGGCGAACCGGTGCCCGAAGGCGTGGCCGGCGAAATCCATGTCGGCGGCGCCGGCGTGGCGCGCGGGTATCTCAACCGTCCGGAGTTGACCGCGGAGCGCTTCCTCGACGACCCGTTCGCGAACCGCAACGGCGCGCGGATGTACCGCACCGGCGATCTCGGCCGCTGGTTGCCGGATGGGACGATCGAATTCCTCGGCCGCAACGACCATCAGGTCAAGATCCGCGGCTTCCGCATCGAACTGGGCGAGATCGAAGCGCGATTGGCGCAACTGCCCGGCGTGCGCGAAGCGGTGGTGCATGCGCGCGAAGACCGCCCCGGCGACAAGCGCCTGGTCGCGTACCTGGTGGGCGAGGGCATCGCGCCGAGCGCCGACCTGCGCGCCGCCCTGGCCCGCGATCTGCCCGACTACATGGTGCCGGCGGCATACGTGCTGTTGGAGCAACTGCCGCTGACGCCCAACGGCAAGCTGGACCGCCGCGCCTTGCCGGCGCCGGACGGCGACGCCTACGCGCAACGGACCTTCGAAGAACCGCAGGGCGAGGTGGAAGCCGCGCTGGCGCAGATCTGGGCCGAACTGCTGCAAGTTCCGCGCGTGGGCCGGCGCGATCATTTCTTCGAACTGGGCGGACACTCGCTGCTGGCGATGCGTCTGCTGTCGCGGGTCAGCCAACGCCTGAAGCTGAGCGTGTCGCTGCCGGACTTGTTCGCCACGCCGGTACTGTGCGACTTCGCCCGGACCCTGGCGCAGGCCGGCCACGACGACATGCCGGGCTTGCTCGGCGGTGAGCGCCCGGCGCTGATTCCGCTGTCGTTCGCGCAACAGCGGCTGTGGTTCATCGCCCAGATGGGCGAGGAAGCCAGCGCCGCGCATCACATTCCGCTGGGCCTGCGCCTGTCGGGCGATCTGGACGAAGCCGCGTTGCAGGCCGCGCTGCAGCGGATCGTGCAGCGCCATGAAGCCTTGCGCACGCACTTCGAACTGGTCGAAGGCCAGCCGGTGCAGCGCATCGCCGAGGATGCGGCGTTCGCATTGACTCGCCAGGACCTCAGCGCCAGCGCCGATCCGCACGCCGAACTGGCGCACTGGCGCCAACTCGAAGCGCACGAGCCGTTCCACCTGGACCAGGGCCCGCTGATCCGCGGACGCCTGCTGCGCCTGGACAAGCGCGAGCATGTGCTGCTGCTGACCCTGCACCACATCGTCTCCGACGGTTGGTCGATGGGTGTGCTGATCGAGGAACTCGACGCGCTGTACCGGGCGTACTCGCTGGAGGGCGTGCCGACTCAGGTCGATCCGCTGCCGACCCTGCCGGTGCAGTACGCCGACTACGCCGTGTGGCAGCGCCGCTGGCTCGACGGCGCTGTGCTGCACAACCAGCAGAACTATTGGCGCGAACACCTGCAAGGCGCGCCGGGCCTGCTGGAATTGCCGACCGACCGCGCGCGTCCGCCGGTGCAGGAACACGCCGGCGAAAGCCGCCGCTTCAGCATCGACGCCGATCTGAGCCGCGAGTTGCAGGCGCTGAGCCAGCGTCACGGCACGACCTTGTACATGACCCTGCTGGCGGCATGGGCGGCCTTGCTGAGCCGCCTGTCCGGGCAGAGCGATCTGGTCGTCGGCACGCCGATGGTCAATCGCAATCACACCGAACTCGAACCGCTGATCGGGATGTTCGTCAACACCCTGGCGCTGCGCTTCGATTTGTCCGAAGACCCCAGCGTGGCGCAGTTGCTGGCGCAGGCGCGGACCACCGCGCTGGCCGCGCAGGCCAACATCGACCTGCCGTTCGAGCAGGTGGTGGAAACCCTCAAGCCGGTGCGCAGCCTGGCCTACACGCCCTTGTACCAGGTCGTGTTCGTCATGCAGAACGAGGCCGACGAAACCCTGCGTCTGGCCGATCTGCAAGTAGAAGCGCTGGCTTCGCACGTCACCCGCGCGCAGACCGATCTGTGGTGGTCGATCACGCAAGCGCGCGATGGTCTGCAGTGCGAAGTGGTGTTCGCCACGTCCTTGTTCGACGCGGACACGATCGAGCGCTGGATCGGCCACTGGCAGGTACTGCTGCGGGCGATGGTCGCCGATCAGGCCCAGGCCGTGAGCCGGCTGCCGCTGTTGTCGCCGGCGCAGCGCGATCAAGTGTTGCTCGGCTGGAACGACGCCGCGCGGCCGTTGCCGCCGCACCCGCACGTGCACGCCTGGTTCGAAGCGCAGGCCGCCGGCGACGGCGCCGCGACCGCGCTGGTATGCGAAGGCCTGCGCCTGAGCTATGCCGAACTCAACGCGCGCGCCAACCGTCTGGCCCATCACCTGATCGCGCTGGGCGTGCGTCCCGATCAGCGCGTCGCCCTGGCGATGGAGCGCGGCGCCGATCTGATCGTGGCGATGCTGGCCACGCTGAAGGCCGGCGGCGCCTACGTGCCGCTGGATACGCAGTATCCGCCCGACCGCCTGGCCTTCATGCTCGACGACAGCCGGCCGAAGGTGGTGCTGACCCAGGCCAGCGTGCAGGAACGGCTGCCGGCCAGCCGCGCGCTGATGACCGCGAGCGTGGTCGAGCTCGACGATCCGTCCGCGCCCTGGCAGGACTTGTCCGATGCCGATCCCGATCCGGCCGCGCTGGGCCTGACGTCGGATCATCTGGCCTACGTCATCTACACCTCCGGTTCCACCGGCAAGCCCAAGGGCGTGATGGTGCCGCACCGCGGCCTGTGCAATCTGGTCGCCGCGCAGGCCGACGCGTTGGCGGTGGACGCGGGCAGCCGCGTGCTGCAGTGCGCCTCGCTCAGTTTCGATGCGAGCGTGTTCGAAATCGTCATGGCGCTGTGCCACGCCTCGATCCTGCACTTGCCCGCGCCCGGCGAACTGCTCGCCGGCGCGGTGCTGGCGCGGGCCGTGCGCGATCACGCCATCACCCATGTCACCCTAACGCCGGCGGTGTTGATGACGCTGGAGCAGCCGCAGGATCTGGCCAGCGTGCGCACCCTGGTCGTGGCCGGCGACGCCTGCCCCAAGGCCCTGGTCGAGCGCTGGTCGCAAGGGCGCCGCTTCGTCAATGCCTACGGCCCGACCGAATCCACCATCTGGGCGACCTTCCACGCCTGCGACGCGGGCGAGGATGGCCATCCGCCGATCGGCCGGCCCATCGCCAACGCAAAAATCTATCTGCTCGACGGCCACGGCGAACCGGTGCCGGTCGGCGTCACCGGCGAGATCCATATCGGCGGCGCCGGCGTGGCGCGCGGTTATCTCAATCGCGCCGAGCTGACCCGCGAGCGCTTCCTCGATGATCCGTTCGCGGCCGAGCCGGGCGCGCGCGTCTACAAGAGCGGCGATCTGGCCCGCTGGCGCGCCGACGGCGTGCTGGAATTCCTCGGCCGCAACGATGCGCAGGTGAAACTGCGCGGTTTCCGCATCGAACTGGGCGAAATCGAAACCCAGCTGACGCGTCTGCCGGGCGTGCAGGAAGCGATCGTGTTGCCGCGCGAAGACAGCCCGGGCGACAAGCGCCTGGTCGCGTATCTGCTGGGGCCGGCGGTGCCCGAAGCGCAGGAGCTGCGCATCGCGCTGAGCAAGGCATTGCCCGAGTACATGGTGCCGTCGGCGTTCGTGACCTTGCAGGCGTGGCCGCTGACGCCCAACGGCAAGCTCGATCGCAAGGCGCTGCCGTCGCCCGACGGCGACGCTTACATCCAGCGCGAGTACGAAGCGCCGCAGGGCGAGATCGAAAGCGTGCTCGCCGACATCTGGACCGAACTGCTGCGGATCGAGCGGGTGGGGCGCCGCGATCATTTCTTCGAAATCGGCGGCCACTCGCTGCTGGCGATGCAGCTGACCTCGCGCGTGCGCCAACGCCTGGGGCAGGAACTGGAACTGGCGAGCGTGTTCGCAAGCCCGGTGCTGTGCGAACTGGCCGAACGGGTGCGGCAGGCCGAAACCAGCACCTTGCCGGCGATCCGCACCGGCCAGCGGCCGTCGGCGGTGCCGCTGTCGTTCGCCCAGCAGCGCTTGTGGTTCCTCGCGCAGATGGGCGAGGAAGCGAACGCGGCTTATCACGTACCCGGCGGCCTGCGCTTGCACGGCCGCCTGGACGAACAAGCGCTGCAGGCCGCGCTGGACCGCATCGTCCAGCGCCACGAAGTGCTGCGTACCTGCTTCGGCCTGGAAGACGGCCAGCCGGTGCAATGCATCGCCGCGCACGGCCGCTTCAGTCTGGTTCGCCACGATCTGAGCGGCGCCGGCGATCTGGACGCACAGGTGGCGCATTGGAGTCAGATCGAGGCCCACGAGACCTTCGACCTCGGCGCCGGCCCGCTGATCCGCGGCCGCCTGCTGCGCCTGGGCGATCAGGATCACATCCTGTTGCTGACCGTGCATCACGTCGTCTCCGACGGTTGGTCGATGAGCGTGTTGATGCGCGAACTCGGCGAACTGTACCGCGCGTATGCGGTCGATGGCGTGGCGCCGCAGGACGATCCCTTGCCGCCGTTGCCGGTGCAGTACGCCGACTACGCCGTCTGGCAACGCCAGTGGCTGCAAGGCGCGGTGTTGCAACGGCAGGTGGATTTCTGGCGCGAGCATCTGCACGACGCGCCCACGCTGCTGGAACTGCCCACCGACCGGCCGCGGCCGGCGTTGCAGGATCTCAGCGGCGGCACCTTCACCTTCGAACTCGACCCCGGCCTGAGCCAGGGCCTGCGCGAGTTGAGCAAGCGCCACGGCACCACCTTGTACATGACCTTGCTGGCCGCCTGGGCGGCGATGCTCGGGCGTCTGTCCGGCCAGGAAGATCTGGTCATCGGCACCGCCGGCGTCAATCGCAGTCATGCCGAGGTCGAGCCGCTGATCGGCTTCTTCGTCAACACGCTGGCGCTGCGCATCGATTTGTCCGGCGAGCCCAGCGTGGCCGAACTGCTGGCGCGCATCCGCAAGACCGCGCTGGCGGCGCAGGCGCATAACGATGTGCCGTTCCAGCAAGTGGTCGAGGCGGTCAAGCCGGCGCGCAGCCTCGCCCATACGCCGCTGTACCAGGTCGCGTTCGTCATGCAGAACACGCCCGAGGGCGCGCTGCGCCTGCCGGGCATGGAGATCACCCCGATCGCGCACGAGAACACCGCCGCGCAGATCGACGTGTGGTGGTCGGCGACCGAAATCGGCGATCGCATCGAATGCTCGGTGGTCTATGCCGCGGCGCTGTTCGACGCGCGGACGGTGCAGCGCTGGAGCCGGCATTGGCAGACCCTGCTGCGCGACATGGCCGACGGCGATGCGCGCCGGATCGGCCGCTTGTCGCTGCTGTCGCCGGGCGAGCGCCGTCAGGTGCTGGAGGAATGGAACGACACCCGGCGGCCGTATCCGCATGGTGTCGGCGTGGTCCAGCGCGTGCAGGCGCAGGCGCTGCAGGCCGGCGCGGTGACGGCGTTGACGCACGAAGACGGCGATCTGAGCTATGCCGAGCTCAACGCCCGGGCCAATCGTCTGGCTCATCATCTGCTCGCGCTGGGCCTGCGTCCGGATCAACGCGTGGCGCTGCTGCTCGAACGCGGCCCGCAGTTGCTGGTGGCGATGCTGGCCACGCTGAAGGCCGGCGGCGCCTACGTGCCGTTGGACCCGCAGTATCCGTCCGAACGTCTGGCTTTCATGCTCGACGACAGCCGGCCCAAGGTGGTGTTGACCCAGGCGAGCCTGGAAGAGCAACTCCCCGCGAGCCGCGCCCTGATGACCGCCAGCGTGCTGGCGCTGGACGATGCCGCCGCGCCCTGGCAGCGCCTGTCCGACGCCGATCCCGATCCGGCCGCGCTCGGCATCACCGCGAACCATCTCGCCTACGTCATCTACACCTCGGGCTCCACCGGTCAGCCCAAGGGCGTGATGGTCGAACACGCCAATCTGGCGAATCTGGTCCACTGGCATAGCGAAACCTTCCCCTTGCAGCCGGGCGAGCGCACGGCCAGCACCGCCGGCATCGCCTTCGACGCCTGCACCTGGGAAGTGTGGCCGGCGCTGAGCATGGGCGCGACCTTGGCTCTGCCGCCGCGCGACACGGTCGGCGATCCGATGAAACTGCTGCAGTGGTGGGAGTCGCAGGATCTGCACAGCAGTTTCCTGGTCACTGCATTGGCCGAGATCGCGCTGGGCCGCGCGCAACCGGGCCAATCGCTGCGCAGCCTGCTGACCGGCGGCGATCGCCTCAGCCGACTGCCCGAACGCGATCTGCCGTATGAGTTGATCAACAACTACGGCCCGACCGAAACCACGGTGGTCGCGACCTCCGGCCGCCTGCGCGCCGACGACAACGTGGTGCACATCGGCCGGCCGATCGCCAACACCTCGATCTATCTGCTCGACGCGCACGGCGAACCGGTGCCGCAAGGCGTGGCCGGCGAGATCCATATCGGCGGCGCCAGCGTGGCGCGCGGCTACCTCAACCGGCCGGAGCTGACCGCGGAGCGTTTCCTCGACGATCCCTTCGCCGGCCGCGAGGGCGCGCGGATGTACCGTACCGGCGATCTCGGCCGCTGGTTGCCGGACGGCACGATCGAATTCCTCGGCCGCAACGACCATCAGGTCAAGATCCGTGGTTTCCGCATCGAACTGGGCGAAATCGAAGCGCGGCTGGCCAAGCTGCCGGGCGTGCGCGAAGCGGTGGTGCAGGCGCGCGAAGACAGCCCGGGCGACAAGCGCCTGGTCGCGTACCTGGTCGGCGAGGCGTTGCCGCAGACCGCGGAACTGCGCGCGGCGCTGGCGCAGGAGTTGCCCGAATACATGGTGCCGGCCGCCTACATGACCCTGGAGCGTTTGCCGTTGACGCCCAACGGCAAGCTCGACCGCCGCGCGCTGCCGGCGCCGGAGGGCGATGCCTACGCGCAGCAGCGCTATGAAGAACCGCAGGGCGATATCGAGAACAACCTCGCCGCGGTGTGGATGGAGCTGCTGAAGCTGCCGCGGGTCGGGCGTCACGACCACTTCTTCGAAATCGGCGGCCATTCGCTGATGGCGACGCAGCTGGTCTCGCGCATCCGCCGCGAATGGGAGCTGGACATTCCGCTGGCGGAAGTGTTCTCGAACCCGACCCTGTCCGCGCTTTCGGGGGTGATCGTCGATTACGAACTATCGACCTTCGACCCGCAGGAAATCCAGGCCCTCCTCGCAGGGCACGACTTGAAAAAAGGCTTAGCGTCATGACGACCTCTTCGATGGATCAGATGAGCCGCGCGCAACGCGAGGCGCTGCTGGCGCGGGCGAAAGCGGCGCGGATTTCCAGGAACGACGGCGCGCGCCAGGACGCCATCGCGCCGCGCGCGGGCGGCCCGACGCAGTGGCCGTCGTCGTTCGCCCAGCAACGCCTGTGGCTGATCAGCCAGATGGGCGAACAGGCCAGCGCGGCGTATCACGTTCCGGTCCATTTCAGTCTGCGCGGCCCGCTCGACGCGGCCGCGCTGCAGGCCGCGCTGGACCGCATCGTGCAGCGCCACGAAAGCCTGCGCACCCGCTTCGCGCCGGTCGATGGCCAGCCGATGCAGCGCATCGCCGAGGACGGCCGTTTCAGCCTGCTGCGCCACGATCTGAGCGGGCAGGCCGATGCGCAGGGCCAACTCGCGCATTGGATCGATATCGAAACCGACACGCCGTTCGACCTCGCCGCCGGCCCGCTGGCGCGTGGACGCTTGCTGCGGTTGAGCGAAGACGAACACGTGCTGTTGCTGACCCTGCATCACATCGTCTCCGACGGTTGGTCGATGGGCGTGCTGGTCGAGGAACTCAGCGCGCTGTATCGCGCCTATGCGCTCGAAGGCGTGCCGGCGCAGACCGACCCGCTGCCGGCGCTGCCGATCCAGTACGCCGACTACGCGCTGTGGCAGCGCCAATGGTTGAGCGGCGAGGTGCAACTCAAGCAACAGGCCTATTGGCGCGAGCAACTGGACGGCGCGCCGGCCTTGATCACGCTGCCGACCGACCGGCCGCGGCCGGCGGTGCAGGAATATGCCGGCGCCAGCCTCGATCTGGAACTTGATGAAGACCTGAGCGAAGCGCTGCGAGCGCTGTCGCGCAAGCACGGCACCACGCTGTATATGACTGTGCTGGCGGCCTGGAGCGCGTTGGCTTCGCGCTTGGCCGGGCAGGACGAAGTGGTGATCGGCACGCCGGTCGCCAATCGCACCCGGGTCGAAGTGGAACCGCTGATCGGCTTCTTCGTCAACACCCTGGCGCTGCGCCTGGACCTGAGCGGCAGCCCGACGGTGGCCGAATTGCTGGCGCGCGTGCGCGAGCAGGTGCTGCAGGCGCAGGCGCATCAGGACGTGCCGTTCGAGCAAGTGGTGGAGGTGCTCAAGCCGGCGCGCTCGATGGCGCATACGCCCTTGTTCCAGCTCATGTTCACCTGGCACAACGCCTCCGGCGGCGACGCGGTGCGGCTGGGCGAGCTGCAACTGCAGGCGCTGCCGGAACAGGAGCGTCGCAGCGCCCAGTTCGATCTGTCGCTGGGCTTGCAGGATGTCGGCGGACGCATCGTCGGCAGCCTCGGTTTCGCCACGGCCTTGTTCGACCGCGCCAAGATGGCGCGGCATGTCGAGTACTTGAAGGCGCTGTTGCGCGGCATGGCCGGCGACGACAGCCAGTCGGTGGATCGCATCGCGTTGCTGGCCGATGGCGAGCGGCGGCAGGTGCTGGAAGCGCACAACGCCACGCAGCGCGACTACTCGCAAGGGCAGTGCGTGCATCGGCTGTTCGAACAGCAGGCTGTGCGCACCCCGGAGGCGATCGCGGCGGAGCAAGATGGACACTCGCTGAGCTATGCCGAACTCAATGCGCGTGCCAATCGGCTTGCGCATCATCTGAGGGCGCTGGGCGTCGGCGCGGACGACCGCGTCGCCATCGGCATGCCGCGTAGCCTCGACCTGATCGTGAGCCTGCTGGCGGTGCTCAAAGCGGGCGGCGCCTACGTTCCGCTGGACCCGGCGTATCCGGCCGAACGCTTGGCCTACATGCTCGACGACAGCGCGCCGAAGGTGCTGCTGACGCATCGCGAGGTGCGCGATCGCTTGCCGGCCGTCGATTCGCTGACGGTGCTGGACGTGGACCGCGACGCTTCGGCGTGGCAGTCGTATCCGGCGGAGAACCCCGATCCGGCCGAACGGGGCCTGACCGCGAACCATCTCGCCTACGTCATCTATACCTCGGGTTCCACCGGTCAGCCCAAGGGCGTGATGGTCGAACACGCCAATCTGGCGAACCTGATCCATTGGCATAGCGAAAATTTCCCGCTGCAGCCGGGCGAACGTACCGCCAGCACCGCCGGCGTCGCCTTCGATGCCTGCACCTGGGAAATCTGGCCTGCGCTGAACATGGGCGCGACCCTGGCCCTGCCGCCGCGCGACACCGCCGGCGACCCGATGAAGTTGCTGCAATGGTGGGAAGCGCAGGATCTGCACAGCAGTTTCCTGGTCACCGCGCTGGCTGAAATCGCCCTGAGCCGCGCGCAACCGGGCAAGCCGCTGCGCAGCCTGCTGACCGGCGGCGATCGCCTCAGCCGTCTGCCCGATCGCGATCTTCCCTACGAGTTGATCAACAACTACGGCCCGACCGAAACCACGGTGGTGGCGACCTCCGGCCGTCTCGATCCGCACGGCGCCATCGTCCATATCGGCCGTCCGATCGCGAACACGACGATCTATCTGCTCGACGCGCACGGCGAACCGGTGCCCGAAGGCGTGGCCGGCGAAATCCACGTTGGCGGCGCGGGCGTGGCGCGCGGGTATCTCAACCGTCCGGAGTTGACCGCGGAGCGCTTCCTCGACGATCCGTTCGCGAACCGCGACGGTGCGCGGATGTACCGCACCGGCGACCTCGGCCGCTGGTTGCCGGATGGCACGATCGAATTCCTCGGCCGCAACGATCATCAGGTCAAGATCCGCGGCTTCCGCATCGAACTGGGCGAGATCGAAGCGCGATTGGCGCAGTTGCCCGGCATCCGCGAAGCGGTGGTGCATGCGCGCGAAGACGGTCCCGGCGACAAGCGCCTGGTGGCGTACTACGTCGCCGGCGAACAACCCTTGGACAGCAATGCGCTGCGCGCGCATCTGCAACAGTCCTTGCCCGACTACATGGTGCCGGCGGCCTACGTGGCGCTGGAGCGCCTGCCGCTGACGCCCAACGGCAAGCTCGACCGCCGCGCCTTGCCGGCGCCGGACGGCGACGCCTACGCGCAGCGCGCCTACGCCGCGCCGCAAGGCCCGCTGGAAACCGCGATCGCGCAGATCTGGGCCGAGTTGCTGCAGATCGAACAGGTCGGCCGCGAGGATCACTTCTTCGACCTGGGCGGACACTCGCTGCTGGCCCTGCAGATGACCGCCCGCCTGCAGCAGCGCCTGGGCCTGGAGGTCGCGCTGTCGGACCTGTTCGCGCAACCGGTGTTGCACGAGTTCGCCCGCATCGCCGCGAACAAGCAGGGCGCGGCCTTGCCCGCCATCATCGCCGGCGAGCGTCCGCGGACCTTGCCGCTGTCGTTCGCGCAACAGCGCCTTTGGTTCATCGCGCGCATGGACGAAGCGGCCAGCGCCGCCTACCACATGGCCGGCGGCCTGCGCTTGCGCGGCCCGCTGGACGCGCAAGCGCTGCAGGCCGCGCTGGACCGGATCGTGCAGCGGCATGAAGCGCTGCGCACGCATTTCGAACTGGTCGATGGTCAGCCGGTGCAGCGGATCGACGACGACGCGGCCTTCGCGCTGAGCCGGCATGACGTCAGCGCCGCCGCCGATCCGCAGGCCGAACTCGCGCAGTGGCGCCGGGTCGAGGTGGAAGCTCCGTTCGATCTCGCCGCCGGCCCGCTGGCGCGCGGCCGCTTGCTGCGCATGAGCGAGGACGAACACGTCCTGTTGCTGACCCTGCACCACATCGTTTCCGACGGCTGGTCGATGGGCGTGCTGGTGAAGGAACTCAGCGCGCTGTACCGCGCCTACGCCCTGGAAAGCCTGTCGCCGCAAATCGATCCCTTGCCGCCGTTGCCGGTGCAGTACGCCGACTACACGCTGTGGCAGCGCCAATGGCTGAGCGGCGATCTGCAGCTCAAGCAACTGGCTTACTGGCGCGAACAGCTGACCGGCGCGCCCGCGCTGATCACCCTGCCGAGCGACCGGCCGCGACCGGCGGTGCAGGAATACGCCGGCGCCAGCCTGGAACTGGAACTGGACGAAGAGTTGAGCGATGCGCTGCGGGCGCTGTCGCGCAAGCATGGCACCACGCTGTACATGACCTTGCTCGCGGCCTGGAGCGCGCTGGCGTCGCGACTGGCCGGACAGGACGAAGTGGTGATCGGCACGCCGGTCGCCAATCGGGCGCGCGTGGAAGTCGAGCCGCTGATCGGCTTCTTCGTCAACACCATGGCGCTGCGTCTGGATGCCGGCGGCAACCCGACCGTGGGCGAACTGCTGGCGCGGGTACGCGGGCAGGTGCTGCAGGCGCAGAGCCATCAGGACGTGCCGTTCGAACAAGTGGTGGAAGCGCTCAAGCCGGCGCGTTCGCTGGCGCACAGCCCGCTGTTCCAGCTGATGTTCAGTTGGCAGAACACCCCGCAGGCGGCGCTGGAACTGGGCGCGCTGCAACTGCACGATCTCGATGAGGGCGAGCATCGCAGCGCGCAGTTCGATCTGTCGCTGGGGCTGCAGGAAGTGGACGGCCGGATCGCGGGCAATCTGGAATACGCCACGGCTTTGTTCGACCGCGCCACGATGCTGCGCCACGTCGAGTATCTGAAGGCCTTGCTGCGCGGCATGAGTCAGGACGACAGTCAGCCGATCGAGCGCATCGCGATTCTTGATGCCGCTGAACGGCAACAAGTGCTGCAGGCCTGGAACGACACCGCTCGCGCCTATCCGCATGCTCAGTGCATCCACGAACTGTTCGAACAACAGGCGGCGGCGAACCCGGATGCGGCGGCGGTGGAGCAGGGCGGTCAAGGCCTGAGCTATGCCGAGCTCAACGCCCGGGCCAATCGCCTGGCCCATCACCTCAGGACGCTGGGCGTGGGCCCCGACGATCGGGTCGCGATCGGCATGCCGCGCAGCCCGGACATGATCGTGGCGGTGCTGGCGGTGCTGAAGGCCGGCGGCGCCTACGTGCCGCTGGACCCCAGCTATCCGTCCGAACGCCTCAACTACATGCTCAGCGACAGCGCGCCGAAGGTATTGCTGACCCACAGCGAGGTGCGCGCGAACCTGTCCGCGGCCGAGTCGTTGACGGTGGTGGAGATCGATACCGATGCGCCGGCATGGCGCTCGGCGCCGGAGTGCAACCTCGATACCGCGGTGCTGGGCGTGACCGCCGGGCATCTGGCCTACGTCATCTACACCTCCGGCTCCACCGGCCAGCCCAAGGGCGTGATGGTGGAACATCGCGGCCTGTGCAATCAGATCACCGCCCTGCAGGCGCATTACGCTCTGCAGCCGAGCGACCGGATCCTGCAGTTCGTCGCGCCGACCTTCGACGTGTCGGTCGAGGAAATATTCACCACCTTGCTCAGCGGCGCGACCCTGGTGTTGCGCACCGAGGCCTGGATCACCGGCCCGTCCGAGTGGTGCGCGCTGTGCGCGGAACATGCGCTGACCGTAGCCAATCTGCCGACCCTGTTCTGGCAACAGCTCGCGCAAGCCGCCGACGTCGCGATTCCCGCGGGTCTGCGCCAGATCATCATCGGGGGCGATACCGTCAGTCCCGCCGCCCTGCAAGCGTGGTGGTCGCGCGGCGGCCATCGTCCGGCGCTGTCCAACGCCTACGGCCCCACCGAAACCACCATCAACGCCTGCGTCCTGGATTGCTCGGCGCGGACCAGCGCGCTGTCGATCGGCCGTCCGCTGGCGAACATGTCGATCTATGTGCTCGACGCGCACGGCGAATCGGTGCCCGAAGGCGTGGCCGGCGAGATTTATATCGGCGGCGCGGGCGTGGCGCGCGGCTATCTCAATCGCCCCGAACTGACCCGCGAGCGCTTCCTCGACGATCCCTTCGCCGGCCGCATCGGTGCGCGGATGTACCGCACCGGCGACCTCGGCCGCTGGCTGCCGGACGGGACGATCGAGTTCCTCGGCCGCAACGATCATCAGGTCAAGATCCGCGGCTTCCGCATCGAGCTGGGCGAAATCGAAGCGCAACTGGCGAAGTTGCCCGGCGTCGGCGAAGCGGTGGTGCACGCGCGCGAAGACAGCCCGGGCGACAAACGCCTGGTCGCGTACCTGGTTGGCGACGCGTTGCCGCAGACCGCGGACCTGCGCGCCGCGCTGGCGCGCGAACTGCCCGAGTACATGGTGCCGGCGGCCTACGTGACGCTGGAGCGCCTGCCGCTGACGCCGAACGGCAAGCTCGACCGCCGCGCCTTGCCGGCGCCGGAAGGCGACGCCTACGCGCAACGTGCGTATGCAGCGCCGCAGGGCGCGGTGGAAACCGCGCTGGCGCAGATCTGGTCCGAACTGCTGCAGGTCGAGCAAGTCGGCCGCCAGGATCATTTCTTCGAACTCGGCGGCCATTCGCTGCTCGCCGTGCAGTTGATGGAGCGCATGCGCCATCAACAGCTGTACGCCGACATCCGCACGCTGTTCGCGCAGCCGACCTTGTCGGCGCTGGCGCAGGCGGTGGAGCAGGCGCGGCAGCGCGACTGGCGCGAAGTGCCGGTGCCGGCCAACGGCATCGAACCGGGCTGCACCGAGCTGACCCCGCAGATGTTGCCGCTGGTGGCGCTGGATGCCGAACAACTGGCGCGCATCGTCGATGCGGTGCCCGGCGGCGCGGCCAATATCCAGGACATCTATCCGCTGGCGCCGTTGCAGGAAGGCATCCTGTTCCATCACCTGCTGCATCAGCAGGGCGACCCCTACCTGCTGTCGACCACGCTCGCCTTCGATTCGCGCGAGCGCCTGGACGGTTTCGTGCAAGCGCTGCAGACGGTGATCGGCCGTCACGACGTGCTGCGCACCGCGGTGCAGTGGGAAGGCCTGCCCGAACCGGTGCAGGTGGTCTGGCGCGAAGCGACGATCGAAGTAGAAACGCTGGTGCTGGACGGCGCCGACGTCGAAACGCATCTGCGCGCCTACACCGATCCGGCGCATTACCGCCTGGACGTGCGCAGCGCGCCGCAGATGCGCGGCTTCGCCGCCTTCGACGCCAGCCAGCAACGTTGGCTGCTGGTGTTGCTGCAGCATCACCTGATCATGGATCACATCACCAGCGACCTGCTGATGCAGGAACTGGCCTTGATCCAGAGCGGCCGCGGCGATGAGCTGTCCGAGCCGGTGCCGTTCCGCGATTTCGTCGCCCAGGCGCGTCTGGGCGTGAGCGTGCAGGAGCACGAACAGTATTTCCGCGAGATGCTCGGCGATGTCGAGGAACCGACCACGCCGTTCGGCCTGAAGGACGTGCAGGGCGGCGGCCAGGACATCCGCGAAGCGCACCGCGCGGTGGACAGCGACCTGTCGCGCCGCATCCGCGCGCAGGTCAAGGCCCTGGGCGTGAGCGCGGCCAGCGTGTTCCATTGGGCCTGGGGCCAAGTGCTGGCGAAGACCACCGGGCAAGAGGACGTGGTGTTCGGCACGGTGCTGTTCGGGCGCATGCACGGCGGCGCGCGCGCGGATCGGGCGATGGGCTTGTTCATCAACACCTTGCCGGTGCGCATCCGTCTGGGTGAGGCGAGCGTGCGCGAAAGCATCCGCCGCACCCATGCCAGTCTGTCGCAACTGGTCTGGCACGAGCACGCGCCGCTGGCGCTGGCGCAGCGCTGCAGCGCCTTGCCGTCGTCCACGCCGCTGTTCTCCGCGCTGTTGAATTATCGCCACAGCACGTTGGAACTCGACAACGTGTCCGACGCCGGCCTGGGCGACGGCATCGAGGTCCTGGCCGCGCAAGAGCGCCACAACTATCCGCTGAGCCTGTCGGTGGACGATCTCGGCCAGGATTTCCATCTGGGCCTGCAGATCGCCTCGCCGATCGACGCGCAGCGCATGTGCGAGTACATGCACCGCGTGCTGGAGCAGGCGGTGCAGGCGCTGGAACGCACGGCCGAAACGCCGGCCTGGCGCGTCGGCGTGCTGGCGCAGGCCGAGCGCGCCCAGTTGCTGGAGCAATGGGGCGCCGCGCAGACGGCGTATGCGCAAACCCAGTGCGTCCACGAACTGTTCGAACGACAGGCCGCGCGCACGCCCGATGCCGTGGCCGTCGTCCACGACGGCCGCCACACCAGCTACCGGCAACTCAATCAAGCGGCTAACCGCCTGGCCCGTCATTTGCGCTCGCTCGGCGTGAGCGCGGGCGACAGCGTGGCGATCGTGCTGGAGCGCTCGACCGATCTGGTCGCGGCGCAGATCGCCATTCTCAAATGCGGCGCCTGCTACGTGCCGATCGACCAGAACGCGCCGATCGAACGCCAGGCCTTTCTGCTGCAGGACAGCGCCGCCGCGATCCTGATCACCCGTTCCGACGAGACCTTGCCGCCGCTGGGCGGAGCGCGGCGCCTGGATCTCGATAGCATCGACCTGCATGCGCTCGCGGCCGACGACCTGGGCGCGAGCGTGGACAGCGAGGCCACGGCCTACATCATGTACACCTCCGGTTCGACCGGACAGCCCAAGGGCGTGATGGTGCCGCATCGCGCCATCGGCCGCGTGGTGCGCGACAACGGCTACGCGCCGTTCGACGCCGGCGACCGCGTGGCGTTCGCCTCCAATCCGGCGTTCGACGCCACCACCATGGAAGTGTGGGGCGCGCTGCTCAACGGCGGCCGGCTGGTGGTGATCGCGGCCGACGTGCTGCTGGAGCCGGCGCGGCTGGCCCAGGCGCTGAGCGAACAGCAGGTGACGGCGATGTTCGTCACCACCGCCTTGTTCAATCAGTACGTGCTGGCGATACCGCGCGCCCTGGCCGGTCTGCGTTATCTGATGTGCGGCGGCGAACGCGCCGATCCGGACAAGTTCGCGCGGTTGCTGGCGCATGAAGGCCCGCGCCATCTGATTCACTGCTACGGCCCGACCGAGACCACCACCTTCGCCACCACCTGCGAGATCGGCCGCGTTCCCGAGTCGATGAGCAACGTACCGATCGGCGGACCGATCGCCGGCACGTCGGTGTATGTGCTCGATGCGCACGGCGAACCGGTGCCGCAAGGCGTGGCCGGCGAGCTGTATATCGGTGGCGTCGGCGTTGCGCTGGGCTATCTGAACCGTCCGGAGTTGACCGCGGAGCGTTTCCTCGACGATCCGTTCGCGAACCGCGACGGCGCGCGGATGTACCGCACCGGCGACCTCGGCCGCTGGCTGGAGGACGGCACGATCGAGTTCCTCGGCCGCAACGATCATCAGGTCAAGATCCGCGGCTTCCGCATCGAGCTGGGCGAAATCGAGGCCTGCCTGACGCAGCAGCCCGGCGTGCGCGAGGCCATCGTGCTCGCACGCGAAGACAACCCGGGCGACAAGCGCCTGGTGGCGTATGTGGTCGGCGACGCCTTGCCGCACAGCGCGGAACTGCGCGCGGCCCTGGCGCAGGAACTGCCCGAATACATGGTGCCGGCGGCCTTCGTGGCGCTGCAGCGCCTGCCGCTGACGCGCAACGGCAAGCTCGACCGCCGCGCCTTGCCGGCGCCGGACGGCGACGCTTACGCCCAGCGCAGCTATGAAGCGCCGCAGGGCGAGGTGGAAACCGCGCTGGCGCAAATCTGGGCCGAACTGCTGCAGGTCGAACGCGTCGGCCGCGGCGACCACTTCTTCGAACTCGGCGGGCATTCGCTGCTGGCGGTGCAGATGAGTTCGCGCGTGCGCCAGCAACTGGGCCTGGAGGTGGCGTTGTCGGATCTGTTCGCGCAACCGGTTCTGCACGAATTCGCCGCGCTGACCCACCAGGCCGCCCGCGGCGCGCAGCCGGCGCTGCAGCCGCAGTCGCGTCCGCAGGTCGTGCCTCTGTCGTTCGCGCAACAGCGGATGTGGTTGATCGCGCAGATGGGCGCGCACGCCAGCGTCGCCTATCACATCCCCGGCGGCCTGCGATTGCAGGGGCCATTGGACGTGGACGCGCTGCAGGCGGCGCTGGACCGGATCGTGCAGCGGCACGAATCGCTGCGCACGCATTTCGCCGTGATCGATGGACAACCGGCGCAGCGGCTGAGCGATGCGAACGGCTTCAGTCTGATCCGCCAGGACATGACCCAGGCCGACGATGCGCAGGCCGAGGTCGAGTACTGGAGCGAAGTCGAGGCGGAAGAACCGTTCGATCTGAGCACCGGGCCGCTGGTGCGCGGGCGCCTGCTGCGCCTGGGCGAGCAGGAGCACGTGCTGCTGCTGACCATGCATCACATCGTCTCCGACGGCTGGTCGATGGGCGTGCTGATCCATGAGCTCGGCGTCCTGTACCGGGCTTACGCGGCCGGCGGCGTGGCTCATGCGGTCGATCCCTTGCCGCCGCTGCCGCTGCAATACGCGGACTACGCCGTGGCCCAACGCCAGTGGCTCGACGCCGGCACCGAGAGCCGCCATCTGGATTACTGGCGCTCGCATCTGGCCGGCGCGCCGGCGATGTCGAGCCTGCCCACCGACAAGCCGCGTCCGGCCGAACAGAATTTCAAGGGCGGCATGGTCGAGGCGTGGCTGCCCGCCAACGCGAGCAAGGCGCTGGCCGATCTGGCGCGGCGCGAGCACGCGACGCCGTTCATGGTGTTGACCGCGGCGCTGAGCGTGATGCTGTCGCGCTACAACGCGCAGACCGACATCTGCCTGGGCACGGTGGTCGCCAACCGCGACCGCGCCGAGTTCGAGCCGATGATCGGCTTGTTTCTCGACACCCTGGCGATCCGCACCCGCATCGATCCGCAGCAGCGTTTCGAAGAACTGCTGCGCCAGGTGCGCGCCAATCTGCTCGGCGCCTACGCCCACCAGGGCCTGCCGTTCGAGCAGGTGCTCGACGTGGTCAAACCGGCGCGCAAGGCCGGCGTGCCGCCGCTGTTCCAGGTCATGCTGCTGATGCAGAACATGCCGATGGAGCAGCTGCAGCTGGCGGGCCTGAGCATGCAGGCGTTGCCGCCGCCGGAGCATACGGCCAAGTTCGATCTGACCGTGTACGTCACCGAGCGCGACGGCGCGCTGCATCTGGCCTACGAATACAGTCAGGCCTTGTTCCGCGAGGAAACCATCGAGCGTCTGGCCGGGCACTTCAACCGGCTGCTGATCGAGTTGAGCCGCGCGCCGGCCACGCGCATCGACGAACTGGCGCTGCCGGGCACCCAGGCGCTGGCCTTGCCGGCGGCCGCCGCGGGCCGGCTCGACAGCGGCGAGCGCATCGCGCTGTCGCATCATCAGCAGCGCCTGTGGTTCATCGACGCTTTCGAAACCGGCAAGGTCTACGAGACCTCGCCGGTCTACCACAACGTGCCCTTGCTGCTGCAGTTCGACGCCGGCGTATCGGCGGAGCATATCGAGGCGGCGCTCAATGCCGTCATCGCCCGCCACGACGCGCTGCGCACCTCGATCCGCAGCGACGGCACCAACGCCTGGCAGCAGATCGATCGCGACGGCTCGCTGACGCTGTCGCGCGTTACCGTGCAGGGCGAAGATTTGCTGGAGGCGGCGCTGGCCGATGCCGCGCGGCCGTTCGCGCTCGGTCGCGACCGCCTGCTGCGCGCCACGCTGTGGCGCGGCGCCGGCGCCGATGCCTTGCTGTGCGTGACCGCGCATCACATCGTCGTCGACCGCCCGTCGATGCAGGCGCTGGCGCGCGAACTGGTGCAGGCCTGCGAGGCGCTGATCGAAGGGCGCAGCCCCGATCTGCCCGCGACCGGCCTGCAGTTCGGCGACTACGCCCATTGGCAGGCGGCGCAGACGCCGGAGTTCATCGAAGCCGGATTGCTGTACTGGAAGCAGCAGTTGCACGACCGCCTGCAGGCGCTGGAACTGCCCTTGAACCGGCCGCGGCCGGCGGTGCATACCTTCACCGCCGCGCGCCACGCCTTCGCCCTCGACGGCGAACTCGGCTCGCGCCTGCGTACTCTGGCCGACATGCGCGGCGTGAGCGTCGAAGACGTGCTGCTGACCGGTTTCAACGCCTTCCTGCGCCGGTACGCCGGTCATGACGAACTGGTCATCGGCACCGGCGCGGCCTGCCGCGACCATGCCGGCTTCGAAACCCTGGTCGGCCCGGTCGCCAACCTGCTGGTGTTGCGCACCAAGCTGCCGGCGCACTGCAGTTTCGAGCGCCTGCTGCAATCGCTGGCGCATACGCGCCGGCGCGCCTTGCAGCATCAGGACATGCCGTTCGAACTGCTGACGCGCAAGCTCGATCCGGAAAAGGACATGAGCCGCACGGCCTTGTTCGACGTGCTGTTCCAGTACGACGAAGACAGCGGCCGGCCGATCCGCGCCGGCGCGGTCGAAGCCTTGCCGATGGAGACCAACCTGGGTTACGGCAAGTACGACCTGCACCTGCATCTGTTCCCGGCCGGCGACGGCTTCCAGGCGCGGGTGGCCTATAACGCGGATTTCTTCGACGCCTGGCTGATCGAGCTGATGATGCGCCACTACGTGCGCCTGCTGCGCGCGGCGGTGGACGATCCGGCCGCGGTCATCGACGACGTGCCGCTGCTGGAGGAATCCGAGCAGCAAACGCTGCTGGCCTGGAACCAGACCGACGCCGCTTATCCGCACGACAAGACCGTGACGCGGCTGTTCGAGGAACAGGCCGCGCGCACGCCCGACGCGATCGCGGTGAGCTGCGGCGATGTCCGCCTGAGTTATCGCGAACTCAACCAACACGCCAATCGCCTGGCCCATCACCTGCGCGCGCGCGGCGTGTTGGCGCAGGAGCGGGTGGCGCTGTGCCTGGACCGCTGCGCGGAGATGATCGTGGCCATGCTCGCGGTCATCAAGGCCGGCGCGGCCTATGTGCCGATCGATCCGGAGTACCCGCAGGACCGCGTGCGTTTCATGCTTGAAGACGCGGGTTGCCGCTTCGTCCTGACCAGCGCCGAGCGCGTCGCGGCGTTGCCGGACACGGCGGCGCAGGCGATCGTCCTGGATCGCGACCGCGACGCCGTGGACGCGCAACCGTCGAGCGACCCGGCGCCGCTCAACTCGCCGGACGATCTGCTGTACGTGATCTACACCTCCGGTTCGACCGGCCGCCCGAAGGGCACCTTGCTGTCGCACCGCAACGTGGTGCGCCTGATGATCAACGACCAGTCGCAGTTCGATTTCTCCGAACGCGACGTATGGTCGATGTTCCACTCCTACGCTTTCGATTTCACCGTCTGGGAAATCTACGGCGCGCTGCTGTACGGCGGACGGCTGGTGATCGTGCCGCACGCCGAGCGCAAGGACCCGCAGCGGTTCCTGGAACTGCTGCAGCGCGAACAGGTGACGGTGCTGAACCAGACCCCGAGCGCGTTCTACCATCTGGCCGACGTCGCGGTGCGCCGCGGCGAACCGGCGCTGGCCGCGCTGCGCTACGTGATCTTCGGCGGCGAAGCGCTGAGCCCGTCGCGGCTGCGCGAGTTCCGCGCGGTCCATCCGCAGGTCGAACTGATCAACATGTACGGCATCACCGAGACCTGCGTGCATGTGACCTTCAAGCGGCTGGAAGCGGCCGACCTGGAGAGCGGCGCGTGCAACATCGGCGCGCCGATTCCGACCACGCGCACCTACATCCTCGACAGCCACCAGCGCCTGCTGCCGGCCGGCATGCCGGGCGAGCTGTACGTCGGCGGCCTCGGCGTCGGCCAGGGTTATTTGAATCGCGACGAACTGACCCGGCAGCGCTTCATCGCCGATCCGTATCGTCCCGGCGAACGCCTGTACCGCTCCGGCGATCTGGCCAAGCGGCTGGATTCGGGCGAGATGATTTACCTGGGCCGCATCGACAACCAGGTGCAGCTGCGCGGTTTCCGCGTCGAGCTGGGCGAGATCGAAGCGCAGCTGGCGCGCCTGCCGGGCGTGCGCGAAGCGGCGGTGATCGCGCGCGAAGACCAGCCGGGCGATCAACGCCTGGTCGCGTATCTGGTCGGCGACGAAGTTCCCGATACGCCCGAGCTTCGCGCCGCGCTGGCGCGCGAGTTGCCGGACTACATGGTGCCGGCGGCCTACGTCATGCTGGCGCGCTTGCCCTTGACTTCCAACGGCAAGCTCGACCGCCACGCCTTGCCGGCGCCGGAAGGCGACGCCTACGCGCAGCGGGCCTATGAAGAGCCGCAAGGGCCGGTGGAAACCGCGCTGGCGCAGATCTGGGCCGAATTGCTGCAAGTGGAGCGGGTGGGGCGCCAGGATCACTTCTTCGAGTTGGGAGGGCATTCGCTGCTGGCCTTGCAGATGACCGCGCGCTTGCAGCAACGCCTGGGCCTGGACGTGGCGCTGTCGGATCTGTTCGCCCAGCCGGTGCTGCAGCATTTCGCCCGCGTCGCCGGGCAGAAGCACGGCGAAGCTCTGCCGGCCATCGTTGCCGCGCCGCGTTCGCAAGCGCTGCCGCTGTCGTTCGCGCAACAGCGCTTGTGGTTCATCGCGCAGATGGATCAGGCCGCGAGTGCGGCCTATCACATGGCCGGCGGCCTGCGTCTGCGCGGCCCGCTGGACGTGGACGCGCTGCAGGCCTCGCTGGACCGGATCGTGCAGCGGCATGAGGCGCTGCGCACCCGTTTCGAACGGGTCGATGGGCAACCGCAGCAGCGCATCGACGCGGACGGCCGCTTCAGCCTGGTGCGGCACGATCTGAGCGACGCCGCCGATGCCGCGGCGCAGGTCGCGCAGTGGAGCGAAACCGAAGCCGCCGCGCCGTTCGATCTGGCCGCCGGCCCGTTGGCGCGCGGTCGCCTGCTGCGCTTGGGCGAGCAGGAACACGTGCTGTTGCTGACCTTGCACCACATCGTCTCCGACGGTTGGTCGATGGGCGTGCTGGTCGGCGAATTGGGCGCGCTGTATCGCGCCTATGCACTGGAAGGCGTGCCGGCCCGGATCGATCCGCTGCCGGCGCTGCCGGTGCAATACGCCGATTACGCGCTATGGCAGCGGCAATGGCTCAGCGGCGAGGTCCAGCTCAAGCAGCAGACGTTCTGGCGCGAGCAACTGACCGGCGCGCCGGCGCTGATCACCTTGCCGACCGACCGGCCGCGGCCGGCGGTGCAGGAATATGCCGGCGCCAGCCTGGACCTGGAACTGGACGACGACTTGAGCGATGCGTTGCGGGCCTTGTCGCGCAAGCACGGCACCACGCTGTACATGACCCTGCTGGCGGCGTGGAGCGTCTTGGCTTCGCGCCTGGCCGGGCAGGACGAAGTGGTGATCGGTACGCCGGTCGCCAATCGGGCGCGGGTCGAGGTCGAGCCGCTGATCGGTTTCTTCGTCAACACCCTGGCGCTGCGCCTGGATCTGCAAGGCAATCCGAATGTGGCCGAGCTGCTGGCGCGGGTGCGCGAGCGGGTGCTGCAGGCGCAGGCGCATCAGGACGTACCGTTCGAGCAAGTGGTGGAAGTGCTCAAGCCGACGCGTTCGATGGCCCACAGCCCGCTGTTCCAGTTGATGTTCAGCTGGCAGAACACGCCGCAACCGGCACTGGAACTGGGCGCGCTGCAGTTGCGCGACCTCGACGAAGGCGAGCATCGCAGCGCTCAGTTCGATCTGTCGCTGGGCATGCAGGAAGTCGATGGCCGCATCGTCGGCAGCCTGGAATACGCCACGGCCTTGTTCGACCGCGCGACGATGCTGCGCCACGTCGGCTACCTGAAGGCCGTGCTGCGCGGCATGAGCGAGGACGACAGCCAGGCCGTGGAGCGCATCGCGATTCTCGATGCGGGCGAACGGCAACACGTGCTGCAGGCCTGGAACGACACCGCGCGTACGTATCCGCAGCTGCAGTGCATCCATCAATTGTTCGAACAACAAGTGGCGCAAGCGCCCGACGCGGTGGCGGTGGAACACGACGGCCGATCGCTGACCTATGCCGAACTCAACGCGCGCTCGAACCGTTTGGCCCGTCACCTCAGGGCGCTGGGCGTCGGCGCGGACGATCGCGTCGCGATCGCCATGCCGCGCACTGCCGACATGCTGGTGGCCTTGCTGGCGACCCTCAAGGCTGGCGGCGCCTACGTGCCGCTGGACCCGGCGTATCCGTCCGAGCGTCTGGGCTACATGCTCGAAGACAGCGCGCCGAAAGTGTTGCTGACCCACGGCGAGGTGCGCGCGAATCTGCCGGCCGTCGATGGCCCTGCGGTGATCGAGATCGATCGCGACGCATCGGCATGGCGGTCGCTGCCGGAACACGACCTCGACGCTCAGGTTTCGCCGGCCGGCGCCGGGCATCTGGCCTACGTGATCTACACCTCCGGCTCCACCGGCCAGCCCAAGGGCGTGATGGTGGAGCACCGGGCCCTGAGCAACTTCCTGCTGAGCATGCAGGAACAGCCCGGGCTGGAGCGCGGCGACCGCCTGCTGGCGGTCACCACGCTGAGCTTCGACATCGCCGGTCTGGAGCTGTGGTTGCCGTTGATCAGCGGCGCGAGCATCGTGCTGGCGCACCGCGAACAGGCGATGGACGGCGCCCGCCTCAAGGAACTGCTCGAAAGCCGCGCGGCGACGATCCTGCAGGCCACGCCGGCCACCTGGCGCCTGCTGATCGAAGCGGGCTGGCAGGGCGGCGAAGGCTTCAAGGCGCTGATCGGCGGCGAAGCGCTGCCGCCGGATCTGGCCGCGGAGCTGCTGCAACGTTGCGGGCAGCTGTGGAACATGTACGGCCCGACCGAAACCACGGTGTGGTCGATGGTCGATCGGGTGCGGCCGTCGTCGCCGCCGGCCGGCATCGGCCGTCCGATCGCCAACACCTCGATCTATGTGCTCGATGCGCATGGCGAACCGGTGCCGCAAGGCGTGGCCGGCGAGATCTACATCGGCGGCGACGGCGTCGCCCGCGGCTATCTCAACCGCGCGCCGTTGACCGGCGAGCGTTTCCTCGACGATCCGTTCGCCAGCCGCATCGGTGCGCGGATGTATCGCACCGGCGATCTCGGCCGCTGGTTGGCCGACGGCAGCGTCGAGTTCCTCGGCCGCAACGATCACCAGGTCAAGATCCGCGGTTTCCGCATCGAACTGGGCGAGATCGAGGCCTACCTGATCCGTCAGAGCGGCGTGCGCGAAGCGGTGGTGCTGGCGCGCGAAGACCGCCCGGGCGACAAGCGTCTGGTCGCGTATCTGGTCGGCGACGAGATCGCGCAGACCGCGCGGTTGCGCGCGGCGCTGGCGCAGGAACTGCCCGACTACATGGTGCCGGCGGCCTACGTGACGCTGGAACGTTTGCCGCTGACGCCCAACGGCAAGATCGACCGTCGCGCCTTGCCCGCGCCGGAAGGCGACGCCTATGCGCAGCGCGAGTTCGAAGCGCCGCAGGGGCCGGTGGAAACCACGCTCGCGCAGATCTGGGCCGAGTTGCTGCAGGTCGAACGGGTGGGCCGTCAGGACCACTTCTTCGAACTGGGCGGGCACTCGCTGCTGGCGGTGCAGATGGGCTCGCGCTTGCGCGAACGCCTGGGCATGGACGTGCCGCTGTCGGCGCTGTTCTTCGAACCGGTGTTGAGCGCGTTCGCCCGTCACGTCAGTGAGGCCGCGGTCAATGTCCTGCCCGCGCTGGTGTCAGGCCAGCGGCCGGACCTCATTCCGTTGTCGTTCGCTCAGCAGCGCTTGTGGTTCATCGCCCAGATGGGGCAACAGTCCAGCGGCGCCTATCACATGGCCGGCGGCTTGCGCCTGCGCGGCGCGCTCGACGAAAGCGCGTTGCAGGCGGCGCTGGACCGGATCGTGCAGCGCCACGAGGCCTTGCGCACGCACTTCGAACTGGTCGAAGGCCAGCCGGTGCAGCGCATCGCCCGGCAGGCGAGCTTCGCCCTGGCGCGGCAGGACCTGAGCGCAAGCGCCGATCCGGCCGCCGAGTTGGCGCAGTGCAGCCATCGCGAAGCGCACGAACCCTTCCATCTGGACCGCGGCCCGCTGATTCGCGGACGGCTGTTGCGCCTGAGCGGGCAGGAGCACGTGCTGCTGCTGACCATGCACCACATCGTCTCCGACGGTTGGTCGATGGGTGTGTTGATCAACGAACTGGGCGAGCTGTATCGCGCCTACGCCTCGCACGAAGCGCCGGCCGATATCGATCCGCTGCCGGCCCTGCCGGCGCAGTACGCCGACTACGCGGTATGGCAACGCCGCTGGCTCGACGGTGAGCTGCTGCAAAGCCAGCAGGCCTATTGGTGCGAGCATCTGCGAGGCGCGCCCGGCCTGCTGGAATTGCCGACCGACCGCGCCCGTCCGCCGGTGCAGGAGCATGCCGGCGAAAGCCGCCGCTTCCTCGTCGATGCCGACATCACCCGCGATCTGCGCGCACTGAGCCAGCGCCACGGCACGACCTTGTACATGACCCTGCTGGCCTCGTGGGCGGCGCTGCTGAGCCGCCTGTCCGGGCAGGGCGATGTCGTCGTCGGCACGCCGATGGTCAATCGCAATCACACCGAGCTTGAACCGCTGATCGGCTTGTTCATCAACAACGTCGCCCTGCGTTTCGATTTGTCCGGCGATCCCAGCGTGGCCGAGTTCCTGGCCCAGGTGCGCGCCACCGCGCTGGCCGCACAATCGAACAAGGACCTGCCGTTCGAGCAGGTGGTGGAAGCGCTCAAGCCGGTGCGCAGCCTGGCTTACACGCCGCTGTATCAGGTCGTGTTCGTCATGCACAACATGGCCGACGCCGGCCTGAGCCTGCCGGGCCTGCAGATCGAGGCGATGCCGGTGGAAGAAGCCACCGCGCAGAACGATCTGTGGTGGTCGGTCACGGAAATGGACGAACGCCTGGAATGCGAGGTGGTGTTCGCCAGCGCCTTGTTCGACGCGGCCACGATCGAGCGCTGGATCGGCCATTGGCAGGTGCTGTTGCGCGCGATGGTCGCCGAAGAGGCGACCCAGGTCAGCCGCTTGCCGTTGCTGTCTTCGGACGACAGGCGCCAGCTGCTGCGCGACTGGAACGACACCGCGCAAGCCGCACTGGAACCGGCGGCGCCGGAGCACGCCGCGCGCACGCAAGACTTGATCCACACCTGGTTCGAAGCCCAGGCCGCCCGCGCAGGCGACGCGCCGGCGGTAGTGTCCGAGCACGGCAGCCTGAGTTATGCCGAGCTCAACGCGCAGGCCAATCGCCTGGCCCATCACCTGGTCGCGCTCGGCGTGCGTCCGGATCAGCGCGTGGCGCTGTTGCTCGAACGCGGCCCGCAGTTGGTGGTGGCGATGCTGGCCACGCTGAAGGCCGGCGGCGCCTACGTGCCGCTGGACCCGCAATATCCGTCCGAACGTCTGGCCTTCATGCTCGACGACAGCCGGCCCAAGGTCGTGCTGACGCAGCAAAGCCTGGAAGAACAACTGCCGGCCAGCCGCGCCTTGATGACCGCGAGCGTGGTGCTGGTGGACGATGCCTGCGCATCGTGGCAGCGCCTGTCCGACGCCGATCCCGATCCGTCGGCGCTGGGCATCGGCGCGGCGACCCTGGCTTATGTGATCTACACCTCCGGCTCCACCGGCAAGCCCAAGGGGGTGATGGTCGAGCACGGCGGGCTGGCGCATTACCTGGGCTGGGCGCTGGGCCATTACGCCGACGGCGGACGCCGCGACGCGGTGGTCTCTTCGCCGGTGGCCTTCGACGCCACCGTGACCAGCCTGTATCTGCCGCTGATCAGCGGCGGCAGCGCACACCTGCTGCGCGACGGCGACGAACTGGTCGGATTGGAAAACTGGATACTGAGCGCCGCCGCCGGCCATCTGATCAAGATCACGCCCTCGCATCTGCGCGCGCTCGGCGAGCGCCTGGAAGAACTCGGCGCCGGCTGCGAAAGCCAGTTGTTCGTGATCGGCGGCGAAGCCTTGCCGGCGTCCACGGTGGCCTTGTGGCGCCGGCTCAGCCCGGATTCGCGTCTGGTCAACGAGTACGGCCCGACCGAAACCGTGGTGGGCTGCGTGGTGCACGAGGCCTCGGCCGGCGTGGACGATTCGGGCTATTGCCCGATCGGCCGTCCGATCGCCAACACCCGCATCTACATCCTCGATGCGCACGGCGAACCGGTGCCGGCGGGCGTGAGCGGCGAGATCTATATCGCCGGCGCCGGGGTCACCCGCGGTTACCACAACCGCGCCGAACTGACCGCCGAGCGTTTCCTGCGCGATCCCTTCGCCGATGATGCGCAGGCGCGGATGTACCGTAGCGGCGACATCGGCCGCTGGTTGCCCGGCGGCGTCATCGACTATCAGGGCCGCAACGACGATCAGGTCAAGATCCGCGGCTTCCGCATCGAGCTGGGCGAAATCGAAGCCAAGCTGTCGCAGTGCTTCGGCGTGCGCGAAGCGGTGGTCGCCGCGCGCGAAGACCTGCCCGGCAGCAAGCGGCTGGTCGCCTACTACGTGGCCGCCGACGCGTCGGTGGACAGCAACGCGTTGCGCACGCAGCTGCAGTTGTCCTTGCCCGAATACATGGTCCCGGCGGCGTACGTGGCGTTGGAGCGGTGGCCGCTGACGCCAAACGGCAAGCTCGACCGCCGTGCCTTGCCGGCGCCGGAAGGCGACGCCTTCGGCCAGCGCGTCTTTGAGGAACCGCAAGGGCCGGTGGAAACCGTGCTGGCGCAAATCTGGAGCGAGTTGTTGCGGGTGGAGCGGGTCGGGCGCCAGGACCAGTTCTTCGAACTGGGCGGGCACTCGCTGATGGCCTTGCAGATGACCGCGCGACTGCGTCAGCGCCTGGGCCTGGACGTGGCCCTGCCGGAACTGTTCGCCCATCCGGTGCTGCGGGATTTCGCCCGCGTCGCCGGACAGCGGCAGGGCGAGGCGTTGCCGGCCATCGTCGCCGCCGAGCGCACCCAGGCCTTGCCGCTGTCGTTCGCGCAGCAGCGCTTGTGGTTCATCACCCAGATGGATCAGGCCGCGAGCGCGGCGTACCACATCGCCGGCGGCATGCGTTTGCACGGCCCGCTGGACGTGGAGGCCTTGCAGGCCGCGCTGGACCGGATCGCGCAGCGGCACGAGGCATTGCGCACGCGTTTCGAAGTGGCCGATGGCCAGCCGGTGCAGCGGATCGACGAACACGGCCGCTTCGGCCTGCTGCGCCAGGATCTGCGCGGCGCGGACGATGTCGAGGCGCAGGTGGCGCATTGGAGCCGGATCGAGGTCGAGGCGCCGTTCGATATGGCCACGGGCCCGCTCGCGCGCGGGCGGTTGCTGCAGGCCGGCGAGCAGGACCATGTGCTGCTGCTGACCCTGCATCACATCGTCTCCGACGGTTGGTCGATGGGCGTGCTGGTCGAGGAACTCAGCGCGCTGTATCGCGCCTATGCATTGGACGGCACGCCGACCCACACCGATCCGCTGCCGGCGTTGCCGATCCAGTACGCCGACTACGCGCTGTGGCAGCGGCAATGGCTCAGCGGAGAGGTGCAGCAGAAACAGCAGACCTACTGGCGTGAACGCCTGACCGGCGCACCGGCATTGATCACCTTGCCGACCGATCGGCCGCGACCGCCGGTGCAGGAATACGCCGGCGCCAGCCTGGACCTGGAACTGGACGACGGCTTGAGCGAGGCGCTGCGGGCGTTGTCGCGCAAGCACGGCACCACGCTGTACATGACTGTGCTGGCGGCCTGGAGTGCAGTGGCGTCGCGTCTAGCCGGGCAGGACGAAGTGGTGATCGGCACGCCGGTCGCCAATCGTTCGCGGGTCGAAGTCGAGCCCTTGATCGGTTTCTTCGTCAACACCCTGGCGCTGCGCCTGGATCTGAGCGGCGAGCCGACGGTGAGCGAACTGCTGGCGCGGGTGCGCGAGCAGGTGCTGCAGGCGCAAGCGCATCAGGACGTGCCGTTCGAGCAAGTGGTGGAAGTGCTCAAGCCGGCGCGCTCGATGGCGCACAGCCCCTTGTTCCAGCTGATGTTCACCTGGCAGAACACGCCGCAGTCGTCGCTGCAACTGGGCGCGCTGCAGTTGCGCGACCTGGACGGCGGCGAACGCCGCAGCGCCCAGTTCGATCTGTCGCTGGGGCTGCAGGAGCTCGACGGCCGCATCGTCGGCAATCTGGAGTACGCGACGTCCTTGTTCGACCACGCCACGATGACGCGCCACGCCGAGTACCTGAAGGCCGTATTGCGCGGCATGGCCGCGGACGACAGCCAGCCGGTGGAGCGCATCGCGATCCTGGACGCGGACGAGCGCCGGCAAGTGCTGCAGACCTGGAACGACACCGCGCGTGCGTATCCGCAAGTGCAGGCCATCCATCACCTGTTCGAACAGCAAGTCGCGCGCACGCCGGCTGCGGTGGCGGTGGCGCAGGACGGCCAGTGGCTGAGCTACGCCGAACTCAATGCGCAGTCGAACCGGCTGGCCCATCACCTGCGCACGCTCGGCGTGGGCGCGGATGAGCGCGTCGCCATCGCCATGCCGCGCAGCCTGGAGATGATGGTCGGCCTGCTGGCGGTGTTGAAGGCGGGCGGCGCCTACGTGCCGCTGGACCCGGCGTATCCGTCCGAGCGCTTGGCCTACATGCTCGAAGACAGCGCGCCGAAGGTCCTGCTGAGCCACAGCGAGGTGCGCGCGGGCCTGCCGATCGGCGATGGTTTGACGGTGATCGAGCTCGATCGCGACGCCTCGGCGTGGCAATCCTTGCCGGATACCGATGCCGATACGACGCAGGTCGGCGCGAATCAGCTGGCCTACGTGATCTACACCTCCGGTTCCACCGGCCAGCCCAAGGGGGTGATGAACGAGCACGGCGGCGTGGTCAACCGCCTGCAGTGGATGCAGGAGGCCTACGCGCTGACCGGCGACGACGCGGTGCTGCAGAAGACGCCGTCGAGCTTCGACGTGTCGGTGTGGGAGTTCTTCTGGCCGCTGATGACCGGCGCGCGCCTGGTGATGGCGCGTCCGGAAGGGCACAAGGACCCGCGCTATCTGGCCGAGGTCATCCGCGATCGGCGGATCACCACGATGCATTTCGTGCCGTCGATGCTGCAGGTGTTCCTGGATGTGGCCGACACCGCTTCGTGCGCCAGCCTCACCCGGGTCATGTGCAGCGGCGAAGCCTTGCCCGGCGCGTTGGCGCGGCGTTTCCGCCAAAGCCTGCCGGGCGTGGGTCTGCACAACCTGTACGGCCCCACCGAGGCCGCGGTGGACGTCACCGCCTGGTCCTGCGATCACGACGCGCTGCCGGAAAACATTCCGATCGGCCGTCCGATCGCCAACACCGCGATCTATCTGCTGGACCGTCATGGCGAACCGGTGCCCGCGGGCACGGCCGGCGAACTCTTCATCGGCGGGGTGCAGGTGGCGCGCGGTTACCTCAACCGGCCGCAGTTGACCGGCGAGCGTTTCCTCGCCGATCCGTTCTCCGACCGCCCGGCCGCGCGCATGTACAAGACCGGCGATCTGGCCCGCTGGCAGGACGACGGCACGCTGCTGTATCTCGGCCGCAACGATCATCAGGTCAAGATCCGCGGCCAGCGCATCGAGCTGGGCGAGATCGAAGCGCAACTGGCGAAGCTGCCGGGCGTGCGCGAGGCGGTGGTGCTGGCGCGCGAAGACCGACCCGGCGACAAGCGCCTGGTCGCCTACGTGGTCGGCGAGCAAGCGCCGCAGACCGCGCAGTTGCGCGCGGCGCTGTCGCGCGAGTTGCCCGACTACATGATCCCGGCCGCCTGCGTGGTGCTGCAGTCCCTGCCGTTGACGCCCAACGGCAAGCTCGACCGGCAGGCGCTGCCGGCGCCGGAAGGCGAGGCCTATGCGCAACGCCCGTATGAGGCGTCGCAGGGCGAGATCGAAATCGCGTTGGCGCAGATATGGTCGGAACTGCTGCAGGTGGAACAGGTCGGCCGTCACGACAGCTTCTTCGATCTCGGGGGCCATTCGCTGATGGTGATCCACGTGGTCGATCGCCTGCGCAAGCTCGGTTTCGAGGTGGAAATCCGCACCATCGTGGAAACGCCCGCGCTGCAGGACGTGGCGAGCCGGACCCATCGCGTCGCCCGCGCGCCGCTGTCCAGGCATCTGGTGCCGATCCGTTTCGGCGCCGCGCGGCGGCCGCTGTTCTTCATCCACGAGCCCACCGGCGAAGTGCTGTCGTACGAGCGTCTGTCGCGGCACCTGGACGACGACCTGCCGGTCTACGGCCTGCAGGCCGACCGCAGCGACGCCGCAGGCCACATCACCGCGCAGATGCTCGCCAAGCGCTACGTGGAGGCGATCCGCAGCGTGCAGCCGAGCGGGCCGTATCGTCTCGCCGGTTGGTCCGGCGGCGGCCATCTGGCCTACGAAATGGCCCAACAGCTGCTGGGCGAGGACGAGAGCGTCGAGTTCCTCGGCATGATCGACAGCGGCCGTCCCGGCAATCTGCGGCCGCAGGACATGCCGCAGGACGAAGAGCGTTTCCGCTGGGATTTCCTCTTCAGCCACATCCGTTATCTCGACCCGAGCCTGGACGAGGACGAAGTGGAAGCACTGGAGTCGCGCGGCACCCTGGAAGCGGCGATGGCGCATTGCCGCGGCATCGGCTGGCTGCCGCCGAGCTTCAGCGCGGAAGAACTGTCCTGGCGCGCGGCGTTGATGAAGCAGTTGTCGGTCGCCTGCCTGAGCTATCGCCCGCAGTTGCTGCCGATGCCGACGTATCTGTTCACCGCCGACATCCCCGCCGGCAAGGACCCTTCGCACGGCTGGGCCGAACTGGCGGGCGACTACCTGCGCCTGGAAGTCGTCGGCGGCACCCACAAGTCGATCATGGAAGAACCTCGGGTGGGCCAGCTGGCCGCGCGCATCAACGCGCTGCTGGCGCGGGCCGAAGCCGAACCCACGCCGCCGCCGTCGCATCCGCACAAGGCCGGCATCGTCATCCAGTCGGCCAAGCCGGGCACCTCGCCGGTGTTCTGCATCCCCGGCGCCGGCGCCAACGTCAGTTGCTTCCTGTCGCTGGCCCAGGCCTGCGGCAGCCAGTTGCCGCTGACCGGACTGCAGTCGCGCGGCCACGACGGCAAGTCGGTGCCGCACGCCTCGGTGGAAGCCGCGGCGCGGGCCCTGCTGCCGGAAATCCGTTCGATGGGCGCCGGCGGTCCCTACCATCTGCTGGGCCATTCCTTCGGCGGATGGATCGCCTTCGAGCTGGCCTGCCTGCTCGAACGCGCCGGCGAACCGGTGGCGCCGTTGATCCTGGTCGACTGCGAACCGCCGCAGCGGGTGCGCGCGTCCAATCACCTGGAAGTGCTGACGCAGTTCGTCGATCTGCTGGAGATGGATCAGGCCCGCGATCTGGGCCTGAGCGCGAAGACGCTCGCCGCGCTCGATCCGCGCCAGCAGGACCAGCGCCTGCTCGCGTGCATGGTCGATGCCGGGCTGCTGCCGCCGCGCACCTCGCTGCCGCAGCTGCAGGCCTTGCTGCGCGTGTTCACCGCCAACTTGAACGCCAGCTACCAGCCCGCCGCGGTCTATGCCGGCCCGGTGGTGCTGCTCAACGCGCAGGCATCGGACAAACCGCCGTCGGTGCAGCGGTCCCTGCTGTCGCCGGCGGAGCAGGCCGAAGGCTGGCACCGATACGCGAAGAACCTGGATATCCACGCGCTGCATGGCGACCACATGAGCGTATTGCGATTCCCCCACGTGAACCAGCTCGCGGCCGTCCTGGCCAAGGCCTGGCCGCTGCATGTCGTGTCCGCCGCCGGCAAACACGACGCCACCGCTCAACCTGCCAAAGACCATTCCATCAAAGTCGAGTCAACATGAACACACTTCAGTCCTTGTCCGCCGATGTGCGCAGCGTTCCGCTCGTCAACCAGTGGTTCGCGCACATCTACCTGATGTCGCCGCTGACCCTGGGTCTCTACACCAAGCACGCGCACCTGGCGATGCTGGATTCATTCATCGACGATCCCGAGCAGCACCTGGTCTCGTCCAACACCCCGGAGCTGCTCGGCGGACCGTTCATCAACTACACTGGCGATCCGGCCGACATGACGCGCTTTCGCGACGAAACCATCGACAAGTGCTCGCTGCACCTGCGCTGCGCCGATGCGATCAACAACCTGTACCAGATGCTGTTCAGCCAGGCCAAGGGCAGCGGCGTGCCGGCGCTGTACGCACAGGTCGATGAGTTGATCCGCTACGGCGTGGACATCTCCTACGACGTCAGCAAGCAGCCCGGCGCGCGCTTCATCGAATCGATTTTCTACAACAGCCCGCTCAACGCGCCGCAGCTGCAGACCTGCGTGCTGGAAAAAGCCAGCTACGAGCCGCGCACCTTCGTGCTGAGCACGCCGCAGATCAAGACCGACAAGACCTCGGTGACCTTGAGCCTGCCGTTCGGCGATCCGCTGTGGAACGAACTGTACGGCGGCACCGCCGACGCCGACGGCCTGGCCGAGCGCCTGCGTCCGTACATGCGGGAACCCGAGCGCGAGGTGCCGCTGCTCAAGGGCATGCTGGACGTTCCCCAGCCGGCCGCGCAGGACGCGGAGTGGACGCAGGAAACCCCGCGCATCCGCTACTTCGGCCATGCCTGCGTGATGATCCAGTGCGCCGGCGTCAGCATCCTGATCGATCCGCTGATCAGCTATCCCGGCGAGGCGGAGATTCCGCACTTCACCTTCGACGATCTGCCCGCACGCATCGACTACGTCCTGATCACCCATCCGCATCAGGACCACGTGGTGTTCGAGACCCTGCTGCGTCTGCGCCATCGCGTCGATCACGTGGTGGTGGGCCGCGCCGGCGGCGGCGGCCTGGCCGACGTGTCGCTCAAGCTGATGCTGGAAAGCTGCGGCTTCGAGAACGTCACCGAGCTGAGCGAATACGAGAGCGTGACCTTCAAGGGCGGACGCATCCTCGGCGCGCCGTTCTACGGCGAGCACGCCGATCTGGACATCCGCGCCAAGCTGGTGTTCGGCATCGAGATGAATCAGCGCGCCTGCCTGTTCTTCGCCGACTCCAATCCGCCGTCGCCGGAATTCTACGAACCGCTGAAGGCGATGTTCCCGCGCGTGGACTGCCTGTTCCTGGGCATGGAATGCGTGGGCGCGCCGGCGACCTGGCTGTACGGGCCGTTGCTGCAGAAGATGCTCACCCGCGGCGAAGACCAGTCGCGGCGCCTGGACGGCTGCGACTCGGCCAAGGCCCTGAGCATGCACGAGTACTTCAACCCCGAGCGCCTTTTCATCTACGCGATGGGCGCCGAGCCGTGGCTGACCCACATCACCAGCATCCTGTATTCGGAAGAGACGACCCAGTTCAAGGAAGCGCGCCTGGTCGAATCGACGCTGCGCGCGCAGGGCCGCGAAGCCGAGTTGCTGTTCGGCAAGATGGAGTTGCTGTTGTGAATCGCGCGGCGGCAAATCGCTCCGGCCTTTTCCGCGGTCCGCTCGCGCAGCTGATCCGGGCGGCGCAGCCGTCGCGGGCGCTGCTGGCCGCGGCGGCGGCCAGTTCCTTCGTCGCCGTGGCCAGCACCCTGGCGTTTCCGATGCTGACCAAGCAGGTGGTCGATCAGATCCCGGCCGGCGGCGTGCAGCCGGTCAGCATCGCGCTGCTGGCCGCGGCGCTGACCGGCTCGGCGCTGGCCACGGCCCTGACCGCCTACCTGCTGTCGCGGGTCGGTTACGGCGTGGTCGCGACCTTGCGCGGCCTGCTGGTGCGCAAGGTCGTGGCCCTGCCGGTGGCGGCGTTCGACCGCAACAGCACCGGCGATTGGGTCAGCCGGGTGTTGAACGATTGCCAGTCGATCTCCGAACTGGTGACGCGCGAGGCCATCAATCTGCTCACCAGCGTGCTGCTGTTGGCGGGTTCGGTGACGGTGCTGATCCTGCTGGACGTGCGCCTGACGCTGATGCTGCTGGGCAGCCTGGGATGCGCGTTCTTGCTGGTGATTCCGCTGGGCATGCTGCTGGAAGGCCTGGCCCGCAGCACCCAGGACCGTACCGCCCGACTCGGCGCGATCCTCACCCACGTGTTCTCCGAGATCCGTCTGGTCAAGGCCTTCACCGCCGAAACCCGCGAGAACGGCCGCAGCGACGAAGAGATAGAAGGCATCCGCCGGATCGGCATCCGCCAGGCCAAGGTCAATGTCTGGATCGAGCCGCTGATGACCCTGGCGCTGATGGCCGCGGTGATCGCGATCCTGGTGTACGGGGCGATGCGGGTCAGCAAGGGCGACATCACCATCGGCACGCTGACCGCCTTCGTCCTGTACATCATCAACGTCGCCACGCCGGTGGTGCAGCTGACTCACTTCACCGCCGAGTTCCAGAAAGCCAAGGGCGCCTCCACCCGAATCGCATCCTTGCTGCAGGACGCGGTGGAAGACACGAGCACGCAGGCCGAGATCCTGGAGCATGCGCGCGGCATGCTGGAGTTCCGCGACGTGTCGTTCTCGTATCCGGGCGGGCAGGGCAGCAAGGTATTGCAGGACGTCACCCTGCAATTCCGCCCGGGCACGACCACGGCCCTGGTCGGCGCCAGCGGCAACGGCAAGACCACCATCCTGTCGCTGATCGAGCGTTTCTACGAACCCAGCGACGGCGCAGTGCTGTACGACGGCCGGCCCATCACCGACTTCACCCTGGCCTCATGGCGCAGCCGCATCGGCTACGTCGCCCAGGGCGCGCCGATCATGCCCGGCAGCGTACGCGACAACATCACCTACGGCCTTACCGGCAGCTACAGCGACGAAATGATCCTGGAAGCGGCGGCGCAGGCCGGCGCCCTGGATTTCATCTCGCGCATGCCGGAAGGGCTGGACACGCAGCTGATCGAGCAGGGCAACAACCTGTCGGGCGGGCAACGGCAACGCATCGCCATCGCGCGCATGTTCCTGCGCAATCCCGACATCCTGATCCTGGATGAAGCCACCTCCAGCCTGGACAGCGAGACCGAGCATCAGGTCAAGCAGGCCCTGGCCTTGTTGATGAAGGGCCGCACCAACATCGTCGTCGCCCACAACCTGACCACGGTGATGCAGGCCGACTGGATCTACTTCCTGGAGAGCGGCCGCATCTCGGGCATGGGCAATCACGAGGAACTCAATCGCACCCATCCGTACTACGCCCGGTTGGTGGCGCGTTATTTCCAGCGCGTGCCGGAGAACATCGCCGTGCTGGAGCCTGCGAGCACGGCTATCGGTTAGCGCCGCCCACCCTGCGAGTGATGCGTCGCGCCGTGCGGCGCTCACTGGCTTCTTTCGCCGCGCCGATCGCGCGGGCCGGCGCATCGGCGCGCCGGCTCCGCGCGCGGCGGCCGGGCGATCCACGACGCCAACCGGGTTTTGATCGTTGCATGAATATTTTCGCTCCGCTGATTCGCCGTCCCGTCGGCTTGTCGCTCCTGGGCATCGGTCTGGTGCTGGCGGGACTGTGGGCTTATCTGCTGCTCGGCGTGGCGGCGTTGCCGTCGCTGGAATTTCCCGGCGTGGTGGTGATGGCGCAGATGCCCGGAGCCAGCGCGCAGACCATGGCGACCACGGTGGCCGCGCCGCTGGAGCGCCGGCTGGGGCGGATCGCCGGACTGCAGTCGATGGAGTCGCAGATCGGCGAAGGCGCGGCGCAGATCCAGTTGTCGTTCAATTTCGGCCGCAGCGCCGACAAGGCCGCGCGCGACGTGCAGGCGGCGATCAACGACGCCGCGCCCGATCTGCCCGCGGGCATGCCGGCGCCGCCGCAGTATTTCAAGGCCAACACCGACGCGATCCCGATCCTGATGGTGGCGCTGACCTCCGACGGGCAGCCGCCGGACAAACTCTACGATCTGGCCGATACCTTGCTGAAGCCGGCGATCGCGCAGATTCCAGGCGTGGCCCAGGTGCAGGTGACCGGCGGCGCGCCGCATGCGGTGCGGGTGGAACTCGATACGGTCTCGCTGGCGGCCAAGGGCATCACCGCCAACGATGTCAGCAACGCCCTGATCGCCGCCAACGTCACCTCGCCGCAAGGCATCCTCAGCGACGGCCGCACCCAGATGACGGTCAGCGCCAACGGCGCCTTGCACGATCCGAAGGAATTCGCCGATCTGCTGATCGCGGTGCGCAACGGCGCGGCGGTGCGCCTGGGCGATGTCGCCACCGTCGCCAGCGGCCAGCAGGACCGCTACCAGGCGGCGTGGTTCGGCTCGCAGCGGGCGGTGACGATTCAGATCGGCAAGCGCCCGCAGGCCAACGCGGTCAGCACCGTGGCGCAGATTCGCGAGCGATTGCCGGCGCTGGTGCAGGCCTTGCCCGCTAACGTGCAGGTGGTACCGATGTTCGATTTGACCGGCACGGTGCGATCGGGCCTGCACGAGGTCGAGATCACCTTGCTGCTGAGCATCGCCATGGTGGCCGCGGTGATGCTGGTGTTCCTGCGCCGGCTGCGGCCCACCCTGATCGCCATGCTCAGCATTCCGCTGTCGCTGGCCGGCGCCTTCATCGCCATGTGGGCGCTGGATTATTCGCTCAACACGTTGTCGCTGGTGGCGCTGGTGCTGTGCATCGGCTTCGTCGTGGACGACGCCATCGTGGTGATCGAGAACATCGTGCGCCACATGGAACTGGGCCAACCGCCGCTGCGCGCGGCGATGACCGCGATCGGCGAAATCGGCTTCACCATCGTCTCGATCACCTTGTCCCTGCTGGCGGTGTTCCTGCCGCTGCTGCTGGGCAACAACGAGCTGGTGGTGCTGCTGCGCGAGTTCTCCATGACCCTGGCCGCGGCGGTGATCATCTCCGCGATCGTCTCGTTGACCCTGACCCCGGCGCTGTGCGCGCGCTATCTGACGGCGCAGCCGCGCGAGCCGGCGCGGGTGTCGAAGCTGGAAGCGAGCGTGGAGCGTATCGACCGGTGGCTGCACGGCGTTTACGAGCGTTCGCTGGACTGGGCCTTGCGCCACCGCCGGCTGATGCGCTGGCAGCCGCTGCTGCTGCTGGTGGCGACGGTCGGCCTGGCCCTGGCGGTGGTCGAAACCGCCGGCGGCGCGTTCATGCCGGAGGAGGACACCGGCATGCTGCAAGCCACGTTCCGCGCCGACACCAACATCTCGCCGACCTTGCTGGCCGATCGCGCGGAAGAACTGATCGCGATCATGCAGGCCGATCCGGCCATTCTCGACGTCACCACCATTCTGGGGTCCGACAGCGGCGGCGGCGCGGTCGGCAGCGGCGGCAACATGTTCGTCGATCTCAAGCCGCTGGGCACCGGGCCCGGCGAGCGCCGCGAAAGCCTGCGCCAGGTGATCGAGCGCCTGAACCTGCGCTACGAAAAACTGTCCGGGATCTCGGTGGTGATCAGCCCGCTGCAGTTGCTGGGCGGCGACGAAGGCAAGGGCAGCGGCGGCGGCCTGTTCTCGTTCCAGTTGGTCAACGGCCTGAGCGGCGACATGCAGCCGTGGGCGCTGAAGGTCGAGCGGGAGTTGCGCGCGATGAAGGAATTCCGCGACGTCGGCAGCAGCTACGACGCGGTGGGCAAGCAGCAGATGCTGAAGGTCGATCGCGACATCGCCAGCCGCCTGGGCATCAGCATGGCCGATGTCGACTCCGCCCTGTCCAGCGCGTTCGGCCAGCGCACCGTGTCGGTGATCTATTCCGATATCAACCAGTATTGGGTGGTGCTGACTTCGTCCAACGAAGGCCGGCTCAGTGTCGATGCGCTGCTCAACACCTATGTGCGCTCCCCGGCCGGACGAATGATCCCGTTGTCGACGATGGCCAGGATCGAGCCGAACATCGCCGCGGCCAGCATCAGCCATTACAACCAGCTCGAATCGGTGAAGATCAGCTACAACCTCGCCGACGGCGTCACTCCCGATCGCAGCGCCGACTTGATCCGGCAGGCGGTGAGCAAGGCCGGAGTGCCGGCCGGCATCCGTCTGAATCTGACCGGCGAAAATCTGCGCATGGAATCGGCGCAATCCAACGGCCTGATCCTGCTGCTGGCGGCGGTGGCGGCGATGTACATCGTGCTCGGCGTTCTCTACGAAAGCCTGGAGCACCCGCTGACGATCCTGTCGACCCTGCCGGCGGCGTCGGTGGGAGCGTTCCTGGCCATGCTGGTCACCCAGACGCCGGTGACCTTGATGACGATCATCGCTGTGCTGCTGCTGATCGGCATCGTCAAGAAGAACGCGATCTTGATGGTCGATTTCGCCCTGACCGCCGAGCGCGAGCGCGGCCTGAGCCCGCTGCAGGCGGTACGCGAGGCGGCGCTGGTGCGTTTCCGCCCGATCCTGATGACGACGCTGGCCGCGACCGGCGCGGCGTTTCCGCTGGCGATCGGCTTCGGCGTGGGCGCGGAAATGCGTCAGCCGCTGGGCATCGCCATCGTCGGCGGACTGCTGGTGTCGCAACTGCTGACCCTGCTGAGCACGCCGGCCATTTACCTGTGGAACCACGATCGCAAACAACGCAAGGCGCAGCGGCGCGAGAAGCGCGCGGCCCGGCGCGCGTTCAAGGCGCAGGGGCTGGCGCAGGCGATGTTCGCGCGGTTTCGAAAAGGGTGAACGCTCACAGTCTTCGCTTCAAACACCAGGTTTTCGCCGGATTTCAAATCGTTGTAGCGGGGCCTTGATAAACGACAGGTGCGCGCCGACCGCCGCCGGCGGATGCGCCACCTGCCTCATGCATGCCAGGAGTGTTTCATGTCGCGTTTCAGCAAGATCGCGTTGATCGCCGCCGTCGTGGTCGTGATGGCAGTGGCGACCATGGGCGTGCTGCACACGTCCTCGGCCGATGCCGGCCCCGGCGCGCAGGCGGGCGCCGACGCCACGCCGATCCCGGTCACCGTCGAGCCGGTCTCGCGCCAGGACGTGCCGGTGTATCTGCTCGCCCAGGGCACCGTGCAGGCGCGCAACAGCGTCGCGGTCAATCCGCAGATCGGCGGGCAGCAATTGCTGAGCATCAACTTCAAGGAAGGCGAGGAAGTGAAGAAGGGCGCGCTGCTGGCGCAACTGGACCCGCGCAACGCCCAGGCCAATTACGATCAGGCCACCGCCAAGCTGCGCCAGGATCAGGCCGCGCTGGCGACCGCGCGCAGCAATTACCAGCGCTCCTCCGATCCCAAGTACAGCCTGTACGTGTCCCGGATCGATCTGGACACCCAGCGCAATACGGTCAGCCAGAACGAGGCCCAGGTGGCGGCGGATCAGGCGGCGATCCAGAACGCGAAGGTGCAGATGGACTACACCCGTATCGTCTCGCCGATCGACGGCGTCGCCGGCATTCGCGGCGTCGATCCGGGCAACGTGGTGACCACCAGCACCAACATCGTCACCATCACCCAGGTGCGGCCGATCTACGTCAGCTTCACCTTGCCCGAGCAGAACCTGGATATGGTGCGCAGCGCCGCCCGCGGCGCGGCGGCGCTGGAAGTCGATGCGCTCGACCGCGTGGACGCGCATACCGTCGCCCAGGGCGGCACGCTTGAGGTCATCGACAACACGGTGGACAGCGCCACCGGCACCTTCAAGCTGCGCTCGGTGTTCGTCAACGAACAAGGCGCGCTGTGGCCGGGGCAGTTCGTCAACGTGCGGCTGAAGCTGCGCACGGTGGCCGGCGGGCTGGTGATTCCGGCGCAGGCGGTGCAGCGCAGTCCCGACGGCGATTACGTCTATCTGCTGCAGGCCGACCAGACGGTGAAGATGCAGCCGGTCAAGCTGGCGGGCGAAGTCGGCGACAGCCACGTGATGGTCGCCTCAGGCCTCGCCGCGGGCGCGCGCATCGTCACCGAGGGCCAGTTCCGGCTCAAGCCGGGCAGCAAGGTCAAGGCCTTGAAGCCCGGCGAAGCGGCGGCGCCGGCCGCTCCCATCGCCGCCGCGCACTGACCACGCCATGGGATTCTCGACTCTCTTCATCCGCCGCCCGATCACCACCTCGCTGCTGGTGGTGGCGGTGATGCTGCTGGGCGTTCTGGGCTATCGGCAGTTGCCGGTGTCGGCCTTGCCGCAGATCGACGCGCCCAGTCTGGTCGTGACCACGCAATACCCCGGCGCCAGCGCGGCGACGATGGCGGCGTTGGTGACCACGCCGCTGGAACGCAATTTCGGCCAGATATCGGGTCTGGCGATGATGACTTCGGATTCGTCCGCGGGCCTGTCCACGATCGTGCTGCAGTTCAACATGGACCGCGACATCGACGTCGCCGCCCAGGACGTGCAGGCGGCGATCAGCCAGGCCAAGGGCATCCTGCCGAGCAATCTGCCGTATCCGCCGGTGTACAACCGGGTCAATCCGGCCGACGCGCCGATCCTCACCCTCAAGCTGACCTCCGACAGCCTGCCGCTGCGCGACATCAACAACTACGCCGATTCGATCCTGGCGCAGAAGCTCTCGCAGGTGCAGGGCGTGGGACTGGTGTCGATCGCCGGCAATGTGCGGCCGGCGGTGCGGGTGCAGGTCGATCCGGCGCAACTGTCCAATCTGGGCCTGACGCTGGAGGACGTGCGCAGCGCGCTCACCCAGGCTAACGTCAACGCGCCCAAGGGCACGCTCAACGGCAAGACCCAGTCCTACAGCATCGGCACCAACGACCAGTTGCGCGATGCGACCGAGTACAAGAACACCGTCATCAGCTACCGCAACGGCGCGCCGGTGCGGCTGGCCGACGTGGCCCAGGTGATCGACGGCGTCGAGAACGATCAGCTCGCCGCCTGGGCCGACGGCAAGCCGGCGGTGCTGCTGGACGTGCGCCGCCAGCCCGGGGCCAACATCGTGCAGACGGTGGAGCGCATCCAGCGGATCATGCCCGAGCTGCGCGGCGTGCTGCCGGCCGATGTGCATCTGGACGTGTTCGCCGACCGCACCGTGACCATCCGCGCCTCGGTGGACGATGTGGAGTTCACCCTGGTGCTGACCATCTGCCTGGTGGTCGGGGTGATCTTCGTGTTCCTGCGCCGCGTGTGGGCGACGCTGATCCCGTCGGTGGCGGTGCCGTTGTCGCTGCTGGGCACCTTCGGCGTCATGGCCTTCGCCGGCATGTCGCTCGACAACCTGTCGCTGATGGCGCTGACGGTGGCCACCGGCTTCGTGGTCGACGATGCCATCGTGATGGTCGAGAACATCGTGCGTTACATGGAACAGGGGAAGAGCAGCAAGGAGGCGGCGGAAATCGGCGCGAAGCAGATCGGCTTCACCGTGCTGTCGCTGACGGTGTCGTTGGTCGCGGTGTTCCTGCCGCTGCTGTTGATGCCCGGCGTCACCGGCCGCCTGTTCCACGAGTTCGCCTGGGTGCTGACCATCGCGGTGACGATCTCGATGCTGGTGTCGCTGACCCTGACGCCGATGATGTGCGCCTACCTGCTCAAGCGCGAAGCGCTGCCGGACGGCGACGAGGCGCACGAGCGCGCCGCCGCCGGCGGCCGGCGCACTGCGTGGGCGCGCATCGTCGGCGGCTACGAGCGCTCGCTGGACTGGGTGCTGGGCCACCAGCGCCTGACCATCGCGGTGGCCGCCGCCAGCGTGGCGCTGACCGTGATCCTGTACGCGATCATCCCCAAGGGGCTGTTGCCCGAGCAGGACACCGGTTTGATCGCCGGGGTGATCCAGGCCGACCAGAACGTCGCCTTCGCGCAGATGCAGCAGCGCACCCGCGCGGTCGCCGACGCCTTGCGCAAGCAGGACGGCGTGGCCGGCGTGGCCGCGTTCATCGGCGCCGGTTCGGTCAATCCCACGCTCAATCAGGCGCAGCTGAGCATCGTGCTGAAGGATCGCGGCGAGCGCGACGGACTGGACGCGCTGCTGCCGCGGCTGCAGCGGGCGGTGGCGGACATTCCCGGCGTGGCGCTGTATCTCAAGCCGGTGCAGGACCTTGCCCTCGACAGCCGCGTCGCCGCCACCGAGTACCAATATTCGATGTCGGCGGTGAATGCCGCCGAGCTGGCGGGCTACGCCACCGCGATGACGCAGCGCCTGCGCCAGCGGCCGGAGCTGAATGATGTCGGCAACAATCTGGCCGCGCAGGGCAACGCGCTCGATCTGACCATCGACCGCGCCAAGGCCAGCCGCATGGGCGTGCCGATGCAGACCATCAACGACACCCTCTACGACGCATTCGGCCAGCGCCAGATTTCGACCATCTTCACCCAGCTCAATCAGTACCGCGTGGTGATGGAAGTGGGGCCGCAGTTCCGCACCAGCGAGGCGCTGCTCAACCAGCTGACCGTGCGCGGCAACGGCAACGGCGCGCTCACCGGCAGCAACGCCACCGATTACGGCCAGCTCAGTTCGAGCAACTCGGCCACGCCTTCGGGCATCGGCGATACCGGCAACGTCGGCTTCCGGATAGGCGGTGGCGGCGCCATCCCGCTCGCGTCGCTGGCCAGTGCCCGCGTCACCAGCGCGCCGCTGGTGGTGAGCCATCAGCAGCAACTGCCGGCGGTGACGCTGTCGTTCAATCTGGCGCCGGGCTACTCGCTGTCGCAGGCGGTGGAGGCCATCGCCGAGGTCGAGCGCGAGCTGAAGTTCCCGCCGCAGATACGCGGCCAGCTGATCGGCAAGGCGGCGGAGTTCTCCGCGTCGCTGTCGGACGAGATCGTGTTGCTGCTGGCGGCGGTGGTGGTGATCTATATCGTGCTGGGCGTGTTGTACGAGAGCTACATCCACCCGGTCACCATCATCTCGACCCTGCCGCCGGCCGGCGTGGGCGCGTTGCTGGCGTTGATGATGTGCGGGATGAGCCTGTCGGTGGACGGCATCGTCGGCATCGTGCTGCTGATCGGCATCGTCAAGAAGAACGCGATCATCATGATCGACTTCGCCATCGAAGCGCAGCGCACCGGCCTGAGCGCGGCCGACGCCATCCGCCGCGCCTGCCTGTTGCGATTCCGCCCGATCATGATGACCACCGCGGCCGCGCTGCTGGGCGCGCTGCCGCTGGCGCTGGGCAACGGCATCGGCGCCGAACTGCGGCGCCCGCTGGGCGTATCGATCGTCGGCGGTCTGCTGGTGTCGCAATTGGTGACGCTGTACACCACGCCGGTGATCTATCTGTATATGGAGCGGTTCTCCGACTGGTTGCGCTCGCGCCGGCAGGCGCGGGCGCCCGGGCCAGCGCAGTTGCTGGGCGCGTGATCGAAACCGCGAATTCTTTTGTGGCTCTTGTGGGAGGGGCTTCAGCCCCGATGCTTTTCGCTCCGGCGATGAAGATCCACCGCATCTGAGCGAAAAGCATCGGGGCTGAAGCCCCTCCCACAAGAGCCTCTTCCACAAAATCAAAGTGGGCGACCGGCCAGCCTGGCGGCATACAAAGCCGCGCCGTAATGCGGCTCATGCAACGGCGCGCGCAACTCGAACGCGGGGCAGGCGGCCTGCAGCGCCGCCACGAACGGCGCCAGCAACACCTCGCCGGCGCTGAAGGCGCCGCCGGAGTACGACAGCGGTACCGCTTCGCCAGGGGGAAATCGCAACTGCCGGCGCAGCGTATCGGCGATCTGCGCCAGTTCCCGCGCCGCCTGAGCGAAGATGCCGGCGGCGGTGGCGTCGCCCGACTGCGCCGCCTGCGCGACCAGCAACGACAGGCGCGCGAGTTCGCCGCGACTGCCGGCATGGTCGCCGTACACCTGCGCGCACAGGTCGAGATCGTATTCGAGCCCCAGCGCCTGCTTGAAGTGCGCATGCAGCGGCCCCTTCGCCATCCGCCCGTCGCTCATGCGCGAGTACGCGTTCAAGCCTTGCATCGCGATCCAGTACGCCGAGCCTTCGTCGGAAAACGCCTCGCCCCAACCGCCGGCGCGCGCCGCCGCGCCCTGGCGCTGGCCATAGCCGATCGAACCGGTGCCGGCGACGATATTGATTCCATCCGCGCAACCCAGCGAACCCGCCCAGCCGCAGACCATGTCGTTGTCGCAGGCATAGCGGCCGTGGCCGAGGATCGCGCCGGGGATGGCATCGAGCAGCGGCGTGATCCGGCTGTCCTCGCCGTGGGCGGGAATGCCGAAGAACGCATGCCGGATCGAATCGCTGCCCACGCCGGCGTCGTGCAGAATCTGCCCGACGCCTTGCGCCAAGGTCTCGCGGACGCCGTCGATGCCGACCTGCGGGTGATAGCTGGCGCCCAGTTGCGCCTGCGCGAGCATGCGGCCCTGGCCGTCGATCAAGGCGAAACGGGTCTTGGTCCCGCCGCCGTCCACGCCCAGGAAGCATTCGAAGACGGTCATGACGTCAGCGAATGCAGCCGCACGCCTTGCACCACGCGATTCACCATGCCCTCGCGGTTCGGATTGTCCGGCGACAAGCCCAGCGCCAGCGAGGCGTGGAACGCGTAGATCTGCGCGATCGCCACATACGGCCAGAGCAGATCGACGTCGGCGGCCGCGGCCATGCCGGTCACCGCCAGCGTGTCGCATGCGGCCTGCGGGCGCGGCTGCGCGCTCACTTCGATCACCCGCGCGGCGCGGCCGTCGCGGCGCAATTCGTCGATCAGGTCGTGATCGTAGCGGCGGGTGAGCGCGTCGTTGGAGACGAAGACCATGACCAAGCTGTTCCCGGTGATGAAGGTCTTCGGCCCATGCCGGAAACCCAGCGGCGTGTCGAAACAGGTGGCGACCGCGCCGTCGCTGAGTTCGCCCAGCTTCAGCGCCGCTTCGCGGGCGAGCCCCTGCAGCAGGCCGCTGCCGAGGTAGACCACGCGATCATAGCCAAGCTGCGCCAACTCGCGCAGCGTGTCGCGGGTTGCGTCGATCGCCTGTCCGGTGGCCGCGGCGATAGGGCCGATCCGCGTGTGCATGTCGCCGGCCTCGCTCAAGGCCAGCACGGTCGCGTACATCATGCAACTGAAACTGGAGGTCATGGCGAAACCGGCGTCGTGGGTCGGCTCCGGCAGCAGCAGCGTCATGGCCTCGCGGGCGGCGATGCGGCACAGCGCGCCGTCGGGATTGCAAGTCACCACCAAGTGCCGCACATCGCCGACCAATGCTTCGGCCAAGGCGATCGCGGCCAGGCTTTCCGGGCTGTTGCCCGAGCGCCCGAACGACACCAGCAGCAACGGCTGTTCGGGCCGCAGATACAAGCGCGGCGCGCTGACGAGGTCGGTGGTCGCCACCGCGTCCACGCGCGCGGCCAGTTCGGCGTCCAGCAGCGGCGCCAGGCACTGGCCGATGTAGGACGATGTGCCCGCGCCGGTCAACACGACGCGGGCGTTGGCGTTGCCGGTAATGGGGGCGATGAAGGCCTTGATCTGTTCGCGCAACGCATCGATCAGGACGTGGGTGGCGTGCAGCATGTGCGGCTGCTGCTCGATTTCGCGCGCGGTCCAGACCGCGCCGGATTCCAGCAGGCTCGCTTCGGGTAGTCCCAGGTGTTCAATGGTTTTGCTGTGGGTGACAGGCATAGTAATAATCGTCGAGAACGGCACCGATGTGCGCCATGACTAGGGAATGCGGATCGTGGGTAGCGTGGCCGCTACGCAGGGCGCGCAGTGCGTGGGGGAGGTGCTGGCTGATCAGCGAGACCGGAGGCGGGCGGTCGCGCAGGTTGTCGAACAGATCGCGGCAGGCCTGCTGGATGACTTCGTCGGGCCAGTAGTAGCGCATGCGATCGCTGAGGCTGTACTGCAGGTCCACGTCCAAGGCCTTGCCGTGGCTGTGGTAGTAACGTTGCCAATGCTGCGGACGTTCGCGCATGCGTTCCAGCACGACATCGCGCAGGCGCGCGCGCCGGCTTTCCTCGATCCATTCCGATTCGATGGCGTCCAGCGCCCACAGCGCTTCGCGCATGGCGAAGGTGACGCCGGGGCCGACCTTGAGAATGGCGAAATGATCGCGCACCAGCGCGCGCAGCGAGTCGCGGGTCTGGTAGTCGGTGGAATGCGCTTCGAAGATCGTGCCCGGCACCGGCGTGATGGCGTGGCTGAGCGCCCGCGCCTTGTCGGGTTGATAGTCCATGACATGGTGGTGATCGAACTCGACGCCCGGCTGCACCACCGAGGCGATGACGCGTTGCCACGCCGAATCCAGCCCGGCGGCGGCGAAAGCATCGCGATGCGCCTGTATCGTCGCCAGGGCGGCGTGCGGCGTGGTCACCGCGAGCCCTTCGATGGCTTCGGTGGCGCCGCCCGGCACCGGCACTTCGGTGCCGATCACATACACCGGTGGCTCGCCGCCGGCCTGGGCGTAGGCGGCTTCCGCGACCTCGCACAGACGCACCGCGCGCGCGACGATCTGCGCTTCGGGCAGCGGCGCCGGATCGCCGCGGCAGGCCATCGAACAATCCAGATGGATCTTGCGGAAACCGGCGGCGACATAGGCCGCGACCATGACCTCGGCTTTGCGCATCGCCGATGCCGCATCCAGGTCGGTCCACGGATTCGGCCCGAGATGATCGCCGCCCAGGGCGATGCGCGCCGGATCGATGCCGACCTCGCGCGCGATGCCGTGCACGAAGCGCACGAAGTCGGCCGGCGTCATCCCGGTGTAGCCGCCGTCCTGGTTGACCTGATTGCAGGTCGCTTCGAACAGGATGATCGATTCGCCGTGGCGGCCGGCGTGGCGCAGCGCGGCCTCGATGACGATCGGATGGGCGGAGCAGATCGACGTCACGCCGCAGGCGATGCCGCGTTTGTGCTGTGCGATCAGGTCGAGCATGGCTTGCATCGTGTGCGTCTCTCAGGGCGTGCGCGGCGGGGGTTCGCGTTCGGGCTCCAGCACCATCAGCAGCGAGGCCGCCAGCGCCAGGATCAGGCCGGCGATCTTCAGCGGCCCGGGCACGACGCCGGCGAACAGCAGCGACAAGATCGCGGTGATGAGCGGGGCGCCGGCGTTGGTCAGCGGCGCGACGACGATGGCCTTGCCGTAGCGGAAGGCGTAGACCAGCGCCAGCGCGCCGATCGCGTTGAGGATCTGGATGCCCGCGGCCATCCACGGCCCGTCCAGACCGAGGTTGACGGGCTCGGTGCGATCGGTCATCGCCCACGCCGCCGGCATCAGCAGCACCGCGCCGAGCATCATGTAGAAGAAGATGCTCTCGGCGCCGACGCTGTCGTTGGCGCGCTTGATGAAGTAAGCCTGCAGGCCCCAGGCCAGCATGATCAGCAGCGACAGCGCGAACCAGCCCAGCCCGCCGCGCGTGCCGCCTTGCCCGAACGACAGATCGAACAAGGGCAGCGCCAACAAGGCCAGGGCGATGCCGGCCGCGCCGAGCCAGCCGGTGCGCTCGCGCAGCAACAGGAACGACAAGGCGATGGTGATCACCGGCGACAGCGACACGATCGGGAAGACGAAATACGCCGGGCCGATGGTCAGGGTGTGGAACAGGATCATCTGTCCGCCCGCGCCGAGCAGGCCGATGGTCATGCCGTAACCGATCGCGCGCGGCGTCGTGTCCAGCGCCCGGCCGTTGCGCCACAGGACGAACACCGCCGGCGGAATCAGGGTGAGCGCCCACACGCAATACACCAGCGTGTCCGGGAAGCCGTGCTGCGCCGACAATCCGGACAACGCGCCCCACACGCCCCACAGCACCACCGTGGTCAGCGCGTAGAGCAGCCAGCCGCGGCGCGATGGGTCGAGGCGCGCGCTCATGCCGGCTCCGCGACGGGCGTGGCGCGCAGCAGCAGGAAGCGCTCGAACTTCGCTTCCAGCACATTGTCGCGCGCGTCCACGCGGCCCAGCTCGATGTCGTTGAACAGGTCGTGGACGCGATAACGCGCCTTGCCCAGGCCGCGCAGTTGCAGCGGGCCGCTCCACGTATCGGCGTAGAACGCGTAGTACATCGCGCCGTCCTTGGCGATGGCGTGGGCTTCGGGCTTGTCGAAACCGATGTCGTACAGCGCGCCCAGATAATCGCCCTTGGGCAGCATGTGCTGTTTGTAAAGATCGACCCAGCGCCGCCACAGCGCTTCTTTCCGATCGGTAAGCACGTAGCCTCCCGGCGGCGGCGGTTGCAGCATGGGCCGGTCGCTGTCGCGCGGCCAGGTGAACTTGCTGGAGATCACCGCGCCGATGCCGACGCTGGAAGCGAAGTCGTCGCCGCCGTCGCTGAGTTCGACGTGATCGCCGGCGTAGCTGCTGCCGCGGCCGATCAGCGCCTTGACCGTCTTGCCCTTGCTGCGCACCTGCCAGGACGAGAGCGGATCGGACGATGGGTATTGATCGGTGGCGGGCAGGTTATGAAAGGCGAAGGCGGTGCCGCAGGGGCACAACTCGACCACGGCTTGCGGATTGATCTGATGCGCGGCGCGATGGATCGCCAGCCAGAAATCGGCCAGTTTTTCGCAGGATTCTTTCGGGTGCGCGTGCTTGTGCGCCGGGTTGTAGCACGGCGCGACGGCGTTGAGATGCTGGCCGTCGAGCTTGACGCCTTCGAAGCCCCAGTCGCCGATCACTTTTTGAATCAGAGCGACGTAGTAGTCCACCGTCGGCTGATAGGCCGGGCACTGGGTGAAGGCGTTCCACCAGCTGACTTTCTGCACCGAGCCTTCGCGGTCGAGCAGCAGCATGTCGGGGCGATCGTGCAGCACGTCGCTGCCCGGATCGGCCGCGAGCGGCGCCAGCCACAAGCGCGGACGCAGGCCCTGCGCCTTGATCGCCTGCACGAACGCCCGCATGTCGTCTTCGCCACGCGGAAACTTGCGCGTGTCGATGCGCCAATCGCCTTCGTTGGTCTGCCAGCCGTCGTCGAGCACGGCCCATTCGAAGCCCAGTTCGCGAACCTTGGGCAGCGTGCCCAGTACTTGTTCGGTGGTGAATTCGCGCTCATAGCCCCAGGCGCACCAGATCGGTGCGAACGCCGATTCCGGCGCGGCCGGCGCGGCGATGCGCTGGTCGCGCATGAAGCGCTGGTAGTGGAGCAGCGGCGCGTAGTGGTCGCCGTTGTGCACGCACAGCATGCTGCGGTCGGTGGTCAGCGTTTGCCCGGGCGCCAGTTGCAGGTCCTGCCGGCATTCGACCCCGATGCTGGCGCCGGCGGCGGTCTTGCGCACTGGCAGATCCAGCAGGCGTGGCTGCGCTTCGACGTGGCCCACGGCCAGGCCGATGTCGCGCCGCCAGATGTTCGCCACCGGCGTGCCGCCGCCGTAATCGGACGCGGCCATCGACAAGGTGTTGCGTTGATCGAAGCCGTCGCCGAGCGCTTGCACCCAATCGCGCCGGTCTTCGTGAGTGGCGCCGAAGAAACTCCAGAAGCCGCCCGGCGCGTCGGCCAGTTCGTGCGCGGCGTTGCGCCAGCCGCGCACCGCCAGCGCCGTGCTGCCGGTGTTGCGGTAGCGAACCTGCAGCAGAGCCATGCCGGGATAGCGCTCGTAGAAGCTCAACTCGACTTGTTTTTCGATGCCGGTGTCGGAGCGGCCGCTGACGATGTGGCGGTGGCCGGCGCCGTGCAGCGGGTCGCGCAGGCTCTCCACGCGTTGCGCGGCGAATTCGAACTCCTCCAGCGCGCCGCCTTCGACCAGCAGGCTTTCGCTGGCCTGATACGGAGTGAGGGCTTGATCGCGGAAGGCGATGCAGGTGCGCAGCGATCGATCGAAGCCGATCGACAGGCCGCCGCCCTGGGCCTGCGCGCGTTTGTCCGCGGCGGCGCCTTTGCCGGCTGCGGTCGCGCCATTCGGCCAGGGCAGGGCGGCCCAGGCCACGCTGCCCGATGCCAGCTTCAGAACGGTACGGCGTCCAACTGGCGGCATCGGCGGGCTTCCGGAGGCGGTGCGGATCATCCTGCGCCAACGGATCGGGCCTTGCAATACTTTTTGTTTCGTTTTGTTGTTTTTAAGTTTCGATTGGGGTGCTGGTGGTCGCTGCGAGTGACCCGGGCGCCCGCGGACGCGGCCGCCCGCGATCATTCAGAGGCGCTGAACTCGCTGCCGCGGCGGCCCCGCACGCGGTGGCTTACGCGACATCGACTGCGTATGCGCAATGGGTTCCGGCCATCGGCCGACAGCCACCCCGGCCTCAGGCAAGCAACAACTCAAACCCCAATTGCTGGCTGGCCTGGCGAATATCCTCCGGCGCCCCGGTATCGGTGATCAGCGTGGTCAGGTCGCCGACCGAGATGATGCGGTGCAGGCAGATCTTGCCGAACTTGGAGCTGTCGGTGATCGCGACCACCACCCGCGCGGCCTCGACCATCTTGCGGTTGAGCATGGCCTCGGGTTCGTAGTGGGTGGTGATGCCGCGTTCCAGATCGAAGCCGTCCACGCCCAGAAACAGCATGTCCACGTGCAGCGCGCCGAGCGCCTCGACCGTCAGCCCGCCGTAGAAGGCCATGTTCTTGCGCCGCAGTTCGCCGCCCAGCATGACGATATGGATATTGCTCTTCGGCGCCAGCGCCGACAGCACGCCGAAGTCGTTCGTGACCACGGTGACCTCGATATTGGGCATCGCCTCGGCCAACTGGATGGCGGTGGTGCCCGAATCGATGGCGATGGTGTCGCCGGCCTTGACCAGGGCCGCGGCGCGCTGGCCGATGCGGCGCTTTTCTTCGAGAAACACCGTGCGCTTGGCCTCGTACGGCGGCTCGGCCTGGGCGCCGCCGACCACGCCGCTGTCGATCGCGCCGCCGTAGGCCCGCGCCATGACGCCGCGCTCGGCGAGGTAGCGCAGATCCTTGCGCACCGTCTGCATGCTCACGCCGAAACGCGCCGCCAGCGCCGCCACCTGCACGCTGCCGTGCTGGCGTACAAGCTCGCTGATCTGCAGGCGTCGTTGGCTCGTGTCGCGGGTGGCCGTCATATGAAGCTCCTTGGTGAGACGAAAGTATGCAATATTTCGTTTGCTTTCGGTATTGATATAAAACGAAACGTGATATAGGCTCGATTTCGTTTGTTATCCATTGCCGCCGCCCGTCCCGAGGACCGCCCGTGAAGTCTGCCCACTTGCACCGGAACACGCTCTTCTGCGGTATCGCGCTGGCCCTGCTGCTGCCGCGGCCGGGTCTGGCCCAGGAGGCGCCGGCGGCGAAGCCGGTCGGCGCCGACGCTCAGGACGGGCAGGTCGCGGCCAACCAGGACGAACTCAGAACTCTGGACTCGGTGGTGGTCACCGGCGTGCGCGGCAGTCTGGCGCGCGCGGTCGAACTCAAGCGCGACGCCGGCACCGTGCAGGATTCCATCTCGGCACTGGAGCTGGGCAAGTTCCCCGACGACAACGTCGCCGATTCGCTCAGCCACATCACCGGCGTGTCGATCTCGCGCACCGCCGGCGGCGAAGGGCAGAAGGTCAGCGTGCGCGGCCTGGGCCCGGAGTACACCCTGACCACGTTCAACGGCCGCATCCTCGCCACCGACGGCGCCGGCCGCGATTTCGCCTACGACGTGCTGCCCGCCGACGTCATCAGCGGCGCCGATGTGATCAAGGGCGCGCAAGCCTCGCTCACCGAAGGCGCGATCGGCGGCCTGGTCAATCTGCGCTCGGCCAGTCCCTTCGACCAGAAGGGCCAGCACGCGATCGTGCGCCTGGAAGGCGATCGCAACCTGATGTCGGACCTCGACGGCGGCAAGTTCACCGCGACCTACAGCAACACCTTCGCCGGCGACACCCTCGGCATCCTGCTCGGCGCGGTGTACGCGCGGCGCAAGGACCGCACCGACATCGCCGGCAACGACGGCGGCTGGACGCGCAATCCCGATCCGAACGATCCCAACTGGCTCAGCGGCAACGCCTGGGGCGGCAACATCGATCCCAACGGCAACGGCGAGCTCGACCCGGACGAATACGGCCTGATCGGGCCGGGCCAGTTCCGCGTCGGTTCGATCCTGGAAGACAAGAAGCGCACGGCCTTCAGCGGCAAGCTGGAATGGCGGCCCAGCGAGAATTTCCGCGTGGCGGTGGACGGCCTCAAGACGCGCCTGGATTCGCCGCAGGTGGGTTACCAGCAGTCCTACTATCCGCTGTTCGCGCCCGGGCGCTGGTCCGACATCCACGTGCGCGACGGCATCGTCACCGGGTTCACCATGAACAATCCGGACCCGGAGCTCAGGCTCAATCCGGAGTTGCTCAACACGACTTCGCATCGCGTGGTCGACACCGATCTGTACGGCCTCAACGCGCAGTGGAAGGTCAACGAAGACCTGACCCTGGCCGGCGATTTCTACCGCTCGACCTCGCGCCGCTATTCGGGCGGGCAGGACACCTACGCGGTGCTGCGCATGAACCAGCCGAACAGCGCGCGCATCGACTTGAACGGCTCGGCCGTGCCCAATGTCTCGGTGAAGTTCGACGACGGCCGCGATCTCGTCGATGGCCTGGCCAGGGGCCAGTTCGGCGCTTCCGACTTCAACACCCACTACCTGGAACTGCGCGGCGACAACATCAGCGACGAGGTGACCGGCGGGGCGATCAGCGGCGAGTGGTTCGTCGGCAAGTCGGTCTTCGAGCGGCTGCGCTTCGGCGTCAACTCCACCGACCGGCGCAAATCGCGCGATCTGGTCAACAACACGCTCAATGGTGGCGCCGATTATTACTCGGTCGATAACGCCATCAACGTGGGCGAGCTGGGCGGCAACGTGCTGTCGCATACGTTTTCGCTGCCCGAATTCATGCACGGGGTGAACTCGACGTTCCCGCGCACTTTCCTGGCCTTCGACGTGCCCGCCTACCTGCGCCAGCTGCGCGCTTACGACGGGCACCCGCGTCCGGACGGCGAGCCCTACGACTACGCCAGGGCGGCGCCGGCCTGGAACCCGCTGGAGAGTTACCGGGTCAGCGAAAAAACCAACACCGCGTATCTGCAGGCCGACTTGTCCGGCGAGAAATGGAGCGGCGATATCGGCGTGCGGCTGGTGAAGACGCGCACCACCTCGCGCGCCTGGGACGCGAAGATCCTCAGCATCGCCGAGAACGGCCCCTTCAACTACACCGCGCAATACGCCGCGCCGACGCCGATCGCGCAGAAAGGCGACTACACCTTCGTGCTGCCGTCGGCGAACTTCACCTGGCATTTCAACGAAGACCTGCAATTGCGGCTGGGCGCGGCCAAGACCATGGCGCGCCCGCCGGTGGACAAGCTCGCGCCGACCAACACCACCGCGAGCGTGTCCTACGGCGAGTTCACGCAAACCTACGGCGGCAATGTCGATCTCAAGCCCTACAGCGCGCAGCAGGCCGACGCATCGCTGGAGTGGTATTTCTCGGACAAGTCCATCTTCAACGTGGCGGTGTTCTACAAGCGCATCGAAAACCAGATCACGACCAGTTGGGAACCGCAGCGCGACATCGGCGTGCCCGGTTATCTGTTCAACGTGACCCGGCCGATCAACGGCGACTACGCCAAGGTGCGCGGCCTGGAAGTGGGGCTGCAGCATTTCTGGGACAACGGCTTCGGCTTTCGCGCTCAGTACACGCGCAATCGCTCCAAGAGCTGGGTGGCGGGCGAGGAGCGGCCGCTGGAAGGCATCGCGCCGGCGACCTATTCGCTGGGCCTGATGTACGAGAAGGGGCCGTGGTCGCTCGGCGCCACCGCCGATCACACCCAGGCCTACGTCACCGCGATCAACGTGCTGGGCACGGGATTCAACGAAGAAGCCGACGCCATGACCTGGCTCACCGCGCATCTGTCGTATCAGGTGAACGAACGGCTCAGCCTGTCGCTGGAAGGGCAGAACCTGCTCGATGCGGAGGAAACCTCCAGCATCAACGGTCATCCCCTGCTGTCGCAGAGCTACAGCCGTTACGGGCGTTCCTTCAACGTGGGCGTCAGCTTCCGGTTCTGAGCGCCGCCACGCCGGCGCCGTCCCACCACCTGAGCACCCGCAAGGCGCGCAGCGTCAGCCAGCGCGAGGGCCGGCCCGGGCCCTCGTCCATGTCGAACCAGACCCGGCCGCCCGGACTCCAGTCGAGCGGCCAGGTGCCGTCGGGCGAGCGCCGGCCGCGCAGGTGTTCGACGGCTTCGTGCAGGCGCTGATCGGGCTCGCTGCCGGTGAGCGGCGCCGCGGCGCGGAAGTAATCCAGTGCGCGCAACACGTCGTAACGCCAGCGGTTCGGATGCAGGAACTGCAGGAAGCGCGGATCGGCCGGCTCGCCGGTGCTGAGGCGGCGGAACAGATGACGGCGCAGCAGATACTCCTCGCCTGAGCGCCTCGCCTCGCGCGACTCGGCGCTGCCGCCGCAGGCGCGTTCGTATTCCAGCAGGCCTTCCAGGACATTGAGGGTGGTGGCGAACGAAGAACAGCGCGAACCGTTGCAACGCTCGCAGTTCCAGCCGCCGTCGTCGAGCCGTTCGCCGAGCAGCCGCGCGACGATGGCCGAGACATCGACGCCGAAATAAGCGCCGTCGGCGACGGTGCGGCCGTTGATGCATTCCTCGACTTCGCCGCTCCAATACGGCTGGCCGCCTTCGTCCCAGCGCGAATGCGCGCCGACCAGCTCGACCGTGCGCCGCGCCCGTTCGCAGGCCGGGTCCAGGCCGAATTCGCGCAACTGGGTCAAGGCAAAACACGTCGCCGTCCACGGTTGCCCGCGCTGTTTCCACTGCTGCGAATCGAAACCGGCCGGCACGAACGCGCCGCCGTCCCATTGCCCGTCCGGGTCCTGCGCCGACAGCAGCCGCGCGCCCCAGCCCTCGTGCTCCACCTTGGCCCGTTCGGCCTGCCATGCCGGCTCGGGCGCGTCGAGCAGATCGCGCATCGTCTGCCACCGGATCGCCGGGTCGGCGTCGAGCAGCCAATCGATCACCACGTTCGGGTCGGTCATGGGCGGGCCTTGCAGGTGGAAGGGTGGGCGCAGCTTGGCCGGGGTATTTAACCGCAGGAAATCCTTCGGCGCGATGCACGTGTTCAGCCGGCTCGCAGCGTGGAGGCTTATTCGCAACGCAGTGTGTACAAATATTCAACCTGATCGGCGCCGGCATTAATTAAGCTTGCAAGACCGCGCCCCCATCGGAGAACCGCTTGGATACCGACATCGGCTTCATCGGCCTGGGCGTCATGGGCCGGCCCATGGCCTTGAATCTGGCCCGCGCCGGGCTGGCGCCGATCGTCTGGAATCGCTCCGAGCCGGCGCTTGCCGTCCTGCGCGAGGCCGGTGCGCGCGTCGCCGCGAGCACGCAGGAGTTGTTCCGGCAGGCGAGCGTGGTGTTCCTGATGCTCGCCGACGAAGCGGCGATCGACGCCGTGCTGGAACGCGCCGACGGCGTGGTCGGTGCGAACGTCCACGGCCGCATCGTGGTGCACATGGGCACGACCTCGGCCGAGTACTCGCGCGCGCTGGAAGCCGATATCCGCGCCGCCGGCGGCGCCTACGTCGAAGCGCCGGTGTCGGGTTCGCGCGGTCCAGCCGAACAGGGGACCTTGGTCGCGATGCTGGCCGGCGAAGCCGCGGCGGTCGAGCGGGTGCGGTCGTTGCTGGCGCCGATGTGCAGCCAGTCCTTCGTCTGCGGCGCGGTGCCCGACGCGCTGTTGATGAAGCTGTCGGTGAATCTGTTCCTGATTTCGCTGGTCACCGGCCTGGCCGAGTCGGTGCACTTCGCGCAGCGGCACGGTCTCGATCTGAACCTGCTGCAGGCCGTGCTCGATGCCGGCCCGATGGCCAGCCAGGTATCGCGGGTCAAGCTCGGCAAACTGACCCAGGACGATTTCAGCGTGCAGGCGGCGGCGCTGGATGTGCTCACGAACAATCGCCTGATCGCCGAGGCGGCGCGCGCGGCCGGCATGGCTTCGCCCTTGCTCGATGTCTGCCATGCCCTGTTCGGCGAGACGGTGAAGCTGGGCCATGGGCAGGAGGATATGATCGCGGTGCTGCGGGCGATCGAGGCGCGCTCGGGCGTGTGAGATGCTTGCATTCGCTCAACCCGGCCGCGATGCGCGAGGGCTCCGACATTGAAATCCGTTTCGATCTTGCTCCTGCTGTCCGTCCTCTTGCCCGGTGCCGCGTTCGGCGGCGACATCAAGCTGCAGGTGGATAAGCAGTTCGATCAATGCATGCGGGAAACCAGGAAGGACAGCGAGCAATGCAGCTTCGGCGGTTGCGGCAACATCGTCGGCGCCTGCTACGAGCGGCAACTGGGCACCATTGCCGCCGCGACCGAGCCGCTGGCGAAACGGTTGAGCACGGGGCGATGCGCGCAGGCGGCGGCATCGGTCGCGACCGACATCGACACGCTGGATTCCAGATTGAAATCGCTGCCGCCGCTGGACAACACCTGGAACGGCTATGAGGTTCAGGTCGAGGTGGCGCTGCTGAAGCGCAAGGTCATGAGCGCGATCGCGAAAGAATGCGGGAGCGATCCCTGATCGCGACCGGCGCCGGGTTCGCAACCGCATCGGAAGACGGGACGAGGGCATGCAAACGATCGAAGTCGTGGTCATAGGCGGCGGGCCGGCGGGATTGACCGCGGCGACTTACCTGAGCCGTTTTCATCGTTCCTGCATCGTCGTGGACGCCGGCGACAGCCGCGCCCGGCGCATTCCGGAAAGCCATAATTGCCCCGGGTTCCCGACGGCGTGTCCGGCCCGGAGCTGCTGCGGCGCATGAAGACCCACGCCATCGATGCCGGCGTGGCGTTCGAACAGGCGATGGTCGATGCGGTGACCCGCACGGACGAAGGATTTCTCGTCGTCGCGGGCGAGCGATCCTGGAACGCCCGCGCCGTCGTACTCGCCACCGGCGTGAGCGATGTCCTGCCGGATGTCGATTGGGCCGAACAGGCGATCGCCTGCGGCGCGCTGCGCCTGTGCTCGGTCTGCGACGCCTACGAAGCGACCGATCTGCGCATCGGCGTGTACGGCCCGCGCGAAGCGGTGGCTTCGCACGCCCGCTTCCTGCGCAGTTATTCGGCGCATCTGGCGTTGTTGCCGACCGATGAGCCGTTCGAAGACGACTTCGCGCTCGCGCCCGGAGACGACACCGTCCGGGTATTTCCGCCCGGAGGCGAGCTGTCGTTCGACGGAACATACTGCCGTTATCGCGCGGCCGATGGCGCGGAGGCGGTTTTGGATACGGTGTATCCGTTCCTCGGCAACCAGACCGCGCATCCTCTGGTGGTGTCCGCCGGCGCATGGCCCGAGGAACCGGGCGAGACCGTGGTCGATGAGAACCAGATGACGCGGGTTCCGGGCTTGTACGCCATCGGCGACATGGTCAGCGGTCTGAATCAGATTTTGGTCGCGGTCGGGCAGGCGGCCGTCGCCGCGACTCACCTGCATAACCAGTTGCCGTTCGCGCCGCGCGCGAAGTAAGCCAGCGCGGCGTCAGCGCCTGGACGATCCGCGTCTGGCCAGCCGCGTCCGGTTGGCGCAGACGGTGCGCGCTGCCGGCTTGAGTCCTTCGGCCAGAACGGGGGGCGAGGGCGACATCGGATGAACCCGATGTTCACTCGCTGTGACGCGATCGCTCGTGCATGAAGAGGCAGCGACGCCGCGCTGAACCGTTCAGGACTTCGTCGTCGGACTTCATGCGCGCCGCGCGTGAGATCGCCCCTCCGATCGCATCGCGCATTGCATGAACGCCGATATCGCATCGTCGTTTCGAACAACGAACAGGTCACGAGGCCTTAATGAGCCTTGGGAAATAGTCGTTTCCACATGGCGAATACGCCGTCCCGTTTCGACCGCAACCTCCAGGAGTTCCAATGAACAACCAGGCCCAGATTGCGCACAACCTCAACGATCTCATCGAGATCGCCCGCGACGGCAAGGACTTCTACGACGAAGCCGCGCAGAAGGTGAAAGACGCGGAGCTGTCCGCGCTGTTCGTACGCATCGCCGGCGTCAAGGCCGATATCGTCGACGCGTTGAGTTCGGCGGTGGTCGCGGCCGGCGGCAAGCCGGCCGAACACGGTACTTTCGTCGGATCGATGCAGCAGTTCTACGGCAAGGTGCGGGCGACCCTGGGCGATACGCAGTACGGCTACGTGGCCGAGCTGGAAGAGTCCGAGGACCGTCTGTTGAAGGCCTTCAACGATACGCTGAGCGATGCCGACACACCCGCGCCAGCACGGGCCGAAGTCGAGCGCCTGCTGCCGCAAGTGCGCGAATGCCACAAGGTCATGAGCCTGCGCAAGCAGGCCTTGAAGGCGGCCAGCTGAGCCGGTCCATGTTCGCGATCGCGAAGGGTGAGGCGCGTTGCGTCGCGTGAAACCCCAGCCTGTACCATCGAGCGTATGAGCCAGATCGTCAGCCCATACGCCGGTAAAGCGGCGCCGGCATCCACGCTGGTGGATGTCGGCAAGCTGCTGGCGGCGTATGCCGATCTTCGGCCCGATCCCTCGGTGCCGGCGCAGCGCATCGCGTTCGGCACCTCCGGGCATCGCGGCAGTTCGCTCGATCGCAGTTTCAACGAGTGGCATATCCTGGCGATGAGTCAGGCCATCTGCGATTACCGCAAGAGTCATGGCATCGACGGCCCGCTGTTCATCGGCCTGGACACGCATGCGCTGTCGCTGCCGGCGTTCGACAATGCGCTGGAAGTGCTGGCCGCCAACGGCGTGGACACCATGATCGCCGCGGGCGGCGAGTTCACGCCGACGCCGGCGATATCGCATGCGATCCTGGTCCACAACCGCGGACGCAGCGCCGGTCTGGCCGACGGTATCGTCATCACGCCGTCGCACAATCCGCCCGACAGCGGCGGCTTCAAGTACAACGCGAGCAACGGCGGACCGGCCGGCACCGCCATCACCCAGTGGGTGCAGGACCGCGCCAACGCGCTGATCGAGGCCGGACTGGACGGCGTCAGGCGCATGCCGCTGGCGCGGGCGCGCAAGGCCGCCAGCACGCGCGAACACGATTACCTCAACACCTATGTCGCCGATCTGGCCAACATCATCGACTTCGACCTCATCCGCGCCGCCGGCGTGCATATGGGCGTCGATCCGCTGGGTGGCGCCGGCGTGCACTACTGGGCGCCGATCGCGGAACGCTACCGGCTCGATCTGACTGTCGTCAGCGACACGGTCGATCCGCAGTTCGCCTTCATGAGCGCGGATTGGGACGGCAAGATCCGCATGGACCCGTCGTCGAAGTACGCGATGCAGCGCCTGATCGGCTTGAAGGATCGATACGACGTCGCCTTCGCCTGCGACACCGATCACGACCGCCACGGCGTGGTGACGCGCAGCGCCGGGCTGATGGAACCGAACCATTATCTGTCGGTGCTGATCGACTACCTGTTCCAGCATCGCCCGCGGTGGAGCGAGCGCGCCGCGGTCGGCAAGACCGTGGTCACCACCGCGCTGATCGACCGCGTGGCCAGGCGCCTGGGCCGGAGATTGTTCGAGGCGCCGGTGGGATTCAAATGGTTTTCCGACGGCCTGCTCGACGGTTCGCTGGGGTTCGGTTGCGAAGAGAGCGCCGGTGCCTCGTTGCTGCGCCGCGACGGCACGGTCTGGGCGACGGACAAGGACGGCATGGTGCCGGCGCTGCTGTCGGCGGAAATCACCGCGCGCCGCGGCGAGGACCCGGGCGCGGCGTATGCGCGCCTGACCGACGAACTCGGCCAGCCCTTCGCCAGCCGCGTCGACGCGGCCGCAACGTCGGCGCAGAAGGCGAAGTTGGCCAAGCTCTCGCCGGACCCGTTGCGCACCGACCGCGTCGCGGGCGAGATGATCGAACGGGTATTGAGCGCGGCGCCGGGCAACGGCGAACCGATCGGCGGCATCAAGGTCGTGACCGCCGGCGGCTGGTTTGCGGCGCGGCCGTCGGGCACGGAAGCGATCTACAAGATCTATGCCGAGAGCTTCAAGAGCGAAGCTCACCTGCAGACGTTGCTGCGCGAGGCGCAGGGCATCGTCGATGCGGCGCTGGAGTGATCGCGAACCGCCGCGGCCGCGCACGCAACTGCGAAACCGGCCGCGCCGCTAGCGTAACTGGCCGGTTCGGGGCATGCGGTTGAGTTCGTCGATCACTCTGCGCGGCGCGCGCAGGCGGATCTGCACCGGAAAGGATTCCTGCACGACGACGTCTTTCACCACGCCGCTTTTTTCCAACGCCATGACCTTGGCCAGCACCGGGTCGGGAGATTCCGCGCTGCCGACGATCAGCGCGCTTTCCAGCGGCTCGCGATCGACGGCCGCCGGCTGGGGCGGCTGCTTGTTGTCGAGGCCGCAGGCCGCGAGCAGCATCAGTGTCGCGATGAAGACCGGTTTCATCATGGCCGCCTCGGATGTTGGCGAAGGGACGGGAACGTGGCGCACCGTCGTTCCGGTGCGCCACGCGGGCATTGGCTCAGATCGACGCGGCCCGATCAAGGATACGTGCTGATCCAGTTCTGCAACGTGTTGTAGACCGTGCTGGTGATCCGGGTTCCGCAGTTCTGGCTGGCCGAGCCGGTGGTGTGGATGCCGCGGACGTTGACGCCGCCGTCGCTGGCGATGCCGCTGCCGCTGTTTCCGCCGGCGGTGTCGATGGTGTAGCACAGGCGGTAGGAACCGCTGGTGCCCACCGATCCGGAGTGCGTCCACATCGTGCCGAGCGGCTTGTCGCCCGGATAACCGCTGATGGTGTGGGTGCCGCCGGAGTAGGTGCCCCAGCCTGAGTTGCCGCCGTGCGGCGCCGAGCTGAGCACGATCAGCGCATAGTCGTAATTGCTGTCGGCGCTGTTATGCCACGCGGTGGTGGTGACGGCGCGGGCCCAGGACGTGGTGCCCCAGGGCTGATAGCTGCCGTTCTGGGCGGTGGTGAAATTCAGGGCGGAATACCAGGTGCCGGCGCCGTTGGACACGCAGTGGCCCGCGGTGAGCACGTGCTTGGCCGTGATCAGCGTCCCGGTGCAACCGATGCCGATGCGCCCGATATGCCAGTACGGCGAGGCGACGGTGTTCGACACCTGCACGCGATTGTCCGCGCCGATGACGACTTTCGGCGTGACGCGGCCGTCTTCATAGAGGGTGGGGAAGGTCGGCGGCGTGCTGAACGAGGTGGCGGTGCGGCCGACCGCTTCCAGGTCCTTGATGGCTTTTTCGAAGATGGCGACGTCTTCCGGATTCATCCGGGATTCGTACACCTCGCCGTTGCGCGTGACCATCACCGCGCTCAAACCGGCGGCCTTCTGTCGCGGCGTCTGCATCCGCGCGTCGACCGCGGCGCCGGTTTCCGGCAGCAGACCCTTGATCAGATTGTCGCCGTGGATGAACTTGGCTTTGGCGTTCAGTTTCTTGAATACCGGTTCCTTGGCTTCGGCGGCGTTCATCGCCGGAACGCCGATCAGCAACACCAGACTCAACGCGAGTAGATTTTTCATAACAAGCTCCATGTTGGGGGATAGTCCTAAGCGCAAACGGCCGGGAACCGGCGTTGCGCGTTTCCTGGTTCGACCGCCGCGGCCCGAGTCCGCAGCGGTCTTTGGCGAAACAGCACTTGCGCGTGCGTTTCGCCGGTACAGCCGTCCGTGGCCGTGTTGGCGGCGCGTTTTCAGGCGCGCCGTCGTTCCTTGTGCCGGCTTTCGTCTTTGATCGGACGTGCGGCGCGCGAGCGCGACGCGGAAGAATGCGCACGGCAAGTCCGGTCGAAAGGTGGGGGGGAGGATCGCCGCGAGTCGTTGGTCTGCGCATGCGTCGATGCGCGTTGCAACCTCCATGTCCGCAGAAGAAGTTTCTCCACAAACGTCTACGCATGCATGAGCACGATCAGCAAGCGCGGTTTCCGCAAGCAGCAATACGCCATTGAATTCGTCCGGGACGTGATGCGCACCGCAGATGCTCAAACATGAAGACGCGATCGGCGCATGCATCCGGCCAATCGTTCGCGGCCGTTGCCCGGTGTTTTTCGCGTTGTGTCGCCGGCGCAATTGCAGATGCCTTCGGCGGGGTCTCCGGCGATGCTGAGGGCGCAGATACCTGCATGCACAACGGCGCCCGGCGCTCGATCGCCGCGGCGCGCCGCGCGTGCTGTCGTGCAACACGGCATGAGCCGATGCCGGCGCTTATTACCAACCAGCCCACATCCAGAGTGTGAAGCCGTCCGCGCAAACCCGAGCCTGGAACGAGCGCTCGTTGACAGCGCTGTCATCGCGAGACAGCTTCGGCCGCGAACCTGGCGTGCGGCGGTCATCCGGCGGCGACGCATGAGCCTGTTCGCGCGTTGAGCCGGAGCGGATCGATGGACGTCTTTCACGTTTCCCACGAGGATCACACACCATGAAACAACTGATGAAAGGCATGGTTTTCGCCGTCGCGTGCATGTCCGCCGGCGGCGCCAGCGCGCAGAACTGGCAACTGGCATGGAGCGACGAGTTCAACGGATCGATCGGCCCGAGCTGGGTGTTCGAGACCGGCAACGGCAGCGGCGGCTGGGGCAACAACGAGCGCCAGTACTACCGCCGCGAGAACGCCGGCATCGAGAACAACGCGCTGGTCATCACCGCCCGGCGCCAGGACTTCAACGGCTTCCGCTACACCTCCGCGCGCATGAAGACCCAGGGCGTGCGCACCTTCAAGTACGGCAAGATCGAAGCGCGCATGCGGCTGCCCTCGTTCATGGGCGCTTGGCCGGCGTTCTGGATGCTGGGCGCGAACATGCCGCAAGTCGGCTGGCCCGATTCGGGCGAAATCGACGTCATGGAGCACATCAACAACGAAAACCGCACCTACGGCACCATCCACTGGCGCGACCACAACGGCAACTATGCCCAGTACGGCGGCAACACCGCGCTCAACGTCGCCGACTGGCACGTGTACGCGGTGGAGTGGGACGTCAACGCGATCCGCTGGTACGTGGACGGCGCCAAATTCCACGAAGCCAACATCCAGAACGGAATCAACGGCACGCATGAGTTCCACAACGACTTCTTCCTGCTGCTGAACTTCGCCATCGGCGGCAACTGGCCGGGCTTCAACATCGACGAAAGCAAGCTGCCGGCGAAGATGCACGTGGACTACGTGCGCGTGTACCGGCGCTGATGGTTTGAACGACGGCTGCGACGGCGTGGCGCCGCCTCAGGGCGGTCACGCTGTCGCGGCCGGGCGTGTGCGGGCGTGTGCGGGCGGCGCCCGCGATACCGCGCCACGCGACCCACGCGCTCGCCGTTGCTTGGTCGGTCGTCGGCCGGCTCGGCCACGGCAGATCGCAGCCGGGCTCAATCAGCCTGTAAGCGCCCGCGGATTTTCTTTGCCGGCGCGCGGGTTCGAGGCAACTTCCTCATGCGCTTGCGCGACTGCCCGCCCGACCAGAATCACGCCCGGGCGTTCCGGCCAGGTTTTATCCGATTGTTCAGATAATTGATCCAGAGTCGCGAACAAACGCACTTCATCGGGAAGACTCGCCGATTGCACGATCGCGGCGGGAGTATCGGCCGGCAGATGACGCAACAGCGCCCGCGCCAGCGATTGAATGCGGGTCATGCCCATATAGATAACCAGCGTGGTTCCGGTGGCCGACAGCGCGGCCCAGTCGGGCTCGCCGTGATCGTGCGTGTGCGCCGTCACGAAGGTGACCCCATGGCAATGATCGCGATGGGTCAGCGACATGCCCAACGCCGCGGCGGCTGCGAAGCCGGCGCTGACGCCGTTGACGATCTCGACCTCGATGCCGGCCTGGCGCAGGAACGCGATCTCTTCGCCGGCGCGCCCGAACAGCAGCGCATCGCCGCCTTTCACCCGCACCACGCGTATTCCTTGCATCGCATAGCGCCGCATCAGGCGGCAGATGAAGGCCTGCGGTGTCGAACGGCAACCGCCGCGCTTGCCGACGCGCACGATCCGCGCCCGCGGCGCCAGTTCGACGATACCGGGCGCGACCAGATCGTCGAGCAACACAACCTCGGCGGCGGCCAGGGCCTTGGCCGCCTTGAGCGTGAGCAGCTCCAGGTCGCCCGGGCCCGCCGACAACAACACCACTTTGGCAGTGCCGCGATCGGCCGGGCGGGCGTCGCGCGGCGATAGTTCGTCGTCGTTCGTCATCGATGGCCTCATGCACGTTGCGGTTGCCGGCACAGTTGCGCCAGTTGCGGAAGACAGGAGCCGCAGACGGTGCCGCAGCCCAGACGTTGCTGGAGTTCGCGCACGCCGGCACCTTGCGCCACCTGTTCACGGATGGCCGTTTCGCCGACGTGCATGCAGTTGCACACCAACGCGTCGCGCAGGCCGTGGCCGGATTGCGCGAACACGGCCAGACCGGAGCCATGCCAGGCGCGGCCGGACAGCGCGCGTTCCAGCAAGGTTTCCTCGATGCGATGCGGTTGCGTGTCGCTCAACAGGACACCGTCGATATGGCGCTCGCCGGCATCGGCGCGCCATATCACGCGCTTGAGCAGGTCGCGCCGCGCGTCGCGGTATTCCACCGCGTCGGCGCCCGGCAACAGCGTGAGCGCCTGGGTGAGCGCATCCAGCCAGGCGTCGGCCGGCGCCTGCGCGTGCGCGGCCCGCAAGGTCAGCCAGGCGATGTCGTCGCCGGCGCCGGGCTCGGCCGCGAAACTGAGTTCGGCGAACGCGCATTCCTGCAACAGCGGCTGCACCGCTGCCTGCAGACTCAATACGTCGCCACGCCGCGCCGCCAACAGATGCCAGCCGAACTCGGCTTTCTCCACGCGCACCGCGGCATGCTTCAGCTCCGGCTGCTGCGAGCGCGCGTCCACCGCCGGCTGGGTGAGTTCGTTGATGCCGCCGCTGGACAGGAACTGGCCGCTCCAGTGCATGGCGGCGAATACCGTGCCGGAGGCGAGTTCGTCGGACAGCTGCAGCGCAAGCACCAGTTCGCCGCGCTTGCCGGTGACGCGGACCAGCTCGCCTTCGGCCAGCCCTCGCCGCGCCGCGTCCTGCGGATGCATGCGCAGGCCCGGTCTGGGGCTGTGCGCGAACAAGCCGGGTACGCGACCGGTGCGCGACATGCCGTGCCATTGATCGCGCAGGCGCCCAGTCAGCAGCCGCAGCGGATAGTGCGCCGAAATCGCTTCGGCGACGGGCCGGTACGGCGTCGGGTGAAAGCGGGCGCGGCCGTCGGCAGTGGCGAAGACGCCATCGGTGTAGCGGCGGGCTTGCCCCTGCGCGGCGTCCGCCGGGAACGGCCATTGCTGCGGCCCGTCGGCTTCCAGCCGCGCGTAATCCAGGCCGCCGATGTCGAGGTCGCGACCGACGGTGAGGCGCCGGTGTTCGTCGAAGATCGCCGCGGTCGATTCGAACGCGAACAGCGGCGCCGCGCCCGGCGGCGCCAGACGCGCTTCGAGACGGCGCGCGACTTCATTCGCTATCCACCAATCGGGTTTGGCCTCGCCCGGCGCGGCCACCGCGGCGCGCACCCGCGAGATGCGGCGCTCGGAATTGGTCACCGTGCCTTCTTTCTCGCCCCAGGTGGCGGCGGGCAACAACACGTCGGCATAAGGCACGGTGTCGGTGTTGGCGAACGCTTCCTGCACGATCACCAGTTCGGCGCGTTGCAAGGCTTCGCGCACGTGACCGATGTCGGGCATCGAATGCACGGGGTTGGTGCAGGCGATCCAGACGGCCTTGACCTTGCCGCTGCGCAGCGCATCGAACAAGGCGACCGCGGGCAGGCCGGGTCGGGCCGACAAGGCGTGCGCGGGCAGGCCCCACAAGCGCTCGACCTGCGCGCGATCCTCGGCGACGTCGATGTCGCGATGCGCGGCGAGCATGGTCGCCATGCCGCCGACTTCGCGACCGCCCATCGCGTTGGGCTGCCCGGTCAGCGAGAACGGCCCGGCGCCGGGCCTGCCGATCTGCCCGGTCGCCAGATGCAGGTGAATCAGCGCCAGGTTCTTGTCGGTGCCGTGCACGGACTGGTTCAAACCCATGCAATACAGCGACAGCGTCGCCGGACTGCGGCCGAACCATTCCGCCGCCTGGATCAGATCGGCGACCTCGATGCCGCACAATTCCGCGGCCATGCGCGGGGTGTATTCGCGCAGCAGCGATTTGAGTTCGCCGAATCCGCTGGTGTGGCGGGCGATGAAGGCCGGGTCGATCAGGTCTTCCCACAGCAGGTGATGCAGCATGCCGTTGAACAAGGCCACGTCGGTGCCCGGCTGGATCGCCAGATGCAGGTCGGCCATCGCCGCGGTGTCGGTGCGGCGCGGATCGATCACGATCCAGCGTATCTGCGGATCGTCGCGGCGCGCGTCTTCCAACCGGCGCAGCAGCACCGGATGCGCATAGGCCATGTTGCTGCCGGCGAACAGCACGGTCTTCGCCAACTCCAGGTCTTCGTAGCAGGTGGGCGGGCCGTCCGCGCCGAAGGCCAGCTTGTAGCCGGCGACCGCGCTCGACATGCACAGGCGCGAATTGGTGTCGATGTTGTTGGTGCCGAGCAATCCCTTGGCGAGCTTGTTGAAGACGTAGTAGTCCTCGGTCAGCAGTTGCCCGGACAAATAGAACGCCACCGCGTCCGGACCGTGCTGGTGGACGATGTCGGCGAGGCGATCGGCGACGGTGTCCAGCGCCACCGCCCAGTCGACGCGGCGGCGCGCCTGCTGGCGATGCGCGCGCAGTTCCGGCGCCAGCAGCCGGCCCTGCGCGCTGCGCGCGGTCTGGGCCAACGTGCGGCCCTTGGTGCACAGGCGGCCGTGGTTGGCCGGATGTGCCGGGTCGCCTTCGACGCCGACGATGCGGCTGCCGGCCGCGTCGCGCTCGGTTTCGATCAGCACGCCGCAGCCCACGCCGCAGTAACAGCAGGTGGAGCGGGTGCGCGTGCGCGGCAGGGGCGCGGCGGAGCCGTCCATCAGCCGTCGCCTTCGAGCGCGAGCCAGACATCGCCGTGCTCCACGCGCACCTGGAACCGCCGCGCGCAGCCCACGTCCGGCGCCTGCGCTTCGCCGCTGCCCAGGGCGATGTTCCAGCCGTGCAGCGGACAGGTCACGGTGTCGCCGGCGACGATGCCCTGCGACAGCGCGCCGCCCTTGTGCGGGCAACGGTCGCGCAGCGCGAACACGCGATCCTCGCCGGTGCGGAACAGCGCGATGTCGTCGGCGCCGTCGCGTTTGAGCACGCGCGCGCCGAGCGCGGGGATGTCGTCCAGCCCGCACACGCGCAGCCAGGTGAGGGAGCGTTGCATGACGGCGTCCATGCTCAGTTCTCCTGCCCGGCCAGCTGCGCGGGCATGCGCAGCGGCTCGTACTCTCGCGGCCGGCGGTCCTCGCGCACGCGCGCCTCCCACGGGTCGATCAATCCGTCCAGCGCGTACAGCAGGCGCTCGTACAGCGTCTTGCGGTCGGCGGCGTCGTCGACCACGCGCCGGCGGATGTAGTCCAGGCCGACGCGTTCGATGTAGTGCACGGTGCGATCCAGGTAATACGCTTCCTCGCGATACAACTGCAGGAAGGCGCCGGTGTATTCGCGCACCTGTTCGGCGGTCTTGACCTTGGCCAGGAACTTGGCGACTTCGGTCTTGATGCCGCCGTTGCCGCCGACGTGGATCTCCCAGCCCGAATCGACCGCGATGATGCCCACGTCCTTGATGCCGGACTCGGCGCAGTTGCGCGGGCAGCCGGAGACCGCCAGCTTGACCTTGTGCGGACTCCACATGTTGGCGAGCATGGTTTCCAGATCGATGCCCATCTGCGTGCTGTTCTGCGTGCCGAAGCGGCAGAACTCGCTGCCGACGCAGGTCTTCACCGTGCGGATCGACTTGCCGTAGGCGTGGCCGGACTTCATGCCCAGGTCGCGCCAGACATCGACCAGGTCTTCTTTCTTCACCCCGAGCAGATCGATGCGCTGGCCGCCGGTGATCTTGACCATCGGCACGGCGTACTTGTCGGCCACGTGGGCGATGCGCCGCAGTTCGTCGGCGTTGGTCACGCCGCCCTTGATCTGCGGAATCACCGAGAAGGTGCCGTCCTTCTGGATGTTGGCGTGAGCGCGTTCGTTGATGAAGCGCGACTGCGGATCGTCCGCGGCCTCGCGCGGCCAGGTCGAGATCAGGTAGTAGTTGATCGCCGGGCGGCAGGTCGCGCAGCCGTTGGGCGTGCGCCATTCCATGAACTCGTAGGCCTGGCGGTGCGAGAGCAGGCGGTGTTCGCGGATCGCCTTGCGCACGTCGGCGTGGGTATGCGAGGTGCAGCCGCATACCGCCTTGGTCTTGGGCGTTTCCTGGAAATTCGAGCCCAGGCAGTTCATCAGGATCTGCTCGACCAGCCCGGTGCACGAGCCGCAGGAACTGGAAGCCTTGGTGTGCTTCTTCACCTCGTCGATGGTGAACAGCCCCTGCTCGTTGATCGCCTTGACGATCGCGCCCTTGCGCACGCCGTTGCAGCCGCATACTTCGTCGGCGTCGGCCATCGTCACCGCGCGGTTCTGGCCGGCGGTGCCGGAGTCGCCGATGGCTTTCTCGCCGAACATCAGCCGATCGCGCAGGCCGTCGATGCGGCCGCCGTCCTTGAGCAGCTTGAAGTACCAGCCGCCGTCGCCGGTATCGCCGTAGAGGCAGGCGCCGACCAGTTTGTCGTCCTTGATCACCAGTTTCTTGTAGACGCCGCCGGCCGGGTCGGACAGCACGATCTCCTCGCTGCCGTCGCCGCCCATGAAATCGCCGGCGGAAAACAGATCGATGCCGGTGACCTTGAGCTTGGTCGAGGACACCGAGCCGCCATAGATGCCGATGCCGTAGTGGGCGAGATGATTGGCGCAGACCTTGGCCTGTTCGAACAGCGGCGCGACCAGCCCGTAGGTGATGCCGCGGTGCGAAGCGCATTCGCCGACCGCGTAGACGCGCGGGTCGAAGGTCTGCAGCGAGTCGTTGACCATGACGCCGCGGTTGCAATAGATGCCGGCCGCCTGCGCCAGTTGCGCGTTGGGACGGATGCCGATCGCCATGACCACCAGATCGGCGGGTGTTTCGCTGCCGTCGGAGAACCTGACCGCGCGCACTTCGCCGCGGTCGTTGCCGAGCAGTTCCGTGGTCGAGGTGCCCAGGCGGAATTTCAGGCCGCGCTCGCACAGCGAGTTCTCCAGCAGCCGCCCGGCGGCGGGATCGAGCTGGCGTTCCAGCAGCCAGCCGGCCAGATGCACCACGGTCACATCCATGCCGCGCTGTTTCAGGCCATTGGCCGCTTCCAGTCCGAGCAGGCCGCCGCCGATCACCACCGCGTGCTTCTTTACCTTGGCCGCTTCGATCATGGCGCGGGTGTCGTGGATGTTGCGGTAGCTGATGACGCCGTGCAGGTCCTTGCCCGGGATCGGCAGCACGATCGGCAGCGAGCCGGTCGCCAGCAGCAAGCGGTCGTATTCCGCCTGCGTGCCGTCGGCGGCGATGACGCGCCGGTGCACCCGGTCGATCCGTTCCACTTCCTTGCCCAGATGCAGTTCGATGCCGTGCTCGGCGTACCAGGCCATGGGGTTGAGCACGATCTCGTCGAAATTCTGCTCGCCGGCCAGCACCGGCGAGAGCAGGATGCGGTTGTAGTTCGGATAGGGCTCGGCGCCGAACACGGTGATGTCGTACATGTCCGGAACCAGCTTCAACAGCTCCTCCAGCGTGCGCATGCCCGCCATGCCGTTGCCGATCACCACCAGTCTGGGTTTCTTCATCGCTGTGTCTCCGTCATCGACCGCACTCAAACACGCGCGGCGCTGAGCGCCGCCCACTGGTGGCGCCACTGCTTGCTCAGGTTCGACAGCAGGCCCCAGGCGAGCAGCGCGCAGCCGGCGAACGCCCACAGGCCCAGCGCATAACTGCCGGTGTGCTGCTTGAGCACGCCCAGGCCGGCGGCGAGCACGAAACCGCCGATGCCGCCGGCCATGCCGATCAGTCCGGTCATCAGGCCGATATCGGCGCCGAAGCGTTGCGGCACCAGTTGGAACACCGCGCCGTTGCCGGCGCCCAGGCAGAGCAGGGTGGCGACGAACAAGGTCACCGTCATCGTCGCGCCGCCGACGCCCTGTCCGGCCGCGGCGACCAGCACCGCCACCGACAGATACACCGCGAGCAGGGTGCGCGTGCCGCCGATGCGATCGGCGATCACGCCGCCCAGCGGTCGCATCGCCGAGCCGGCCAGCACGCAGGCGGCGGTCGCCCAGCCGGCGATCTTGGGATCGAAGCCGAACTGATCGTGGAAATAGCCGGGCAAGGCGCTGGCGAAACCGGCGAAGCCGCCGAAGGTGATCGAGTAGAAAAACATGAACCACCACGAATCGCGGTTGCCTACCAGCACGCGGCCGTAGTCGCTGAAACGTTTGCGTTCGATTTCGACCGGCGCGTCCCGGGCGCAGGCGAAGAACACGATCATCACCAGCGCCAGCGGCAGGCAGGCCAGACCGAACACCGCTTCGTAGCCGAACGCCGCGGCCAGCACCGGTGCGAACAGCGCGGCCAGCACCGTGCCCGAGTTGCCGGCGCCGGCGATGCCGAGCGCGGTGCCCTGGTGCTCGGGCGGATACCAGCGCGAAGCCAGCGGCAGCGCCACCGAGAACGACGCGCCGGCGATGCCGAGCAGCGCGCCCAGCAACAGCACCTGGGCGAAGGAATGCACGCCGACCCACCACGCCGCCAGCAGGGTGAGCACGACCGCGCCCTGCGCGAGCAGCCCGGTGCGCCTGGCGCCGATGGCATCGGCCAGCATGCCCAGGAACAAGCGCAATATCGCCCCGCACAGGATCGGCACGGCCACCATCAACGCGCGTTGCTGCGTATCCAGTTGCAGGGCCTGCGCGATCTGCACCTGCAGCGGGCCCAGCAGATACCACACCATGAAGCTCAGATCGAAATACAGAAACGCCGATAACAGCGTGGGCGTGTGTCCGGCCTGCCAGAAGGATCGATTCACCTGCGCGATCTCCGAATGGAACGCCGCCCGATGCCGGTAAGACCGGCAGGGATGCGATGAGAGGGGAGGGGAAAACGAAAAACGGCGCCCTCCGGTCCTGTTCGAACCGGGTAGACGCCGTTGTCTTGGCTGGACGGACCGCCGTTGATCCGCCTGCCGGAGTCGCTCATCGCAGGTGCACGTGGGCACCCATCAAAGGGCTACGCAATCATCGTGCCAAGTGGGTGCACCGATTTCGTGCGAATGGAATCATCCATCGATTCATGCGCTTATGTGCGAACCCGATGCGCCGACGATCATGCGGATACTCGCGAAATCCGAAGGTAGCACCAAACAAGCGCGCCAACGCTCCATTTTGGTGCGCGCACGGCACGGCGATGCGCGCGATCAGGACGCCTCGTCGAACAGCCGGTTGACGCGGCTGTCGCCATCGGGAAACGGCACGCCGATCCGCTGCGCCGCCTGGCGATAGCTGTCGATGCGGTGCACGCGGCGGATCAATGCCGCGTCCTCGCCGTCGGGCGCCGGCGGCAGCCAGCCCCAGCGGCGGAACTGCGCCAGGAACCACAAGCCATCGGAGCGCCAGGGGAAATTCGCCTGACCGTCGGCATGGAAACGCAACTGCGTTTCGCCGTCGCCGTCGACGGGCACAAGACAGGCTTCGATGTCGCGCGCGGGCAAAGCGATCACCTGAGAGTCCGCGAGCCATCGCGCGGCTTCGCGCCGATGCCGCACGTCGGCGTCGAGCCAGCGGCACGCATCCAGCACGGTCGCGGTCAGCGCGATCGCGGCGTCGGGTTGCAGCGCGGCGAATTCGCGGCGGCAGGCCAGGACTTTTTCCGGATGCCCCGGCCAGATCGTCCCGCTGCGAATCACCCGCCGGCCCACGCCCGCCAGCTCGGCCTGCATCGACCAGGGCTCGCCGGCGCAATAACCGTCCAGTTCGCCTCGCGCCAGGGCCTCGGGCATCTGCGTCGGCGGCAGGGTCAGGATGCGGATCTCGCGCATCGGATCGATGCCCTGCGCCGCCAGCCAGTAGTACAGCCACATGGCGTGAGTGCCGGTGGGGAAGGTCTGCGCGAACACCGCCGGCCGCCGCAGCGAGGCGAGCGCATCGCGCAACGATCCGCCTTGTTCGAGCGATCGCGCCAGTGGCGAGGACAACGTGATCGCCTGGCCGTTCTGGTTGAGCGTAGACAGGATCGCCAGTTCGCCCTTCGGCCCGCCGATGCCGGTTTCCACGCCGTAGACCAGGCCGGCGAGGGCGTGCGCGGCGTCCAGTTCGCCCGACAGCAGGCGGTCGCGCACCGCCGCCCACGAGGCCTGACGCTGCAACTGCAGGCGCAGGCCGTAACGGCGATCCAGGCCGAGGCGGACCGCGGCCACCAGCGGCGCGCAGTCGACCAAAGGCAGGTAGCCCAGGCGCAATGGACGGTCTGATGCGGCGGCGGGTGCGGTCATCTCGGCCTCATTCCAGCGGGTTATCCCAGTAAATCGGCCATGGCGATGATCTGGCGGGCGACGTCCACCAGCTTCGTCCCGTTCTTCATGGCCTGTTGGCGCAGCGCGGCGTAGGCGTCGGCTTCGGCCATGCCGCGTTTTTCCATCAGCAGGCCCTTGGCGCGATCGATGAGCTTGCGGTCGAGCAATTGCTGCTGCACCTCGTCGAGGCGGCGGCGGATGTGCGACTGATGCTCGAAGCGGGCCAGCGCGACCTGGATGATCGGCGCCAGCCGCGTCGGCGACAGGCCGTCCACGACGTAGGCGGTGACCCCCGCGCCGACCGCGGCGCGGATCAGCTGCTCGTTGCCGTCGGCCGAGAACATCACCACCGGCCGCGGCGCGTGCTCGTGCATCAGGGCCAACTGTTCCAGCGTGTCGCGCGAAGGCGAGTCGATGTCGAGAATGACCACGTCGGGTTGTTGCGACTCCACCGCCTTGAGCAGGGCGCCGATCGCGACGACTTCTTCCAGCACTTCATGGCCGGCGCCGAGCAACGCGTCGCGCAGCTCGCCGATCGGCTTTTCGGTATCGTTGACCAACAAGATGCGAGGCATACCGGTCGAAGCCCCTGGGTGTGTTGACGCGCCGTTAACCTCATGTTGCCATGCAACATAACAGGCCGCGAGCCCCCTTGGAGGAATCCGCATGGCGCTCTTTCCGTTGCTCGCCGATCTTTCCGGCCGGCCCGTGCTGGTCGTGGGCGGCGGGGAGGTGGCCGTGCGCAAGATCGAGGCGCTGCTACGTGCGGGCGCGCGAGTGCGCGTGTACGCGAGGGCGCTCGATCCGCTGCTGCAAGGCTGGCTGGAGCAGGGCCGGCTGACCCGCCTGGACGGCGAGTTCGATCCCGCCTGGCTCGACGGCGTCTGGCTGCTGGTGGCCGCCACCGACGACCATGCCTTCAACGCGCGCCTGGCCGGGCAGGCGCGAGCGCGCGGGCTGTGGGCCAACATCGTCGACGACGCGCAGCTGTCCAGCGTGCAGATCCCGGCCGTGGTCGACCGCGCGCCGGTGCAGGTGGCGATCTCATCCGGCGGCGCCGCGCCGATGCTGGCCCGGCGCATCCGCGAACGCCTGGAAATCGAACTCGATCATTCCCTCGGCGACTTCGCGAGCCTGTTCGCGCGGCATCGCGACGCCATCCGCGAACGATTCCCGGCCTTGCCGCAGCGCCGGCGCTGGTTCGACCGGGTCATCGACGGGCCGGTGTCGGTGCTGTTGCGCAGCGGCCGGCGCGAGGACGCCGAGCGTGCCTTTATCGAGGCCCTGCAAAGCGATCGCGACGACGACAACGCTGGCAGCGTCGCCCTGGTCGGCACCGGCGACGGCGATCCCGGCGCGCTGACGCTGAAAGCCTTGCGCGTGCTGAACCAGGCGGACGTGCTGGTCTGCGACCCGGCGCTGCCCGCCGCGGTGATCGATATGGCGCGCCGCGACGCGACCCGGCTGACCGCGCCGCAAGACCGCGATGCGCTACTGGAGTTGCTGGTCCGTCACGCCGGCAATGGAATGCGCGTGGCGTACCTCAAGGGCGGCGATGCGTTTCGTAGGGCGCCGGACCAGGGGCTGCTCGCGATGCTGCAGCGGCGGGATGTCGTTTGCGAAGTGCTGGCGGGGGTTTCCCCGATCGAAGCGGCGGCGGTCTTGGAGCCTTGCGAATGATCGATTACGACCTGGAGTTGCGGCATCACAACGATGTCCTGCGGATCGCGTACGCGATTCGCGCCTCGGATCGGGTTGTGGATGTCGGCTGCGGGACCGGGCAGACCACGCGCGATGCGGCGCGACTGGCGACGGCGGGAACGGTGCTCGGGATCGATCGGTCCGCGGAGATGATCGAACGCGCAAGGGCGCTCACCTCGGCGGCGCATATCGGCAACGTCGAATACGTTTGCGCGAACGCGGAAGAACAGGAACTGCCGCGCGAGCGTTTCGATGTGGCGATCAGCCGCTTCGGCACGATGTTCTTCAGCCGGCCGGTGGCGGCTTTCGCCCAACTACGAAGCGCGCTGCGTGCGCAGGGGCGGCTGGTGATGATGGTTTGGCAGTCGCGCGATCGCAACGAATGGGCCACGTCCATCGAACGCGCCCTCGCATCCGACGAAGCGAGCGCCTCGGCCGAGCCGCAAGCCTTCTCGCTGGGCGCAACGGACGTCGCAGAACGCATTCTCGATTCCGCCGGCTTCCTCGCGCCGAGGTTCGAGGAGGTGCGGGCGCCGGTCTTCTACGGGCGCGATGTCGATGCGGCGTTCGAATTCGTGTCCGAATTCTCTACGGTGCGAGAGCGGATCGCAGGCCTCGACAGTGGCCCGCGCGCGCATGCGGTGGATCGTCTGCGCGATCTGCTGGCCCGGCACCAGGCGGCCGACGGCGTATGGTTCGACTCGCGCGCCTGGATCGTCACCGCGCATCGCGAATGACTGATCCGGCGATGCCCGATAAATAGTCGTCCGCGTACCCGGACGACGCGCCCGGCCGCGGCTCAATCCTCGACGCACAAATCCGGATCGTCGATCACGCAATCGGGCAGTTGCGCTGAATTGCGCAGCGATCGCAGGGTGGGGCCGGCGTTCTGCGCCGCGCTGACGACCTGGCTCTTCGGCAGCAGCAACCACATCTGCGCCACTTCGTTGGTCGCCAACGCGAGCCGCCCGGCGCTGTCGCCGAAGCCCCAGAACAGGTCGCCGCGCACGCTGCCGCGGATCGCGCCGCCGGTGTCCTGCGCGAACATCAGCCGCCGCAGCGGACCGCTGCCGGCCGGTTCCTTGGTCGAAATAAAGACCGGTGACCCCAGCGGCGTGGAGCGCGGGTCCACCGCTAGCGAACGTCCGGCCGTCAATGGCACGCCGAGCGCGCCGATGGGGCCTTCCGGGCCGTCGCCGCTGCTGCGGAAGAAGACGTAGCTCGGGTCTGGAATGTTGGTCAACGCGGGCGCGCCGATCGCGGACACCGGCAGCGTGGGGCGCGCGCTCGCCGGCTTGGCCGACGCGGAGGCGACGCTGGGCGGATTCGCGCGGGGCGCGGCGGTTCCGCCGCCTTTGAGCGCGGCGATCAGCGCGGCGACATCGGCGCTGTTGCTGATGGCTTTGGGTTTGACGCGCACCGCGGAGCCTTGGTTCGGCGGCGGCCGCGCGGCGGATGCGGCGCCCGGTTTGCCGTTGCCCTGGAACAACGCGATCAGGCGCGCGACTTCGTCGTTGACCGGAGCCGATACGGCGGGATCGGCGCGCGATCCACCGGCGCTGCCGCCGACGTTGAGTCCGCGAATCTTGATCGCGGTCAGGACGGTGGAGGCGTCGATGCCGCGGGTGATGTTGGGCAGGAACGGATGGCCGTTCTGTTCGGCATACGAGACGCGGATCAGGGTGCCGTCCTCGACCCGGATCTTGCCCGAGCCCTGGATCTGCATCGAGTACAGGCGGTCGGCCGCGGCCACCCAGGCCAATACCGGCGCCTGCAGCGAGCGCAGCTCGATGTCCTGGCGCGACCAGTACGGTTTGATCCGGTCGCCGTCGATGCGCACGCGCATGCGTTTGTCGCGGATGCCGACCGAGAAATCGTCCAGCGCCAGCGTGTACTCGCGCGCGCCGGCGCTGCCGGGCGAGGCCGGCACCAGCCGTTGTCCTTGCTTGCGCAGCCATTGCCTGGCGCCGCCGGCGCGCGTGGCGGCGTCCAGCAGCAACAGGTCTTGCGGCATGCCGTACACCGGGAAGCGGAACGTCTCGTCGCGACTGCGCCGGCCTTCCAGCAAGGGTTCGAAATAGCCGGTGATGAGGCCGTCGGGCTGGCGCGCCGGCGACATCATCCGGTAGACGTGGAAGTTGCTTTCGAAGAACGCGCGCAATGCCGCGTCGCTGCCGGTGTCCACGCGGTCGAACGCCGCGCAGACCGTGCTCCATCCTTGCTTGCGCCGCAACGCATCACAGCTCTCGCGCATGCCGTTCGCGCTTTCGTGCAGGGCGTCGTTGTCCCAGCCCGGCACGTCCGCGAAACGCACGGGCTCGAACGCCGCGTGGCGGGTGGCGAAGGGCTGGCCCAGGACGGCCTCGGGCGCGGCCTCCTGGGCCATGACGCAAACGCCCGCCTGCGCGGCCAGCAACGCAGCGGCCAGCGCGGCGGATGCGCCGGCACGGCGAACGAAAACGCGAAGGGAAGGGGAGCGGTCCATGAGCAGGTATCCCGGGTCTGGATCAGCCGCTGGCCTGTACTTCCACGCGGCGGTTTTCCGCGGCGTAGGGATCGTCGCCGTTGAGCAGCTGACTCTTGCCGCGGCCGGCGGTTTCGAGCCGGTCCGCCGGCACGCCGTCGCGGATCAGCGAACGCTTGACCGAAGCCGCGCGTCGCTCGGACAGGCGCTGGTTGTACTGCGCCGAACCCTTGCCGTCGGTATGCCCGACGATCAGGAAGTGGCGCGAAGCGAGTTCCGGCGATTGCATCGCCTGCGCCAGGTTCGCCATCGTCGTCTGCGAACTGGCCGACACCGCGTCGGAGTTGAAATCGAACTGGATCTGCATCGAGATCGACGCGGTTTTCGGCGCGGTCGTCGTCGCGGTCGCGGTGACCGCCGCGCCGGGGCGCAAGGCGCGCGTGCCGCTGGTGGGCGTGGTGTCCTTGCCGCTGCCCAGGTTCTTGATGATGTCGTCCACCGCCGGCGGTTTGTCGCCGTAGTGGGTCTGCGCCACGGCGAATGCCGTGCCCAGCGACAGCGCCGATGCCAGGGCGATGCGTGCGAATACGAGTTTTCGATTCATGACTTTCTCCGGTGTCGACGCCGTCCCAATGGCGGGTGCGGCCTTACGCGAGGAGTGTGGATATCGCCGGCGCACAATTCGATATCCCGTTCGGCCTATTCCCTGTGGCGCGGCCGCGACGCCGTTTCAGCGAATTCGATCGATGTCGGTTTGCGAGGTGGGAGCGGTACGCATCGGGGCGGGCTCGACGTTCCTCGTTCCCGAATGCGCACCGCCCCCGTGACCGGTGTCGGACGCCGTGCCCAGGCGCGAGGGCGGTATCTGCCCGCGCCGCGCCTCCGATTCCAGCAGGGCGAGCGTGAGCAGCGTGGCGTCGTCGGGCGGCGGCGACGCGGGGCTCGCGCGCGGAAAATCGATGGCGATGGTGTTGCCCCTGCGCGGTCCGCGGCGAAGGCCGACGCCGACTTCGAGCAGTTCCGCGATCCGCGCGCCGACGGCCAGGCCCAGCGCGGTATCGCGTTCGTCGATGGCTTGCGCGTGGCGCGACAGCGCGTCGAGGATCGGCGCATCGGCGGCGATATCGAGCCGGTCGCCGTCGTCGCGGATCTGCAGCGCCACGCGTCCGGCGACGGATCGCGCCGCGACCAGCACCCGATGGCGCGCGCGATGGATGGCGCTGCCGACCAGGACATGCACCAGCCGCTCGGCGAGCAGGGCATCGCCGCGCAGGCACAGATCGCCGCTGTGCCAATGCACCTCGACGCCGGCGTCGCGCGCGTCGCGCACGACCATGCCGCGCAAGCGGTCGAACAGCTCCGCCACCGGCAGATCCATCGTCCGCACCGGCACTTCGTGGCGCAGCAGCCGCGAGATCTGTTCGACTTCCTCGATCATGTGGGCCAGATCGCGGACGCAGGCTTCCAGGCCGTGCAGGGCGTCGCGCTGCGCCGGCAGCGCGCCCTGGTTGAGGCTTCCCGCAAACAGGCTGGCCGCGTGCAGGGATTGCCGCATTCGATCGCCGGCGATGGCCAGCATGTCGGCGGAGGGCATCGTGTCCGCCATGGACGGCGATTGCGCGGGCGCCGACGGGTCGCGCGCAGGCCGGAGCCGGTGCGAGGCATCGTAGCCACCGAACAGCAACAGCAGCACCACGATCGCCTGCGCGCCTTGCCGCCAAATGCGCGCTTCACCGGTGTCCGCGCCGTCGGCGTGCGCAAGCCGCGGCGCGCCCTCGATGGCGTCCGGCGAGGCGGCCTGCGCCTGCGACAGGCGAGGGCTCTGGCCGTCGCCGGGCGTCGTGTCGAGCATCGCCACGCGGATCACGCTGACCGCGCACACGACCAGGGCCAGCGCGCCCGCCAGTGCCCAGGCCCTGGCACGCGGGGATCGCCGCCATCGCAGCCACAGGGTCAGCCGCCGATGCGCCGGCATGCGGTGCGCGGCATCCCTGCGCGGCTTTTGTTCGTGGAAGAGGGGAGGAACTGCATTGCGGACCTCCTGGCGATCGCGTTCGTCGCGGCGGCGCACCCCGCGCCGTCGTTGCCGTTATTGGACGCGAATGGCGGCGATGCTTCGATACCTCGTGCGTGCTAGAGCGAGTTGCGTATCCGCATCGTTGCGCCGCCCGCTGTGTTCGCGGATGGAGCGGCCCGGCGCAGGCAGGAAATGATCGTTTGCGGCGCATGGCGCGGTGCGGACAGCGCCGGAAGATCGATATCCGGCATGCGCCGCGGCGGGAAACCCGCGTTCGCTCGACCTTGCCCGGCGCGCGGCGCATTCAGCCGGATGGCTATAGCGAAATGCATATCGCCAAGCCGTCGGCGCGGGCCGAGAATCGGGGCATGAACCGGTGCGCACGCAGCGGGTGTTCACTCCACGACACGGATGGAATCGCTTATGCCTCCCGCTGCCCGACTCGGCGACATGCATGTTTGCCCGATGGTGACGCCGGGAACGCCGCCGGTGCCGCACGTCGGCGGCCCGATCCTGCCGGCCTGCTGCCCGACCGTCCTGGTCGGCGGACAACCGGCGGCCCGGATCGGCGACATGGCGCTGTGCGTCGGCCCGCCCGATGTGATCGCGCAAGGCTCGGCCACCGTCATGATCGGCGGCATGCCGGCGGCGCGTATCGGCGATGCGACCGCGCACGGGGGCAAGATCGTGCAAGGTTTTCCGACGGTGATGATCGGCTAGCGGGTTGTTGATCGGGCTAGAGACGGCGCCTCCACCTACCGTCGCGTTGTTGATCGAATCAGAGGCGGCGCCCTCACATGTCACCATGCCCGCAGACGTGGGAATTCAGGCTGATCGAGCCAGAGACAGCGTCCCCACCTACCGTCATTCCCGCGAACGCGGGAATCCATGCTGATCGAGCCAGAGACTGCGCCTCCACCTACCGTCATTCCCGCGAACGCGGGAATCCAGGGCCTTTCGTGCGAGAACGTTTGAAGTCACTGGATTCCCGCGTTCGCGGGAAAGACGGTCTGGAGAGATGGCGCTGAAGGCTCTGGATTCCCGCGTTCGCGGGAATGACGAACTGGAGAGATCGTCCTGAAGTCTGCGGACGTTCGGCTACCGCGTTATTGATCTAGCCTGAGACAGCGTCCCTACCTACCGTCATTCCCGCGAAGGCGGGAATCCAGGGCCTTTCGTGCGAGAACGCTTGAAGTCACTGGATTCCCGCCTTCGCGGGAATGACGGACTGGAAGGATGGCGCTGTAGGCTCTGGATTCCCGCCTTCGCGGGAATGACGAATTGGGAGGATGGCGCTGAAGGCTTTGGATTCCCGCGTTCGCGGGAATGACGAACTGGAGAGATCGTCCTGAAGTCTGCGGACGTTCGGCTACCGCGTTATTGATCTAGCCAGAGACAGCATCCCCACCTACCGTCATTCCCGCGAACGCGGGAATCCAGGGCCTTTCGTGCGAGAACGTTTGAAGTCGCTGGATTCCCGCCTTCGCGGGAATGACGGACTGGGAGGATGGCGCTGAAGGCTCTGGATTCCCGCCTTCGCGGGAATGACGGATTGGAAGGATGGCGCTGAAGGCTCTGGATTCCCGCCTTCGCGGGAATGACGGACTGGAAGGATGGCGCTGAAGGCTCTGGATTCCCGCATCCGCAGGAATGACGGTCTGGAGAGATGGCGCTGAAGTCTCTGGATTCCCACTTTCGCGAGAAACGACGAACACGGGGAACAGTGGGTCGAGCCTCAGAAAGGCAGCGATGGCGCCGCCGCCGCAGCCGGCGGCGCGGCGGCCGGTTGATTGCGCGCCGCGATAGCCTCGGCTTCCGTCTCCACCGTTACCCGCCCGGCCTGTTGAATTTCGCCCGCAGCGACCGGCTTGGCCTTGCCGTCGCGAACGCGCGACGCGGAAATCGGACCGCTGCCGGTCGGCGCCGGGGGCGGCGGGGTCGTGCCGGGCTCGTCTTCGCCCTTGGCCGCTTTCATGATGTCGTCCGGAGCGCCGCCGACGGCATCGGCCAGATCGTTGCCTTGCCCGACCTTGTCGCCCGCCAGCCGCTGCACATCGCTCAAGCTGCTGACCGATGCGTCCGGATTCGCGAGCTGCCCGGCTTTATCCGTGATATCGCGCTGCTGACGGCCGATCTCGTCCTCCGCGCGCTGGCTGCCGGCGGCGATGTCATTGCCGGCGTCGCGGACGTCGTTCTTGGTGTCCCTGACGCTGCGCGCGATCTGCCCGGCCTGGCGGATCTTCTCGTCGACCGGATTCCAGACCATGCCGGCGACCTGATCGCCGATGCCGAAGATCTTCAGCACCAGATTGAACACCGGGAAGGTCAGGTTGCGCATCAGCAGCGCGGCCAGCATCGGCAGGCGGCCGAGATACGCTTCCATGGTCAGGCAGGACCTGCCCGCGCAATCGGCCTGCGCGGCGGCCAGTTCCTTGTGCAGATCCTCGGCGAGGAATTCGATCAGCGCGTCGATGTAATGGCCGTTGTCGCGAATGAAGCCGCGAACCAGGTCGGCGGCCTTGTTTTCCAGCGCCGACACGCCGGGCAGGCCGCCGCTGGCGAGGCTGCCGTGGCTCAGGCCGTCGACCAGATCCGTGCCGCGTTTTTTCATGTCCGCCCCGTCGTTGCCGCCGGGCGCGGAGCCCTTGCCGAAGATCCACGCCCAGATCAGATCGACGATCTTGCCCGCGACCGCGTCGTGGGTGGCGGCCAGGATCAGCGCCGGATCGGGCAGGCCCAGGCGCCCATGCAGATGGCTGTAGACCTTGGGCAGCAACACCATGGCGATGTCGGCGATGACGCCGACGCCGGTCTGCATGAAACCCGGCAGCGGCTTGCCCGCGCCCAGCAAGGCTTCGCCGAGCGCCTGCGCCATCAGCGGAGCGAGCGCCGGCAGCGGCGGCTGCGCTTGCGGCTTGCCGTTCAAGGCAGCGATCGCGGCGCTCAATGCGGCGGCGCTGCCTTCGGGCAGGTTGGCCTGCTCGGATTCGGCGGTGGCCAGCCAGCCGGTGATGTCGCCGGCCTGTTCGCGCGCGCCTTCGCGCGCCTCGCGAATGGCTTTCTGCACATCGCCCAGGCCGCCGGCCGCATCATCGACCGGCGCGCTGCCGCCGATCAGCGGCAGGCCGCGCAGGCTGCGTTGCGCGTTTTCCAGCGTCTGTTCGACGCCGCTGGCGGCGCCGACCGGTTCGCCCTGTTTTTCGCCGAGCAGGAACCAGATATCGAAGCCGGGCTTGCGCTCCTGCGCGATCGCCTGGATCGAATAGTCGTGACAGGCCTTGATGATGTCCCACTCGTAGGCCTGCCGCGAGGCGCGGTACATCGCCTGATAGGCGTCCTGCACCTTGAACAGCCATTCGGGAATCTTCGCGACGACCTCGGGAATGCCGGAGCCGCCGGCAAGGCTGCTCAGGCCTGGAATCGACGGCAGCCCGAGCCCGCCGCCGGCCGCGGGCTGCAGCGCGGTCTTGCAGGTTTCGTGCAGCGTCGCCCAGGCTTCGGCCAGTTTTACGCCAGCCGCATGCACTTCGGGATAACCGGGCGCTTCGACGTTGACCGGATCGGCGGCGGCGCGGATCGCGTCCAGCACCGGGTCGATCGCTTCCGGACCGCTCGACGCCTGCGCCTTGCCGCCGAGCAGGGAACCTGCGGTGTCGAGCATCGCGCCGGCCGCGCCCTTGCTCGCCTTGGCCTGCTCCAGCACGCGCTGCGCGGCGCGCGCGAAGGAATAGATCAGCACGTCCTCGCGGATCAGCGCGTCGCGCATGGCGACGCCATGGGCGGCGGACTCGCCGGGAAAGCGGTCGGCATGATCGTCGTGGGCGAAGCTCAGGTGCACGAACTGCAGCGGCTTGCGCGCATCGAAGGGCACGTGCGAACCGGGCTTGGCCTGGGTTCCCGGATCGGAGCCGACCGGTTCGGGCTGCGCGGCGATGCTGGCCGCCTTGGCCAGACGCGGGTCGAGCGCTTCGCCGGCGATGTAATGCGCGCTCGCCGATGCGCCGCCGCCCGATTGGCCGCTCAGCCCTCCGGCGACCGCATCGATCGCGTCGCCGACGACGTTGTCGGTCAGGGTGTCGGTGACGCCTTTGGCGGCATTGCCGGCGTTGCTGATGATTCCCATGGCGGTCTCCGTTCCGGTGCCGCGCGCTGCGCCGGCCGATAGCTAGACATGCAAGGCGTCGAGCCTGGCGCGGGTGTCGTCGTCGGCCTCGCCGGATTCGGCCAAGCCCTGCGCGCGTTGGAAGCGCAGCAGGGCGTCGCGCGTGGCATCGCCGATATCGCCGTCCTCGCCGCCGCAGTCGAAGCCGAGATTGTTCAAACGATGTTGCAGGCCGCTGGCCAGTCCGGGCGGGTCCAGCAATCCGATCTCGACGCTGTAGCTTTCGCTGCCGTCGCCGAAGCTCAGCGCGGCGGCGCGCGTTTCGCCCGGGATCGGCTGATCGATCTTGCCGTCGCCGTCGGTCTTGCCGTGGATCACCTGATCGCCGAACACCAGCGTGAACGCCTCGTTGCGGCGCGGCTCGCCGCTGTCGAGCATCTGCAGCTTCAGCCGCGTCGGCTCGCCACGGCGCTTGAACCGGTGGCGGGCATCGGCCGGCTTGGCGATCTGCTTGTCGCCTTTTTGCGGAAGGAACAGCACATCGCCCTCGACCAGTTGGTTCGGGTTCTTGCGCTTGGCCTTGAGCTTGGCGTTGTTGCCGTGCTCCCACAGCGTCCGCCACAGAAAGCCGCGCTCCTTCGCGATCGAGGCCAGGCTCTCGCCCTTGCTGATCACGTGCTGCTCGCCCGCGGAAGGATCGCTAGCCATGGTCGGTCTCCGTCATTCCCAGGCGTCCTTGTCGAGATCCGGGAAGCCGATCTGGCAATCGCCCGGATCGATGTTGGCGACTTTCAGCAGCCCCTTTTCGTCGGTGGTGCCGCCGCTGATCGAGCCGTCGGGCAGGGTGATCTGCACGCGTTCGCCGGCGACCGGCCTGCCGGATTCATCGACCAGCTCGACTTCGATCCAGTGGGTCTTGTCTTTGTTTTCGTCCGAATCGGGATCGTAATTGGACCGGTCCGGCGGCTTGCCCGGGCGTTTGTCGCCGAGCGGCGAGGCTTCCGGCTTCTGCCCGGGCTTGGCGTTGGCCGCGGCCGTCGCCGCGGTCACCGCCAGCGGCGGCACCAGCGAGGCGGCCGATCCGGACGCGGGCGCGCCGCCGCTGTTGACCAGCACCATGGCGCCGACGATGGCGACGCCGGCCGGCGAAATGGTGACGTGGTTGCCGCCGACCTTGAGCGTGAGCATGACGCCGGCCTCGATCACCACGTTGGCGCCGGCGTTGAGGTAGTAATTCGTGGCGACCTGCTCGCTGTGGCTTTGGAACGATTCGCCGACCGCGCCGTCCACTTTCAGCGACTTCGATCCGGCGATCCTGATCGCCTGCTTGCCTTTCAGGCTGAGGTGGTCGTCGCCCTCGATTTCGCCGATGCGGTCCTTCTTGACGAAGCTGTGATGGCTGCGATGGGTTTCTTCCAGGCGATCGCGCTTCACCACCAGGCTGCGGTCGTTCTCCACCCATTCGCGGCGGTCCTTGCCCACGCGCACGTCCATGTCCTTCTGTGCGTGCAGGAACAATTGTTCTTCGCCTTTCTTGTCCTCGAAGCGGACTTCGTTGAAACCCTCGCCGCCCTTGCTGGAGTAGGTCTTGAACGTGGACTTGGTCGCTTCCGCCGGCAGGGCGTAGGGCGGCATGTTCTCGCCGTTGTACAGGCAGCCGACCACGATCGGCTGATCCGGATCGCCTTCCAGGAAATCGACCAGCACCTCCATGCCGATGCGCGGGACGAACATCGCGCCCCATTGCTTGCCGGCCCACATCTGCGCCACGCGCAGCCAGCACGAGCTTTTGTCGTCGGCGGTCGGCGTGCGGTCCCAGCGGAACTTCACCTTGACCCGGCCGTATTTGTCCGTGTGGATCTCTTCGCCCGGCGGGCCCACCACCACCGCGGTCTGCGGCCCGCGCAGATGCGCCTTGCGCGTCGCCAGCGGCGCGCGGTACTGCACGCGGTGCGGGATCATGGAAAACCGGTTGTCGTATCCGCTGTCCTGGTCGCTGCCCAGATTGTTGCGGCCGCGGTGCTCCACCGCGACGACCAGATAGTCCTCGTTGAGCGCGTCCTCCGGATGCCGCTCCAGCCCGAACACATGCCCGGGCATCAGGGTGCGCACGTCGCTGGTGGCATCGAGCAGGTCCTGATCGGCTTCCTCCGATTCGATCATCACCCGCGCCAGGCCTTCGCCGAGGGCGCGATCGGTGTACCCGCCGGGATGCACGAAGCGTTCGTAGTTGCTGTTGTCGCCGATATGCACCAGCGAATCGACGCTGATCTCCAGGTCGGTGCTGGGGCGTTCGAAATCATAGTCGCGCAGCACCACGCGCCCGGTATGGATGCGCTCGCGGCGCTTGAGCGCGGTGACGCAGTCCGATGCCTCGGCCATGGCCAGATCGTGGAACGGCAGCGCGTCGGGTTCCAGCCGCGGGTTGTGGTCGCGGTTGTCGGTGAGGACCAGGGTTTCGCTTTCCGGCTCGTGGCGGAAGAAGTAGTAGATGCCGGCGCGCTCCAGCAGCCGCGAGATGAAGGCGAAATTGGTTTCCCGGTACTGCGCGCAATAGGTCAGCGGCGGGTGTTCGCCGGACAGGCGCAGCTCGTAGTCGGTGAACTGGAACTGCTTGAACACCTCCTCGACGATGTCCGGGATCGACTTGTCCTGGAAGATGCGCGAGTCCTCGTGCTGCAGCATGAACCACAGCCACGGCACCAGATCGCATTCGTAGGCGTAGAACTCGCCCTCGGCGCCTTCCGGCGCCGGCGTGGCGCCGACGCGGGAGAAGCGCGACATCAGGCCGGTGAAATGGCGCTCGCCGTCCATGGTTTCGATGCACAGGGTCGAGCGCTTGCCGATCACGTCCTCGGGCTGGATATCGTCGCGGTCGGAAATCAGGTCCAGGCTGAATTCGAACGGACGCGACAGCGCCTCGCGTCCCTGAACCCCGCGCACCAGCAGCGCGTCCTCGCCGAGCGGGCAGCGCAGCAGAAACATCCGGTGTTGTGTCGACAAGGGCATGCCAGGGCGCTCCGGGGGATGCCGCTATGCTGGTCGGCGCGCGGGCGCGCGACCAGTGGCAAGACGGCTTAGGCCATGCGTCATAGCGCGGCGGCTCGGGATTGCGTGTTCATCGCGGCGGCCGCTCATTCCAGGGTGTAGGCGAACCGCCCGTGCGCGTCGATGCCGGCATGGATGCGGCTGAAGCCGGCGCTGCGGCTCATCCGCGTCAACACTTCGGCGGCGACTTCCGGCAGCAGGCTGCCGGTGAGGATGTTGTCGATATTGCGCGCGCCGGAATCGACCTCGGTGCAACGCGCGGCCACCGCGTCCACCAGGGCGTCGTCGTAGTCGAAGCGCGCGCCGTGGTTGGCCTGGATGCGGCGGGCGATCTTGCCCAGCTTCAGGCGCACGATCTTGCGCATGTTGGCGTCGTCCAGCGGATAGAACGGAATCACCGTGGTGCGGCCGAGGAAGGCCGGCTTGAAGACGCGGTTAAGTTCGGGTTTGAGCAGCTCGTTGAGGCGTTCGACCGAGGGCAGGCCGCCGTCGGGCAGGGCATCGGCGCCGCGGCAGGCCTGCATGACCAGATCGGTGCCGGCGTTGGAAGTGAGGATGATGACGGTGTTGCGGAAATCGATCTCGCGGCCTTCGCCGTCCTCCATGCGGCCTTTGTCGAACACCTGGAAGAACAGTTCCAGCACGTCGGGATGGGCCTTCTCGATTTCGTCCAGCAACACCACCGAGTAGGGCCGCCGGCGCACCGCCTCGGTCAGCACGCCGCCTTCGCCGTAGCCGACATAGCCCGGCGGCGAGCCCTTGAGGCTGGAAACGGTGTGCGCCTCCTGGTACTCGCTCATGTTGATGGTGATCATGCTGCGCTCGCCGCCGTACAGCATCTCGGCCAGGGCGATCGCGGTTTCGGTCTTGCCGACGCCGGAGGTGCCGACCAGCAGGAACACGCCCTTGGGCTTGTTCGGGTCTTCCAGGTTCGCGCGCGAGGTGCGCACGCGCTGGGCGATGGCTTCGAGCGCGTGGCCCTGGCCGATCACGCGCTGTTCGAGATGCTCGCGCAGATTGAGCACGGTCTGGATTTCGTCGGCGACCATGCGCCCGACCGGAATGCCGGTCCAGCCGGCGATGATCTGCGCCACCGCGGTGGCGTCGACCACCGGCAGCACCATCGGCGCTTCGCCCTGCAGTCCGCGCAGCTCGGCGCGCAAGGCCTCCAGTTCCGCGACCGCCGCGGCGCGCGCGGCGGCGTCCGTGTCCGCCGCTTCGGCCGCGTCGAGCCGGTCGTGAATCTTCGCGACGAGGTCTTTTTCGCCCTGCCAGCGACCGTCGAGCGCTTCCAGCCGCTGCTGCAGCGCGGCGTGTTCCTCGGCCAGCTCGGCCAGGCGGACGAGGTGATCGCCGCCGCCGGCGGTTTCGCGTTCCAGTTGCGCGCGCTCGGTGGCGATCTCCTCCATGCGCCGGCGCGTGTCTTCGACCTGGGCCGGCGTCGCGCTCTGGCCGATCGCGATCTTGGCGCAGGCGGTGTCCAGCACACTGACCGCCTTGTCCGGAAGCTGGCGGCCGGCGATGTAGCGCGAGGACAGCTTGACCGCGTCGCGCACCGCTTCGTCGAGGATGCGCACGCGATGGTGCGCGGCCATCGCCCGGGCGACGCCGCGCAGCATCGCCACCGCCTTGTCGTCCTCGGGTTCGTCCACCTTGACGACCTGGAAGCGGCGGGTCAGCGCCGGGTCTTTCTCGAAGTATTTCTTGTACTCGCTCCAGGTCGTCGCCGCGATCGTGCGCATCTCGCCGCGCGCCAGCGCCGGCTTGAGCAGATTGGCGGCGTCGTTCTGGCCGGCGGCGCCGCCGGCGCCGATCAGGGTGTGGGCCTCGTCGATGAACACGATGATCGGCTTCGGGCTGGATTTCACTTCTTCGATCACGCCTTTCAGGCGATTTTCGAACTCGCCCTTGACGCTCGCTCCGGCCTGCAGCAGGCCCAGATCCAGCGACAACAGTTCCACGTTGCGCAGCGGCGGCGGCACGTCGCCGGCGGCGATGCGCGCGGCCAGGCCTTCGACGACCGCGGTCTTGCCGACGCCGGCTTCGCCGGTGAGGATGGGATTGTTCTGGCGCCGCCGCATCAGCACGTCGATCATCAGGCGGATCTCGCCGTCGCGGCCGAGCACCGGATCGAGCTTGCCGTCGCGCGCGCGCTGGGTGAGGTTCTGGCAATACTGGTCGAGATTGGGCGTGGCGCTGGGCCGGCCGCCGGCCGTCGCGGTATCGGCCGAAGCCGGCGCGCCGCCGGTGTCGCCCAGTGCGCGCGCGTCGCGCGCTTCCACCGAAGCCTCGACCAGCGCATGGAAATTCTGCAGCAGCGTCTCCAGGTTGATGGGCGCCAGCACGGCCGCGACACCGCCCAGCAGGCGGCGCAATTCGGCGTCGGCCAGCAGCGCCACCAGCAGATGGCCGCTGCGCACGCGCGCCTCGCCGAATTCGATCGAGGCCCAGGCCCAGCCGCGTTCGAGCAACAGCGGAATATGCGCCGACAGGGCCGGCGTGCGCTGATTGCCGGACTTCAATCCGTCCAGCGCCTGCGCCAGCGCTTGCTCGACGCGCTCGGGCGCGATGTCGAACTGGCGCAGAATCCGCCGCAGATCGCTGTTGTCGACTTCCAGCAGCTTGAGCAGCACGTGCTCGATCTCGACATCGTAGTGAGTGCGCGACAGGCACAGGCCGGCGGCGCTTTCGACCGCGCCGCGGCAGGTGGTATTGAGGCGTCCCACCAGGGAACGCAGGTTCAGCGCCATGACTGGCCTCCCATTGCGGAAAAGTGGAATTCGCATTCGTCGGCCGGCGCCGCGCCGCGGCGTCCGGCCAGCCAGGTGTTCCAGCCCAGTTGCGGGCGATCGGCGCCGCGTTCGCCCAGCGCCAGCGGCGGAACTTCGTCCGCGCGCAGCGACAGCTCGATGCGCAAGTCCAGCGCCAGACCGGTGAGGAAACGCGCCAGCTCGACCACGTCGGACAGCAACTCGCCGCGCGGCAGCAAGCGGCGGAAACCCGCGCGGTCCAGCGGGCCGATGCGCAAGCGCAAGGTGGTCTGGCGATCCCAGAAGCGATCGCCCAACAGACAGCCGCCGCCCAGCGCCGATGTCGCGCCGCCCAGGCGCGTGCGGTCGGTAGCCGGCACCCGCTGCCAGGTGCCCAGGCAGCCTTCGACCGCGACCGGCGCGCCGACCACCTCGCCGACCACCTGCGACAGGGCGCCGGCGCCGTGCGGGCGTTGCGAGATCAGTCCGGCGAAATACGAGGTGGCCGCGCCGGGCAGGCGCGGCTGCGAGGGTGCGTTGTTCGCCGACGGTTGCGCTCGCGCCTGCACGCGCGCCTGCAGCGCCGGCGTGCCCAGGCCGATCAGGTGATGGACGTAGTGCAGCGGCGAATTGCGGAAGCCGAATTCCAGGCCGATGTCGGCGCGATACTTGCCCCACGCGCGCCAGAACAGGGTGATCAGGCGATGATTGAACAGGTCGAGAAAATCCTGCGCGGCGCGGTCGCGCTGCGCGCCGCGCGCGATCAGCCATTCGGTGTAGTGGCGCGGCAGCACGCCGGACGGTCCGGTGAGGCCGAGAAAATGCACGCGCATGCGCCAGCCGCCGGCGTTGTCGGCTTCCAGCGCGGCCAGTTCGGCCGGAGGGAAATTCAACGAGGCCGGAGTGAGGAAGCGCAGGGGCCCGGGCCGCGCCGCGCTGCCGCGGGCGTCGAAGTCGTGTGCGCGGTAGATCAGCCGCACGGCCTGGAAGAATCCGAACGCCTGCGGATCGTTGCGCAGTCTCTCGATCGGCGCGACCGGCGTCTCCACGCCCGCGGTGGAGGCGATCGGGGGCGGCGGCAGGGACACGGTGTCGGCCATGGCGCGGCGGTCACACCAGCGGCAGCGCGCCGGCGCGCGGCGCGAACCCGGCCAGCAGGCCTTCGCGCTGCTGCGAGCGCACGCTCAGGCGGGTGTAGGAGTTGGAGGTGCAATACAGCCCGAAGAACACGTCCAGCACGCGCGCCAGCAGGTACACGCCGCCGCCGACGTACTGGCTCTCGTCGAAGGTCAGCTCGACGTCGGTGCCGCGCACGAAGGCCTGCCGCGGCGCGCGGCCGATGCGCGTCACCGAAGGCCGGCTGTCGACTTCGACGATGCCGGCGATCTGTTTGCGCAGGCTGGCCGAGTCGGCGTAGTTGTACAGGCTGAGGATTTCCAGCAGCGCTTCGCGGCCGCCGCCGACGATCGACAGATGATTCAAGGCCAGGTGCGAGATCAGCCGCCACTGATTGGCCATGCGCATCGGCGCGCGCCAGGTGGCGGTGGGTTTCTTCAGCAGGCGCGCTTGCGCGATCACGCCGCCTTGTTCGACCTGCAACAGGCTTTCTTCGCCGCCGAACGGCAGTTGCGAGGGCAGGTCGCGGTTGGTGCAGGTCAGCGACAAGGACAGGGTTTCCACCGCCGGCACATGCGGATTCATGTCGCGGTCCACCAGGGCGATGCTCATCTCGCTGCCGTCGTCGTTCGGCCGCGACGAGGGATGGCGCTGGGCGTACCAATGGCATCCCTCGAAGCCATCGTGCAGGCCGTGGCGGATCGAATAGAACGGTACGAAATCCACGACGTTGGCCTGGTCGGCGGTGCGGCTGAACTTGCGCACCGAATCGACCGAATACACTTCCAGCCCCTGCGGGCGGCGCACGTCTGGAATCACCGGGTATTCGTGGCGTTGCTGGCTCAGGCGGATCGGCTCGGCCTGCTGCTTGAACAGGTTGACGATCGGCGTGCAGTTGAGACGGAAGGTGTCCGCGTTCACTGCCTGCTCCAGCCGCGGCAGGCGTTCCTGGCGACCGAAGGGCTGGATCTCGAACACCAGCTCGACCTCGTCTTCGAACCGCGAGAAGTCCAGGCCGTCGAGTTCGAAGAACAGGAACTTCTCCGGCAGCACGAAATATTCCTGGATCAATCGATAGCCGAGGAAGGAGCGCGCGTCGTAGTCGAGCAGGCCCTCGTCTTCGTCGAAGCCGACCGCGCGCAGGGCTTCGCGTGGCAGTTGCAGCGGCGGCGTCTGCGGCGAGCCTTTCGGCGCGCGCAGCGCGATCGCGGCGGTGGCGTTCAGCAGGATTTCGTACAGGGCGTGCGCCACCGGGCTTTCGCCGTCCAGGTAGAAGCGCAGCTTGCGCACGTCGAGCTGCGACAGCGGCGTTTGCCCTTCCGCCTGCAGCCTGAGCCGCAGCGTCGCCACGCTGCCGGGGCGTTGCAGCGCGAACGCCGAACGCTCGGCGGATTCCAGCCGGGCGTCGGCCACGCGCAGCGGCCAGATATCGACCGGATAGGCGGTGCGATAACGCACCGGCACGCCGTTCACCGGCCGGCTGAGCAGGGCGGTGCCGCGCGGGACGTGCTGCATCGCGGTGAGTTCGGCGCCGGCGCTGGGGCGCAGTTGGGCGATCGACATCGACGGCACCGGCCGCAGGAAGTGCGGGTACAGCACCGACAGCAGCGCCTCGGTGATCTGCGGGAATTCGTCGTCGAGCTTCTTGTGGATGCGCGCGGTGAGGAAAGCGAACGATTCGATCATCCGCTCGACGTGCGGGTCCTCGCAGACATCGCCTTCGAGCATCAGCCGCGCGGCGATCTTGGGATAACGCCCCGCGAACTCCTTCGAGAGCCGGCGCAGGTACGTCAGTTCGTTCTCGTAGTAAGGCAGCAGCTCATCGAGCATGGCGGGACGCGCGCTTCCGCGATCAGGCGGATCGTGCGATTGGGGGACAGGCGCTCAGGCTAGGAGCGTCCGCCGCCAGGGGCCATTTGCCGAACGGACTATGCCTTACGGCGCCGCGCGGATCGGCCGCGTCCGGGCGGGGCGACCGGGCCGCGTGTGCGCCGGCGCTAGCGCGTGAGTTGCCTTTCGATGCGGTCGTGCTCGGCGCGCAGGCGGTCGAGGCGGGCGCGCTTGGCGTTTTCGTCGATCCAGCGCGCGGAGTGCGCCTGCTGCAGTTCCAGGATGTATTCGATCTCCTCGAACGGCAGCAGGGCGCGGTTGTCGGCGGCCTCGAATCCGGACAATTCGTGGATCTTCAACAGGTTGCGCCGTTCCCGGGCGGCATCGGCGCCGCGCCCGTAGTCGATCAGGAACTGCCGGACCGCCGCGCGCGTCTGCGCCGGCAGCGAGCGCGAGACCACCAACACCGCATGCGGGATCAGGTCGGACTGCCACAGCACGCGCAACTGCGCATGCTGGCGAGGGAAGCGCACGGCGAACCGCTCCAGATCGGCGTCGTTGTTGCTGGCGACATCGACCTCGCCGTTGGCGACGGCGAGGGCGTTGTTCTGGTGATTGTTGACGACGACCGATTTGAAATACAGATCGGAACTGAGGTTGCGGCGCGCGAACAACTGCGCTTCCGGGACGAGATAGCCCGAGACCGACAGCGGTTCGCTGCGCGCGTAGCGCCATCGGCCCGGAGCGCCGAGCAGCGTCGCCAGATTCCGGATCGGCCCGCCGCGGCGCGCGATCAGCACCGAACGGTAGCCCGGAGAGCCGTCGAGGCGGGTGAGCCGGACCGATACCTGCATGTCGTTGTTGAGCACCGAGTCCAGCGCCAACTTGCCCGACAGGAAAGCGACGTCGACGCGGCCCGCGGCGATCGCCTGGTGCATGCCCTCGTAGGTGCTCACCGACACGCCTTCCACCGGGCGGTTCAGCGCCTTCGCCAGATCGTCGAGCAGCGCCTGCCAGTCGCCCTTGGATTCGGCCGGACCGCCGGTGGGCAGTATCCCGAACTGCAGCGGCTTGGGCTGCGCGGCGGGCGCCGGCTGCGCGGGAGGCGCCAGCGGTACGGGAGGCGCCGCCGTCGCCGCTCCCGCGATGCCGATGCACAGCAGCAAGGAGCGCACGCAGGCAAGCCTCAGACGCATGAACGCGGACGAGAACGGTCGCACTGGATGGTCGTCTCGGGGGGAGATAGCGTTATATCACCGCCGGCGTGGCCGGCGTCATCTCGCCGGCAGGGGGCCGGCGTTCATGCCTGGGCGGCACGGCGCCGGGATCGTGACGAAAATCACGGCTCGACCAGGCGACGCGAGGCCACCACGGCTTCGACGCGGTTGCGAACGTTGAGCGCGCGGAAAATGGCGGCCAGGTGGATCTTGACCGTGCCTTCGCTGATGCCGAGGCTGCGCGCGATCAGTTTGTTGGGCTTGCCCTGCGACAGCAGGCGCATGACGTCGATCTGGCGCTCGGTAAGAATCTGGCGCAGGCCGTCGAGCGAATGCTGCTCGGCGGCCGTGGACAGATTGCGCGCCGCGGCCGGTATTTCGACGGCGGGCGTCCAGCCGCGCGCCTGGACCCCGGCGAGCAGCAACGGCGGCACGTACACGCCGCCCGACAGCACCAGGCGCACGGCCGACAGCATGACATCGGGCGAATAGGCCTTGGGGATGAAGCCCTGGACGCCGAGTTCCAGCAGCGTCCGGATCAGTTCGGTGTCCTCCGATCCCGACAGCACGATGATCGGCACGTCGGCGGCAACGCGGCGCATTTCGGCGATATGGCGATGCCCTTGCGCGCCGGGCATGGAGATGTCGATGATCGCCAGATCCAGTCCGCTGTCGGATCGGTTCAGCACCGCGTCGAACTCGGCGATGTTCATCGCCACGACGAATTCGACCTCGTGCTCGAGCTCGGACAGCTTGGTCTTGACGCCCTCGACGATGAGGCGATGGTCGTCGGCAATCAGTACTCTCATGGGACTCTCATCACTTGGACCCTCAGCGAACGCCCCATGCGCCGCCACCGCGGACGGATGGATGGCTGCGCAGACTCAGCGCGACGATAGTCCGCGCCCGCCGCGCCGGCAATAGCGGGCACCGCACCAAAGGCATAGCGCCAACGAGATATGGCCGTCGCCGCCGCGCTCGCGAAAGATGAGCCGCCTGATCCTCAAGTGACTGCTTGTGACGATGCTGCGGCTGCCCTGGCTAAGATCCGCGTCGATTCCGCGCGTTGGCGGCGCATGTGTGCTGGCCGTCGCAGCGCTGGTGTGCGGATGCGCGCGCACCGCGGCGCTGGCGGCGAAGCCCGAGCCGGCGCGGATACCGGTATCGATTCCGCAGCCGCTCTCGATTCCCTCGCACGGCATCTTGTTCCGCATCGTGCCCGAGGAGGCGACAGCGCCGGCGACCGCGGATGCGTCGGCGCCCGAGACGCAATCCCCGCCGCCGCGGGCGAGCAGCTACCTGTTCGGCACCATTCACTTCGGCAACGACGAAGAACTGGGACTGAGTCCGGAGCTTCTGGCCTCGGCGCTGTCGTCGTCGTTCACGCTGGTGAACGAGATCGATCTGGCCACGCCCGGCGGCGGCAATCTGGATCGCTACCGCTGGTTGCCGCCGGAGCAGTCGCTATCGACGCTGATCAGCGCCGACGGCTTCGCCATGGCGCAGTCCTTGCTGCCGCAGATTCCGCCGCCGACCCTGCAGCGGATGAAGCCGTGGATGGTGCTGGCGCTGCTGGAGGCGCGCGGCGAGCAGGCCGGCGAGCAGACCCTCGACGATCGCCTGCAACGCATCGCCTCCGAGCGCGGCATGCGCATCGTGCACCTGGAGACGGCCGAGGACCAACTGCGCGCGCTCGACTGCATTCCGAGCGAAAGCCAGGCGCTGGTGCTGGAAGAGCGGCTGAAGGCGCCGCAGATCATGCGCGAGATGTCCGAACGCGCGCTGACGCACTACCGCGGGCGCGATCTCGACGCCTGGCTGGCCGATGTCGACCGCATGGTCGGCCTGGACGGTGAAAGCAAGGACATCGAGATGCGCGCGCGCCGATGCCTGATCGAGGAACGCAACCAGCGCTGGCTGCCGGAACTGCTCGCCCTGCTCGACCAGGGCGGCTGCTATATCGCGGTCGGAGCGATCCATCTTCCCGGCGAACACGGATTGCTGGCGGCGCTGAAGCACGCCGGCTATCGCATCGAGGCCGAACCGCTATGACGCTCGCCGCCACCACATCCGCCGCCGCGACATCGGCGCGCCATCGCCGCCACGCGGAGGCAACCGCATGAACCGCCATCGTCAGGTCTTCTGGGGCCAGGGCGCCTTTCTCAGCCCGCAGCACCTGCAGGCGCAGGACGCCTGGCATCAGGCGATGCGCCAGGGCGTGCAGCGGGCTGTCACGCCGTACCCCTGGGGCCTGGAAACGCTGGTGCTGCGCGAGGATGCGCTGGCCAGCGGCGTGGTCGATATCGAGCAGATCGAACTGCACACGCGCGACGGAGAACGGCTCGCCGGCGGCTCGGCCCTGGCCGGCGGCAATGCGCGCATTCCCGATCGCGCCCTGCAGGACCTGACGCCGCGCAACAACGATCCGATCGCGTTGTGGCTGGTGCTCAATCGCGAACGCACCGTGCACGGCCTGGGCCCGGCCGGACGCCTGAGCGAGCGCCATGCGCTGGCCAGCGACAGCCTGGAAGACCCCTTCGATCCGCAGGCGCCGGCCGCCGATGTCGACTTCTTGCTGTACCAGCCGATGATCGTGACCTCGCTGGACGACAACGCCGAAGTCCTGGTGCGGTCGTGCGAGGCGTACAAGTTCGCCGAGATCGTGCCGGTGGGGCCGGGCAAGTACCGGTTGTCGAACGACTACGTTCCGCCGCTGTTGGCGCTGCAGGCCTCGCGCAATCTTTCGCGCTGGACCCGCGCCCTGCGCGACCTGCTGACCTCGCGCGGACAGGATTTCGCCGCCAGCAAGCGCCAGCGCGGCATCCGCGCCGCCTCGACCAGCGCGCAGGAAGTGATGCGCGTGGCGATGATGCAGACCTTCGCGCGCTATATCCCGGTGTTCGCCGAGCACGTCCGGTTGGGCACGGTGCCGGCGTATGCGCTGTACCAGCAACTGCGGGCGCTGGTCGCGGAATTCTCCGTGTTCTCGGAGGACATCGGTTATTTCGGCGGACTGGCCGCGAATCCGGCCGAAACCGAATTGCCCGATTACGATCACGACGACTTGCGCCGTTGCTTCCGCATCGCCTTCGAACGCGCCGAAGCGCTGATCAAGGCGCTGACCGTCGGCGCTGAGGTCGGCATCGCGCTGGCGTTCGACGGCCGCTTCTACAAGGCCGATCTGCCGGCGAACCTGTTCGAATCCGACAAGACCCGCTTCTATCTGGCGTTCGAATCCGACCTGCGCGGGCAGGACCTGTTCACGCGCCTGTCGCGCACCGGCAAGATCGCCTCGACCGAGGAAATGCCGCGCCTGCTGTCGGCGGCGCTGTTCGGCCTGAAGATCGACCTGCTGCCGGTGCCGCCGGAGGAACTGCCGCAGAAGACGCCGAACACCACGTATTTCCTGGTCGATACCGCGCATCCGTTCTGGCAGATGATCAAGAACGCTCGCAATATTTCGGTGTTCTGCGATTTGCCGTCGGACGCCACCGCGATCAAGTTGTATCCGGTCGGCGCGCAGGAGTAGGGCGGCCATGGCGCGGTTACTCCATCATTTCCTGCCGGTGTGTTCGTTCGGGCTGGCGCTGGACGAGAAGATCGCGACCGCCGCCGCGCACGACCCGCCGGCGAGCGTTCTGGCCGCGGCACGCCAGCTGATCGATCGCGCCAAGGCCGCGGCCCAGGCCGACGGCAAGCGCGCCGAGCACGTCGAGGACGCGGCCTTCGCCGCGGTGGCGTGGATCGACGAGATCATGGCGCGCAATCCGGCCTATCTCACCAGCGGCGCGGCGCCGCTGCAGGTCGCGCTGTACAACACCAACAACGCCGGCAACGAATTCTTCTCGCACCTGTCGGCGCTGAAGTCCGAGCAGGACGAAGTGCGCGAGGTGTACTACCACATGCTGCTGCTCGGATTCGTCGGTCAGTACTACTACGAAACCGGCGACAGCGGCGAGTTGGGCAAGCTCAAGGAACTGCACGCGCGCCAGCTGCCGGTCGCGCCGGCGGCGATCCATACGCTGCGCGAGGAGCGGGTGACTCCGCAGCCCTACAGCGGCGAAACGCCGGCCGGCCCGCGTTATCCCAAGCAATGGGACCGCCTGCTGCTGAAGGCCGGCGTGATCGCCGCCTTGCTGATCCCGTTGGGCTATCTGGCTTACCTGCTGATCGCCGCGCCCAAGCAGACCGGCCCGAGCGTGCAGGAACTGGTGAACAGGCAGCTCAGCGGATTCCCCTGTTCGGACCTGGCCGCCGTCGTCGGCCCGCGCGGCGAGACCGTGGTGGAAGGCTATGTGTCGCGCGCCGACGATATCGCCGCGGTCAGGCAGCGCGTGTCGAAGGTCGAAGGCGTGAGCGCGCCGCAATTCAGGGTGCAACTGCGCATCTGGCCGCATTGCGAGGTGGTGCGGATGCTCAAGCCGTTCCGCGAGCGCAATCAGGATCTGCGCTACGGCCTGGCGGTAACGCCGAGCACCGGGCATTCGGATCGCTTTATCGAAGGCGAACAGGTGATCGTCAAGCTGCTGCAAGCCAACTACGACGGGTATCTGTACGTGGATTACTACACGGTCGGCGGCGAAGTCGCGCATATCTATCCGAATCCGAAAGAACCCGAGAGCGGACGCACGATCCGCGCCGGCGAGCAATTCAACGTCGGCGCGACCGCTGCGATCACCTGGACCGTCGATCCGCCGTTCGGCCAGGAGTTGATCACCGTGATCGCATCGCCGACGCCGTTGTTCCAGGGCAATCCCGCGGCAGAGATCGAGCCGGCGAAAGACTACCTGCCGCGCCTCAATCAGCTGATCGACAGCAATCGCGGCAATCCCAAGCTCGCGGCGGAGTTCCTGTTCATGCAGACCGAGCCCAAGCCATGAACCTGTCCAATCCGCTCGCGCCGGTGCAGGCGATCTTCTCGTGGCTGGGCAGCCTGTTCTCGCAGGCGCGCAGCCTGTACCGTCCGGTCGCCGAAGGCGCGAAGAAGCCGTGGTTGCTGCGACTGGTCGTGGCCTTGCTGGCGCTGGGGCTGTTGATCGCGCTGGCGATCGCCGCGATCGCGATCGTGCCGACCTTGCCGGCGCGCTTCTGGCAATTGCTCGGCCTGTGCGCGGTGGCGCTGGCGGTGCTGTGGTGGTTCATCTCCGGGCAGCGCCGCTTCACCTTGCAAGGCCGCACGCGCGCGCGCATCGGCGACCTGGGCCCCGGCAACCCCGACGACGAACGCGAGCCGCTGGCGCGCATGGCGCAGGCGATCGCCGAGGCCAAGCGCACCATCGTGCGTTCGCCGGAAATGGAGAAGGGCCGCGATCCGCTCTACCGCGTGCCGTGGATGCTGCTGCTGGGCGACGCCGACGCCGATGCCGACGGCCTGTTGCGGGCCGGCGCGGAAGTGTCGTCGTTTCCGCCGCCCTCGGCCGGCGACAGCGGCGAATGGTGGCGCTGGTGGTTCTTCAAATCGCTGATCGCGATCCAGATGCACCCGCGCATCGTCTGCGACACCGCTTCGCGGCTGGAGCGCGGGCTGTGGTACCAGGCGCTGATGCAGCTCGCCGCCGAGCGCGAGAAGCTGCCGCTCAACGGCATCGTGCTGGCCGTATCGGTGCAGACCCTGCTGGGGCCCGCCGACGCGCTGAAGACCACGGCGACGCGGCTGCGGCGTCTGGTCGACGAAGCGATGGAGCATCTGCAGGTGCGCGTGCCGGTCTACATCGTGGTCAGCGGCCTGGAGCGCCTGCGCGGCTACCAGACCCTGCGCGCCACCTTGCCGGCGGAAGCCTTCGCCCAGGCGCTGGGGCACCGGCTGCCGCAGACCGAAACCGTGAGCTCGGCGACCAGCGGTCGCTTCGACCAGATCCTCACGCCGATCCTCGATCGCCTGCATGCGCTGCGCATGACCGCGCTGCGCGCGCAGGCGACGGCGTCCACCCGCCGCGACATATTCGAATTCGTCGAATCGCTGCGCCGCTGCGAGTCCGGACTGGCGCTGTTCGTCACGCTGCTGTTGGAAGACAACACCTTCCAGCGCACGCCGCCGTGGCGCGGCCTGTATTTCGCCGGCGGCGCCGACGCCGCGCATCCGGGCGGCGCGTTCGTCGCCGATCTGTTCACGCGCTTTCTGCCCGCCGATCAGCCGCTGGCGATGACCAGCCTGCGCGGCAGCGCCGCGCGCATGGCGGTGGCCGGGCTGGGCGTGGCCGCCTTGCTGGGCTTCAGCGGCTATCTCGCCTACGGCCTGTCGGCGGCGCGGCAGGACGATACGCAACTGCTCGCCAGCACGCGCACCGCCTGCCGCGAAGTCGAGGGCCGCCTGGGCAATGCGCGCATCGAATGGGTGGCCAGTTGCGGCCGCACCATCGAGCGCCTGGAGTCCGCGGCGGAAGGGACCTTGCTGGGCTTCGGCATCCGCCGCGCCGATCGCGATATCGATGGCTTGAAACAGCGCGTCACGGAGGATTTCGCCAACCTCATCCTCGCGCCCTACGACCAGATGCTGAGCGAGGACATCGATCGCTCACGCGCCGGATTCGAGCATGCGCTGGCGATCGCGCAGCGCCTGCGCCTGCTCGACGCCTGCCGCTCCGCGAGCGAGGAATGCCTGGCGCGCGAGTTGCCGAATAACGTCGTCTTCGACGCCCGCTCGCGCCTGTTCGCGCCGTTCGTCACTCCGAACAACGACACCCGGCGCGACCGCGCCAACGCCACGGCCCTGTTCGGTACCTATCTGGGCTATCTGCGCTGGCAAAAAAAAAAGAGCCTGGACGACGAGCGTGACCGGCTGAAGGCGCAGTTGCAGCGGATCATGCAATCGCGTTCGCTGGAGGTCGGCCAGGTCCGGGCCTGGGCCGACGCCCGCGGCAAGGGCTATGCGCTGGACGATTTCTGGCTGCCGAAAGACCGCGTCGTGGGGATCGAACGCGGCACGCTGCCGACGGTCTCGGGCGCATTCACCTACCGCACCTGGAACGGGGTGATCGCGCCGTTCCTGGAAACCGCGCAGGAACAGGCCGATGTCCCGGCCGCGCAGGTCGCCGCGTTCCGCGACGGCTACTTCCACGACTACTTCCTCGCCTGGGCGACGCTGCAATCGCGCTTCGGCGAAGGCTACGCCTTCTGGAAAGGGCACGAGAACGAACTGGCCGCGCGCGCGGCCGGCATCAACAACCCGTACACGGTGTATTTCGGAACACTGCGCTCGCAGCTCTACGCCTTGCCGCTCAAGCGTCCGATCGGCCTGCGCTGGAAGGAAACCTGGGCGCAGATGAAATCGAGCTGGTCGGTGGCGTGGCGGCCGGCGGGACGATTCGTCCGCGACAGCGTTCGCTTCGGCGAGGTCTCGATCGAGCCGCCGGTCTGGCTGACCGCGTTGCGCGATACCCAGGTGGCGGTGCTGGCGCCGCAGGCGCCGATGTTCGCGCGCGGCTATCTGCGCCTGCAGGCCGATCGCGACGGGCAGGAGGCTTATCGCATCGCCGCCGATCTGTTCGCCAGCCGCGGCGCGCCCGAACGCGCGCCGGCGAGCGAATACGGCCAGTTGCTGAGTTCGGTCGACAAACCCGGCGAACCCTATGCGCAAGCCTTCGCCGCGAACGATCTGGCGGCCTGGTCGATCGCGCAGGGGCCCGCGCACTTGCTGCTGCGGCTGACCGTGCGCCGCGCCGGCGATCACCTGCAGCAGCGCTGGCGCGAAACCGTGATCCAGCCGCTGGCTTCGCAGCCGCCGGCGCAGCAGGCGCAGGCCTTGCTGGGGCCGCAAGGCAAACTCGAAGACTTCATCGGCGATTGGCTCAAGCCTTTCCTCAGCGAGAAAGAACGCACGCCGGTCAGTCTCAGCGGCGTCGCGATGCCGCTGTCGGCCGACTATCGCGCGATGCTCGCCGGCGGACAACCGCCGCCGGCGAGCGACGCGCCGTTCGCGGCGGGTACCTTCACGCTGGATGCGCCGACGCATCTGGGAACGTTGCTGGAAGGCGCGCAGGGCACCACGTTCGAGCTGATCTGCAACGGCCAGAGCATCGGCATCACCAGCCGCGGGGAATCGCTGACCGAGGCGCAGATGCAACCGCAATGGTCGCCGTCCACCTGCCCGGAAGCGCGCATCCGCATCTCGCTGCCGGCGAGCGCGAGCCCGACGCTGGCGGCGACAGAGGCGATCGCCGCAACGCCCGCGGACGCTGCCGCCGCCGCGCCTGCCGCGCCCGCGGCACCCGCGCCCGTCGTGCCGCCGCCGGACACCAGCTTCCGCCTGACCTTGCTCTATCGCGGGCCCGACGGCATCGCGCGCTTGCTCGAACAATTCGCGCCCGGCGCGCATGTCTTCAGCCTCGGCGATTTCCGCGACTCCTACAGCCCGTCGCAATGGCAACAACTGGCGCCGCGGCTGCAGGCGATCGGCTTCCGCCAGGCGCGCGTGCATCTGCGCATCGAGCCCAGCGAACAGATGCAGCGCTTCCTGGCCTCGCGCGGCAGCGCGCCGCTGGCGCTGCCGCAAACCATTCTCGAATGAACCACGCGGCCCGCGTGCCGCTTAGGAGCTACGCCATGGCGATCGACATCGATGCCCTCCTGGCCCCCATCAGCGCCGACGCACCCTGCGGCGAGGATGCCGGGTTTTCCGACCTATTCGACCGCATCCGCGAAGCGCGCCGCGCCGACGACGCGTCATTGCCGCAAGGCGAATGGCAGACCCAGGTCAAACTCGCCGATTGGCGGCTCGCCCTGGACTTGTCGGTCGAAGCGCTGAGCCGGGTCAGCAAAGACCTGCAGGCCGCCGGCTGGCTAGGCGAGGCGCTGATCGCTCGCCACGGCCTGGACGGTGCGCGCGACGCGTTCGCGGTGATCGCCGGCCTGATCGAGCGCCATTGGGACGGCCTGCATCCCTTGGCCGAGGGCGAGGATCTGGAGGAACGCGCCGGAAAACTGGCCTGGTTCAACAGCAACGCCGCGGCGGCGCTGCAACGCATGCCCTTGAACACGGACGCGGCCACGGCGGTCACCCTGATCGATTGGCAGACCTCGCGCGAGGTAGACAATCTGGCGCGCCAGAATGCCGAGGCGCATCAAGCCGCGCTCGCCGAAGGCAAGCTGGGCGGCGAGGCCTTCGATGCGCGCATTCGCGCCGTCGCCGACGCCGACCTGCGCGGCATGCTCGCCGGCATCGCCGCCGCGCAGACCGCGTATGCGCATCTCAAATCGGTGGCGGACGCGAAGTTCGGCCGCGCGTCCCCGAGCCTGGCCGAGATCGAATCCACGCTGAAGCGCATCGCCCAGGTGCTGCAGCAGGCCGCGAAAGCGAAGGGGTTGCTCAATCCGGCAGGCGCCGCGGCGGGGGAGGGCGAGGACAGTTCCGCCGGCGCATCGCCGCGCAACGGCGCCGCGGTAACGCCGCTCGATCTCGGCGGCGACAGCCGGACCTCGAAACAGGCCGCCTTGCGCGCGCTCGGCGACATCGCCGGTTACTTCAAGCGCACCGAGCCGCACAGCCCGGTGGCTTCCCTGCTGGAACAGGCGGTGCAATGGGCGGATATGCCATTGAACGAATTTCTCGCCGAAGTGGTGCGCGACGACAGCGTGCTGGCGGCGATCCGGGCGCGGGTCGGCCTGAAACAGTGAATCGGGCGCATCCGGCGATGCCGTCGCGGCTTCGCGGACTCTATGAACGCGGTGTTCGCCGCATTCGGCGTTCGCCGCGCCGCGCTCGCGCCGCATCGCCTCGTTCGAACGGCATAGGCCGTCGATCGGCCGTCCGACGGATTTTCGCGGCGCCGCGCCATTCCTAGACTCGCTGTCACTGAATCACCGCGCAAGCCGGGAGAGATCATGGCCAAGAAGGAAAGCACCCAGCACAAGCTCGATCGCGTCCGCGCTCCGCGCGTGCAGCTGACCTACGACGTGGAAGTCGGCGACGCCATCGAGAAGAAGGAACTGCCGTTCGTCGCCGGCGTGATCGGCGACTTCACCGGCAAGAGCGAGGAGCCGTTGCCGAAGTTGAAGGACCGCAAGTTCGTCAACATCGACAAGGACAACTTCAACGACGTCCTCAAGGCAATGAAGCCGCGCGTGGCGGGGCAGGTCGATAACAAGCTGGCCAACGACGGTTCCAAGCTCGCGGTCGATCTCACCTTCGCGCAACTGGCCGATTTCGAGCCCGAACAGGTCATCGGCCAGATCGAGCCGCTGCGCAAATTGCTGGAAGCGCGGCAGAAACTCGCCGATCTGCGCAACAAGGCCGCCGGCAACGACAAGTTCGAGGATCTGTTGAACGAGGTCTTGCTCAATACGGACAAGATCACCCAGCTCAGCAAGGAAGTCGGGCCGAAGTCCGAATAAGTCGTCACGGCGGCCGGCACCGGCAGCCGTCCCGTCCGCGAAGCTAGCGAGTCCATCATGGCCAATACCGAAACCCAGGCGGCCTCGACCGCCGCCGCCGAAGCCGCCGAGGGCGGACTGCTCGAACAGATCCTGACCCAGACCAAGATCGCCAAGACCGATACCGAGCGCGCCCGCGCGCGCGATCTGATGGCCGAACTGGTCGCTCAAGTCACCGACGGCGCCCTGGTCGTGTCCAAGGACGCGATCACCGCGCTCGACGCGCGCATCGCCGAGATCGACCGATTGCTGTCGGACCAGTTGTCCGCGGTCATGCACATGGAGGATTTCCAGCGCATGGAAGGCAGCTGGCGCGGCCTGAAGTACATGGTCGACAACAGCGAAACCAGCACCACGCTGAAGATCAAGGTGTTCAACTGCACCAAGAAGGAACTGGTCAAGGATTTCAAGAACGCCTCCGACTTCGACCAGTCTTCGCTGTTCAAGAAGATCTACGAAGAGGAATACGGCACCTTCGGCGGCGCCCCGTTCGCCACGCTGATCGGCGACTACGAGTTCGGCCGCCAGCCCGAAGACATGTACCTGGTCGAGGAGATCTCGCATGTCGCCGCCGCGGCGCACGCGCCGTTCCTGTCGGCGGCCTCGGCGCAGTTGCTCGGATTCGAGAGCTTCACCGAGCTGTCGGGCCCGCGCGATCTGGCGAAGATCTTCGACACGGTGGAATACGCCAAGTGGAAGAGCTTCCGCGGCTCGGAGGATTCGCGCTACGTGGGCCTGACCATGCCGCACGTGCTCGGCCGCCTGCCGTATGGGCCGGACACCTCGCCGGTGGAAGCGTTCAACTTCACCGAGACGGTCACCGGCAAGGAGCACGAGCGCTACCTGTGGATGAACGCCGCCTACGCGCTCGGCAGCAAGATCACCGACGCCTTCGCCAAGTACGGCTGGACCGCGGCGATTCGCGGCGTGGAAGGCGGCGGCCTGGTCGAAGGGATGCCCACGCACACCTTCAGCACCGACGACGGCGAGGTGGCGCTCAAGTGCCCGACCGAGATCGCCATCACCGACCGCCGCGAGAAGGAACTCGCCGACCTCGGCCTGATCCCGCTGGTGCATTGCAAGAACACCGACTACGCGGCGTTCTTCTCCACCCAATCGGTGCAGAAGTCGAAGGAATACAACACCGACGCGGCCAACGCCAACGCGCGCCTGTCTGCGCAGCTGCAGTACATCTTCGCGGTCAGCCGCGTCGCCCATTACCTCAAGGCGATGATGCGCGACAAGATCGGCAGCTTCGCCTCCAAGTCCAGCGTCGAGATGTTCCTCAACAACTGGATCGCGCAGTACGTCCTGCTCGACGACAACGCGTCGCAGGAGCGCAAGGCGCAGTTCCCCTTGCGCGAGGCGCGCATCGAAGTCAGCGAAATACCGGGCAAGCCCGGCGCGTACAAGTCCGTGGCGTTCCTGCGCCCGCACTACCAGCTCGACGAACTCAGCGTCTCGCTCCGCCTGGTGGCGGAGTTGCCGAAGTCGGCACGCTGAGACCTTCACTACCTGGCCACTGAAATACAGGAGCACGATCATGGCATTCGATGCATTCATCCAGCTCGAGGGCGTCAAGGGCGAAAGCGCCGACGACAAGCACAAGGACTGGATCGAGATCAAGAACTACGGCTTCGGCGCTTCGCAGCCGCAGTCCAGCACCGCCTCGTCCGCCGGCAGCCTCAGCTCGGCGCGCGTCAACATCCAGAATTTTTCCTTCACCAAGCTGCTGGATATCGCCAGCCCGAAGCTGTTCGAGTACTGCTGCACCGGCCAGCACGTTCCGGCCGCGATCATCCATCTAAATCGCGCCGGCGGCGACAAGGCCAAGTACATGGAGTACAAGCTCACCGACGTGCTGATCAGCTCGGTCGGCCGCGGCGGGGACGCCAAGGGCGACGAGGACGTGCCGATCGAATCGGTCAGCCTGGTGTTCGGAAAGTGCGAGATGACCTACACCAAGATCGGCATCGACGGCAAAGCCGCGGGCAACGCCTCGGCCGGCTGGGATCTGAAGGCGAACAAGAAGGTCTGACCGCTCCCACATGGGCGCGCGATCTCCCGCGGCCGTTTCCCGGGCCCATCCCGGGAAACGGATCGGGCCGGCGCGCGACTCGAGATCACGACAATGATCAAGTTAGAACAACCTTCCATGGTCCTCAACGCCGAAGGCGTTCCCGGGCCGTACTACAAGATGTGGAACAGCTGGACGGTTCCTCCGGCCGCGAAACCCGTCGATATCATGGCCTGGGTCGCATCGGTCGCCGGTTCGGCGCCGCTTACCGAGGGCGGATTCAATCTGGTGATCAACTGCCACGGCGCCAACGCCCGACTGGGCCTGGGCACGGGCTTCGGCTGGGCGCAGCTGCCGCTGTTCTCGCTGCTCGCGCCCAGCGTATCCACCATCTATCTGGTGGCCTGCAATGTCGTGTCGTTCTCCGGCAGCGGCGACGGCAATCTGTTCTGCAGCGCGATGGCCAAGAACGCCGCGGCCCGGGTGATCGCTTCCAACCACACCCAGACCACCGGCGCGTGGCCGACGATTCCGTACGGATGCATCGACGGCTTCGAGGGCGATGTGTGGATGTGGCATTCGGACGGTTCGAACGAACTGACGGAGTTGTAAGCCAGCGCGGCGCCCGGCCCGCATCGCCGGGCCGGGCGCCGTTGGGTCCCGGCGATGCGGTGAGGGATGGGCAACGGCGTGCTGCCCGGCGCGGGCATGAACATCGGGCTCGCGCACTTATTGGTCGAACGACGTCTTCTTGCAGATTCATGCGAGCGCCGGTCTGTCCGGCGCGGGCGGGATGAATGCCGCCGCCTTGAATGCCGTGTCGCCGCGCCGTTATCGGCGAAATCTTCCGCATCTCCGAAAATTCTCAGGAACCCTCATGGCCGCGCGAGTCGTCGAAGAAACCAAGAACACGATCTACCATTTCGGCCCGGATCTCATCCGCAGCACGTATCTGGAAAAGTATCCCAAGCCCCGCCAGCTCGGTCGCCTGCAGGCGACCGCGGGGCCGCACAAGTCGGGCGGCGATCCGCACATCGCCGGGCGGGCCCTGGACATCATCCTGGACGCGACGGTCGAGGAAGAACGCGCCATCGCCGATCAACTGGTCGATGTGTTCCTGAGCATGCGCGAATGCATGCGCTGGGGCGGTCTGATCTACAACGGCGAAGAGTGGAACAGCGCCGGGATCAAATTCCCGCGCACCGGCTCGGTGATCAACCGGCACTTGAGCCATATCCATATCGAATGGGGCGCCAAGAGCGCCGAGCAGGTCGATCCGGACGATTTCAAGCCGTTGCTGATCTGCATGCTGATGCAGGTTCGCTGAGCGCGGCCGGCCGAGAGCGAACACCGCGATGCAAAGCCTGCTCGATCAACTCGACCAGCACAGCCCGCCCGGCGACCGCCGCGACGTCTACGCGATCAGGGCGGCGATTTCGCGCGACCTGGAAAGCCTGCTCAATACGCGCTCGGAAGGCGCGCGGCTGATCCCGGATGCGTTCGAGGAATGCCGCAAGTCATCGCTGACCTACGGCATTCCGGATTTCTCCTCCTACAGTCTGCTCAATGTCCACGATCGCGACCGCATCCGCCGCGCCCTGGAGCAGGCAGTCGCGCTGCACGAGCCGCGCCTGACCCGGGTCAGGATCTCGCTGGAACCGCAGCGCGCGTTCGAACGTACCTTGCGATTCCGCATCGACGCGCTCATGGAACTGGGGCCGGAGCGCGAAAAGGTGCAGTTCGACGCGGTGTTGCAACTCAACACCCAGGTCTACCAGGTGCGCTGAGGCCGGGCGTGTGCAAAGGGTTGGCCCACATGACCGCTGTCGGCCAGCACGCCTTGCAACTGATCGAGGTGTTTCCTTGCAGCGATCCGTCTGATCCATGCAGGGTGTTGCTCCTTTGCGAACGGTTACGGCAAGTGCCCGCGGTGGCGGGCTGCTCAGCGCGAGCGGCCGCCGTGGCTGTGCGGTGCGGCTTGCTGCTGTTCGCGTTGCTGCTGTTCGCGCTGTTGCGCGGCCAGGTGTTCGGCCGCCTGCTGCTCTTGCCGATCGACGGTGGCGATGGCCTGTTGGCGCAGCTGTTGCCCGGCGCCGTGGTTCGCGGCGGATTGGGTCATCGCGCGGAAGGTGTCCTGATCGCCGGAGGCATGCGCCTGAGTCATTTGTTTGACGAAGGCCAAGGGGTCTTTGCTGAGCAGCGCAGTGCCCGCGCCGAGAGCGGCGGCTTTGGAATGCAGGAAGTCGCCGATGCCGTCGGCCGCTTCGTGCGCCTTCTTGCCGACGTTCTCCCCGACCTCCGCGGCCTTCCGGCCGACGCTTTCGCCGATCTCGACGGCCTTCCTGCCGACCTGCTCGCCCGCCTCGATGGCTTTCTTGCCGGCATGAACGCCAAGATCGACCGCTTTCTCGCCGGTTTCGACGGCTTTCTTTCCGGCTTGCACGCCCACCTCGGCGGCTTTTCTGCCGGCTTTCTCGTGCAGCTCAAGAATCTTCTCGCCGGTGTCGACGACCGCCTTGCCGGTCTGTACGCCGGCCTCGACCGCTCTCTTGGCGGCCTTCTCGTGCAGCTCGATCACTTTCTCGCCGATTTCGATCGTCTGGGTGATGCCGCCGCGCAGGTGGCGAACATCATCCCGGTACTTGTCGATCATCGGCTCGTATTGCTTCGCCAAGGCCTGGGTTCTGGGATCTCTGAGTACGGACTGGTCCTTCTTTTGGTCGCCATCAACGTTGAGGAAGTTATCCATGTTGTGCGAGGTGCCCTTGGTTCCGGACAGCACCGCCGCCACGATCGGAGCGCGATGCAGGACGTCGGTCGAAAGGCCCTCGTGGTTGTTGTAACCCGCGGCTTTCAGGCTGTTGATTTCTTCCGGCTTGGCGTAGACGCGTACCTGGCCGTAGTGCGGGCTCGCCGCACTGACCGCATCGCCGGCCATGACGTGATTGACGAAACGGTTGCCACCTTCGGGCACGCCGTAGTCGAAGCTGGCGACGCCGTAAGGGTTGAAGGCTTCGCCGCGCAGGCCGAATTTGTGCGCGGTGATCTGAGCCAGGCCGCCGCCTAGGGAGTGGCCGGTGGTGGTGACTTCGATGGGATGTCCATAGGCGCGACTGTGTTCCTTGGCACGGTTTAACGCTCTCTGGGTCAATTCCACAGCGTCTTCGACCTGGGCATTGATGCCTTTGAACACCATACCGCCATCAGCAATGAGGCCATCTTGTTTTGCTTCGCGGTCAAACTCAGTGCCACGATGGGCTACTACGATCTCGCCGGTATCCACGCGCTGGTAGATCGCCCCCTGGTAACCGGACGGACGATCCATATACTCCAACGCTTTGTACTTCATGCCTTCCAGTTCGAACACTTGATCGACCGGATGCTGCCATTGGCCTTTTAGGCCATTGAGATCGTCTCCGTAGGATTGCTCCGCCAGATTGGCGTACTGCTGGGTAGGGATGGTCATGGCGTAGCCGCCTTGGGCGTGAGAGTGATGGTGAACAACTCGTCATCCCGTAGGTGAGCCATTTTCGAACGGTCGGTTAGACCATAGCTCACAGGCTCTTCTGACGCAGCCTCGGAATAGCGAGGGTAGTCCTCTCTTAACAAATATGTGCTTTCAGCTTGCTGTGCGATCAATTTTTCCGGATAAATATTCGGAACGAACCGCGTTTCTCGCTTTGCCCCTGTTGCTTTCAATGCGGCGCGTGCCTGCATCAATTTCCAACGGCACATGCCACGACCGTAGTAGTCCTCATCGATCATGCCGTCGATGTACACAACGCCGGTGTATTGCGTGTCGCTGACGCGGGTCCAGGCGAAGGGGATGGTTTCGGTCGGCGTCGGCCACAGATGGCCGCCGTTCTCTCTCGGTGGTGGCAGGCATTCCGGCGTCCCCACGTCGAACTGCATGAACCCTTCGACCGACGCGAACGGCCCGGGCGCGTTGGCGATAGTCAGGGTGAGCTGATAAACCTGCTTGGGGTGCGGGTTCTGCTTGAAGTCGGGCACGATTTTCTCCGAAGAGGAAGAGCTGCAAGCGGACAAGGGCAGCAGCAGACTCAGGCATATCCAAGTAAGGTGTCGTCGCATATCGGATCCTTTGGGCGGCTCAGGCGGCGGTGCGCCCGCGCGGCGATATCCAGACGGGACATGGGACGGCAATCTCCACGGGATGTGGACGTGAATGCCAGCCTGAGCTTGTTGTAAAGCGACAAGGATCGCGGGCAATTGAAACCGGTTGCGAATCCAGGCCATCCATGAGCGGTGTCGGCGCATATCCAATCCTTGAAGCGGCTGGGTTCGAGGCTACGTCGTGTGGACACGACCTTCAAGGTTGAATAAATGTGCCTGAGGAAGGTGCGACTTAATTGCCGCAGTTAGCTGTGTCGAACAGAGAGCTGGCGCCGGAAATCTGCACAGCCCGACAGGTGGATTACCTGCTCAAAGCACGTCGCCACGCTGATGCGGCGGATGGGTATCGAAGCGTTATATCGCAAGCGCAACACGAGCCGCCGCCATCCGCGCCACAAGATCTATCCCTACCTGCTGCGCCATCGGCCAATCACCGCGCCAACCAAGTCTGGGCGATGGACGTCACCTAAATCCCGTTGGCCCGCGGCTTCGTCTATCTGGCGGCGGTGATCGACGGGTACAGCCGTTGCGTACTCGTCTGGCGCGTGTCGATCACGATGGAAACCACGCTCTGCCTCAGGCGGTCGAGGACGCCATCGCCCACCAAGGCACGCCCGATATCTTCAACACCGACCAGGGCAACTCGTTCACCGCAATGGCGTTAATGCCGCCGCTCTACTGGCCTTAGCCATCGCTGCGTGACGCCATCCATACCCAATGCGAACAGCGCCAAGCTCAATACCTGCTTGCAATCATCCATTTGCCCTTCCTGGCGCTACTGTTGCGGAGATCGTGAACAGGTTCTCAGGCCTGCTTGGTCAGGATCGCCGCCATCATCGCCTCGCGCAGCCGCTCCGGCGGCACCGGCTTATGCAGGACCGGGATGCGCGCCGCGGTAGCCTCGTGCAGGCGCTCGCCCTTGGTTTCTCCGGTGATCAGCAGGCGCGCGAACGGGCGCACCGCGCCGGCGTCCACGCCGTAGTGCGCGTCGAGCCGCTGCAGCGCCTCCAGGCCAGTGCGGCCGCGCGCGAGTTTGAGATCCGACAGCACGATGTCGGGCGGGCCCCAGTCGCGCAGCGCCGCCACCGCCTGCTCGGCGTCCTCGGCCGCGCGCATGTCGCAGTTCCAGCTGTGCATCAGCACGCGCATGCCTTCCAGGATGGCGCGCTCGTCGTCGATCACCAGCACGCGCAGGCCGCTGACGTCCAGCGGCGCTTCGGTCGGGTGTTCGCTGACGCGGCGGCTGGCTTCCGCGCCGGCGCGCGGGATGGTCACGCTGAATACGCTGCCGCTGCCCGGACGCGAGCGCAGCACGACTTCGCCGCCCAGCAAATGCATCAAGCGATTCACCGTGGCCAAGCCGAGGCCGAGGCCGTGTTCGCGGTTTTCCGCGTCGGCGCGCGCCTGCTCGACCTGGAAGAACTCTTCGAACACGCGGGTCTGGTACTCCGGCGCGATGCCGGGCCCGGTGTCCCATACTTCGATGCGCACGTGCGTGTCGCCGGCGCGGCGCACGCCGACCAGCACGCCGCCACGCTCGGTGTAGCGCAGCGCGTTGCTGACCAGATTGTTGATGACGCGCGCGAGCATGATGCGGTCGGTATGCACCCAGGCGTCGGTCTTGCGCAGGACCAGCCGCAGTTCGCGTTTCTCCGCGATCATGCGGAAGGTGCGGTTCACGTCTTCCAGCAAGGGGTCGAGGGCGAACTCGCTGAACGCCGGTTGCATCGCGCCGCTTTCCAGCCGCGAGAGGTCCAGCAGCTCCGAGAACAGGCCGTCGAGCGTGGCCACGCATTCCTGGATGTGACTGGCGCGGGTGAGCCGGGCGGGATCGGTTTCGCCGACCTTGAGCGCCGAGGAAAACAGGGTCAGGGCGTACAGCGGCTGGCGCAGGTCGTGGCTGGCGGCGGCGAGGAAATGCGCGCGCGCCTGGCTTGCGGCTTCCAGTTTCGCGTTCTTGTGCGCCAACTCGGAGGTGGCCGCGGCGATGCGCGCTTCGAGTTCCTCCCAGGCCTCGGTAAGGGCGACCGAGGCGGCGTTGAAGCCTTGCTGCAGATGGCCGATCTCGCCGCCGCGGGTGACCGGGACGCGCACGCTGCGCCCGCCGCGTCCGAGCTTGTCCACCGCTTCGGCCAGTTCCAGCACCGGCGCGCTGACGCGCCTGGCCACGCGCCATCCGGTCACGCCGGCGATCACCAGGCACACCGCCAGCACCGCCGCGGTCGCCTGCGCCTGGCGCGTGCGGATGTCGTCCATGCGTTGCAATCCGAACTGCACGCGCACCCAACCGGGGGAGGGCGCCGAGGCCGAGGTGGAACGGATCTTGCGCGAGACTTCGACGTAGCGCGACTGCGAAGCGGCGGTCGGGCCGAGCGCCTCGGCCAGGATTTCGCCCTCGCGCGAGAGGAATTGCACGCGCACCAGGTCGGTATTGCTCGCCAACGGCTTGGCGATGCGCGCCAATGCCGCGCGGTCGCCTTGCTTCATCGCCGATGAGGCGGCGGCGGCGAAATTCTCCGCCACCACTTCGGCCGAGGCTGAGGTGACCCGCTCGACTTCGCGGCGCTGGTTGTCGTTCAGCAGCACCGCCAGCAGGATCGCGATCAGGGTGGCGGGAACGATCGCCAGCAGGCTCAGCCGCGCGACCAGCGACAGGTCGTAGGGCCGTCTGCGACGGTCGGGCGTGGCCGGATTTTGAACATGGGTATTCATCGCCGAGGTAATCTAGCGCGTCCGCCGGGATTCGGCGCGATACGCCGGGCCGGCAAGGCGGGCGGCCGCGGTCGCGATGGGTGGCCGCTGCATGGGCGTTAATTCGTTTCAGATATGGCGGGGGGCCCAGATCGAGAAATCGGTCGATGAATTCCCTCGCCCTGTCGCTCAGGAAGGGCGGCAGCAGACAGGAGCAGGACGATGACAAGGCAGTCGGAAGTGCGCGGCGGACGGCAGGTCCAGGATGGGCGGCCGCCCCGGCACGGGAGACCGGCATGAACGCGGGCGTGCTCGAAGATGTGCTGCATGAGCGCCTGTTCACCGGCGCCGGCGATGTCTACGCCGTGCTCGATGGACGCAAGATCCCGGGACTGCCAGAGCGTCTGCGGGCCACCGGCGCGGAGTTCTGGTGTCTGCTGGCCGAGGGCCTGGACCCGGTCCTGGCCGAATGCGCGCCGTATCTGGTGCGATTGCACTGCGAGGCATCGGCCGTCGCCGCCGCGCTGCGCGCGGTGTGGGAACGCGGCAGCGGCATCGTCCTGTGCACCCGCGCCGGCAGCGACGGCCGGGCGTTGCGCGGGCATTTGCGCGCCTGGTTGCGGATTCCGGGAGCGGACGGCCGCACGCAGTTCTTCCGTTTCTACGATCCGCGCGTACTGCGCGCGATCTTGCCGGGTCTGTCCGCCGAGCGGCGCGCCGAATTCCTGACACCGCTGGGATGCGTGTACGTCTCGGGCCCGACGCCGGGCAGCCTGATCGAGTTCTGCCGCGACGCATCGGCGGACGGCCGCGCGCTTGGCGCGGCGGACGAGAGCGAGGTCTCTTGCTCGGCCGGCCTGCGTCTGGCGAAGCTGGCCTGACCGCTTCGCGGTAAACACACCGCGCGCTCTGCCGCCCGGTGTCTGTCGTTCGGCCTCCACGCGGGGGCCGCGTAAGCCGAAAGCACTACTCCCTTTCACGGATAGGCGCGGCGCGCATGCCTTCCTAGACTCCGGTCGTCGCCGCGATTTGTGATCGCGATCGACATTCCCCCGGACATGGAGTTTCGGCATGCGCATTATTCGCCCGCTTTCCTGCCAGAAGCGGAACCGCACGGACTCGGCGCTCGCGTCGCGTCTGGCCCATGTCGCATTGATCGCGCTGGTGGCGATCGCGCCTTGCGCGTTGGCGCAGGCGCCGGTGCCGGCGGCCGCGATGCCGGAGATCGAGCGTCCCGACGTGCGCGCGGCGCTGCATGCGATCTCGCGCATGGACGATGCGGATACCGCCTTGGCCCTGGCCGAAGACGGCGCCGCCCTGTACGAGACGGAAACCGTCCGGCTCGACGGTTACGAATATTGCAGCCAGGCGGTGGCGCTGGCCGACCGCGGCGAATTCCGCCGCAGCGTGCAGGCGGCGAGCAAGGCCCTGCACGTCGCCTTGCAGACCGGCAACGAAGACCTGCTGGCCAAGGCTTACCGTGATCTGGCCATCGTTTTCAGCTACTCCGGCCAGCTCGACCGCGCCGAGACCTTCGCCACGCTCGCGCTGTCCAAGCACGCCGAAGATCCGCAAAAGGTGCACGGCCCGGCGCACAAGATCCTGGGCGACGTGCGCAGCCGGCAGCAACGCTATCCGGAGGCGATCGCGGCATACGAGCTCGCGCTGCAGACCAGTTCCGCGCGCTACCGCCCGCTGGTGCAGGCCTCGCTGGCCAACGCGCTGATCCAGTCCGGCGACCTCGTCCGCGCGCAGCGCGAACTCGATGCGCTGCAGGCGCCGGACGATCCGGCGCAGCGCGCCCAACTCGAACGCACGCGCGGCCGCCTGTTGTTGGCGGAAAACAAGCCGCAGCAGGCGCTGGCCTTGTTCCAGCGCCTGGCCGCGCAGACGGTGCCCGGCGACGAAGGCAATTACCGGATGTGGGCGCTGGACGGGGTTTCGCGCAGCGAGCAGGCGCTGGGCCATCCCGATCAGGCGGCGCAGGCACTCGATCAGGCGCTCGCCGCGTTCGACAACGTGCGCGCGCGTTTTCGCAGCGACGAATTCAAGATGGGTCTGTTCTCGGATCTGCAATCGGTGTTCGAGCGCGCGATTCGTCTGTATTCGCAGACCGGCAACCCCGAGCGCGCGTTCGCCGTCAGCGAGCGCAGCCGCGCGCGCGCGTTGCTGGACGCGGTCGCCGACCGCGGCAAGACGCCGGAGGACGCCACCGCGCAGGTGGCCGATGTCGCCAGCCTGCGCAAGCTGCTGCGCGCCGACGAGCGCATCGTCGCCTTCCACTCGCTGCCGGACCAGTTGCTGGTCTGGGTGATCTCGCCGGAGGGCGTGAGCGAACACCGCATCGCGGTGTCGCGCGCCGATCTGGTGCGCCTGGTGGAAGCCTACCGGCAGGCGATCGTCGGCCTGCGTCCGTCCGCGGTGGACGCGGGCGACAGCATCGCCACCTTGTTGCTGGCGCCGCTGCGCCTGCAGGACGGGCAACGCCTGATCGTGATTCCGCACGGGCCCTTGCATTACCTGCCGTTCCAGGCGCTGCGCGTGGACGGCAAATACCTGATCCAGCGCCATCCCATCGCGATCGCGCCGTCGGTCAGCATCGCCGCGCGCTTGGCTTCGCGCGCGCCAAGGACGGCGCCGCAGTTGCTCGCGTTCGGCAATCCGCTGGTTAGCCCCGCGGTCGCCGAGCCCTTGCCTGGAGCGGAGCGCGAAGTCGGCAATCTGGCGGCGCTGTTCCCGCGTCCGCAGGTTTACCTGGAGGCGGCGGCGACAAAAGCGCGTTTCCAATCCGAGGCGCCCAAGGCGCGCATCGTCCACGTCGCCGCGCACGCCCGCGCCGACATCGCCGACCCGCTGCATTCGCAGATCCTGCTCGCCGACGAGAACGGCCGGCAGAATTTTCTCGAAGCGCGCGAAGTGCTGAGCCTGAATCTCAACAACGTCTCGCTGGTGACGCTGTCGGCCTGCGAGTCGGGGCTGGGCCGCGTCGCCGACGGCGATGAAGTGCTGGGCTTCACGCGCTCGTTCCTGTCGGCCGGGACCTCGGCGCTGGTCGCCTCATTGTGGCCGGTTCCCGACCGCGACACCGAACGCCTGATGACCACCTTCTACCGCGATCTGCGCGCGGGCGAGGACCTGCAACGGGCGATGCAGGCCGGGCAGTTGGCGGTGCTCGAGCACCCGGAAACCTCGCATCCGTTCTATTGGGCGTCGTTCAACCTGATCGGCAATTGGCGCCTGACGGTGGAGAACTGAGATGACGCCGATGCAGCCTTCCGTATTCCGCCTGCGCATACTTGCCTGCGCCGTGTTGATGGCCCTGTGCGGGCAGGCGCGGGCCGAACCCGAACCGCAGGCCCCGCAGCAGGCGCTGCCGGAGCCGCAGATGCGGGCGCCGTCGCAGGCGCGCTTTACCCTGACCGCGATCGAGTTCGTCGGCAACACGCGTTTAAGCGACACCGACCTGCAGACGATGGTGGCCTATCGGATCGGACAGGAGGTGACCCTCGCCGATCTGGAAGACATCGCCAAGCGCGTGACCGCGCGCTATCGCGATCGCGGCTATTTCCTCGCCCAGGCCGTGGTGCCGGTGCAGGAAGTGGAGCAGGGCAAGGTCACGATCAACATCGTCGAAGGCACCCTGGGCCAGGTCCATATCGATGTCGATCCCGATGCGCCGATACCGGCCGCGCGGGTCGAGAAAACCTTGATGAAGGTGCTGCAGCCGGGGCAGGCGCTCAACGGCCCGCGTTACGAGCGCGCGATGCTGCTGTTGTCGGATTTGCCCGGCATCCGGCCGAAATCCGCGGTCGAATCCGGCGCCGCCATCGGCAGCACCGATCTGAACGTGCAGGTGTCCCGCGGCGAAGCCCTGGGATTCGTGGTGGAGGTCGACAACCACGGCACCCCGGAGTCGGGACGCCTCCGCGCCGGCGGCACCATGCGCTGGGCGAGTCCGACCGGGCACGGCGACAATCTCGATCTGCGCGTGATGGTGGCCGAGGATGCGCATACCGCGTTCGGCCGTTTGGCCTACGAGCTTCCGGTCGGCTACGACGGTCTGCGCGTCGGCGCCGGCGTCGCCCGCGTGCAGTACGAACTGGGCGGCGAATTCCGCGCCCTGCAAGCCACGGGCACGGCCGACATCGCCGATGTCTCGGCCACCTATCCCTTGATCCGCCAGCGCGGGACCAATTTGTTCCTGCGCTTCGGCTTCGATCGAAAGTCGCTGACCGACGAGTTCGAAGCGGTCGATTTCGAGACCGAAAAACGCATACGCGGCGCCACCGCCGGTTGGTCGTTCGAGCATCGCGATGCCTTGTTCGGCGGCGGCTACACCAGCGTCAACGGCGTGCTCTATCGCGGCGAGCTGGATATCCGCGATCCGGTCAGCGAATTCATCGACCAATCGCCGATCGGGCGGAAAACCCAGGGCTATTTCACCAAGTTCACCGTGCAGGCGACGCGCTTGCAGGCCTTGACGAAGGACCTGAGCCTGTTCCTCGGCGTCGGCGTGCAACTCGCCAATCGCAACCTGGATTCCTCCGAACAGCTCTCGCTGGGCGGACCCCGCGCGGTGCGCGCGTACTCGACCAACGAAGCGCTGGTGGACGAGGGCTGGATCGCCAACCTCGAACTGCGTTACGCGCTGAACGAGCGGGTGACTCCGTTCGTGTTCTACGACGCCGCTCACGGCGCGTTCGATCACGACCGCTCGCGCCTCGTTCCGGAGAACGGCAAGAGCCTGCGCGGTTACGGCCTGGGACTGAGTTGGGCCCGGCCCGGCAACTGGGCGTTCAACGCCACGCTGGCCTGGCCCGAGATACGCGCTGTCGCCGATCGGCGCGAGCCGCGCCTGTACCTGCAACTGCAGAAGCATCTCTGAGTGGAGACTCCCATGGGCGCGCAAGCCAATGTCCGATCCATCCATCGCACGCCGCGGCCGCTGGTCCGGCATGCCTTGCCGTTGGCGCTGGCCGCATCGTTGGCGACTTCGCTGGCGCAGGCTCAGCCGCCGCTGCCCACGACGCTGCCGATCAACGGTACCGTCATTGGCGGCAACGCCGTCATCGCTCTGCCCGGCGGCAACACGATGACCATCACTCAGGCCAGCAACGGCGCGATCATCGATTGGGGCGGTTTTTCCATCGGCAGCGCCGCGACGGTCAATGTTTCCCAGCCCAGCGCGACCAGCGTGTTGCTCAATCGCGTGGTCGGCGACGGCAGCGTGGTGCCGGTCTCGCAAATCTTCGGCAGCCTCAACGCCAATGGCCGCGTGTTCCTGGTCAATCCCAGCGGAGTGGTGTTCGGCGCAGGCTCGCAGGTGAATGTCGGCAGCCTGGTGGCATCGACGCTCAGCATCAGCAACGCGGACTTCCAGGCCGGCGTCGACAGCGGCCGATTCGTTTTCACCGGCAACGGTGAGGGCGTGACCAACGACGGCACGATCACCGCCACGTCCGGCGGCACGGTCGCGCTGCTGTCGAGCGATTCGGTGGACAATACCGGTCAGATCTCGGCCCCGCGCGGCACCGTCATCGGCGCCAAGGGCAGCGGCCTCACCCTGGATTTCCAGGGCGATGGTTTGACCCAGGTGACCATTGACGACGGCGGTTCGGTGCTGGCGTTCGACATCAACAACAGCGGCACGCTGACGGCCGACGGCGGTCAGGTCGTGTTGACGATACAGAGCAACGACATCACCAGCGGCATCGTCAACACCGGCACGATCCGCGCACGCACGCTGGATAATCGCGGCGGACGCGTGGTGCTGTCGGCCGGCACCCGCCGCGTGGAAATCGACGGCGGCCAGATCGACGTCAGCGGCGCGGACCCCGGCCAGAGCGGCGGCACCATCAGCGTGACCGGCAGCGATGTCGGGGTCTTGAACGGCGCGCGGCTCGACGCATCGGGGCAGGCCGGCGGCGGCCGCATGGACCTGGGCAGCAGCGACGGCACCCTGGTCGTCGATGCCGGCAGTGTGCTGAGCGCGAACGCGATCGACAACGGCGACGGCGGTTATATCGGACTGCAGGGCGGCAACGGCGGTGCGCGCATCTTCGGCGATCTCAGCTCGCATGGCGGAGCCAACGGCGGCTTCGGCGGCCAAGTCGTGACCGGATCGTCGGCCGGCTTCGATCTGCGCGGAGTCCGCGTCAGCACCGGAGGCGGGTTCTGGAGCGTCGGCGCGCAGAATGTTTCGATCGTGAACGGCGCCGCCACCGGCGCCATGCCGACCGATCCGTATGAAGCGGTCACCGCCACGGTTCTTCAGGACGGCGATATCAATCGCGGGCTCGATGCGGGCAGCAGCCTCAACGTCGTCGCCTTGGGCACCGCGAGCCTGCGCGGCGACCTCAATGTCGATGGCTCGGCCGGCGCGGTGGCGATCAATCGCAGCGTCGGCAGCGCGCCGCTGACCGTGATGCTGAGCGCGAAGAACCAGGTTGCCGGCAATAACTTCAGCATCGGCTCCAGCAACGGCCCGCTCAATATCGACGTCATCAGCAATGCTGTCTTCGCCGCCGAGATCAATGGCGGCATCTCGTTCGCCAACGCAACGCTGCTGAGCAACGGCGGCGCGATCCGGATGTACGGCCAGAACGACGCGGTCAACGGTTTCGCCACCGCCGTCGGCGGTTTCGCCTTGCAGTTGTTCGGAACCACGCTCGACACGCGCATCGGACAAAACGATGCGAACGGCGGCGGCAATGTCCTGGTGCGGGCGCGAGGACTGGGCGCAAGCGCCGGCGAGTTCGTCGGCGAGGGCTTGTTGTTGAGCGGCACGCAGATTCATGCCTCGACCGGCGATATCAGCCTGCTGGGCGTAGGCGATATCGGTTCTTACGGGGTGCAGCTAGACGGCCGCGGGACCAACGCGGGCATGTCGACGACCTCCGGCGCCATCGACATCGTCGGCATCAACGGCGGCGGCGCTTTCCCGAATGAATCCGGCCTGGGCGTGCTGGGCGGATTCGCGATTCAAAGCGGCAGCGGACGCATCCGTCTGAGCGGTCATTCCGGCGCGAACGGCGGTCCCAACGCCGATCAAGTCTCCGATGCCCTGGTGATCGAGGATGGCGTGATCGCCGGCGGCGGCGGTATCGAACTCAACGGCTCCTCCGACGGCAGCGGCGTGGGCGTGAGCATCGGCGCGGCCAGCCGCATCGACGGCGGCGCCGGCACGGTGCTGCTGCGCGCCGGCAACAACGGCGTCGTCAGCCCCATGCAACTCGCGGGCACGGTCACCGCCGGTGCGGTCAATGTGCGCGCGGGCGAAGTCACCGCGGCCGGCGAGGTGCTCGATCGCAACGCCGCGGCGCTGCGGATCGGCGGCGGCGCCGGCGAATTCGTATCGGCGGCTTCGCTGGCCAATATCGCCGCGCCGAACCTGGTGATTGGCCACGCCGATCACGCCGGCGCGATCACGATCGCGCAGGCGCTGACGCGCGGCGGCAACCTGAGCTTGCAAAATACCGGCGGCAACGGCGGCATCGCGCTCAATGGCGCGGTGAATCTTGGCAGCGGCACCTTGGCCTTGGTCAGCGGCGGCAACATCAGCCAAAGCGCGGCGGGCGGCATCACCGCGCAAAGCCTGCTGGCTCGTTCGAACAACGGCAGCGTCGATCTGAGCGCGGGGCAGAACGACGTTTCGGGCAATACCCTGGCCGGCGGCGCGGCGGGAAATTTCAACTACACCGACATCAACGCGCTGAGCATCGGCAACGTGGCGGCGGTTGGATTCGACGCGGCCGGTGCGGTCAGCGCACTGTCGGAATCGGGCATCGGCGCGAGCGGCGCGGTGTCGGTGCGCAACAACGCCGGCGACCTGACACTGAATCAGGATGTCAGCGGCACCGACGTGGATCTGGTCACCGCCGGCCGCTTGCAGAACGCGGCCGGGTCGGGCATCAACGCCAGCAATCGCTGGCGGGTGTGGGCCAATACCTGGGTCGGCGAAACGCGAGGCGGCCTGGCCGGCTCGGGCGCGCTGCCGAACCTGTACAACTGCAGTTTCGGCGGTACTTGCGGCGTGACCGTGCCCACCGCCGGCGACCACTTCATCTATGCCGCGCAGCCAACCGCGACGATCGACGTCGCCAGCTTCGTGCGCGAGTACGGGCTGAACAATCCGGCGCTGAGCTTCAGCTTCGCCGGGTTGATCCTCGGCGATACGTTCGGCAACGCGATCACCGGCGACGCCGCCACGCTCGCCACCATCCTCAGCGACGTGGGCAACTACGCGATCGGCGGCAACTTCACTTCGCCGGCCGGTTACGCCCTGCAAATCAACCCGGGCACGGCGAGCATTACTCCGGCCAGCCTGGTGTTCAGCGCGAATCCCTACAGCCGGCTCTACGGCGATCCCAACGGCACGCTGGGCGGAACCGTCAGCGGTTTCCGCAACGGCCAGAGCGTGGCCGATCTGCTCGGCACGCCGGTGTGGACCACGAACGCCACGCAGGGTTCGGACGTGGGCCGGTACGCCATCGGCCTGAGCGGCGTCTCCTCGCAGAACTACAACTTTGTCGCAGCGCCGGGCAATGCCAGCGCGTTCGAGATACAGCAGGCGCCGCTGTTGTTCACGGCGAATCCTTTCAGCCGCCGCTACGGCGATCCCAACGGCGCGTTGAGCGGAACCGTCAGCGGTTTCCGCAACGGTCAGGGCGTGGCCGATCTGGCCGGCAGCCTGGCCTGGAGCAGCGACGCCACGCAGGCTTCGGATGTGGGCCAGTACGCCGTCCACTTCGGCGGCGTCTCCTCGCAGAACTATCAGTTCGTCGAGGCCGGCGGCAATGCCACCGCGCTCGAGATCCGGAAGGCGCCGCTGGTGTTCACGGCCGATCCTTTCATCCGCCTGTACGGCGATCCCAACGGCGCCCTGAGCGGAACCGTCAGCGGCTTCCGCAACGGCCAGAGCGCGGCCGATCTGGCCGGCAGCCTGGCCTGGAGCAGCGACGCCACTCAGGCTTCGGGCGTGGGCCGGTACGCCATCGGCTTCGGCGGCGTCTCGTCGCGGAACTACGAGTTCGTCGCGGCCGGCAGCAACGCCACCGCGCTCGAAATCCAGAAGGCGACGCTGACCTATGTCGCCGATCCGCTGGCGGTGTTGTTCGGGCAAAAGCTCGGCGACTTCACCGGCAGCGTGGCCGGGTTCCGCAACGGCGACACGCAGGGCACCGCTACCACCGGCGTGCTGAAGTTCTCCGCCGAGGTCGGCGCCGATGCGGTGCCCGGGGTCTATCCGATCCAGGGCAGCGGCCTGGAGGCGCAGAACTATGCCTTCGCGCAGGCGCCGGCCAATCTCACCGCGCTGAGCTTGAACTCGTTGCCGCCGCCTACGCTTCCCGACATGACCCGCTTGCCGCCGGACAGTTACGTTTACAGCAGCAATGTCGGCAAGACGCCGACGTGTCCATCGACGGGGCCGCTGGATACTCCGGGGCTGGCGCGCGGCGGCGACACGCTCGCGCGCGAATGGTCGAAGGTGCGCTCGCGCCCGAACCTCAACAGTTGTCTGGCGAGCGAACGCAAGAGCGGCTGCGGCGACTTCTGATCGGCGCGCCGGGGAGGCTGGAAGTGCGGCAGGGCAGCAGCAGGACGCGGTACCGGCGCCGTCAGCAGGGGAGGGAATCGCCTCCTGAAAACCTCCGCTGCTATCAGGGCCCGGTTGTCGAATGAGGCTGGGCCGCCAGAATTCCTGGCTGACCCATACCGTCCTCAGCCGAGCTCTTGCGCGAGTCCGATGAGCAGCCCTTCGGGTCCGCGGATGTAGCACAGCTTGTACACGTCTTTGTAATTGACCACTTCGCCCACGAGTTGCGCGCCGTGCGCGCGGAGTCTTTCCAGCGTGTCGTCGACGTCGTCCACGGTGAACATGGCGCGCAGGTAACCCAGGGCATTGACCGGGGCGTTGCGATGATCCGCGACGACCGTCGGCCGCAGGAAGCGGGACAGCTCGAGCCGACTATGGCCGTCGGGGGTGCGCATCATGGCGACCTCGGCATGCTGATCGCCCAGTCCGGTGACGCGTCCGGCCCATTCTCCTTCGATCGCGGCCCGTCCTTCGAGGTCCAGGCCGAGTTCGAGAAAGAAATCGATCGTGCTTTCGAGGTCTTCGACGACGATTCCGACGTTGTCCATCCGCTTGAGCGCCATGTTTTCGATCTCCAAGGGGTTGGACCCAGTCTAACAACGAACCAGCACACGCTTTGGACGCGCCTCACTGCTCCTATGGACCCGAACTGTGCATGATGCGGGGATGCCCCAGCGGATTGCCTGCCCAGATGAAAATGCGCTTCAAGCTTGAAGTCCTGCTGCTCTGCCTGACGGCGGTCGCCGCCAGCGGATGCGACCATCGCCTTGCGGTCGCGCAAGCCAAGGCGCCGCCAGCGCATATCGTGCCCATTCCTCAGTCGATGACAGTAGCGTCCGGCGAGTTGCGGATGTCTTCCGCGGCGGTGGAAAAGGACGCGGCCGCGACCAACGCCGGACGCGCCCTGGACGAATTGCTGACCCGGCTGAGCATCGGCGGCAATGGCCCGGCGGCGACACCGATCCGGCTGCGGCTGATCGACGACCCGGCATTGGGCGAGGAAGGCTATCGGCTGGTGGTGGACGATGCGATCCGTCTGAGCGCGCGGACCGACACCGGCCTGTTGCACGCGGTGCAAAGCCTGCGCCAGTTGTTGCCGGCAAAAGCCCAGGCCGACTATCGCCTGCCTCGCGTCGTGATCACCGATGTGCCGGCGTATCGCTGGCGCGGGATTTCCCTGGATGTGGCCCGAAGCTTTCTGCCGGTCGAGTACCTGGAGAAGCACATCGATCGCATGGCGCTGTTCAAGTTGAACCGCCTGCACCTGCACCTCACCGACGATCAGGGCTGGCGCATCGAGATCAAGCGTTATCCGAAGCTGGTCGAAATCGGCGGCGCCAGCGCGGTGCAGGACGGGCGCGCCGGTTATTACACCCAAGCGGAGCTGAAGCATCTGGTGGCCTATGCGCAGGCGCGCGGCGTCACCATCGTGCCGGAGATCGACATGCCCGGGCACGTGCAGGCGGCGCTGGCTTCGTACAACGAGCTGGCCTGCGAGGATGTCGGCAACCTGAGCGCCTACTCGGGCGTGGAAGTGGGTTTCAGCGTGTTCTGCCTGAAAAAGCCCGAGGTCGTGTATCCGTTCGTGCGCAATGTGCTGGAGGAGGTGGTGGCGATCTTCCCGTCGGCCGAAATCCATATCGGCGGGGACGAGATCAAGCATCCGCTCTACGCCGATTTCATCTCGCGCACCGCGGCGATGGTGGATGCGATGGGGCGCACCGCCATCGTCTGGGAAGAGGGCTCGGTGGCCGACATGAAGCCCAACGTGCTGCTGCAGCTGTGGAACGACGGTTACGCCATCGATGCGGCGGTCGCCAAGGGCCATCGGCTGATCCTGTCGCCGTGTTCGTATCTGTATATCGACCACGGCAACTACAAAGGCCAGCCCGGCGCCGACTGGTGCCGCGGGGACGGCGTGCCGCTGAGCCGGGTCTACGCCTTCGATCCGGCGCCGTTCAAGAGCGCGGTGGGTATCGAAGCCGCGCTATGGACCGAGTACGTGCACTCCGATGCCGCGGCGGACGATCATCTGTGGCCGCGTCTGGCGGCGGTGGCCGAACTGGCATGGAGCCCGGCCGGGCAGCGCGGCTATGCCGGGTTCGTGCAGCGCATGGGCGCGTTGCGTCCGCAACTGGATGCGCTGGGTATCCACTATCACGCCGAGCCGGATCTGGGCTGGACCGATGCGAAGGACGGGCATTGAGTGGAGCGTCGATCGTGAGGACGAGGTTTGCCGGGGCCTGACGGCATCGGCGATGAGCGATGTGGGCGAACGAGAAAACCGCCCGTGCGGGCGGTTTTCTGAAGTCTGATCGGCGCGATGCCTCGGCTTCGACCTTGTCATCGAAGAGCCTGCCCTCGCATACGCGAGGCGAGGGCAGGCCGCTGCCGATCCTCTGCCGCGATCAGAATTTGTACGTCAAACCCAGATACATGATTCGGCCGGAGTAGTTGTTGGTCCACAGGCGCGCATCGGTGTCATGGCCGAGGTGCGCCCGCTGCTCTTCCTTGGTCACGTTCAGCACCGAACCGCTCACGGTGAACCGGTCGGTGAGGTTGTAGGACGCATTGAGATCGAGCTGGGCATAAGGCTCGGTGTAGTAGTTCAGGCCGGTGTGCAGGCCGCCGACCACTTCGCCGCGACGGTTGTACGAGGCACGGACCAGGAACTTCGGAGTCTCGTAGAACACCGTCAGGTTGGCCTGGTTCTTGGCGCTGCCCACCAGCGGCGAACTGGCGATCTGCTCGCCGTTGAGCTCGACCGCGGCCAGATTGGTGTCGTTGTAGGTGTAGTTGGCCTGGAAGCCCAGACCGAAATCGAAGGTGTGCTGCGCATACACTTCGACGCCCTGCGAGACGCCGTCGCGGCCGTTGGCGGACGTGCTGTAGTCCTGCACGGTGACCGTTTCCCCGCCGATGGTCACCGCCGTGTCCTGGACCACGGGCACGACGAAGTTCTTGACGTTCTTGCGGAACAAGCCAAGACCCAGCACCGAGCCCGGACGGAAGTACCACTCCACGCCGATGTCGTATTGCGTGGCTTCGTAAGGGTCCAGGGCCTTGTTGCTGCCGTTGCCTCTCCAGCCCAGATCGCTGCCGCCGGCGGCCGACCGGTCGTTGCTGTATTCCTGGCTGTAGTAATTCAGCGCGCCGGGATAGGCGATGTCGGTGAAGGCCGATCGCGCGATGACCTTGGACGCCGCCCCGCGCAGCACGATGTTTTCCGTCAGGTCCCAGGCGATATTGAAGCTGGGCAGGTAGTCGGTGTAGCTCTTGTCCAGCGTGTTGAGGGCGAAGGTCTTCGACCGGGCCAGTCGCTCGGGCAATCGCACGAAGCCGCTTTCGCAGGTATAGCCGCCATTGGACCCCAGCAGCGCGCCCGCGGCGGGGTCGGTGCACGACATCGGAGTGCCGCCGGCGTTATCGGCGAAGTAATCCGTGAAGCGCTCGACCGCGTCGGTCGATGCCGCGCTCTGCTTGGTCTTGACCACGCGCACGCCGAAGTTGCCGCGCAGGCGTTGGGTGCGGAAATTGGCCTGGAAGTAGCCGCCGGTGGATTGTTCATCGACGTCGTAGACGAAATCCGGCTCCCGGCGGCTTTGCATCTGGCCGTAGCGGCCGTTGAGATAATCGATGTAGGCCGGGAAGTTGATTCCGGGGAAGACATTGGCGTTGAAGCCGCCGGCCAGATTGCCGATCGGGCTGGACAGGAAGAAGCCCGGTTGAGCGATGCCAGCGGTCGAATCGCAGCCGGCCTGATAGCGCTTGTCGTAGTCGTCCGGGTCTGCGCCCTGGCATACCCAGTAGGTGTTGCCGGTGTTGCGATGCACCGAGCTGTCGCTGAACTTGGCGCCGAACTGCACCGATTCGAGCCAGCCGCTCAAGAACGATTTGGTGGCGTCGATCTGGAAATGGTCCTGGGTGATGCTGGTTTCTTTCCACGACGAGTCGGTGGAACCGGTATCGATCTCGGCGATGCCGGCCATCAACTGGTTCTGAAGATTCGACGCGAACGTCATCGACGGCGTGCCGCTCAGATTCCACGCGCTGTGGGTATTGCCGGCTTCCCATGCGCCGTTGACGTTGCGACGCGGCTTGGCCGACATGCGGAAGCTCATCGACGGCCCGCCGTCGGACCAGGTCCGTCCCGCCTTGGCCGCGATGTGGAGCAGATCGGTGGCCTGCCATTCCATCTCGATCCCGGCGGTCTGCGACAGCGCTTTTTCGCGGCTGTAGCCGCCGGTCAGTTGCGGCGTCGGCACGGTGCAATCGTCCGAGCCCCAGCCGCCGCCGGGCTTGCCCTGCGCCGCGGCCTCGGCATCGTTGCAGGGATACGCCTTGCCCGCGAGTTTTTCGTACTCCGCCGCGGTGACGACCGTACCGCTGCGATCGAGGGTGAATCCGTTGAGCAGCCTGCCCGAGGCCCAGTTGCCGTCGGAGTTGAAGCGGGCCAGGTTCCACTCGGGAATCTTCAGGGTATTGAGCGTGTAGTCGCCCTTGAGTTCGAAACGGAAGTAGTTGGCCGTCAGCGTCAGGTTGTCGGCGGGCTTGAATTGATAGGTCAGCTGCAGGCCCTTGCGCTCGCGCTCTTCCTCGCGCACGCCGAAATTGACCGAGGTCGGCAGGAAGAAACCCGAGTACCTATTGCCGTTCTGGTCGTTGATGGCGGAGCCTTGTCCCCACCAGTTGCCGATGCTCGGGTCGAGGGGGCGACCATTGGCGTCGGTCACCGGATTCGTGGCGACGCCGTTCACCTTGTCGGTGTACCAGTTCCAATCCTCGGTGCTGACTTCCATGCTGCGGTTGGTGCGTTTCTGCTGGGTCGCGCCCAGCAGGAAACCGAAGCGGCTGTCGTCGCTGTGCCAGGAGTACATGGCCGACAACTGCGGATCGGTGGTCTTGCTGGTGTCGGAATAGGTGCCTTCGAGCGTGACGAAGCCGGTGTTGGATTCCATCTCCAGCGGGCGCCGGGTGCGCAGGATCACGGTGCCGCCGATGCCGCCTTCGTCGATGCGCGCTTCCGGCGTCTTGAACAGCTCGGCGCCGGAGAGCATGTTCGCCGGCAGCAGGGTGTAGTTGAACGAGCGCGTGGCCTCGTCGTTGGTTTCGGACGAAGCGACATAGTTGCCGTTCAACTGGGTCAGGGTGAGGTCCGGCGCCAGGCCGCGGACGCTCACGCTCTTGCCTTCGCCGCCGCTGCGGGTAATCACCACGCCCGGCACGCGCTGCAGCGCATCGGCGACGTTCTTGTCCGGGAACTTGCTGACGTCCTCGGCGGTGATGACTTCGACCACCGCGTTCGCGTTGCGCTTCTGGTCCAGGCTTTTTTCGATCGAATAGCGAAAGCCGGTGACCACGACCTTGTCGAGATCGGTGGCCCGTCCGGATGCATCGGCGGTAGCCGGTGCGGGCTGGGTGTTCTGGGATTGAGCGTGTACGCAGACCGGTACATAGAGCGCCGCGCACAGCGCCGCTGCCAAGGTGTTACGAGCGTGGACTTTCATTGAATTACCCCCGGAGTTGCCCCTGTGACTGGTGTCTTGACTGAGCGACGGCACTTAGATCGATCTAAACAAGGTATGGACGTGTGGGGTTTTCGCTTGTCTCGATCCGCTTAAGGAAGCGATTGGATCGATCTAAGTATCACCAGAAGCCGGGGCCTAAAGCATGTGGCGGCGCAGCAAGGGCGACCCTTTGCCAACCGGGTCACCTTTTGGGCTTCCGCATTGGGATGGGTGCCACGGTTTCCAGGATGGGGGGCAGTCGAAGGGCGCATGGCTCACGCCGGTCTTTCCATCGCCGTGGCGGATATCCGCGGCTCGGCGGACGCTGCTGGCATCGGCTGGGGAATGGCGATATGAGGCGGCGGCGCCTGCGCTTGCTTCCGCGATCACTGCGGGGGACGGTGGCCGCAGCCGATACCGGCGGCCGCAGACGGACCGGCAGGGCGTCGAGTTTGAAAGGTGCTTCAGCCCGGCCCCTCAAGGGCGGGCAACTCCTACAGGTTGGTCAGACCAGCACTTGCCGTGTTTGCCTGAGGAAGGCGTGGATCTCTTGTTCGGTTCGCGTATCGATCATGTACACCGGGCGTTGCCCGTTAGGGCACAGCAGTTGCGGCGTCGTGCCGAATAGCCGGCAAATGAGCGGACGCTCGTTGTAAACCTCGCACCCGTGGCTCCCCAAATGCGGGCAGCTCAACTGGGCCAGGGCGGCGTCATGCTCGGCTTCGCTCTTGACCGGCAGGCGTGCCATTTCCTCCGAGGATGCGGTGACCGGGCCGCAGCAGTCGTGACAACCCACGATGCAGGTGAACGATGGGATTCGCCGGCGCAGCTCATCGATTTTTTGATTGTTGCGCGTCAACGCTCTCTCCTGGAACGAGCTGTCACCCCGGGCGCTTTGCGGGCGCCGGTCTCGTACTCATTCTCGCACGTCCAAACCACGGCCACTGCCGCCGGAGGCTCGCGTGCGCTGGGAAACCCCGATGGCCGCCGCGTGCGGCCCGGCATTCGCCAGCGCGCATCCCGCGATGGCGGCGACTGTTCGCGCGAGCCGGTAGTCCGGGCCTGTCAGGGCAATGTCGTGTTCTGTCTTAGTTCGGCGACGATCAGATCGAGGAAGCTGCGGACTTTGGGCGAGGTGTATCGCCCCTCGCGGTGAAGCACGTGTATCGGCACCTTCGCCGGCTCGAATTCGCTCAAGACGATCTGCAACCGGCCGGCGGCCAGATAAGATTCGATCTGGTAAGAAGGCAATCGCGTGATGCCGAACCCGCTCAAGGCCGCATCGATTCCCGAGTCGTTGGCCGTCACCATCAGCCGGGGCGCGATGCGCTGCGTTTGCTGCTTGCGGCCTTCGCCGAATTTCCAGTCGGTGACCGGGTTGGTGCCCAGGGCCGAGATGATGTCGTGCCCGGCCAGATCCGCGGGCGTCTTCGGCTGGCCGCGTTCGCGCAAGTAATCGGGCGACGCGCACAGCACCCTGCGCACATTCGCGACATGGATGGCCTGCAGGCTCGAATCCGGCAGTTCGCCGATGCGCACGCCGACGTCCACGCCTTCTTCCAGCAGATTCACCACCCGGTCCAGGAACATCGCCGATACCTGCACCGACCGATAGCGCCGCAGGTACTCGCCGATGACGGGCAGAACGAAGAGCCGGCCGAACTGCACCGGCGCGGTTACCGTCAGGTGCCCGCGCGGTTCGGCGTCGACGCCGCCGGCCGCTTCGTCCGCCTGGTCCAGTTCGGCCAGGATTCGGCGCGCATCTTCCAGGTAGCGCCGCCCCGCGTCGGTGGCGCGAACGAAGCGGGTGGTGCGGCTGAGCAACTTGACGGCGAGGCGCTCTTCCAAGGTCGCCACCGCCCGGGTCACGGCGGGAGGCGACAGGCCCAGCTTGCGCGCGGCCGCGGCGAAGCTTTGTTCTTCGGCGACAGCGACGAACACGGTCAGCAGATGAAACCGGTCCATGTCGATCATTCCGATTGGGGGAATAATAAATTTTGATACGTGGTTATTCTTATTTCAAGCGGAATGAGAGAAATTAGCCGCCAGCCCAGCCGGTGGCGTCGAAGACGCAACGCCACTACGGCATCCCCAACTTCTTCGGATTCGACACGATCATGGACAAACTGCTGACCGCCGTTCTGGCGACCTCGATGCTTCTGCCGGCGGCCGACGCGTCCGCCATGCCGCCGCCGGCGCCCAGCGCCACGACGCGCCACAGCGTCGTCGAAGCCGATGGCGTGGAAATCTTCTACCGCGAGGCCGGCCCCAAGGACGCTCCGGTGATCGTGCTGCTGCACGGCCTGCCCAGTTCTTCGCACATGTATCGCCGCCTGATGCCGCTGCTCTCCGATCGCTATCGGGTGATCGCCCCGGACTACCCCGGCTTCGGCGCCAGCGCCGTGCCCGCGCCGGCCGACTACGAGTATTCGTTCGACCGGATCGCGAAGACCATGCATGGTCTGCTGCGCAAGTTGGAGGTGAAGTCCTACAGCCTGTACCTGTTCGACTATGGCGCTCCGGTCGGTCTGCGCATCGCGGCGAGCCATCCGGAAGAAATCGAGGGTTTGATCATCCAGAACGGAAACGCCTACGAAGAGGGCATGGGCTCGTTGTGGGACCCCTTGCGGGCCTATTGGAAGGAGCGCACGCCGCAGCGGTCGCAACTGATCGCGGACAAGCTGCTGAGCTTGAGTTCTACAAAATGGCATTACCTGCACGGCGTGCGCGATCCGGCGGCCATCGCGCCGGAAAACTGGTTGCTCGATCAGGCCCTGCTGGATCGTCCGGGCATGCAGGACATCCAGTTGCGCCTGCTCTACGACTACGGCTCGAATCCGTCGCACTATCCGGCCTGGCAGGCGTATTTTCGCAAGCATCAGCCGCCGGCGCTGATCGTCTGGGGAAAGAACGATCCGATCTTTCTCACCCCGGGCGCCTATGCCTACCAGCGCGACCTGCCCAAGGCGCAAGTCCATCTGTTCGACACCGGCCATTTCGCCCTCGAAGAGGACGTGGAGCCGATTGCAGGCTTGATCCGGGACTTCATGGATGCCAAGCCGCGCGCGCAGGGCGCATCGGCCGAAGCGCTTCGTTGAGCTGAGTTCCGGCTCAAGGCCGCAGGTCGGAAGCAGTCGTCTTCATGGCGTCACGCCAGAGCCGGCGGATCATCGTCTCGACCTGCCGCGGTATTAACCCTGCGACTGTCCTTGCAGTCGCAGGGCCGTACAAGTACCAGCCCCCTCTCCCGCAAGCGGAGGGGGCTTTACGCGTTGCAACCGCAGCATCAGTAGTCGAGGCGAACCCGCAGGCCGACCGTGCGCGGGTCGTTCCAGTAAGCGCGGACGAAACCGCCGCCGTCGCCGGCCGAATTCTTGCTCATCTTGTCGGTGGCGTTGAGCACATACAGCTCGGCGCGCCAGAACGACGGCGACTGCAGGCTCAGGCTGGCATCGACCGTGGTGTAGGCCTCCTGCGCGTCGGAGATATGCGCGTTGTCGAGGTTGCGCAGGGTGAAGTACATCTTGTCCTGCCACTTCACGTTCACCCACGGCACCAGTTCATAGCCGTTGCCGAACTTGAAGGTGTGCGACACGTTGACGCCGGCGGTGAATTTCGGACTCATCGGCAGATGGTTGCCGGTGATGTCGTAGATCTGGCGGCCGGCCAGCGTGGGGTCGGGGCCGGCGTAGGGCTCCGGGCACGCCGGCGCGCCGAACTCTTCGCGCACGCCGCAGTTCCATTCGTCGCTGAAGGTCGGGTAGTCCTTGATCTTGCTGTTGATGTACGAGAAGAAACCGCCGATGCGGGTGTTGGGCGTGGGCAGGTAATCCACTTCCACTTCCAGGCCCGGGATGTTCACCGTGCCGACGTTGACGGTCTGCCACTTGTTGACGATGTCGCAGGTCGGGTCCTGCGCCGGGCAGGGCTCATCGACGTGAACCTTGGCGGCGTAGAAGTCGCCGGTCACCTGCATGTCCTTGTAGCGGCTGTAGAAGGCGGTGACCGACAGGCTCAGGCGCTTGTCCAGCAGCAGGCCCTTGTAGCCGATTTCGAAATTGGTGACGGTTTCCGGCTTGTACGGGAAGAAGGTGTAGTGCGGGCCGGGCGGGCCGTCGATGCAGACCTTGCCGTCGCAGGCATCGTCCTTGTCGCCGAAGCCGCCGGCCTTGTAGCCGGTGGACAACGAAGCGAACAGGATTTCCTCATCGGACAGGTCCTTGGTCAGGCCCAGGCGATAGGTGAACTTGCGCCAGGCTTCGGAGTGTTCGTTCTCCGCCGGCGGTCCCCACAGCTTGTAGGCGTCGATGCCGCCGAACGGGCCCATGCGTTCGGTCAGGTCGCGGCCGTTGTGCGGGCGGAAGCCCGGCTCGCCCGGCGTGCCCGGGTCGTACAGGCCGTTGTAGTAGGCCGTCGATTCGGTATCCCAACCGCCGTACACCTGGCCGCCACGGTCGGTCTTTTCGTCGCGGCTGTAGCGCGCGCCCATGGTCGCGGTCCAGGTGGGCGCGAAGCGCCAGTCGGCCTGGGCGAAGATCGCCTTGGCATCGACCTGGCGATTGGGCTGATGGTAGAACTGGCTGATCGGGTAGCCGAACGGCGCGTTGACCAGCAGTTCCTGCGCGTAGTTGATCTGGTTCTTCTCGTGCATCCAGAACAGGCCGGACACCAGCTTCAGGCGCTCGCCCTGATGCTTGAACTGCAACTCGTGTACGAACGACTGGTACTTCGAGTCCAACGTGATGGAGGTGTTGTCGCGCACCGGCCAGATGCCCCAGTCGCCTTCGTGCGGTACCGGCAAGGTGGCGGTGACCTGCGAGGGGATCTCGTGGTAGCCGCCGTCGTCGTCGGCGATCTGCGAGCGCTTCTGCGTGGCGAAGGCCACGCTGTATTCGAGGCTGTTGCTGTCGCTGAGGAACCAGTTGAGGTTCGAGCGCACCGTGTCGATCGACATGTCGGTCTTGCCGGGCACGTTGATCTTCACGTCCCACTTGCCGCCCTGGCAGGCGAAGCGGGTGCCGGCGGCCTGGTCGCAGTCTTTCATTCCCACCTGACCGGCGCCGGAGTTCTGGAATTTCTCGTACGCCAGCAGCCATTCCACGTTATCCGTGAAGGCGAAGCGGGCGGCGAGGCGGAACGCCCATTCGTCGCGGTTGTAGTAGTACTTGTCGCGCCCGACCTTGACGTTGCGGCGCTGGTCCACGTCCGGGATGCCGTCGGCGATGAAGCCGCGCTCGGGAATATCGACGTCGGTGAAGTCCTGCTGCTGGTCGATCCAGCCGTCGCGCTCGACCTTGGTCGCGGAAAAGCGCAGGGCGAAGCGATCGTTCACGGTGATGTTCTGGATCAGGTTGAGCTGGCGCAGGTTATAGCTGCCCACGTCCAGTTCGGCGCTGCCGAAGGTGGAATCGAAGCGCGGCTTGGCCGGAATGATGTTGATGCTGCCGCCGGTGGAGTTGCGGCCGAACAAAGTGCCCTGCGGGCCGCGCAACACTTCGACCTGGTCTACGTCGAACATCAGCGCCAGCGCGCCCTGCGGCCGCGGCGAATACAGGCCGGCCACATGCAGGCCCACGGCCGGATCGCCGATCTCGGTGAAGTTGTTCGCGCCGATGCCGCGGATGCTGACCTGCACGCCGGAATCCGGGCCGGCGCCGATCTGCACGTTGGGCATCGTGCCGGACAGGCCGCGTACGTCGCGGATGCCTTCGCGGGTCAGCGTTTCCTGAGTGACGGCGGTGACGGCCACCGGCGTCTTCAGCAGGTCCGATTCGATGCGGGTGGCGGAAACGTGCACGGTTTCGAGCGTCGTCCGGGGTTCGCCAGCGTCGGCCTGCTTGTCGTTCTCGGTCGTGCTGGACTGGGCCATGACCGGGGCGGTCGCGCAACTGATCAATACCGCGGCCACCGCGGCGGCGATGCCGGTCGGTCGAACATCGCTGGGATGCTTTTTCATTGATTGGCTCCTGGTTGTACGGCGACTCGGGCCGGCGGACCCGCGGCAGCGGCTGGTGGTATGGCCCGGTCAGGGCGAGGCGGGAGTGTTTTTCCCGGAGTACAGGGTTTGGTTGCGCACCAGCGGCCTGGCCCAGGCACTGACGCTGAGGATGTAGAGCAGGGGGATGAAGACCAGCGACAAGCCCACGCGCAGGCCCCAGTGGTCGGCGACGAAGCCGATCAGCAGCGGCACGACGGCGCCGCCGAGGATGCCGCTGCACAAAATTCCCGAGAACGCGCCGTGGTGTTGGCTGACCGAGTTCAATCCCAGCGAGAAGATCACCGAGAACATCACCGACAGGAAAAAACCCGCGGCGGGAAACGCCAGCAGCGAGATCTCCGCGGTGCCGAAAAGGGCGAGGCCAAGGCAGGCGATGGCCAGCGTCGAGAAGATCGCCAGCACCCGTTTCGAATCCAGCAGTTTCAGCAGGCCCAGGCCGGCCAGACAGCCTAGCGACATCAGGCCCCAGAAGCGGCTGACCGCGATCGCGCCTTGCTCGGTGGCGGACATGCCGTGGTAGCTGTGGAGGAACTGCGACATCCAGTTGGCGAGGGATTGCTCGGTGCCGACATAGGCGACGATGCCCAGGAAGAACAGGCGCACATCGACGCGCCGCAGCAGGCTGCGGTAAGCGTCGCGGCTGCCTGCGCGCTCGTCGTCCTTCAGTTCCACCGTCGGCAGCGGCAGTTTGTAATTGAGCAGGGCCAGCAGCACGAAGGCGGCGCTGAAGTACCAGTAGAACGTCAGCCAGGCCAGCGGCTGTCCCTCGATGCCCGGGCGCTGCATGTAGAGCCGGAACGCCAGCGGGCTGAGGAAAGAGGCCAGGCCGAACACCAACTGCGCCATCACCGAGAAGAAAGCGAAGTGCTCCTCCCCGGCGGCGGTGCGCATCAGCGGGTTGATCACTACCTGCAGCAGCGCCATGCCTAAGCCGATGACGAACAGGCCGGCCACGACCGAGACGTAACCCGGCATCGCCGCGATCGCCAGCGCGCCGACGAAATTCAGCGCGAACGCGGCGAACAACGTGAAGCGGGTGCCGCGTACTTCGATCAGGATGCCGCCCGGAATCGAGATCAGGCCGTAAGCGAGGAAGAAGGAGAACGGCATGAAGCCGGCCATGGTCAGGCTCAGCTTGAAGTCCTGGATGGCGATGGGCATCAGCGGCCCGATCAGATTGGTGATGAAGGAGATCGCGAACCAGATCAGCAGGATGTAGCTGACGATCATCGGCCGGTGCTTCATGGTCGCGTCTCCTGAGTCAGGACTGCGGCAGCAGGCAGTGGGAGAGTTCGCCGGCGGCGATGCTCTTGCGCGGGAAGCGGGGCAGGATCGCGCTGGCGGTGCGACAGCCGGCCGCGAGCGCATCGCGCAGGCCGGCCTGATTCAAGCGTGCCGCCAGATAGCCGGTGTTGAAGCTGTCGCCGGCGCCCACGGTGTCGAAGATTTCCAGCGCCGCTTGCGTTGCGTAGCGCAGGCTGCGGCCATCGACGTGAGCCAGCGCGCCGGCGGCGCCCAGTTTCACGATCAGATGGGCGTCGGGCTTGAGCAGGTGGGCGACGCGTTGCACGGCGAGCTCCAGATCCTGGCAGTCGTCCGGGTGGCCGGCGATGCTCATCGCTTCCAGCTCGTTGACCAGCAGATGGTCGCAATGGGCCAGCCAGCCTTCGACTTCCCCGTGCACCCGCGGCGTCCAGCCTTCCGGCGGCCAGCCGGTATCCAGCGCGACCTGATAGCCCTTGGTCGAGGCCTGCGCCAACAGTTGGCTGAAATGTTCGCGCAGGCCCGGCAACAGGAACGGGGCGGTGAACAAGGCGACACTGCCGGGCGATGCCTGCGGCAGGTGCTTGAGCACGAAGTCCGGCGTCAGATGCTGCAGATGCCCGTAGCTGGTGAAGAAGGTGCGCTCGCCGCCGGTATGCAGCAGTCCCACCGACATGGTGGTGTCGCTGGCGCAGGTCTGCAGTTCGACGCGGATACCCGACAGTTGCAGCAGCAGCCACTGCGCCAGGTCGTCGTTACCGATCGCGCCGATCAGATGCGGGCTCAGGCCGAGATGCCGGGCCGCGAGGGCGGAGTTGGCCGCCGAACCGCCGGCGCGCAGCTCGCTGCGCGGCAGCAGTTGTTCGGTGCCGATCTTGGGCCAGCCGTCCAGCGTGCCCAGGACCAGGTCCACGCTGACGTCGCCGATGATGCTGAATTGGGGAGGGCTGAGTTGAGGCTGATCGAGCTTCATGGGGGGCGACTATAGTCACCCCAATTCCGCCCCGTCAATAAAAATATCCAGTGGAAGTTTAATTAAATGCGGCGTCCTCCGACGGACGGGCGGTGACCGAGCAGCTCCGCCGTCTGCAGTTCCTCCAGGTCGTCTTTCTGCAGGCCTTCCAGGCGCGGCGAGAGCAGCTCATGGATCGGCAGCACCGCCGCGCCGAGCAGCGAACAGTCTTCCTCGCGCTGGGAAATCATCACCCGCGGCCATTCCGGGGCGGGGCGGCCGCGGACCGAGCGGTGCAGCGGCTGGGCGAGGTCGACCAGGCGCTGCACCAGTTTCTGCGGCGCCGATCCGCCGATCACGATGGTCTGCGGGTCGAGCATGTTCTCGATCATGCAGATGGCGTCGCGCAGCCGCTGCGATGCCTGCTCGCACCACTGCTGCAGCGGTTGGTCCCCGGCGTCGTCCAGCCGGTCGAGCAAGTCCGTCGTATGGATCTGCCCGTCGTCCATGCCGAGCGCCTCAGCCAGCGAGTGCAGCGACAGGTAGCGCTCCAGGCAGCCCTGGTTGCCGCAATAACACGGCGTGCCGCCCGGGACGACCGGCACGTGGCCGATCTCGGTGGCGTTGCCGTCGGCGCCGCGATAGGTGTTGCGGCCGACGATCAACGAGCCGCCCAGGCCCATGCTCAGATGCAGGTAGAAGAAGTTGTCCAGGTGCCTGGCCACGCCGTACAAGGTCTCGCCGAGCGCGCCGGCCACGCTGTCGACGCTGTGGAACAGCGGCAGGCCGGTGGCTTCCTGCAACTGGTCGAGGATGGACAAATCCTTCCAGCCCTCCAGCGCGGTGGGCCCGACAAAACTCAGTTCGGTGTCGCCGAGCGGGCCGGGCAGGGCCACGCCGATGCCCCATAGCCGGGCATTGGCCTGGCGGCGCAGCGTGGCCACCAGCTCCAGCAGGGCGGCCAGCAGTTGCGGGCGATCGCAGCCCTGCAACGGCACCTCGCAGCGCGCATCGATCCGGCCCACCAGATTGACCAGCGCGCCCGAGGCGCGGCCCGGTTCCAGGCTGATGCCGATGGACTGGCCGGCGTCGGGATTGATTTCGAAGGCGATGGGCGGCTGGCCGCGGGTCTTCAGATCCTTTTGCCGGCGCGAGACGATCAGGCCGATCGATTCCAGCTCATTGGTGATGTTGGCGACTGTCTGCGGGCTGAGCGAGACCTTTTCCTGGATGTCCTTGCGCGAGGCCGCGCCGTGCTGGCGGATGAAGTCCAGCACGAGGCGGCGGTTGTAGGGGGCGCTGGATTGCTGGGTGGCGCCGCGGCCAATGTTCATAGGCGTCGAAACCGGTTGAGCGTAGGGGAGGGATGGCTCGTATTATTCATACATCCATGTGAAGTATTTATTGACGACGGCCGGCGACATGGCTAAGTTGCGGTGGCTAGTCTATCCGGAACCGTGCCGATGACCCGTTTGCCGCAGTCCCGCAAGACCGGAATTCAAATGATGGCCGCACTGGCGATGGCGTGGTCCAGCCTGCTGCAGCCGGCCGGCGCCGCCACGCCCGAAGCGTCGAAGACCTCGGTATCGGTGAGCCTGCCCAAAGCGCCGCTGCTGGTACACATCAACGAGGTGGCGCTGGAACGCAAGGGGCCGAAACTGGCCGTCGTCGAATATGCCGGCGAAGCCGCGGTGGGCAGCTACACCGTGCTGCGCGATGGCAAGCCGATCAAGCAAGGCGAGCTGCGGCCGCTGCAGCCGTTTACCGAGTGGAGCCCGGGCAAGCGTTATTTCAGTGTCGAGTTTTCCGATGCCGAGGACGCCGGCAAATACGAAGTGGAAGTGCGCATCGGCAAGCAACATGCGGTATCGGCCTCTGTGTTGGTACGCGACAACGCGGTCTTCGCCACCACCGGCGCGCAATTGCTGGGCTACTTCAAGCGCAGCCGCCACACCGACGACGCCGATCGCGACCTGCCCATCTTCAAGAGCACGCGCACAGTGAACGTATGGGGCGGCTGGCAGGACGCCGGCGGCGACAAGGGCAAATACTTGTCGCACCTGGGCTACGCCAACCATTTCAATCCGCAGCAGGCTTCGATGGCGGCGTGGGTGCTGGCCTATGGCGCGCATGCACGCAAAGCTTTGTTTACCGCCCACGGCCTGCAGACGCAGGCCGAGGACGAAGCGTTCTGGGGCGCGGACTATCTGCACCGCATCCTGGATGCTGAGGGCTACTTCTACACCACGGTGTTCGACCAATGGGGCACGCCGGGCGCCAAGCGCATGGTCACCGGTTACGAAGGCGCGGCCGGAACGTATACGACGCTGTACCGCTCGGCATTCCGCGCCGGCGGCGGCATGGCCATCGCCGCGCTCGCGCGCGCCTCGATGCTGGCCAGGCAAAGCGGCCGCCATGGCGAATTCGACGGCGCGCAATATCTGGCCGATGCGCAGCGTGGCTACGAGCACCTGCGCAAGTTCAACGCGCAGTACGGCGCCGACGGAAAAGAAAACATCATCGACGATTACACCGCGTTGATGGCGCTGGTGGAACTGCACAACGCCACCTCGCAGTCGCGCTACCTAGACGATGCGCGCGACCGCGCCGCCAGCCTGATCGCGCGGCAGCAGGCCGACGGCGGTTTCATCAGCGACGGCGGCAGCCGCCCATATTATCACGCGGCCGAAGCCGGCTTGCCGGTGATCAGTCTGTCGGCCTATGTCGATATCGAACCGGAGCAGGGACGTCGTCAACGTGCGCTGGATGCCATCGGCTTGGCGCTCAAGCATGAGTTGACCCTCACCAACGCGGTCGCCAATCCGTATGGCTACGCGCGCCAGCGCTTCCAGTTGACGCAGGACGGCAAGGCCGCGGGCGAAGTGCTGGAAGGCTTCTTCATTCCGCATCGCAATGAAACCGGCTACTGGTGGCAGGGCGAAAGCGCCCGTCTGGCCTCGCTCAGCGCGGCCATGATCATCGGCGGCCGCAAGCTTTCGGACCACGGCGCCGCCGGTTACGGCCTGCCGGCCGATCGTGCCGGTTACGCGCAAAGCCAGCTCGACTGGACGCTGGGCCGCAACCCTTACGGCATCTGCATGCTCTACGGTTTCGGCCGCAAGAACCCGCCGACGGTGCTGGAGAGCGCCGGCGAAATGTTCGTGGGCGGCATCTCCAACGGCATCACCGGTGCCGTTGGCAGCGACACCGGCGCCGGCATCAGCTTCGCGCCCGGCCCGGATTCGGAGCAGTGGCGCTGGGTGGAGCAATGGATTCCGCACACCACCTGGATGCTGTTTGCGGTGATGGCTATGACGGCCGACGAAACGCGCTGAGCTGTCCGCGGGCTTGCATTGCCGCGGGCGGCGCTAGCTCACGCGCAGGGCGCGGATCAATGCGGAAAGCGCCGCCGATTGGTGGCGACGGTCCGGATAGTAGATGAAGAATCCGGGAAATGACGGCGACCAATCTTCCAGCACCCTGACGAGCTGGCCCTGGTCGATGCAGTCCGCCACCTGATCTTCATAGGCCAGCGCGATGCCCAGGCCGGCCAAGGCGGCCTGGATGGCGAGGCTGGTGTCGTCGACGACCAGCGGCCCGGCGACCGTGGTGGTCACGGGCACGCCGTCTTTCTCGAATTCCCATCGGTACGAACCGCCCGGAAGGCGCAGCCCGATGCAGCTGTGGCAGCTCAGGTCGCGCGGATTCAAGGGCAGGCCGCGCGTCGCGAAATATGCCGGTGAAGCGACGGCGGCCAGCCGCAGCTCCTGGGTCACGCGCGCGGCGATCATGTCCTTCTGAATGAATTCTTCGAGTTGGATGCCGGCGTCGAACCCGCCACCGACCAGATCCACCGGCCCCGTGCAGGTCGACACATCGAGCACCACCTCGGGATAGGCCGCGGCGAACGCCGGAAGTTTGCGCAACAGCACCAACGCAGCGGCGGATTTCGACACGGCAAGGCGAAGCCGCCCGGCCGGTCGATCGCGGGCGGTGCGAACCTCGTTGAGCGCGCGATCGATCTGCTCGAGCGCCGGCGAGAGACTCTTCAAAAGCTCGGCGCCCGCGGACGTCGGCGACACGCTCTTGGTCGTGCGAGCGAGGAGCTGCAGTTCCAGTCGACGTTCCAGCCCGCGGATCGTGTGGCTCAGCGCCGACTGCGTGACCCCGAGCCGCTCCGCGGCCCTCGTAAAGCTTCGCTCCGCGGCGACGACGGCGAACGCCGCGAGGTCGTTCAGTTCGCTCTTCATGAAATCGACTCATGAGTCCTATGCAGATATGTGCACTTTACTCATATATGAGCGCGATCCAATAATCCTTCGCAGCAATCCATCTCCGATACCAGCCAGCGGGATAAATCCATGCAAGACGCCCAACATGCTTTGCGAGACTTGGTTCAAGTCTATTTCGATGCCGCGTACGACATGGACGCGGAGCAGTTCCAGACGATATTTCACCCTCGCAGCGCCGTAACCAGAATCGGCGATGACGGCGAAGTCGGCGTGATGCCGATCGAGACCTGGCTGACCGGCGTGCGCGATGCGACCGCGCCGCGAAAACTCGAACTCGAGCGCAAGGACGAGATTGTCGCGATCGATGTTTCGGATAATCTCGCCCTGGTGAAGCTGAGGCTGCAGATGCCGCCGCGTTACTTCACCGACCTGCTGTCGTGCCTGAAGGTGCAGGGCAGCTGGAAGATTGTTCAGAAGGTGATGTCGGTGGAGGTGCGCCAATAGATTCGCCCGGAGCGGGTGGGCGATCTGCACTCGACCGTCGCGATTTCAGACAGCGCTGGCCGGCCTGTCTTTTGCGCTCGCCCAACCGCTCCCATGCCCTGAATGTCGCGGGTACGACAAGGGCAATAACAACCTGAAACAAGCGCCTTCTTGCGGGGTGTCCACGATGTCGATGGAGCCGCGATGCAATAGCACGATGTCCCGCACCAGATTCAATCCCAATCCGCTGCCACGCTGATTCTCTTGAACGCGATAGAAGCGTTCGAAGACTTTCTCGCGATGCTCTGGACGAATGCCCGGCCCCTGATCCGATATTTCGACGATGCCGTGGCTGCTGTCGCAGCCGACGAAGATCGTGATCGTGCCGCGGTTGCCGCCGTACTCGATGGCGTTCTGGACCAGATTCACCAGGACGCGCTCCAGCGCTAAAGCATCGCCAGCGACGGGAACTGCATCGGCATCGGTTTCGAACCCCAACTCGTAACCGGCGGAAATCGCGAGCGGCGCTAAATTAGCCGCTATTTGTTGCCCCAGATCGACCAGGTCGAGCGGCTGAAAATTCGGATTCGCCCGATCCAGGCGTTGCAAGTTCAGCAAGTGCTCCGCCAGCACGGATAGCCGCGCGACGTCCTGCAGCAGCCGCGCGCGCTCGGGCGCAGGGGGCATCGACTCCAGGCGGGCGTTGAGGATCGCGATAGGGGTGCGCAGCTCATGCGCGGCGTCTACGAGAAAGCGCCGGCGACGCTCGTGGCCTTCGTCGTAACGGCCCAGGGCATCGTTGACCGCGGATACCAAAGGAAGCACCTCATCGGGAACATCGGCCTCGGGCAAGCGTTCTCCGCGGCGTTCGACGTCGAGCCGGCGTGCGATTTCGACGACCGGTTCCAGACTCCTCAACGACCAGCGCACGACCTTGGGCGTGGCTATCGAGGTGACCAGGGTCATCAGGATCAGCAGCGGCAGTATGATGGTGGCCAGTACCGAGAGAATCAGCCAGCTCGCGCGGCCGGGCGCCATCACCCGTCCTTCTTCGGTCGTCAGTATCTGCACCCGGCCGAACGAGGTTTCGACCCGTTTGAGGCGAGCGCCGCTCGCTTTGTCCTCGTCTATCAGATAACCCAGCCGCGCCTGACTGACCTGATCCAATGCGCCGCCGATCGCCGCGAATTCCGGCGGTATCGGGCCGTGGCGGAGTTCGCGGCCGCGCTGATCGCGGATGATGTACCACAGGGTCGGAATTTCGCTGCGCAGTTCGGCAAGGTCGGCTGTTTCGCGCAATGTCATCCGGCCGTTGCGGTCCAGCGTCAGCGCATGCTGGAGAATCTCGACCGCGTTGTCGGCGTCCTTTGCGATGTTGGCGCTGAACAGCGCCAGCACGATCAGCAATCCAAAGACGGCGAGCAGGGCGCCTTGCAGTACCAGCAACCGCCACAGCAAGCGCCATTTCAACGAGTGGGGACGCACGCCGATCATGCGGCTTCCCGCAGCAGGTAGCCGATTCCGCGGATGCCATGGATCTCCACGCCGGCGCCGGCCTCGGCCAGTTTGCGGCGCAGGCGCGAAACGTGGGAGTCGAGCGTGTTGGACTGTATGTCGTCGTCGAATCCATAGACGGCTTCCTCGATCACGTTGCGCATCACCGTGCGGCCTCGGCGGCGCAACAGGGCTTCGAGCAGCAACAGTTCCCGACGCGGAAGTTCCAGCGCTCGGCCGTCCACCTCCGCCAGCCGGGCGACCAGATCGAAGGCAAGAAGACCGATGCGTATCGTATCGGAGGCCATCCGTGCCGGCCGGCGCAAGACGGCGCGCAGCCGCGCGAGCAGTTCCTCGATCGCAAAGGGCTTGACCAGATAATCGTCGGCGCCGGCATCCAGGCCGACGACGCGATCCGACAGGTCTGCGCGCGCGGTCAGAACGATGACCGGCGTGCGCAGGCCCATTGCCCGCAGACGCGGTATCAAGGCCACCCCATCGCCGTCCGGCAGACTTCGGTCGAGCACGATCGCATCGTGGACATCGCCCATCGCGGCGGCCTGACCTTCGCCCAGGGTAGGGACGTGGTCGGCGACCATGTCGTAGCGCTTCAGCGCCTGGGTCAGGGCCGCGGCCAACTCAGGTTCGTCTTCGATCAGCAGAATGCGCATGAGCCCGGTCCCATCGAGTCCGCTGCATTCTGCCATCGCATGGGCTTGCTCATGCCCCGATCCATCGCGAGGCCACTCGCCGGGTTACGCGATACACCGTCGCGGGCGGCAGGTTGCCGTAGATGCGGCCGAGCCGTTGCACCTTGAACCCATGACGGTCGGTCCATGATCGCGGCAGCGGGAAACGGGCGCCGTAAGTGAACTGGTAGAACGCGCCGTCGGCCGAGAGATAGCGGAATGCGCCCAGCAGTACGGCAAGCCGGTGACGACGCGAGAGGTTGCGCAGCGGCAAGCCGCTGACCACTGCGGCGACACCGCGGTCGCCCCATGACGGTTGGCGCGGCAGATGTCGAGCATCCGCGCACAGCACCTGCGCGGCCGGAAAACGCTGTTTCAGCAGGGCGGCGAATTCAGGCGCGGCTTCGACCAGGATCAGATCCTCCTCGAACACCCCGCGTTCGAGCAGTGCCCGCGTGAATACGCCTGTGCCAGGCCCCAGCTCCAAGACCCGGCCCGCGGCAACCGTTATCTGGCTGGTAATCAAACGCGCCAGTGCCGCGCTGGACGGTGCGATCGCCCCGACACGCGCCGGCGAGTGCAGCCAAGTACGCAGGAACGAACCCAGATCGCGCAGCCTGCCGTGGGCGGTCGCGGAAGGCGCCAAGGTTGCGGGCTTCGATGCGGCGGGATGCAGCGATGCTGGATTCATTCGGATTCCCTATGGAAAGGTTCGAATCCGATCTTAAAAAGAAAGATTGCGCCAACATTGCGGCGGATGAGGTCTTCAGGCGGCTTGGTCCAAGCGGCCTTCGTAGCAGCAGTACGCCTCGCATGCCAGCCAGGCGCTGTTTGGAGCCCATGCGCCAGACCGGCGCGACGATGGAGAAGCCGTCAAGCGCGCGCGGGCCTTCGTCGGATGTCGTGTGGAGTTCTGGACCCGGAAGCCTTTACACCCAGGCCCCGGCCGCCCGGGCGAGTTTGCGATACCACGGCATCCGCAATGGCGAATGCATGGCGGCAATCGGGGTCATCAGGCCGGCGCTGTCCGCGATGTCATGGCGTGTCTCGGGAAACTCATTCAGTCGATGCAATGCCCTGACGCGTTGAGGGTCTACCGCAATCACGTTCTGGACCGCCCAATCCGGGTTCACTTCGATCTTGCGCCGGCGTCGCGTGCCCGGATCGAACAGCCAGATGCAGCTGCGGTGGATGTCGATCGCGGCGTACAGGCCGCGGTCGAGATGCAGCACGTTCTGCAACCATTCTCCCAAGCCCGCGCGGCTCTCCACGGGAGCGCAGGCCTCGACCCGCAGCGCCATTTTCATGGTCAGGTGTTCGTCAAAGAAGATCACTCTGCCGCGACGCGTGTCGGTCACGATGTGGTCGCCTGCCCATCCAGGCTCGAAGCCATGCGGGTTGAGCAGGCCGCTCAGCGCTTCGCGAGACGCGCCCGAGCTGCGTTCGACCACGATCGCGCAGCCCTGATGGAACAGCGTGACGAAGATGAGGTCGTTGTGCCGATAGCAGGCGTTGTTCAGATGAGTGGCTGTGAGGTACGTAGGAAGCCCGAATCCGCCCCAGTTCTGCGCCTCGTTCACGTTGATGCGCTTTCCAGTCGCCACGCCCGGGCCCGCCCGGCAGATACGCACGCCCGCCGGCGACTTGTCGTAGCCGTGATCCCATGCCGTCCATGCCCACGTGAGTTCCCGAAGTCCGAGGTCGAACTCAAGCACCGAATCGAAACCCGTCGAGGCCGTCAGCAGCCGTTCGCCATCCGCCGAGAAGTACACCGAATGCAGCTGCGCGAACCAGGGATTGCGATAGACATGCACGACCTGCGCACTGGTGTCGTAGACGCGGACCTCATCGCCGGTGGCCACGACCAGTCGGTCTCCCGCCTGATCCAGGCCGAAGGGCTCTTTCAGTTCGATCGTCTGCGCGCAGCCGTCGCCGAGCCCGTATCGCACCAATAACCCGTCGCGGTATGGACGAGGCGTGCGCCCGCCCAGTCCCTTCATCTGGCGACCATCGATCAGGCGTTGGCGCATGATTCGATTGAGCGCTCGCTGCTTCTGATGCTTGACCGAAAAGATCAGGTCAAGATGATTGCCCAGCGTGTCGTCGAGACAATAGTCCGACAGCCGTTGAGTGCGCGATTTGCGAAAGATGCGTTTAAGCATCGGCTTCGCGCCGGATCGCGTTGGAATGGTTGGATGCGCGCAAGGACCGTGCGTATATACTCCCCGGCGCACCGAGTTGGCCGTCCGCGCGCCCAGCTTGCGGGTCGAGCCGAGGATCGTGATGAAGCTGTTTGCCCTTTCCGACATCCATATCGACTATCCCGATAATGCCCGATGGGTCGATAACCTGTCGGACATGGACTACCGCGACGATGTCCTGATTCTTGCCGGCGACATCACCGAAGACCGTCGCCTGCTCGCGTGGTGCCTTGGGCGTTTCGCCGCCAAGTTTCGCCAGGTGCTGTTCGTGCCCGGCAATCACGATCTGTGGGTTCGACGCGAAGCCGCCGACATGTGCTCGCTGCGCAAGTTCGAACAGGTGATGGCCATCGCGGAGGATTCCGGCGTGTCCAGCCGCCCCTACAGCCACGGGGATACGCTGATCGTGCCGCTGCTTGGGTGGTACGACTTTTCCTTCGGCGAGCCGAACAGCGACCTGCGCATGTTGTGGATGGACTTCCGCGCGTGCCGCTGGCCCGACGGCATCGGGCCGCAACAGGTGACCGAACGCTTCCTCAAGATGAATCCGCAAACGCTTCCGCAACAGGCGCGCCGGGATCGGGTCGTGACGTTTTCGCACTTCCTGCCGCGGATCGATCTGATTCCGTTCTTCGTCCCCGCCTCCATGCACTATCTCAACCCGGTGCTCGGCAGTAGCGGCATAGAGCGGCAGTTGCGTGCGCTTGGCGCGGATACGCACGTCTATGGCCACAGTCACATCAATCGACGGGTCATGATCGATGGCGTGACGTACATCAACAACGCTTTCGGATATCCGCAGGAGAGCATGATTGCCGTGCGTCGACTGGTTGAGGTCGGCTAACAGGGCTCCGAACTCCTGAGATGCCGCGCACTCAGTGGAACTTCGCCCACCAAGGGAGTGAACTTCCGCATCGAGACGCAAGGCGGCGCGCCATCGCCGCGCTCGGCGCAGATCGCCAACAAGTAGTCCGTGGTCGGCCGGTATTGCCACAAGCTCCAGCGTTCGGCGTCGTCTCTGAGTTCCGGATCGATCTTGATGCGTACCGCGCGGTGATGCGGAAACTGGAAGCTGAATCCATCCAGCGGCAGCGAAAGGCCCATGCTGCGAGCCTTGATATAGGACTCCTTGAAGGTCCAGTACTCGAAGAATCGATCCTGCTGTCGAGCAGGGGGGACGCATGAGAGATCCGCCACCTCGCTCGGGGCGAAGTACCGCTGCGCGATGTCGAGGCAGATCTGGCGCCTGGAAATATGTTCGACATCGATTCCCAGGTCGCGATCGCGGCTCACCGCGAGCGCGATCAAGCCGCGGGTGTGCGAGATGTTGAAGCTGAGGTCTTGAAGGTGATCCCGGGCTTCCAGGATCGAGTTCGCGATCATGGGGCGGCCATAGGCGTTCTTCGAGAACTCCCAATGCTTCGGAGCGATGGGCGCGTAGCGTGAGAGCAGGGTGCGCACCATGGATCGCGTAACCAGGTAGCGCTTACGGTCGTCGGCGAAGTAGAAACGACCTTCCTGCGCTACTTCCTCGTCGCTAAGTAACTTTCTTAGTTCGAACAGATGGCCGTCATCCACGATCTCGTCGTAGTAGGTGAGCCAGACGTCGATGCTGGATCGATTGGCTTCGGAAAAACGCGCGGGAGCAGCGGTCGCCAGGACGGATATTGGTGCAGACATGCTTCCTTTCTCGCCTATGCGCGATGGTGATTCGTAAGGCTGTTGCGGGGGTATTCCCCATACCCCAGGCCTCGCGATCATAGCTGCGCATTTTTCGAAATATGTGACGAATTCTAATGTTCTGCATTCATAATCGATTTGGATGACATCCGTCACCTCGATTCATTTATGTAGACGAGACGATACGATCTTCCGGAAAGTTTTCATTCTCTTGCAATGTGTCACAAGCACAGTGGCGGCGCGTTGACATTTTGCTGGGCGTTCTGCTAACTGTGTCCACGGGGAATGAGTATCGACCTCTCGCTGCTTACAACTACTGCACGCATCGTTGCCGTCGTTGTTGTCGTTATCGATACTCGTAAACCGCAACGTCGGGAACCGTTGCGTGCGCTGTATGCGTGATCGTCGTCGTAGTTATCTTTATAGATACTCGTAAAGCCGCAATGACGGGAACCGTTGCGTGCGCCGTATGCGTGATCGTCGTCGTAGTTATCTTTCGATACTCGTAAAGCCGCAACGTCGGAATACCGTCGTGCGCGCCGTATGGGGATAGCCATCGTTGTTCGTTTCGATATTCGACAACCGCAACGTCGGGATTCCGTTGCGCGCGCCGTATGCGTAAACGTCGTCGTTGTTATCGATGTCGATACTCGAGAGCCGCGACGTCGGAATACCGCTGTACGCGCCGCATGCATTTATTTTTCGCGCAGTCTTCTTAGGATCGAGTAGCAGGCGACCATGTCTGAAGAAGTGCTTTCTCCGGTTTGCCGGATTTTCCGGATTTTCTCTGATCGACCCGCGCAGGCATCCGACTCGGCGTCGGAGACTTCCGAAAACGAAGTGGGCCTGTCGCTCTTCAATCCTGTCGGTGAAAGCGAGCTCCACAAGGCGCTCGCTGCGCCAGGCGCCGTCGTCGACAACGAATCGATGCGTCTGGTCGGCCTGCGCTGTTGGGGGGATGAATTGCCGCAAAGGCCCGCACGCATCCCGCGGATGAGCTTGCTGGCCGCGCAGCAGTGGCCGCATTACGGCAAGGGAAAGCGCGCTATCGCTGATGTGGCATCAACGTCTGCATCGCATGGCTCAGCTCGCGGACCACGAAGCGCTGCTGTGCTGATTGCGACACTCCGGGCCGGCAGGGAATGATGGATCAGGCAGCGGCCACGGCGAAACGACGCCGATGTGTCTGGATCGGTCGCGGCGCGCCCGATGCGGAGTTCGAAGCGAAGCTGGACGCGGTCGCGGCGCTTGGCCGGCGTTCGGGCTATTTCGCCGCCTGCGCCTGCGCCAGCGACGAAGTGATGTCTGATGCAGCGCTCGACGATCTGACGGTATCGGAAGTGATCCGGCGCTGCCCGGACGATGAGAGATCCACTAACTCAACAGGGACGTGGCAACGCGCATGAACGCACCGGATAAGACTCCGACGGGAGCTCACGCGTCGCCGCATATCTGCGCCTCCGACCTGGACGCCGCCCGGCTGCCGGCCGATGCCGAGCGCCTGGCCACCGCGATCGTGGCGGCCCAGGTGCGTGCGCTGTTCGCCGATGCGCAAGGCGAATACGCGCCGGACGAACGCTTGGCCATGCTGCGCCCTTCGCATCGCCGCTGGCTCGATGTCCTGCTGGCTCATCTTGAGGCGCATCGGCTCGTCGCCGTCGATCCGCTGACGGGGCATTGCCGTTTTCTCATCGAGGAAACCGTCGAAGCACTCTGGCCGCGTTGGGACGCGGCGATGCCGGGCTGGTGCGAGAACGCCAATCATCGCGCCTATCTCACCCTGATCGAAGCCTGCCTGCGCAGGCTGCCCGAAATCCTGACCGGAGCGCTGCCCGCCACCGACGTGCTGTTCCCCGAATCGTCGATGCACTTGGTCGAGGGCATCTACAAGCACAACCTGATCGCCGATCACTTCAATCGGGTGCTCGGCGACACCCTGCGCGCGGAATTCGCCGCCAGGGCCGCGCGCGGCGAGCGCGGCCTGCGCCTGCTCGAAATCGGTGCCGGCACCGGCGGCACCACCGCGGGGCTGCTGCCGATGCTGCGCGGTTTCGGCGACCTGGTCGAAGAGTATTGCTACACCGACCTGTCCAAGGCCTTCCTGCTGCATGCGCGGGAGGCCTACGAACCGGAGTTTCCGGCGCTGCGCACCGCGATCTTCGACGTGGGCAAACCGCTTTCGTTGCAGTCGATCGAGGGCAACCGCTACGACGCGGTGATCGCGACCAACGTGCTGCATGCCACTTCCGACATGCGCGACACGGTGCGCAACGCCAAGGCGCTGCTTAAGCGCGGCGGCGTGCTGCTGGTCAACGAGCTCAGCGCGTGGTCGTGGCAGACGCATTTCACCTTCGGCCTGCTCGATGGCTGGTGGCTGTACGAGGACGAGAAGCTGCGCCTGCCAGGCAGCCCGTGCCTGTCTTCGGAGCAGTGGACATCGCTGCTGAAGGCCGAGCGCTTCCTCGATATCCGCTTCCCGGCGCACGCGGATCATGGGCTGGGCCAGTTGGTCCTGGCGGCGAGAAGCGACGGCGTGGTTCGCCAGCGTCTGGTATCGCCGGTTGCGCCAGCGACGGCAGCGCTTGAGATAGCCTCCGCGACGACGTCCGTGCCCGCGGCGACATCCGCTTCGGCCGGCGCCTCCGCGCTGGTAGCGCCCGACGATGCCGCAATGCGCGCGGCCTGCGCGCAGCTGTTCCGGGAGATGATCGCGGGCGCGCTGCGGATGGACGCGGGCGAGATCGAAGCCCACAAGCCTCTGGAGCACTACGGGCTGGACAGCATTCTGGTCGTGCAGCTGACCACGCGTTTCCGCAAGCTTTTTCCGGACACGCGCAGCACGCTGTTCTTCGAAGTGCATAGCATCGACGGCCTGGTCGAATACTTCCTGGAACACGATCGGGAAACCGTCGCGCGCGCGGCTTCCGTGCACGCCGCTGCGGTGCCGGCGTCCACTGCGGTTGCGCCCGCATCGACGCAGGTGCCGGTGGTGTCGCCGCCCGCCGTGCGCGCACCGGGCAGAACGCTGGATCGCTCCGGCCGCCGATGGTCGGCGCCGCGCGGCGATGTGCCGCCCGCGCTGCCGATGCGGCCGGCGGCGGACGCAACGCCTTCGGCCGACGCACCTGCGCAACGCGCTGCGCGCTTCGATGTCGCCATCATCGGCGTCAGCGGCCGCTATCCGCAGGCGCCCGATCTGGAATCGTTCTGGGACAACCTGGCGTCCGGGCGCAGCTGCGCGAGCGAAGTCCCCGCCGACCGTTGGCGCTGGCAGGACTATTACGATGCGCAGAAGGGCGAGCCCGGCAAAAGCTGCACCCGCTGGGGCGGTTTCCTCGACGACATCGACAAGTTCGATCCGCTGTTCTTCCGGATCGCGCCGAAGGAAGCGAAGAAGATCGATCCGCAGGAACGCCTGTTCCTGGAAACCAGCTATCACGCGATCGAGGACGCCGGCTACACGCCCGCGACGCTCGCTGCGGGCGGCAAGGTCGGCGTGTTCGTCGGAGCGATGAATTCGCGCTACACCGCGCAGCCGCTGTTCTACTCGATCGCCAACCGGGTCTCGTTCCTGTTCGATTTCTCCGGCCCTTCGTTCGCGGTGGACAGCGCCTGCTCTTCCTCGCTCACCGCGATCCATCTCGCGCTGGACAGCCTGTACAGCGGCATGTGCGAGGCCGCGATCGCCGGCGGCGTCAGTCTGATCGTCGATCCGCAGCACATGCTGGAACTCACCGCTCTGGGGATGCTGTCGGAAGGGGCGCAGTGTCGCTCCTTCGGCCGCAACGCCGACGGCTTCGTCGATGCCGAAGGCGTCGGTGCGGTGGTGCTCAAGCCACTGGACCATGCCCTGCGCGACGGCGACACCGTCCACGCGGTGATCAAGGGCAGCGCGCTGAACGCCGGCGGCCGCACTCACGGCTACACGGTACCCAACCCGGCCGCGCAGGCGCAGGTGGTGTCGTCCGCGTTGGCCCGCGCCGATGTCGATTCCGCCGAAGTGAGCTACATCGAGGCCCACGGCACCGGCACCGCGCTCGGCGATCCGATCGAAGTCGCCGGCCTGACCAAGGCCTTCCGCGCCAGCCGCCGCGCGCCGGCCGATGCCGGCGCGGCGCGCCAGCACTGCGCCATCGGCTCGTTGAAATCCAATATCGGCCACTGCGAGTCGGCCGCCGGCATCGCCGCCCTGACCAAGGTGTTGTTGCAGTTCCGGCATGGGCAACTGGTACCGACCCTGCACGCGGAGGAAGTCAACGACGAGATCGATTTCTCGACGACGCCGTTCCGCCTGCAGCGCAGCCTGACGCCCTGGCTGCGGCCGGTACTGGGCGAAGCCGCCGCGGCGCGCGAGGTTCCACGCATCGCCGGCATCTCGTCCTTCGGCGCCGGCGGGGCCAACGCGCATCTGGTGTTGCAAGAGCCGCCATCATCGCCGGCCTACGCCGACGGCCTCTGGCAACGCGACAACGACGGCGCCTGCGTGGTGCCCTTGTCGGCGCGTACACCCGAGCAATTGCAGTGGAAAATCGAGCGCCTGCTGGGTTTCCTGCAACGCGACGCCTCCGACGCCGCCCTGCGCGACATCGCCTATACCCTGCAGATCGGGCGCGAGGCGATGGACGAACGCATCGCCCTCGTCGCAATATCGTTGGACGACCTGCGCTGTCAGCTGCAGGCGCTGTCGCAGGCCGTGCATCCCGGCCCCGGGGCGAATCGGGGCAGTGTGCGCAAGCACAAGGAATTCCTCGCCGGCTGCAACGCCGATCCCGCATTCGCCGAACGCCGGGACGGCTGGCTGCTCCAGCGGGATCTGGCGCGGATCGCCGAGCACTGGGTCAAGGGCGTCGAGATCGACTGGGCGCGGCTCCATGCCGGCGCGCGCCCCAGGCGCGTCCGCCTGCCGAATTATCCCTTCGCACGCGATCGCCACTGGATCGAGCCGCAACGCACGCTGGGCAACGCCCGGACGGCCGCGGCGGTCCATCCGCTCCTGCAGCGAAACACCTCGGCTTTGCGCGGCCCGGCCTACAGCGTCGATTTGCAGGGCGACGAGCGCTTCCTGGCGCGCGACGCCGCCGGCCGACGGCGCTTGCCGGCGCTGCTGTGCCTGGAAATGGCGCGTGCGGCGATCGCCGCGGCGTATCCGGACAATGTCGCCGCAGGCGAATTGCGCTTCGAGGACGTCGTTGCCGACGATGCGATCCTCGTCGACGACGGCTGCGAGCTGCACATCGCGCTGCTGCCCGACACCGGCGATGCGCTGGGCTTTGAGATCTACGCGATTCGGGGCGGCCTCGAGCGCGTGCATTGCCAGGGGCGTGCATCGTTCACGACGCCGGACGCACAGGATCGAGCGGACGTGGCGGCCCTGATCGCACGCCTCGCGCGCGGCGCTGCGGTCGATGCCGTCCACGACCGGCTGGCGACGCTTGGCGTGCATGGCCTGCGCGCGCACCGCCTCGCGCGCACGGGCCGCGAGGTGGTGCTCGAGTTCGCCGCGGAAACAGCCGACGCCGAGTCGTGGTCGCTGCCCCCCGAAGCGCTCGCATCCGTGCCGCTCGCCGCCGCCTGGCTGCTGGACGAACTCGGGCAGACGCCTGCCGTGCCGTCGGATGTCTCGTTGCGCGCGGTGCAGACGGTACGCGTGCGGTCGGGCGGCGACCGTCCGGCCTATCTCGTTCTTAGCTATCGGGACGACGATTCCGGGCGCTGCGACATCGCGCTGTACGACGCGCACGGCAAGCCCTGCCTGCGAGCGGACGGCCTGCATCTGGAGTGGACGCGCGCGTTCGACGACGCGCCCGCCCCACCGTCGGACCGGGGCGATGCGGTTGCGATTCAAGCCGCCGCGGCCGCCCTCGCGGAAACCGCCGCGCCGGCGCCGACCTTGTCCGCCATCGGCACGCGCATCGTCTTCCTGCCGCACGCGGCGTCCCCCGGGACGCATGCGCGCACGGGCGCGGTCACGGCCAAGCCCACGGCCATGCGATTGCGCGAAGTCGGCGAGATCGATGCAGTGCCGGCACCGCGTTCCACCGGTACATCCAAGGTCGCGTTGCCATCGCCGGACGCCGATCCCGGTGCGGATGCGCCGCCGGCTTGCGTCGAATTGCGCGGGCATGGTGGCGGTGTGTTCTCCATTGCCCTGCTGCAACCCGTGCTGGATCGCGCGGTCATCGCGCAATCGCTGCTGGCGCTCGAACATCTGTGTGAGCGCGAGGATACGCGTGTGGTGCTGTTCGTCGGCGCCGAAACCGATCTCCTGCACGGCAGCGCGGATACGCTCGACGACGCCGTCGCGGCCGGACTGCATCGCGCCGTGGTCGAGTTCCCACTGCCGACCGTCGCGGTGCTGGGCGGCGGTGCCGACGGCTCCGGCTTTCTGCTCGGCGCGCTTTGCGATTTCATGATCTGCGCGCGCGAATCGCGCTACGGCTTCTCCGATCCGCAGCACGGTGCGCAAGCCACGGCCGCGGAGGCCGCGCTGCTGGCGGCCCGCTTCGGCGACGCCTGGGCGGAGGATCTGATCTACGTCAGCGGTGCAATGAGCGGGCGTGAGCTGGCGCAGAAGGGATGGACCGTTCCGGTCGTCGCGCGCGACGGCGCGCTGGCCGCGGCGTTGTCGCTTGCCGAGCGCATTGCGAGCAAGCCGCGGGAGTCGCTGCACCTGCTGAAGACGCACATGGCCGCCGCGCTGCGGGACTGCGTGTCGCGTCTGGGCCCGCACGACAGGCCGATCGCGGACGCATCCGATGCGCGGCGTTCCGCGACGGTACCCGTTGCACTGCCGCAGACGCGGCCGGGAATCGCGGTCGAATACTTATCCGATGCGGCCGTTTCGGTGCGCCTCGCCGACAGCACCGGCGATGCCACCGCAGCCACTGTGTTGCGCGATCTGCGAGCGACGCTGGCCGAACTGGCACAGCACGCCGGCGATGCTTCGGTGGTGCTGCGCAGCGAGATCGACGGGTTTCTGCCCGCCATCGGCGAGGCCACCGAAGCGCAGCGGGTCGATGCCGAGCTGGCGGCGCTTCAGCAGGTTCTGTGCGAGTACCCGTCGCCGGTCGTCGTCGCGTTCGAAGGCGATGCCGATGGCGCCGGTTGGCTGCTGGGATTGAGCGCCGACGCCTGCGTCCACGCCGAAGGCGCGCGCTATTCGACAGATACCCTGTGGCGTGACCCGTCGCTGCTGCGACGGGCGGCGGTGTTGTTCGCCCATCGCTTGGGCGCCAATCGCGCGAAGCGTTGTCTGTTCCAGCCGGCGGCGGTCGCCGGGGCCGAACTGGCGTCCGCAGCGGCGGTCGTGCGTGGCGATGCGGCCGAGGTGCTGACGCATGCGCGGGCGCTGGCGGATGCGTTTGTGCTGCGCGCACCCGCGCTGCGCGCGCGCCGCCGCGCCGTGCTGGCCCGGCTTGCGGACGCGTTTGCCGTATCGGACGCGGTCGCGGGCGACGCCAGCCGGGTCGCGGCGCGGCAGCCCATGCCCGAATTCCCCGCCATCGAGACCGAACTGCGCGACAACGGCGTGCTGGTCGTGCGCATGGTCGATCGCGAGGCGAAGAACATGTTCTCGCCCGCGCTGGTACGCGGGCTGGAAGAGGTCTTCGCTCATATCGAAGCGTCGGGCGATTACCGCGCCGTCGTGCTCTGCGGTTACGACACCTATTTCGCTTGCGGCGGCACCCGCGACAGCCTGCTGGCGATCCAGCAGGGCAGCGCCAAGTTCACCGACACGAAGATCTACCAGCTGCCGATGAGTTGCGCCGTGCCCGTCGTCGCCGCCATGCAGGGGCACGCGATCGGCGGCGGCTGGAGCTTGGGCATGTTCGCCGACCTGTGCGTGTTCAGCGCCGAAAGCCGCTACATCAGCCCGTACATGCAATACGGCTTCACACCGGGCGCGGGATCGACGCTGATCTTTCCGGCCACGCTCGGTCCCGACCTCGCCCGGGAGACCCTGTTCGCCGCGGTCGAGCACAGCGGCAGCGAGCTGCGCGCGAAAGGATTGCCGCACCCCTGCATAGCGCGCGACGAGGTGCTGCCCCATGCGCTGGCGCTGGCGGACGCGATCGCGGCGCGGGCGCCCGCCGACGTGCGTGCGCTGAAGCGGTATTTCGCCGTCCCCGGCCTGGCCGTGATCGAGGACACCTACGCGCGCGAACTGGCCATGCACGCGCGCAGCTTCGTCGGAAAGGAGCACGCGCTGCAGGGCGTGATCCGGCATTTCCAGTCCGAGGAAGACGCCGTTCCCGTGGCGGCCACGACGCCCGGAACCGCAGCGCCGCAGAAGATCGCGCATGCCCTGAAGGACCTGCTCGCGACCGAATTGCAGATGGACGCGGCCCAGATCGACGAAGACACGCAGTTCGTCGACCTCGGCCTGGATTCGATCACCGGGGTGACCTGGGTCCGCAAGATCAACGCCGCTTACGGCACCCGGATCGAGGCGACCAAGGTCTACAGCCACGCGACGCTGCGCCAGTTCTGCGATTTCGTCGTCGAGCGCATGGCGCTGTCGGGCGCGGTGGGGACGCAGGCCGTCGCCAATGCCGCCAGGCCGGCGCCCGCCGCCGCGGAACCGGCGTCGTCGCCGACTGCATCGCCGACGACGATCACGGAGACCGGGCCAGTCGCGACGGATGCCGCGGCCGCGCAGGCGGATCTCTCAATTGCGCTCCGGCACTTGCTCGCGCAGGAACTGCACATGCCGGAGGAAGAGATCGACGCGCACCGGCAGTTCGTCGACCTCGGCCTGGACTCGATCACCGGGGTGACCTGGGTTCGCAGGATCAACGCCGCTTACGGCACCCGCATCGAAGCGACCAAGGTCTACAGCCATCCGACCCTGGCCGAATTCGCGCGCTTTCTCGCCGGCCTGCTGCCGGCGCGTGCGATGCAGCCGCAGCCGTCCTCGGCGCCGGCGCAACCCGTCGACGCCAGGCCGCTCGCTGAGCGCACGCGCCCAGCCGCACGATCGGCCCGCACCCTGGCCTCGTGGCGCAACAAGAGCGCGCGCAAGGCCGTGGGCAGCAACGCCATCGCCATCATCGGCATAGCCGGCCAGTTCCCGCGCGCCGGCGACCTCGACGCGTTCTGGCGCAACATCGCCGGCGGCAAGGACTGCATCGATACCGTGCCGCCGCGGCGCTGGGACATCGAACGCTACTTCAGCGAAGACATTTCGATTCCCGGCACCACCAACAGCCGCTGGATGGGCGTGTTGGACGACTGCGACGCATTCGATCCGCTGTTCTTCAACATTTCGCCGACCGAAGCCGAGAGCATGGACCCGCAGCAGCGGCTGATGCTGCAGAACTGCTGGCACGCGATCGAGAACGCCGCGATCGACCCGCGCAGCCTGTCGGGCAGCCGCTGCGGCGTGTTCGTCGGCTGCGGCGCGAGCGACTACCACCAGCGTTCGCGCGAGCATCAGTTCAGCAGCCAGGGCTTTACCGGCGCGGCGATGTCGATCCTCGCCGCGCGCATCGCCTACTTCCTCAACCTGCAGGGGCCGTGCCTGTCGATCGACACCGCGTGCTCATCCTCGCTGGTGGCGATATCCAACGCCTGCGACAGTCTGGTCGCGGACAACTGCGACCTCGCCCTCGCCGGAGGCGTGGCGGTGATGGCGGGCCCGACGATGCACGTCAAGACCGGTCAGTCCGGCATGCTGTCGACCGACGGCCGCTGCTTCGCCTTCGATCACCGCGCCAACGGCTTCGTGCCCGGCGAAGGCGTGGGAGCGCTGATGCTCAAGCGCCTCGCCGACGCCGAGCGCGACGGCGACATCGTCCACGCGGTGATCCGCGGCTGGGGCGTCAATCAGGACGGCAAGACCAACGGCATCACCGCGCCGAACCCGGTGTCGCAGACGCGCCTGATGCGAGCGGTCTACGACCGCTTCAACATCGATCCGGAAGACATCCAGCTGATCGAAGCGCACGGCACGGGCACGAAGCTGGGCGATCCGATCGAAGTGGAAGGACTCACCCAGGCCTTCCGCCACTACACCGACAAGACCGGCTACTGCGCTTTGGGCTCGGTGAAGGGCAACATCGGCCACACCCTCTACGCGGCCGGCGTCGCCAGCGCGCTAAAGCTGGTGCTGGCGCTGAAGCATCGCCAACTTCCGCCGGCGGCGAGCTTCGAACGCCTCAATCCGCATATCGATCTGTCCGACAGCCCGTTCGTGGTCAACACCGCGCTGAAGCCGTGGCCCGAGAACGCGAAGGGCGGGCGTTCGGCGGTGATCAGCTCCTTCGGCTTCAGCGGCACCAATGCGCATCTGGTGCTGGAAGCGGCGCCGACGCGCGGCGCCGCCGGGCACGACGCTGCTCCTGCGCGTCCGGCGCTGATTCCGTTGTCGGCCAAAACCACCGAGCAGTTGCGGCAGCGTGCGCAGTCGCTGGCGGATGCACTGGCGGCGCGAATCGCCGACGACGACGCGCAGGCCGCGCCTTCGCTGCACGACATCGCCTACACGCTGCAGGTAGGCAGGGAAGCGATGGAGGAGCGCTGCGCGCTGGTCGCGCATTCGCTGGTCGAACTCGAAGCGCGGCTGCGTGCGTTCGCCGCGGAACGAACAGCCGCGGATATGCACGTCGGCAGCGGCCTGTCGCGTGGCGGCAAACTGGCCTTCATCGGCCAGGACGCCGAGCTGAAGGCCGCGCTGATCGATACCTGCCTGCGCGACGGAAAACTCGACAAGCTCGCCGAGCTGTGGGTCGATGGTGTCGATCTTCCGTGGGCGAAACTCCATCCGGCCGAAGCCGGCCGTGGTCCGCGACGCGTCGAACTGCCGCTGTATCCGTTCGCGCGCGAACGCTACTGGCTGGAAGACGACGCCGCGGCGACGGCGCAGCGCGCCGAAGGCGCGTCGTCGAAGATCCATCCATTGCTGCACATCAACGCGTCGACCCTGCGCCAGCAGCGCTACCGGTCCACCTTCGACGGTAACGAGGATTTCCTGCGCGATCACCGCGTGCGTCTGGGCGACGGACGGGTCGAGCATGTGCTTCCCGGCGTCGCGTATCTGGAAATGGCGGCGGCGGCGATCGCCGATGCGCTGCCGGATGCCTTTGCGGATACGGCGTCCGGACACGCCGCGTCGCCAACGCGATCGCACGGGCGATTGACGCTCAGTGATGTGGTCTGGTGGCAGCCGATGGTGGTGGACGGGCCGATGGCCGTCGAGATCGAACTCGGCGTCGAGGACGACGGCGTGATCGCTTTCGAGGTCGCCAGCGGTTCGGGCGATGGTCGTGTCCTTCACTGTCAGGGCGAAGCACGCTTCGTCGATGCCGCCGGCGAGCGCATGGCGGACGCCGGGCTGCTGGCGTCGGCGCAGCGCGGCGAGCGATGGAGCGGCGACGAGATCTACGCCGCCTTCGCCCGGATGGGACTGCATTACGGCCCCGCGCATCGCGGCATCCGCGCGATCTCCCGGGTGGGTGGAAAGCTGGTGGCGGACCTCGCGCTACCCGCCATCGCCGGCGACGCCTGGCGCATGCCTCCGGGGATCATGGACTCCGCGCTGCAGGCGTGCGTCGGCTTCCTGCCGTCGCTGCAGGCGCTGCCGCAAGCGCCGTCGGTGCCGTTCACGCTGCGCTCGCTGACGCTGCACGCACCGTGCCCATCGGAAGTCGTCGTCGTGTTGACACCCGCGGCGGGCACCATCGACGACAGCGGCGGACATGCGGCCGTGGACAGCTGCGATGTCTCCATCTTCGACGCGGACGGCGTGCTTTGCATCGACATCCGCGGCTTCGGCTGGCGGCCGGTAGACGGTGCGAAGGCCGCGACGCTGGCCGGATCGCGCGACGCGGGCGATTCGGACAGGGCAGGGGGTTTCGATGGAGCAGGAATGTCGAATGGGACGCGAATGGTGGACGCAACCGTGATGTACGACGAGACGTCGATGCACGCAGCGCGCACGCAGCAATCAGCCACGTCGGATGAAGCGGAAATGTTCGACGAAACCTTCTATCGGGACCTGCTGGAAAGCATCTCCAGAAAAGACCTGTCTGCCGAAGATGCCGTCGAACTCGGGTTGTCGTCATGAAGGATTCGCTGCTGTCCATCTACCGCGCGGTCGCCGAAGGCCGGCTGGCGCAGGCCGAAGCGCTGGTCCGGATCAAGGCCTTGAAACGACAGGCGTCCGACGCCGGGCAGGGCGTTGTGCTCGCGACACCCGAATGGTTCGCCGCGTCGGCGACCTCGGCCCCGGCGCAGCCCGTGGACAGGCTATTCGTTTGGGGCGTGGATCCGGCGGTGGTCGCGTCGCTGAAGGCGAGCCGTGGGGACGCGCAGATCGAAGCGTTCGCGCCTCCCGCGAATGTCACCTCCATAGATGGAATCTTTGCCGATGCGGCGCTGCAGGGACTCGCGGCGATCCAGTCGATGCTGGCGAGCGCGCGGAGCGTTCGCGCGCTGGTGATCGTCGCCGATACCAGGGATGCCGATACGGGGATCGCTGACGAGGCGGTCGCTTGCGGCTTCGACGCCATGTTCAGGACGGCGATGGAGGAAACGCCGGCCCTGGTCGCGCGCGTGATCAGGGTGCCGGCCGATATCGGCGCCGCCGAACTGCAGCAGATCGTGCACGACGAGTCGCGCGCCGATGCGCCGCGCGGCGCGGCCGTCCGCCATGTGCGAGACGCCGGCGGCCTGCGCCGCGAAGTCTTGCGATGGCGCGTGCTGGGAGAGCATGTCGAAGGCCAGGCGCAGTCCGCGGCGCCGGTGGCGTTCAGGGAAGGCGGCTGCTATCTGATCACCGGCGGCGCCGGCGGCATCGGTCTTCAGTTCGTGCGCGAGATCCTCGCGCAGTGCCGCTCCGCTCGCATCGTGCTGGCCGGGCGCTCGACGCTCGCGCCCGATGCGCGCCGGATGCTGGATGCGCTGGCGACGCCGCTGCACCGGATCGAATACGTCGCGCTCGACGTGACCGATCGCAGCGCCGTCGACGCGCTCGTGGCCAGGTTGCGGGAGCACGACCGGCCGCTGCGCGGCATCGTGCACTGCGCGGGCATCATCCGCGACGGTTTCATCCTGCGCAAATCGCCGACGACGTTCGCATCGGTGCTGGCGCCGAAGGTAGCCGGGTTGGCGAATCTCGATCTCGCGACGCGCGAGTTGCCGCTGGATTTCATCCTGCTGTGCTCGTCCTTCGCGGCGTGCTGGGGCATCGTCGGCCAGGTCGACTACGCCGCGGCGAATGCGTTCATGGATGAGTTCGCCGCGCACCGCAACCGTCTGGCGGCGCGGGGCGAGCGCCATGGCCGCACGCTGTCGGTGAACTGGCCGCTGTGGCAGGACGGCGGGATGAGCATGGACGCTGCGACCCGCGAGCGGCTGCTGGACCACACCGGCATGCGTCCGCTGTCCACCGTCGCCGCGATGCGCGCGATGTACCGCGGCCTCGCGCTTTCCTGCGCGCGTGTGCTGGTGATGGAAGGCAGATTGCCGGCGATGCGGACACTGCTCGAAGCGACGAATTCCGCAACGGATTCCGCAACGGATTCCGCGGCAAGAATTGCAAGCGAGACCGCCCGCGACAGCGCGACCGCCCAGGTCGTCGACGCAACGCCGGTGGGCATGGACGACACCCTGCGCGAAAGAGCGCTGGACTACCTTTGCCAGCAGTTCTCGCAGGTACTGAAGATTCCTGCCGCCCGCCTGCGGCCGCAGGCGCCGCTGGAACAGTACGGAATCGATTCGATCCTGGCGATGAAGCTGGTGACGCACCTGGAAACGATCTTCGGCAGGCTGCCGAAGACGCTGGCGTTCGAATACCAGACCATCGCGCAGCTCAACGACTATTTCTGCAGCGCGCACGCCGACCGCCTGATTTCACTGCTGTCGCCGCGTGCCGTGCCCGCGGACACCGCGACCGCTCCGTTCGCGACCATCGCAGCGGCGACGGCCGCGAGATCGCACGTGCCCGGCAAGCGCATCGGCACGGCGCGTCGAACGTCCGACGCCATCCAGCCGCAGCCGCACGCCGAGGCGCAGCCCGTTGCGTCTGCGCCGCGAAGCGACGCCGACATGCGCGGCGCGGACGCCGCTGCCGCGATGGCGCGCATCGACAAGCCGTCCATCGACGACGAACCGACTCTCGGCCCATCCCTCCATAGCGAAAGCATCGCCATCGTCGGCATCAGCGGCCGCTATCCGGACGCCTGGGATCTGGACGAATACTGGCGCAACCTGTCGCAGGGCGTGAACTGCATCCGCGAAATTCCCGCCGACCGCTGGCGCTGGCAGGACTACTATCGCGACCCCGTCGGCGGCGAAGCGCTGGCCGCCGGACTGCACAGCAGCCGCTGGGGCGGATTCATCCAGGGCGCGGACGAATTCGATCCTCGCTTCTTCAGCATCACGCCGCGAGACGCCGAACAGATCGATCCGCAGGAGCGGCTGTTCCTGCAGCACGCGTGGATGGCGATCGAGGACGCGGGCTATACCCGCGCCGCGCTGCAGGCCTGCCGCGGCGGGCAGGTGGGCGTTTACGCCGGCGTGATGTACGGCGAGTACAACCGTTCGGGCAGCCTGGCCAGTATCGCCAACCGGGTGTCGTACGCGTTCAACCTGCACGGACCGAGCATGACGCTCGACACCATGTGCTCGTCGTCGCTGACCGCGATCCATCTGGCCTGCCAGGATCTGAAGCTGGGCCGCACCGACATGGCGTTGGCCGGCGGCGTCAACCTCAGTCTGCATCCCGGCAAGTACGGCATGCTCAGCGCCGGCCAGTTCATTTCCAGCGCGGGCCATTGCCAGAGTTTCGGCGAAGGCGGCGACGGCTACATTCCGGGCGAAGGCGTGGGCGTGGTGGTACTGAAGCGTCTGTCCGACGCGCAGCGCGACGGCGATGCGATCCATGCGGTGATCCGCGGCAGCGCGCTGAACCACGGCGGCAAGACCAACGGCTACACGGTACCGAATCCGCAGGCGCAGGCCGCGGTGATCTCCGCCGCGCTGAAGGACGCAGGCGTCGATGCGCGCCACATCAGTTACATCGAAGCGCACGGCACCGGCACGAAGCTGGGCGATCCGATCGAGATCGCGGCACTCGGCAAGGCGTTCCGCGAACATACCGCGGACACCGGTTTCTGCCTGATCGGCTCGGCGAAGTCGAACATCGGCCATTGCGAATCGGCGGCGGGCATCGCCGGGCTGACCAAGGTCATCCTGCAGATGCGCCATCGTCAGATCGCGCCATCGCTGCATTCGCAGCGGCTGAATCCCAACATCGATTTCGGGACCACGCCGTTCGAGGTCAATCAGCGTCTGCGGCCGTGGAACGCACCGGTGATCGACGGCCGGGAAGCGCCGCTGATCGCGGGCATTTCCTCGTTCGGCGCCGGCGGCGGCAACGCCCATCTGATCGTGGAGGCGCATACCGGCGTTTCCCGCGCGGCCCGCGACGAATCCGCCGTTTCAACCACGCCCTGCGCGGTGCTGCTGTCGGCGCGCACCCTGCCGCAGCTGCGGCAAAAAGCCGTGGCGCTGAAGGCGTTCGTCGAGGCCGACGCCGACATCGATCTGCACGGCCTGGCCTGCACCCTGCAGCTCGGGCGCGAGGCGATGGAAGAGCGCCTGGCCATGCGCGTGGGTTCGCGCGCCGAACTGATCGACAAGCTCGCCGCGTTCCTCGACGACGACAATCCCGAGGACGGCGCGCTCGCGGACGACCTCTACTACGCGCAGTCGCGCCGCCACCGCGAGAGCATCGCGCTGTTCACCGTCGACCGGGATCTGCAGGCCAGCGTCGACGGCTGGTTCGTCGCCGGAAAGGTTTCGCGGCTGCTCGATGTCTGGACCAAGGGCCTCGACCTCGACTGGTCGAAACTGCATGGCGCACCGCTGCCGGGGCGGATGCATCTGCCGGTCTATCCGTTCGCGCGCGAACGCTACCGGCGCGAGGAATCCACGGACGCGCACGCCGCCGCGACGACGGCGCAGGCGATCCATTCGCTGGTCCACCGCAACGCTTCCAAACCCGGTCAGCAGCGCTATCTCAGCCTGTTCCGCGCGGACGATCCGCGGATCGTGGGGCTCAGGTTCCAGGGGCAGGCGATTGTGCCGCGCGGTCTGCAACTCGAAGCGGCCCGGGCCGCGCTGGCGGACGGGCTGGGCATGCTTGAGGAAGGCATGCTCGAACAGGGCAGGGCATGGGCCTTGCGCGACGTGCGTTTCGGCGCGCCGCGGGCGATGCCGGCGACGATCGAGGTCGAGATCGCGGTGCTGCCGCCGGGCCAGGGGCGGCGTCCCGAACCGCAGACCGCGGCGTTCGAACTGTCCGCGCCCGCCGATGGCCACGTGTTCTGCCAAGGCTTCGTCGAAGCCTGTGCCGATGCGCCCGCGCCGATGCCCGACATCGCCGCACGGTCGCGCGGCGTCTCGACGATGTTCCCCGACCGCGCCGCGATGATCGAAGCGCAGCGCGCGAACGGGTTCGAAACCGATGCGCTGTATGCGATCGTCACGGCGGTACAGCGCTCCGCGGACGGGCTGTGGGCGACGTTCGAGGCATCGGGGCCGTCGCAGACCGCGTTCGCGGACTGCACGATCGACCCGCCCGCCGTCGACGCGGCGATGCTCGCCGCGCAGTGGCTGGGTTTCGCGCACGACGTGCCGCATCTGCCCGCGGGCTTTGCGCAGATGCGCGTGCATCGCGTGCGCGGCCGCCCGCGATACGCATGGATTCGCGCGCACGCCACGCCGCGGCGCGACGGCGCCCCGTGCGTCGATATTTCCCTGTATACCGACGATGGCGCGGCGTGCATCGAATTCACCGCGCTGACCTTGCTGCCCGCCGTGGCAGCCGCCGCGGCTGATGCGGAACCGGCCCCGGAGCGGACGCTCCAGGCAACCCCGGCCGTGCGCATGCTGGATCGCCGGTTCGAAAGCCGCGCATCGCACCACGACAACGCGTCGCACGCCGATGTCGACGTGGCGGCGGCATCGTTCGCGGCCGCGCTGCACAAGCCCGGCGCGATCGCGCTGGAACCGCCCGCGCTGATCGCCGCGATCGCCGCGACGACGCTGGACAAACCCTCGCTGCCGCTTTCGACGCAGGGCGGTGCGTACATGGGTCATCGCGATGGCCAGGCCCTCGGCGACGGGACGTCTTCCGCATCGGTGCTGATGCGCGATCGCGGCGACGGCATCTTCGCGCTGCGTCTGCATGCGCCCGCGGGCGCGCTGGAACCCGCGCTCATCGATGCGCTGCGACAAGCTTTGGCGCATGCGGCCGCGCTGCCGTCACTGAAGGCGCTGTTGATCGAAAGCGACGAGCGCATCTTCCTGCGCGACAGCCAGGCGGCGCTCGATCGCGAGGCCACGCACTCGCTCCTGCAAGCGTTGGCCGCATTTCCCGCGCCGACGCTGGCGCTGCTCCGCGGGCAGGCGCTCGGCGCCGGCTTCCGGTTCGCCTGCGCCTGCGATGGCGTCATCGCGGTCGACGACCAGGACTACGGTTTCTCCACGCCCGAACAAGGACCGACCCTCGTCGACGCCGCGCAGCGCGAATGGCTCGCCGCGCGCTTCGGCGAACCGCTGGCATCGCTGCTGGCGATCCAGGAGCAACCGCTCAGCGGCCGCGAACTGCAGGCGGCCGGGTGGGGCGCCGTGGTCGTGTCGCGCAGCGATTTCGACGCCACGGTGGACGCGTACTGCGCGAGCTTGTCGGACAAATCCGCCGATGCTCTGCGGTTGCTCAAGGCGCATCTGGCGAGCGAGTTCGATGCCGGCCTCGCCGCGGACGCCGGTGTGCGTAACGCCGCAGCCTCCATCGATGACGCCGCGCCGCAGGCGGCCGACTTCGACAGCGCGACCGCGCACGATGCCGTCGCGCTGACGCGAGACGACGATAATTTCCTGCATTTGCGCTTGAAAGCGGATGCTTCGACGCCCACCGACGTGCTGTTGCGGCAGCTGCAGCAGTCGCTGCGCGCGGCCGATGGCGCCGCCGCGGTGGTGTTGCACAGCGATTTCGACGGCTTCCTGCCCGAAGACGCCAGCGCGCACGACGAAGCCTTGCGCGACGCGCTGCGCGAACTGTCGCGGCTGCGCGCACCCGTGGTAGCGGTGCTGGACAAGAGCGCGATCGATGCCGGCTTGCTGCTGGCGCTCGCCTGCGATGCCGCGGTCTACAGCGAGGACGGCGAATACGGGGCGATCGCCCTGCACGCGCATTGCGGACATCTGGAACTGCTGGACGCGCTGTTGGCCCGGAATTTCGGCGCCTGGGGCCGGACCTGGGCGCTGAGCGGCGAGCGCTTCAGCGGTCGCGCCCTGCGGCAGCGGCTGCCGCTGCTGCAGGTCTGTGCGGCCGATTCGGCGACCGAGTTCGCGCGGCAGCTCGCCGGACGGCTGCACGCGCAGCCTCGCGACTTTTCCGGCAGTCCGCCCTCGCTGGTCGCGCGCCTCCTGCGCGATGCGTCCCATTCCGCCGATCCCGCTGCTGTCGATGCTTCGCCGGCGACTGCGGCGGAAGCCGGCGCGTTGCATCTGGACTCGACCGTGGTCCACGCCAGCGTCGATGCCGACGGCGTGGTGCTGGTGCGTCTGGAAGACCGCGACGCGCGCAACATGTTCTCCGACGCGCTGATCGCCGGACTGCAGGAAGTTTTCGAGCGCATCGGCGCGTCGCCCGCATACAAGGCCGTCGTACTCACCGGTTACGGCACCTATTTCTCCTCCGGCGGCACCCGCGACGGCCTGAAAGCGATCCAGGAAGGCCGGGTCCGCTTCACCGATCAGGACGTGTTCCATCTGCCGATGCGCTGCCCGCTGCCGGTCTTCGCCGCGATGCAGGGCCATGGCATCGGCGCGGGCTGGACGCTGGGATTATTCTGCGACGGCGCGCTGTTCAGCGAAGAAAGCCGCTACCTCAGCCCGTACATGAACTTCGGATTCACGCCCGGCGCGGGTGCGACCGCCATCCTGCCGGCCCGGCTGGGTTTCGATCTGGCGCGCGACAGCCTATTCACCGGGCGCGAGATCGACGGGGAAGCGCTGGCGCGGCGCAATCGGCTGCTGAACGTGCTGCCGCGCGAGCGCGTTGTCGACGCCGCGCTCGCGCTCGCGCGCAGCGCGGCGCGGCATGCGCGCGCCGACCTCGTCGCCTGGAAGGCCGCATGCGTCGCACGGCATCTCGACGCCTGGAAGGCGCTGTTCGCGCGCGAAGTCGCGATGCACGAAACGACCCTGGTGGGGCATGCCGATGCGCTGCGCCGCATCGAACAGCGGTTCGCGCCTTCTCAGGCGGAAGCAGAGGCACCGGTAGATGCCGCGCCGCATCGCGCGAGCGCCGTGAAGGGCGCGGACATCCTGCCGGTCATTCGCCGCCTGTTGGCCGAAGAATTGCGCGCGGACGAGGCGGAGATCGACGCGGCCACGCCGTTCGTCGATCTGGGCCTGGATTCGATCTCCAGCGTCACCTGGATCGGCAGGATCAACGCGCATTTCGGGCTGGCGATCGAAGCGACCAAGGTCTATCGCTATCCGAACCTGCGTTCGCTCGCCAGGCACATCGGCGAACACGACCCGACCGATGCGCAGGCTGGCCAGAGCGAGGATGCGGCGATCGCCAGCACCGCCGTGGCGCCGCCGACGAACGCGCAGACCGCCAAGCCGCAGCGTGCGATATCGGCATCGGCGGCCTCCGCAGGGTCCGCACCCCCATCGATACCCGTATCCGCATCCGCGGCGGGCGTCGATCTCGGCGCCGTGCGTCGCACGCTCATCGAGCTGCTGGCGCAGGAGCTGCGGCAGCCGTCAGACAGCATCGATGCCGATCGCGGTTTCGTCGAGTTGGGACTGGACTCGATTTCAGGCGTCACCTGGGTGCGCGCGATCAACCAGCGTTACGACATCGCCATCGAGGCGACCCGCGTCTACACCTATCCGACCGTTGAACAGTTCGCGCGTCTGGTGCGCGATACGCTCGCGCAGCGCGTCGCAGCGCATACTTCGGCGTCCTCCGGAACGCCGCAGTTCGCGCAGTCCGCTGCGGACACCGCGTTCATCGCGCCGTCTGCCTGGCCCGCGCTCGCATCGTGGCGCAGCGCAGACACGGTTACGGTCGTAGCGGCGCCGCCTGCGTCCGGCATGCACGCCACCGAAATCGCGGTCATCGGCATGGCCGGCCGCTTCCCGATGGCGAAGGACGTCGACAGCTTCTGGGACAACATCGCCAGCGGCCGCAACTGCGTCAGCGAGATTCCGTCGTCGCGCTGGGACACCCGCGACTATTACGTCGAAGGGCAGCCCGGGCTCGGCCAGAGCAATTCGAAGTGGATGGGCGTGCTGGAAGGGCACGACCGGTTCGACCCGCTGTTCTTCGGTCTGTCGCCGGTCGAAGCCGAAGCGATGGACCCGCAGCAGCGCCTGTTCCTGCAATGCTGCTGGCATGGCATGGAGAATGCGGGCTACACCGCGGAACGGCTGTCCGGCAGCAGGTGCGGCGTGTTCGCCGGTTGCGCCCACGGCGACTACAACCTGCTCTCGCGCGAGCAGCAGATCAACGCGCTGGGCTTCACCGGCGGCGCGACCTCGATCCTCGCCGCGCGCGTGTCGTATTTCATGAACCTGCAGGGGCCGTGCGTGTCCATCGACACGGCGTGCTCGTCGTCGCTGGTCGCCATCGCGTCGGCCTGCGACAGCCTGATCACCGGCGCGGCGGACATCGCGCTCGCCGGCGGCGTGTACGTGATGGCCAACGCCGACATGTTCCTGAAGACGGCACAGGCGGGCATGCTCTCGCCCGAGGGCCGCTGCTATACCTTCGACCAACGCGCGAACGGATTCGTGCCGGGCGAAGGCGTCGGCGTGGTCATGCTCAAGCGCCTGGCCGACGCCGAACGCGACGGCGACAGCATCCTCGGCGTCGTGCGCGGCTGGGGCGTGAATCAGGACGGGCGCACCAACGGCATCACCGCGCCGAATGCGGAATCGCAACAGCGTCTGATCCGCGACGTCTACGACCGCTTCGGCATCGATCCCGGCCGCATCGAACTGGTCGAAGCGCACGGAACCGGCACCAAGCTCGGCGACCCGATCGAAGTCGACGGTCTGAAGTCGGCGTTCCGGACGGCGACCGACCGTCGCCAGTACTGCGCGATCGGCTCGGTGAAGACCAACATCGGCCACTGCCTGACCGCGGCCGGCGTGTCCGGCTTCATCAAGCTGCTGCTGGCGCTGAAGCACCGCACGCTGCCGCCCAGCGCCAACTTCGAAACACCGAACGAACACCTCGATCTCGACGCCAGCCCGTTCTTCGTCAACACCAGCGCGCGCGACTGGGCTTCGCCCGATGGCGCCGCCCGCCACGCCGCGATCAGCAGCTTCGGATTCAGCGGCACCAACGCGCATCTGGTGCTGGCCGAACACGTGCCGTCCGCCGCGCGTGGGTCGGCCGTCGCGGTCGAGCCGCCGATGCTGCCCGATGCCGGCTTCATCGTGCCGCTGTCGGCGCGCTCGTCCGAACAACTGCTGCGCAAGGCGGCGGATCTGCGCGACGTCCTGCGGGCGGGGTCCGCGCGCGATCCCGGATACGACCCGGCCGCGTTGGCCTACAGCCTGCAGTGCCATCGCGACGCGATGGACGAACGGCTGAGCTTCGTTGCACGCAGCGTGCAGGACGTGATCGACCAGTTGGGCGTCTACATCGACGCCGCGGGTTCGAACCGGCCGCTTCCGCACGGATTTTTCGCCGCGCACGTCCGCCAGGGGCGCGAAAGCGTGCGCCTGCTCAATGAAGACGCCGGCATGGCGGCTCTGGTCGTCGACAAGTGCATCGCCGAAGGCAATGCCCTGAAGTTGTGCGAACTGTGGGTGAAAGGTCTGGCGCTGGACTGGCGCAGGCTGCACGGCGCGCGCACGCCGCCGATGGTCGCGTTGCCGCCGTATCCGTTCGCCGAGGACGTCTACTGGATCGCGCCGGACGACAGCGTTGCTGTGGCGATGCCGGGCCACGCCGGCGAAAAATTCCGGCATCCGCATCCGTTGCTGCAGGAACAGGTTGCCGACCTGGGCGCGCAGGGCTACCGGCAGGCGGCCCACGCAGACAACGCCGACGCGGGCAGCGCGCGGCGGACCGAGCGAATTCATCTGCCGACCTACGCCTTCGCGCGCATGCACTGCTGGCTTCCGTCCGAGGACAAGGTGCGTGCGGCCGCCGCTCCGGCGACGGCAGCGCCGCCGTTCGGCCAATACCTGCACAACCTGGACGTCATCGCCGGGCTTTTCGCGGAACTGGAAGAGGACACGATGAGCCCCGCGGAGGTGGCGGCGCGCGTGAAGCAACTGGCCTGAAGCGATGGGCGACACGTTGGGAAAGGCGTTGAACTTGCTGCACTGAGCAGCGGACAAGGACACGAGAACGGATGGCATGGTGGATTTCGTCGAGTACATTGTTTCCGAGCTGAAGAGCAGACGGCTGGACAAGGCCAACGCGCTCGAGCTGATACGGCAGTTCTCCGGCCGCCGGGCGACGCCTGCGCGCCTGCATCCGCTGTTGCATCTCAATGTCTCGACCCTGACCCGGCAGCGCTACCGCACGCAGCTGACCGGGGAGGAATTCTTCCTGCGCGATCATCGGGTCAGGATGCCGTCGGGCGCCGCCTTCGGCGTGCTGCCGGGCGTCGCCTATCTGGAGATGGCGCGCGCGGCGGTCGCCGATGCGGTGCCGGAGCTTGCGACCACCTCGCTGATCGCGTTCGAGAACGTGCTGTGGCTGTCGCCGTTCGCGGTCGAAGGCGAGCGCGCGATCCTGATCGAACTCGATGCGGACGAGGACCTGCTCGGGTTCACCGTGTTCAGCGAAACCGAGGCAGGGCACCGCACCGACCACGCGTCCGGCCGTGTGCGTTTCCACGATCCCGGGCAATACGGTTTCGAAGGCGACGGCGTCGCAGCGCCGCTGGATCTGGCCGCACTGCGCGACGCGATGCGCCGCGAACACTGGGACGCCGACACGGTATACCGGCAGTACGCGCGGATCGGCATCGAGTACGGCCCGGCGCACCGCGGCATCGTCGCCTTGGACAGCGGCGACGGCCAGGTCCTGGCCGATCTGGCGCTACCCGACGCGCTTGCCGGCGAGGACAACGCCGCCTACATCCTGCATCCGTCGCTGATCGACAGCGCGCTGCAAGCGGCGATCGGACTGGGCGGGCGCGACGCGCCGCCGGCCGATCCGATGCTGCCCTTCGCGATGGAATCGCTGTGCATCCTCGGCGACTGCGCGCAGCGGCTGCATGCGTTCGTGCGCCGCGCCGATAGCTCGTCCGACGATTCGGCGCAGATCACCCTCGATCTGGATCTGTGCGACGCGAACGGCAATGTTTGCGTGCAGATGCGCGGGTTCTGCGCGCGCCGATTCGCCGCCGGCGCCGCCGCCACGAACGACTCTTCCGCCATCGAAACGCTGGTCGCGGTGCCGCGATGGAGCGAACCGCGTCCGCGCGGTATCGCATCGAGTCGTGCCGCTGAGGAAAATCTCGACACCGGCGCGCTGGAGTTCGCGCATGTGCGTGTGCTGCTCTGCGATTATTCCGGCGTCGATCCCGCGGCGCTGTCGGCGCTGCGTCCTGGGAGAGCGGTCGAGTCGTTGTCCGCGGCAGAAGCCACGCATCCCGCGCTGCGCTACGAGGCCATCGCGCTGCAGGTGTTCGAACATCTGCAGGACGTGCTGAAGCGAACCGGCGGCGAAACGACGCTGCTGCAGTGCGTGATCGCCGATACCGCGGAAGGGCGGCTGCTGACCGGCCTGGGCGGCATGCTCAGAACGGCGGCGCTGGAGAATCCCGCGCTCACCGCGCAGCTCGTCGTCGTGCAGGCGCAGGCGACGCCGGATACGCTCGCCGCCGATCTGGCCGAAGCCGCCGCGCAGCCGCAGCGCTCGCCGCTGCTGTCGTCCGCGGAAGGATGGCGCAGCCTCGACTGGACGCTGTTACCGCAGACGGCCGTGGGCGCGCACGATGCGCATGGCGAGCTCGGCGACTCGCCCTACCGGGAAGACGGCGTCTATCTGATCACCGGCGGCCTCGGCGGCCTCGGCGGCGTGTTCGCGCGCGACATCCTCGACCATGCGCAGCGTGCGCGGGTCGTGCTGACCGGCCGTTCGGCGCCGGACCGCGACATTGCCGCGCGGCTGGACGCGTACGGCTTCGGCGATCGGCTGCACTATCGACAGCTCGACCTGGATGACGCCGCGCAGTGCCGGCGCGTCGTCGAAGCGATCGCCGACATCGGTGCGCTGCGCGGCGTGCTGCACTGCGCCGGCGCGCGCAGCGATAACCTGATCCTGAAGAAGACCGCCGCCGACGTGGCCGCCGTGCTCGCGCCCAAGGTTCGCGGCACTTGGCATCTCGACGACGCCACCGCGGATGCGGATCTCGATTTCTTCGCGCTGTTCTCGTCCGGCGTGTCGGCGTTCGGCAACGTCGGCCAGGCCGATTACGCGGCCGCGAACGGTTTCCTCGATGCGTTCGCGGACTTCCGCCAGGCGCGGGTCGCGCAAGGGCAGCGTTCGGGCAGGACGCTGGCGATCGACTGGCCACTGTGGGACGCGGGCGGCATGCGTCCGGATGCCGACGGCGTGCGCTGGCTGCAGGCGCAGACGGGCATGCTGCCGATGCGCAGCGCGTCGGGCATCGCGGTGTTCCGCCGGGCGTTGGCGTCCGCGCACGCGCAGGTACTGACGGTCGAAGGCGATGGCCTCCGGCTGCGCCGTCTGTTCGATGCGCCGCCGGCCGTCGTGCCGCGCCGTGCGCCCGCACGCCTGCCCGTGCATGCGCCGGCGATGCGCGACGTCGATGCTCCTTTCTTCGATGCTTCCGCCGTCGGCGCTTCCGTCGATGCCGGTGTCGGCACCGGCGCAGGCAGCGGCGATCTGCGGCTGTTGGTCCGCGATTTCCTGCGCAGACAGTTCGCGCCGCTGCTGAAGATCGCGCCGGCACAGATCGATATCGACGAAGCGCTGGAAAGCTACGGCATCAATTCGATCCTGGCGATGAGCCTCACCGCTCAGCTCGAAAAACATCTCGGCCCGTTGCCGAAGACGCTGTTCTTCGAATACCAGACGGTCGCCGCGCTCGGCGAACATCTCGCCCAGGCGTACCGAGCTGAGCTGCAGGCGCTGCTGGTACAGACCGTCGAGCACACGACGGCAACGAACACCGCGCAGACCGCGTCGGTTCCACGGCATGCATCCGCCGCAGCGCGTCCGCACACCCAACCGCCGCTGCGGGGCAAGAGCCATGGACTGGTGCGCCGCGCTCCTTCCGCGCGCACGACATCCGAGCCGATCGCCATCGTCGGGCTCAGCGGCCGTTATCCGGAAGCCGAAACGCCGCAGGACTACTGGCGCAATCTGCGCGACGGGAAGGACTGCGTGGTCGAGATTCCCGAGTCGCGCTGGCGCTGGCAGGACTACTACACCAGCGACCGCGAACAGCCCGGGCACTACAGCAAGTGGGGCGGCTTCATTCAGGGCGCGGACGAGTTCGACGCGCAGTTCTTCAACATCTCGCCGCGCGAGGCGCCGTACATCGACCCGCAGGAGCGTCTGTTTCTGCAGCATGCGTGGATGGCGATCGAGGACGCCGGCTATTCGCGCAAGAGCCTGCGGATGCCGCAGGCCGATGCATTGCCTGGCCAGGTGGGCGTTTACGCCGGCGTGATGTATGGCGAATACAACCGCTCGGGCAGCCTGGCCAGTATCGCCAACCGGGTGTCGTACGCGCTCAACCTGCACGGACCGAGCATGACGCTCGACACCATGTGCTCGTCGTCGCTGACCGCGATCCACCTGGCCTGCCAGGATCTGAAGCTGGGCCGCACCGACATGGCGCTGGCCGGCGGCGTCAATCTCAGCATCCATCCCGACAAGTACAGCATGCTGAGCGCGGGGCAGTTCATCTCCAGCGACGGCCACTGCCAGAGCTTCGGCGAAGGCGGCGACGGCTACATTCCGGGCGAAGGCGTGGGCGTGGTGGTGCTGAAGCGCCTGTCCGACGCGCAGCGCGACGGCGATGCGATCCATGCGGTGATCCGCGGCAGCGCGCTGAACCACGGCGGCAAGACCAACGGCTACACGGTGCCGAATCCGCAGGCGCAGGCCGCGGTGATCTCCGCCGCGCTGAAGGACGCAGGCGTCGATGCGCGCCACATCAGCTACATCGAAGCGCACGGCACCGGCACGAAGCTAGGCGATCCGATCGAGATCGCGGCGCTAGGCAAGGCGTTCCGCGAACATACCGCGGACACCGGTTTCTGCCTGATCGGTTCGGCGAAGTCGAACATCGGTCATTGCGAATCGGCGGCGGGCATCGCCGGACTGACCAAGGTCATCCTGCAGATGCGCCATCGTCAGATCGCGCCATCGCTGCATTCGCAGCGGCTGAATCCCAATATCGATTTCGCGGTCACGCCGTTCGAAGTCAACCAGTCCCTGCGCGACTGGGACGCGCCCGTGGTCGATGGCAGGCGCATGCCGCGCATCGCCGGCTTGTCGTCGTTCGGCGCCGGCGGCGCGAATGCGCACTTCGTCATCGAAGAACCTTCCGGCGCTGCGCATGCCCATACCGCGGATGCAACGCTGCCGGGCGTACAGACCATCGTGCCGCTGTCGGCGCGCACGTCCGAACAACTGCTCGTCAAGGGCCGGAACCTGCTGGCATTCCTGCAGGACGCCGAGGAGGAGGGCCGTCGGATCGATCATGCCTCGCTGGCGTACACGCTGCAGGTCGGGCGCGAGCCGATGGAAGAGCGACTGGCGTTCGTCGTCGATTCCGCGGCCCGGCTGCAGCAGCTGCTTCGCGCATGGGTCAAGGCGGGTGCGGTCGATGCCGCGGCCGACGGCGCCTATCGCGGCAACTTGAAGGCGCACCGCGAGATGCTCGGCCTGTTCGCCGCCGATCCCGATTACGAGGAGGCCCTCGACAAATGGATCGCGCAGCGCAAGCTGGCCAAGCTGGCCGAGCTGTGGGCGAAGGGATTCGATCTGGACTGGCGCAAGTTCCACGGCAGGAACGCGCCGACCCGGATGCACCTGCCGACCTATCCGTTCGCGAAGGACAGATACTGGATCGACCCGGTCAAGGGGATGTTCTCCAACGTCATTGCTTCGGGCGCCGCTTCCCGGACCGGTGCGGTGGGCGCGGCCGCCGGCAACGCATTGCATCCGCTGCTGCACGAAAACACCTCCGATCTCGATCAGCTGCGCTATTCATCGCTGTTCCAGACGGACGAGCCGTTCGTCGTCGGCCATTCCGGCGGCGCCGGCGCGCCGCTGCCGTCGTCGGTGCTTCTGGACATGGCGCGCGTGGCTGTCGCCTGCGCCAAGCGCGTGTCGCCGACCGCCGCGGCGGTCGAGCTGAGCGAAGTGCGCTTCGCGTCGCCGTTCGTGGTCGACGGCGCGTCCGCTCTGCACATCGCGCTGTATCCATCGAGCGAGCACGACGGTGTCGACTTCGATATCTTCAGCGGCGAAGCCGAAGAGGAATACGTGCACGCGCAGGGCCGTGGCCGGCTGCTGCCGATGCAGGCCGAAGCGCGGACCGATGCCGACAGGATCGACATCGATGCGGCGCCGGCCGCGTTCGCCGCCGCCCCCGTGCTCGAAAAGCCCGGTGCCATCGTGCTGCCCGAACCGGCCGCCGTGCCCGCGATCGTCGGCGGTGCGCTGCCGAAGCCGAACGCTTCGCGCCTGCCGATGCTGGATGCGACGACATCCATTGCGCCGACGCCCGCTGCGTTGGCGACGAACCGGACGAGCGCGCAGGCGAACGCTGCTCCGTCGATCGACATATCGCCGAACACCGCATCGCAGAACGCCGCGTCGTCCGCGCGGGACGTCCTCGGCTTCCTCAAGTATTCGCTGGCGCAGGCGCTGTATCTCGACGAAGCGACTATCGACGACGACCGTCCCTTCGTCGATCTGGGGCTGGATTCGATCGTCGGGGTGGAATGGGTCAAGAACATCAACAAGGGCCTGGGCCTGGACATCGGCGCGACCCGCGTCTACGACTACAGCAACCTCACGGCGCTGAGCGCGTTCGTCGAAAGCCAGTTGCCCGCGGTGTCCACCGCGCCCGCGGCGCCCGTGCGGGCCGTCGCGCGCCCGGCGAGCGTTGTGCAGGCCTTGCCGGCCCTCGCTGCGCCCGCGCTCGTTGAACATGCCTCATCCGCTTCGCAGCCCACGCCCGTCGCACAGGCCGTCGTCGGCGTCGACCACGATGCGCTCAAGCGCTCGCTGCGCATGAGCCTCGCGCAAGCGCTGTACCTCGACGAGGCCGCGATCGACGACGAGCGCTCGTTCGTCGATCTGGGGCTGGACTCCATCGTCGGCGTGGAATGGGTGAAGATGATCAACAAGGCCTACGGTCTGGAGATTTCCGCGACCCGGGTCTACGACTATTCGACCGTCCAGGCGCTGGCCCGTTTCCTTCAGGGCGAACTGGCGTCGCGTCCGCAGCCGGTCGCGCCCGCGCCCGAAGCATCCGTGCGTATTGAATCCGCATCCGCGGCAATGCCCACCGCGCAGCGGGAAACGCCGAGGCCGGCCGCGACTTCATCGTTCGCAGCCGCCGCGTCGTTCGCGCCGCGCCCAGCGATGCCGATGCCCGCTGGCGACAGCATCGTCCTGCAGCGCCGTTCGCACGCCGTGCGGACGCTGCCGCAAGCGCGGCCCGCGGCCGCAGCGCAGCGCAACGAGGAGAAGATCGCCATCGTCGGCATGTCCGGACGCTATCCCGGCGCCGACGATCTCGACCAGCTGTGGAGCAACCTGGCCGAGGGTCGGAACTCGATCCGCGAAATTCCGCCGGAACGCTGGGACGTGGATGCGTACTACGACCCGACGCCCGGCAAGCCGGGCAAGGTGTACTGCAAATGGCTCGGCATGCTCGACGGCGCCGAGCATTTCGACCCGATGTTCTTCCAGATCTCTCCGGCCGAAGCCGAGGTCATGGACCCGCAGCATCGGCTGTTCATGCAGGAAAGCTATCGCGCTTTCCAGGACGCCGGTTATTCCAGCGCCGCGCTGAGCGACCGCAAGTGCGGTGTCTACATGGGCATCATGAGCAGCGACTATTCGTTCCTGCTGGCGAAGAGCAATCCGCAGAACATCGAGACGACCAGCAACAGTTTCGCGATCGGCGCGGCGCGCATCGCCTATCACCTGAATCTGAAGGGGCCGGCGATCCCCATCGACACCGCGTGCTCGTCGTCGCTGGTAGCGACCCATCTGGCCTGCCAGGCGCTGCTGAACCACGAAATCGACATCGGCCTCGCCGGCGGCGTGAGCCTGTACCTGATTGCCGAGTCCTATCTGGGCATGTGCCGCGCGGGCATGCTGGCGAGCGACGGCCAGTGCAAGACCTTCGACAACGGCGCGGACGGCTTCGTGCCGGGCGAAGGCGTGGGCACGCTCGTGCTCAAGCGCCTGAGCGACGCCGAGCGCGACGGCGACCGCATCCACGGCGTGATCATCGGATCGGGCATCAACCAGGACGGCAAGACCAACGGCATCACCGCGCCCAGCGTCAACAGCCAGATCGAACTGCTGCGCGACATCTACCGCCGCTACGAGATCGACGCGTCGTCGATCGACTACGTGGAAACCCACGGCACCGGAACCAAGCTCGGCGACCCGATCGAGCTGGAAGCGCTGTCGACCGTATTCAAGGAGCACGGCGGCAGGAAGAACGCCTGCGCGCTGGGCGCGATCAAGACCAATCTCGGCCACACCTCCGGCGCGGCCGGCGTCGCGGGCGTGCACAAGGTGCTGCTGAGCCTGCGCAACAAGGCCCTGGCCCCGAACGTGAATCTCAGGCAGGAGAACGCGCTGTTCGATTTCGCCGCCTCGCCGTTCTACGTCAGCCGGACGCGTCACGACTGGCCTTCGGTGGCGGGACGCAAGCGGCGCGCGGCGGTCAGCGCGTTCGGCTTCAGCGGCACCAACGCCCATGTGGTCATCGAAGAGTACGTGCCCGCGCTGCGTTCGCGGGGCGCGGCCGCGCCGATGGAGGCATCGCCGTCCTGCATAGTCCCGCTGTCCGCGCGCACCGCCGCGCAGCTCATGGCCATGGCGCAGGATCTGCTCGCGTTCCTCGACAAGAATGCGGCGGATGAGCCCGATCGCAGCGACGCGGAGGTCGCCTTGCGCGATCTGGCGTACACGTTGCAGATTGGGCGCGACCCGATGCGCGAGCGCTGCGCATGGGTCGCCGACAGCGTTTCCGAACTGCGGACGCAGCTGCGCGAATTCGTGTCGACTTCCGGCGGCGGGACCTGCCATCGCGGCACGGTGTCGCGCGCGCAGGACACCGTGATTCCGAGCGAAGATGCCGCCGATGCGCTGCTGCGCGACGGCCTGCGTCAGTCCGCCGCGCTCGCCGCGCTTTGGGCGCAGGGCGCGAAGATCGAATGGCCGTCGTTCTACGCGGACTACCCGCCGCAGCGGCTTCACGGTCTGCCGGGCTATCCTTTCGCTAAGGAACGCTACTGGCCACAGGCGGCCCCGGCCCTCCAGCCTGCGCCCACCGCAACGCCATCCGCGCCCGCGCCGCTGCTTGCGGACAGCGGCGAAGAGAAACGATCGACCTGCTATGCGCCGGTCTGGCGCGACGCCGCGCTGCCCGCGCCGCGCGCCGCCTTCGGACCCGACGACGCGCTGCTGATCATCGACACCGACGATCAATTGTTCGAGCAGATCAAGGCGCGCCTGCACACCGCGTCGCCGCTGAAGACCATTGTGCTCGTGCGTCTTGGCGATGCCTTCCGGCAGGACGCCGCCGATCACTTCTGCGTGGACGCCGCGCAGGCGCATCATTTCGAAGCGCTGCTGGAGACACTGAGGAGCCAGGGCCGCATGCCGACCCGGGTGATCCACAACGCGAACGCCGCGCGCCTGTCGGCGCACGCCGACGGGCAGGCGAACCCGGCGGCGGGCGAGGCCATCGAACACGCCCTGCACGCGGGTATCGACCCGCTGTTCGGATTGTGCAGGGCGCTGGCCGGTGCCGGCGCGCGGCAGGCGCCGTGCGCGTTCGTGTCGTTCTTCCACGCCGGCGCCGGGACGAACAGCGCGCCGTGCGAAGCCTTGGCGGCCTTCTACCGCTCGCTCGCGCTGGAGAACAACCGCTATCACGGTCGCGTGCTGTCGATCGAGCACGACGGCATCGATCCGGCGACCAGCGTCATCGACACCGTCACCGCGCTCCTCGACGAACTGCAGACCGCGCCGCAGCGCGAAACCGAAGTCCGCTACCGGACGCGCGGCGCCGCCCCGGGTCGGCGCTCGGTGCGTACGCTGGCGCTGCAGTCGCCCGAACGCGTGCCGGCGGGACCGATGCCGCTCAAGCACGGCGGGACGTATCTCATCACCGGCGGCCTGGGCGGCCTGGGCATCGTGTTCGCGCGCCATCTGGCCGAACACTATCGCGCCAGGCTGGCGATCTGCGGGCGCTCGGCGCTGGACGAGCGGGTCGAGGAAGTGCTGGAAGAACTGCGTGCGCTCGGCGCGGAAGCGGTGTATCTGCAGGCGGACATCGCCGAGGCGGAGCCCACGCGCACGCTGATCGCGGACGTCAAGGCGCGCTTCGGCGCGCTGAACGGCGTGCTGCATAGCGCCGGAGTCAACGACGATGCGCTGCTGATCCGCAAGGACCGCGCGCAGTTCCGCCGGGTGCTGGCGCCGAAGGTGCAGGGCACGGTGCATCTGGACCGGTTCACCACCGACGAGCCGCTGGACTTGTTCGTGCTGTTCTCGTCGGGTGCCGGCAGCTTCGGCAACGTCGGCCAGACCGACTACGCCTATGCCAACGCTTTCATGGATGCGTTCGCCGATCATCGCGAAGCCGCGCGGGCGCGCCGTGCGCGTTACGGCAGGACCCTGTCGATCGGCTGGCCGTACTGGCAGGCCGGTGGCATGCAACTGTCCGAGGCCGATCTGCAGCGCACCGAGGAGCGGACCGGGCTGTGCGCGCTGCCGACACGGATCGGCTTGGATTACTGGGACGTGCTGCTGCGTTCCGGTCTTGCGCGGGCGCTGGCGCTGTACGGCCATCCCTCGAAGATCGCGGCCTATTGCGACCCGTCCAGCAGCGCCATCGCCGCCGCGCAGGCCGGCGCAGCGACGATCGACCGCGACGTCCTGCTGGCGCGGACCCGCGCCTATCTGTGCGAGCTGGTCCATGCCGAAACCAGGATTCCGGCCGACCGGATCGATATCGAAGAACGCTTCGAGGCGTTCGGCTTCGACTCGATCATGATCGGACGCCTCAATGCGGCCTTGGAACACGACCTCGGCGATCTGCCGAAGACCCTGATGTACGAGTACGAGACCGTCGCCGAGCTGGCCGCGTATCTCGTCGAACACGCGGCGGCCGCGTTGACCGCGAAGCTGGCGGGCGAGGGCGCGACACAAGGCGTCGCCGACGCTGCGCAATCCGCGACGGATGCCACGCCATCAATCGCCGCATCCACCGCTATGCGGCCGCAACCGGCGGCAGTTGCCGCACCCGCGCCGGATGCGCACATACACGCCGAGCCGATCGCCATCATCGGCGTGCATGCCTCGTTCCCGCAGGCCGACGATATGGACGCGCTGTGGGCGCATCTGCGCGCCGGCACGGATCTCATCGAGGACGTGCCCGAAAACCGCTGGGATGCGTCGTCGTTCTACGATCCCGATCCCGCGCAGTCCGAGCGCGGCAAGATCTATTGCAAGCGCGGCGGCTTCCTGGAGGACTTCGACAAGTTCGACGCCGGCTTCTTCAACATCGCCGATGCCGAGGCGGACATCATCGACCCGCAGGAGCGCCGCTTCCTGCAGTCCGCCTGGTCCGCGATCGAAGATGCCGGCTACACGCGCGAACGCCTGAAGCAGCGCTACCCGAAAGGCAAGAGCGCCGATGTCGGCGTGTTCGTGGGCGTGACCACCAACTCCTATCAGTTGCTGGCCCCCGAGGCCTGGCAGCGCGGCCGCATGGTCACGCCCGGCGCGATGCCCTGGTCGATCGCCAACCGCGTGTCCTACGCCCTGGATCTGCAGGGTCCGAGCCTGCCCGTCGACACCGCGTGTTCGTCGTCGCTGGTCGCGGTGCATCTGGCCTGCGAGAGCCTGCGGCGCGGCGAGTGCCAGCTCGCGCTCGCCGGCGGCGTCAACCTGTATCTGCATCCGGCCAAGTACCAGTCGTTCTGCCATCGCCGGATGCTCGCGGTCGGCGACGCCTGTCGCAGCTACGGCGCGGGCGACGATGGCTTCATCCCGGGCGAAGGCGTGGGCACGCTGGTGCTTAAACCGCTGCGTCTGGCCGAGCGCGACGGCGACAGGATCTACGGCGTGATCCGCGGCAGCGCCTACGACCACAGCGGCCGCTCCAGCGGCTACGCCACGCCCAACCCGAACGCGCAAGCGCAGGTCATCGCGCAGGCGCTGGCCCAGGCCGGCGTGCCGGCGCGCAGCATCGGTTTCATCGAAGGCCATGGCACCGGCACGCGAATGGGCGACAGCCTGGAAGTCGCCGCCATCACCCAGGCTTTCGCACTGCAGACCGCCGACACGGGGTTCTGCGCGCTGGCGTCGCTGAAGGCCAACATCGGCCACGCCGAGTCCGCGACCAGCATCGCCGGCATCGCCAAGATCCTGATGCAGTTCAAGCACCAGCAGATCGCGCCCAGCATCCATGCGCAGGTCGTGAATCCCGACATCGATTTCGCCCACTCGCCGTGCGTCCTGCAGGCTAGCCTGGGCGCGTGGGAGACCACGGCGGGCGTTCCGCGCCGGGCCTTGATCAACGCGTTCGGCGCCGGCGGCGTCAACGCCTGCGCGGTGCTGGAGGAATATGTGGCGCCCGAATCGGTGGCGTCCGCGCAAGCCGATGCACCCATCGCCGGCGCGGGCGGACATCTGTTCGTGCTTTCGGCCATGAACGTCGAACGCCTGCGCGAATACGCTTATCGGTACGTCGATTTCCTCGCGCTCGATCCTGGCTGCGATCTCGCGGCGCTGTGCCGCACCGCGCAGATCGGCCGCGAGGCGATGCCCCAGCGGCTGGCCCTGATCGCCGACAGCGCGCAGCAACTGCGGCAGACCCTGCAGCGCTGGCTCGACGCCGATCCGAACCTCTCCGGCACGGCGCGGCTGTGGCAGGGCAGTCCCGAGGCCCAGGCCGGCTACGCCGCGCGCGGGCAGCGCGAACGCATGCAGACGCTGTGCGCGCAAGCCGATCTCGCCGGGCTGGCCGAGTTCTGGACGCAGGGCGGCAAGGTCGAGTGGCCGCGGTTGCACGACGCAATAGGCCCGCACGGCGCGCCGTTGCGGCCCGTGGCCGGCGCGCCGGTCTATCCGTTCGCGCGCGACCGGCATTGGGCGGTCGACTTCACCGCGATGGAGGCCGCACCGGCGAGCACGCCGCCGCGCCTGCATCCGCTCATCTCGCACAATGCCTCGACATTGGAGCGGGTGTGCTTCGATGCCGCTCTCGTCGAGGACCAGTATTACGCCCGAGATCACAAGGTCCACGGCCAAGCCGTGTTCCCGGGCGCAGGTTTCGTCGAAATGGCCTGTATTGCGGCGACCGTCGCCGGAAAAAGACGCGTACGCCGGCTCAAGGACATTTATTGGGTTCAGCCGCTGTCGCTGACCGATCCGCGGCAGGATCTCAAAATCGGACTGAGCAATGCGACCGGCGACAGCGTGGAATTCGCCGTGACCACGGTCGATGACGATCATGAGAGCGTCCTGCATTGTGAAGGCCGCGCGCTCTTCGACGATCGCAGCGGGCCCGAGTCGTCGTCGCGCGAGTCGCTGCCGCAATGGCGTCAGCGCTGCGGCGAAAGCCATGCCGGCGAACGTTACTACGAGCTGTTTCAGCGCCTCGGGTTCGACTATGGCCAGACCTTCCGGGTGATCGACGAGGTCGCGATCGGCAACGGCTGCGCCTTGGCCAAGCTCGTGCTGGCGCCCTCGTTGACGAAGGATTTCGAGCAGTACGTGCTGCATCCGTGCCTGATCGACGGTGCGTTGCAGACGGTAGTGGCGCTGCTGGCCGCGGAAGACGGCGGCGTGCCGCATCTGCCGTTCGCGATCGACGAGATCGAAATCCTCGGCAGCCTGACGCCGCGATGCGTCGCGCTGGTGGAGCGGTCCGGCGACGACGCCGGCGAGGGCAGGGGCGCCCTGGTGTTCAACGTACATATCCTCAGCGAAAGCGGCGAAACGCTGGTGAAGATCACTAATTTCTACCTGCGCGCCCTGGTGCCGCCACCGTCGAGCATCGCGACGAGCGAGCGTGCGCGACTTTCAATGGCGGTGAGCTCATGAAGACCGCGGCATCGACGAGCGCAAGCAACGACTATCCCGTCGGCGAGTTCCGCTCTGTGTTCGACGGCACCGAGCCGTTTCTTGCCGACCACATCATCCAGGGGCAGAAGATCCTGCCGGGCATGGCCTATCTCGAGATCGCCCGCGCCGCGGTCGCGGCGTCGGCGCCTGCGGGCGACGACGCCATGCTCGTGCTGAGCGATAGCGTTTTCGTCAATGCGTTGACGGTGAAGGGCAAGCGAACGGTCACCGTGCGCGTGTATCCGGGCGGCGCGGGTCAGTTCGGCGTCGAAGTGAGCACCGAGCAGGGAGTGCATTTCCAGACCCGTGTATCGGTGCAGAAGACGTCCGAATGCCTGGCCAGCAAAGGCTATGCTCCGGAGCTGGATATCGCCCGGCTGCGCGCTGAAATCACACGTCCCGGCCCGACGAAATCGGCGTTCTACCAGACCTACAGGAATCGCGGCGTCGAGCTGGGCCCGTCCCATCGGGGCGTCGAGGAGATTTTCCTCGACGGCAAGGGCGAGGGTCTGGCCACGATCCGCCTGCCGGGCTCGTCTGCGCGCGGCATGGTAATGGACGCGGGTGCGCTCGACAGCATCATCCAGAGCGGTCTCGCGCTGGTCGATAATCCGGAAGCGAACGTCGTGCCGTTCGCGGTGATCAACACATTGGTCGTCGGTGCGCTGACGGACACGATGATCGTTCATATCCGTCAGCGCCCCGACGGTATGCACTATGTCGCCGCCGATGAGCGCGGCAACGTCCGGGTGATCATCGAAGGATTCCAGAGCCGCGAGATCGATCTGAACGCCAGGCAGGACCGCTTGAGCTTCCATCGGCCGGTCTGGAAAAACGTAACGCCGCCGCACGCCGATGATCGGGCGGTGCATGTGGTGGAGGCGAGCGGCGACTATGTCGCGACGGCCAAAGCGGTGCTGGCGGCGGCGCAGTCGCTCGCAGTGGACAAGCACACCCGTTCGGCGCTCGAACTGCATGTGACCGAGCGCGACCACGCCGCGCGCGGGCTCTGGGCGGCGTTGAAGACGGTGTCGATCGAACATTCGCAGATCGATGTGCGCCTCAAGTCCGCGGACGCGTATGTGGCGCTGTCCTATGAGGATGCCGACGCCGATATCGGCAGCGAGTTCGCCTGGCGCGACGGCACCACCGCGCTGATCAGCGGCGGACTGGGCGCGCTGGGTTTGCTGGTCGCACAGGATATCGCCGAACGCACGACGGGCAGCACCCTGATTCTGCTGGGCCGGCGCACGCCGAACGAGGCCGAGACGGCGCGCATCGAAGCGCTGCGGGCATTGGGCGCGAACGTGATTCATCGCGGCTGCGACATCGCGCGGCTCGATGAGGTCGAAAAGATCGTCGCCGAACATCCCGGAATCGATGTCGTGCTGCACGCGGCGGGGCTCATCGACGACGCCTTGGTGATCCACAAGACCACCGATGCCATCGACAGAGTATTCGCGCCGAAGGTGCAGGGCATCGAGAACCTCGATCGCGCCACGGCCGGCTGCCCGCTTGAGTTGTTCATCGCATTCTCGTCCGTGGCCGGCGCGCTCGGCAACGCCGGGCAGTTCGACTACGCGGCCGCGAACGGCTACATGGACGCGTACATCGAAGCGCGCTCGACGCGCGTGCGCGCACAGCAGGCGCGCGGGCGTTCGCTCGCCATCAACTGGCCGCTGTGGGAAGAAGGCGCGATGCGGATCGACGACGCCAGCCGCGAGACCCTCGCCCGGACTTATGCGATCAAGCCGTTGCCGAGCGCGGAAGGCCTGAAGGCGCTGCGTCTGGCCATTGCCTCGCCGCACGCCAACCTGCTGCCGCTTTACGGTCAGAAGAATGCGCATGCGGCCCTGTTCGCACCCCCGAAGGCCGTGGCGGTGGACGTGCGGCCGCAGCAATCTTCGGCCGAACTCGACAAGCTGCAGCGCGAGATCCTGCAGGAGATGCGCCTGCAGGCTGCGCAGCATCTGAAAATGAAGCCCAACCAGATCAACGAGACTGAAGACTGGACCAACTTCGGCTTCGATTCGATTCTCATCTCGAGCTTCGTCTCGCATCTGAACAACGTCTACGATCTGAATCTCATGCCGACGGCGATGTTCGAGGCTTCGAACTTGCTGCGCTTCAGCCAGTTCCTCGCCGAGAATCATGCGGCGGAAATGATCAGGAAGTTCGCGGTTAATGGGGCGCAGGGCGCCGCTCGCTCGGCGAATATTCCGGCGAATGCCTCGCCGCAGCCGGCAGCGCATGAGCCGGTGGTTTCGGGCGGCGCTGCCGTGTCGCAGTTCGCGCGCCGGTTCCGCGAAGCCTACCGGAACCGGTCCAGCTATCGCGATGAAGACATCGCCGTGGTCGGCATGAGCTGCCGTATCGCTGGCGCGAACAACCCGGATGAATTCTGGCGGATGCTCGATGAGGGGCGCGACATGATCAGCGAGATCCCATCGGACCGCTGGGACTGGCGTGAATACACGGGTGTCAGCCGCTGGGGTTCCTTCATTCCCGGCATCAAGGAGTTCGATCCGCTGTTCTTCGGAATATCGCCGGCGGAAGCGATGTACATGAGCCCGGAACAGAGGCTGATGATGCAATCGGTCTGGGAATGCATCGAGGACGCGGGCTACGGCGGCGACAGCCTCAAGGGCACCAACACCGGCATCTACGTCGGCAGCGGCCCGAGCAGCTACACCACCATGATGAGCCACCTTCCCATCGAAGCCTATTCGGTGACCGGCACCTTGTCTTCGGTGGGGCCGAACCGGATCAGTTACCACATGGATTGGCACGGCCCCAGCAATCCTATCGACACGGCCTGCAGCAGTTCGCTGGTGGCGGTGCATCGCGCCATCGAAGCCATCCGTGCGGGGCACTGCGGGGTGGCGATCGTCGGTGGCGTGAACGCGTTGCTCTCGCCGGATGTGTATATCAGTTTCACCAAGTCCGGCATGTTGTGCGAAGACGGTCGCTGCAAGACGTTCTCCGACAAAGCGAACGGTTATGTGCGCGGCGAAGGCGTCGGTATGTTGATGCTCAAGTCGCTCAGAGCCGCCCAGCGCGATGGCGACGATATTTACGCGGTAATCAAGGGCGCGGCCGAGAATCACGGCGGACGGACGACATCGCTTACCGCGCCCAATCCCAACGCGCAGGCCGCGGTGATCCTGCGCGCCATCGAGGATGCCGGCATCGACTTCCATCGTGTCGGCTACATCGAATGTCACGGCACCGGCACCGAGCTCGGCGATCCGGTCGAGATCAGCGGATTGAAGAGCGTCGCGAAGGAACTCCTCGACGCCGATACCGCCGCGGAAAAACAGATCGCCGCTCCGTGTTACCTCGGCAGCATCAAATCCAACATCGGCCACCTCGAGTACGGCGCGGGCGTGGTCGGCATGATCAAGCTCATCCTGCAGATCCGCCACAAGAAGATCGCCAAGAGTCTGCATTGCGACACGGTCAGTCCGTTGATCGATCTCAAACGCACGCCGTACAGGGTCGCGCAGCAAGCGGTCGAGTGGGAGGTTCCGGCCGGGCAGACCCGCATCGGCGGGGTCAGCAGCTTCGGGTTCGGCGGCGTGAACGCGCACGTGGTCATCGAGGAGTATCTCGACCTTGCCTCCGGTCATGACTCGGATAACGCCGACAACGCCCAGCTGCTGGTGTTCTCGGCGCGCAATGCGCAGACCCTGCACGCCACCTTGCAGGCGTATCCCGATTTCCTCGCCAGGATCGATCGCGGTGCGGACACGCTGCGGCGTATCGCCCACACCCTGCAGTCCGGCAGGACCGGCATGCAGGAGCGGGTGGCCTTCGTGGCCCGTTCGGTCGACGAATTCGAGGAGTTGCTGAAGGGCTTCCTGGAGGAGAAGGACGATTTCTACCATCGCAAGGTGTACCGCGGGTCCAGCAAAGCCGGCGCGGGCGACAAGCTCGATATCGGCGATACCCAGGCCGGTCAGGAGTTCATGCGCCGGCTGGTCGAGACCGGCGAGATCGGAAAGATCGCGGAACTCTGGGTCACGGGCGCGAAGCTGGACTGGCGGATTCTGCGCCCGTAGCGGCGACCGGCATCGGACGCGGCGACACAGGACAACATTGGGTCTTTGGAGAGGAACAGCATGAAAGCAGTGGGTATTGAAGCAATGAACGTGTTCGCCGGCACGGCATTCCTGGATGTCAGGAAGCTGTCCGAGCATCGCGGGCTCGACACCACCCGGTTCGAGAACCTGCTGATGAAGGAAAAGACGGTCGCGTTGCCGTACGAAGACCCGATCACGTTTGCGGTCAACGCCGCGAAGCCCATCGTCGATGCGCTGAGCCCGGAGGAGCGGGACCGCATCGAGATGGTGATCACCTGTACCGAATCGGCCTTCGATTTCGGCAAATCGATGAGCACCTACTGCCACTCGCTGCTCGGTCTGAATCGCAACTGCCGCCTGTTCGAAATCAAGAACGCGTGCTATTCCGGCGCGGCCGGCATCCAGATGGCGGTGAACTTCGTGCTATCGCAGGCCTCGCCGGGCGCGAAGGCGCTGGTGCTCGCCACCGACATCTCGCGCTTCATGGTCGAAGAGGGCGGCGACGCGCTGACCGCCGACTGGTCGTTCGCCGAGCCCAGCAACGGCTCCGGCGCGGTCGCGATGCTGATCAGCGATCAGCCGCACATCTTCCAGGTCGATGTCGGCGCGAACGGTTATTACGGCTACGAAGTCATGGACACCTGCCGGCCCACCGCCGACGGCGACGCCGGCGATTCGGATCTGTCGCTGCTGTCCTATCTCGACTGCTGCGAGAACGCCTTCCTGGAATACAAGAAGCGCGTGCCGGACGCGGATTTCGCCGCCACCTTCACCTACCTGGCCTATCACTGCCCGTTCGGCGGCATGATCAAGGGCGCGCACCGCAATATGATGCGCAAGATGGCGCGGGCCAAGCCGCAGGAGATCGAAGAGGATTTCCAGCGTCGCGTCACTCCCGGCATGATCCACTGCCAGCGCGTCGCCAACATCATGGGCGCGACCACGGCGCTGGCGATCGCCAGCACCATCGACCACGGCGATTTCGAAACCCCGAAGCGCGTTGGCGCCTTCTCCTACGGCTCGGGCTGTTGCTCGGAATTCTTCAGCGGCGTGGTGCGCAAGGAAGGCCAGGAGCGCCTGCGCGCGATGGGCATCCAGGCGCATCTGGACCGCCGCATCGAACTGACGATGGAGGAATACGACCGCCTGCTGGTAGGCAGCAATGCGGTCCGCTTCGGCACGCGCAACGTCGTGCTCGACACCGGTTTCATCGCCCGGGCCCGCGGCGCGATGGACAAGCCGGTGCTGTTCCTGAAGGAGATCAAGGAATTCCACCGCGAATACGAGTGGGTCGGCTGATGGACGGCAGCCCGATCGACAGCGCCGACTTCACCGCGTTGCGCATGCGTTTCGACGACGACATCGCGTATCTGCAGATCCACCGGCCCGAAGCGAACAACGCGATCAACGACCGCCTGATCGCCGAGTTCGCGTCGGCCCTGGACGCGTGCGACGCGCGCGCGAAGGTCGTCGTGGTCGAAGGTCTGCCGGAGGTCTTCTGCTTCGGCGCGGATTTCACCGAGTTGCAGAAGAGCTTCGATGGCGACGGCGTGCCGCAGCAGGACCCCAAGCCGCTGTACGACGTCTGGCGGCGCCTGGCGACCGGGCCGTACGTATCTGTCGCGCATGTCCGCGGCAAGGCCAACGCCGGCGGCATCGGTTTCGTCGCCGCCTGCGACATCGTGCTCGCCGATGCCGCGGCGGTGTTCAGCCTCTCGGAGCTGCTGTTCGGGCTGATGCCGGCCTGCGTGCTGCCGTTCCTGGTGCGCCGGATCGGTTTCGCGAAGGCCAACGCCATGACCCTGTCGACCCAGCCGGTTGCAGTGCAGGTCGCCCGCGAGTGGGGGCTGGTCGACGCCTTCGAGGACAACAGCGAGAACCTGCTGCGCAAGCATCTGCTGCGGCTGCGCAGACTCAACAAGACCAGCGTTGCGCGCTACAAGTGCTACATGAGCGCGATCGAGACGTCCATCGCCGCGGCCGAGCCGATGGCGCTGGCCGCGAATCGCGAGGTGTTCTGCGATGTCGATAACCTGCAAAGGATCTCGCGCTACGTGAAGACCGGCCAGTTTCCGTGGGAGGGCGCGGCGTGAGCACCGAGAAAGTCGTCAGTCTGCAGTTCGTGGCGCCGCAGATCGTTCAGATCACGATGCAGGACCGCGCGAGCAAGAACACCTTTTCCGAGGCGCTAACCGAGGAACTGATGAACGCGTTCGCGGAAGTCGAGCGTCTGCCGGAGTGCAAGGTCGTGGTGCTGACCGGCTACGACAACTATTTCGCGAGCGGCGGCACCCAGGAGCAGCTGATGAATCTGTCCGAGGGCCGCGGCGCATTCACCGACCGCGCGCTCTACGGCCTGCCGTTGCACTGTCCGGTGCCGGTGATCTCCGCGATGCAGGGGCACGGCATCGGCGGCGGATTCGTGCTGGGCATGTTCGCCGATCTGGTGGTGCTGGGGCGGGAGAACATCTACACCGCCAATTTCATGCGCTACGGCTTCACTCCGGGCATGGGCGCGACCTTCATTCTTCCGCAGAAGCTGGGCTTGGGCCTGGCCACGGAGATGATGCTCTCGGCGAACAACTACCGCGGTGAAGAACTGCACAAGCGCGGGATTCCGTTTCCGGTAGTCCCGCGCGACCAGGTAGTGGCGCACGCGCTGGAACTCGCGCAGACGCTGGCCGAGAAGCCGCGCGTCTCGCTGGTCGCATTCAAAGACCATCTGAGCGCGCCGCTGCGACAAGCGCTGCCCGCCACGATCGCGCAGGAGGTCGAAATGCATGCGGTGACCTTCGCCCAGCCCGAGGTGAAGGCGAAGATCGCCACGCTGTTTGGCGCATGAGCGCACGCATTCCATCCGCCGACGACAAGCCGAGCTACCGAAAACAGCATCCCGAACCCGATCGCATCCGAACCCTTTGATTCCTTCCACAAACGCCTACTCCGCAACCGAGATCGCCATGACCCTTGAAGATGTCTTCGCCACCATCGTCGGCCATACCCGAGAGGTCGTGCCCGGCCTCGACGACTACGCGTTCCGTTTCACGGACTCCCTGCGCGAACTCGGCGCGAACTCGATCGACCGCTCCGAAGTCGTGATGCTGTCGCTCGAATCGCTGTCGTTGAAGGCGCCGATGATCGAATTCGCCAAGGCCGAGAACATGGGCGAACTGGCGACGCTGCTGCACGCCCGCCTGTGAACGCACGCTCCATGAATATGAAACGCTCCCAGGATGGACTGCTCTGAATATGCATTCCGCTCAGTCCACGCCCATCGTCGTCTCCGGGATCGGCGTTACCGCGTCGATCGGCCAGGGCCGTCGCGACTTCACCGATGCGCTGCTGGCCGGCGAGCACCGGTTCGCGGCGATGCAGCGTCCTGGCCGGCAAAAGCCGTTCGCGGCTGACGACGTCGCTCCGCCGTTCATCGGCGCGGAGATCGCCGATCTGCGCATGCCTGATGCCATCGCCGCGGTGAAGCTGCGCAACCTGTCCTGGTCCGCGCAGGTGGCGCTCGCGACCGTGCACGAAGCGTGGGAAGACGCCGGGCTCGATGGCGTCGATCCGCGCCGGATCGGCCTGATCGTCGGCGGGTCCAACATCCAGCAGCGCGAACTGGCGCTGAGCCAGGCCAAGTATCAGCACCAGGTGGAGTTCCTGCGTCCGACGCATGCAATGACGTTCATGGACACCGATCTGTGCGGCGTGTGCAGCGAAGCCTTCGGCATCCGCGGTCTCGCCATCACCGTCGGCGGCGCGTCCGCGAGCGGACAGTTGGCCGCGATACAGGCGATCGAAGCGGTACGCTCCGGGCAGGTCGATGTCTGCATCGCGCTCGGCGCGCTGATGGATCTGTCCTTCTTCGAGTGCCAGGCGTTCCGTTCGCTGGGCGCGATGGGCTCGGATCGCTTCGCGCACGCGCCCGAACTGGCCTGCAGGCCGTTCGACCGCGACCGCGACGGTTTCATCTTCGGCGAAGCCTGCGGCGCGATCGTCGTTCGCCGTGCCGCCGACGCGACGCGCACGCCGTACGCCGAACTCAAGGGCTGGGCGATGGCCTGGGACGCCAACCGCAATCCCAATCCGTCGCTCGAAGGCGAAACCGCCGTGATCCGCGATGCGTTGGCGATGGCCGGGCTGCCCGCGGATGCGATCGATTACGTCAATCCGCACGGCACCGCATCGGTGATCGGCGACGAGACCGAGCTGGCCGCGCTGGGCGCCTGCGGGCTGGATCGCGCCTACCTCAATGCGACCAAATCGCTGGTGGGGCATTCGCTCAGCGCCGCCGGCATGGTCGAACTCATCGCGGTGATGCTGCAGATGCAGGCCGGACGCCTGCATCCGTCGCGCAATCTGGACAACCCCATCGACGCGGGATTGCGCTGGGTGGGCGCGACCGCCATCGATCACGTCGTCGAGCGCGCGCTCAACATGAGCATGGGCTTCGGCGGCATCAATACCGCGATCTGCCTGCAACGCGGCTGATCGGCAAAAAACTCGCACATACGTTCTTTCAGGAGGATTCGATGAAAACCTACATGTTCCCGGGGCAGGGCTCGCAGGCGCGTGGCATGGGCGGCGACCTGTTCGATGCGTTCGCGGAGCTGACCGCGAAGGCGGACGCGGTGCTCGGCTACTCCATCAAGGAACTGTGTCTGGAGGACCCGCGGCGCGAACTGGGCAAGACCCAGTTCACCCAGCCGGCGCTGTACGTCGTCAATGCGCTGTCGTACTACAAGAGAGTCCAGGACACCGGCGAGACCCCCGATTACCTCGCCGGTCACAGCCTCGGCGAATTCAACGCGCTGCTGGCGGCGGAATGCTTCGATTTCGAGACCGGCCTGAAGCTGGTCAAGAAGCGCGGCGAGTTGATGAGCGAGGCGGACCAAGGCGCGATGGCCGCTATCGTCAACGCCACCCGCGACCAGATCGAGACGTTGCTCAAGGAGAAAGGCTTGAGCAACGTCGACATCGCCAACTACAACACGCCGCTGCAGATCGTCATCTCCGGGCCTGTCGCCGACATCGCCGCATGCCAGGAGGTCTTTCAGTTCGACCGGGTGATGTACGTTCCGCTCAATACCAGCGGTGCGTTCCATTCGCGGCTGATGATCCCGGCGAAGCGCAAGTTCGAGGCCTTCCTCAAGAAGCGCAAATTCTCGAAGCCGAAGATTCCGGTGATCGCGAACCTGACCGCGAAGCCGTATCCGGACGCTGCCGTCGTCGAGTACCTGTCGAAGCAGATCTCCAGCACCGTGCTGTGGAACGACACCATCCACCATCTCATGTCGCTGTCGGAGACGATGGAATTCGTCGAGATCGGCCATGGAGACGTGCTGGCGAAAATGATCGTCAAGATCAGGCAGATCGCGGCGAAGGCCGGCGCGGATCAGGCGCCGACGGCGCAAGTGGAGAAAAAATCGGAGGTTCCGAATGTTGGCGCCGTTGTTGCGGCGTCCGCGAGCGCCGCCGGGGATGCCAGCGGCGCGCATGCACAATCCAATGGCGGTGCGAACAACGATCGTTTCGCGCTCGCGGAGCAGAAGGTCGCGGCCTGGAACACCCGTCATCCCGTCGGCACCGGCGTGAAGTCGGTGGCGGCCGAGCACGGCGCGCTGATCACGCGTACTCCGGCCATCGTGCTGTTTGGCCATCGCGCGGCCGTCTACATGGAAGGCTTCAACGGCTACTTCGATCTCGACGAGCTGTCGCTCGAAGAACATTCGGCGGCTTGACTGTCCATGCGCCTTCCTCTCGTTTTCATGTTTTCCGGCCAAGGCTCGCAGTACCATCAGATGGGACGCGAGCTGTACGACCGGCATCCCAGGTTCCGGCTGTGGATGGAGCACTGCGACGAAATCGCGGGGCCGCTGATGGGCGGTTCGCTCTGCGATGTGCTGTACCGCAAAGGCGACAAAGGCCAGCCGTTCGACCGCCTGCTGCACACCAGTCCGGCGCTGGTCGCGTTCGAGTTCAGCCTGGCGAAAGTGCTGATCGAAGCGGGCGCCAAGCCGGACTATCTGCTCGGCTACAGTCTGGGCGAACTCACCGCCGCGATCGTCGGCGAAGCGCTGACCATCGAGCAGGGCATCGGTTTGGCCGTCGATTACGCCCGGCTGGTCGAAGCCCAAAGTCCGCCGGCGACGATGCTGGCGGTGGTCGGCGTGCCCGACATCGAAACGCGCTATGCCGACCGGCTTACGGGTTGCTGGGTAACCGCGCGCAATTTCGACGGGCATCTTGTCGTAACCGGACCGGCCGACGCGATCGCACCGCTGCGCGAAGCGCTGGCGCGCGACGGCGTGGTCCATCAGACGCTGGCCGTCAACTACGGGTTCCACACCCAAATGCACTCGGCGCTCGAAGCGCCGTTCATGGCGCTGACGGAAAAGCTGGACTTCGCGCCGCTGCGCACGCCGACGGTGTCGTGTGTGGACGGCCGCGTGCACGACGGCGACAGCGATTCAAGAGACTGGCCGCGGCGCCTGTGGACCACGTTCCGACAGCCGGTGGAGTTCGGCGCCACGGTGCGCAGCCTGCTCGACAGGGGCGACTTTCATTTGCTGGACGTCGGCCCAAGCGGAACCCTCGCGACATTCGTCAAGTACCTGCTTCCGGCCAACAGCGCATCGACATTCAGCGATGTGATCAATTCCTTCGGCAGGGACGAGCGGACCTACCGCGGTGCGCTGGAGCGGATCGGCCTGAACGATGCCGCCGGCAGCGCGTACCGACTCGGTGACGCTCGTGCAAGGAGGGCGTCGAGTTGAGCAGATTCTTCGAAATGGGCCAGCAGGTGCTGGTGTCGCAGCCCTTCAGCAGGCTGCTGGGGACGGAGCTGTGCGAGCTGTCGGAGGGCTATGCCGAACTGTCGCTGCGGATCCGCGAGGATTTCAAGCAAAGTTACGGGTTCGTGCATGGCGGCGTCGTCAGTTACCTGGCCGACAACTGTCTGACCTTCGCCGGCGCGACCGTGCTCGGCAATTGCGTGACCTCGGAATTCAAGATCAATTACGTGATGCCGACCATCGGCGAACTGCTGGTCGCCAAGTCCTCCGTGCTGTCCTTCGCATTGAGGCAGGCGGTGTGCGATTGCAAGGTCTACGTCGTCCGCAATCAGGAATCCATGCTGGTCGCGGTCGCGCAGGGCACGATCGTCAAGATCGAGACCGATATCAGGACGAGCGCATGAAGGCCGTCGTCTACCACGAGTACGGGTCACCCGATGTCCTGCAATTCCGGGACGTGGAGATGCCGCAGCCGCGCCCGAATGAGCTGCGCATCCGCATGCGCGCCGCTTCGGTCAACCCTGCCGATCTCTATCTGCTGCGCGGAAGCCCTTACATGCTGCGACTTCAGATCGGCCTGAAACGCCCGAAAAACAACGGTGTCGGCCTCGATTTCGCCGGGGTCGTCGACGCCGTCGGCGCTGATGTCACCACGTTTCGTGCCGGCGATGAAGTCTTCGGCCAGATCGCCGACTTTTCCACCGGGCGTACCCGCGCTCTCGCCGAGTACCTGTGCGTCGATGCAGCGGTCGCGGTAAATAAGCCGCATGGTATCGGCTTCGCCGAAATCGCCACGCTTCCGTTGGCGGGATGCACCGCGCTCTACGCAGTGCGCGACTACGGCCAAGTGACGTCCGGACAGCATGTGCTGATCAACGGCGCGGGCGGCGGGGTGGGCGTGCATGCCGTACAGCTTGCGAAGCATTTCGGCGCCACGGTCACCGCCGTGTGCAGCGAAGCCAAGATATCGCTGATGCACGACATCGGCGCCGATCATGTCATCGATTACCGCAAGCACGATTTCACCGCCGGTTCCACCCGCTACGACGCGATCATCGACACGGTCAGCAGCCAACCTCTGCGTCGCTGCCGGCGCGTGCTTGTGCCGCGGGGGCGGTTCATCTGGGTGGGAGGCACCGGCACGAACCACTGGTTCGGTCCGCTGCGCCTCGCGCTGAAAGTATTGGCGATGCCGCTCATCGACCGCGGACATCGTTGGATCGTGGTGTCGAACACTCCCACGGCCGAAGATCTGGCGACGCTCGTCGGATTGCTTGAGCAAGGGGTGCTTCGTGCAGTCATCGATCGTCGTTACCCGCTTGGGGACGCTGCCGATGCCATCCGTCATCTGGAGAAAGGTCATGCGTGCGGAAAGATCGTTGTCGAGATCTGACTTGTATCCGCGAAGCATCGCGGGCGCAGGCGGTGACGTGGCCGGGCTGCGGCGTGGCGCAGATTTTGATTCGCGAAAAAACAGCGAAATTACCGGGAATTTTTCACTGTTTTCGCTGTTGCAATATTTTCAAATGACTATGATTCGACGTGGCGCCAGAGAGACTTGGCGTTGGGGATGGAACGCAAGGGGTGCTGAGCAATGATGGATCACGATACCCTGCAAGAGCGCACCGAGCGCTATCTGAAATCGCTGATCTGCGAAGCGGCGGATACGGCGCTGGTCTTCGATGCGGAAACGCCGTTCGGCGAACTCGGCGTCAATTCGTTCCTGGTCCTGAAGATACTCAAGCGCCTCGAACAGGACTTCGGCACGTTGCCGAAGACGCTTTTGTTCGAGAACTTCAACGTTGGCGATCTCGCCCGGTATTTCGTCAAGGCGCATGCGGGCGTGCTGACGCGCAAATTCCCGGACGCCTTGCCGTCCGCGCCTACGCAGCAAGCGCAATCGCGTCCGTCGAACGCCAGTGACGCGCATACCGCTCCAGCGAAAGCCGCTTCGGCACAAGCCGTTTCAGCACAAACCGAACCTGCGCGGGCCGTAACGAGCCACACGGGCGAAACGCGGTTGCCGGCCATGATTGCGCTCAGACATCTGCATCGCTACCCGCAGCTCGAACAGCGCCGGCTCGAGATCTTCGATCGATACAAGAACGAATCCTCGGTGTCGCGCGGCACCGCGATGATCGCGCCGCTGCTGTTCTTCGGCGACGCGCAGCGCGGCTACTTCAACTGCGGCAAAGGCAGGGGCATCCTGCTGGCGTACGGCTATACCGGCCCGGAAGAGCACTTCCCGCAGCTCGCCGAGCAGCTGTACCGGTACTGCGACGCGCACGGCCTGCAGTTCAATGTGTTCGTCGAAGACCGGCTGCCCGAGCTGTGCGGCAAGCGCTTTTCCGCGACGCCGTTCGGCGTGATGCAGCGTGTGACCGACCTGGCGTCCTTCACGCTGGAAGGCCAGAAGATGAAACGTCTGCGCTATCTGGTGTCCAAGTTCGCGAACGCCGGCGCCTGCCGTACGGAAGAATACGTCTGCGGCAGCGATGCGAAGACCGCCGAGGCGGTCGCCGGCATCATCGACCGGTGGTGCGCGACGCGCACGATGATCAATCCGCTGATCCACATCGTCAGGGCCGAGATCCTCGCGGGCACGCTGGACCGCGAGCACCGGCTGTTCCTGACCTATGTCGACGATGTCCTGCGCAACGCGATCCTGGTGTCGCCGATGGCGGCCGGCGCCGGCTATCTGATGGATCTCGAATTCTACGGACCGGACATGCCGCTCGGCGGGCTGGAATTCGCGATCGTCAACATCATCCAGACGCTGCGCGAGGAAGGCTGCAGCGTCTTCAGCCTCGGCGGCACCTACGGCTGCAAACTCGCCGATTCCCCCGACGCGGACCCGGCGATCGAGAACATCCTCGAGGATCTGCGCCGCCAGGAGATCTTCAACGACGCGGGCAATCTCCAATTCAAGAACAAGTTCCGTCCGGAAAGCAAGGACATCTTCCTGTGCCGTGCCGTGGATGCAGGCAAGGCGGACAATATTCTCGAGATCATCCTGATGATCGCCGACCCGTCGGTCGCGGACAGCGACGAACCGCCGCTCGACGACGCTTCGCTTGCACCGGCGTCCGCCGCGGAAGCGAATGCGGCGCCTGCCTCGACCGCCGCCGCAACCGTCGCTGTCGACGTCGCATCCAGCCCGCGTTGGAAAGCACTGGAAGCGGCCGGGTTCAATCCGCAGAACATTCCCGCCGCGCAGGTCGAGTTCGATCTGAAGACCGACTCCTGGGCGCAGCTGCACCTGCCCGCCATCGATAAGCAGATGGCGACCCTGTTCGCGCAGATCCAGCGTCCGATCGACGTGAACGCCGGCTTGCGCCGGGTATTCCCGTTCAAGCACTTCACGCTCGCCGAATCCGGGCGCGCCGCCGAAGCGCTGTTCTGCCAGGCATGGGACAAGAAGGGCCGAGTCCCGCAGAACATCCTGTTCCCCACCACGATCTTCCATCAGATCGACAACGGATACTCCCCGGTAGAAATTCCCACTGCCGATGCATTCGATCTGCGCTCGGACGCGCCCTTCAAGGGCAACCTCGATTTGCCCTCGCTGCAGGCCGAGATCGCCGCTCATGGCGCTGGCATCGCTTTCGTCTGCATCGAGCTGACCGACAACGCCACAGGCGGTGGCGCGGTGTCGCTGTCGCATCTCAAACAGGTAAAGGCGTTGTTGCGCGAACACCGAGTATCGCTGGTCCTCGATGCCACGCGTGTGCTGGAGAACGCACTGGTCGTCATCGACAACGACCCTGAATGGCGCGACGCCTCGCTGTGGCAGGTCTGCGAGGCCTTGTTGTCGCAGGCCGACGCGGTCGTCGTCAGTCTGGCGAAGGATTTCTGCGTCAACAAGGGCGGACTGATCGCCACCAACGATCAGGCGCTGCACGACCGGCTGCAGGCGTTGCAGCAGCGCGGTGGCAAAGCGCTGGACGTCACCGAGAAGAAGTGCATCGCGGCATCGCTGCAGAACCGCGGCTACATCGAGACCCAGGTCCGTCGCCGTGTCGATGCCGTGCGTGCGCTAGGGATGCGTCTGGCGCAGCGGCAATTGCCTGTCGTGCGTCCGGCGACGGCTCACTGCGTTTTGATCGACGTCAAGCGGATTCCGGAGTTTCGCGATCTCGTCGCACCGGTAGCATCGTTCGCGGCATGGCTCTATCTGGCGACGGGCATCCGCGCCGGCGCACACAGCGTCGGCATGCAGCAGAACACCTCGCTCAATCAGCTGGTCAGACTGGCCATTCCCGTGGGCCTCAAGGCCGACGAGGTAAAGCAGCTGGGCGACCGGCTGGTGGATGCGTTCGCGGACATCGTCAATATTCCCGACCTCAGCGCCGCCGAGGGCGCGGGCGATCTCAACGTCCGGCTCGCGCTCCATCGACTGCTGTCGCCGCGGACAGTCGCGTCGGCGCCCGCGGGCGATGCGCATGATCCTGCCATGCAACAGCCGCAAGCTGCGCTGACGCATGCTTCGGCGACACCCGCTTCAACGCCGCAAGCGGCGGACAGCGTGCATGCCGACGAGGCTGCCGCATCGCGCGCGTCCGAGATGCCGATGCAGGTCGATATGGACATCGCGATCGTCGGCATGGCCGCGCGTTTGCCGAAAGCCAGGAATGTCGACGAGCTTTGGGAGAATCTGACCCAGGGCCGCGACTGCATCAGCGAGATTCCGCAGTCGCGGTTCGATCGCCGGCGCAACCGCGATGCGCTGGGCCGGTACCGCGGCGGTTTTCTCGACGACCTCGATCGTTTCGATTCGCTGTTCTTCAACATCTCGCCGCGCGAAGCGGAAACCCTGGACCCGCAGGAACGCCTGTTCCTGGAAGTCGCCTGGGAAGCTTTGGAAGACGCCGGCTACTATCCGGAAGCCTTTCACAGCGATGAACTGGGCGCGCGCCGGATCGGCGTGTACGTCGGCGCGGTGTGGGCGATGTACCAGATGGTCGGCGCGGAGGAGCGCCTGGCCGGCAACCAGGTGATCGCCAACTCGTTCCTGTGGAGCGTCGCCAACCGCGTTTCCTATTTCATGAATTTCACCGGCCCCAGCATCGCGGTAGACACCGCGTGTTCGGCCAGCCTGACTGTGATCCATCTCGCCTGCGATGCCATCCGGCGCGGCGAATGCGCTGCCGCGCTGGTCGGCGGCGTCAACCTGGATGTGCACCAGTGCAAGCAGGAAATCACCGTCGCCGGCGGCCTGTTGTCGGAACAAGGCCTGTGCCGCGCCTTCGGCCGCGGCGCCAGCGGCTACGTGCCGGGCGAGGGCGTCGGCGCGCTGCTGCTCAAGCCGCTGTCGCAGGCGCGGCGCGACCGGGACAACATCCATGCGGTGATCAAGAGCTCGGCGATCAGCCATGGCGGACGCAACAGCGGCTATGCGGTGCCGAACTCGAAGGCGCAGTGCGACGTCATCACCATGGCGCTGAAGAACGCCAACGTGGATGCGCGCAGCATCGGCTACATCGAAGCCCACGGCACCGGCACCGAACTGGGCGATCCCATCGAGATCGCCGGCCTCAACCAGGCGTTCGAAAAAGACCAGGTCGCGCTGAGCAGCTGCGCGATCGGCTCGATCAAGACCAATATCGGCCATCTGGAAGCGGCCGCGGGCATCGCGGGCGTGTGCAAGACCATCCTGCAGATGCGTCACCGCACCCTGGTGCCGTCGCTGCATTCGGCGCAGCTCAACGAATTCATCGATTTCGCGCAGTCGCCGTTCGTGGTCCAGCAGGCGCTGACACCGTGGCATCCGAAAGAGGTGGACGGCGTACTGCAGCCGCTGCGCGCGGGCATCAGCTCCTTTGGCGCGGGCGGTTCCAACGCGCATGTGATTCTCGAAGCGGTCGACGACACCGCACCGTCCGGCGACGGCGCGCCGGTGGAACGCGGACTGCGGATTTTTCCGCTGTCCGCGCGCAATGAAGAGCAATTGCGCCAGGTCGCGATGCGGCTGGAATCCTTCCTCGGAAAACACCGCGACGACGCATCCGCGCCCAGCCTCGACGAGATCGCCTTCACCCTGCAGCTTGGCCGCAAATCCTTCGATCACCGGGTCGCCATCCTTGCGGACAACCACGAGCGGCTGATCGACAGGCTGCAGTGCTTCCTGGCGGGCACGCGCGACGAGCACATTCTGATCGGCCACGTGAAGAATGCCGAAGGCATCACCAAGATCCTCAACCGCAGGGAAAAGGAAGCCTTCGTCGATCTGCTCGCGAAATCGCGCGATCCGATGAAGCTGGCGCAGTTGTGGATCGACGGCCTGGTGTCCGAATGGCAGGGCATGCAGGCCGGCGGGCAGGGCAGGCGCATTTCGCTGCCGACGTATCCGTTCGCCGACAAGCGTCATTGGCTCGAACCCGTCGAAGGCAGCGCGATCGGCCCGATGAAGGCCGGGCAGGCCGCCGGCCTGCATCCGCTGATCGACAGCAACGAATCCACGTTCGAGCGCCAGGTGTTCCGCAAGGTATTCACCGACCGCGAATTCTTCATCTACGACCATCTGGTATCCGACATCCCGACGCTTCCGGGCGTGGCCTATCTCGATCTGGCGCGCAAGGCCGGCGAGATCGCCGCGGGGCGCAAGGTCCGCAGGATCAGGAACATCCTCTGGGTCAGCCCGCTGACGGTGCGCAACGCAGTTCCCAACGAGGTGCTGATCGAACTGAAACCCGCCGGCGACTCGGTGGTGTTCGAGGTCTTCAGCGAACGCGAAGATGGAAAAAAACAACTCTATTGCCAGGGAAAGCTCTTTTACGCCACGGCCCAGGACGACGCGGCGCAGGACGAATACGTCGATCTGTCCGCGATCCGCGGACGCTGCGACAAGGTCATGGACGCCGAACGCGCCTATCCACTGTTCAAGACGCTCGGTCTGGGCCTGGGACCCAGCTTCCAGGCGCTGACCGAAGTCCGCCGCAATCCGCAGGCCGCCTTCGAAGTGCTGGGCGCGCTGAAGATGCCGGCGCTGGATGGCACGCGCTTCGACGAGTTCGTGCTGCATCCCTCGCTGGTCGATTCCTCGTTCCAGGCGGCGATGGCCGCGCGGCTGGCGGACGCGGGCGGCGAGATGTTCGTGCCGTATTCGCTGGGCGAAGTGGAGATCCTGCATCCGCTCACGCAGGTCTGCTACAGCTACGTGACCGAGGCGAAGGACGAGAAGAAATCGTCCAACCTGTCGAAGATGAATGTGCTCATCGTCGACGAGCAGGGCAAGGTGCTGGTCAGGGTGCGCGATTCGGTCGGCGTGCCGCTGCTCGACGTGCACGAGAAGCCCGGCGCCGCGTCCAAGGCGCCGCCGCCGGGCGACGCCGACGCTGCGTTCTCGACCCTGTACTTCGGGACCGATTGGCAGCCATCGCCGCTCTCTTTCCTTGCGGCCGAGCCCTCGCGACAGGCCATCGTGCTGTTCGCGCCCGATGAGGCCAGCCACGACGCTTACCGAGCCGCGCTGGCAGCGTCCGGAGGCGATCCCGACACGCTGATCGCGGTGTTGCCCGGCGACGGTTTCGCCCGCGTCGACGCCCATCGCTATCGCATCGATGCCGGCAAGCGCGAGGATTTCGACACACTGCTTTCGGCGCTGCGCGAACAGTCCGATGCCACGCTGCACGTATGCTTCGCGTGGTCGGCGCTGCCCGGCACGGGCGCCGACGGCTTGTCGGCCGAAGACGCCACGATGCAGGCGCTCGATCGCGGCGTGTACGCGTTCCTTTACTTGACCCAGGCGGTCATCGCGCAGAAATGCGAGGCCGATGTCCGCCTGCAGTATCTGTACTTCAGCGCGCCGCCCGTGGCGCAACCGCACAACGAGGCGATCCAGGGCTTCGCGACGATCCTGCGCGCGGAGAGTCCGAAACTCGCATGCAAGGTCGTCGAAATCGTCGGCGCGGATTCGGGCGTCGAACCCGGTTTCGACCGGGTGTCGGTGGCCGCGATCGCAGCGGAATTCCGCGACGACACCAAGGCCCTCGCGGTGCGCTATCGCGAAGGCATACGCTATCTGCGCCGCATCCACGACTGCCCCGAACCCAGCGCTCCGGCGCAGGAAGCGGCCCCGATCCGGCACCGCGGCGTCTACCTCATCACCGGCGGCGCGGGCGGTCTGGGCCTGATCTTCGCCGAACATCTGGCGAAACAGTTCCAGGCGCGGATGGTGCTGAGCGGTCGCGGTGCGCTCAAGCCGGAAACCGAAGCGGCGCTCGAATCCATGCGCGCCGCTGGCGGCGAAGTGGTGTACGTGCCGGCCGACGTGTCCAGGCGCGAGGATGTCGAAAGACTCGTCCGCGTGTGCAAGGACCGCTACGGCGGGCTGCACGGCATCATCCACAGTGCCGGCGTGCTGCGCGATGCGTATCTGCGCAACAAGACCCGCGAGGAAATGGCGGCCGTGTTCGCGCCCAAGATCCGCGGCTCGGTGCTGCTGGACGATGCGACGCGCGACGATCCGCTGGATTTCTTCGTGATGTTTTCGTCGCTGGCGGCGCTGGCGGGCAATGCCGGCCAGAGCGATTACTCGTTCGCGAACCATTTCATGGATGCGTTCGCCGCGCAGCGCAATGCGCGCGCGCGCGCCGGACAGCGGCACGGCAAGGCGCTCAGCCTCAACTGGTCGATCTGGGCCGAGGGCGGCATGCGGCTGGACGAGCAGACCGCGCTGTTCTTCGAGCGCAATCTCGGTATCCGGCCGCTGCGGCGCGAGGTCGGTATCGAGGCTTTGATGCGGGGCCTGCACAGCGATCTGCCGCATCTCGCGGTGCTGCAGGGCGTGAAGGACAAGGTCGAGCGCGCGTGGGGCATCGGCGCGGCCGACGCGCCCAAGGCCGCCGTAGCGGTGTCCGCGACCGCGCCGGCAGCGGTGGCAGGCGAGGGCGGCGATCTGGCGATCCAGGTCCAGGACGGGCTGTCGCGGATCGTCATGGATTTTCTCAAGATCGACGCCGACGATGTCGATCTCGACACGATCCTGCTGGACCTGGGCTTCGATTCGATCGGGCTCACCTCGTTCAGCAATATGGTCAACGACAAGTACGGCCTGGACATCACGCCGGTCCTGTTCTTCGAATATCCGAACATCCGCGAAATCGCCAAGCATCTCGCGCAGGATTACCGCGAGAACATGCTGCGCGTGCATGCGCAGGCGGGCACGCCGTCGCCGGCCGTCAGCGCCGGATCGACCGGCACGGCCCAGGTGGTCCACGATCAGCCGGTATTCGCATCCAAGAACACACTCGCGGTGGCGGACGCGCCGGCGCCCGCAGGCACGGGCCGCTTCTCGCCGGGGCGCCGTTTCATTGAGCGGCCGATCGCCATCGTCGGCATGAGCGGGGTGATGCCGCAGGCGGACACGCTGGACGAATACTGGGACAAGCTGAGCAAGGCCGAGAACAACATGGTCACGCTCATTCCGCCGGACCGCTGGGACTGGGAAGCGTATTACGGCGATCCGATGGCCGAGAAGAATAAAACGCGGTCGAAGTGGGGCGGCTTCATGCGCGAGGTCGACAAGTTCGACCCGCTGTTCTGGGGCATCTCGCCACGCGAAGCGGAAATGATGGACCCGCAGCAGAGAATTTTCCTGGAGAGCGTCTGGGGCGCGATCGAGGATTCCGGCCATCGCGTCTCCGATCTGGCCGGCACCAAGACCGGTCTGTTCGTCGGCGCGGCTACCCGCGACTACATCGATCTGATGGCGACGAACCAGGCGGAACTCGACGGCTATTCGGCCTCGGGCACCTCGCACGCGATCTTGGTCAACCGCGTGTCCTTCCTGCTCAATCTTCACGGGCCCAGCGCGCCGCTGGACACGGCGTGTTCGAGTTCGCTGGTGGCCCTGCACCGCGCGATCGAATCGATCCACACCGGCAGCTGCGACATGGCGATCGTCGGCGGCGTGCAGGTCATGCTCACCCCCGCGGGCCACATCTCCTTCGGCGCGGCGGGCATGCTGGCCGACGACGGTAAGTGCAAGACCTTCGACTCGCGCGCGAACGGCTACGTCCGCGGCGAAGGTTCCGGCGCGATCCTGATCAAGCCGCTGGAAAACGCCATCGCCGACGGCGATCACATCTACGCCGTCGTCAAATCCACCGCCGAGAACCACGGCGGCAAGGTGACGATGCTGACCGCGCCGAACCCGAACGCGCAGGCCGATCTGCTGGTCGAAGCTTACGAAAAGGCCGAGATCGATCCGCGCAGCGTCGGTTATCTCGAATGCCACGGCACCGGCACCAGCCTGGGCGATCCGATCGAGATACAGGCCATGAAGAAGGCGTTCTCGGAGCTGTACCGCAAGCATCAATTGCCGCCGGCGGTAAAGCCGCACATCGGGCTCACCTCCGCCAAGACCAACATCGGCCATCTGGAAACCGCGGCCGGCATCGCCGGCATTCTGAAGGTATTGCTGTCCATCAAACACAAGCAGATTCCCGCGCTGCTGCACTTCGAGAAACTGAATCCCTACATCAATCTCGACAACACGCCTTTTTATCCAGTGGAGAAGACCAAGGATTGGGAGCCGGCAGTCGACGCACAAGGCCACGCGTATCCGCGTCGCGCGGGCATCAGCTCGTTTGGTTTCGGCGGCGCCAATGTGCACGTCGTGCTGGAGGAATACCTTGCGGACGACACTACGCCGCGCGCTCGCCCGAACGGCCCGTATTCCATCGTGCTCTCGGCCAAGAACGCCGACCGCCTGCGCGCCAACGCCGCACGCCTGCTGGCGCATCTGCGCGAGCATCCGGAAGAAGACGTCGCCGATGTGGCGTATACGCTGCAGGTCGGCCGTGACGTGATGCCCGAGCGCATGGCCCTGATCGTGGCGAGCGCGCAGGAGCTGATCGAACGGCTGCAGGCCTACGTCGACGGCGACGCCGCGACAGCCGGCGTGCGCCAGTCCAGCGTGCGCCGCAAGGCGGACATTCCCACCACCGACGCCGCGACCCTTGAGCGATGGCTGCGCGAGGGCGATCTGACGACGCTGCTCGACGTCTGGCTCCAGGGGCAGGAGCCAGACTGGAAGGCGCTGTACAGCGGTTACTCCATGCGCCGCTGCGCCCTGCCGACCTACGCCTTCGCGCGTGAACGCTATTGGTTCAGCATCGCCCCCGAGAAGCAGAAGGCGGGCAGCCAGGCGGTCATGCATCCGCTGCTGCATCGCAATGTCTCGGTGTTCGGGCGGCAGTCGTTCGCGTCCGACAGTGCGGCGCTCGACAAATCGCTGCGCGGGACGGCGCTGCGGCCCGAAGCCGGACTGCCGGGCCTGCTGCCGGTCGAAATGGTACGGCTGGCGGTACGGGAATCCCTCGGCGAGCGTGGACACAAGACGCGCATCGAACTGCGTTCTCTGGCCTGGGCGGGCTTTGAGCCCGCAACACAGGGCGGCACCGTCTGCGCGGATCTGTACGCGACCGGCGACAGCGAATTCGACTTCGAAGTGAGGACCTCGGGCGCGGACGGCGAGTCGATGCTGTGCGAGGGGCGAGGCAACTTTGACGCGAGCAAGGGTCCGGACCGCATCGATTTGTCGCAACTACGCACCTTGTTCCGTGGCGAAGTCCACGACGCCGCGAACTTCTATGGCGCCATGGTCGATGCAGGCATGGCCCGCGACCGCCTGCCGGACGGCGTTGTCGCCTGCCTTCGCGGCGAGCGACAGCACTTGCTCGAATTTCGCTTGCCGCCGAAGCCTGATGGCGCAGTCGATGCGGTGGATGCGCTGGACACCTTCGCGTTGCTCTCGCTCTCGCACCTGGCCGGCCTCGACCATCTGGCCAGCGGCGGCGTTCCACCGTCGGCAACGACCTTGCTCGCACTGGAACGCATCGCGTTCGAATCCGTCGGTGCCCGTGAAGGCGTGATCTGGGTTCGGTCGGCGCGCGGCGGCGGCCGCCACGACGGCCGTGCCGTGATCGACATCGACGTGATCGATGCCGACGGCCGCGTGCTCATCAAGATCAAGGGCCTGACGATCGGTTACCCGGCGACGCCGGACGCCGAACGCGTGCACGACGAGGAGTTCGCCTCGATGCTCGAATCGCTCTACGCCCCAGATCGCACCCCGGCGTCCGACTACACGGAGCAACGCATGGCGAGCCTCGAATTCGAGGACGCGCTCGACGCGATCTTCGAGGCGGGCGCGGGCTGATGAGCATGCATCTTTGCCACCCAAGTCGGGACGCGATGCGCCTCGCCACGCCCGCAACCGCGGCGCGCAGGCATCGATCCTGTCGTCGACTTGACATTGCCGGGCCGGACAATCGGCTGATCCACCCGCGTTGCGGGTCTTCGAACACGGAGGGTTGAATGCAGAATCTGACGAAACTAATCGAAGGTTGGGCCGATCACGCCGAGCGCACAGCGATTGTCTGCGACGGCGCGACGCTCGACTATGCTCAGTTGCATGCCAGGATTTGTTACTGGCGCAAGCAACTCCAGGCGATGGACATCGCTCCGGGCGCATGTATTTCGCTGCGCGGGAAGGTCTCCGGCGACATGATCGGGCTGCTGTTCGCGCTGGTGGAAAACGCGAACGTCGTGGTGCCTTTCCTGTCCGCCAGCGACTTCGAAGTGGGAGACGCGCTCGCGACCGCATGCGTCGATGGCGTTTTCGAGTTTTCGAACGACGGCGGCAGTCGGTACACGCACTGCGACCATGGTCGGCGTCACCCGCTGCTCGATCGCCTGCGCGGCGAGCCGAAGCAAGCCGGGCTGATCCTGTTCACTTCCGGGTCCACCGGCAAGAACAAGGCCTCGGTGCATCGTTTCTCGAGACTGATCGCGCATGTCTTGCAGAAGCCCGGGGCGGCCTATCGCACCCTGATCTTCCTGATGTTCGACCACATCGGCGGCGTCAACACGCTGCTGCATGTGCTGTTCAACGGCGGCACCGCGGTTTTTGTCGCGGATCGCTCGGTCGCCGCGGTATGTCATGCGATCGAGTCGCAACGCGTTCAGCTGCTGCCGACCACGCCGACCTTTCTCAACATGCTCCTGATTTCGGATCAGCACCACACCTACGATCTGTCGTCGCTGGAGTTGATCACCTACGGCACCGAGCCGATGTCGCTGGCGACGCTCAAGGCATTGAACCAAGCCTTGCCCGGCGTGCGCTGCAAACAGACTTATGGACTCACCGAAGTCGGGATACTGCCGACGCGATCGGAAGACGCGAGCTCGACCTGGATGAGGGTCGGCGGGCAGCACCATGAGACCCGCATCGTCGACGGCATCCTGTGGATCAGGACCGACGCGGCGATGATCGGCTATCTCAATGCGCCATCTCCTTTCGATCAGGATGGGTGGCTCAACACCGGCGACAAGGTCGAGGAGCGCGATGGCTACCTGCGCATACTCGGGCGCGAGTCGGAGATCATCAACGTCGGCGGCGAGAAGGTGTACCCGAGCGAGATCGAGAACCTGATCCTGCAAGTGGAGAACATCAGCGATGTCGTCGTCAGCGGCAAGACGAGCGCACTGACCGGGCAACTGGTTTTCGCGACGGTACAACTGATCGTGCCCGAGCCGGCGGCGCAGGTCGAGCGGCGCGTGCGCGCGCATTGCCGGGAGCATCTGCCGCCGTTCAAGGTGCCGGTCGGGGTAGGGGTCAGCGAAGAACCCATGTTTGGCGCGCGCTTCAAGAAGATTCGCCGCCCCGCGCGCAAAGCGCAGGACGATGTCGTTAATGCCGAAAGGGAGCAAGAAATTGTCGACTGAAAACCGAGTGGTCATCATCAGCGGCGGCAGCCGCGGACTGGGGCAGGCATTGGTGCAAGACCGGCTCGACGCGGGCGACATCGTCGCCACGTTCAGCCGTTCCAGCAACAGCTTCATCGATGAGCTGCGCAGCGCCGATCCCGACGGCGCGCGCTTCCATTGGGAAGCGATCGAGGGGACCGACCTCGACGGAGTCAGGGCCTTCGGCATGAACGTTTTGCGCCGCTACAAGCGCATCGATGCCTTGATCAACAACGCCGGCGTCGGCATCGAGGGCTTGCTGACGATGACGTCGGAGCGCGACATTCATCTGGCACTGACCTTGAATCTGGAGTCGGTGATCGTGCTGACGCGTACCTGCCTCAAGGCCATGATCGCGGCGCGGCACGGAAGCATCATCAATATCTCCTCGGTCAACGCCCTGCGCGGTCATAAGGGTCTGGCGGTCTACAGCGCCACCAAGGCAGCGCTGCTTGGGCTCACACGCAGCCTCGCGAGCGAAGTCGGACCGCAGGGGGTCACCGTCAATGCGATCGCGCCCGGTTTTTTTGAAAGCGAGATGGTCGGCCACCTGACCGACGCTCAGCGTGCCCGCATCATTCGCCGGACGCCGATGCGCGCCATGTGCACTACCCACGACATCGTCGACAGCGCCCGTTTCCTGCTGTCGACGCGCGCCATCACCGGTCAGACCCTGGCGGTCGATGGCGGTTTCTCATGCTAACGCCCAACCCCGTCGCTGTTTCTTTTGTTCAACCCGATTCCAGGAACGTCATGAGCGCACACCAGCAGATCATCTACGACACCCTCCGTCGCGTCGCCGAGGAGGAGGGCGTACAACTCGGCACGATCAGCGATTCCAGCGCGCTCATCGACAATCTCGGATTCCGCTCGCTGCATATCGCCCGCATTCTCGCGATATTGGAAATCGAGTTCTCCTACGACCCGTTCGCGAGCGGCGATGTGCCGATAACCGGCCTGCGCACGGTCGGCGATCTTTGCGCCGCCTACGAGCGCTGATCAAGCAGTTTCCCTTTAAGACGAGCGATTCCCGGGCCGGCCACGTTGCGTGGCGGACTCGAAGACATCCATTGCAGCAGGATTCGGTATGGAAAGGAAACACAGCGACATTGCGATCATCGGAATGTCCGGGAGATTCCCGGGCTCGGCCTCGACGCATGAGTTCTGGGCCAATCTGTGCGCCGGTCGCTCGGGTATCGCCGCGCTTTCCGCCGAAGAACTGCTGGCCAATGGGGTGTCGGCCGAAGCGCTGGCCGATGCGAATTATGTGAAAGTAGCGCCGCTGCTCGCCGACCACGACTGCTTCGACGCGGAGTTTTTCTGGATTCCGCCGCGCGATGCGGAAGTCATGGATCCACAGCATCGGCTGTTGCTCGAATGCGCGTGGTCGGCCATGGAGGATGCCGGCTATCCACCCGGCACCCAACCCGGCCGGGTCGGCGTGTTCGCCGGGTCCGGCGGCATCGTCTCCAGCCAACTGCTGTCGTGCACCGGGCACTACGCCGATGTCGTCGGCAAGACCGGGGGCCATTGGCATGTCGGCAACGACAAGGATTTCGTTCCGACGCGCTTGTCCTACAAACTGAATCTGCGCGGCCCGAGCGTCGCGGTGCAGACCGCATGCTCGACCTCGTTGGTCGCGGTGCATATGGCATGCCAGAGCATCCGCTCGGGCGAGTGCGACATGGCCCTGGCGGGTGCGGTCAGCGTGCGCACGCCGCATGTGGCCGGTTATCTGTACGAGAGCGGCAACATCCTTTCCGCCGACGGGCAGGTCCGCGCCTTCGATGCGGACGCGCGAGGCGTCGTATTCGGCAGCGGCGTCGGCATGGTCTTGCTCAAGCCCCTGGAACAGGCGCTGGCCGACGGCGATTGCATTCACGCCGTGATCAAGGGATCGGCGATCAACAACGACGGTGGCCAGAAGATGAGCTTCCTGGCCACCAAGGTCGAAGGCCAGCTCGACTGCATGCGTAGCGCGCTGGACAACGCCGGCGTATCCGCCGACAGCCTGGGCTATATCGAGGCGCACGGCACCGGTACGGCGATGGGCGATCCGATCGAGATCCTGGCGCTGAGCCGCTTGTTTCGCAGCGAGACCGAGCGTCGCCAGTTCTGCGCTATCGGATCGGTCAAGAACAACATCGGCCATCTGGATATCGCCGCCGGCATGGCGAGCCTGATAAAGGTCGCGATGTCGCTGAAATTCCAGCACATTCCGCCGTGCATCAATTTCGCCAAGCCTAATCCCAAGATAGATTTCGAGAACAGCCCGTTCCACGTCAACACCGATTCAATTCAATGGCCGCAGGCCGACACGCCGCGCCGCGCGGCGATCAACTGTCTCGGCATCGGCGGCACCAATGTTTTCATGGTGCTGGAAGAGCCGCCGCCGCGTCCGGCGCCGCCACGCGCGGCGGAGATGCCGCGCATCGTGGTGTTGTCGGCGAAGACCGAGGCCGCGCTTTGGCGCAAGGTCGCCGACCTGGCCGCCTGGCTCGAAGCCGGCACGGGCGAACATCTCGACGACATCGCCTTTACGCTCGCCACGGGCCGCAGTGCCTTTGCGAATCGCTGCGTGCTGGTGGCGAGCGATGCCAGCGATCTGCTCGCCAAGCTCGGGCGCTTGAACCGGCATCGGCGCGCGCCGGATTGCTTTGTCGGCCTCGACGTCGAGCAATCCGGCAACGCGACGCCTGGCCTGGACGAGTTCGCGCAGTTTCTGGTGCAGCAGGTTCTCGGCGGTTTGCCGACTGAAGAAACGCGCAGCAAACTGCTCGCGATGGCGGATCTGTACTGCCGCGGAGCGAAGCTGTCGTTCGATGCCTTGTATGCGGGATCGGGAGCACGGCGCGTTGCGCTGCCCACATATCCCTTCGAGAAAAGACGCTTTGCGATACCGCAGCGGCCCGAACACGCCCGGCCGGAAGCAATCGCGGCGGCGGCGCCGTCGATCTTGCATCCCTTGCTGCACGCCAATGTGTCCGACATATCGGGTCTGATCTTCACGTCCAAGTTCGACGGTGAGGAATTCTTCCTGCGCGACCATGTGGTGCTCGAACGCCGCGTGCTGCCTGGCGTGGCCTATGTCGAAATGGTGCGCGCCGCGGCGATGCTGGCGCTGCCGGGCGAGCAGACGCGGACGCTTGAATTCAAGGATCACGCCTGGATTCAGCCGGTAGTGGTCGACGATGCGTTCGCGCTGACGGTGGCGCTCCACGACAACAGCGAAGACGAGAGCGGCGGACGCTGGCTCGAGTATGAAATCTTCTCCGAAGCCGGGGGCGAAACGCCCCACGCCCGCGGAACGGTCCGCTGCGGTGCGCAGGCCATCGACGCGGAGCCGTTGGATATCGCCGCGGTCGGCCAGACCATCGAGGGCGAGAACCGCGATCGCGATGCGCTGTACGCGCGTTTCCAGGCGCTGGGTTTGCGCTATGGGCCGACGATGCAGGGCATCGCCGAGCTGCGCAGCGACGGCGACGAGGTGATCGCGCGCCTGCGGTTGCCGGAAGCGTCCGGCCCGCGCTTCGGCCTGCACCCCGCGATGATGGATTCGGCGATGCAGTGCACGATTGGCCTGCTCGCCGGCTTGGACAGCGAAAGCGGCGCCGCGGTGATGCCGTTCGCCTTCGACGAGATGATCGTCCACGGCGTCACCACCGATGAAATGTGGGTCTGGGTCCGCCGCGCTCCGGGCGCGTCCGTCGCCGGCATGCCGTCGCTGGATATCGATCTGATCGACGACCAGGGCCGTTCGCGCGTGAGCATCCGCGGTCTGGTCTCGCGCACGGTCGCGTCCGCGCCCAGCGTTGCCTCGACGCGCGCCGTCGGGACGGTGCTGGCGCTCGCGAGACCGGCCGCGACCCCGGCGTCCAGACCTGCTCTGCATGCGCTGGTCCCGATCTGGAATCCGGTCCGCTTCGGACGCGACACGGTGACGCCGGCGCCGGGCGAACGCTGCCTGCTGCTCGGCGGAGACGAGGCGCTGTTCGCCTGGCTGCGTGCGGCCGCGATCGAACTGCAGCATCAGCCGATCGTCGCCGGCGATTCGGTCGAACGGATCGAGCGCCTGCTGTCCGAGCGCGAGTTCGACCATCTGCTGTGGTTCGCCCCCGAGGCGGACGTCGGCGACGACGACGCGATCGTCCCCAGCCAGGAGGCGGGCGTGCTCTCGTTGTTCCGCATCCTCAAAGCCCTGAGTCGGCTCGACCGGTTCGAGCGCGAACTCAAGTTCACGGTCGTCACCCGCCGCGCTCTGCAGGTCTTCGACGGCGAACGCGTGTCGCCGCATCATGCCGGCGTGCACGGAATGGTCGGCAGCGTCGCCAAGGAACTGCCGCTGTGGCGCTTGCGGCTGCTCGACATCGAATCGACCGGCGACCTCGACCCGCGCGAAATCCTGGCCTTGCCCTGGGACGAGCAGGGCAGGGGACTGGCGTTCCGCTTCGACGAATGGTTCCGCCAGGAATTCGCCGATGTCGGCCGCATGCCGTCCTCGCGCTCGGCCTACCGCCAGAACGGCGTTTATGTCGTGATAGGCGGCGCCGGCGGACTGGGCGAAGTGTGGACGCGGCACATGGTCGCGCACTATGACGCGCAGGTGATCTGGGTCGGCCGCCGGCCGCGGGATGCCGACATCGAAGCGAAGCTGGATGCGATCGAGGGCCTGGGCCGGCGGCCGCATTATGTCTCCGCGGACGCCACCGACGCGAAGGCGCTGGCGACCGCGGTCGCCGCCATCCGCGAACGGTTCCCGCGGATCGATGGCGTGGTCCATTCCGCGCTGGTCCTGCGGGATCAGACCGTGCGCGCGATGGACGAGGCTGTTTTCCGCCAGAGCCTCGCGGCCAAGGTCGATGTCAGCGTGAACATCGAGCGCGCCTTCGCCGGCCAGGATCTCGATTTCGTGCTGTTCTTCTCGTCGGTGGCGTCGTTCCACCGCGACGCCGGGCAGTCGAACTACTGCGCCGGCTGCACCTTCAAGGACAGCTTCGCGCAGGCCATGCGCGCACGTCAGCCGTACCCGGTCAAGATCGTCAACTGGGCCTATTGGGGCAGCGTCGGTGTCGTCACCGACGCGTTCTATCGCAAGCGCATGGAAAGCCTGGGGATCGGCTCGATCGAGCCGGACGAAGCCATGCGGGAGCTGGAAGCGTTCGTCGCCTCGGACCTGGATCAGCTGGCGCTGATCAAGGTGATCTCCCAACGCGCGCTCGACGACCTGTGGGTGTCGGAGGAGGTCCGTTATTACCAGGATCGCGACGCATCGAGCGCGTATGGCAGCGAGGCGGTGATCGCCTCGTGAATCGAACGCACATGAACGCATTGCACACGCAGTCACGCGTGCCGGCGAACCGGGCTGTCGCTCACGCCCGCTACAGGCGCGATCGATGAAGTCGGCGGCGATTTCCCTGCTGGCCCTGGTGGCGGCCTTCGGTGCCTGCGCGCAGACGCAGAAGACCGAGCCTGCGCCCGATCCGGGCAGCGATTTCCTCGAAGGCGTCGTTATCGATCCGCCCGCCGAGACGCAGGCGGAAGCACTGGACGCGCGCGGCGCCGAGGTCTCCGACGGGGTGCCGCCGAAGCAAGGCAGCGACACGACCGTCGGCCTCGACGATCTCAAAATCGATATCGATCCGAACATGGACGACGATAAGGACAAGATCCAGGGCGCGCAGGCACCACGCGCCGATGGCGAGCCTTCAGCCGATGGTCCGGATCTTATTGGTCACAAGTCCGGCGAACCGGTATCGGCGAGCGGGGACGGCGAGGGCACTGCTCAAGGCGGCAGCACGCTCGCGGCCTGGCTGGATCCGCTGCGCGTCAGCCTGAAGCACGAGGTCTCGTACAAGTTCGCCTCGCCGGAGCGGCTGGTGAACAACCGCTCGTCCGTCCGGCTGGAATATTCCAAGCCCTTGACCAGCAATCTGTATCTGCGCCTGGATACGAAGCTCAACCTGTACTGGAGCAACGATCACCGCGCCAAGGCAAAGGGCGAGAACCTTTTTCGCGAACAGGTCACGCGCGAAGCCTATCTGCAAAGCAGCTTCGGCAATACCAGTTTCCGGGTCGGCTACCAGATCCTGCCGTGGGGCGTTTCCGAGGGCGGTGCGATCACGGACGAAGTCAGTCCGCGCAACAGCTCCGAGTTTTTCTTCATCCCGCTGGAGGAATCGCGGATCGGACAGCCGATGCTGACGACGGACCACTTCGGCGAAACGGGGCAGTGGACCGCGTTCTTCGTGCCGAAGCCGGCCTACAACAAGTACCCGGACCGCGGCTCCGAGTACGACATCCCAGGCGCCTTCGAGAAGCACAAGCCCGACGACAGTTGGCGCGACACGGACAAATACGAGTACGGCATGCGCTGGAAGCGCACGTTCGGCAAAAGCGACCTGAGCCTGATGCTGGCCTCGCTGATCGACAACGATTACCAGGTGCGCCAGCAGCGATTCCAGATGTACGGCTTCGCCGCGAACATCGCCAAGGACAATTTCCTGTTCCGGGCCGAAGTCGCGCTGAAAAGTCCGCGCGCGTATTTCGCGCGCCCGGCCGGCGGCAGCGATCTGTCGATCGTCGAGAGCGATCAGTTCGACTCGAGCTTCGGCTTCGATTATTCGCCGGGCGGCCGCGCGCTTACCTACAGCACCGAAGTCGTCTGGAGCCGCCTGCTCGACTGGCGCCGCGACATCGTGGGACGCGAGCGGGACGATTACCAGTGGGTGGGCTCGGTAAGCAACCGCTTCTTCAGCGACGAGTTGACCCTGAGTTTTCTCACCATTTATGCCAAGCCGTACACCAGCGTCCAGTACAGGTTCCTAAGTTCCTACCTGATCGACGACAACTCCACTGTTTATTTCGAATTGTTCGTCGCTGACGAACGCGACAAACGTAGTGGGACCTGGCCGTATCGCGACCAGAAGCAGTTCGTCCTGCGATATCAATATCAATTCTAGCGACCGCGAGATGGATCACGCCATGCAGACGCCCGTTGAAGACGTATCGAAGAAAATCCTGTCGAAGCAGATCGACAAGCAGGACGCCATGCGCCTGTTCCAGTCGCTGGACAAACAGTCGCAGTTGCAGGTGTTGGCGATCGTCCGCGGTGCGGACGGCATCGCGCCGGCACACGATGGCAGGGGCGCGGCACGGCCCCTGAAAGCGCTCGACCAGCGCGACCTCACCGACGAGCACCGCGCCTGGATCGCCGCTCTGGTCGAGAGGTACGACCGCTTCGTGCCGAAGTCCAAGGCCAATGTTCTCGAACACCAGGTCCACTTCGTCGACCAGCGTCGCGCTTTCCACTTGATCAAGGATCTGAAGAAGCTCCACTTCCAGATCACCTACACGAAGGCCGATGGCGCCTACGTCCACGACGCCGACGGCAATCGATACATCGACATCTCCGGCGACATGGGCGTGAATCTGTTCGGACACCGTGCCCCCTTCTTGATCGACGCGATCAAGCACAGCCTGGACCAGGGCATCCCGCTGGTCGGCTATTCCGACATGATCTTTCGGGCCTGCAAGTTGTTCTGCGAGATCACCGGCCACGAACGCGCGCTGTTCACGCAATCGGGAACCGAGGCGGTGATGTTCGCGGTGCGCATCGCGCGCGCGGCGACGGGCCGGAAGAAGATCGTTATTTTCGACGGCAGCTATCACGGCCTGTCGGATGCGGTGGCGGCTACCAAGGATCTCGCCGGCAACAGCTTCCCGATGGCGCCGGGCATCGAGCAGGAGTTCGCCGACCAGATCATCGTGCTGGATTACGGCGACATGGCGTCGCTCGACGCCATCGAGCAGCGCGCCGGCGAGATCGCCACGGTGCTGGTCGAGCCGGTGCAGTCGCGTCATCCCTACAAGAAGCCGGTCGAATTCCTCAAGGCGCTTCGCCAACTGACCATCGAGAAGGGCATCCCGCTGATCTTCGACGAGATGATCACCGGTTTCCGGGTCTGCCATCGCGGCGCGCAGGGGCTGTTCGGCATCCAAGCGGACATGGCGACCTACGGTAAGATCCCCGGCGGCGGGCTGCCGACCGGGGTCATCGCCGGCGCGGCGAAATACATGGATCTGGTCGACGGCGGCACCTGGCGGTTCGACGACGACAGCATGCCCAGTTCCAAGCGCACCGGCATGGCGGGCACGCACTCGCAGAACCCGCTGAAGATAGCCGCCGCGCTCGCGGTACTAAGCGAGATCAAGAAACGCAGCGCCGAAACCGCGCCCGACGGTACATGTGCCTGCTTCCAGCAGGGGCTCAACCGGAAAACGACTGATCTCGCCGACGCGCTCAATGCATTCTTCCGCGAAGAGCGCCTGCCGGTGGTCATCGACACCTTCGGTTCGTTGTTCCGCTTCCGCTTCGTCGACAGCTATTGGGGCGCGACCGAAGCGCTGTTCTTCATCCTGCTGCGCATGGAAGGCGTGGAGACCAACATCCAAGGCAACTGCTTCCTGACTACCGCTCACACCGATGAGGACATCGAGGCGGTGATCGCCGGCGTGAAGGCGAGCATGTCGATGCTGAAGCGCAGCGGGTTCTTCCGCGAACCCGATGAGGAACCGGTGCAGGACACCGCACCGTTGCCCGAAATCGCGGCTTTCGCGCCTGCGCAGTCCGGCAACGCGTCGCCCCGCAACGAAATGGAGCGCCTGAGAGCGCTGCTCGCCGCCGACTTCGCGTTGGCAGAAGAAACAGGGGACTTGAAATGAGCGCAGTCGCTGAACCGGCATTGTTGGATACGATCGCCAGATCGGTCGCATCCACGCTGAAAATCCCGGCCGATCGGCTGGACGTCGACGCTGACTTCGACTCGTTCGGCATGGACTCGATCATAGCGATCGAGCTGATGACGAACCTGAGCAAACAGCTCAAGGTATCGATCACGCCGGCGCAGCTGACGGCGGTCAAGTCGATCAGCGAGCTGGCGGGCGCCATCGGCGGTCTGATGAACGAGTCCCCGGCGGCGCCGGTGCCGAAGGCGCCGCCGATCGCCGCCGCACAGCCTGCTACCGCGGCCACGGCACCGGTGAAACCGGCCGGAGCGGGCGCTGCTCCGCGCCCCCGTGCGCAGGCGCGGCGGCAACCGCGTACCGATGGGGCAGAGGGCCTCGGACGCATCCTGGCCTTCGTCCGCGACGAATACGGCCTGGACCTGCACGGCGAGCGCTTCACCTCCAAGCAAGCGGTGATCGATCATCTGCTGGAGCACCACGCCGACGCGCTTTCGCATTACTTCGGCCTGTCCGCCGACGAGCGCGGCGCCGAGCCCGCCGAAGTGCAGGCGGTCGCGCTGCCGACCGGCCACCTCGGGATCGCGGTGGTCGGCATGGCCTGCACGTTCGCGGATGCCACGACACCGGGAGCGCTGTGGAACAACCTGATCGAACAGCGCTCGTTGATCGCGCCGCTGACGGGAAATCGTTGGGGCGCCGCCGCCGCCGCCGACGCCGCGCCGCGCTGGGGCGCGCTGATCGAGGAAGTCGACCGGTTCGACCCTGCCTTCTTCGGCCTCAGCGAAGACGAGGCCCGCTTGTGCGACCCGCAGGAACGCCTGGTGATGCAGGCGCTATACCACGGCCTGCAGAGCGCCGGCCTGCGCGCGGACATGCTGCGCGGTACGCGCACGGGGCTTTTCCTCGGTTATGAGTACGCCGAATACGAGCATCACCTGCGTCGCAATCTGCACCGCATCCCAAGCGCTCCGGCGCTCAGCTCGTCCAGCCCGATCTACTACCTCGCCAACCGCATCTCGTTTCTTTACGACTTCAAGGGCCCGAGCGAAGTGGTCAACGCCAGTTGCGCCTCCTCCGGGCTTGCGATCCACCGCGCCTGTCAATCCCTGGCGCAGGGCGAGTGCGACGTGGCCATCTGCGGCGGCGTGTCGCTCAATCTCTTCGAAGGCGACTACGCGGCTATCGCGCGCTACGGCCTGCTGTCGCCCGACGGCAGCTGCGGCGTGTTCGACGACGCCGCCAACGGCTTCACCCGCGGCGAGGGCGTCGGCCTGCTGGTGCTGACGCGGCTGGACGATGCCGAGCGCGACAACCGCCGCATCTTCGCCAAGGTCGTCGCGACCCACCAGAACAACCGCGGCCGCGCCAGCTTCATCTCCGAAATCAAGCACGAAGCCATCACCGAAGTGATCGCCGAATGCTACGAGAAGCACGGCATCGCTCCGAACTCGGTCCGCTACATCGAAGTCGACGGCTACGCCACCAAGTGGGGCGATTCCTTCGAGTTCGAAGGAATCAAGAACGCATTTAATGCCTCGGCCACGGGCGAGAAGCATTGCGCGCTCGGCAGCATCAAGGGAAACATCGGCCATGTCGAGCCGGCCAGCGGCGTGGCCAGCGCGATCAAGGTGGCGCTGTCGCTGTACCACAAGCAGTTCCCCGCCACGATCACCAAGAAGACGCTCAACAGCTTCATCGACATCGAATCCAGGGCGCATCCGCTGTACATCGCCGACCGCGCCCTGCCGTTCGACGAGCTGCGCCGCGGCGACGAACCGATCCGCGCGGGCGTCAATTCCTTCTCCGACAGCGGCGTCAACGTGCACCTGCTGTTCGAGGAATACCGCGCCGGCCACGGCGTCGCGCGCGCGGAGCAGGGCGGCCGCCAGTTGTTCGTCTTCTCGGCACGTACGCGCGAATCCCTGCTCGAATCGTTGGCCCTCACGCGCGAATCCCTGCAGGACTCGTTGGCCCTCTACGCCAGTCGTCCGTCGCTGGAGGACATCGCCTACACCCTGCAGCTGGCGACCGCACCGATGGAGCATCGGCTCGCCATCGTCGCCGCCAGCCACAAGGAGCTGAGCGAAGCTTTGGCGCGCGCCGCCAAACATCTGGCCGCGGACAAGCCGGTGGAGGGCAACGGCCCGATCTTCATCGGCGGCCCGCAGGAGCGCGACAACACACGCGTCTTCAACATGATCAAGTCGCAGATCGGCGAGGACAAACTGCTCGAGAACTTGCGCGAAGGCATGCTGAAGGACATCGCGATGCTGTGGGTCACCGGCATCGATATGCCCTGGGAGCGCCATTGGCGCGAGGTGGCGATGACGCGCCGCCTCAACGCGCAAGCGCTGCCGCAGTTGACCGACATTCCGCCGTACCCGTTCGCCAAGAACCGCTACTGGCTGGATTTCGACGACGCCGATACGCCGGCGCGCGTGGAGATCCCCACCGTGGCCAGGCCGCAGAAAGCCAAGAGCGAGCCGGACGGCGGTGTCACGCGCGAGGTTGCGCGCCAGTGGCGTTTCGTCGATGCGCTCGCCGACGGCGAGAAGGCCCAAGCGCTCGATGCCGCGGACAAGATCGTGCTTTTCCTCGCACAGGAAACCGCCGAAGCGCTGCGTGTCCCGCGCGCGGATGTCGATGTCGGTACGGACTTCCTCGACCTCGGCCTGGATTCGGTCGCGATGGCCTCGGTGATCCAACGGGTCATCGGGTTGCTCGGCGAAAACCTCTCCCCGAGCGTCGTGTTCAATCACCCGAACATCGAGCGTCTCGGTGCTCATCTGGCCGAGAACTATCGGACCAGGATTGATCGTATCCACGTCGTCGGCTCGGTCGCCGACTCGGTCGCCAACTCGAAGGGCGCCTCCGCGGCGGTCTCGGCCTCGAAGTTTCTGCGCACGGCCACGGCGAAAACCGATCTGGAAACCTGGTTCGTGAGCCGCGACGCGATGGCCGACGATCTTGTGCCGATGCAGACCAACGCAACGGGAACGCCGGTCTTCGCCATCCCGGGCGCCGACGGCAGCGTCCTGTCGCTGCGGACCTTGAGCCGCGCGATGAACGGCAAGCGCCCGATGTTCGGGATCCAGTCGGTCGGCGTGGATGGCAAGCGCGAACCGCTCGATTCCATACGCGCGATGGCCGAAGCCAACATCGCCACCCTCGCGGCATTGAAGGACTGCGGCAAGCTGAGCCTGCTGGGCTATTCCAACGGCGCGGTCGTCGCATTCGAGATGGCGCATCAGCTGATGAAGCAGAACATCGTGGTCGAGCGTCTGGTACTGGTGGATTGCCGCTGCCCGGCGTCGTCGATGCGAAGCCTGTCGGATGAGATTCTCGACGCCTTCGGCAACCTGATCACTTCGCTCGGCGGCAAGTCGAAGCTGGATGCGGAGGAATTCCGCGAACTCCCGGAGGACCGGTGGGCCGACTATCTGTTCGATCTCGTCCAGCGCAACGGCTTCTGGATGCCGAGGGAGAATTTCATGCTCGCGTATCGGATTTCGCTCGCCAACGAGAAGGCCTGCCGCAGCTATCGTCCGAAAAAGCTGCCGGAAGCCTGCGAGACCGTGATCGTCCGCGCGACGCGCAGCAACGGCGATCAGCCGCCGGCATTAGGCTGGAACAAATTCCTGGCCAAGCCTGCCGCCTGCATCGATATCGAGGCGGATCATATTTCCGTCGTCGGCGTGGACGGCAGCGCGGCGATCGCGGGGATCTTCCAATGAATCGCCGGTCTGGCGCGATCAATGGCCGGGGCGGGACCCGCAACGCATCGCCGAATCGACCCCTCAACCAGCCTGTATCAGCGGGGGCATCGAGCCTGCGCGGGGCAATCATCATGACCAACAGGAAGTGCATTCATGTCCGTTAGAGATCGAATCGTAAGCCGATTATCCGCGCACTTCAAAAACGTCCCGGATGCGTTGCGCAAAAGACGCCTGCTGGTCGGCATCGTTTTTCTCGCCTTGCTAGCCGCGAGCATCTACGGCATCGGCAAGCTGCGCATGGACATGACCATCGAGGGCTGGTTCAACAAGGACGACCCGACGCTGGTCGCGTTCAACCGCTACCACGCGCAATTCGGCAGCGAGGACGGTGTCTACATCGTCTACAAGGCGAAGAACGGAGACGTATTTTCGCCTGCCTCGCTGGAAGCCACGCGCGGCATCCAGAACGATCTGATCAACTTCCGCGCCAAGCTCAAGCAGGGCGAGCAGTCCGCGCTCGAACACATCGTCAAGGTCGACACCCTGGTGAACGCGCCGGTGCTGACGGTCGACGGGGACGTGCTGGCTTCCAGGCAACTGGTCGGCGATACGGTGCCCACCTCGCCGGAAGCGATCGCCCAGATCAAGGCGATCGCGGAATCCGAGAAGCAGCTGCCGCTGCAGTTCTTCTCGCGCGATCACAAGTACGGCGGAATTTATATCGAAACCGATTTCGGCAGCGTCCCGGTCGGCGCGGAGGCGGTCACCGAGGACACGGTTCTGTCGCTTGATCAGACCGCCTCGCACGACGAGGACAAGCCTGTCGAGTTCAAGCCCACCGATCAGGCCGACTACCTGAAGCTGTTCGAGGAGATCAAGAAGATCCTCGACAAGCCCGAGTACGCCAAGCAGTTCGATTTTTACGCGGTCGGCAACACCGCGGCCGCCGAGCACGACGTGAAGATGTCGGAAGAGATGGGCGTTCTCTACCTGGCCGCGTTCGCGATCATCGTGGTGTTGCTGTGGTTCCTGTTCCGTTCCGCGTCGGCCGTGGTGTGGTCGATGCTGATCGTCATCTTGAGCACGGTTTTCACCCTGGGCGCCGCCGGATGGCTCGGACTCACCGTCACCGGTTTCCTGATCCTCACCATCTTGCTGATCCTGACCGTAGGCGTCGCCGATTCGGTGCACACGCTGACCGCCTACAGCCACCTGCGCGTTTCCGGCACCGAGCATCGGGATGCGCTGCGCCGCACGTACAAGTTCGCCGGCGTGGCGCTGCTGCTGACCGGTTTGACCAACATGACCGGCACGATGGCGCTGAACATCACGCCGGTCGTTCCGATCCAGAGCTTCGCGATCATGTCGACCCTTGGCATCGCGTTCGCTTTGCTGCTGACCTTCTACCTGCTGCCGGTATTGATCGACCTGTGGCCTACGGTGTCGAAAAAGAAGGTGATCGTCGCGACGCCGGAGAAAAAGCGGTTCTTGGATGTGCTGCCGCGTCTGAAGTCGGCCTTGGACAAGGTTGTCCCGCTCGTGGAGAAGCGTCCAGTCGCGTTCATCATTCCCTTCATGCTGGTGCTCGCAGCCTCCATCTACGGTGCGACCCAGGTGAAGATCGACTCGCAGATCCTGGACCAGTATCCGGAGGACTCGACCTTCACCCAGAGCGTGAAGGTCGCCGACGAGCACATGATGGGCGCCTACGCCATGGTGCTGTACCTCGATTTCAAGGAGGACTTCGCCCTGCAGGACCCGGACGTGCTGAAGGCGATGGACGAACTGCAGAAGAAGTTCGAGACCAAGTACAAGAAGTACGTGGTGACGACAAACTCCATCGCCTATGTGGCGAAGGACGCCAACCGGAAACTCAACGGCAATGCGCCGCAGTACGATCGGATTCCCGATACGCGCGAAACGCTGTCGCAGACGTTGTTCATGTTCAACAGCGCGAATCCGAGCGAGCGCCAGCGCCTGGTCGACGACAGCTACCGCAAGGCCAACATCAAGATATCGCTGCACAGCTACGGGTCGTACGAGTACGACGCGGTCTTCAAGCAGATGCGCGCCGACATCGACGAGATGATGGCGAAGCTGAAGACGAAGTACCCCAAGACCGAGGTGTCCATCACCGGCATCTTCGCGCTGGCGATGCAGGCGGCTCAGTACATCACCGAAAACGAGGCCATCGCCTTCGGCATCGCTCTGGTGGTGGTGAGCCTGATCCTGCTGCTGGTATTCGGCTCGTTCAAGGTCGGAATGATCGCGTTGATTCCCAACCTGATCCCCGCGACGCTCTCGCTGGGGGTGCTCGGGATCTGCGGAATTCCCCTCGATTTCTTCACGATGATGCTCGCGCCGATCATCATCGGCATCTCGATCGACGACACCGTGCACTTCATTTCGCATTACCAGCAGAAACTGGCGAAGCACGGCGATGTCAACGCCGCGTTGCGGGAGACGATGAGCGAAGCCGGCCCGGGCGTGGTGTTCACCGCGCTGATCCTGGGCCTGGGCTTCGGCATCATGGCGATCGCCTCCGCGGCGGGCACGTCCAACATGGGCAAGTTCGGCGCGCTGGCGATCTTCATGGGTCTGCTCAACGATCTGTTCCTGCTGCCCGCCCTGTTATTGGCATTCAAACCGAAGTTCAAAAAGGAGACCGTTGTATGAAAACCGCCTGCCGTATTTTCTTCGCGGCGCTGTTCCTGGCCGCCCCGACGGCATCCCTCGCGCAGGATGCCCGTGAGATCATGATCAAGGTGGACGATGCGACGAATCACAGCTTTTCGTCTTCGGCCCGCCAGTTGAAGTACTCGACCTGCCGCTACCAGGTCGGCGGCGGAAAGCTGTCCTGCGCCGAGAAGCCGCGCATCGTGGTCGTCGAGTCGTTCAGCAAGACCCGCACCACCCCGGGACTCCCGGGACAGCGCGACCTCGAATTCAAGGCGCTCGACCTCATCATCCAACCGATCAGCGACAAGAACACGGCAATGCTGTCCTGGGGATATCCCGAGGACAAGGCTTCTGACTTCTGGGTCTATCTGCCTGTGTTGAGCAAGGTCAAGCGCATCGTGTCCGTCGCCGACAGCGGAGAGAGCGGTGCCGTGTTCGGTTCGGAGCTGTCGACCGAAGACGCGGACGTCAGGAAGGTGAGGGATTACACGTACAAGATGCTTGGCGAGGACACCTATCGCGACCGCCCGGTCTGGAAGATCGAGTTGACCCCGACGGACAGCCGCCGCAAGCGTTCCTACTACGGCCGCATCGTCTCCTACGTCGACAAGGAGCGCTTCATCACGCTGAAGGAGGATCTCTACGATCGTGCCGGCCGGCATTACAAGCAGTACTCGGTGCAGGAGGTGAAGCAGTTCGGCAAGGTCTGGCTGGTCACGAAGGCCGTGATGAACAACCTCACCAAGCGCCGGATCACTAATTGGGAACACACCGAAGTCGCGCTCAACGTCGATATCGACGAAGAGTTCCTGGGCCAGCGCTCGCTGACCGACTTCGCCTATCGTGAGCGCCATATACAGCTCTACCGCAAGTACCTGACCCAGGGCAATGGCGGGACGCAGCAGGAGTCGGCCAAGTCATGACCATGTCCACAGACAGCGAAATCTACGATTGCATCGTGGTCGGTTCCGGCACCGCCGGTGCCGTGATCGCGCGCGAACTCAGTCGCAGCGGGCAAAAGGTGCTGATCCTGGAGCGGGGGCCCTATATCCCGCTCAAGGAGACGCTCTGGACGCTCGGGTCGATGTTCAACGAGGTTCCCGTGGCCGACAAGCTCAAGGACGCCAGGGTGTACGCCGCGGGCGGATCGAGCGCGATGTTCATGGCGGTCATGGACGAACCGCCGATCGATGCCTATCGCGCGCTCGGTATCGATCTGCAGCCCGCTTACGATGCGATGCGCCTGCAGGTCCCGCTCGCCGAGATGGCCGACGCGCTCATGAGCCCGCAGGCGCACAGAGTGCGGGAAGCCGCCCTTGCGCTCGGTTACGACTGGAAGAAGAAGCTGATGCTGATCGACCAGTCGAAGTGCAGCGGCGTCTACTCGTACGAGGCCAAGTGGAAGGCGCTGAGCTTCGTCGACGAAGCCGTGCGCCTGGGCGCGGTGCTGAAGTGTCAGGCCCTCACGGAACGGGTGCTGATCGAGAACGGGCGCGCGGTCGGCGTGGAATGCCGGATCAAGAAAGAAGCGGTCAAGTTCCGGGCGGAGCGGGTCATCGTCTGCGCGGGCTCGCTGGCGACGCCGCTGCTGCTGCGCGGCAGCGGGTTGCAGCATGTCGCCGCCGGCGGCTACTACATCGATCCCAGCTTTACGCTGTTCGGGCGCGTCCCGGGCCTTGGCGGCGTCGACAGTTTCTGCGGCACCATGGAAACCACGCTCGAAGAGGGCATCGTCCTGAAGGACGCGAACGTGCACAAGCTGCCGTTCCGCATGTTCATGCTGCAGTACATGCAGATTTCGCGGATGTTCGCGTATCCCGAGAGCATCGGAGTCACGGTGATGGCCCACGACGAAGTCGGCGGCGGCCTCTCCGCCGATGGTCGCTACAACAAGACGCTCGATGCCGCGGTTTTCGACAAGCTCGCGCATGGCGAGCAGGCGGCGCGCGCGATCCTCGAACGCGCCGGTGCCGGCGACATATTCAAGGCGCCGATGTTTTCCGGCGGCGCCCTCGGCACGTTGCGCGTGGGCAGCGATGTCGACGCGAGGCTCGAAACCAGCGTGCGCGATCTCTACGTCTGCGACGGCTCGCTCATCCCGGAGAACGGACGTGTCGCGCCGACACTGACCTTGCTTTGCCTGGCGAAGTATCTCGCCGACATCCTGACCCAAACCCGTCACTTGCCCGCCGAAGCGGAGGCCGTTCCGGCCTGACCCGCCGCAACCCGCGAGCGGCGCTTGTGTTCCATCACCCCACCCATCGCAACAACAGGGAGACAGCATGAACGAAGTATCGAATACCGCGACCACGGACAAGGCCGCCGCCCCAAAGAAGATCAAGGACCCGCTCTGGAAGAGAATCTACTTTGCCTTCAGCTTGTTTGTGATGGCGGTGATCGTCGCGCATTTCACCTGGCTGGCCTGCGGTTCGGCGCAATGGAAACTCGCCAAGGACGAGGATGGCATCAAGGTCTACGTGATGAAGGCACCGGGCGACGCGATGCTGAAGATGCGCACGGTGATGGAGGGCGATTACACGCTGAGCCAGTTGGTCTCGCAGCATATCGGCGTCGGCGACAGCCTGCAGGTTTGCAAGGAATGGATTCCCGGATGCAAGGATTTCAAGCGCATCATGGACTTCAACCCGCAACGAGGCTACGACCGGGATCTGTGGCGCGTGGAAGTGCCCGGACCGTTCGACGATCGAGAGCTGTTGATCTCGACGATATTCCATCAGGACAAGGCGACCAAGACGGTAACGCTCGACGTGGTGGGCATGCCCAACAGCTTGCCGCATACGCCCGGCGTCGTACGGTTGGAACGCATTCACAACCAATGGACCTACAAGCCGTTGGCCAGCGGCAAGGTGGAAGTGGCGCTGATCCAGGACGTTGGTTTCTCGGACGTCGGCTTCTTGCCGTACCCCCTCCTGAACCTGACCCTCGTCGATGACAGCCACAAGTTCTTCGCGACCACGTTGCGGTCGAGCTTGCTGGAAGACAAGTACGTCAACGCCAAGGTGGACCTCGTTGACCTTGAGGATATCCGCTGACCGAATTGCCGCAGGCCACTCGGCACACGGCCCGCCACCGCTGATTGGAAGGGTGGGGTGGGGCGCCTGTTGGACACTCGAACGTCCGGCGCCCTATCGGCTCGTACATGCTATCCGCTCGCACGAAAGCCCGAAACGTTGCAGCTGTCTTCCTGTGAACAGGTTCAACGCGAACCGAACCAAATCATGACCGAGAATGGGAGGAACCAGACCATGACCGTAACGACGCAAGAAATCGAGGCGCCCCAGGAAACCGGGACGCCCCTGGAACTGTTCAACCCGTTCCTGCCGGGGTTCGACGAGAACCCGTACGAGCACTACCGGACGCTGCGCGACACTCACCCGGTGCAGGAGCACCCGATGGGGTTCTGGTTCGTGTCCCGGCACGCCGACGTCGCCACGCTGCTGCGCGACGCCCGATTGTCGGTGGCGGACAGCAACCTCGGCGCCGGCCCGATGCGCGATCAGTACGAGAAGCTCATCGCCAACGCGCCCGTCAAACTGGTGACCTTGTTGGACAGCGACCCGCCGGATCACACCCGGTTGCGGTCGTTGGTGGGCAAGGTGTTCACGCCGCGCTCGATCGCCGCGCTGGAGCCGATGGTGACCGAACTGGTCGACGAGTCGTTGGACCGCATCGCCGATGCCGGCTCGGTCAACCTGATCGACGCGCTCGCGTTCCCGTTGCCGTTCGCGGTGATCTCCACGATGCTCGGCATGCCGGACATCGCCGATCCCAAGCGGCTGCTCGAGTTGACCGAGACGCTGGTCATCGCGCTGGAACCGGTCGCCGATCCCGACGTGATGACGGCGATCGTCGATGCCGAAGTCGAGCTGTCCGGCATGATGCGAGAGGTCATCGCGTGGAAGCGGAACAACCCGGCCGACGACCTGCTGACCGCGCTCATCCAGGCAGACCATAACGGCGATTTTCTCTCCAACGACGAACTGGTGGCCCAGATCCTGCTGCTCTTCATCGCCGGTCACCATACGACCGTCAACCTGATCGGCAACGGTGTCGCCGCGCTGTTGCGCCACCCCGACCAACTTGCGCTGCTGCGATCGAACCCGGACCTCATCGGCAACGCCGTCGAGGAGTTCCTCCGCTACGACAGCCCCACCCACCAGACCCGTCGGATCACCGTGACCCCGTACCAGGTCGGTGGCCGGGAGATCCCGGCCGGCGCGATGATGATCGCCTGCCTCGGTTCGGCTAACCGGGACGAGCGGATGTTCGGCCCGGACGCCGACGTGCTGCGGATCGACCGCGAACAGGCTCGCCACCATGTGTCGTTCAGCGTCGGCACGCACCACTGCCTGGGCTCCGCGCTCGCCAGGCTGGAGGGGAGGGTGGCGATCAATCGGCTCGTGAGCAGGTTCCCCAAACTGGCGTTGTCCGGTCGGGTGCGCTGGAACGGCCGGATCAACCTGCGCGGTGCGACGGATATTCCGGTCAGCGTGTAGGCACGTGCCCGACGGGTCGCAAGAGGCGAAGACCTCGCCGACGTCGGGCAACTCACGCAGCCGCCGGGTCCGCATCATCTTTCGCGGAAGCTGGCTATCGGCTCCTGCAGGGGCTCTTGAATCGCCCTTGCTCCGAACTTCCTCTCAACATCGCCCCTTCGGTCCCGCATGGAAATTCGCAAGATAAAAGGACTTATCCGACTGCTCAAAGCCTCCAGTCTGGCGGAGGTCGAGGTCACGTTGGGAGGATGTGCCATCCGAGTTACTCGCGAAAGCTCGAGCTCGCTACAGACTTGGCACAAATCGACATCGGAATGGCGATCGGGCGAAAGCCCGCCGCAAATAGAAGCTGGGGTATCGGCAGTCGTCGCCGCAGCATCGGACTCATCAGCGGACCGGAAAAGTGGACACGTCGTCCGTTCTTCAATGGTCGGGACAACCTATCTCTCGCAGAACCCGGAGGCGCCTGCGTTCGTAGCGGTGGGTACAACCGTGAAGCGTGGGGACACTTTGGGGGTCGTCTCGACACTAAGCACGTCCAATCGCATCGAAGCCGGGGTATCCGGCACGGTCACGGATGTTCTGGTCACGAACGGACAACCCGTTGAGTTTGATCAGCCGATGTTTGTCATTGGCTGACCGATGGATCGTGTGCACAGCGGTCAGATCGATCTCATCTTCGCGGCTTAGCCTTCGTTTACGGCGGAGTCGCGCAGTGGTCATGCAGCGGACTGCAAAGGATTCGGCTAAGCCATGACCATGTCCGGAGACGGCGAAATCTACGACTGCATCGTGGTCGGCTCCGGCGCCGCCGAAGCCGTGATCGCGCGCGAACTCAGTGGTCACGGGCAAAAGGTGCTGATCCTAGAGCGGGGGACGGCCAGAGCGGATTCACAACCCATGGACATCGCGCGCCCTATCGACTCGTACATGCTATCCGCCTGCACAAATGCCCGAAACAAAATTGCAGCTGGTTTTCTGGTGAACTGCGATCAGGTGAACCGAGCCAGATCATGACCGAGAACGGAAGGAACCAGATCATGACCGTCATCACGCAAGAAACCGAGGCGCCCCAGAAAACCGAGACGACCCTGGAACTGTTCAACCCGTTCCTGCCGGGGTTCGACCAGAACCCGTATGAGCACTACCGGACGCTGCGCGACACTCACCCGGTGCAGGAGCACCCGATGGGGTTCTGGTTCGTGTCCCGGCACGCCGACGTCGCCGCGCTGCTGCGCGACGCCCGACTGTCCGTGGCGGACCATAACCTCGCCGCTGGCCCGATGCGCGATCAGTACGAGCAACTCGTCATCGACGCGCCCGTCAAACTGGTGTCCATGATGGACAGCGACCCGCCGGACCACACCCGGCTGCGGTCGTTGGTGGGCAAGGTGTTCACGCCGCGCTCGATCGCCGCGCTGGAGCCGATGGTGACCGAACTGGTCGACGAGTCGTTGGACCGCATCGCCGATGCCGGCTCGGTCAACCTGATCGACGCACTCGCGTTCCCGTTGCCGTTCGCGGTGATCTCCACGATGCTCGGCATGCCGGACAGCGATCCCAAGCGGCTGCTCGAGTTGACCGAGACGCTGGTCCTCGCGCTGGAACCGGTCACCCTCACCGATCCCGAGGTGATGACGGCGGTCGTCGATGCCGAAGTCGAGCTGTCCGGCATGATGCGGGAGGTCATCGCGTGGAAGCGGAACAATCCGGCCGACGATCTGCTGACCGCGCTCGTCCAGGCAGACCATAACGGCGATTTTCTTTCCAACGACGAACTGGTGGCCCAGGTCCTGCTGCTCTACATCGCCGGCCACCATACGACCGTCAACCTGATCGGCAACGGTGTCGCCGCGCTGCTGCGCCATCCGGGCCAACTTGCGCTGCTGCGGTCGAACCCGGACCTCATCGGCAACGCCGTCGAGGAGTTCCTCCGCTACGACAGCCCCGTCCACCAGACCCGCCGGATCACCCTCGCTCCGTACCAGGTCGGTGGCCGGGAGATCCCGGCCGGCGCGATGATGATCGCCTGCCTCGGTTCGGCCAACCGGGACGAGCGGATGTTCGGCCCGGACGCCGACGTGCTGCGGATCGACCGCGAACAGGCCCGCCATCATGTGTCCTTCAGTGTCGGCACGCACCACTGTCTGGGCTCCGCGCTGGCCAGGCTGGAGGGGAGGGTGGCGATCAGCCGGCTGGTGAGCAGGTTCCCCGCACTGGCGCTGTCCGGTCGGGTGCGCTGGAACGGCCGGATGAACCTGCGCGGCGCGACGGATATCCCGGTCAGCGTGTAGGTGCGTGCCCGACGGGTCGCAAGGGGCGAAGACCTCGGCGGCAGTTGTAGGCGCGCGTTAGAAAATCAGCAACTGCCTGCGGATGTCCACGTATCACCGCGGCGCACAACGAGCTCGCCATTGATGCAGATGCACTGCGAGCCTCTGCAGCCAAGCACCAAGAGACTGACTACATAGCGACATCACCCGCGGAGAACTTCGCTGAAGTGGAGCAGGGCCGGGCTCAGCTGATTGATGCGATCATGCTGGATCTGCTCGATTCGCACGCCGACAACGCGGAAGACATGCTTACTCACCTGAGGCAATTCCGCGCAAGTGGCGGGCTCCCTCTATTGATTGGCGACCTCCTCGACCCTCCTCGGAGACGTAAGCAGGAGCGCTATCCGCGCCACGTACGATTTCCTCGCGCAACTGGTCGAAGACGATTTCGTTAACCGCTGGCCTGAGAATCTCAGAAAATCTAGACCGTAGCTCCGGTCCGGGACTAATGCGGAGCCTGAGTAAGAAACGTTTCTACTGTCTGCACAGACCATTCAGGATACTGATGTTGCGGAGCGTGCCCGGCCTCGGAATGAAAAACGAACTGGGCATTTCGCATGCGCCCGATCAAGGGAAACCAATTCTGTCCCGCCGTGCTGGTGTCATGATCGCCAGATAGGACGAGGACCGGCAGCGTCGTCTCCATCAGACGCTCACGACGCCCCATAGGGTCTTGGTGAAAACCCTCGGCTACCCGGAAGTACCTTTGGAACTGCTCTGGCGTCGAGGGAATTCGAGGAGTCACGCCTTCGCGTGTGTAGATGCGATCGTGGGAGGCTCGCGCAAGCTGTCGGCTTCGCTCTGACTTTGGTTCGAAGAACAAAACCTCCTCGTCTGGCAAATCGTTGATGGGCTTGAGAGCCCTTTCGAGGAATGCCGGCTGCAGCGGAATGGCGTTCTGCCCGGCAGGATTCGTGGCAATCAAGATTCCGTGACTAACGCGACTGGGATAATCCAGGAAGTAGGCTTGCGCGACCAGTCCACCCCACGACCACCCGAGCATGGCGAAGCGTTGGATGCCTATGGCTTTGGTGAACTCGTCTAAGAAACGCGACATTTCCTCCATGCTTTCGGGCATTACGCCTTCGGAATAACCGATGCCTGGGTAATCGAAAAGGACCAGCGTGTGCCGTTGTGCCAGCGCATCCAGGAACAGGGGATCCCAGGTATCCAGCGTTCCACGAAACCGATTCGCGAGCACAATGACTGGGCCTGTACCGATCTTCCGATAGGCGATGCGACCGCGTCCCAGGTTCACGTAGAGCGTGGGCGCCTCTAACGCCACCGATGCAGGACGCCCGGACTCTGAGGTCTCTCCAAATGAGGGGCCGCAGATGAGCAATAAGAGGAAAAGGGCAATCGATCTCATGTTGACTCTCCTCGCAGTCGGAGGCTCGGGATGTTGTCGCTAGAGCGGCTAACGGTTAATGGCTGGTGGCACGCTTGATCGGACTAAGTCCGCCATTAGGGTCGTCGCGCACGTGGCCGTGGACCTTTGGCAGGTCGAATTGCATGAGGTTCCAGCGAGTTACATCTTCTTCCCACTCGTCGCCCGTACCTGCTGTCAATGGCATCGCAAGATTCGCTACCACCATGCGCAGTCCGATTACCGCGGAGGCAGCGGGGAACAACAAACCCTGAGGCGAACCATCGGGAGCAATTCCCAGGAACCGACCCGCGCGTGCGACCTCCCGTCCATTGAGATCGAGCGCTACGACCGCGTCAGCCTGATTGGCCGCAACCCATAGCAGGCCTTCATGAAGTACCAGGCCGTCTGCGCCATGGATGCTCTCGGCCAGGATTGTCGGCGCTCCGCCGCCTAGCGGAAATCGCAACACGCGGCCGTCCCCGGCATTGTTGACATAAAGGTAGTTCTCGCTCGGGTCCAGGGCCAGTCCATTCGCGCCGAAGGGCAGAGCGCCGGTGGTGGCCAGGAGCGGATCTCGCGAGATCACTTCCACTGTGCATGGCCGGCACTGGGTGGCGGCACTGATCCGATAGAGCGCGCCTTGGAACGAATCAGACACGTAAGCAGAGCCGGCGCGATCGAAGGTCAGTCCGTTGATTGCCGGAAAGCCATTGGAACCGAACCGAATCGTGTCCTGGCTGCCGTCCGGATTGGCAACATGCCGCTCGGCCGGGCTCGTTGGGGACAGCGCGGCGAACGTCGCGACGTCTTCTACTGTCGTGTTTTCGTCAAAATTCGAAGGCAGACGCTGCAGGCGAGAAAGGCCGAAGTTGAGGAAGTAGACGTGGTTTCCCGCGAAAGCCAGGCCGGTTATTGGGGTCGGGCCGAGGGGATGGCGCGCGACCAGTTTGCCTTGGGACGACAGACGCAGGATCTGGTTGGCGCGCGATGATTCGGGCGTCCGTGCGTCGAATGACCCGACAAAAACATCGCCATTTGCAGGGTTCACTGCGAGACTTTCGGGATGCCGGAAGTCTTCCGGCAATAGCGCGAACAGCTTGACCGGTAACCGGACAGGCGCTGTTTGCGCTTGGCCAGGAAGGATGAACGAACCAAGCAGGAGCGCGAGCGTTAAGCCCAAAGCTTTGAAGGAAGTCATCGGATGGGTTCTCCGCCAGCTATCAAGACGCCTGTTATCCGGGGTTCCCGGTAGCTACCGTTCCCGCTACGCGGGATCTCGTGCGCATGCGCAGCACCTGAAAGACGACGCCCATGAGAAACACGACGAAGGCTGCACCGATAAGCATCGCCAGGCGTGGATCGTCTGGGCCGCTCGCCCACGGCTGACCCACTGGCACACGCGTGAGGGTCTCGGTAAAGCCAGGAATGAAATGAAAGAAAAACGTCAGCGAGTACGCGACAGTGGCGATATAGGGGGAGATGCGGCCAAAGGGCGCCTTGCGTTCTGCGAATGCGGCCAGGGCCAGCACGACGAGTGTTATCACTGCCAATGCGTGCGGCTTGCCAAAACCGCCATGGCGGAAAATGAAAAGTCCGGTGATGCACGAGCCAACCGTGAGCCATACAAACAGGCGCCCGGCCATGGTACTCATTGCGATCTCGCGGTATCGCCAAAATGCCACCACGCCTGCGGCGAGCGCAATCAGACTGATGGCGGTGTGGAAGAGGCCGAACGGACTGATGCCCAACATGGTCGTTCTCCAGGGTTGAACGAGGCAGGCCTCGGGCCGCGTCCTATGCAGCGCCAGGCATCCGATGTCGCAATCGTTCCTTCGTTGCGCGATCGTCCACTGCGTTGCTGCAGGGTCCCAAGCCCCATCCGGGCTACAGGGGCTTCCCCCGAAAGAGGGTCGCGGAGCTCAGCCGTCCAGGTCCAAGCGTCGGCGGCCGAAGAGCAGGGCATCTAACGAGTACGCCCCGGGGCCCAACAACGTCAGGGCCGCGGCGCTAAAGCCGAACGCCAATATCCCCAGCGTCGCCAGCGCAAGATCCGACTGCGCCGTGCGCACGATTGCAATCAGGCAACACGCCAGTGCACTCCACGGAGTACCTAATCCCCCCAATAGAGAGACGGCGATCAGGATCGTCAGTCCCTGCAGCACTCGCTGCCCACCGGCAGCCAGAGTCGGAGGATCCATCAGCACAAGGGTGAGGCAAAGAGCGACCCGAAGCAGGACCAAGCCAATTCCTGGCGCACCGTGTGGGAACAAAGAAAAGAGACGTTGCACCTGTCCAGCCTAGGTCGTTGATAACGTCCCCGCCAACCGTGATTAGGGGGGGCTGCGCATCCCACAAACGGGGGATACGCCGCGACACCGGATCCCATAGTTTTTGCGTGATTTTCGTGTGAACCTGTGCGGGTGAGCGCCCTTCGGATGGCCCGACTCGACGACTTGACCCGCGGCCTGTTGCGGCTGGTGGTGCTTCTGGGTGCGTGTGGTTGGAGCACCTTGTCGGCGGCCTCGCTTGAGGCTCCCCAATACCACCACACGGCCTGGTCGATGGAGCAGGGTGCGCCCGTGGATGTGTGGGCCCTGGCGCAGGGCAGCGACGGTTACCTATGGCTCGGCACGGGCACGGGCCTCTACCGTTTCGACGGCCTGCAGTTCGAACTGCAGGCGCCGCCGGCGTCGTACCCCTTCGTCACCACGAACATCACGTCGTTGCACATGGGGCCGGACGACCGGCTCTGGATCGGCTTCCTGCTGGGCGGCATCAGCATGTTGCACAAAGGCCGCTTCACCCACTACACGGGCGATGCAATGCCGACGGCCATGGTCCTTGGCTTCGTGACCGACCGCGACGGTGCAGTGTGGGCAGCGTCGACCAGCGGCTTGTCGCGGTTCGACGGACGGCGCTGGGCGAAAGTGGGGCAAGACTGGGGCTATCCATCCGACCGCGCCGATGCCCTTCTGCTGGATTCTCACGGCACACTGTGGGCGTCCACCGGCAACACACTGGTGTACTTGCCACGCGGGGAGCGCCGGTTTCGTCCGAGCGGCGAATCGGTGAGCCATTTCGCATCGCTTGGTTTCCGCCGACGGTCGCCTGTACGGCGTGCGCAATGGCGTGCTCGAGACGATAGCCGATGCCGGCGAAGACGGTATCGCTGGATTGGCCGCTACGGATGACGGGACGGTGTGGCTGGCGTCGGCCCACCATCTGCTGCGCTGGCGCAATGGGCGCATGGCCGCTGTCTTACCGCCGGAGAACGCGGGAAGCGCCGTCGTCACCTTGATGGCAAGCGACGGCAACCATGGCGTCCTGGCGATGCATGAAGGTCACGGCCTGTTCCGGCATGACGGAACCCAATGGCATGGCATCGGCATTGGAGCGTTGCGCGCTCTGCACGCGACCGCACTGCTCAGGGCGCGTGATGGCGCCGTCTGGATCGGCTATCCCGCCAACGCCCTGACCCGCTGGGACGGGACCGCGCGGCGGGATTTCTCGGCTCATGAGGGCTTGAACGTAGGTACCGTGACCGCGCTGGCGGATTCCGCCGCTGGGCTCTTGGTCGCTGGAGAATCCGGGTTGGCATTGCTGCATGAAGGTCGCTTCCATCCGCTGAGAGCCTCGCGCCCCGAGTTGCTGCACGGAATTACCGGCATCGTCGAAACCGCACGCGGCGAGCTATGGCTGAATGGTGTCCGGGGCGTGGTTCGGATTGAACGGGATGCCTTGCGGCGTGCGTTGGCGAATCGCGATGAGCCGCTGAGCCTGCGCCTCTTCGACTTCGACGATGGGTTGCCCGGCGTGGCGCAGCAGGCACCAATATCGTCTTCAGCTGAGCTAGCGCGTGATGGTCGCATTTGGTTCGCCACCAACCAGGGACTGGCGGTGATCGATCCCCACAACCTGCACAGCAATCCCATTGCGCCTCCGGTAACGGTGCGCGCGCTGGCAGCCAACCGTCGCCAATACGGTGCGATCGCTGGAATGCGTCTGCCAAAGGGCACCAGCGATCTGCGAATCGACTACACCGCGCTCAGCCTGTCTATGCCCGAGCGTGTGCAATTGCGTTATCGTCTAAGTGGCGTGGATCGGCACTGGCAGGATGCGGGTAACCGTCGTCAAGCGTTCTACACCAACCTGGGGCCCGGTGATTACCGCTTCCAGGTCATCGCGGCTAACGACAGTGGCGTCTGGAACGAACAGGGTGCCACCCTGGGTTTCAGCATCGAACCGCGCTTCACCCAAACATGGTGGTTTTCCGCGCTCTGCGTCCTCGTTGGGGCGGGGTTGCTGTTTGCGCTCTACTTGCTGCGCCTGCGCCAGATCGCGGAAGGAGTGCATGTCCGCCTGGAGGAGCGTCATCAGGAGCGCGAGCGTATCGCTCGAGAGCTTCATGACACGCTGCTGCAGGGCATCCAAGGGCTCGTCCTACGATTCCAGGCGATTGCCAATCGTTTACCCCAAGAGGATCCGACCCGTACCGCCATGGAGCAGGCGCTGGACCGCGCGGATGACGTTATTGCTGAAGGTCGCGACCGTGTATCCGATCTGCGCGCTTCAATGACTACGACGCCGGACCTTGCGGAGGCATTCGGGCGACTGGGCGTCGAACTCGCAGAAAGCCATCCCGCTGGCTTCCAGGTTCTGGTGGAAGGGCGCCTGCCGGTGATCGACCCGGTCGTGCGTGACGAGATCTACTGGATCGGCCACGAGGTGCTGACCAACGCCTTCCGTCATGCGAAGGCGAGCAGCATCGAGGTGGAGATCTCCGCTGCCAAGGAAAGTCTTTCGTTTCGATTTCGCGATGACGGTCGAGGGATCGGCCAGAACGTTGCTCCCGGGACCACGGAAAAGTCCGGGCACTGGGGCTTGCGTGGGATTCGCGAACGTGCGCAAGGCATTGGCGCGGAACTGGGCCTGTGGAGCCGGGAGGCCGTGGGAACCGAGGTGGAGCTGGTCGTTCCAATGAAAGCGATCGGGATGAAGCCTCGAAGCATGGGCTGGTTTGCACTCATGGCGAGTGCATGGAGACGATGACATGAGCGAACGGCGCATACGCATTCTAACCGTGGACGACCATCCCCTGCTTCGCGAGGGGATCGCGGTCGTACTGGCTGGCGAACACGACATGCAGCTCGTAGCCGAAGCGAGCAATGGTGTCGAAGCCATCGCGGCCTCGTGCTGGTAGGTCATTCCACCGGCGGCGGCGAGATCACCCGCTACATGGGGCGGCACGGCACCAACCGCGTCGCCAAGGCAGTGCTTGCCGGCGCCGTTCCGCCGGTAATGGTGAAGAGCGCGAGTCATCCGGGTGGCGTGCCGATCGAGGTCTTCGACGGCATTCGCGCAGGCACGGCGGCCAACCGTTCGCAGTTCTACCGCGATCTCGCCAGCGGCCCATTCTTCGGCTACAACCGGCCGGGCGCGAAGCCGTCGCAAGGCGCGATCGACGCATTCTGGCTGCAGGGCATGCAGGGTGGACTCAAGGGCCAGTACGACTGCATCAAGCAGTTCTCGGAAGTCGATTACACCGAGGACCTGAAGAAGATCGATGTGCCGACCCTGATCGTCCATGGCGACGACGACCAGATCGTGCCCATCGACGGGTCAGCGCGGCTTTCGGCCAAGCTGGTGCCCAAGGCTACGCTGAAGGTGTATCCGAAGGGTGATCATGCACTCCCGGTCACCCACCAGCAGCAGTTCAACGAGGACTTGCTCGCCTTCCTCAAGGCATGAGCTTACGCGGCTACGCCTTGACGGCAGCGCGGTTCCGTCCCGCCGCGCTGCCGCACCTTTCCAAGGGGTGCGCATGAAGCCTTATCTGCCGATGTCCTGGATCATCAGGCAGGCGCTGGCGAACTACCTTTACTGGCAGATTGGCCGCGAGATCCTCGAGCGCCAAGTCCAGCAAGGCAGGGGGCAAACGTTATCGACAGACTTGCTCGCGATCTGCATGCGGCCTTTCCGGGGACGAGAGGCTTTTCCCGCGCGAACCTGAAGTACATGCTTGCCTTTGCTGAGGCTTGGGACGCTGAAATTGGCCAGCACTCGGTTGGCCAATTGCCTTGGGGCCACAACGTGCTACTGCTGACTAGGCTCGACGATCCAGCTGAGCGCCTGCGCTACGCCGAGCGGGCCATTGCCGATGGCTGGTCGCGGAATACCCTAGAAGCCAAAAATCAGTAGGTAAGAAGTTCTGCTGCATGCGAACCCAGACTCAGACAACTCTGCATGGGCACGCGGCAAGCCAGATTTCTTTACTTCGAAATGCAGTATTTCTGCCTCGGTGGTCCTAAATTCTCTGCAATGAACACCAGTTAGCCACAGTTGCTGAGACGCGGCGACGGGCCAGGCGGGCGCGGGCTCTGGCCCTACGTATACTTCGCATAATGTGTATTATGTTATGGCCTGGTGCGCCGCTGGCTCAGTCGGCTTTGGATGCCGCGCCCCAGCCATTACTCACCGAAACAGAGGAACTCACAAGCTCATCTTTATCGCTTTCCGGGTCGGCCAAGAGCCAGTGATCGGATAGCCGTCGCGCCTGCTCCCGTTCCTTCGTGTAGATTCGATTGCGGGACAGAGGGAGCGTCAACGCGCATGTCGCAACCAAGGATCTTTGCCGCCCGCTATGTGTTGCTGACCGAGCAGACCGAAGGCGGCACCGCAACACTGCACAAGGCCTTCGACCAGGAATCTCATGCGGTGGTGGCCTTGAAGGTCTTCACCGAGCACGGCCGCGACCCGGCGATCGTCAGTGAGATATGGCATCGCGAACACAGCGCGCTCGGCCAGTTGAGCCATGACTGCATCATACGGATGCTCGACGCCGGACGTTGTTCGCTCACGAATAAGCGCTACATAGCGCTCGAATGGATCGACGGACAGACCCTCGAACAGCATCTCGCCGCCGCCGGGCCGCTGGAGTGGCCGACGTTCTACGAGCGCTACGGCGAACCGATCCTCGCCGCCCTCACTTACGCTGCTGAACGCAACATCGCCCATCGCGACCTGTCGACCGGCAATGTCCTGATTGCGCCGACCGGCGCGGTTAAGATCATCGACTTCGGCCAAGCCAAGCTCGCCAGTGTCGGCATCGGCCGCACGCTCATGGGGTGGCGCACGGTACCGTACTGCCTGCCCGAAGAAGACACCGGCACCTACACCCTCACGCGCGACCCATATGCGTTCTGCGCGATTGCGGTGCGCGCGATGGCCGGCCACGCCCTGGCCAACCATGAAGAACTTTATGCCGCGTTGCCCGGGCTGGCGCTACCGCCAGGGGAACGCGCGGCCATCGTGCAGGCACTGAGTCGCACGCCCGGCGAACGCTTTGGCACGATCATCGAGTTTGCCGAGGCGTTGCGTGGTGTCGCCAGCGAAGCCCACGACCAGCCTGGTCGGTTGCGTATCGCACTGCGCTTCATCCCGAGCGTGACGGAGCAGCTACGCCCCCCCACCGATGCCGAAGGGAGTCCGCAGGAGCAGCTGCTGGCCGAGCTCAGCGAGGTCGCGGCTGTATCAGCCGTTGGCGCCGCCATCGACAGCACGATTGCGATGGAAACGCAGTCGTTCCGACTGGCCGCCTCGCTCGATCGCAGTCGTGAACACTTGGTGGTCACCAGTCTGGTGCGCAAGCGCTTCCGCCTGGACGCTTTGTTTCAATCGGACCGCTGGCTACTGCAGGCCGATTTCACCGATCAACTGCCGCGTCGTGCGACCGAGCAGCAGATCGCTCGGCGCGACCTGCAGGCGCTGTACGCCGGCCTCGACGCGCATTTGCACGAGGTCAGTCAGGCCCAGCGCCATGACCCCAACCACGCCTTAGCCGAATGGTCCAACCTGCTCGAGGCACTGCGTCACATCGCCCGCAATGGCGTACCGCCGCTGCGCTATAAGACCGTCGATCGCGACGGGGCCCGGCTGTTGGCGATCGTCGAGAACCCTGAGGACGCCGTCGAAGAGCAGTTGCGGGTCATCTCGGTCAGCGGCACTTGGGTGTTTCGTGGCGAAGTGGAGTCGGTGCGCGGCGCCCAGTGCGTGCTGCTGTCGACCCGCCCTCACATCGACCTGGAACGGATCCCCGGCAAGGGTACGCTCGATATTGACTGGGCTCAGACTCGGGTGGCGCTCGACCGGCAAGCGCGCGCACTGGACAAGTTTAAGGCCAACGAGACGCCCGGCTCGCGCCTGCGGGCCCTGCTCGTCAGCGCCGACAGCGGGCCCACAGAGCCCTCGTATGAACCAGTCGCGCGGTTCTTTGATCGCAGCCTCGACGATGCGAAGAAGGCGGTGGTGTCGCGCTTTGCGGCCGGTGCTGACCTGATCGTGACCCACGGACCACCCGGCACCGGCAAGACCAAACTGATCGTCGAGTTGATTCGACAGGAACTGGCGCGCAACCCCGATGCCAGGATCTTGCTTGCCTCGCAAACCCACGTTGCCCTCGACAACGCGTTGGAGCGTTTGCTTGGCGCCGATCGCGGCATCTCCTGTGTTCGCATCGGCAGCGGCTCCAAGGAGGCGGATCCGCGTGTGGAAGCGTGCTACCTCGATCAGCGCAGCCTCGCCCTGCGCGACCAGGTCACCGTGTCCTCGCAGCGCTTTTTGCAAGAGCGCGCGGCCGAGATGGGCATCGACCGCCACGAAGTCGAGCTGGGGCTCGCCGTCCTCGACCTGATCGGCGCGCGCGAGCAACTCGCGCGGGTACAAGCATCGTTGGCTAAACTGGAGGCGGAAGCGCAAGCCTTGGAAGCCGAAATTGCGGCCGAGTCGGCCTTGGCGACCCGCGAGCGCAGCGACAAGCTGCTGCGCGCTGGCGTGCTCGAAGACGAACTGGAACGGATCGGCGGCGATGACGTCGTCGCGCGCAGTACCGTCGAGGCCGCCCGGCAGAAGTTGCTGGCACTAGGCAAGGATGGCATACAGCTTGCCACCCATTCCGATGCGGAGCTGCGCGAGTGGTCGCAATTGCTGCTCGGCGACCCACAGCGCGAGGCGCTGGGGCAGCTGATGACGTTGTCCGAAGACTGGCGAATGCGCTTTGGCCAATCCGAGGATTTCAAGGCCGCGATCATCTCTTTTTCCTCCGTCGTCGCCGGGACATGCGTTGGGTTCTGCCGCGAGGAGGCCGCGTTGCGCACGGTGTTCGACCTGTGCATCGTCGACGAGGCAGGCAAGGCCACCACCACCGAACTGTTGGTGCCGCTGGCGCAGTCGCGACGCGCCGTCCTGCTCGGTGACCACCACCAACTGCCGGCGGTGCTTGACCAAGCTCTCCAGTCCGAGGAACTGCAGGAGCGGTTTGGGCTGAGCCAGCAGCAACTCGATGAGCAGTTGTTCGAACGCCTGACGAAGGACCTTGGCGATGGTTGCAAGGCGGTTTTGACCGAGCAGCACCGAATGCGCGGCGAAATTGGCCGTCTGGTCAGTAGGTGTTTCTATGACGACAACCTGAGCGAAGGGGCGTCCACGGCCGACCGCGACATCGCGGACTTGTCGGTCGCCGGACTGGACCGCGAAGTGACCTGGCTCGATCCGTACGCAGGCGCAAATAAGGCCTACGAGGAACGCGCACGTGGCACCAGTTATGAGAATGCCCGCGAGGCCCAGGCTATCGTCGCGCTATTGAAGCGTCTGCTGTTCGCTCTGGAACGCAGCGGGCGTCCGTCTACTGCCTGGCCGACCATCGGCATCATTTCCGGCTACGCCCCACAAGTGACGCTCATCCGCACCGAGATTCGCAAGGAGCGAGACCTCGACCGCTTGATCATCGACTGTGCGTCGGTGCATGCGTTTCAAGGACGCGAAGTGGACATCTGTATTTATTCGGTCACACGCAAGAACAACCGCAGTCAGATCGGTATGCTCTCCGACTGGCGCCATCTAAATGTTGCCTTGTCGCGCGCCCGCGATTTCCTGGTGATCGTGGGCGATCTTGAGTTCTGCCGCACCGTGCGGGGGAAGAATCCATTTGCCCGCCTCATAAAGTTCGTCGAGGAGGAGTCGGTCGAGTGTGTGATCAAGGAGTGGGATCATGAGTGATCTGGAGGGCATCGCCCAGCGGCTAGATCGGCGCGACGGCTACCGCCTCATTTCCTACCGTGAGGTCGGCCTGCCAGTGTTTCGGGTCAATTGCGCCGTCACCCTGCAGGAGGCGAGCCAGTTGGGGGCGATCGAGGAATTCATGCTCAAGGCGATTGCACGCGGCGTTGATTCGATCAATGACCTGGAGCGCTTTCTTGGCTTACCCCCAAAAGTCGTTACCTCCCAACTCGGACAACTCGCGTTCGAAAACGCAGTGGCGACGAGGGGGGGCGAGCCGGTTCGCTATGCACTAACCGCCGAAGGGGCCCGCCGGCTGGCTACAGCGGCCTCATTCGCGTTGGTGCGTCAGCGTATTCCGCTTTACGTCGACGGCATCACCCGCTACCTGGTCGCGCTAGACCACCGCGAGCTGTGGACCAGCAAGCAACTCGAACCTGTTGGCGTGTTGCCCCCTGTGGCGCGACGCACGCCTCGCGCGGCTGATATCGATCTGGCCCAGGTCAACCGCGTGACCGCTCTGATGGCCAAAGTTGGCAGCCCCACGCAGCGCGCCGTGCGCCTGGATGCGGTGGTCGGCAAACCGACTCTGCTGTTTCGCCGCGCTATGGCCGCCGGGTTCAAGTCACACGACGGTCGCCGGATCTCGATCGCATTCGCAATCGACGGCCGCCCGTCCGTCGAACACGAGATCGCTTACGAGCGCAGCGGCGTAGCGCACAAGTCCCCGTTATTTGCTACGTTGTTCGATGCTGACAAACGCCGCCGCGAAGTCCAGGCGGTGGCGCGTGAATTGCGTCGAGACATCCACGTCGTCGAGGACGCGACCCAAGCATCAGACGACCGGCGCCCGCTCCTCACGCTGGCCGGTGCGGACGCCATTAGCGTGACATCGGCCAAAGTGCGGGTTCTGGGTGTGTATGATCATCCGCCATTGCTTCGCGATGCGCTGGAACGTGCCCAGGCCCGGCTGTTGATCGTTTCGCCGTGGATTCGCGCCGCCGTGGTCGACAAGGCCTTCATCAAGCGCCTGACGACCTGCTTGGATCGCGGCGTGGAAGTTACCGTGGCATATGGTATTGGCCGCGACGATCCGGGCGAGCGCGACCCGGATCGGCAGGCGCGTGAGTCACTGGAAGCCCTGGCGACAGCCTTCGACAATTTCCACTTGGTACGCAAGGGCAACACCCACGCCAAAGTGCTGTTGGTCGATGACGTGTACTTCGTCACGACCAGTTTCAACTGGCTGTCGTTTCGCGGCGACCCTAACCAGCCGATGCGCGAGGAAGAAGGCACCCTGGTCGAGGAGACCTCGGCAGTCAATGCATACTATGCGTCCTTGATAGCAAGGCTGCCGCGTGATCCGCTGGTGTCTATACTGCATCAAGTGCCGAGTGAATGAGCGACAACCTACGCGGACTCGTCAGCTGCCGCATACGAATGTCCGCAGTGGGTCTTGAGCAGCTATCCCCCGCCCTCGATAACCATCCCTAACCGCCCGGCTCCTCATGAAAGTCGCTATTTTCGCGCATGCCTCGGTGCGGATCGCTCTATCAAGTCCTGTTGGGGACTGATGCGCGGTCACGTCCCGAAACATGAGCCTGATGCATGAGCGGCTACCTGAGCACCTATATCTACCTACGGCGAGCTACAAGCGGTTTCGAGATACGGATTGGAATATGATTTTTCCTGGGCGAGAACCTGGCCGCAATCGCCGCTGCCAGATTCTGAGTTCATTACATGCCTCAGACGCGCCAGCGCCACTGGACATCTCCCTCACCGATAAATGAGCGCCACGGCTCCGTTCTCTTGATGATCGGGGCCGAAGTCCGTCATCGCTCCAACGACCTTTCTGTCATCGGTCAAGAGAAAGTCATCCAGAGGACCGTGATTGCGATCGTCCGTTCCGGGAGCCACGCCTCTAAGCACGCTGTAGAACTGGCAGTAGATGGGATGCGGGTCGTTGCCTTTCTTCCGCCGCGCTCGCACGTCGATCCAAAAGCCCTGCAACTCATGGACGCTCACGCCGCCAAATTCAGTGAAGCCTATGCAGTAGTAATTCTTTTTTGTCGAGCGGATTCATGATCGGCTTGGCGGCAGGGATCGTGAGCGACAGCGGCAGCAAGCTGGGCTGACCGTTCTCGCCGAAAGGGATGTGGCCGAGTTCGAGGTCGGTGTCCGCGGCATTGAACACCAAGCCCTGCAGATGCAGCTTGATGTCGAACAATCCCAAAAAATCCATTATCAACGTGTAAAAGCTGATGCCGATTCCTATCTCCGTGCTCAGCGCCCCGACGATACCCTCGATCATGTCGAGGATTATGCTGTTATCCGCGCCAGGGTCCGGCGGGATATCGGGAAGCGTGAAGTCCCGGGTGGAAATGATCCCTGTCGTGTTTTGGTAGGTCTGCAGCAGCTCGGTCAGGTTCGCGCCCGGCTTGAGCCCGTCCTTGAACGCCTTATTGGCTGTGTTCAACATGGTGACAAATGTCTTCACCGCGGCAGGTGCGGTGCGATGATTCTCCAAACCTTTGATCAGTGCCTGGTAAGTGCTGCTGTCCTGGGTGATCCAAGAGACGTGCGAGTAGTGGCAACCGGGATAGTCCATGGCCTGTTCCGTTCCCCTTGAGTGAAGGCAGATGCGACGCCTTCGGACTAACGCGTTGAAGCAGGGCGAACGGCCATCGCGGACGCATAACGAAAAGCCCCCGACTCGGGGGCTTGTTCACTGCACGCATCAATAAGGTTCAAGCGAACTCAAGCCGCCCCACTCGACTGGGCGGCTTCTTGCAATCGAAACTGAGCAAGTGCGTCCGGTGCCGCGCCGATATGGGCTGATTTGCCGCCACCCTGCCCCTTTATCACAGCGAGTGGATCAAGCCCTCGCGCAATCCGCCACCGTCGCTCAGGGCAACACGCGCACCTTGATGTTGCGATAGTGCACTTCGCTGCCCGGATCGTGCGCCTGTAGCGCGAAGGTGCCCGAGGACAGCACCCTGCCCTGCATGTCGGCTGGTCGATCCGGCCGCTTCGGCTGCGTGTAGTCGATGATCGGCTTGTCGTCGACGAAGGTGCGGATGCGGCGGCCCTCGACGCGTATGCGCAGGGTGAACCAGACATCGTCCTTGGCCGGCGCCTGAAAGTTGTCCTTGACTGCATACAGGCCGGCGGTGCGTTTGGGATCGGTGTGGCTGTTGTTGACCTGTACTTCATAGCCTTTGGCCGGCCAACCCTCCTCCTGCCAGGCGGTGTGGAAGTAGACGCCGGAATTGGCGCGGGGCTTGGTCATGACGTCGAGCTGCAGTTCGAAGTCGCGGAAATCGTGACGCTCCACCTCGCCGACGTAGTAAAGATGTGAACGCGGGCCGCGCACCACGATCTCGCCGTCGCGCACGCTGAAGGAACCCGGCGCCTCGCTGGCGCGCCAGCCGTCCAGCGTCTTGCCGTCGAACAACGACTGCCAGTCGCGACGCGCCGGTTCCGCGGCATGCGCGCCGGCGACACTGGCCAATACCAGCACGCTGGCGGCGAGCAAACGAATGTACATGCGGTGTGTCCTCCAGGCAGACCGGCGCGCGGCCGGCGGGAAATCGCGACGTATGATCGGCGCCATCAGCCCACTCCCACGAGTTTGAGCACTTCCGGCGGCGGGCCTTCGAAGCTGGCCATCGGCACGTTGCCGACGTAACCCAGGTAGTTCCGCCCTTGCGGCGATGTGCAGAACCCGCCGATGGTCAGATCGCGATAACGGGCGAAGAACCGCGCGGCTTGCTTGAACTCGGCGCGTGCGCGGGGCAGATAACAGATGTCGTCGCAGATCGCGGTGCGCTGGCTCTCGACCGATTCGCCGAAGCTGCGCGAAAAGCGCTGCTCCGCCTGCTCGTCCAGCCAGTCGAATCCGGCCAGGATCAATTTGCGATCCTTGACCTGCCGCGGATACGGCGCGCTGACCCATTCATTGATGAAATCGACCACGCCGACCGCGACCGCGCCCGGCGCATCGGGTTCGTCCGGAACGATCAGGCTGCACAGCGCGGTGGCGATGCGCCGCTGGCGTTCGTCCAGTGTCAGCGGCCAGACCGAACCGGGGCCGTAAGTCTTGAGCAGATCCGGATCGGTGCCGTAGCCCACGCCCGACGGCAGCCTGGGCGGCGGCAGATCGGAACTGCAGCCGGCCAGCTGCAACAGCGGCAGCGCGCTGGCCGCGCTCAACATCCACTTCAGCGACGTGCGGCGGTCCATCAGAGCTCCTTGCGGCGCATGCGCGCCAGGATGTGGTCGCAGGCGCGCCAGGCCAGCGCCATGATGGTCAGCGTCGGGTTCTTGTCGGCATTGGACGCGAACACGGCGCCGTCGGTGATGTAGAGATTGTCCACGTCCCAGGTCCGGCACCAGCGATCGGTGACGGAGGTTTTCGGATCATTGCCCATGATCGCGCCACCCAGTTCGTGGATGATCGAACCGCCGGGGGCGATGGCCTTGGCGCCGTCGGTCTCGACCTTGCCCTGCACGCGTCCGCCCATCGCGGTGATGATGTCGGCGAAGGTGCGTTGCATGTGCGCGGCCTGGCGGTTCTCGTGTTCGGACCACTGCCAGTGGAAGCGCAGCACCGGGATGCCCCACTTGTCCTTCACTTGCGGATCGATCTCGCAGTACGAATTTTCGTTCGGAATCATCTCGCCGCGGCCGGCGAAGCCGACGAAGGAACCGTAGTAGCGGCGTACGTCCTGCTTGAACTTCAGTCCGTAGCTGCCGCCGGTGAGCCATTCGAGCTTGGCGCCGGTGCCCGGGCCGGGCATGCGCCGGCCGCCGCCGAACTCGATGTGATAACCGCGAGCGAAACCCAGCTTGCCGGCCAGTTGCTCCTTGTAGAGCCACCACGGCGTGTACATGTGGCCGCCGTCGGCGCCATCCTCGTTGTGCAGCGGCAGGTTCTCCAGGATCGGAACCTGCCCGACCAGGTCGGCGCCGACGGTATCCATCACGTAACGGCCGACCTTGCCGCTGGAATTGGCCAGGCCATCGGGAAACGAAGTGGATTTGGAATTGAGCAGAATCCGCGCCGATTCGCAGGCGCTGGCGGCCAGCACCACCACGCGCCCGGAGGCGGCGAATTCCTTGCCGCTGGTCTTGTCGATGAAGCGCACGCCGTCGGCCTTGCCGTTCGCGCCCAGCACGACTTCGCGCACCATGGCGTTGCAGACGATGTCGAGCCGGCCGGTCGCCAGCGCCGGCGGCAGGTGCACGGTGGTCGACTGGTAGTTGGCGCCGGTCGAGCAGCCGCGGCCGCAGGGCGTCGCCCACCAGCAGGCGGCGCGGCGCAGCATCGCCTCGCGCAAAATCCGCTGCGCCTCGGGGTTGCCCGGATGCAGCTTCGCCGGCAGGTTGTCCGCATCCAGGCGCCGCGTCAGCACCGCGCGATGCCCGGCGATCACCGGAACACCCAGGCGCCCGGCGCGCTGCTGCACCAGCAGATCGCTGACCCTGGGCTTGGGCGGCGGCAGCAATACGCCGGCAGGCGAATCGGGCGTGTTCTCCAGGCCGTCGTTGTCGCCGTACACGCCGATCAGCATCTCGACCTTGTCGTAATACGGCGCCACATCGGCGTAATCGATCGGCCAGTCGAAGCCCAGGCCGTCGCGGCTGTAGGGCTTGAAGTCGTAAGGCCCGTTGCGCAGCGAGATCCGCCCCCAGTGATTGGTGCGGCCGCCGAGCATGCGGGCGCGCCACCAGTCGAACCGGCCGGCATCGTCGCGCCGCGTGTTGACGTAGGGCTCGCCTGGCACCTGCCAGCCGCCGTCGACGGTGGCGTCAAAAAAGCCGAAGGCCTTTTCCGGCGTGTCGACGCCGCCCAGCGGCGCCTGGTCCGGAGTCTGGAACATCGGGGTTTCGGTCGCCGGCGTGTAGTTGCGCCCGGCTTCGAGCATCAACACCTTGGCGCCGTCCATGCACAGCGTGTACGCGCTCTGCCCTCCGGCGGCACCGGAGCCCACCACGATCACGTCATAGGTTTGTTTGATGGCGCTTGCGGTCAGGAAAGGCACGGTATGACCTCAGCGCGTCACGCTTTCAGATGGCTCAGGTAATCGAAACTGAGCTTCGCGCTTTCCAGCGCGGGCCGTTCGAAATTCTCCTGCTCGACGAAGCAATGGCGGATGCGCTGCGGGTCCATGGCGGCGAACAGCTTCGGCCAGTCCACGCGGCCTTTGCCGACCTCGGTGGTCTGGGCGTCGACGCGATCGACCAGCGTCTTCGCGGCCTTGCGCACGTCCTTGATGTGCAGCGCCGAAATACGATCGGCATGACGGGTGAGCAACTTCAGCGGATCGGCGCCGGCGGTGACGACCCAGCCGATGTCGAGCTCCATCGTCACCAGCTTCGGATCGGTCAGCCGCAGCAGTTCGTCGTAGGCCACCACGCCGTCGAACGAGCGGAATTCCATATTGTGGTTGTGATAGCCGCAGGTGATGCCCGCCTTGCGGGTGAGCTCGCCTATGCGGTTGAGCTGCTCGGCGTTCCATTTCCAGTCGTCCAGCGTCATGCCGGCGGCGAGCGCATTGCCGTCCTTGAAGCGCGCATCGGCGGTCGAGGGAAACGAGATCATGATGTAGCGCGCGCCGACGGCCTGCGCGAAGTCGATGCGCTGCTGCAGATCCGTCTGTGCGTCGGTCATGCCGCAGTGCATGCTGGGCGCGGTCAGGCCGTTGTCGCGAAGCATCGTCCGCACCTCGGCGGCGGGCGCCTTGGGTATCCCTGCGAACTCGACCTCGCCGTATCCGATCGCGGCGACCGCCTTCAAGGCCGCCGGCAGGTCCTTCGCGACGTCGTCGCGGATCGTCCACAACTGCAGTCCGACCGGCTTGCCCAGCGGCCCGGTGCGCGGTTTCGCGGCGAAGGCATTCGGGGACATCATCGCCACAAGCGCAAGCGAACCGTTTTGGAGAAAGGCACGTCGAGTCAGCATGGTGTTCTGCCTATGTCAGAAAATGTCAGGGCCGGAATTCAAAAAAATCCAAAAAATGTCAGGACTGGAATTCAACAAGCGATGCTGCATTGCGACAACGTGTAGGCATCACCTGTCGATCGTGACACGCCTTGTGACAGGCGTTTCGATGCTACCTACTTTTCGCGGTAGAGTCCTGGTCGAGCCAGCGGGGGAAGCGTGGTATGCCAGCCGAGAACAATTTCTTTGACGCAATCGTGGTCGGAACCGGGATCAGCGGTGGATGGGCCGCGAAGGAGCTCACCGAGAAGGGATTGAAAACCCTGGTGCTCGATCGCGGGCGCATGGTGAAGCACGGCGAGTACCCTACCGCGCTCGAACAGATCTGGGAGCTGCCCTATGCCGGCCGCCCCACGCAGGACGATCTCCAGCACCAGATGGTTACGCAACGCGCCGGCGTGCTGACGCAGGCGAACAAGCACTGGTTCGTCAACGACACCGACTATCCCTACATCGAGAAGAAGCCTTTCGGCTGGGTGCGCGGCTATCACGTCGGCGGCCGTTCCATCATGTGGGGCCGGCAGTCGTATCGCTGGAGTCCGATGGACTTCGAGGCGAACGCGAAGGAAGACATCGCCGTCGACTGGCCGATCCGCTACGAAGACCTAGCGCCGTGGTACGACCGCGCGGAGAGTTTCATCGGCGTGAGCGGCCAGGCCGAAGGCTACGCGCAACTGCCGGACGGCAAGTTCCTGCCGCCCATGGCCTTGAACTGCGTCGAGATGCATCTGAAGGAGGCGATCGCGAGCAAGATGGGGCGCGCGATGACCATCGGCCGGACCGCGAATCTCACCGCTCCCCTCGCCCACAGCCCGCAGCGCGGCACCTGCCAGTATCGCAACCTGTGCGTTCGCGGCTGTCCGTTCGGGGCTTACTTCAGCAGCAACTCCAGCACGCTGCCGGCGGCGGAGAAAACCGGAAACATGACGCTGCGGCCCAATTCGATCGTCTATGAGCTTATCCATGACGCGAAGAACGACCGCGCCAGCGGCGTGCGCGTGCTCGATGCGGAAACCAACCAGCAGATGGAATTCCACGCCAAGGTGATCTTCCTGTGCGCGTCGACGTTCGGCTCCACCTCGATCCTGATGAACTCGGTCTCCAGCCGTTTTCCGGAAGGGTTCGGCAACGACAGCGGCGAGCTGGGCTGCAACATCATGGATCATCACCTGGGCATCGGCGCCACCGCGCAGGTCGAAGGCTTCGACGATCAGTACTACAGCGGCCAGCGTCCCAACGGCATCTACATCCCGCGCTTCGTCAACATCGGCAAGGACAAGCGCTCGTACCTGCGCGGCTTCGGGTACCAGGGCGGCGCGGGACGATCGGGATGGACCCGGCTCATGGAAGATCCCACGCTGGGCGCGGACCTGAAGACCAAGGCCGCGCAGCCCGGGCCGTGGGGCATGCGGCTGGTCGGTTTCGGCGAAACTCTTCCGTATCACGACAATCGCGTCGTCTTCGATCGCACGCGCAAGGACAAGCACGGGCTTCCGGTGCTGGAATTCGATGCCGGAATGCGCGAGAACGAAACCAGGATGCGCAAGGACATGGCGGCGGAAGCCGCGACCATGCTGGACGCGGCGGGATTCAAGAACGTGCGCGAGTACGACAACGCCGACGATCTGGGCATGGGCATCCATGAGATGGGCACCGCGCGCATGGGCCGTGATCCGAAAACCTCCGTGCTCAATGCCTGGAACCAGGTGCATGCCTGCAAGAACGTCTATGTCACCGACGGTTCCTGCATGACCTCCTCGGCCTGCCAGAACCCCTCGCTCACCTACATGGCGTTGACCTCGCGCGCCGCCGATCACGCCGTGCAGGAACTCAAGCGGATGAACCTATGACGACCGACCTCAACCGCCGCGAGGCGATACGCCGCGTGGCCTTGCTGATGGGCGGCGCGGTTTCGGCGCCGGCCATTCTGGGCGTGCTCGCCGGCTGCTCGGCCGAGCCGGGCACGTCCGCCGAGCCGGGCAAGAATGCCGAATGGAAGCCGATCTTCCTGACCCAGGCGCAGGCCGCGCTGGTGGCGGAAGTCGCCGAGATCATGATCCCGCGCACCGACACGCCGGGCGCGAAGGATGTCGGCATTGCGGCCTTCATCGACAAGATGTTGAAGGATGTCTACCCGAAGGAGGATCAGGCGCGCTTCGTCGCCGGACTTGCGGACTTCGAAACCCAGGCCAAGCGCGAACATGGGCGCGGCTTTCTCGAACTGGAACCGGCGCTGCGCGCGGCGGCGGTGAAACAGGTGCACGATCCGGCCGTCAAGGCGGAGGATGAGTCCACCCTGCCCCGCGCCCAACGGCATCGCCCTTTCATCCTCATCATGAAAGAGCTGACCTTGCTCGGTTACTTCACCTCCGAACCCGGCGCCACACAGGTGTTGCAGTACCGCCCGATTCCGGGCGCGTATCACGCCTGCGTGCCGCTGGCGCAGGCGGGCAATGGCAAGACCTGGGCCACGGAGACGAGCCGCGCGTTCTGATCCGCGATCCGCTCGCTCGCCGCAGCCAAACAACTGCGCGCGGCGGCGACCCGGACGAGCGACCGCGACGATGATGCAGTGCAAATTGACATCCTCGTACCCCTGGGGCAAGTTCAGTTTAGATCGATCTAAATCAATGGATGCACATGCGTCGACTTACGATTTCGACGGCGGCCGCGCTGGGCCTTGCCGCACTCGTGCCATCTCTGCTGCCGATCGGCGCGCCGGCCTTCGCCAAAGGCCCGCCGGCCGATTTCAAGGCGTATACCGAGTCGCTGGCGGGCACCGGCATCGGCTTCGACATGCTGCCGATACCCGCCGGCCGTTACCGCATGGGCAGCCCTGCGTCGGAATCCGGACGCGAGCCCGATGAGGGCCCGCAGGCCGACGTCGCGGTCGGCGCGTTCTGGATGAGCAAGTACGAAGTCACCTGGGACGAGTACGACCAATTCCGCAAGCTCGCGCCGAAGCTGAGCAAAGGCGCCGACGCGCCCGCCGATGCGGTGACCGGGCCGACGCCGCCGTATGCCGACGAATCCTGGGGATTCGGCAAAGGCCGCCAGCCCGCCATCGGCATGACCTGGCATGCGGCCACCGAGTATTGCCGCTGGCTGTCGGCGAAGACCGGGCATCGCTATCGCCTGCCGACCGAGGCCGAATGGGAATACGCGGCCCGCGCCGGCACCGCCTCGCCGTGGTCGTCGGGCGCGGACGCCGCATCGCTCGACGCGAGCGCGTGGCATGCCGGCAACGCCAACAGCGCGCCGCATCGCGTCGGCGGCAAGAAACCGAACGCGTTCGGCTTGTACGACATGCACGGCAATGTCGCCGAATGGACGCTCGACCGCTACGACCCCAAACGCTACGCCGCGCTGAAAGGCCCGGCCGCCAAGGACCCGGTCGCCCTGCCCGGCGCGGCGCGCTATCCGCACGTGGTTCGCGGCGGTTCCTTCGAAGACGATGCCGCCCACGTCCGCAGCGCCGCGCGTCGCGCCTCCAAACCGGCCTGGAGCCGCCGCGATCCGCAGGAACCGCAGAGCGTGTGGTGGCATACCGACGCCAGCTTCGTGGGTTTCCGCGTGGTGCGGGCGGTGGATGAGGCGCCGGCGTTGAAGCAGTTCAAATCGAAGGTGACGCGCGCCAGTCCCAATCAATAGCGCGGCAAACACACGCAGCGGGCCGCTCGGCGCTTATCGCGCGAATGCGCGGACCGACAAACCCCAACGCAACCCACATGGAAAGGCACCATGACCGACGAACGCAACCGCGACGCAACGCCTCCCTTCGATCCGCTGCGCCGCGAGTTCCTGCAACGAGGCGCCGGCACCGCCGCCGCGGTCGGCCTGGCCTCCGTGTTCGGCAGCGCCTATGCCGGCGGCAGCGACGAAATCCGCGTGGGCCTGATCGGCGCCGGCGGCCGCGGTACCGGCGCGCTGCGCAACGTCCTGGAAGCCGCGCCCGGCGTGCGCGTGGTCGCCATCGGCGATGTGTTCCCGGAGCAGTTGGGCAAGAGCATCGCCGCGATCGAAGCCAAGCTCGGCAAGCCGATCGGCGTACCGCCCGAACGTCAGTTCTCCGGGCTCGATGCCTACAAGAAGGTCATCGCCCAGGACATCAACTACGTCATCCTGGCCAGTCCGCCGGCGTTCCGGCCCGAGCATCTCAAGGCGGCGATCGAAGCCGGCAAGCATGTCTTCACCGAGAAGCCCATCGCCGTCGATTCTCCCGGCGTGCGCCAGGTGCTGGCGCTGTCCGACATCGCCGACGGCAAGGGCCTGAAGATCGCCGCCGGCACGCAGCGCCGGCATCAGGCCGGCTACCTCGATACGATCAAACGCATCCACGACGGCGCCATCGGCGAAATCGTCGCCGCCCGCGCGTACTGGAACCAGGGCGGCCTGTGGCATGTCGACCGCAAGCCGGGCTGGAGCGACGGCGAATGGATGCTGCGCAACTGGCTGTACTTCAACTGGCTGGCCGGCGACATCATCGTCGAACAGCACATCCACAACATGGACGTCGTCAACTGGGCGATGAACGCGCATCCGGCCAGCGCGGTGAGCCTGGCGGGCCGGCAAGTGCGCACCGACTCGGTGTTCGGCAATGTGTACGACCATTTCGCCACCGATTTCGAATACGAAAGCGGCGCGCACATGATCAGCATGTGCAGGCAGATGGACGGCTGCGCCAACAATATCTCCGAAGCGCTGGTCGGCACGCGCGGCAACTCGCGCGTGGACCAGCACGTCATCACCGGCGCCAATGCCTGGAAGCGCGACTCGCGCCTGGCCGAGAGCGATATCGATCCGTATGTGCAAGAGCACGCCGACCTGATCGCGGCGATCCGCGGCGGCAAGCCGCTCAACGAGCTCAAGCAGGTTTCGGAAGCCACCCTGACCGCGATCATGGGACGCATGGCCGGTTACAGCGGCGGCCGCGTCACCTGGGAGGACGCGCTCAATTCGCAGGAATCGCTGGCGCCAGCGCCGTTCACCCTGAGCGGCCCGATCGCGGTGCCGGTCGTGGCCATGCCCGGCCGAACCGGCGACAAGCAGGCATGACGGCGCGGCCCATGACGACGGCTTCGTTATCGATGGGTCCTTCGCGCAGGCCGGTCGCGGCCTGCGGTCTGTTCGCGGTGCTGTTTCTCGTAGCCTGCTGCTTTCCCGCCGCCGCGGCGCCCAGCGACCGCGCGGGCAAAGCCGTGCCTTCGGTGCTCTACTTCACCTACTCATCGGGCTACAAGCACGAAGTCGTTCCCGAGTCCGAGCAGGTGCTGGTCAAGCTCGGCGAGGACTCCGGCCGCTTCCGCGTGACCGTCAGCCACGACCCGGCGGTCATCGACGCCGCGCAGCTGGCGCGCTACGACGCCGTCGTGTTCTACACCACCGGCGAACTGCCGATCGACGCGCGGCAGAAGCGCGACCTGCTGGCCTTCGTCGAAGGCGGCAAGGGCTTCGTCGGTATTCACAGCGCCAGCGACACCTTCTATCAGTGGCCGCAGTACGGCCGGATGGTCGGCGGCTATTTCGACGAACACCCGTGGAACCAGGAGATCACGGTCAAGGTCGAGGATCGCAGCCATCCCGCCACGCGTGGCCTGGGTAAGAGTTTCGTCATCGCCGACGAGATCTATCAGTTCAAGGACTGGTCGCGCGGCGACGTGCACGTGCTGCTGAGCCTGGACACCGGGTCGGTCGATCTGAAGCATCCCAAGGTCCATCGCCAGGACGGCGATTTCGCCCTGGCCTGGACGCGCACGCAGGGCAAGGGCCGGGTGTTCTATTCCGCGCTCGGCCATCGCCCGGAAGTCTGGCGCGATCCGCGTTTCCAGGGGCTGCTGCTCGGCGGGCTGGAATGGGTGCTGGCCAAGTGAAGCGCTCGCTGGCCGCGTTCGCGTTCTTCGCCGCGCTGTCGGCAACAATGTTCGCGGCGCGTGCGCAGACGCCGCTCGCGCGCTACCAGCGCAGCGAAGCGCACATGGGCACGCAGACCCGCATCGTGCTGTACGCCGCCGATGCGGCGAGCGCCGAGCGGGCGATGCGCGCCGGTTTCGCCCGCATCGCGCAACTCGACCTGGAACTCAGCGATTACCGCGAAGACAGCGGCCTGATGCGCCTGGCCGCGCAGGCCGGCGGCGGCGACATCGCGGTCGGCGAGGATCTGTTCCGCGTGCTGCAGGCCGGCCAGGACGTGGCCGAGCGCTCCGGCGGCGCCTTCGACGTCACCCAGGGTGCGCTCACCCGCTTGTGGCGCAGCGCACGCAAGCTCAGCGAATTGCCGCGCAGCGAACGCATCGAACGCGCGCGCGCGAACGGCGGCTATCGCTATCTGCATCTGGATGCGCAGGCGCGCACCGTCCGCATCGACCGGCCCGGCATCGGCCTGGATGTCGGCGGAATCGCCAAGGGCTACGCGGCCGACGAAGCCCTGGCGGCGATTACCAGGCAAGGCGTGACACGCGCGTTGGTCGCGCTGGGCGGAGACATCGCGGTGTCCGACGCGCCGCCGGGCGCTCCGGGCTGGCGCGTGAGCATCGCGCCGTTGGCGCCCGTGCAAGCCCAGGCACAAACTCGCGAACCGACCGCGCAGACGACGCTGTACCTGCGCCATGCCGCCGTCTCCACCGCCGGCGATGCCGAGCAATGGTTCGAGGCAGACGGGCGGCGCTATTCGCACCTGATCGATCCGCGCAGCGGCTGGCCGATGCAGGGCCGCAGCGCGACCACGGTGATCGCGCGCCGCGGCATCGACGCCGACGGCCTGGATACCGCCGCCGCCCTGCTCGGTCCGAGCGACGGCGCGCGGCTGGTCGAATCGATGCCGGGCGCAGCCATGCGCATGGAGCGGGACGATCCGCTCGCGAATGCGACCGAGGTACGTGCTTCGACCGGCTGGCCGCGCCAGAATCGTTCGCTGTACGACGGCGCCGCAACCCTTCATGACCGCGCTACCGCCGCGGCCACCGCTCGCCCTCTCCCGTCGACCTCATCGAGCCCGCCATGATCCGATCCGCCCATCTCCCATCATTCCTGCCGCCCATGGCGCTGTGCGTCTTGCTGGCGTGCGCCAGCAACGCAGGCGCCGCCCGGCCCGCGGCGAGCAACAGCCTGAGCGCCGCCGAACGTCGCGAAGGGTTCGTGTCGCTGTTCGACGGCCGCTCGCTGCAGGGCTGGCACGGCTACGGCAAGGCCGGGCAACCGGTGCAGGGATGGAAGGCCGAGGACGGCGCGCTGGTGCGCATTGCCGAAGGCGGCGATCTGGTCAGCGACAAGCCGTACGGCGATTTCGAATTGCGCATCGACTGGAAGATATCGCCCGGCGGCAACAGCGGCATCTTCTATCGCGGCACCGAGTCGGAACCGCAGATCTACCGCAGCGCGATCGAGTACCAGGTGCTCGACAACGACCATCATCCCGACGGCAAGAACGGGCGCGACCGCTGGGCCTCGGCGCTGTACGGCCTGTATCCGCCGACCAAGGTCACGACCCATCCGGTCGGCGAATGGAACCAGACCCGCATCCTTGTGCGCGGCGACCACGTCGAACATTGGCTCAACGGCGAGAAAGTGGTCGAATGCACGCTGGGTTCGGCGGATTGGAAGGCGCGCGTGGCGGCGAGCAAGTTCAAGGACTGGCCGGCCTTCGGTGTCGCCCGCAGCGGCGTCATCGGCCTGCAGGATCACGGCGACCAAGTCAGCTACCGCAACATCCGCATTCGCGAGCTTTGATGTTCAAGAAAGCACAGATCCACCCGCAACAGTGATCGCAAGGCTCGACGCCCTCCTCCACTCCAGCGCCACGGGAACGCCATGACCGCATCCATCCGCATCCGCCTGTCGGTCATGATGTTCCTGCAGTACTTCGCCTGGGGCGCGTGGACGGTCACGATGGGCACCTATCTGCTGCAGGCCATGAAATTCAGCGGCGAACAGACCGGCCTGGCCTACGGCACCTCGGCCATCGCGGCGATCGTCTCGCCGCTGTTCGTGGGTCTGGTGGTGGATCGCTGGTTCGCCAGCCAGCGCGCTCTGGCGGTGTTGTTCCTGCTCAGCGCGGCCACGCTGTACTACGCCTCGCTGCAAACGAGCTTCGTGCCGTTCTATGCGGCCCTGCTGCTGCACATGCTGTGCTTCATGCCGACCATCGCGCTCAGCAACGCGGTCGCATTCCGCCACATGGACAATCCGCAGCAGCAATTCCCCGGCGTGCGCGTGCTCGGCACGATCGGCTGGATCGCCGCCGGCTGGCTGGTCGGGTATGTGCTCCACGCCGAAAACAGCGCGGTCCAGTTCCTGGTCTCGGTGATCGCCCTGGTGGTGCTGGGCCTGTTCTCGCTGGCGTTGCCGCATACCCCGCCGCTGCCGCGGGCGCAGGACGCGGCGCGTCCGGGCTTGCGCGACTTCCTGGGGCTGGACGCGCTGCAGCTGATGCGCAATCGCTCGTTCGCGGTGTTCATGATCGGCTCGCTGCTGGTCTGCATCCCGCTGCAGTTCTATTACGCCTTCACCAACGGCTTTCTCAACGAGATCGGCGTGTCCAACGCCGCCGGCAAGATGACCTTCGGGCAGATGTCCGAGATCGCCTTCATGTTGGCGATGCCCTTGTTTTTCCGCCGCCTGGGCATCAAGGCGATGCTGCTGATCGGCATGGCCGCGTGGGCGGCGCGTTATCTGCTGTTCGCCGGCGGCGACAGCGGCCAGCTGATGTGGATGCTGTACCTGGGCATCCTGCTGCACGGCGTGTGCTACGACTTCTTCTTCGTCAGCGGCCAGATCTATGTCGACCGCGAGGCGCCGGCGCATCTGCGCGCCTCCGCGCAGGGCTTTCTGACCCTGGTGACCTGGGGCGTGGGCATGTTGATCGGCTCATGGCTGTCGGGCAAAGCGGTCGATGCCTATCGCATCGCCGGCGATGCCGGCCTGCACGACTGGTCGCGGATCTGGCTGATCCCCGCCGTCGGCGCGGCCGCGGTCTTCGTCGTGTTCGCCTTGTTCTTCCGCGACCGCGCACCGCGACCCTCGGCCGGCCAGGGAGCGTCCGCACCATGAGAACGTTGCGCGCAGGCCTGGTCGGCGCGGGCTTTATCGGCCCCTGGCACGTCGACGCGATCCGGCGCCTGGGCCATGTCGAAATCGCCGCGCTCGCCGGCAGCGACCTGCCGCGCGCTCAGGCGCGCGCGCGCGAACTGGCGATTCCGCAGGCCTATGCCGACTGGCGCAGTCTCGTTGAAGATCCGCGCATCGATGTGGTCCACATCGCCACGCCCAACCGCCTGCACTACCCCATCGCCCTGGCGGCGATCGCCAACGGCAAGCACGTGGTCTGCGACAAGCCGCTCGCCGATACCGTCGAGCAAGCGCGGGAACTGCTGGCGGCGGCACGCGCCGCCGGCGTCTTCCACGCGGTGACCTTCAACTATCGCGGCAATCCGCTGGTGCAGCAGGCGCGCGCCGCCATCGCCGCGGGCCAGATCGGGAAACCGCATCTCGTGCACGGCCAATATCTGCAGGACTGGTTGCTGCACGACAGCGACTGGTCCTGGCGCCTGGAACCGGATCAGCCCGGCGCCTCGCTGGCCTTGGCCGACATCGGTTCGCACTGGTGCGATCTGGCCGAACACGTCGCCGGCCTGCGCATCGCGCAAGTATTGGCCGATCCGGTCACGGTGGTGCCGCGCCGGCGCAAGCCCGCGCATTCCACCGGCAGCTTCACGGCCGCCGGTGCCGGCGACGACGCGCAATGGGTCGAGATGGCCAGCGAGGACATGGCGACCGTGTTGCTGCGTTTCGACAACGGTGCGCGCGGCAGCCTGACGGTCGGCCAGGTCTGCGCGGGCCATAAGAACGATCTGGTACTGGAAATCTGCGCGGCCGCGGGTTCGATGAAATGGCGCCAGGAAGCGCAGAACGAATTGTGGATCGGCCACCGCGACCGCGCCAACGAACTGCTGCAGAAAGACCCCGGCCTGCTGTTGCCGGAAGCCCGGCCGTATGCGCGCCTGCCCGGCGGCCACCAGGAATCCTGGAGCGACGCGTTCTGCAATCTGATGCGCGACATCTACGCATCGATCGCCGGCTGGCCCGACACCGGCGCCGCCCTGCCGCCCACGGTGGCGACCTTCCACGACGCGCTGCGCGTGCAGTGCACGATCGACGCCATGCTCGACAGCGCCGCCCGCGGCGGCGTGTGGACGTCGGTCGCCGCGTTCCCCGACCCTTGAGGACCATCGCATGAAACTCGGCGTCTTCACTCCATTGTTCGCCAAGCTGAGTCTTGAGCAGATGCTACGCAAGGTGCAGGCCGCCGGCCTGGACGCGGTCGAACTCGGCGCCGGCGGCTTTCCCGGCGCCGATCACCTCGATGTCGAAGGCCTGCTCGCCTCGACCGATCGAGCGCACGATTTCCGCACGCTGGTCGCCGATCACGGCCTGATCGTCAGCGCGCTGTCGTGCCATGGCAATCCGCTGCATCCCAATCCCGACATCGCCCAGCGCGACGACGCCATCCTGCGCCGCACCGTGCGTCTGGCCGAACGCCTTCAAGTGCCGGTGGTGATCACCTTCTCCGGTTGCCCCGGCGACAGCGACACCGCGCGCATCCCCAACTGGATCACCTCGCCGTGGCCGCCGGAGATGCTGCAGACGCTGGAATGGCAGTGGAACGAAAAGGCGATTCCGTATTGGCGCGATGCCACCGCCCATGCGCGCGAGCACGGCATCCGCATCGCCCTGGAGCCGCATCCGAACTTCATCGTGCACAACGCGGACACGGCGCTGCGCCTGCGCGCGGCGGCCGGCGATCATCTCGGCGTCAACCTCGATCCCAGCCATATGCTGTGGCGGGGCGTCGACATGCCGCAGGCGATCCGCGCACTGGGCCCGGCGATTTTCCACTTCCATGCCAAGGACGTGGCCCTGGACCGCGCCAACACCGCCGTCAACGGCGTGATCGACGGCAGGTCTTATCGCGACATCGCGCAACGCGCGTGGAGCTTCCGCTCGGTCGGGCATGGGCACGATCTGCTGGTGTGGAAACAGATCATGCAGGCCTTGCGCGTCGCCGGTTACGACTATGTGGTGAGCCTGGAGCACGAGGACGCGCTGATGTCGACCGAGCAAGGGTTCCAGACCGCCATCGACACGCTGAAGCTGGCGTTGCTGCGCGACCCGCCCGACGAGCCGTGGTGGACCTGAGCCGCCGCGCCTGCCCGCATCGCCCGAACCGCTCACCGACAGGACCCGCCCATGCAACGACGCGCCTTCCTCCAATCCACCGCCGCCGCTGCGGCCGCCACCGTGCTGCCTTCGATGGCGGCGGTTGCTGCAAAACCGGCGGCGCATGCGCCCGCCCCGGACTTCAAGCTCAAATACGCCCCGCACCTGGGCATGTTCGAAGCCTCGGCCGGCAAGGACCCGATCGCGCAGATTCGCTACATGGCCCAGGCCGGCTTCAAGGCGTTCGAAGACAACGAACTGATGCAACGCCCGGTGGCCCTGCAGGAACGCATCGGCGAGACCCTCGCCGGCAACGGCATGACCATGGGCGTGTTCGTGATCGATGCCGGAGATAACTGGAAGGTGTCCTACACCACCGGCAAGAAGGAGTTCCGCGAGGCTTTCGTCAAGACCTGCCGCGAGGCCGTGGCGACGGCCAAGCGCGTGAACGCGAAATGGATGACCATCGTGCCCGGCTTCTTCGAGGCCAAGTTGCCCGTGGATATCCAGACCGGCCACGTGATCGACGCGATCCGCGCCGGCGCCGAGGTGATCGAGCCGCACGGCCTGATCATGGTGATGGAACCGCTGAGCGACCGGCCCGAGCTGTTCCTGCGCACGTCCGCGCAGGCCTATGCCATCGCCCGCGCCGTCGACAGCCCGGCCTGCAAGATCCTCTACGACATCTATCACTTGCAGCGCAACGAAGGCAATCTGATCCACCACATCGACCTGGCCTGGGACGAAATCGCCTACTTCCAGATCGGCGACGTCCCGGGCCGCAAGGAACCGGGCACCGGCGAGATCAACTACCGCAACATCTTCGCCTACATCCATGAGCGCATGCACAAGGAAGGCCGGGACTTCGTGTTCGGCATGGAACACGGCAACGCCTCCCCCGGGGTCGAGGGCGAGCAGCGTTTGATCGCAGCTTATCGACGCAGCGACGACTTCTGACTTGGCTTCGGCTTCGTTGAGCGCAGAAAGTCTCGGCGACGCGGTCAATCAATGACCGCGATCGCATCGACCTCGATCAGATAGCCCGGGGACAGCGACGCTACGCCGAGCACCACGTCGGCCGGCTTGTGATCGCCGAACAGCGTCTTCCGGGCTGCTTCGATAATCGGCAGGCAGGCGTCGCGTTCGTAATTGACGACGTAGATCGTGATTCTCGCGACCTGCTCGGGCCCGGCGCCGGCGGCGGCCAGCGCACGGCCGAGATTGGCATAGACCTGACGCGCCTGAACCGCCAGATCGCCCGGGCCCACGAGATTTCCGTCGATGTCTTCCGGCTCCTGGCCCGAGACGAATACCAGCTTGCTTCCGGTCGCGACGACGACCTGTGTGTAGCTTTGCTGCGGCGGCAGATCGATGGGGTTGATGCATTTGAGCGTCATGGATTGCGTCTTCTCTTGGCGGTTGCGGAAACCCGATGGTTGAGCCGACCCGCCGGCAACTCGCGCGTAAGCGATATCAGCCCATCTCGGGAAGATGCGGCAGCAGCTTGTCCAGGGTGATCGGATACTCGCGCACGCGGATGCCGGTGGCGTTGTGGATGGCGTTGGCGATGGCGGCGCTTACGCCGCACAGGCCCAGTTCGCCCACGCCCTTGGCTTTCATCGGCGACGACTTGTCGTCGGCCTCATCGAGGAAAATCACTTCCTGGTGCGGCACGTCGGCGTGCACGGCCACTTCGTAACCGGCCAGATCGTGATTGACGAAGAAGCCCAGGCGCTTGTCCACCGCCAGTTCTTCCGACAGCGCGCCGCCGATGCCCATGGTCATCGCGCCGATCACCTGGCTTCGGGCCTGCTTGGGATTGAGGATGCGGCCGGCCGCGCACACCGCCAGCATGCGGCGGATGCGCGATTCGCCGGTGGCGATGTCCACGCCGACTTCGACGAAGTGCGCGGCGAAGGTCGATTGCTGGAACTTCTTCGCCAGATCGCCGAACTCGATGCTGTCTTCCACCACCACCTCGCCGGACTCGGCGGCCTTGGCCAGCGAAACGCTGCGGCCGTCGACGCTGACCTTGCCGTCGGCGAAGGCGGCTTTTTCCGGGTCGAAGCCCAGCTTGGCGGCGACGACCTGGCGTAATTTCATGCAGGCGGCATAGACGCCGGCCGTGGAACTGTTGGCGCCCCACTGCCCACCCGAGCCCGCCGCGACCGGGAAATCCGAATCGCCCAGCCGCACGACCACCTTGTCCAGCGGCACGCCCATCATCTCCGCGGCGGTCTGGCCGATGATGGTGTAGGTACCCGTGCCGATGTCGGTCATGTCGGTTTCCACCGTGACCTTGCCGTCGGCGCCGAGGCGCACGCGGGCGCCGGATTTCATCGTCAGGTTGTTGCGGAACCCCGCCGCCATCCCCATGCCCACCAGCCAGCGGCCGTCGCGCACGCTGCCGTGCTTCGCATTGCGCTTGCTCCAGCCGAAGCGTTCGGCGCCGGTGCGCAGGCATTGCACCAGCTGGCGCTGCGAGAACGGGCGCTCGGGTTTTTCCGGATCCACCTGGGTGTCGTTGCGGATGCGGAACTCCACCGGGTCCATGCCCAGCTTGTCCGCCATTTCGTCCATGGCGATTTCCAGCGCCATCAATCCCGGCGCTTCGCCGGGCGCGCGCATCGCGTTGGCTTCGGGCAGGTCCAGCGTGGCCAGCCGCGCCCGGATCATGCGATTGGCGCCGGCATACAGCAGCCGTGTCTGCTGGACCGCGTTCTCAAGACCGCCGCCCGGCAGATCGCCGGACCAGCTTTCGTGACCGATGGCGGTGATCGTGCCGTCCTTCGCCGCGCCGATGCGGATGCGCTGGATGGTGGCCGGACGATGCGTGGTGTTGTTGGCGATCAGCGGCCGCGGCAGCGCGACCTTGACCGGCCGTCCCGCCGCGCGCGCGCCCAGCGCCGCGAGCGCGGCGTCGGAACGCACGAACAGCTTGCCGCCGAAGCCACCGCCGATAAACGGCGAGACCAGACGGACGTTTTCCTTCGGGATGCCCAGGGTCTTGGCGACATCGCCGCGGCCCCAGGCGATCATCTGGTTGGACGTCCACAGCGTGAGCTTGTCGCCGTCCCAGGCGGCGATGGACGCGTGCGGCTCCATCATCGCGTGCGACTGATCGGGCGTGGTGTAAGTGGCATCCAGTTGCACCGGCGCGGAGGCGAACGCGCCGGCGAAATCGCCGACGGCGATGTCGGGTTGCTCGCGCTCGGAAATCACCGCCGATTTCTTGGCCTCGGTCAGATCGAACGCGCCACCCGTGCGATCGTAGCGAATGCGCACCAGACCGGCGGCGGCACGCGCCTGTTCGAAGGTTTCCGCCACCACCAGCGCGACCGCCTGGTGGTAGTGCTGAATCGCCGGGCCGCCGAGCAGCTTGGCGGTGTTGAAGTCGCCCTTGGTCAGTTTTCCGGCGTTGGCGGCGGTCACGATGGCGAGCACGCCCGGCGCCTTGCGCGCGGCGTCCAGGTCCATCGACATGATGCTGCCCTTGGCGATGCCGGCGCCGATGACATGGCCGTAGGCCGCGTTGGGCACCGCTTCGTGCTGCTCGTAGGCGTAAGGCGCGGTGCCGGTGGTCTTCAGCGGGCCATCGATGCGGTCGAGCGGCTTGCCGACCACTTTGAGCTGATCGATGGGATTGCGCGTGGCGGGGGTATCGAACTTCATGGCATCACTCCTTCGCCTGCGCCAGCACCGCGGCGAGCGTGCGCTCGGCCAGCAGCAGTTTGAAGCCGTTGTGTTCGGTGGGCTTGGCGCCGGCGAACAGCCGCTCGGTCACCGCCTTGGCGCCTTTGGGAAGCTCCGATTCGGCGGCTTCGCTGCGCCAGGGCGCGTAGGCGACGCCGCCGACCGCGATGCGGCCCGTGCCGTCGCGCTGGATCACCGCGGCGATCGACACCAATGCGAACGCGTACGAGGCCCGGTCGCGGACCTTGCGATAGATATGAGTGCCCTCGACCGGCTTGGGCAGCGTGACCGAGGTGATCAACTCGCCCTTGCCCAGCACCGTATCGAGGTGCGGCGTATTGGCCGGAGCGCGATAGAACTGCGCGAGCGGAATGCTGCGTTCGACGCCGTCCGCCTGCACCGTCTGCACCGTGGCATCCAGGGCGCGCATGGCCACGACCATGTCGCTGGGGTGGGTCGCGATGCAGGCCTCGCTGCCGCCGATCACGGCCAACTGGCGGTTGACGCCGCCCAGCGCGGCGCAACCGCTGCCGGGATTGCGTTTGTTGCAGCGCTGATGGGTGTCGTAGAAATACGGGCAGCGCGTGCGTTGCAGCAGGTTGCCCGCGGTCGTGGCCTTGTTGCGCAGTTGCCCGGAGGCGCCGGCGACGAGCGCGCGCGACACCAGCGCATAGTCGCGGCGGATACGCGCATCGGAAGCCAGATCGGTATTGCGCACCAGCGCGCCGATCTTCAGCCCGCCCTCGGGCGTGGGCTCGATCGTGTCCAGCTTGAGCGGATTGACGTCGATCAGGTGCGCGGGCGTCTCCACTTCCAGCTTCATCAGGTCCAGCAGGTTGGTCCCGCCGGCAATGAATCGGGCGCCGAGCTTGCTGGCGGCCGCGGCGGCGGCTTGCGCCGGCGAGGACGCGCGCTCGTAGGTGAAGGCCTTCATGCGGATCTCCCGGCGACTTCGGCGATCGCATCGACGATGTTGGAGTACGCGCCGCAGCGGCAGATGTTGCCGCTCATGCGCTCGCGGATTTCCTCGGCGCTGACCTTGGGCCGCGCGGTCAGTGTTTCGCTGACCAGACTCGGCACCCCGCTCTTGATCTCGCCCAGCATCGCCACCGCCGAGCAGATCTGGCCGGGCGTGCAATAGCCGCACTGATAGCCGTCGTGCTTGATGAAGGCGGCCTGCATCGGATGCAGCTTCCGCGGCGTGCCCAGGCCTTCGATGGTGGTGATGCGGTCGCCCTCGTGCATCACCGCCAGGCTCAGGCAGGCGTTGATGCGCCGGCCATCGACCATCACCGTGCAGGCGCCGCACTGGCCGTGGTCGCAGCCCTTCTTGGTGCCGGTCAGGTGCAAGTGCTCGCGCAAGGCATCCAGCAGGCTGGTTCGCGTGTCCAGTTCGAGCGTCTCGGGCTTGCCGTTGACCTCGAACGCCACTGTCGCCATCACCGGCGGCAGCGGCGGATCGTCTTGCGGCGCCGCGAACGCCACCGAGGGCGCGGCGATGGCGGTGGCCGATGCGGCACCGGCCTTGAGCAGTTCCCTACGCGTGATACCGAGTTTGAGCAAGCTGTCCACGCACGCGGCTCCTTCTAGGCTAGCGATAGCTGGCATAACAGACAGAAGAATAAAATCATGAACGCAGGACGCGTTCGATCGGGCGTCCGCTCGGAGCGGTCGCGAAGAACGGTTCGATACTAGCGCAGGTCGGGCCCGATCTTGAGACGAAGCGCTGAGACCTGTGCGCACCATCGTGCGCCAGCCTCACTGTCATTTCCGTGACATCGACTTGGTTTTGCCGAAGGGCGGATGAGAATTGTGCGCCGCAAAAATGGGCGGCGGCTCCGGCGGATCGATCCGCTGACGCAACATCGGCGCGCCCGGCGGCTGATCGCAGGACATTGTTCGCGACCTACCCTGCCCCGGTCTGTGAATGCGGCGCCCGCACCGGCTTGGATTGCGGCGAATGCGCCTGACGCAGCCAGATCGACAACACGACCAGGGCGAGCACCGCCAGAAACTCGCTTTGCCAGTTCTGGAACGACTCGAACCAGAACTCGGCGCCGGCCAGGTGCTCAGGCAGCGTCGGCGCGGCCTGGCCCTGAATCGAGCGTTCTTCGACTTCCTGCCGCCAACTCCCATAGCCGTGCGCCGCGAAGGCCACGGCGAACAGCAGCAACAGGCTGATCGACAGCGAGTTGGCGTAGAGCCGCGCGATCCATCCGCCGCGCCGCACGGCGGATGGACTCGGGCCGGCTTCGACGTCGCGCGAGTCCGCTTCGAGCGCGCCTTGGGCCTTGTCGTCCAACGGGCGCGATTCGGCCGATCCTTTCTGGCGAAGCCCGACCGTCAGCAACACGTACAAACCCATTTGCAGGAACTCGCTTTCCCAGTTCTCGAACGTGGCGGACACAAACTGCCCGTGGTGGAAGTAATCGATCCAGGCCACCGGCGCCAGGCCGTGCTCGCGACGTTCCTGGTTGAACACCGCGCGGCCCGAGGCGATCTGTCCGAACAGACAGGATGCGAACAAGATCAGCAACACCATCGACAAGGCGTTCTCGCGCCAGAATCCGCTGCGCATGGCCTTGGCTGGCCGGGATGGAGCGCCGACGCCCATGGCTACAGCATCCGATCGCGCGCCTGTTCCGCCCTGGCCGCACCGATGGCGGTTTCGACCTGCTTGAGTTCTTCCGGAGGCGGCAGCACCGCCGGCAGGCCCAAAGCCTGTATCCATAGCTCTCGCGACCATCCCTTGGTGTGATACAGGTGGTGGTCTTCGTCGTTTTCCACCGCATCGAAGGCCTGCTTCAGCACGTCCAGTTGTTCGGCTTGGGCGTGCTCGACCAGGTGCCCGATCAGTTCCCAGTTGGCGTGATCCTTGGTTTCGGCCAGGACCACGCACTCGGCCGCGACCAGTTGCGCGGCGTCCGGACCGGCGCTTTTGCGCGCCAACTGGATCGCCGCCACCAACGATGCGCCGATGTGGCCGACCACTTCGCGGCCCGGCGGCCGTTGCTTGGGATCGAGTCCGAGCTGCTCGAACACATTGAGCAGCACCTTCTCATGCGTGCGCGTCTGTTCGAGGTATTCCTGCCATTCATCGCGCAGGTCGTCGTTAATCGCGCATTTCAGCGCGGCCTCGTAAATCTTGATGCCGCCCTGCTCGGTCTCCAGCGCCTGATACAGCAGTTCGCGCACTTGATCGGGGTTGGGTTGGGTCTTCTTCACCGTGGATCTCCTGGATTCTTATCGTCGTTGAGGTAGGTCACGCCGCCGGCCGGCCGCGGCCGCGGAAGAACGAAATGACCGCCAGCACCAGAAACACCACGAACAAGATCCAGGCGATCTGGCTGGCGGCGCCGGCGATTCCGGTGAAGCCGAGCACGCCGGCAATCAATGCGATTACCAGGAAAACAAGAGCGTAGTGCAGCATGGCCAGTCCTTCGAGTCGGGGAGATTCGATCCTCCGGCAATGCTCGCTAGCATCGGGTGCAGATTCCGGCGCGTCGTTGTCGCATGGCGTTAACGCTCGTTTAGCGCGTGCTTCACTGAATTGTTCATGCGGCACGCTGCGCGACAGGCGAAGCGCTCGGCGGACGCCGCCATGGATGGCCACCGCTGACAGCGGCATAACGACGGCGATGGGAGGCTGGGCCATCGCATCATGAGGTCTCCGCGTGCCCGCACGTCGCCTGTCGCTCGCCACCTTCAATCTCAATGGCATTCGCAGCCGTTTTCCGCATCTGCTGGCATGGCTCAAGCGCGACAAGCCCGACATCGTCTGCCTGCAGGAACTCAAGTCGATCGACAGCGGTTTCCCCATCGGCGCCGTCAACGACGCCGGGTACGGCGCGATCTGGCATGGACAAAGCGCCTGGAACGGCGTGGCGATCCTGGCGCGCGAGTCCGAGCCGATCGAGATACGTCGCGGACTGCCCGGCGATCGCGCCGATACGCAGAGCCGCTACCTGGAAGCGGCGGTGCACGGAATCGTGGTCGGCTGCCTGTATCTGCCGAACGGCAATCCTCAGCCCGGACCGAAGTTCAACTACAAGCTGTCGTGGTTCGACCGTCTCATCCGTCACGCCCGCTCGCTGCAGGCGAGCGAACACCCGACCGCCTTGGCCGGCGATTTCAATGTCGTGCCGACGGATGACGATATCTACAATCCAAAGTCATGGCTGAAGGACGCCTTGCTGCAGCCGGGCAGCCGCCAGCGATACCGCACGCTGCTCGAGCAAGGCTGGGTGGACGCGGTGCGCGAGCTTCATCCGGACCAGCGGATCTACACGTTCTGGGATTACTTCCGCCAGCACTGGCCTCGCGACGCCGGATTGCGCATCGACCACGTGCTGTTGAATCCCGTGTTGGCGCCGCGCCTGGCCGAGGCCGGAGTCGACCGCTGGGTGCGCGGCCTGGACAAGCCCAGCGATCACGCCCCGGTTCGGGTCCGGTTCAAGGCGATCGGCAAACGACGCTCGCCCGGGAAATAATCGCGGCGCCGCTTCGCCGCCGTCCGCCAGCCTTACGGAGGTGCTCATGCCGTCCAAGACCGCCTTGCTGATCCTGGACATGATCAACCCGTTCGACTTCGCCAATGGACAAGCGTTGGCGCGCGTCGCCTTGCAGGTCGCTCCTCGCATCGCCGCGGTCAAGCGCGCGATCAAGGCCGAAGCAGGCACCTGCATTTACATCAACGACAACTTCGGCCGATGGCAATCCGACCTTCGCGAGCTTATCGTGCGCGCCCGGTTGGGGCGGGCGGCGGACATCCTCGATCATCTGCATCCGCAGGACGACGACCACTTCGTGCTGAAACCCAAGCATTCGGCGTTCTTCCAAAGTCCCCTGCCCTTGTTGCTGGAAGCCACGGGCGCCCGGCACCTGGTGGTGACCGGGGTGGCGGCCGAGGCCTGCGTGCTGGCGACCGCGCTGGATGCGCACATGCGCGAGTACGAGGTGCACGTTCCCGGCGATTGCGTCGCATCGCCGCGGGCACCGCTCAAGAACGCGGCGCTGTCGATTCTTCGCAGCGCCGGTGTCGCGACCGCGGCGTATCGGCGCGGCCGGCGGCGCTCGGGCGCTTGATGGCGGCGGGCTGTCACGCCCGGGAAACCAGCGTCTTCAGTTCGACCGCGTTGGCTATGGCGTGGCCCGATGCGGTGTTGTCGAATATCGCCCAACGCTGCGCGGCGCGATCGCCCGCCTCGATCGCCGCGCTCAATCCGGATAAGTCGGCCGGGCTGTAGTTGCTGTAGTAGATGCGCGGGGAACCATGCCAGCGCCAGTACTGGACGGCGCCGTGCGGCGTGCGTCCGCGCGGATCGGGCGCCGGATCGACGCCGGCGCGGCTGATGCCGTAGCGATCGCACAAGGCCCGCGCCGGCGGTGCGAACCAACTGGAATGGCGCGGTTCGCACACCACGCCGCCGCTCCAGCGGTTGCGCAGCATGCGCAGGAACGTCGCGACCGTCGACGCATCGAACGCCAGGCTGGGCGGCAGCTGCAGCAACAACACCGACAGCTTGCGCTGCAGGCACGAGACCTCGTCCATGAACCGGTCCAAGATCGGGCCGGCCCCTCGCAACCGGGCTTCGTGCGAGATGGCCTTGGGCATCTTGACCGAGAATCGGAAATCGTCCGGCACCGTATCGGCCCAGCGTCGATAGGTCTTGGGTTGATGCGGCCGGTAGAAGGAAGAATTGATTTCGACCGCGTCGAACACGGTCGCGTAGCGGGCCAGCATGCTCTCTCCCGGCCCGAACAGATGCCGGTGTTCGGACGAAATCGACCAGCCGGCGCAGCCGATGCGCACACTGTCCGCGGGATTACCGGCCATGCCCACATCCTTCCTGGCCGCATCCGTGCGATACGAATCGTGAAGCTGAGTTTGCCATGAAGCTTCGACCTGCTGCGTTGACATCGACCTCACCGCCGGCTTCGATACTGCCTGCATGCCCGAAGGCCCCACGATCGTCATCCTGAAGGAAGAAGCGGCCGGGTTCGCGGGCCGCGAAGTGCGCGGCGTCGCCGGCAACAGCAAGCTGGACATTCAACGCATGCAGGGCAAGAAGATCCTCGCCCTGCGCTCGTGGGGGAAACATTTTCTCATCGAGTTCGACCGTTTCAGCCTGCGCATCCATTTCCTGCTGTTCGGAAGCTACCGCATCAACGAAGAACGCCCGGCCCCGCCGCGGCTGAGTCTTCGCTTCAGCCGCGGCGACGCGCTGAACTTCTATTCGTGCTCGCTCAAGTTCATCGAAGACGACCTGGACGATGTCTACGACTGGTCGGCGGACGTCATGAGCGACGACTGGAACCCCAGGGCCGCCCGCGCCAAGCTCAAGCAGTCGCCGGACGAACTCGTATGCGACGCGTTGCTCGATCAGACCGTGTTCTCCGGCGTCGGCAACATCATCAAGAACGAAGTCCTGCACCGCATCCGCGCGCATCCGCAAAGCCCCGTCGGCGCGCTGCCCGCGCGAAAACTCAGCGAACTCATCGCCCAGGCGCGGGACTACAGCTTCGATTTCTACCGCTGGAAGAAGGCATACGAGCTGAAGAAGCACTATCAAGTCCACACCAAAACCCATTGCCCGCGCGATGCCAGCCGATTGAGCTACCGCAAGCATCTGGGGCGTTTCAAGCGCCGCGCGTTTTTCTGCCCGCTGTGCCAGCGGCTGTATCCGTGACGCGGCGGTCGCGGCGCGGATCGCCTCATTTCATCGCGCCCCTGCCACGCAGGTGTTCCCAGGCCAGGAGCACGATCACGCGGGCATGCTCCCACTCCAGCCGGCTCACACCGCGCGTGCGACGGTAGCAGGCGATCAACTCCTCCTCCATGTCGCGCAGTTCGCGACCGTGGCTGCGCACATAGGCGTCGAGCCCGAGCTTGATCGCCGGCTCGTAATCGCGGTAACGCAGCGCGGTGCTCCCGGGCAGCGTTCGATACTGCCCGCGCCAATAGCCCAGCTCCGACTCCAGGTCGACCACGTCCGGGGACATCTCATGCACCGGCGCCGCGCTGCCGCAGTAGCCCATGAAATTCTCCGCCATGGCCGTCGCGGGCCGCGGCCGCCTGTCGATATGTGCTGGCGATGCCGGGTTGCGCAACCCGCCCGCCGATTCGAAAGAGGAAGGCGCGAAAGCGGTGCTGTTCTGGATTGGCCTGTTCATGACTGATCCTCTCGGGGCATCTCGGCGTCCGGACTGACGCCGTTCTTGCACTCAACCAAGCAACTCTCGTGCCAGCCATGCGGCCGCCATCGAAACCACGCGCGTAATGCCGTTTTTGCCGCGAAGCCGCCGTCGATGCGATCGCCGTCGCCGCGGCCTTCGGCGCGCTGATCACTGTAAATTCTTCATCACGCCGGAATCATTTTCCGCCAACACGCGCTTAACAAAATTGTCCTTAGTCTGAGCTGTCCACCGCGCCATGCCGCCCCAGACAGGATGCAATCCGTGTCGTCCGAAACCGCGCTCGTCGCTGCCGCGCAGCCCAGCCCTACCCTGCTGATCGTCGATGACGACCGGGATTTCGCCCGGGCGGCGGCGGATTTCGCCCGTTCCCACGGATACCAGCCGTATCTGGCCCATTCACTGGAACAGTCGCGCGGTTTCGCGCAACTGCCCATGATCGACCTGCTGCTGCTCGATCTGGATCTGCCCGACGGCAACGGCATCGATCTGCTCGACGACCAGGACTTGCCGGAACTGGGCCACGTGGCGATCGTGACCGGGCATCCCTCGGTCGAAACCGCGGCACGCGCGGTGGCCAAGCCGATCGCCGACTACCTGGTGAAACCGCTGTCCCCGGAACAGTTCAAGGGCCTGCTCGAACGCGCGGCCCAGCCGGTGCGCATGCGGCTCGGCGAGATCGGCCGCTCGGGCATGATCGGCGACTCCCCGGCGATGCGCCGGCTGATAGCGGATATCGAACAAGCCGCGCCCTCGGACGTGTCCGTGCTGCTGAGCGGCGAAAGCGGCACCGGCAAGGAGTTGGCCGCCCGCGCCGTGCATCGGCTGAGCGGCCGGACCGGGCCGTTCGTCGCGGTCAACTGCGGCGCGATCGCGCCGGACTTGCTGGCCAGCCACTTGTTCGGCCACGAACGAGGCAGTTTCACCGGCGCGTCGAGCCGGCATTGCGGCTACTTCGAACAGGCCGCCGGCGGAACCTTGTTCCTGGACGAAATCGCCGAGATGCCCGCGCCGCTGCAGGTCTATCTGCTGCGCGTGCTGGAAGCCGGATCGTTGACACGAGTGGGCGGAACCGACGAGGTGGCGATCGATGTCCGCATCGTGGCCGCGACCAACCGCGATCCGCTGCTGGCGGTCGCCGATGGCGCGCTTCGCGAAGATCTGTACTACCGCCTGGCCGATTTTCATCTCGAACTTCCGCCGCTGCGCGACCGCGGCGGCGACGGTGTGCTGATCGCGCGCTCGATCCTGCACGAACTCAACGCCCGTTACAGCACGCATAAACGTTTCGCCCCGGGCATCGAGGCGATAGTCGCCTCGCATCCCTGGCCAGGCAATGTGCGCGAGCTTCGCAGCGCGGTCCAGCGCGCGTTCCTGACCGCGGCGGACGCGCAGATCCGCATCGCTCCGGGCGCCCGCAGACCGGCATCGGCCGCCGCCGGCCCCGGCCGGGTGAACTTCAGCGTGGGCATGACCTACGCCCAGATCGAGCAGGAAATGCTGCTCAAGACCCTGGCGCATTTCGACAACGATCGCACCCGCGCCGCCCGCGCGCTCGGGGTGAGCGTGCGAACCATCCACAACCAGATTGCGCGCTTGCGCGAAAGCGGGCACGAGGTGAACTGAGCCATGACCCTGCCCGAACACGACCCGTCGCCCGCGCAAGAAACCGTTACCGAGCAGGCTCGCTGGCTGCACCGGCTGCGCAACGAACTCAACGCCGTGAGCATGGCGTGCGCGGCCGCGCAGGCGTTGCTGGCCGGCGGCGCGGTCGACCTCGCCCAGGAGAACCTTCAGCGTGCGCGCAATGCCTGCGAACGAGGCGCGAACTTGTTGAATCAGGCGCCCACGGCGCTGCGATGAGGCCAGCGGCTTTGGCGTGGATCGACCGCCTGTTCCCGCTCCGCCGCCGCGCGGCCGCCGTTCGCGCGAGCGGCGCTGAACCCAGGCCCGAATAATGGATACCGGCGCCTCTCGCGCTGACGACGCCGCGCTGCGTTCGCAACGCGGCTTCATGCGTGCCTTGATGGAGCGGATTCCGGCGCTGGTCGCCTATGTCGATATCGATCGGCGCTACCGTCTCTACAACAAGGACTTCCGCCGCTGGTTCGGTTATCGCCGCCTGCAGGGCGTGCGGCTCGACGAGGCCCATCCCGAGGCCGAACTGGCGCCTTATGTCCCGCTGCTGGACAAGGCCTTCGCCGGGCACCCGGTGCGATTTCCGCTGGAAGTCGTCCGCAGGGGCGAGCGGCGTCACTTCGACGTGCAGTTCGTTCCGCATCGCACGGACGACAATGTGGTCGAAGGCGTGGTGATCCACGCGCTCGACATCAGCGAGCGCATGGAAGCCGCCCGCCGCGTGGAGGCCAGCGAGCGCCGGTTCCGCAGCCTGGCCATGGCCTGGGCCGGCATCGCCTGGTATGCCGACAGCCGGGGCCGGATGCTCGATGCCCCGGGTTGGGAGGAATTCACCGGCCAAGGCAGGAAACGCCTGCGCGGCGACGGCTGGCTCGATGCGGTCAGTCCGCTCGATCGCGCCCGCGTTCTCGCCGCCTGGGACGAGGCGCGGCGTGCCCAGCTCGCGGAGGTCCTGGATCTGGAGTTCCGCGTGCTCACGCTCTTCGGCGAAGCCCGCTGCGTCGCGTTTCGCGCGGTCCCGGTGGTCGATGATCGCGGCGAAGTGCTCGAATGGATCGGCAGCATGCGCGACGTCCACGAGAAGCACCTGTTCGAACAGCAATTGCGCCACGCCGAGGCCGAGCAGCGCGCGCTGTTGGACAATCTGCCGAAAATGGTCTGGATCGCCGAACCCGACGGCTCCATTCGCTATCAGAACCGGCGCTGGTACGAATACGCCGGCCTGAGCGGGCACGAGGACTGGCGCGACATCTGCCATCCGCAGGACCTGGAAGCCGGCCTGCACTCATGGGATCGGGCCATTCGCGAGGGCGAGCCGCTGAGCGTGGAATTGCGCTTCCGCCGCGCCAGCGACGGCGAGTATCGCTGGCATATCGTCCGCGGTCAGCCCTTGTTCGACGACCACGGCAGTCTGCGCTGCTGGTACGGCGCCAGCACCGACATCGAGGATCACAAGCGCGCCGTGGAGATGCTCGCGGCGGCGAATCAACGGGTCAGCCGTTTCCTGGCCGTGCTCAGTCACGAACTGCGCAATCCCCTGTCCGGCGTCGCCGCCGCCAGCGAGCTGCTGCAACGGCCGGATCTGTCGCCCGCGCAGCAACAGCAGACGCTGGCCATGTTGATCCGGCAGAACCGGCATGTGCAACGCATGGTCGAGGATCTGCTCGATGTCTCGCGGGTCACCCAGGGCGATCTGGAACTGCGCCGCGAAGCGATGGATCTCGGCGATCTGCTGGGCGAAGTGCGCGAAGACAATCTGCTGCGCGCGCGAACCGACGGCGTCGGCATCGCCGAGGTGCGGGCCGAGGCGGATTGCTGGGTGGAAGGCGACCGGGCGCGCCTGCGCCAGGTCTTCGACAACTTGCTGTCGAATGCGATCAAGGCCAGTTCGCCGGGGCAGCGCATCGAAATCTCGGTCGCGCACGCCTCGACGGCGGACGGCGCGGCGCGCATCGAGGTGAACGTCGTCGATCAGGGCCAGGGCCTGGATCGCGACATCGCGACGAAATTGTTCGAGCCGTTCGTGCAGACGCCGAGTTGGCGCGCGCGCGGGCTCGGATTGGGGCTGAACATCGTGAAGACGCTGGTGGAACGCCATGGCGGACAGGTCAGCGCGTACAGTCCGGGGCCCGGCCACGGCAGCCGGTTCAATGTCTCGCTGCCCGCATCGGCCCCGATTGCCGGCCTGCCCGCGCCGCCGCCGGCGGCCGACGCGGCAACGGTCACCGAACTGCATGGCCGGATTCTGATCGTCGATGATGAAACCGATACTGCTGAAGCCCTGGCGACGTTGCTGAGCCTGTACGGCCATCGCGTGCGCATCGCCGGCGATGCGGAACAGGCCCTGGCCGCGTGGCGCGGCGAAGCCGCCGACGTGGTTGTGTGCGATCTGGAACTGCCCGGTCCGCTGAGCGGATACGACGTCGCCCGCGCCTTGCGGATATCGGTGCCGACCCCTTATCTGATCGCCTACAGCGGTTACGGCCAGGCGCACGATCGCGAACACACCCGCGCGGCCGGCTTCCATGAGCATCTGATCAAGCCGGCCGCGATCGAGCGCATCCATGCCGCGGTGCAACGGGGCCTGGGCGCCGTATCGAAGCCGGAATGACCGTTTCGATACGGCGCCGCCGGTCGGGGCGACGGCTCAGTGCGATTGGTTGGAGCCGCCGCTGTGCGAGGGCGAGGCTCCCGCGGGGCTTGCGCCGGCGGTGCTTGCGGGGGCGACGGCGCCGCCCGGATTAGCGCCGCTGCGGCTCGTCGTTCCCGACGCCGGGCGTTCGGGCGACGGGCGTTCGCTGCCGGCCGATCCCGCGGACGCCGGCGCATCGCCGCTGCCGCGCACGCGGATGCGATTGTCGACGTCCTTGACGCCGCCGCAAGCATCGGCGAGGTCTTCCGCGCGATGCTTCATCCAGCGAGCGCCGACCTCCCCTTCCAGCACGACCTTGCCGTCGCTGCATCGCACCTCGATATCGCGCGCGTCGACCAGATCGTCCTCGGTCAGGCGCTCGTTGAGGTCTTCGGTGATGCGTTCGTCGGAGCGGGCATAACGCCGCGGGCCCTGTCCGCGATGGCCGCGCATGCCCTGTTCGCGATAGGCCGAACCGGTCTGCGCCGCGTAGGTGCGGTAAGGCTCCTCGTTAGGCTCGAAGCCAGCGCCGTAGGCCGATTCGCCGAAGCCGCCGCCGGCCGCGTAGCCCGATGAGCGGCCGTAACCTTCGCCGGGCTCGCGCCCGCCGGGACGCAGGCGTCCGGCATAGCCGCCGCTGCGCGGGTCGTAGTCGTCGTAGTCGTGCGGACCCTCGCGCTCGCCATAGACGTAATAGCCGTGGCGCGGGTCGCCCTGCGCCGGGAAGCGTCCGGCGCCGTGGTAAGCGGACCGGGACGAATCCGGCGCATCGCCGCGATCGTCTTCGCCGCCGATGCGCTGGCGCCGGCCGTCGGCGCTCCGCTCCTGCCCAGCGCTGTCGTAATAGCGCTGCCCGGAATAGGCGCGCGGGTCCATCGCCGATTCGCGCGCGCCGGCGCGATAGGCGGAATACGCTTGACCGCGGCCGCGATCGTTCTGCGCCGCGCGGCCGTATCCGGCGCTGCGTTGCGGCGCCTCGTCATCGTCGTAACCGCGTTCCGGGCCCAGGCGCGGATCGTAGGCGTAGTCGGAGTATCCGGCCCGGCTCGCCTGGCGCTCCTTGTCGTGCATCCACGAATCGTCCGCGCCGTGATCGGCGCGGTAGTAGCGCGAGTCCTCCTCGGCGCCGGACGGCCGGCGCGAATACTCGGTGTCGCGGCCTTCTCGGCCGGGTTGCTGTCTCATCTGGCTTCTCCTTTCGTTCAACCAAGCGCGTCCCTTGTCGAGGGCGCGCGCGCCCAGCCGCATCGCCTCCTCGGCGACGGCCTTGAATTCCCCAGTGCCGGCGACGTCGTCGCCGCCCTGGCGCTGTCCGGTTCTGCGCACTGATAGGTCCTCCTGCGTTGATAGGGATCGTCTGCGCGGCGATATGCCGGGAACGGCTCATGCACGCCCGGCTGCTTCCCTATGCGCCGCAAATCGCGTGCCAAGCCGGAAGCGCCTTGGCGCGGGTTCAACCGCGGCCTGCCGCCGGCTCAGCGAAAAAATTGCCGCGACAGCGCGAAAATTCTTCGCGGCCTCGCACCGCGGGTCAGTCGCTTTCGCCCCGCGGCTGGCGGATCGCCCGGCACTCGGCCGGCAGCGCCCGCAGCTGGCGCAAACCCGCGCGGGGAATGTCGCTTTCGACCGGTTTCGCGAATGGACCCGCGCTTACCGGCGATCGCGGAGCGGACCTTCGTTCTCAGCGCCACACGTTGCTGTGCGCCGGGAAATCCTCGCGCTGCGGCGGAAGGACGCAGAACCGCTGGCCGGTGGGCGCGGCCATCACCCACCAGCGCTTGATCTGGGCGATGCGCGCCGCGCCCAGGTGTTCCAGGCGCACGACTTCGCCCTCGACATCGTCGCTTTCGATATCCAGGTGAACGCGGCTGGCGTGGGTGACCGCTTGTATCAGCACCCGCGGTTGATCGGCGTGAACCGCCAGTTCCCTGTACATCGCCTCGCTTGCGCTGTGCTGCGGACGCACCGCGTATCCCAGTGCCTGCGCCCAGAATTGAGCGGCCCAGTCAGGATCGCTGGTTTCGCAATCGATGACCATTTGCGCCAGACGGCTTCTGTGCATGATCGCTCTCCGTGGCATTCGCAATGAGAGCGAAGCAAGCAGCGTGCCAGAGCGCCGGAAACGAGGATGGCGCGGGGTGGCCGTGCATCGCATCGCAGCGCGATGGCCGCCGGCGGCTGAAGTTTCTTCCGGCCGGCGAAATATTTTCCGGCCATCGATCGCCGCGGCCGTCCTTGGCATCGGCGCCATCGCCGATGCGCCGCCATAGCCGGCATCGTTCCCGATTTCGCAGCGCGAACCCATCGACCGACATACAGGCCGCGCAGCACATGAATCAGTCGAACAGCTTGCCCGGATTCATCAACCCGTTGGGGTCCAGCACCTGCTTGATCCCGCGCATGACCGCGATCTCCGCCGCGCTGCGCGTGCTGCCCAGATAGCCCTTCTTGACCAGGCCGATGCCGTGTTCGGCCGAAATGCTGCCGCCGTGGCGCTGCAGCGAGGCGGCGAGCAGCTTGGTCACCTGCTCGCACTGGGCGAGGAAGTCGGCGTCGGATACGTCTTCGGGCTTGAGCACGTTGATGTGCAGGTTGCCGTCGCCGATATGGCCGAACCACACCACTTCGAAATGCGGGTAGGCGCCGCCCAGCAAGGCCTGGGTTTCTTCCAGGAACGCAGGCATCGCCGAGATCCGCACCGAGACATCGTTCTTGTACGGCTTGTGCCGCGCCAGGCTTTCCGAGATGCCTTCGCGCAGGCGCCACAGCTGCGCGGCCTGCGCATCGCTCTGGCTGATCACGCCGTCGCTGACCCAGCCGTGTTCCATGCAGTCTTCGAACGCAGCCATCGCCGCGGCTTCGCGGGCTTCATCGCCGATGGCGAATTCGGTGACCACGTAGTACGGATGGGTCTGCTCGAACGGCGCCTGCGCGCCGTGCGCCAGCACGTGCCGCAGCGCGTGATCGGTGAAGAATTCGAACGCCTCCAGTTGCAGGCGTTCGCGGAAGGCGGCGAAGACTTTCATCAGCACGTCGAACGACGGCAGCGCCAGCAGCATGACGTTGGTCGGCGGCGGCGGGTCGGTCAACCGCAGCGTGGCCTCGACCACGACGCCCAGGGTTCCCTCCGACCCGATGGCCAGATGGCGCAGGTCGTAGCCGCTGGAGTTCTTCACCAGGCCGCGGTTGAGGTCCAGCAACTCGCCGGACCCGGTGACCAGCTTGAGACCGGTGATCCATTCGCGCGTGTTGCCGTAGCGGATCACGCGGATGCCGCCGGCGTTGGTGGCGATGTTGCCGCCGATCGAGCACGAACCCCGCGCGGCGAAATCCACCGGATAGGTCAGGCCGTGCTCGCGCGCGGCGTTGTGCACGGTCTCAAGGGCGATGCCGGGCTGCACGGTCAGGGTGCGGTCGGCCGGGTCGAACGCCAGAACGCGGTTCATCCGCTCCAGGCTGATCACCAGTTCGCCCTGCGCCGCCACCGCGCCGCCGGACAGGCCGGTGCGGCCGCCGGAGGGCACCAGGGCCACGCGGTGGACGTTGGCCCAGCGCACGATGGCCTGCACTTCCTCGATCGACCCCGGCAAGGCGATCGCCAGCGGCGCCGGCGTCCAGCGGCGGGTCCAGTCGCGGCCGTAGTGTTCCAGGTCGGCGGCATCGGTCTTCAGGCGCAGGTCTGGCGCGTCGCGGCGCAAACCTTCCAGGCGCGGATCGGTCATCGGGGTCGGGGGGAGGTGGGGAGACGGCGAGCATGCCAGCGATGCCGCGGCCAATCCAGGCTCCGGCCGGGGCCTCGCGGGGCCTCGATCCGGGCCGTTGACGCATCGCAGCAAAAACCCGCGGCTTCTGGCATTGTGACCGTCCGCCCCCCTTCCCCACTCCTTGCGCAATGGCGAACAAGAAAACCTCGTACCCCCTGCAGGACATCCGCGTCCTGTTGCTGGAAGGGGTCAGCAAGACCGCCGTCGATACCTTCCGCGCCGCCGGTTACACGCAGATCGAGTACCACGAGAAGTCCCTGCCGGAAGACGAGCTCAAGCACCGCATCGCCGAGGCGCACATCGTCGGCATCCGTTCGCGCTCGCACCTGAGCGCCGAGGTGATCGCCAACGCGCGCCGTCTGGTCGCGGTGGGCTGCTTCTGCATCGGCACCAACCAGGTCGACCTGGAAGCGGCCGAACTGGCCGGCATCCCGGTCTTCAACGCCCCGTATTCCAACACCCGCAGCGTCGCCGAGTTGGTCATCGCCGAGGCGATCCTGCTGATGCGCGGCATTCCGCAGAAGAACGCCGAATGTCATCGCGGCGGCTGGTCGAAATCGGCCGCCGGCAGCCACGAAGTGCGCGGCAAGACGCTGGGCATCGTCGGCTACGGCCATATCGGCACCCAGGTGGGCGTGCTGGCGGAAGGCATCGGCATGAACGTGATCTTCCACGACATCGAAACCAAGCTGTCGCTGGGCAATGCGCGGCACGCGAGCAGCCTCGACGATCTGCTGCGGCGCTCCGACGTGGTCACGCTGCACGTACCGGAGACCGCCTCCACCCAGGGCATGATCGGCGCGGCGCAGATCGCGCTGATGAAGCCGGGCGCGCATCTGCTCAATGCATCGCGCGGCACCGTGGTCGACATCGACGCACTGGCCGCGGCGTTGAAGTCCGGCCACATCGGCGGCGCGGCGATCGACGTGTTCCCGGTGGAGCCCAAGGGCAACGACGACAGCTTTGTTTCGCCGCTGGTCGGCATGGACAACGTCATCCTGACCCCGCACGTCGGCGGCAGCACGCTGGAAGCCCAGGACAACATCGGCCTGGAAGTGGCGGCCAAGCTGGTGCGTTACAGCGACAACGGCTCGACGCTGTCGGCGGTGAACTTCCCCGAAGTCACCCTGCCCGGCCACGACGGCAGCCACCGCTTCCTGCACATCCATCGCAACGTGCCGGGCGTGCTGTCGCAGATCAACGATTTGTTCAGCGCGCACAAGGTCAACATCGACGGCCAGTACCTGCGCACCGACGCCAAGGTCGGCTATGTCGTGATCGATGTGACCGCATCGGAGGAGCAGACCTCGGTGCTGAAGGAAGCGCTGGCGGCGGTTCCGGGCACGCTGCGGACGCGGGTGCTGTACTGAGTCAGCGGCAGGCGGTGGTTTCACCGCCTGCTTTGGTGCGGGGCTGGCTTCAACCCATGGCCAGCAACCGCCACGCCAGCCACGCCGGCACGCCGACGTAGAACAGCAAACGGCCCAGCCATTCCAGCGCGTCGCGCAAGGCGGCCGCGTGCGCGGACCGCAACACCACGGCCAGCACCACGACGGTTTCGATCGCGATCCGCAGCACGGCGGCGAACAGCATCAGACCGATCGACCACGACGCCCACCAGATCAGCAATCCGCTGAGATACGCCGCCAGCCCGTAGCTGTAGTACTCGCCGAACGCGCCGCCGAAGGCGATGACCTGATGCAGACGGAAGGCGACCAGCGCCAACAGCAGCGGGAACAGCGCGAATTTCAGCAGCGGGTGATCGATCCGGCGGCGTGCGTCCGCGCGGGCCTGGGCCAGATCGGCCAGCGCGGTCGCGAAGCGGCCTTCCAGCCGAATCGGTACCACGGTCGCGGCCAGCATCCGCTGCAACGCATGCGGACGCGTCAGCGCCAGACCTCGCGTCCAGCGTGGACCGGCGGCGAGGCGCACATCGACGCCGCTGCCCGGCAGCGCAATGCGCCAGGGCCGCAGCGCGGCGATCGACGCCACCGGAAGTTCGATCCGTTGCCGGCGTTGATCCAACCGCAGCAGCGGACCTTCGATGCGCGCTTGCGCGGCGAACGCTCGCTCGATGGCCCATGCGGCCACGGCCGGCGCCAGCACCGCCGCGGCGAATATCCGCAGCTGCGACAAGGACTGAATCTGCAGGCCGATGCGCGCGATCATGTCGAAGGCCAGCCACAGCAGCCCGGCGCCCGCGCACAGCCTCAACACGCCGGTCAGCCCACGCCAGAACGGCGTGAGCACCACGACTTCGATGACCGATTCAAGCTTCGGCGCGGCGACGGCGCGGCGGCGCACGGCCTGCCACGCGGCCAGCGCCGCCAGCGCGAGCAGGAACGCCGCGCCCGCGCGCCCCACCCAGTCGCCCCAGCGCACCATCAAGGTGGGCGACGGATCGCGGGCGCTGATGAAGGCGGTCAGCACGGCCTGGTCGCCGATGGAGGTGTTCGCCAGCACCTCGCCGGTGTCGTCGATGATCGCGCTGAATCCGTTCGTGGTGACGCGCACCTGAGGCAACCGCGTTTCGATGCTGCGAAAGGCCGCGACCGCCAGATGCAGACGCGCGCCGACCGGATAAGCGGTGAACCAGGAATCGTTCGAGATGCCGACGATGGCCTGCGCTCCGAGCCGTGCGCCGTTGATGGCCAGATCGCTGTGCACATCGTCCAGGCAGATCAGCGGCACAACGTTGACCTCGCGCCCGTCCGCGCTGCGCAGCGGCAGCACGCGCGCACCGTCGCCCGGGCTCCAGGTGCCGGTCCACGGCAGCCATCCGCGCAAGCGCGGCCCGTCCAGCCAGCGCGGCACGTGTTCGGTCAGCGGGAACGGATAGGTTTTGCGATAGAAGCCGAGCAAGCCTTTGCGCGGTTCGAGGAACGCGGCCGCGTTGTACTCGCCCTGCCCGTCGCGGTCGTAGGTGCCGAATACCAAAGGCACGCCGGCCGTATCGACGAAGCCCTGGATCTCGCGGTCGAGCGCGGCGCCGTCTTCGCTGCGCGGATGGCCGAAGGTAGTGGGATACACGGTTTCCGACCACAACAGCACGTCAGCCTGATGGTCGCGGATCGCCGACCACGACAGTGCGTAATGCGTGTCGAGCACACGCCGGACCACGCCATAAGCGCCGATCTGTTTGCGCAAGCGCTCGTAGTCGGTGATGTTGGCCTGGACCATGGCCACGCGCAGCGTCGGCGCGTCGTCGGCCGGGGCCGCCTGCAAGTCCGCGCGTCGCATCGCGCCATAACCGGCCATGCACACCACGATGCCCGCGGCCATTGCGAGCGGCCGCAGCCATGCGCGCACGCCGCGACCGCGCTGTTCGATGGCGAAGGCGATCGCCTCGTTGACCAGCAGCAACAGCACGGTGATGCCCGCGGCGCCGCCGAGGTCGGCGACCTGGCGCAGCACGGCCGAGGGAAACACGCCGTGTCCCATCGTGTCGCGCAAGGGCTTGGCCACCAGCCATTCGCAGGCGACCCATGCGCTGGCCGCGGCCACGGCGCGCAGCAAGGGTCCGTAGCGGCGTCCGGCCCAGTGGCGCACCAGCGCGAAGGCGATGAATTGCGGCTGCACCAGCGGCGCGAACACCAGCAGCACCAGCGTCGCGGTCGACGCGCCCACGCCGGTATAGGCGCCGATCGCCGCACCGAACCAGTAGAACACCGCGGCCACGAAGGCCACGCTCATCAACGCCGCGTTCGCCAGCACGCGCAGCGTCGGCCGGTCGCTGTCGAGCGTGAGCAGCCACGGCACCAGCGCGACGAAACCCAGGCCCCAGGCGAGGCCGCCGCGAGCGTACAGGCCAAGCAGTAAGGCGGTGGCGAGAATGCCGGCGAGGCTACGCCAGCGGGATGGGGACAACCGCTCCTGGATCAAATCGAAACACTCCGTGTAGCGGTGTCAGCGCGGTGGAATCCGGATCTGCCGCCGCGGCATCCCCGGTGGCGCGAGCGCCGGCGGCACGACGCGGTCGGCCGGCATCGCCATCGGCCGGCCCTGCACGTCGCGCAAAATGAAATCGGGCGAGAACATCAGGATCGGCTCGATCGCGACGCCCTCGTCGGTCACCTGATGATGGCGAACATAGCCTTCGGGCAGTTCGTAACCTTCCGGCACGGCCAGTCCGATCAGCGGCGGACTCGTGCCGGGCGGGTTGAACGCGCCCAGGCCGGTGCGCACACCGGCCTGCTGCAAGGCCTCGATGACCTGCGCGCCGGTGGGTTCCGGATCGCCGGGTTGGAAGTAGGACGCCAGATCGTCCGGATCGTTGCTCGGCATGTCCTGCGTTTGCCGCAACGACGCGGCTGGTTGTGCGGTATGTGTCGACGCGGACCGGTCGTCGACCGCAGCGGTCGCCACATCGCGATCCATGCCGGCCTGGGCGACGGCGACCGGTTCGCGCATCCACAACCACGCCGCCAGCGCGACGACGATCACGACGACGGCCACCACCCACGGCAGCGCGCCGCCGCGGGTCGCGGACGCTTTCGCAATCACACGCATGCCCTCGCCGTCCGCGCGGGACGGCGGGGCATGCGGATGGCGGCGCTCGGCCACGGCTCGATAGTCCGTCGGACGCCTGGATCAGGGATTGGTCGGCTGATAGACCGACAACGCCCAACCCATGCGCTCGTGCCCGTACTGGTTCCAGATCGGGCTGCGGCCGTTGGTGAAGCTGGAATAACGCGGTGCGCCGCTGCCGGTGGTGCCGCCCCACAGGCCGGCCGACACGGTGCCGCCGGTGTAGGTCGGATGGGTGTCGTCGGACTGGATGTAGTCGAACGAACTGGAGGACGAAACGAACTTGGTGTTGGCGTCGCGCAAGGTTGCTCGCAGTGTCACCGCGGTGCGGTTGATGTAGCTGGCCTCGCTTTCGCCGAGCACGTAGCGCAGCGCGTCGGAATCGATCTGGCCGTCGCCGTTGCTGTCGTAGTCCGCGCCCATGTACTGGGCGAAGCTGTCCACGCACTTGAAGCCCTTCTGGCGGGCGTATTCGCACATCCAGTAGTTCATCTTGGCGATCGCGGGCAGGAAGCGGTCGCGCATGTTCACCGTCTGGCCGGTGCCGGCGTCGGTGCATGAGCTTTGTACGTTGTCGGCGTTGTAGCCGGGGTAGTACAGATTCGACACCACCTTGAGCCGGGTGTTGGCGTTCGCGTTGGCGTTGATGTAGTCCATCGCCAGCGCCACGTAGGTCTTGCAGGAATTGATCGCCGCTTCCATGCCGCTGTAATCGCAGGTTCCGGTCTGCGACTTGAACGCCGACCGCGCCTGCAGGCCGTCGTTGCCGCACATCTCGAAGCTCACCACGCGGCTGGACGCGGCCTGCATGTAGGAACGCTCGGCCACGATCTTGTTTTCATAGACATCGCGCGCCACCGCGCCGGACTTGGCGCGACGAACGTTTTCGATGTCGGCGTTCCAGCGCGCCGACAGGTATTCGGCATCCACCGTCGTCGCCGAGTATTTGCCCGCATTGCTGATCGAGCCGTTGTAGCCGGCGAAGATCGAATCGCCGTAGGCGACGGATCGATACTTGGTGCTGGTGCCGGCGCGGTCGATGGTCCACGACACGTTCTGGTTGAGAGTGTTGGCCATGGCGGGGGCGGTGAGCGCGAGCAGCGCCACAGCCGAAAGCAACCGCCCCGCTTTGTTGCGGAACAGAGTCTTCATCCTTAATTCCCCTTCGAGATGATGTTCGCTGCGGACACCCGTTGGTGTCCGATGAGAAAACGCGAAGTCCGACTGACGACGAGGACGCCTGGAATTTCGCGGCATCGCTCCCCCTGCCATCGCCCCCGGACGCTAGCGTATGGTTTCAGGGGGTGCAATGTGCGCTGCAACAGCCACGCAGGGCTGCATCACGTTTTCGTACATGGCGCGCAAATGAACGGTATCCGGGCGGCGTGAAGCCGCCCGGGTCTGCGATGGCGAAAAATTTCCAGGTGCGTCGATTCTGTTCGACCGCGGCGAGCGATCGCGGATCGATCGATGCGGTCGAACGGATTCGCCATGCCGCCTCTTCCGCGCAGACACGATGCTTCAGTTCTTTAATGACTCGTCATCGCGAACGACGCGATGAAAGCAGCAGGACATCGATCTCCAATCTCACCGCTTCTCACCGAAAGTTCATGCGCCCGGACGGCATGCGCAACAGCATGCAGATACCTGAACAATTTTATTTCCGCATGCGTGATGCGAGTCCGGAAGCCGCGTGCGCGCGACGATTTTTCGCGTTGTTGTGCAGTGCGAGGCTGGCATACGGTGCGCCGTGGCCGCCAAGCCGGGCCACGTCCGAGGTCGCCGTCGATCGCTGCCTCGCGCAGTTGAGTGCTTCCGCAACCGTCTTTCAATTGCCCGACTCCTCTCGCTGGCCACGCCGCCACACGGCTTGGACTGCCGGATGCGCGCGCCTGCGTCGTGGAGAAGGCCCCTCTCTCTAGGAAGGAAAGAACCATGAAACGACTGTACGGTTCCCTGGCTTTGTTATCGCTTTCGATCGGCGCCGCGATTGCCGGGCCGACGACGCTTCCGGCGGCGTTCGATCATCCGAACGTTTCGCCCATCGACAAGATCGCGCTGCGCACGATGCCCGCGGTCGACGTCGAAAAATTGAAGGCGCAAGACCGGCTGCGCGACAAGCGCGGCGACATCCCCCGCTTCGCATTTCCGATGACGGTGGACATGACGCCGCTGAACTCCGGTGTATGGGAAGATCTCGACGCCGATCATGTGGTCTGGCGCCAGCGCGTGCGTTCGGACAAGGCGATGTCGCTGAATTTCGGGTTCGCCCAGTACTACATGCCGGCCGGCGGCCGCATGCTGATCTATCCGGCGACCCAGACCAAGGGCGGCGACCGCGAACTGATCCGCGAATACACCGACCGCGACAACAATGAAATGGGCCAGCTGTGGACGGCGATCGTCCCGGGCCAGGAAGCGGTGATCGAAGTGGTGGTGCCGCGCGCCAGCGCCGGCCAGCTGAAGCTGCGACTGACCAAGATCAATCACGACTATGTCGGCTTCGGCCCGCTCGCGCGTCGCATGGCTCAAGCCAGCGGCGAGAAAGGCACGTCGGGCATCTGCAATGTCGATGTGGTCTGTCCCGACGGCAACGGCCGTCGCGACATCATCCGCTCGGTGGGGGTGTATTCGAAGAACGGCTCGCTGGCCTGCACCGGATCGCTGGTCAACAACACCGCCAACAACAAGAAGATGTACTTTCTCACCGCGCACCATTGCGGCATGACCACCGCGGCGGCCGCGAACAGCATCGTGGTGTACTGGAACTACCAGAACTCGACCTGTCGCGCGCCCAATACACCGCCTAACGCGACCGACGGCGATGGACTGCTGAACCAGAGCCAGTCCGGCTCGGTGGTGCGGGCGACCTCGGCCAATTCCGATTTCACTTTGCTGGAACTCAGAACCGCGGCCAATCCCGCCTTCAATCTGTTCTGGGCCGGCTGGGACCGCCGCAACCAGAATTTCCCGAGCGCCATCGGCATCCATCATCCGAATGTCGCCGAGAAGCGCATCAGCCTGTCCGTCAGCCCGACCTCGTTCGTGGCCTGGGGCGGCGGCGCCGGCACCACGCACTTGAACGTGCAGTGGCAGCCCACGGGCGGTGTGACCGAGCCGGGTTCGTCGGGCTCGCCGTTGTACAGCCCTGAAAAGCGCGTGATCGGCCAGCTGCACGGCGGCCCGTCGAGCTGCAGCGCCACCGGCAGCAACCGCAGCGACCAGTACGGCCGCGTGTTCACCTCGTGGACCGGCGGCGGCACCGCGGCGACCCGCTTGAGCAACTGGCTCGATCCGGCCGCCACCGGCGCGACCTTCATCAACGGCATCAACTGATCCGGCCATCGATCGGGTCGGCGAGCCGCTCCATGCCGGAGCGGCTCGCTGTTCGAAGCAATCGGCCGTCGCCGTCTACTGCATTCGCGAAAAATCCGCGCGAACATCGGTGAGGTCTTCCGAGAGCAGCCACAATCGCTGGGCCAGCGATTCATCGCGGGCCGCATCGGCGGGTTGAACGAGTGTCGGATACCCCTTCTTCTCACCCTTGCCGTCCGGGCCGAAGAACTGACCGCTGCCGGCTTCGGGCGCGGTGGCGGCGTAAAGCTGCGGCAATACGCCCATCCGCGCGGGCTGCGCCAGGAAGCGGTTGCCGAAGCGCATGAACAGTTTGAGGACGCCGCGGGGCCCGCTCATCTGCAGGTTGGTCGCGGCGTATCCGGGATGCGCGAGCAGGCTCTTCACCGGCAGGCCGGCGGCCTTGAGGCGGCGATCCAGTTCCAGCGCGAACAACGCGTTGGCGAGTTTGGACTGGGCATAGAACGCGACGCGGCCGTAATCGCGCTCGCCGCTCAGATCGTCGAAACGAATCCGGCCGCGTTTGTGCAGGTCGGAACTCAGAGTGACGACGCGGCCGTCGCGGCTTTGCGACAACCGGGGCAACAACAGGCCGGTCAGGGCGAAATGGGCCAGATGATTGACGCCGAACTGCAACTCGTGGCCCTGCGCGGTCAGCGATCGCGGCGGCATCATGATGCCGGCGTTGTTGACCAGCACATCGACGCCGGTGCCCTGCGCGAGCAAACGTCCGGCGAATGCGCTCACTTGTTTCAGATCGGCAAGATCGAGTTGGCGCAACTCGACGCTGCCCTTGGGGCGGATCGCCTCGATCCTGTCCTGCGCATCGCGCCCTTTGTGTAAATCGCGCACGGTCATGATCACGTGGGCGCCGTGTCTGGCGAGTTCCAGACTGGTCAGGAAGCCCAGCCCGCTGTTGGCGCCGGTCACGACGGCGATGCGGCCGGTCTGGTCGGGAATGTCCGCCGCGGTCCAGGCGTGCGGAGCCGGAGCCTGGTGTCGAGCCTGCGATATCGTCGCGTTCATTTGCGGCCTCAATCTTTACAGTGTTAGGATTGAAGCTAACCCCTTATTTGAACACTGTCAAGATGGCACCCTTGCCGTGACCCGACCCCCTCGAAACAAAGACCTTCCCGTCGAGCGCTATCACCACGGCGACCTGCGCATCGCGCTGATCCAGGCGGCCGACCGGATATTGGCCGAGCAAGGCCTGGAAGGCTTCAGCCTGCGCGAAGCGGCCCGCCGCGCGGGCGTCTCCGCGGCGGCGCCCGCGCATCATTTCGGCGGTGCGTCCGGCCTGCTTTCGGAGGTCGCGGTACTCGGCTTCGACGAATTGGCCAGGCATCTGCAGACCGACGCCAGCGCCGGCACGCCGACGCAGCGCCTGCGGATGCAGGGCATCGGCTACGTGCGCTTCGCCCTCACCTACCCCGGTCGCTTCCAGCTCATGTTCCGCCGCGATCTGCTGAGCCCGGATCACGCCGGGCTGCAGGACGCGGGCGACCGCGCCATGGCGCAACTCGAACAAACCATCCGCGCGATGCATGCCATCGCACCCGACCAGCCGATGGAGGCCCGCTCGCGCGTCGTGCTGCTGGCGTCGTGGTCGATGGTGCACGGCTTCGCCCATCTGGCGCTCGACGGCAAGCTCGCGCACATGCACGCCGGCGCGACCTCGGACGATCTGCTGACGCGCGTGCTGCCGCAGATGCTGCAAAGCCAGTGGCCCGACCCCGCCTAGGCATGCGATGCCGCGATCAGCGGCCGATACGGCCGTGCCATGCGATCTGTCTCTCGCGGCCCGATACGGTCGCGAAGATCATCGAGCAGGCCGCGAACGGCAAGAAGTAAGGCGCTCGCCGCCGCGCCCGGGCGACACGCGACGGATCATCGCGGTGTTGCGTGCGCGCAACGCCGCCGGCCGCCGCTGCACGACTTCGGCCGCTCCGCATCAACCGTAAGGTTTCCGAAAGGTCGCCGCCCTCGCCTTCGTGGACGCTGTGCACGACCGCCGGCCAGGACGACACCGGCGAGCGGCCCGCCAGGACTCTCCATGCGGGCGAGCGTCGTCTCATCAGTGAGGACACGATCATGGCTACCATCAGCTACGCCGGTTACGGCGTTTGGAACAGCACCAACGACGTCACCAGCAAGGTCTCGCAGCAGTACGCGAACAAGCAGCGCGAGTTCTGGGCCAACAACGGCGATTACGGCGATCCGGCGCCGGGCGAGCGCAAGTATCTGTACATCGTATGGAACAGCAACGGCACGGACAGCGGCGTGGTCGGCGAAGACGACAGCCGCGGTATCGTCCTGCCCTGAGCCGGCTGAATCGTCGTACCGACGATTTCGCGCAACGCCGCGCCGACCTGGATTTCCAGGTCGGCGCTTTGCTTTGCCTCACGCAGGCTCACCGCGGACCGCCGGCCGGGCGTATCGAGCCTGCAACATCGTCCGGCCGTCCGCATCGCACTCGCCGATGCGCTGCGCGGCCATGCTTTCAGTTGTCCTGGTAGTACACGTTGTCGATCAGCACGTCGACGTTGGCCGCCGGCGGGTCCGACACCACCATGAACATCTGCTTCACCGCACGCAGATCCAGATCGTGGAAGGCGCTGAACGGAATGCTGACCTCATGCCAGTTGCCGTCGCGCACCAGGCCGTATTGCTGGCCGCCGTTGACGAAGTCGAGCCAGCTGTCGCCGAAGGAACTGTTGATGCCGATCTTGAACGTCGACGGCGTCGTCGTGCGCATATGGAATTTCAACCGGCCGTTGCCGAACAGGCTCATGTTCTTGTAGCCGTTCAAGGCCACGCCCAGGCCGTACCAGGCACCGGCGTTGGCGCGGTAAGCCATCAGCTGATTGCCTTCGAACGCGGGCGCCGAAATCGGCGTGAGGTTGTTCCACAGCCACAGATTGGCGTCGCCGTTGTAGTTCAGGCGGGCGTTCATGTCGGCGCGCTCGGTGTAGACGCCGAACTTGCCGCTGGGCGGGTTGGCGCCGGTGTACAGCTCGCTGCCCGGGTTCTGGTATAGACGGATGTAGTCGATCTCCATCTTGCCCGGCAGCGGCGCGGTGATCGCGTCGTTGCTCATCACCCCGGTGTAGCTGCCGCCGACGGCGAGATTGAGCAGCAGGTAATACTGCTGGTGGAACTCATGCAGCGAGGCGCCCTCGATGTTGGAGATGGCGAATTCGAAGTACTGCTGGCCGTCGATGGAAACGCGAATGAACTGCGGGTCCCAGGTCATGCGATAGGTGTGGAAGCCGCCATTGAGATCGCTGGCGCTGTTGTAGTCCAGGCCGTAGTCGGCCTGCGAGCCGTTGTAGTCCCAATGCACGGCCGCGGCGACGCGGCGATTGGTCACGCCGGCGGCGATCGCCGCGGCCGAGCCCATTTCCAGCATGTCGATCTCGCCGCGCGCCGGCCAGTTGCCGATCGTGCCGAGCATCCAGTACGCCGGCCACAGGCCGTTGCGCAGGTCGGGCACCTTGATCCGCGCTTCCAGCGTGCCGTACTTGAAATGCATGCGGCCTTCGGTCTTCAGGCGCGCCGAGGTGAACGCACGGCTGCCGAAGTTCTCGCGTCGCGCTTCGATGACCAGATTGCCGTTTTCGATGCGCGCGTTTTCCGGGCGGCTGGTGTAGTACTGCAATTCGCTGTTGCCCCAGCCGCAGATGCCGAGCTGGCAGCCGTCGCCGACGTCGTAGATCCATTTGTTGCCGTCGATCGACGGGCCGTTGAAGTTGTCTTCCCACACCAGGGTCTGGGCGGACGCATCGGATGAAACCATCAGGCTGCCGCCGGCGATCAATGCGGCGGCGGCGAGCGTGTAAGCGCGTGAGACGTTCATTGGACAGCTCCGGCTTGCGAGGGGTCGGGCCTGTGCGCCGCCGTCGGACGACAGCCCGGCGACAGGTTCGCGGCCGAAACTGGATTCGCATGACAGCGCTGTCAATCTCTGTCATGCGGCATGTGGTTTTTGCGAGGCCGGCTTCACATTCCCGATGTGGGCTGGTTGGTAGTCCGCGCCGGCGCGGGACGCGAGCGTGTTGCACGACAGCACGGCTTGCGAACGACGCGAGTGTCCGCAAAGCCGCGCCGGTGGCGGATAATCGCGCTCCCATCGCCCGCGCCGTCCTCATGAACCTGCCCATTCGCCGCTGGCTGTCGTCGGCATCGCTGCTGATCGCCCTGCTGTTCGCCGTCGCCCTGCCGGCGCCGGCGCTGGATCTGCCGCAACGCTGGATTCACGGCGCGGCCGGCGAACCGAGCCTGCAGGTCCATCAAGCGGCGCCGGGCCTGTGGGTGTTGCGCCAGTCCAAGGCGAGCAACTTCGAAGCGCCGTTCATGTATTTGATCGCCGGCGATCGGCGCGCCCTGCTCCTCGACACCGGCGCCGAACCCGCGGCCGGTCACGAACTGCCGCTGCGCGCCACCGTCGATCGCCTGCTGGCGCAATGGCAGCGCGAGCACGGCTTGGCCTCGCTGCCGTTGGTGATCGCGCACAGTCATGGCCATCGCGATCACGTTCACGGCGACGCGCAGTTCCGCGATCGCGCCGATACCCGCATCGTCGGCATCGAACCCGAGAAGGTGGCGGCGTTCTTCGGACTCGATCGCTGGCCCGAAGGTCTGGCGCAATTCGATCTCGGCCATCGCGCGCTCACCGTAATGCCGCTGCCCGGACACGAGCCCGCGCATATCGCCATCTACGACGCCGACAGCGCGACGTTGCTCAGCGGCGACAGCCTCTATCCTGGACTGCTGACCGTGCGCGACTGGCAGGCCTATCGCGCCAGCGCACGGCGCCTGGCTGAGTTCGCGCGCACGCATCGCATCGACCACGTGCTCGGCGCGCATATCGAAATGAGCGCCACGCCCGGGCAGTTGTATCCCTTGGGCAGCGCCGATCAACCCGATGAGCACGCGCTGTCGCTGAGCGCGAAGCAACTGGCGCAATGGCAGCGCACGGTCGAGGGCCTCGGCGATTTCGTGCATGAGCACGGCGGCGAGGATTTCGCTTTCGCCCGCATCGCCCCGGCGGATGAATTCGCCGACAAACCCAATACCCACGGCATGTTGGTGGTCGGCGTCGACGCGGTGTATCTGTCGCATCTGCCGATGTTCCACCGGCCGCACAACTATCAGCTGATCTTCGAAGCCGCACTGCCCGATGCCGCGCTGCGGACTTATCGCGCCGACGCCAAGGCGCATCCGGGCGAGTACTACACTCTGGCGCCGACCGCGCAATGGGTGCTGCCGGACACCATCCGTCCCGACGGCCATTTCAAGGCCGATCTGTACCGCGGCCACTTCGAGCGCGGCGGTACGATGATCGCTTCCGGCATCGATGTCGGCGTGCGCCGCATCGTGCATTTCCGCCGCTTCGAACCCGGACGCAAGCCGCAGCCGGCGCAATGGATCGGTTTCGGCCGCGCTGGCGAGCGCTTCGCCGCGCATCGCCTGGAAGGTCCGCCGGATATGGATCAGATCGTGCAAGTGTCCGGCGCACGCGGCGCGGAGGCGTCGGCCGAGGATCAGGCGCTGGTGCGCACCGGCAATATCGCTACGCCCAGCGGCGAGCTGCATAAGCGCGACCGCATCGGCGGGCTGCGCGTGCGGCGGATCATCTACACCGAATACGGCGATGTCGCCGAGTGAGCCGGGCCCGCATTCGCGCCGCAACCTTCCCACGATGCCGACGCGGCGATCTCACGAACGCTTAACCTCAAGTGCGCGCGAATGCTTGAAACTGTCGCCGCCGTGCACCATTCTTTGCCGCACTCGAACCGGCGCCCCATGACCTATCCCTTGCTACTGCTGCGCTTGCTGCTGATCGTCGCGCTGAGCCTGAACGGCTACGCGGCGGCGGCGATGTCGGTCGGCGGCGGGCATGCGATGTTCATGGGCAAGCCCAAGGCCGCCGCGTCGGCGCAGGTCGCCGACGCCGCCGAATGCCACGACGGCGCGGGCATGGCGGCGATGATGCACGACGCGCCGGGCCCGATGGCGATGCATCACGGCGCGGGCGGCTCCGATCCGCAGCCGGCCAAGCCCGATCCAAAATCTCCCGATCCCAACGCGCACGGCGACGACTGCTGCGGCAAGTTCCGTTGCCAATGCGACTGCCTGCAGGCGGTGGCGATCGTGCGCATCGAGCTGCCGGCGCCGCCGCAGCTGTCCAACGCTCCGCTCGCGCTGCCGCGCGAGGCCGCCGCGCCCAGCGGCGTGCTGAGCCTGCCGATACGGCCTCCGATCGCCTGATCGCCGCGCCGGGTTCGTCCCGGCTGCACGGTTCGCTGGGCCGGTGTCGCGCGTGATCGCGATGCCGGCGCGGCTGAACCGTTCGTTCGCGCGGGCTCATCGCCGCTATCGCGGCCTTGCGCCGGCCCGCGCGCATCGCGAGACTGATCGCGACTCTTCCCGATAGGAAGATTCTGATGAACCGATTTTTTTCCAGCCACGGCGAACCGGCCGATGCCGGGCGCCGCCGCTTCGTCGTCGGCCTCGCCGCCGGCGGCGCGGTCGCCGGCAGCGGCTTGTGGCGCGGCGTGCACGCCGCCCCTGCCCTGGCGCAGACGCCGCGCGTGCTCAGCGGCAACCAGTTCGATCTGTCGATCGGCGAGGCCACGGTCAACTTCACCGGCCGCGCGCGTGCGGCCATCACCGTCAACGGCAGCCTGCCCGCGCCGATCCTGCGCTGGCGCGAAGGCGACACGGTGACCTTGCGCGTCGCCAACCGCCTGCGCGAAGGCATGGGCTCGATCCATTGGCACGGGCTGATCCTGCCGGCCAACATGGACGGCGTGCCGGGGCTGAGCTTCGACGGCATCCATCCGGGCGAGAGCTACGTCTATCGCTTCAACGTCGGCCAGTCGGGCACCTACTGGTATCACAGCCATTCGCTGTTCCAGGAGCAGGCCGGCTTGTACGGCGCGATCGTGATCGATCCGCGCGAGTCGGCGCCGTACCGCTTCGACCGCGAACACGTGCTGCTGCTGTCGGACTGGACCGACGTCGATTCGGCCGCGCTGTTCCGCCGGTTGAAGAAGATGTCCAGCTACGACAACTACTACAAGCGCACCGTCGGCGACTTCATGCGCGACGCACACGAACGCGGGCTGGCGCAGACCCTGCGCGACCGCGGCGAATGGGGCCGCATGCGCATGACTCCGACCGATCTGTCCGACGTCAACGCCCACACCTACACCTACCTGCTCAACGGCATCACTCCGGCGGGCAACTGGACCGGCCTGTTCCGGCCCGGCGAGAAAGTCCTGCTGCGTTTCATCAACGGCTCGGCGATGACCTACTTCGACGTGCGCATTCCGGGTCTGAAGATGACGGTGGTCGCGGCCGACGGGCAGTACATCCATCCGGTCAGCGTCGATGAATTCCGCATCGCGGTGGCGGAAACCTTCGACGTGCTGGTCGAACCCTCGGGCCAGGACGCGTACACGATCTTCGCCCAGGACAACGCCCGCACCGGTTACGTGCGCGGCACCCTGGCGGTGCGCGAAGGCCTGCAGGCGGACGTGCCGCGCACCGATCCGCGACCGCTGCTGACGATGGACGACATGGGCCATGGCGGCATGAGCGGCGGCGGTCACGACATGTCGAAGATGAAAGGCATGGAAGGCGGTTGCGGCGCGAACATGGGCATGGCCGGCATGGATCACGGCGCGATGGCCAAAGCGCCCGCGCAAGGCGACCCGCGCCTGATCGACATGCGCGCGATGACCACTTCGGCCAAGCTCGACGATCCCGGCATCGGCCTGCGCGACAACGGCCGCAAGGTGTTGACCTACAGCGATCTGCACAGCCTGTTCGACGATCCCGACGGCCGCGAACCCGGCCGCGAAATCGAACTGCATCTGACCGGGCATATGGAGAAATTCGCCTGGTCGTTCGACGGGCAGAAATTCATGGGCGCCGAGCCGATCCGCCTGACCTACGGCGAACGCCTGCGCATCGTGCTGGTCAACGACACCATGATGACCCACCCGATCCATCTGCACGGCCTGTGGAGCGATCTGGAGAACGAACAAGGCGAGTTCCAGGTGCGCAAGCACACCATCGACATGCCGCCGGGAACGCGCCGCAGCTACCGCGTGCGCGCCGACGCGCTGGGCCGCTGGGCCTATCACTGCCATCTGCTCTACCACATGGAAGCCGGGATGATGCGCGAAGTGAGGGTCGAGGAATGAAGACGACCGCGCGCACTTCTTATTTCGCCGGCAAAGCGCTCGCGCTGGGGCTGTCCTTGGCCGGCGCCGCGCAGGCGCAAAGCCACGATCACGCGGCGATGCAGGCGCAGGGCTCGAAGACCGATGTCTCGAAACCGGTCGATCATTCGAAGATGGATCACTCGAAGATGGACCATTCGGCCATGCCCGCGCCGAAGCAGGGGCAGGCCGATCACTCCGGCATGGATCATGGCGGCATGGACCACGGCGACATGAAACCGGCCGCCGGGTCTGATGCGCCGAGCGAGCCGCGAGAACCCCTCCCCACGCCGACCGACGCCGATCGCGCCGCGGCATTTCCGCCGTTGTCGCATCACATGCAGCACGCCTCCGAACTCAATCACTATCTGCTGTTCAACCGCCTGGAAGCGGTCGACGCCGATCGCGGCGGCGCGCAAGCCTGGGAGGCGCAGGGCTGGATCGGCAACGACACCGATCGGCTGTGGCTGCGCAGCGAGGGCGAACGCGAGCGCGGACGCACCGAATCGGCCGATCTGGAAGTGCTGTACGGCCGCGCGATCTCGCCGTGGTGGGATGTGGTGGTCGGCGCCAAGCACGATTTCCTGCCGCGACGATCGCAAAGCTGGGCGGCGATCGGCGTGCAGGGCATGTCGCCGTACAAGTTCGAAATCGCCGCGACCGCCTATGTCGGCGACTCCGGCCGCAGCGCCCTGAACTTCGAAGCCGAGTACGAGTTGCTGCTGACCAACCGGCTGATCCTGCAGCCGCTGATCGAGGTCGATGTGTTCGGCCGCGACGATCCGCGCCGCGGTATCGGCTCGGGCCTGAGCACGGTCGAAGCCGGCTTGCGCCTGCGCTACGAGTTCACGCGGCGGTTCGCGCCTTATGTCGGCATCAGCCGCGAGCGCGCGTTCGGCGGCACGGCGGATTACCGCCGCGCCGACGGCGAGGACATCGACGACACCCGCGTGGTCGCGGGCCTTCGGGTTTGGTTCTGACGAGGTCGTAATGAACAAGACGATACGAACAACGTTGCGGCTGAGCGCCGCGACGCTGGCGGCGCTCGGCCTGGTGGCGGGCGCGTTGTGGTGGGGCGTGTACGACGTCGGCGCCGATGCGCCGCATACGCGGCCGGTGTACGCGGTGTTGGAGTTCGCGCGCGAGCGCTCGGTGGCGATGCGCGCGATGCAACTGAGCGTACCCGCGCTCGACGACGAGGCCCGCGTCCGCAACGGCGCGGGCAACTACCAGGCCATGTGCGCGGGCTGCCATCTGGCTCCGGGCATGGCGCCGACCGAGTTGTCGCGCGGTCTGTATCCGGCGCCGCCGAATCTGTCCGCGCGGCAGGTGGACGCGGCCGCTGCGTTCTGGACCATCAAGCACGGGATCAAGGCCTCGGGCATGCCGGCCTGGGGCGCGAGCATGGGCGATGAGCACATCTGGGATCTGGTCGCGTTCCTGCGCAGGCTGCCCGCGCTGGACGCGGTGCAGTACCGCGATCTGGTCGCGCGCAGCGGCGGGCATTCGCACGGCGGCGACGATCATCACGCGGCGATGCCGCCGGACGCAGCGGGCCAGCCGTCGCATCCGCAGGGCGAACACGACGCCCCCGCGCCGCCCGCGGCGGACCACCATCACGAAGCGGCCCCGCCGCCGAGCGCCGAACCGGCCGCGCCGCCGCGGAACCGTGAACACGGACACGCGCACGGCCATTGACCCGCGCATCGTCGCCGCGCCCGGCCGCTCGCCGGGCGCGGCGGCGGCGAGGTTCCGGCCGTTCCCATGGCTATGATGAACGCGTCCGGCCGGCGGTTTGGGCGCGCCGGCCGACACGTTATGATGGCCGCAGAACGTACCGGCACAGCCGAGGAAGCACCATGTCGATCAATTCCAAGGCCCGTCGCGACGCCAAGAAACGCAAACTCGCCAAGGCCCGCACGCCGCTGCCGATCGCGGGCACCCGCATCGAGCCGCACGCGGAACTGCGCGACGCGCAAGGCCGCCTGCTCGGCGGCATCGTCCGCCGCGAGGGCGAATGGACGCTGGGCCTGGGCGGCCGCATCGTCGGCGGCTCCGACAGCGCGGCGCGGGTGCTGGCCCTGCTCGAACGCGCCGCGGCCATGCATCGCAACGAAGGCCGCGAGGTCAGCCTGGGCTGTTCCAGCGCGCTGCGCATCGCCGCGCAGAGCGAAGTGGCCGAGCGCGGCCTGAGTTTCGAGCAGTTCCAGCTGGAGCTGGAGAAAGAGCTGGCGATCGACCCGATGCCGGCCCTCAACGTCGTCCAGGGCGGCAGCGAAGTCCGGCACTGACCGGTTCAGCGCCGGCCACAAGGCCGCGCAATCACCTTGCGATTACGCCGCGCCGGCTTTGCTAGGCGCATGCCTTGCCTGCCCCGTTTCCCGTGGACCTGAAAAGCGGATATCCGTTCTGGGCGATCCGCAACGGCCTGATGCACGCGTTCCCGCGCCTGCAGCAGGATCTGCGCTGCGAAGTGGCGGTGATCGGCGGCGGCATCAGCGGCGCGCTGATCGCCGACGAACTGGCCGCGCATGGGTTCGAGGTGGCGGTGATCGAGCAACGCGACGCCGGCTGGGGCAGCACCGCGGCCAGCACGGCGCTGCTGCAGTATGAGATCGACACCCACCTGATCGACCTGTGCGCGCGCTACGGCGAGACCTTGGCGGCGCGCGCCTACCTGGCCTGCGCGCAGGCCATCGGCGATCTGCGCGTCGTCGCGCGCGATTTGCGCGATGTCGATTTCCGCGATCAATCCAGCCTGTACTTCGCCAGCAAGCCCGCTCACGTGGCGGTACTGCGCGAGGAAGCGGCGCTGCGCGCCCGCCACGGCCTGCGCCTGCGCTGGCTCGACGCCGAAGCGCTGGCGTCGGACTACGGCCTGCGCGCGCCCGGCGCGATCCTCAGCGACTGCGCGGCGTCGGTGGACCCGTACCGGATGAGCCTGCGGCTGCTGGCGCGGCTGCGCAAACGCGGCGCGCAGGTGTTCGATCGCAGCCGCATCGAGCGGATGCGGACGGGCTCGCGCTCGGTCGAGCTGATCAGCAGCGACGGCGTGTACGTGCGCGCCGAACACGTGGTTATAGCGGCCGGTTACGCCGGGCAGCAATGGATCGACCAGCGTCTGGCGCGCAACCGCAGCAGCTACGCCTTCGTCACCGATCCGTTGCCGGCCGCGGAATTGCAGGCGCTGGAACACACCATGGTGTGGGAATCGGCGCGGCCGTACCTGTACATGCGCAGCACCGGCGACGGCCGGCTGGTGGTGGGCGGCTGCGACGACGCCATCGATATTCCGGCCCGGCGCGATCGCCGCGTCGAGTCGCGGGCGAAGAAACTGGTGCGCAAGGTCGGCGAGCGTTTGCCGCGGCTGGACTTGCAACCGGCCTTCGCCTGGGCCGGCACCTTCGCCGAAACCGCCGACGGCCTGCCCTGGTTCGGCCCGCATCCGCAGCATGGGCCCAGGGTGCAGTTCGCGATGGCCTACGGCGGTAATGGCATCACCTACAGCATGATCGGCGCCGGCCTGTTGCGCGCGCGGATCCAGCGGCGCAAGCATCCGTTGGCTAGTTTGTTTTCATTCGAGCGGCTGCAGTAGTGCGGGGCGACCTGAGCCAAGAGCATCGGGCCTGAAAGGCCCTCCCACAACAGACCTCGCGGCTCCGAAGCTTTTTTGTGGGAGGGCCTTTTTTGAGGGCCTTTGTTGTGGGAGGGCCCTTCAGGCCCGACGCTTTCCGCTCAGATCGCGACAGCCCCTATCCAACCGCTCCTCGCACCTTGATTCCGCAATCGATGCAGGACAAGCGCTGAGGTGAATTTCGCAGCGCCGCGCGGCTGCAGTAATGGCGATTGCAGGTTGCGCGGTGACCTGAGCCGAGAGCATCGGGCCTGAAAGGCCCTCCCACAAAAAACTTCGGCGCCCCGAGGTCTGTTGTGGGAGGACCTTCGTTGTGGGATGGCCTTTGTTGTGGGAGGGCCCTTCAGGCCCGACGCTTTCCGCTCAGATCGCGACAGCCTCCATCCCACCGCGCAAGCGCGCCCGCCTCACCCCGGCCCGATCGCCTGCTGCAAACGCTCGCGAAGCCCTTGCAGCCGCTCGGCGAAGGCGTCGACTTCACCCAGCAATTCCGGCAACGGCTGACTCAACAACCGGGCCTCCAACTGCTGACCGGCACGGGCGATCCCGGCGTCGTACAAAGCGACACTACCGATCACGCGATGGACCGCCGCCGCCACCGCCGCGCCGGCGCCGCTGGCGAGCGCCTGCGCCAGCCGCTCCTGATCGTGCGGCAATTCGCGCAGCAACAGCGGCAGCACCGCGTGCAAGGCCGGCGGAAATGCGGGGCTCAATTCCTCCGCGAATACGTGCGGAAAGGCGGTGCTCGCCGCTGGCGCGGCGGATTGCGCATCGGCGCGGGCCGTGCCCTGCGCGTGCGGCTGTGCCGGTATCCAACGCTGCAGCGTCTGGCGCAGTTCCGCCAGATGCACCGGCTTGGTCAGGTACGCGTCCATGCCGGCGGCACGGCACAGGTCGACCTGCTCGGGCAGCGCGCTGGCGGTGATGGCCACGATCGGCAGGCGCGGCCCGCCGCGTTCGCGTTCGCCGGCGCGGATTTCGCGCGTGAGCGTGTAGCCGTCCATCAGCGGCATCTGGCAATCGGTCAGCAGCAGGTCGTAATCGCCGTGCCGCAACGCGGCCAGGGCCGAGCGGCCGTCGTTGCACAGATCGCAGCCGTAGCCCAGTTGCAGCAGTTGCCGCCGGATCAGTTCGCGATTGACCGCGTTGTCCTCGACCACCAGGATGCGCGCGTCGTGCCGCACCGCCGCCGGCGCCGCGTAGTCGCGTTCGCTCTGGCCTTCGCCGGAAGGATCGCGCGCCCAGGCGCAGGCGCGCACCACGTGCAGATGCAGCAGCGGATTGGCGTCGACGACGTAGTCGGCCGCGTCGGGCGTGCCCGGCATCCGCACCACCCGCACGGTGTTCGCGGCGTCGCCGTCGTCGAACCACAGTTCGGCGGGCGCGGCGCGGTCGACCGTCGCGTGGCCCAGCGCCGACAGCAACTGACGCAACGCATCGGCGCGGCGCGCATCATCGAGCGTGACCGCGACACGCAAGCCGGCGTTATCCGCGCCGGGCGCGTCGGACAGCCCCAGCGGCACCGTGGCGATCACCCGCGTGCCCTCGCCCACCGCGCTGTCGATGCGGATCGCTCCGCCCATCAACTCGACCAGACTGCGGCAGATCGACAGGCCCAGGCCGGTGCCGCCGAAGCGGCGCGAGGTGCTGTCGTCGGCCTGATGGAAAGGCTCGAATACGCGCGCGACCTGCTCCGGGTCCATGCCGATGCCGGTGTCGCCGGCTTCGATCCGCAGCAGCGCACCGGCGTTGCCCGCGCGATCCCGCGCCGCGCCCGGTTCCAGGCGGATGTCCAGCCACACGCCGCCGTGTTCGGTGAACTTGACCGCATTGCCGAGCAGGTTCAGCAGCACCTGCCGCAGCCGCATCGCGTCGCCGAGGTAGACACGCGCGACCGCCGCGTCGATGCGCGCGTCCAGGCGCAGGCCTTTCTTGCGGCAGATCGCGGCGATGTGCATGACCACCGAATCGGCCAGCACGCGCGGCTGCAGCGGCGCGTGCTCGATGCGCAGATGGCCGGCCTCGATCTTGGACACGTCGAGGATGTCGTCGAGGATGTCCTGCAAGGCCCGCGCCGAATCGTGCATGTGCCCGAGCAGCACGTGCTGATCGTCGTCCAGCCGCGATTGCTCCAGCAGTTCGAGCATGCCGACCATGCCGCCCATCGGCGTGCGGATTTCGTGGCTCATCGTGGCGAGGAAATTCGACTTGGCGCGGGTCGCGGCCTCGGCCAGTTCCTTCGCCGCCTCCAGGGCCGCGGCCTGGGCGTGGGCGTGGGTGACATCGAGGAAGTAACCGGTGTAGCCGGCGGCGCCGGCGTCTTCGCCCGGCTGGGTTTGCCGCGGCAATGCGTTGACCCGGACCCAGCGGATCGAGCCGTCGTCGGTTTCCACGCGGAAATCGGCGTTGATCTCGCTGCGCGCCTGTTCGGCGGCGGCGATGGCGTCGAGCACGCCGGCGCGATCGTCGGGATGAATCCGCGCGAACAATACCCGGGCATCGGCGACGATGGCGTCCGCGCCGATGCCGAACAGCGGTTCCGGGCGTCCGGTCAGATACGGGAAGCGCAACCGGCCGTCGCTGTCGCGCTGGGCCTTGAACACCACCCCGGGCAGATTGCCGGCGACTTCGCGCAGCTTGCTGTCGGCGGCTTCGCGGCGGCGCGATTCCTGGCGCAGGCGCAGGTAACCGGCGGCGATCGCGCCGATCACCAGCACCGCCACGCCCACGATCAGGATGACCCGGCTCCAGGGCACGCCGTAGTTGTATTTGGCGCTGATCCAATGGTTATGGATGCGCTGGCGCTCGCTCTCCGGCACCGTCGCCAGTTGCTGGTCGATGATCGTCATCAGCGGCGTCAGGCGCCGGTCGGCGGCGAAGGCGAGTTCTTCGTCGCTGCCGGCGGGCGCGACCTGCAGGCCGCTGGACGGGTACTGGGTGTTGATCAGCCGATCGATCACCACCAGATTGCCGACGTGGGCGTCGACCTTGCCGGCGGTCAGCAACTTGAGGCCTTCGGCATTGGTCGCCACCCCGACCAGATTGACGTCGGGCGCGGCCTTGAGCACGGCGCGGCCGGTCAGATGCAGATGGGTGACCGACACGCGCTTGCCGCCCAGGCTTTCCAGGCCGATCGGACTGGCCGTGCCTTGCGCGGTCACGATCACCACCGGGATGCGCTCGATCGGCTGGCTGTAGATCCAGTGCGCGCCGGGCAAGGCGCCGATCGGGATCACCGCCAGATCGGCGGCGCCGGTGGTCAGCGCGGTGGCCGCGCCCTTGAAACCGTTGGCGTTGACCGGCTGGAACTGGATGCCGAGCCGGTCTTCGACGATGCGCGCGTAGTCGGGAAGAATGCCGATCGGGTTGCCGTCGTTGTCGCGCGCCGACAGCGGCGCGGCGTTGTCGTTCAACGCGATGCGCAGCTTGGGAAGCTGGCCCAGCCATTCGCGCTGGGTGGCGGTGAGCTCGCCGTTGAGATCCGCGCTTTGGAAATCGCCGCGCAGCCATTGCACGCGCAACCGGTCCACGCGCGCCGGATCGCGCTTGATTTCTTCATCGATCAGCTTCAGCAGCGGCAGTTGCGCATGCGGCGCGGCGAAGAGCACGGCCAGATCGGACTGCTGCATCGACGGCGGGATCTGCGAGCCCGGGACCAGTTCCAGGCGCGGATAGGCGCCTTGGCGCAGGTACCAGTCCAGCGTGTACGGCGCCTCGAAATAAACGTCGGCCTTGTCGTCCTCGATCGCGCGCAGGGCCTGGGCGCTGTCGGCCACCGGGATCAGTTCGGTTTGCGGATAACGCTGGTGATTGCGGGTGTGCTCCATCATCGCCGCCGGGATCACCAGGCGCATGCGCTTGAGGTTGTCCAGGGTGAGCGGGCGCGTGTCGTCCTTGCGCTTCACCGCGTACATCGACACCTGCACGATCGGGTCGGTGTAGGACAGGCAGCGGGTGCGTGCATAGGTGATCAGCACGTTGACGGCCAGATCGACGCGGCCCTCGCACAGCGACTTGAGCATCTGCTCGGTGTTGCTCGTGCGCACGTACTCCAGGGCGATGCCCCGCGGACGCAGGATTTCCTCGAGCAGTTCGACGCTGAAGCCGCGCGGGTGGCCGTGGTTGTAGTCGTCGAACGGCATCGTTCCCCAATCGCTGACCGCCACGCGCACGCGTCTGGGCAGCGCCGCGGCGCCGGAGCGCGCGCGCAGTGGCGGCACGATCGCGGGCCCGGTGCGCGCGGGGGCGACGACGGTGGGGACGATGGAATCGGGGATGACCGCGGGAACGACGCCGGAGGACGCCGGCGCGGTGTCCTGCGCGGGTGCCCGCGAATCGTCCTCCACCGCGACCAGCGTGTCGGGCGATCCGCGCGTGACCGCAGGCGGCGCGGCCGAATCCATCTGCGCCGGCGCGACCGCGCCGCTCGGCGCCGTCAACGCGAGCAGCATCGCCAGCGCCGCGATGCGCCATCGGTGCTTGCCTGGTCGCATGCCCTCGCCCCGCGCCGGCATCGCGCCGCGCGGGCCCGTGCCCGTCGCCGCATCGATGGCGCTCGCCGCTGTCATCGCCGGCTCAGGAAAGCAGTCCCTTGGAGCGGGCGTAGTCGTAGATTTCCAGATCGTTCTTGAGCCCGAGCTTGGTCATGGCGTCGGTCTTCTGGCGGCTGATGGTCTGCTTGCTGCGATGCAAGTGCGCGGCGATTTCCGACACGCTGCTGCCGGCGGCGAACAGGCGCAGGACTTCGGCTTCGCGCGGCGACAACGCGGCCTCGTCGCGCTCGCCGCCGCTGCGCACGCTGTCGAGCATCGGCCGCAGCGCCTCACCGTAGTACAGCCGGCCTTGCATCACCGCGCGCACCGCCTGTGGCAATTCGGTGCCGGCGGCGGCTTTGTCGAGCAGGCCCTTGACTCCGGCATCGGCGATGGAGCGCAGCACCGGCACGTTGCTGATCATGGTCAGCACGATCACCGGCAGTTGCGGATGACGGCGTTGTATCTGCCCCAACAGGCTCAGGCCGTCGCCGGCGCGGCTGCCGGGCATCGAGAAATCGGTGATCAGCAGATCCACCGGCGTGCTGGCCAGCAGGGTCAGCAATTCGTCGGCGTTGGCCGCCTCGGCGACCACCCGCCAGTTTTCGTTGAGCGCCGACGCCGATTCCAACAGCGCGCGCACGCCCGCCCGTACCACCGGGTGATCGTCAGAAAGCGCGATGCGTAGGCTCATGCCGTCGATACGGGAATTCACTGTCGCTCATTACTACCACAGGGTGGGCCATCGGCCGGTGCGACCAAAGTCGCAACGGCGGCATCGAAGCGCGAGCGCTGAATCGCGCATCGACCCCGGGGCATTGTAACGCCGGAAAAACCGCTTGATTCCCTCTGAAACCAAATCGCGCCCGGTGCGAAGGCATGCAAGCCGAGCGAGTGAATTACTAAATGATTCTTGAGAATAAGCACCGGGCCGTGAGCCGGCCCGGTGCCTGGATCGATCGTGGCGCAACCTGCGTCGCCGACGCGACTAATTCCGCCGATCGAGGTCGCCTCCGATGCCTCAGGAGCGCACCGGCACCAGGGTGATTTCGACGCGGCGATTCTGCGCCCGGCCCTGTTCGGTGTCGTTGCTCGCGATCGGGCGGGTCTTGCCGGCGCCGGTGAGAATGAAGCGGTCGCGCACCAGTCCCTTCGACATCAGGTAGTTGCCGACGCTGGCCGCGCGTTGCTCGGACAGGCGCTGGTTGACCGCGTCGGTGCCGATACTGTCGGTATGGCCGGCGACCTCGACGATGGTCTGGTTATATTCGGTGAGCGTGCTGGCGACGTTGTCGAGTACCGAATAGAACTGCGGCTCCAGGTTGGCGCTGTTGAAGGCGAAGGTGATGTTGCTGGGCATGTTGAGGGTGATGTTGTCGCCCTGGCGGACCACGTCCACGCCGGTTCCCGACATGCGCTCGCGCAGGGCGCGCTCCTGGCGGTCCTGATAGTTGCCGATCGCGCCGCCGGCCAGGCCGCCGACACCGGCGCCGATCAGGGCGCGCTGGCGGCGTTCGGTGGCGTCGTCGCCGCTCAGCAGACCGGCGGCGACGCCGGCCAGGGCGCCGATCAGCGCGCCCTTCTGGGTGCGGTTCATCCCGCCCTGCTGTTGCGGCGGCGGGTTCTGGCCCTGCGGATACTGGTTATTGGGATACGGCTGCTGCTGGCCGCCGTAGTAACCGCCGCCACCGGTGGCGCAGCCGGCGAGCAGCGCGGTCATCGCGGCGGCCGCGAGGGCGAGTTTGAGCTGGGTCTTCATGGGATTCCTCGTCTGTGTGGCGGAGCGCAGACAAGCTAATCACGCCGCCGTTGGTGGCGAGTGACGAGGGCGCGGCCCTGTTCAGGCGGCGGTGCGGAATTGGCGGCGTCCCTCCGGAATGTCATTCCGCGAAGGCGGGCTCCACTTTACTTCGGCGGAGCCGAACATCCAGAGACTTCAGCGTCATCCTTCCAGTCCGTCATTCCCGCGAACGCGGGAATCCAGGGCCTTTCGTGCGAGAACCTTTGAAGTCACTGGATTCCCGCGTTCGCGGGAATGACGGTAGGTGGGTTACGACGAGTGACGGCAGGTGCGTCAGGACAATGACGTCAGGCCAACGCATGACGAGTGACGGAGTTACGACGAGAGACTAGACCTGAGTAAGCGGCCCACCTCCCGAATCGAGGTTCAATTCCCAAACCCCACCCCTCAAACCATCAACGCGTCCGCCCCCTCAGCATCCAGCGCCACATCCCAATTCCCCATCAGCGCCAGGTACAGCAGCTTGTCGAACTCGGCGCCGAAGCGGCTGATGACCGCGTCGGGATCGGGGATCAGCTTGCCGTCGGCGATCAGGCCGAAGTGAACCCGGCCGTTGTAGCTCAGGATCGAAATGCCCACGCCGATCGAACCGGTCTGCGGCACCCAGAACATCATCTCGTCCAGACGACAGCCGGCCATGTACAGCGGCTGCTGCGGCCCGGGGACGTTGGTCGCCACCGCGGTGGCCTTGCGGCTGAACAACTCCAGCGCCAAGCCCTGCACCTGCGCCGGCGCCATGCCGAGCGCAGCTAAAAGTCCAAATGCAACAATGGCTTGGCGCGAATTCTTGAGATTATTCATGCACTCGGCGACCCGCTCCACGCGGCGGATCGGATTGCTCTCGCCCACCGGCAGATCCAGGAACACCAGACCGAAGTGATTGCCGAGCTTGCGCGCGTGCTCCAGCGGACGCAGGTTGACCGGCACGGTCGCGCGCAGGGTCAGGCCGTCGACCTGATCGCCGCGTTCGATCATGTAGCTGCGCAGCGCGCCGGCCGCGGTCGCCATCAGCACGTCGTTGACGGTGCAGTCGCAGGCGCGGCCGACCGCTTTGACTTCTTCCAGATCCAGCGGCTCGGCCCAGGCCACGCGCTTGGACACGCCGAGCTTGCCGCGCAGCATCGACGGCGGATCGTCCGACAGCGACAGCGCCTGCAACAGTTCGCGGGCGATCTCCCCGCCCTCCTTCGCCAGCATCGCGGCGAGGGTCGGGTCGCGATACATCTCCATGCCCTTCTCGATCGCGCGGCTGCCCAACTTCATGTAGCGATCGACCGCGCCGACGCGGCGCGCGACATCGGCGCCGTCCTGTTTGAGCCAGGCATGGGCCAGATCGCTGCCCTTGGCCGGCTGCGCGGTGGTGTCGGTCAGCGACAGCAGCACCTGCACCAGGGCGATGCCGTCGGCATAGCTGTGATGAATGCGCGCGACCAGCGCCGAGCCGCCGTTGTAGCGTTCGATCAGATGGAACTGCCACAGCGGCCGGCTGGAATCGAGCGGACTGGACGCGAGCTGGCTGACGAAACGCTCCAGCACGCGCTTGCCGCCGCGTCCGGGCAGCGCGGTGTGCTGCACGTGCCAGTCGAGATCGAGATCCTCGTCGGTCTGCCAATAGGCGCCGGCGGCGGTGTCCACGGCCTTCTGGCGGAACCGGGCGTAAGCGAGGAAACGCTGCTTGATCACCCGCTTGAGCGCATCGACCGACATCGGCTCGGCGAACATCAGCACGCCGGTGATCATCATCGGGTTGGTCGGACGTTCCATCCGCAACCAGGCGGTATCGACCCGCGACATCGCTTCGCGGCGCGCGCGCTTGCGCGGCGGTGCATCCGATTCTGCCTTGGCCATGCGCCCTCCCAACGTGTCCGGCGAGTGAATCACGCGGTTGCGGGCGGGTCAACGCGGGACTCGGGATTTGGGACTCGCAAAGCATTACGCGGTACGCATGCAACACGAGCAAGCATGTGCTTCGCTCTTGCGATTCCCGATTCCCGATTCCCGATTCCCAAGTCCCGCCTCAATCCCGCAACTTGCGATATGCCTCCAACGCCGCATCGCGCCCCGCCCGCAGATCGACCAGCGGTTGCGGCGGATAGTCCGGCGCGGCCCGTCGCAGCGCCCGCGGATCGCGCCACGGCGCATGCCGCAGCGGCGCCGGCAATGCGGCGAGTTCGGGCACCCATCGGGCGATGTAGTCGCCGTCGGGATCGAACTTCTCCGCCTGGGTCACCGGATTGAACACGCGGAAATACGGCGCCGCGTCGGCGCCGGTGCCGGCCACCCACTGCCAGCCCAGGGTGTTGCTGGCCAGATCGGCGTCGACCAGGGTGTCCCAGAACCAGCGCGCACCGTGACGCCAGTGATAGCGCAGATGCTTGGTCAGATAACTGGCGACGATCATGCGCACGCGGTTGTGCATCCAGCCGGTGGCCCACAGCTCGCGCATGCCGGCATCGACGATCGGCACGCCGGTCAGCCCCTGCTGCCAAGCCTCCAACTTCGGCTGCGACAGCCTTGCCCAGGCGAAATCGGTGAAGCGCGGATTGAAGTTCTGCTCGGGCGTGTCGGGAAAATGGTGCAGCAGGTGATGGGCGAACTCGCGCCAACCCAGTTCGCGGATCGCCGATTCGACATCGCGCGCGTTGCCGGCGTTGCGCTCGCGCTGCAACACCGCCGCGGCACGCCAAGGCGCGATCTCGCCGAAATGCAGATGCGGCGACAGTCGCGAAGTGCCGACCCGGTCGGGCCGGTCGCGCTGGCTCGCGTAGCCGCGCAGGGCGCCGTCGACGAAGGTTTCCAGCGTCGCGTGCGCGCCGGCTTCGCCGGGCGTCCAGTGCTCCCAGAAGGTTTCCGCCCAGTCGCGTTGCGGCGCGAGCTTGAGCGCCGCCAGCGGCACGCCCTCGGGGCCTTCGCGAGTGTCGGGCAGCGACGCTGGCGGCTCCCACAACGGCTCGTCCTTCCAGTTCGCCAGCGCCGAGCGCCAGAACGGCGTGAACACCTTGAACGGCCCGCCCTGCTTGGTGCGCAGCGTCCACGGTTCGAACATCAGCGCGCCGTTGTAGCTCTCCACCTCCAGGCCCATGCGCCGCAGCGCCTGCTTGATCCTGGTGTCGCGCTTTTCGATATAGGGTTCATAGCGGCGATTCCAGAACACCGCCTGGGCGTCGGTGGCCAATACCAGCGATTGCAGCGTGGTCAGGCTGGGGCCGAAGAACCGGCGCAGATGCGAGCCGCGCTTGCGCAGGTCGGCATCGAGCGCGGCCAATGAGCGGTGCCGCCAGGCGTCGGAGGCGGCGCCGGGCCGCCAGGTGCCGTGTTCGTCCGGCGCGTGGATGTAGATCGGCACCGGAAGGTAACCGGCCTCCAGCGCCGCACGCAGGGCCGGGTTGTCGGCCAGGCGCAGGTCGTCGCGGAACCAGACCAGGGCGAGAGCTGGGGTTTCGGGCATCGGGGCGGCGCGCTCGACGGGCGCTCAGTATGCCGTCGCGAACGCCGTCGACGCAGCGGCGATGCGCGACGGAGCGCCCGGTCCGCGCGGGCCGCGAACACCGGCCCTGGAAGCGCAATCGCCGCTCCCGGGGAAGCAGCGATTGCGGCTCGAACATCGGTCAAACGGGGGCCGGCCTTTGCCGGCCCCGGATTCGAACCGCTACGCATGGATCACGGCGCGCGCTTGAGTTCCGCGATCGCGGCCTTGACCTGGACCAGGCCCCAACCGGTGTTGTCGTCGCGGCCGCCCGCGTCGAGGTCCTTCGCGGTGGTCAGCAAGGCATTGCGAACCTGCTGCGCCGTCGCGGTGGGGCGCGCGCTCCACACCACCGCGGCCGCGCCGGCCACATGCGGCGTCGCCATCGAGGTGCCGTCCAAGTACGCATATGAGCTGTCATTGACCGTCAACTTGCCGTTCACCGTGGCGACCTGTCCTGCCATCTTGGCCAGGATGTCCTCACCGTCGGCCTTGCTGATGCCGAGCACCGGAATGGTCAGAGTGATCGCCGTCCCGCTGGCGTTGGACAGTGTGGGCTTGAGCGGACCATCGACGTTGTTGTAGATCACTACGCCGAGCGCGCCGCCCGACTTCGCGTTGCTGGCCTTGACGCCGAAATTGATCTCGCCACGCTGACACAGCACGACCTTGTTCTTGAACGTAGCCGACGAAGCCTTGCACAGACCGCCGTCGACCCAGCCGGCGCTGGCAGCGGTATCGGACGAACCGTCGGCGACGTCGGCCGGCATGCTGGAGTTGCCGACCAGCAGCGGCTGACTCGTGGCCAGGCCCAGGCTGCGCACGCCCACGCCCGGCGCGGCCAGGTCGACCTCGCTGTTGAACTCGGAGTTCACCCAGCGCTGCTGGTTGGAGTCTACCGCCGCCACCGACAACACACTCGGATAGGACGCGGGATACGCGAGCGGGTTCGGCGCGGTGGTGCCGAACAGACTCGGCCCTCCCGTCACCGCCCAATTGCCGGCCGCCGCGACCACCAGCATGCCGCGATCGGCCGCCGCCTGCAGTTCTCTCTTCTCGGTGGACGAGGAGATCGTCCCGCCCAGGCTCATATTGACGACCTTGGCCCCGGCGGCCTCGCACTGCTTGACCGCCGAGACGGTATCGGACGCATAGCTGGCCTGCTTGCAGCCAGCACCGGCGAACCGTTTGATGATATGCAGCGCCACCTTGCCCGGGCTCACGCCGACCACGCCGGTGTCGTTGTTGGCCGCGGCGATGGTGCCGGCGACATGAGTACCGTGGCCGCAAGTGTCGGTATCCCAGCCCTCGGTGGCATTGGCGTTGTTGACGCCGGTGATCGCGACCCCGGCCAGATCCTCATGCGTGCGCTTGAGGCCCGAATCGATCACGCAGACCTTGATGCCCTCGCCGGTCGGTGCGCCGGCGTCGATCGCGCCGTCGCCGTCGGCATCCCAGGTCGCGCTGGCCTGGATGTGGTCGACGCCGTACGGCGTGGTCTGCCCCAGCAGATAGCGCTCGGGATCGATCTCGATCGACGCCACCGAAGCGTCCTTGCGCAGGTCTTCCATCGCCGCGGCCGACGGCAGGGTCAGCACCGCCTGGTTGAGTCCTTCGAACAGATAGTGCTGCTTGGCCTGGCCGAACTTGCGCTGGGCCAGCCGCGCATTCAAGCCGCGCACGTTGGCGTTCATGCGCTCGTGCGCCTGGCCGACGATCGCGGCGATCTGATCGAGCATCGCCTTGGGGTCGGTGGACAGCTTGGGCACCGCCGTCGGCGTTTCCTTGAACGCGACCCATACCCGCTTCGCGCCGTTGTCGGTCGCGGCCTGTGCCGCGCCCGCGACCCACATCGTGGCCAATGCCACGCACATCGCACCCACCAGCTTGTTCTGCTTCATCCTGTCGTCCCTTGAGCTTTGGAAGGAGTTCGAGCCGGCCGATGCGTATCCGTTGACGGGATGTCGGCCGGGTCAAGGACGAAAACGACGGCGCGGCCCGTGGTCCCTACCGCGACGCTCGCTTTTCGGACTTGTCCCAACTCATGCAGTGCACGCAACTTGCGCCTACGCTCGATGCGATGCGGATTCGTGATGAATTCGGCTGCGAACGGCAGCGGGCTTGGGCACGTAATTTATGGATTCGTCCGTCGGCTTGGCGCACGATTTTCCGGACGCCTTGCACGCTGCCGCGAATGCGCCGCGTCGAACGCCCATCCGCTGCGAAGTCGCGCTCGCCCGCGCGCTCCACGCCTCCGCGGCCGCGCGGCCACTTGCGGCGAGGTCGTGGCCATCGAGGTGTCGCTGTCGTGCCGTCGGTTCAGGCACAAAAAAACGGGAGCCCGAAGGCCCCCGTTCGCGAGGTCGCAACCCGACCGGCGCGCTTACTGCGCTTGCAACTCGGCGATCGCCGCCGGAATCTGCACCAGTCCCCAGCCGGTGTTGTCGTCGCGGCCGGCCGCGTCGATGTCCAGCGCGGTGGCGTCGAGCGCATCGCGCACCTGCTGTGCGGTCGCGGTGGGCTTGGCGCTCCACACCACGGCGGCCGAGCCGGCCACGTGCGGGGTCGCCATCGAGGTGCCGCTCATGGTCTCGTAGGCGTTGTTGGCGACCGACGGGGTCGCATCCACGGTCGCGGTCTGGCCCGCCAGGTTGGCGACGAGGTATTCGCCGTCGGCCTTGCTGATGCCCACCGCCGGCAGAGTCGTGGTGGTCGGGGTCAGGTTCGGCGCGGTGCCGGTGTACAGGCCGATGTTCAAGGCGCCGTCCACGTTGTTGTAGATCACCACGCCGGCGGCGCGGCCGCTCTTGGCCTTGGTGATCTTGTCCAGGAACGTGTTGGTGCCGCGCTGGCAGACCACGATCTTGTTGCGCCAGGTGCTCGACGAGGTCTGGCACAGGCCGCCGTTGACCCAGCCGGCGCTGGCGGTGGTCTGCCTGGAACCGGCGACCGGGGTCGCGGCGAAGCTGGAGGTGCCGACGGTGAGCGGGTCGTTCTTGAGCGGGTAGGTGCTCTGCACGTCCACGCCCGGCGCGGCCAGTTCCACCTTGGGGGTGAACTGGGAGAAGTCGGCCTTGACGTTGGCCGAGTCCACCGCCGCCACCGAGACCACGCTGGTGTAGCCGGCCGGATAGCTCTGCGCGTTGTTGCCGTCGTTGCCGGCCGCGGCGATGCTGAGCACGCCGGCGTCGGCAACGGCCTGGAACGCGGTGCGTTCGGCGGTGCTGGCGGTGGGGCCGCCCAGGCTCATGTTGATGACCTTGGCGCCGGCGGCCTGGCAGCGCTGCGCGGCATCGGCCAGGGTCGAGGAGTAGGTCCACGAGCACTGTCCGTGCTGGCTGCCGTTGTAGCCGTTGCTGCCGAAGATCTTCACGATATGCAGCGACACCTTGCCCGGGCTCACCCCGACCACGCCGGTGCTGTTGTTGGCCGCGGCGATGGTGCCGGCGACGTGGGTGCCGTGGTCGCAGGTGTCGGTATCCCAGCCGGTCGGATAGCCGGTGATGGTCAGGCCGGCGAACTCTTCGTGGTTCTTGTTGAGGCCCGAGTCGATGATGCAGACCTTGATGCCCGCGCCGGTGGCGGCGCCGGTGTCGATGACGCCGTCGCGGTTGGCGTCCCAGGCGTCACGCGCCTGCACCTGGTCGATGCCGTAGGGCACGCTCTGCGCCTGCAGGTAACGCGGCTGGTCGATCTCGACCGATTCCACGTCGGGGTTGGCGCGCAGCGCCTTGACCGCCTCGGGCGAGGCCAGGGTCATCACCGCGGCGTTGATGCGGTCGAACTGGTAGTTGAGCACTGCTTCGCCGGCCTGGGCCGCGCCGAGCTTGCCGCGCAGGGCCTGGATGCGCTGGCCGAGGTTCGGCATGGCCGCCGCGCCGCGCGCGGACGCCGAGCCGGCGGCGTTGGCGGGCTTGAGTGTGACCCAGACGCGATTCGGGTTGGGGCGTTCCTGGGCCGCGCTCGCGGCCGACGCGATCATGGTCGCCAGACCCAGTCCCAGCGCGCACATCAACTTGCTCTGCTTCATCGAAACCCCGGATGCAATGATCGGCGGACTCCGGTCGGAGCCGCCATCGGGCGTTGCCCGATCTCATTGCTAACGTTCTCAAAGCGGCGCCCCCCTACCCCGTTCGCGCGATTTTCCTGAGCCAGCTGAACGACTGGGCGCAAGAAAAATGCCAGCAAGAGCAGCGGCCGCTGTCGGCGCACAAATTTCCGGAGCGAGTGCACGGCGCCGAGAAAGCGCCACGTTGAACGACACCGACGCTTACGCTTCGACGAAACGCACCCGGCGCGTGATCGAGCAAGTCAGCTCGTAACCGATCGTGCCGCTGATCTGCGCGATGCGTTCGACCGGCAGCTGCGGCCCCCACACCTCGACCGGATCGCCGACCTTGGCCGCGGGAACGCCGCGCAGGTCGATGGTCATCAGATCCATCGACACCCGGCCGATGACCTGAGTGTCGTGGCCGGCCACGCGCACCGGCGTGCCCGAAGGCGCGGCGCGCGGGTAGCCGTCGCCGTAGCCGATCGCGGCCACGCCGATCAGCATGTCCTGCGGCGCTTGCCAGGTCGCGGCGTAACCGATTCGTTCGCCCTTGCGCACGGGGTTGACCGCGATCAGCCGCGTCGACAGCGTCATCGCCGGGCGCAGGCCGAAGTCGGCGCCGGTGCGGCCTTCGACCGCGCTGATGCCGTACAGCAGGCCGCCGGGACGAATCCAGTCGGCGTGGGCTTCGGGCCAGCCGAGCACGGCGGCGGAATTGGACAACGAGCGCACGCCGCGCAAGCCTTCGGTGGCGGCGGCGAAGGCCGCCAACTGCTCGCGGGTCTGGCGGCTACCGGGCGAGTTGCCGTCGAACTCGTCCGAGCTGGCGAAGTGATTCATCAACACGATGCCGTCGGCGACGCCGGCCGCTTCGCTCAGGCGCGCATAGGCCTCGCGCACCTGTTCGGGGGCGAAGCCGAGCCGGTGCATGCCGCTGTCGACCTTGAGCCAGCAACGGATCGGATCGCCCGGCGCGGCCTGTTCCAGCATTTCGATCTGGCTGATGTGGTGCACCACCGTCTCCACGCCGAGGCGGCGCAGTTGCGGCAGATCGTCGGCTTCGTCGAAGCCGGACAACAGCACGATGGGCTGCGACAGCCCGGCCGCGCGCAGGCGATCGGCGTCCGACAGCGCGGCCACGCCGAACGCATCGGCGCCTTCGAGGGCGCGCGCGACGCGTTCAAGCCCATGGCCGTAGCCGTCGGCCTTGACCACGGCCATCACCCGGCTGTGCGGAGCCAGCGCCCGGGCCTGGGCGAGGTTATGACGCAGAGCGTCGGTGTGGATGTTTGCGCAAGTCGGTCGTGCCATGGCGCCTAGTCTAACGAAGGCCCCGGCCTGGCCCATGAGCCCAGTGTGAAGTCGCCCCGAGGCGGCACGTCGCGCAAACCGCGCGGCGCGTTGGTTAGAACCATTGCGGCTGATAGAGCGGTTCGACGATGGCCTGGAATTCACGGGTGAAAGCGGCCAGATACAACTTGCCGTCGATGCGGCGGAAGATCAGCAGCGGGAACGCGTCGCGCTCGACGCTGCCCTCGGCCGGAACGCGCAGCGTGTCGCGCTGCCATTTCGATTGCAGCGCGGACTGGATCGAACGCTTGCCTTCGTCGTCGCTGGCGAACCAGACGTAGACGCCTTCGAACGACTCCTTCGCCGGCAGGGCCGGGCCGAAGTCGGCGCCCGGATGAGGTCCGGCCGATCCGGCGAACACGCTGCCGCCGATCACTTCGGCGACGACGCGACCGGGCGCCGCGGTGGCGATCTGCGCGTGCACCGAGGCGCCGTGCAGTTGCTGTTGTCCGGCCAGCTCGCGCAGATAGGCCAGCGCGAGGCTGTCGGGCGCGACCGAGTTGGCGAAGGCCTGCGCGATGCCGTCGTCGCCTGCGCCGGCGCGCTTGGCCGAAGCCGAATAATCGGCCGTGAAACGCCGCACCCAGTCGGCGTAGGCCGAGGCGGCGACCGGATCGACCGTGGCCGGCAGCGGCGAGCGCAGCTCCGGCTTGGGCGGCGGCCGGCCGTCGACATCGAGCATGGTCCATTGCCAGCCGACCGGGCCGATGCAGCAATCGGTGATCAGCCACAGCCGGCCCGGACAGGCGCCTTGTTGGGCTTGCCACAGTTGGGTCTGCTCGGCTTCGTTGATCGCTATGGCGTCGATCTGCTCGCCTTGCAGGATCGGCGCGGACGCGGCGGCCTGGGCGATCGCTTCGGGCCGGCGGGCCAGGTCTTCGCTCGTGGCGACGATGCGCCAGGCGCCGGCTTCATCCCACAATTCATCCAGCGAGCGTGCCGCGCGCAGGCTGTCGACGACGCCGTCGCGTTGCATCAGACGCACCGACCAGCGCGGCGCGATCGGCTTGGGGTTGGAGTTGACTACCAGCCACAGGCGCGGGCCTGTCGTCGTTGCGCCCGTTTTCTCGATTAGCAGGTAGCGCTCGCGCAATGCGCGCAGTTGCGCGGGATCGAGCCGGACCAGGCCGTTCGAGGCGGTGATGCCTTTGGCCAGTGCGTCGGCGTTGCCCAGGGCCTCGTAGACGCCGGTGGCCTCGACGATGCGCCAATCGGTGTCCTCGTTGCCGCTCGCCAGTTCCAGGGTGGCTTGGTCGAGCGGCGGTGCGGCCTGCGCGGGGCTCGCGGCCCAGGCGAACAGCAGCGCGGAAATTCTTAGCCATTGCGCGATCGTGGATGCCATTGCCGACTTGTTCTCCATGTCAAGGGCGCAGTCTGACTGAGTTGGGCGCGGATGGTCGCGAAGGAACTGAGGATGCGGCGGGTCGGGCTGGGGGGCGCGGATTTGAGTGTGCGCGGCGAACTGAGCGGAAGGCATCGGGCCTGAAGGGCCCTCCCACAAAAGCGGCTGTGCTGGGGAGCGCGGATTTGAGTGCGCGCGGCGGGCTGAGCGGAAAGCATCGGGCCTGAAGGGCCCTCCCACAAAAGCGGCTGCGGTGGCGTAAGAGCTGGGGATGTGGTCGTCCCACAAAAAAACCGCGCGTGGCTGACCACGCGCGGTTTCTTGTTTGCGTCCGGACCTTGCGGCCGGATGCCGCGAATCAGTCGCAGCGGCGCTCGATCACGGTCTCGGTCTTGTTCTGCTGGTGTTCCTGGATCTTACGGCCGGCGAACGCGCCGCCCACGGCACCGGCCGCGGTCGCGAGCTTCTTGCCGTTGCCGCCGCCGACCTGGTTGCCGAGCAGGCCACCGGCCACCGCGCCGATCGCCGTGCCGGCGATCTTGTGCTGGTCCTTGATCTGCTTCGGACGCTGCACTTCGACGTTGTAGCAATGCGGGGTCTTCTTGGACGACTTGGACTGAGCGCCCGCGGCGCCGGTCACCATGACGCAGGACATCAGTACGGCGGCGATCATGGTCTTGATATTGGAATTCATATAACTCACCGATGGAGTTGGGGGGCAATGGCTACGATGCGCCGCGACTCGTCATCAACGCGTCAATCCGTGGACGAATCCGTGCACTGCGGACGCAGGCTAGCCCGAACTGGCTGAACGGGCGCATTCAAGAAACCGGTTGCATGCGACAAAACTTCATAGCGTGCGCAAGATCAACAATCGCTCGCGGCGGCCTGTTCGGCCACCGATCAGGGCTTGGGGGCCTCGCGCGCGGGTGCCGCGGCAACGGCCGGGCCCGTTCGTGACGCGGCGAAACTGACCTATGATTCGCCGCATCGGCAGGCCGCGCTTGCGATGCCGCCGCCCTGCCCGATCGCTCACACGACCACCGCGCCGCATCAAGGAGTTCCCGCGAATGAATCGCTCGATCCCGGCCATGACGCTCTGCCTCGTACTCGCCGCCTGCAAGGCCGGCGCGCCCTCCGATACCGCCGCGCCGGCGGCGACGCCCGCGCCCGCCGCGAATACGGCGCCGGCCGTGCAACCCGCGCCCGCCGCCGCGCCCAAACCGGTCTACCAGTTCTCCTTCGCGGCCAAGAGCGAAGAGTCGAAAGACCCGCGCATCGTCGATTGGGGCGAGGACGGCTGCGGCCGCTATCCGGTCGTCAAGGTCGACGCGATTCCGCTGTCGGACCCGTGGCTGTTGCCCGACTCGGTGGTCGAGTTCGATGCCAAGGGCCAGGAGCTGATCCGTTGGGGCAAGCCGATGGGTTCGGACCTGATCGGCCTGGACGGCCAGCGACTGCAGTTCCGGGTGGACGACAAGTGGCAGCGCGGCGCCTTCGCCACCGATGCCTCCGGCGCGGTCGAGCCGATCACCAGCCAGGCGGCCTCGCTGTACGACACGGCGAAGATGATCGATTGCCCGAAGTTGCCGAGCTTCGCCCAATCCGACGCCGAACAGTGCTTCGTGATCAAGGATGCGAGCAACGCGGAACGGCGCTTGGCATGGGAAGGTCCTTGCACTTGAGCGGCGTCCGGGCCGGTTGATCCCGGCGGTCGCGCAGAGCGGCGCTGAGGCTCATCGATTCGCTAATGAAAAGCCCCGCGTCGCAGCGGGGCTTTTCGTTTATGTGGGCGAACGGCATTTCGGCTTGCGCGCAAGCCGCCGCCTCAGCGCGTCATTGCCCGTCCACCGAAGTCACCAGGGCCCACGCCTGCTTGCCGACGAGCCCGCGCCCGATCGCCTGCGCGTACTGCGTGCGCATCTGCTCCAGCGCCTGCGCGACTTCGTCGGCGGGGATCGCGATCGCGGACGCCTCGGCCGGCGTGCCGCCCAGGTAGGCCCACTCGGCGGCGAGCTGCGCCAGCGCCTGCTGCACGGTCGCGCCGTCGCGGCCGGCGATGTAGGCGTGCACGCACGCGCGTTTGCGCACGATCAGGTACTCGGAAAAGATCCGCTCCTGCAACTGCGGATCGAAGGCTTGCGCGGGATCGAGCTTGAGCGCGCGCACGGCGAGATCGACGCTGGACGGAATGAGCTGGTATTTGCCGATCGCGAACAGGCGGTCGGGATCGTTGCGCGGCAGATGCTGCAGGTTCTGCACCTGGCGCAAGCTCAGGCGCGAGAAGTCGATGCGCTGGCCCGGCGAATCGCCGCTGCGGCCGCGGTTGAAGGCGCCGTATCCGCCCGAGCCGCGTTCGATCAGTGCGCTCAGCGGATTGCTCACGAAGGTCCTCACGACGGCATGGCGGGGGTTGGCGGCGAGGTGCATCGTACCGCGATCGGGCGCATGCCGATCTTGCGCAAACGGTGCGCGAGGGCGCGGGGGCGCTGTAAGTCGGTGCGCGAGATGCTGTTCACAGTGCCTGCTTCACGTGCCGCTTTTTTTGCTCGTCATTCCCGCCTTCGCGGGAATGACGGTCTTGATGGATGACGCTGAAGTCCTTGAATGTCCGGCTCCGCCGAAGTGAAGTAAAGCGGGCCTGCTTTCGTGTGAACGACAAACATGTTCCCGAGAAGCTTTGAGCCGGCTCTTACGCGAGCGATACCGATCCCAGAAACAACGCGGCCCCGCCGAAGCGGGGCCGGTTGTGTCCTGCACCTGCAGCTCGATCAACCGACAGCCGATGACCGCCGGCGAAGCCCGGCACTCGCCGGGCTCATCCGATCCAAGCCATCAACGCCCCGGAGTCGCCAACTGCTGGCGCTGTTGCTGCTCCTGGTCGTGCTGCTGGCTCTGCCTGGCCATGTGGTCGCTCATCTGCTGCATCGGCGGGGTCGGCGCCTGGGTGTCCACGCGCACGTGGAAGCCCGGGGTCGAACCTTGCACCAGCACGTCGCTGCCGTTCTTCCACACCGTGCCGACCTGATCCGGGCGGGTCATGCCGTTCTCCATCGCCTGCAAGGTGACGTTGGCGACGGCTTCCGGACGCGCGCCGGGCATCTGCCGGCCGATGGCCGCGTACAGCGCGTGGTTGGGATGCGATGCGTCGGTGATCAGCGGACCGGCGGCGGCTTCGCGCGGGGCCGGCGGCGTGTTCGGCGTCGGCGACGGCGCGGCCGGCACCGTGCTCTGCGGTGCAGCCGGTGCGTTGACCTCGGCGTTGGCGGTCACCCGGCCCTGCGGCAGTTGCCGGCCGATCGCGTCCAGGGTGCGCTGATCGGCGATGCCGGTCGGTTCCAGATTGTGCGTGCTCTGGAAATTGCGCACCGCGCCGGCGGTGTGTTCGCCGTAGATGCCCGAACGCGTTTCCAGCGGCTGGCCGCGCTCATCGCGCACGCCGAGCTGGTTCAAGGACTGCTGCAGACCGCGCACGTCGGCGCCGCGTTCGCCCTGGCGCAGCACGCCGTCGGCCATCGCGTCGCGAGTGGCCGGCGTCGGTGCCTGTGTGGCCGGAGTCGTCGGCGTGGTCTGACCGCGGCCGGGCACGGTCAGGTGCTGCATCGGATCGACCGCGACGCCGTTGACGCGATATTCGAAATGCAGATGGGTATCGCCCTGGCGCGGCGTGTTGCCGGTACGGCCCATGGTGCCGATCTGCTGGCCGGGCTCGACGTGCTGGCCGTCGCGCACGTTGATGTCGCGCATGTGCATGTAGACCGTGGAGACGCCGTTGCCGTGGTCGATGCTGACCATGTTGCCGGCGGCGCCGTTGTTGGGCTTCACGTGCACGGTGCCGCCGCTGTAGGCCTGGATCGGGTCGCCTTCGCGGCCGACGATGTCCACGCCCTTGTGGGTGCGCGCGCCGCCGCCGCGCGAGGTGCCGAATTCGCCCTGCCCTTCGCCCGGCTTGTCGGCGTGGTTGATGGTGGTGTTGCCCGGCGCCGGCCAGTGGCCGGTGCCCTGCGGCTGCGGCGTCGCCGGGGTCGGATGGTTGCGGCTGGCTTCGGGCAATTGCAGTTGCGTCTGCACCGCCGCCAGGGTGGCGCGATCGGCCACGCCGGTTTCCGGCAGGTGATTGGCGTGCTGGAAGCTGCGCACCGAGGCCGCGGTGTGTGCGCCGTAGACGCCGGAGGTGGTTTCCAGCGCCTGTCCGCGCTCGTCCTTGAAGCCGAGCTGGTTCAAGGTGCGCTGCAGCTGGCGCACCGGTTCGCCGCTCTCGTTGCGGCTCAGGGTGCCATCGGCCAGCGGATTGGCCGGGGTCTGGGCCTGAGCGCGGGTCGGGCCGACGTCGGTGACCGTGCGCCAGGCCTGCTCCGGCGTCTGGCCGCGGCCGATCGCTTCCTGATAGTTGCTGCGCATCTGCTGCAGGGCGCGGCCGGCGTCGGGCGCCGAGATCGACGCGGCATTGCCGCCGACGCCGCCGTAACGGCTGCGGCCGGTGTCGGGGTCCGCCACGCTGGCCCATTCGCCGGCCAGTTGGTCCTGGGCGCGATGCAGGGTGGCGCCGGGCTGGCCGGTGATGTAGTCGCGGATACCGGGCTGCTTACGTGAGATCAGGTAGTCGGAAAAGATCCGCTCCTGCAGCTCGGGGGTGACGCGCTGGTTCGGGTCCAGTCGCAGGCTGGCCACGGCCAGGTCCATGGTGCCGGGAATGATCTGGTATTTGCCGACCGCGAACAGGCGGTCGGGATTGCCCGCGGGCAGATGCTGGCGACGCTGCAGTTCGCCCAGGGTCATCTGCGAGAAATCGATGGTGCGTCCGTTGGCATCGCCGGCGCGGCCGCGGTTATAGGAACCATAGCCGCCTTCGCCGCGCTCCAGGAGCTCGCTCAGTGGATTGCTCATGTTGGAAATCTCCGTTTACCGACAAGTGGTTGGATGGCGTATCCGGAGAGTTTCGTCCTGAATCGGCTCCGGCCATGGCAAGCGGGACGGGTGTCCGACTTGCGCTTCGCGGCGCGGATCCTTGCTAATCCGTACCGCTTGCGGCCCTGACTGCACCGCGACCTGCCGGGGTTCGCTGGCAGGCGTTTGCTGGGTTCCTGTCTAACGTTTGCTGGAAACGTCTGGGTGGAAACATCTGGAAGTAAGTTCGATCCGGCGGGCGGCGCATGATGGCGCGCCGGGCCCTGGCCCGATCCGGCGGCCGCTCAGCGCGGCCAGCGCGGTGTTATTTGCTGAAGCTCCATTCGGTCACACGCAGGCGCGAGTCCGCGCCGGCCACGTTCCAGTCTTCGATCATGCCGTAGCTGGTGACTTCCAGGCGCTGCGCATCGTGGCTGAAGCGGGTGATGGCGTAGCCGTCGCCGCTGTAGGCGCTCAGCTCAGGGATGTCGGTGCAGGCCCGGCAGATCGCCAGGTCCGGGTTTTCCTTGCAGGTCTGTTCGTCGTGGCCGACCACCTGGGTCCGGCACTGCGGGTCCACGACCGGCTGCCAGCCGCCGTCCAGGACGAGCTTGCGCAGATCGGCGTAGGCCATGTCCTTCTTCAACGCATCTTGCACAGACGACATGTCGGGCTGTCCTTGCTGGGGAACGGTGGCGGCCGGTGCAGGCGTCGCGGCGGCGGGCGCCGCCGGGGCGTCGGCGCTCGGCGCGGCCGGTGCCGGGGGCGCCTTGCACGCGGCCAGCGCCGCGGTCGCGGCCAGCAGCACGGCGGCGGCGCGGGCGCCTGCACGGAATCGGGGATCGACCATGACACTTCCTGTGTGAGTTCGGACGAACTGGAGCAACACCGGCAAGGCTACCGTTCCCGGCTTGCGCACGGCAACTGCCGGCGGCGACGGCGGAGCTTGGTCCGACCGGCGGCGGCTTGGACGCGAAAGGTTTGGATCGGTGGGCGGGCCAGCCGGCGAACGCGGCGATGCCCTGCCCCGGTCGCCGCCCGGCCGATGCGGGGCGGCGCGGGCGGATGCGGACTTACTCGAACGAACCGACCGAATCGTGGGCCAGGTTGTCGAAGCGGGTGTACTCGCCGAAGAACTTGAGCTTGAGCGAACCGGTCGGGCCGGAACGCTGCTTGCCGATGATGACCTCGGCCAGGCCTTTGTCCGGCGAGGTTTCCTTGTTGTAGTAATCGTCTCGGTAGATGAAGACGATCACGTCCGCGTCCTGCTCGATAGCGCCCGATTCGCGCAAGTCGGCCATCACCGGGCGCTTGTCGGCGCGTTGTTCCAGCGAGCGGTTGAGCTGCGACAGCGCGATCACCGGCAGGTTGAGTTCTTTCGCCAGATGCTTGAGCGAGCGCGAGATTTCGGAAATTTCCGTGGCGCGGTTTTCGTTGTTGCCCGGCACCGACATCAGCTGCAGGTAGTCGATCACGATCAGGCCCAGGTCGTGCTCGCGCTTGAGCCGGCGCGACTTGGCGCGCAGCACTTCCGGCGACAGGCCCGGGGTGTCGTCGATGAAGATCTTGACCTCGCGCAGCTGGCGGATCGCGCCGGTGACGCGCGCCCAATCCTCGTCCTCCAGCTGGCCCGAGCGCAGGCGCTGGGCGTTGACGCGGCCGACCGAGGAGATCAGTCGCAGCGCCAGCTGGCTGGCGGACATTTCCATCGAGAACACCGCCACCGCTTTCTTGGTGCGGAACGCGGCGTGCTCGGCGATGTTGAGGGCGAAGGCGGTCTTGCCCATCGCCGGGCGCGCCGCGAGGATCAGCAGATCGGTGTTCTGCAGGCCGGCCGTCATCTCGTCGAATTCGGTGTAGCCGGTCGGAATGCCGGTGACCGAGCCGCCGTTGGCGTAGCGGGTCTGCAGCACGTCGAAGGCTTCCGACAGCGCTTTGGTGACCGGGGTGAAGTCGGTGCGGCCGCGGGCGCCGGCTTCGGCGATCGCGAACACTTGCTGCTCGGCCTTGGCCAGGATCTCGCCGCTGTCGCGGCCATCGGGTTGAAAACCGTCGTTGACGATCTCGGTGCCGACCTCGATCAGCTTGCGCATCACCGCCTTGTCGCGAACGATCTCGGCGTAGGCGGTGATGTTGGCCGCCGACGGCGTGGTCGTGGCCAGTTCGATCAGGTAAGCGCCGCCGGCGACCTGCTCGGTCAGGCCTTGCGACTCGAACCATTCGCCCAGGGTCACCGCGTCGAACGGGCGGCTCTTTTCCGCCAGCTCGCGGATCGCGCGGTAGATCAGCTGGTGATCGCGGCGATAGAAGTCTTCTTCGACGATCTGGTCGGCGACGCGGTCGTAAGCGTCGGGCGCGAGCATGAGGCCGCCGAGCACGGCTTGTTCGGCCTCCACCGACTGCGGCGGCACGCGCAGCTGGTCGATGCGCTGTTCGGCGCGGGTCTCGAAACGTTTTTCGCCACGGAATCCGCCGGCACGTGCGCTCATCGGGGAGACGATCCTCGTCGTTTCGGCCGCAACGCGGCCGATCGAGCCCGCAAGGGCCCGGAACTGGTCATTGGCGTGCCGGCCGATCTAACGAGCGGGCTCATGACGAGCGCCGCGCGATGGCGAATCGGAACCGGATTTCGATAGTAGATGCGAAAGCGCCGTTCTGGTTGCAGATAAGCTTGTGGATAACAGCGGGATAAGCTGTGCTTCTATTGCACATCGTCGTCGCAAGCGATGAGATCGGGCGATCTGCGCCCACTGCCGGCGAACGGCGGCGAAAGCACGCGCTCCTCGCGCTCCACCCGGCCATCGCGGCGCCGCGATCCGCCGCCGCAAAAACGAAGGGCGCCTCGCGGCGCCCTCATTCGTACCGTGTCAGGCTCGGATCAGGCGACTTCGCCGGCGACCGTGACCTTGACGGTGATTTCGACGTCGGCGTGCAGGTGGATCAGCACGTCGTACTCGCCGGTGCGGCGGATCGGGCCTTCGCCCATGATCACTTCCGACTTGTTGACCGGATAGCCGGCCTTGGTCAGCGCCTCGGCGATATCGCGCGGGGTCACCGAACCGTACAGCTTGCCTTCGGTCGCGGCGTTGGCGTGGACGGTCACCGTGGCGCCTTCCAGCTTGGCCTTGCGGCCCTCGGCGCCTTCGAACTGCGACTTGGCCTTGGCTTCGTACTCAGCGCGACGGGTTTCGAACTCGGCCAGGTTGCTGGCGGTGGCCGGAACGGCCTTGCCCTGCGGGACCAGGAAGTTGCGGCCGTAGCCCGGCTTCACGTTGACCTTGTCGCCGAGGTTGCCGAGGTTGGTGACTTTCTGCAGGAGGATCAGTTGCATGGGATTGCTCCGTATTCGTTAGCGGGCCTGTAGGTCCGCAGCGGGATTCGCTGTCCGAAGAGCTGGAATCGGGGTCTGTGTTGGTGAGGAGGCCAGATGCGGGTTCTATGCAGAACTTTGCGATCTGGTGGTCCCTCACCCCTGCCCTCTCCCGCTGGCGGGAGAGGGGGGCAAAGAGTCAGCCCGCTGAGCGGACTGACTGCTTTTTTCAAGCGTTGTGGTTGTCCGTGTACGGGATCAGCGCCAGGAAACGAGCGCGCTTGACCGCCGTGGCCAGCTGGCGCTGGTACTTGGACTTGGTGCCGGTGACGCGGCTCGGCACGATCTTGCCGGTCTCGGTCAGGTACTGGCGCAGGGTGTTGAGATCCTTGTAATCGATCTCTTTGACGCCCTCGGCGGTGAACTTGCAGAACTTGCGGCGACGGAAGAACTTGGACATGGGGGCAATCCTCAGGCGGCTTCGGCGTTGTCTTCGGCGCTGTCGGCGGTGCCGACGGCGTTGTCGCTGTCATCGTCACGACGACGGCGTTCGCCACGCTCGGGCTTGTCGCCCTTCTCGTCCTTGAACTTCATGATCAGGGACTGTTCGGTGTCGGCGTCGTCGCGCTTCATGACCAGATGACGCAGCACGGCATCGTTGAAACGGAAACCGTCGACCAACTCGTTGAGCACGGTCTGGGTGACTTCGATGTTCAGCAGGACGTAGTGGGCCTTGACCAGGTTCGAGATCGGGTACGCCAGCTGACGGCGGCCCCAGTCTTCGAGACGGTGGATCTTGCCTTCACCGGCTTCGATCAGCGACTTGTAGCGCTCGATCATGGCCGGCACCTGCTCGCTCTGGTCCGGATGGACCAGGAACACGACTTCGTAATGACGCATGGTGTGATTCCTTGTGGATGAGGGATCGCCGAGGGCGACCCGATTCAGCCCCCCAAGACCCGCATCGGGTCCGGTGGAGCAAGGTCCCGACATGGCCGCAGGCCGTGTGGGAGCCGGAAAGTATGGCAGGGACAGGGGCTTACGCGCAAATCGACGCCAGGGCGGAGAACGCGGCCGGCGCTTCGGCTGCGGGCCCGCAGCCCGGCCGGACGCCGGGCTGCTCCATTGCCGGGACCGCGAGATCGGGCCCCGTCAGGCCGGCGGCCGCGGCCGACGCCGTGACCCGGGCACGGCGCCTACTTATGTAGAACCTTAAGTACGATTTGTAAGTAATTGAATTAAATAATTAGATGCGCTTCTTACTGGCGATCCAGGCATCGATATGCTTCTCCAGCACGCTCAGCGGCACCGAGCCGGTCGAGAGCACTTCATCGTTGAAGTCGCGCAGATCGAAGTCCTTGCCCAGCGCCTGGCGCGAGCGCTCGCGCAGCTCGGAAATCTTGAGCTGGCCGATCTTGTACGCCAGCGCCTGCCCCGGGGTGCCGATGTAGCGGTCGATCTCGTTGACCACGTCCTGCTCGGTCTTGGGCGCGTTGTCGGTGAAGAACTTGATCGCCTGCTCGCGGCTCCAGCCCTTGGCGTGCATGCCGGTGTCGACCACCAGCCGCACCGCCCGCCACATGTCGTAGGACAGCTGGCCCATGCGGTCGTAGGGATCGTCGTACAGGCCCATGTCGTAGCCCAGGCGCTCGGCGTACAGGCCCCAGCCCTCGCCGTAGGCGACGAAGTAGCCGGTACGGCGGAACATCGGCGCGTCGGGCAGTTCCAGGCCGCGGGCGAACTGGAAGTGATGGCCCGGCACCGCTTCGTGCAGCGACAGCGGAATCATTTCCCAGGTAGGGCGCATCTCGGGCTTGTACAGATTGACGTAGTAGTACCCCGCTCGGCTGCCGTCCACGGCGCCGGCCAAGTAATAGGCGGTGGTGGTGTCGGGCGCGATGTTGTCCGGGATCGAACGCACGCCGTAGGGCTGGCGCGGGATGATCTTGGAGATCTTCACCAGTTCCGGATCGATCCGCTTGGCCGCGGCCTGGTACGCCTCCAGCAGCTCGGCCGGGGTCTTGTGGAAGAACTTCGGATCGGTGCGCAGGTAATGGAAGAACGCCGGCAAGTCGCCCTTGAAGCCGACCTCGCTCTTGATCTTCTCCATCTCGGCGCGGATGCGCGCGACTTCCTTCAGGCCGATCTGGTGGATCGCATCGGCGCTCAGGTCGGTGGTGGTGTAGTCGGCGGCGAGGAAGTCGTAATAGGCCTTGCCGTCGGGCAGATCGGCGGCGGCGATGCTGGCGCGGGTGTTCGGCAGGTAGTCCTTGTCGAAGAACTCGCCGAAACCGCGGTAGGCCGGCACCAGCGTTTCGCTGATCACCTTCTTGGCCTGCGCCTGCAGCGCGCTGCGCTCGGCCGCCGGGATGCTGTCGGGGAAACGGGTGAAAGGCTTGTAGAACGGGCTCTTGCTCGGATCGCTCACGACCTGCTTGGCGATCTGGCCCGGCACGCGCTGCATCAGCACCCGCGGCGGGGTGAGGCCGGCCTTGACGCCCTCGCGCAGCAGCGCCTGGTTCTGTTCGATCACCAATGGCACCGCGCGCATGCGCGCGAGCCAGTCGCGGTAGTCCTTGACCTCGGTGAAGCTCAGCGCTTCGACCACGCCGTCCAGGGTCTGCACTCCGCCCTGCTGGCTGAGCGGCATCAGGTACTCGCGGTATTTCTGCCGCCCGATGGCTTTTTCCAGGTTCCAGGCGAACACGTCGTAGTTGAGCTGATCGGTCGCCGATAGCTGGCCGCGATCGATCGCCTTGAGCTCGGCGAACGCCTTGCGATCGCCTTCGGCACGCGCCTGGATCGCGCTCAGGCTCTGGTCGGTCCAGCGGTCGTTGTAGCGCTTGTCGCCGTTGTAGCTGGCGCCTTCCGGGCTTTCGCGCAAGCCGCGTTCCCATTGCGCGTCGAACAAACCATGCAGGGCCTGGGCCTGGACGCTGCGAGCGGACGCGGCGGTCGCGGTGCCGGGAGAAGCCGCGGCGAAAGCGGTCGGCGCGCAGGACAGCCCGGCGGCGATGGCCGCGGCGAGCAGGACGGGACGAAGCATGCGGGAACTCCTGGAGCGGATGAAGGCGAGCTATCGAGTCTAGTCGGCCGCGGCCGGCCGGCCGCGTGACAGAAGTTGGGCGAAGCGCCGGCGTCGGCCTTCCTGAACTTCGGCTCGGCGATCGCGGGATCGGCTCGCGGCGACGGTTTGGTTACCATGGCGCCCTGCGTCCCGCACGCGCCGACCCGCAGGCCTCTGTATTGAACGTCCCCGATTTGTCCGCCCCGCCCCGCATCGCGGTGGTGATCCCCAGCTACAAGGTTCGCCGTCACATTCTCGCGGTGATCCAGGCGATCGGCCCGGAAGTGGAGCGCATCTACGTGGTCGACGATCAGTGCCCGGACGAAAGCGGACGCTACGTCGCGGAGAACTGCCGCGACCCGCGCGTGGCGGTGCTGCGGCATGAGGTCAACCAGGGCGTCGGCGGCGCGGTCATGACCGGCTACGCGGCGGCGGCGGCGGACGGCTTCGCCATCGCGGTCAAGATCGACGGCGACGGCCAGATGGACCCGCGCCTGCTGCCCATCTTCGTCCAGCCCATCCTCGAAGGCCGCGCCGACTACACCAAGGGCAACCGCTTCTACGATCTGTCGCAGATCCAGCGCATGCCCAAGATCCGCCTGATCGGCAACGCCGGCCTGTCGTTCCTGAGCAAGCTGTCGACCGGCTACTGGAACACCTTCGATCCCACCAACGGTTACACCGCCATCCATACCCGGGTCGCCGCGCATTTGCCGTTCGACCGCATCAGCCGCCGCTATTTCTTCGAGACCGATCTGCTGTTCCGGCTCAATATCGCCCGCGCGGCCGTGCTGGACATCCCGATGGACGCGGTCTACGCGGACGAGGAAAGCAACCTGCACATCCGCAAGATCTTCGGCGAGTTCCTCGGCAAGCACATCCGCAATTTCTTCAAGCGCATCTTCTACAACTATTTCCTGCGCGACATGTCGGCCGCGTCGCTGGAACTGGCGTTCGGCAGCGTGCTCATTGCCTTCGGCCTGATCTACGGCTGCTGGCAGTGGTTCTCGTCCATGCAGTTGGGCGTGACCACGCCGGCCGGCTCGGTGATGCTGGCGGCGTTGCCGTTGATCGTGGGCTTGCAGTTCGTGCTCGCCTTCGTTGCCTTCGACGTGGCCAATGTTCCGTCCCGCACCATCGCTCCCCTGCTGCCGGACAAGCTTCGCGATAGATAATGGCTCGGTATCCGCGCCCGCGCCGGCTCGACAGCCGATCCGGCCGCGCGCCTCAACTTCATCGCAAGGACAAGTTCTGTTGAAGCTCGATCAGCCGACCCGTTTTAATCACTGGAATGCAGTTCTCGCGCTCGGCGCCGTCGCGGTGCTGGCGGCGATCGTCGTGCGCGATACCGGCCTGTACGCATCGGTATTCGGCGATGAATGGACGTACAGCTCCAACTCGCGCCTGGCTCCGATCGCGGATGCGAAAATCCCGTCCTATCTGTATTTGTGGATATACCGGCTGACCAATCAATGCGGCGACGACTTTCTGAGCTGTGCGCGCTGGTTGAACGCGATTTTCTTCGTCGCCGCGGCGCCCTTCATCTACGCGGTGCTCAAGCCTTACACCAGCCCGGGAAAAGCCGTGGCGCTGACGCTGGTGGCGATCGCCGCGCCGGCCAATTCGTTCGCCACCTTGTTCATGCCCGAATCGCTGTATTTCTTCATGTTCTGGGTGCTGAGCTTCGTGGCGCTGCGTCCGTATGCCGCCCGCCCTTGGCGCTATGCGGCCCAATGCGGCGCGATGCTCGGCCTGATGTGCCTGGTCAAGCTGCATGCCTTGTTCTTGCTGGGCGGCTTTTGCGCCTTCGTGCTGATCGACGCGCTGTGGCCCGGAGTGCGCGGCCGGCTTAAACCAGCGTTGGTCGTACTGGCTGCGACCGTCGCGGTGTTCTTCGCCGTGCGCTTCGGCCTGGGCTATGTGCTCGGCGGAAAGGGCGCGCTGAGCTTGATGGGCGAGTTCTATTCGACCCAGGCGAACGTGAGCAAGGGACAACTTCCGCTGGGCGCGCTGATCTTGAACACGATGAAGTCCGGCTGGGGCCATGTGATCGGGCTGTGCATGCTGTTCGGACCGTTGCTGGTCGCCGCCGTGTTCAATCTGGTGCGTGGCAACGACGAGGAATCGCAACGCGCGCGCAGCGCGGTCCTGTTCGGGTTGACCATGTTGGCGGCGCTGGTGACGATCACCGCGTATTTCACCGCCAGCATGAGCTACAGCGAAAACATCGGCCGCCTGCACCAGCGCTATTACGATTTCTGCTTGCCGCTGCTGTTGCTCGGTCCGCTCGCCTGGCGCGGACTGGAGTCCCATCCGGCAGCGTGGAAGAAGACGCTCACCCGCGTCGCGACGGTGATCATCGCGCTGCTGATGCTGTATGCGGCCACCATCGGACTTCGGCTCTACACCCCGTATTTCGTCGATTCGCCCGAATTGAGCTGGGTCCAGGGCCGGCGCCTGTTGCCGGCGCTGATCGGCGGCATCGGCGCGATCGCCTGCTTGAGTTTCATTTTCAGCGATCTGCGCAAGGCCCGTCTGGCCGCCCTGGGCTACTACGTGCTGATCGTCGCCGCGGGCACGACGGCGGCGACGGTGACGACGCGTTCGCGCACCTACGCCGACCCGTTCACGCAGGCCGGGCAGTTGCTCCGTACCCAGTACCCCGATGTCGCCCGACATGGGCAGTTGGTGGGCGATCTATACGCCGGACTGCTCAAGGCGAAGTTCTATGCCGACTCGAACACGCTCGAAGTCGTCGCCACCAATCCCAGCGGCGGCTTCGACAAAGGCCTGGACTGGACGCGCGATAGCGCGGTGTTGTTCGACGATTGGCAACTGCCGCCCGGCAGTTACCACCGCAAGCGGGCGTACGAGGGTTTCACTGTCTACTGGCTGCGCAAGCGCGATACGCTGGATTTCAGCAAGCCGCTGCCGGCTTCGGTGAAATCGGCGCAAGGCCTGGCGGCGCCGGAATCGTTCGGACGCTGGTCGCAGGACAAACAAGTCGTGCTGGTTCTCGATGAGCCGATTTCCGGCGACCTGCAGGTGACCATCGAAGCCAGCGCGTTCGGACCCAACATCGGTCGACCGTTCGCCATTGCGCTCGGCGACATGGAGCGGCCGCTGCTGCTGGAGGCCACGGCGCAGGTTCGCACGCTGTATTTTCCCGATGTGGTCGATGCCCGGACCTTGGTGATCCGCGTGCCGCAGCCGACCTCGCCGCGGCAGCTCGGGATCGGCCAGGACCCGCGCACACTCGGCATCTCGCTGGTTCGGTTGAGCATCGGCCCGAAAAACAACCAGCCCATGCGCGTCTGCAAGCGTCTCGACGCAGGCTGCCAGCCTGTCGCCGACGGCGAGCGTTCCGGCCAACCGGAGCAGTGATGGGAAACCGCCGGCCCGGTTTCGGGCCGCGTGGCGTCAGGCCGCGTCGACCTGCGTGGTGAAGCTCTCACCGCAACCGCATTCCGCGGTGGCATTGGGGTTCTGGAACACGAACATCTCGCCCAGGCCCTGCTTGAGGAAATCGATGCGGGTGCCTTCGACCAGCGGCAGGCTGATCGGATCGACGTAGATGCGCACGCCGTCCTGTTCGAACACGGTGTCGCCGGCGCGTTCTTCGCGGGCCAGGTCGGCGGTGTGCTGCCAGCCCGAGCAACCGGTGCGGGTCACGCCGAAACGCAGGCCCAGGGCGGTCGGCGTCTCGGCCAGGAAGTTCTGGACGCGGGCAAGAGCGGCGGGAGCGAGGGTGACGGGCATGACGGTACTCGTAGGATGCGGCTCGACGTGCTGGCTGAGCCGGTCGGTCCGGCCGGCTGCGATGATTCACCGATGACGGAATCTTATCAGTCCGGCATTCGGGGGCTGTACCCGATATGGCGGCATGTGCGGCCGGTTCAAGCCGGGCTGAACCGGCGGCGGTGCCAGGGTTCGCCGCGGTTCGGGCTTCGATCGGCGCCGATCAGCGCCGATCGGCCGCAATTGGAGTCACCCGCCCCCGCCCGCCGCGCTCGCGCCCGGCGCCGGTTCTGACTCCGGCGGCGCCAGCAGATAGGTCGCGAAACTGCCCAGCCAATGCGCGCCGGCGTAGTGAGTGTCGCCGACCGCGATCAGCCCCAGTTCGCGATGCACCGCCGCGGCCGCGCGCAAGGCGCCGATGCGGCGGTCGCGCGGCGGCAGGCCGCGGGCGATGCCTTCCAACATCCAGGCGCGGCTGAGATTGAGCCCGTCCAGGTGCGCCAGCTTGCCGTCGCCCGGGTCCAGCACCAGCCCCGGGCTCAGCCAGTCGGCGCGGGCCCGGCGCGGAATCCGCGGCAGGAAGTCCTTGAGCCAGCGGGCGAATTCCGGCGCCGGCAGCACCCGCCGCATCAGATCGGCCTCGGCCAGGCACGGCGAGAGGAAGTCCTGACCCGAAGGTTCGTACGCCAGCGGGCAGTCGCGGTCGCGCAGGTAATAGATGCGCGAACGGACGATCAGCGCCTCGCGCAGGGCGTTGTCGCCGCTGACCCGGGTCCAGTCCAGGGCCAGGCCGAAAGCGAACGCGGTCTGGCTGTGTTCGCCGACCCGGATCGGCTTGGTCAGCTTGGGCAGCCAGCGCTGCAACCGCTCCGACGCCTCGCGTTCCAGCGGCTCCAGCGCCTTCGCCCATTGCCGCGCCTGCGGGTCGTCCCAGCCGCGCAGTTGCGCGCCCAGTTGCAGCAGCCAGGCCAGGCCGTAGGGACGTTCGAAACTCTCGTCGGCGTGGCGCAGATAGGCCAGTTCGCCGGCGAGATTGCCCGACGTCAGGCTGCGCGCCAGCGCCGCGCGGGCCTGGACGGCGAACGGCGCCTGCGGAAACCGCTGCGCCAGCCGCGCCAGCAGCCAGTGGCCGTGGACCGAGGAATGCCAGTCGTAGCAGCCGAAAAACGCCGGATAGAGTTTGCTCGGCGCGGCGACATCGCCGGCGCCTTCCAGGCGGTGGGCGATCTTGTTCGGGTACTCGCGGCCCACGCAGCTCAGCGCCAGACCGGCGAAATGGGCGGCGTGGGCTTCGTCCAGCGAGACCATCTCCGGCTCGGGCAACAGCGCCGATTTGGGCATCGGCTCCTGCGCCGATACGCCGCCCGCGCAGCACAGCAGCGCCAGCGCGGCCCACGCCCGCGCCGTCCGCGCACCGCCCCGCAGCCATCGCCGCGCGCCGATCCGGCCCTTGCCGCCCGCCCCGATTCCGCTCATGCCGCGCCCCACCCGTGATCGATAGCGCAGTCTACGGGCGCCGCCGGCGGCGCGCTGCGCCGGTCCCATCCGTTATGATCGCCGTCCCTCACTTTTCATTGCGCTAAGGCGGCACGACATGACGGTGGTAAGCGTCGAACAGGCACTCGCGGGCAAGATCCCGGCGGGCGGCGAGGTCACGGTACGCGGCTGGGTGCGCACCCGGCGCGATTCCAAGGCCGGACTGAGCTTCGTCAACGTCAGCGACGGCTCCTGCTTCGCGCCGATCCAGGTGGTCGCCACCAATGCGCTGTCGAATTACGACGATGAGGTCAAGCACCTCACCGCCGGCTGCGCGGTGATCGCCACCGGCCATCTGGTCGCATCGCAAGGCCAGGGCCAGAGTTTCGAGATCCAGGCCAGCAAGCTGGACGTGGTCGGCTGGGTCGAGGACCCGCTCACCTACCCCATGCAGCCCAAGCAGCACACGCTGGAGTACCTGCGCGAATTCGCCCACCTGCGCCCACGCACCAACCTGTTCGGCGCGGTCACCCGCATCCGCAACTCGCTGGCCCAAGCCGTGCACCGTTTCTTCCATGAGAACGGTTATTTCTGGATCAGCACGCCGATCATCACCACCTCCGACGCGGAAGGCGCCGGGCAGATGTTCCGCGTGTCCACGCTGGACCTGGTCAACCTGCCGCGCGACAAGGAAGGCGCGGTGGATTTCTCGCGCGACTTCTTCGGCAAGGAAACCTTCCTGACCGTGTCCGGCCAGCTCAACGCCGAGGCCTACGCGCTGGCGATGAGCAAGGTCTACACCTTCGGCCCGACCTTCCGCGCCGAGAACAGCAACACCACGCGCCATCTGGCCGAGTTCTGGATGATCGAGCCGGAGGTCGCGTTCAACGATCTGGCCGCCAACGCGCAGCTGGCGGAGGACTTCCTCAAGTACCTGTTCCGCGCCGTGCTCAGCGAACGCGCCGACGATCTGGCCTTCATCGCCGAACGGGTCGAGCCGACCGCGCTGACCCGGCTCGAGAATTTCGTCAACGCGCCGTTCGAACGCATCGACTACACCGATGCGATCGGCCTGCTGCAGAAGTCCGGGCAGAAGTTCGAGTTCCCGGTCGAATGGGGCCTGGACCTGCAGACCGAGCACGAGCGCTGGCTGACCGAGCAGCACGTCGGCCGCCCGGTGGTGGTGACCAATTACCCCGAGCACTTCAAGGCCTTCTACATGCGCCTGAACGACGACGGCAAGACCGTCGCGGCGATGGACGTGCTGGCCCCGGGCATCGGCGAGATCATCGGCGGCAGCCAGCGCGAAGAGCGTCTGGACGTGCTCGACGCGCGCATGGCGCAGTTCGGCCTGGACCCGGCGCACTATGGCTGGTACCGCGATTTCCGCCGCTACGGCTCGGTCCCGCACGCCGGTTTCGGCCTGGGCTTCGAGCGCCTGGTGGTGTACGTGTGCGGGCTGAGCAATATCCGCGATGCGATCGCGTATCCGCGCGCGCCGGGTAATGCGGAATTCTGATTCGCGGCACGCGCCCCGTCGAGGCGGAGCGTGTGCTTCGGTCTTCGCTTTTTTGCTCGTCATCCCCGCGAAGGCGGGGATCCAGAGACTTCAGAGCCATGTCGCGGTACAGCCCTGGATCCCCGCCTTCGCGGGGATGACGGTCTGAAAAGTACGCGATACGCGTGAAACGGCGCGGCACTCGACTTGAATCGCCAAGTGGCAGTTCGACTCGCATCGCCGCTTCGTCCGGTTAAAGAGGTAATGCTCAAGTGATCTTGTTCCTGGCCCTGACCTTCGTAGGCATCGCGATATCCGCGTTCTGCGCCTTCGCGATCTTCTGGCCGCTGGCGCTGGTGCATCTGCGCGACCGCCATCCGGCCCTGCGCGGGCAACTCGGCGAGGCCGCGTTCGTGCATCCGGCGGCGTGGAACTGGCTGCTGCGCCAGCGCTATCGCGCCGCCGCCGACCGCAATCTCGACGGTCTGGCGACGCCGGCGCGGGTGTCGCTGCTGATCGTGTTCGCGTCGCTGGCCTGCGCCGGCCTGCTCTGGCTGCTTTCCTCCGTGGTGTCCTGATGAACGATACGTACGAAAACGAACAATGGTGGCTGGCCACGCTCGGCCGCACCCTGGTCTGGGCGCGGCTGCGCGTGCTCGAAGCCGGCACCGCCGAGGTCCTGGACAGCGACGGCAAGGTCCTGCCCTACGACAGCGAAGACACCGCGCGTGCGGCGCTGATGGACGCGGAGTTCGTCGAACTCAGCGGCCTGGACGATGACGACGCGCAAAGCCGCGGTTTCTCGCTGGCCGAACTGACGCCGCCGCAGGCCGCCGACGATCAGGCGCTGGCCGCGCTGATGATGCAAAAGCTGCCGCCGCGCCACTGACGCGCTACACGAACGCTCACCGTCGCCGCATCCGGAGCCCCGCATGGACCTCAACCTCACCGGCAAACATGCCCTGGTCTGCGGCGCCTCCGAAGGCATCGGCCGCGCAAGCGCGCACGAACTGGCCCTGCTCGGCTGCGACGTCACCGTGCTGGCGCGCCGCCCCGAGGCCCTGGCCGCGGTCGCCGAAGGCCTGCCGCGCAGCGGCGCGCAGGCGCACGGCTGGATCGCCGCCGACGTCGGCGACGCCGCCGCGCTCAGCGCGCAGGTGGCGGCGCTGGCGGCCGGCAAGCCGGTGCATATCCTGGTCAACAATACCGGCGGTCCGCCGGGCGGGCCGGCGCATACCGCGCTCGATGCGGCCTATCAGGACGCGTTCGCGCGCCACCTGATCGCCAATCAGACCCTGGTGCGCGCGGTGCTGCCGGGCATGCGCTCGGCGCAGTGGGGCCGCGTGGTCAACGTGATCTCGACCTCGGTCAAGGAACCCATCGCCGGCCTGGGCGTGTCCAACACGATCCGCGGCGCCGTCGCCAGTTGGGCCAAGACCTTGTCGCGCGAACTGGCCATCGACGGCATCACCGTCAACAACGTATTGCCCGGCTATACCAAGACCGCGCGCATCGAACAGATCATCGGCGATCGCGCGCGCAACAGCGGCCAGAGCGAGGACGCGGTGATCGAGGCCATGCGCAGGACCGTGCCGCTCAACCGTTTCGCCGAAGCGGCGGAGATCGCCGCGTGCATCGCGTTTCTGTGTTCGCCGGCGGCGGGGTACGTCAACGGCGTGAGTCTGGCGGTGGATGGCGGGCGGATGCAGTCGATTTGAGGGTTTTTGGTTCGCGGTGGCTGAGCGGAAAGCATCGGGGCTGAAGCCCCTCCCACAAAAAAACCTCGTCGCCTCGCGAAGACCGGGCAATCTTTTGTGGGAGGGGCTTTAGCCCCGACGCTTTCCGATCAAAGCCCGGCTCGCCCTACTCCGCCGCCGGCGAATAGCGACCGCGCAGCGAACGCTCGAACCACCACAAGCCCGCGCTGAGCATCAGCCAGACGAAGAACCACGGCCAAGGCGAGCCGCGTTCGCCATCGGCGGCCGGCAGTCCCGCCGCACTACCGCGTCGCGCCGACGCCAGACTCAACCCCGCCGTGGCCTCGCGCAACTCGCTGGCCCGCAACCCCGGCGCTTCATCGCGAGCGCGCACATAGAACGGCAGCAAGCGCTCGCCTTGCCGCAGCGAATGCCAGCCCGCCGACGCCGGCCAGAACCCGGCGCAGCGCTCGCGTCCCGCATCCGGATCGATCGCCAGCGCCACCGCCGGCCCGCGCGGCGGCAGAACCTGCGCGCCGTCGGCGAGGCCGCACATGCGCGTGCGCTCATCCTGGCGCGGCCAACCGTCGATGCGCGCCGCTTCGCTCGAACGCGCCCGAGCCAGCGTCGACAACGCATCGCTCCACAGCCGGCCATGCAGATCGTCGCGCCCGGCCAGCACCAGCTTGAAACTGTCGCTCAGGCCCCACAGCGCCATCCGTCCCTGCCCGAGCGCGCGCCACGCCGCATACGCCTTGCCGTCGGCATCGCGCGCCAGCGGTTGCAAGGTGGCGCCGTCGAGCGCCAGCACGCGCCGCGTCAATACCGGCGCCTCGGCCGGCGCCTGATCGCGCGGACGCGGCGCGTCGACGCTGCCCGGCCCCAGGCGCGCGCGCGTGGCCGCTTCGTCGGCACCGAGCGCCGGCAGACGCAGTTCGCTCGCGTCCGCGCCGGCACCGGGCTCGAACCCCAGTTCGCGCAACTGCGCGCGGGTGCGCGGCGACAACGGCCCGCCGACGCGCAACAAGACGCCCAGGCCGCCGCGCGCCGCCGCGATCACCGCGTTGCGCTGCGTTTCGCCGAGCGATTCCCAAGCGCGTTCGTCCAACACCAGCAGATCGAATCCGGCCAGGGTCGCCACGTTCAGACTCAACGGCGCATCGCCGAGCTGCAGCCCCGCGCCGACGCTGATCTGGGTGTGCGGCTTGAGCCCGGCGTCGGCGGCCCAGCGGCGCAGATACTTGAGCTCGGGACCGGGCGCGCCCGCCAGCAACAACAGCTTCGGCGCTGGCCGCGCTTCGATCGCGACCGGCACGTCGACCTGTTCGATCACCTGCTGGCGCGCATCGCGCAAACGCAACCGGAACATCGCCAACCCGGCGCTGCGCGCGACCGCGCTCAGGGCGAAGCCGCCGTCGCCGCGCGGCTCCGCGCGGTCCACCCGCTGCGAGCCTGGATCGAGCAGTTCCACGCTGCCGCCCGGCATGGCTTCGACCCGTCCGGACAGCCAGAACTCTTCGCCTTCGCCGACCCGCGCCGGCGACCACAGCCCGCTCAACCCGCGCGGCAATGGCGCGGCGACGAATTCGATCGCCAGCCCGCGCGCGGCGTCGCGATCGCGCGGCGGCAGACCCGCGCCGAGTACGCGCAAGCGCTGGGTGCCGGGATGGCGGCGCAGCGCGCTGGCCAGATCCGCAACGCGTTCGCCGACCGCGGCGGGCGGCGCTTCGGGCAAGGCCACGCGGATATCGCCGGCGCCCTGGCTGGCGCCGTCGGCGGTGCCGGCAGTGCTGACGATCATGGTTCCGGCCTGACCCGGCAACCGCGGCGGCAACACGGCGAAATACAGCAGCGCGGCGATCAGCGGTTGCGCGATCAGCAGCACCGCCATGCGCCAGCCGCGCGAGCGCGTCGACGCATCGCTACGGTACTGGCGATACAACAGCCGCGCGGTCGCTAGGATCGCGGCCAGTCCCAGCACGAGGGCGACGGCGAGTTCGAGGTTCATGCCCGCGCTCATGGCCGCGCCTGCCGCAAGGCGTCGAAGTAACGCCGGTCGCTGGCGTCGCCGCCGTCGCGCGGCCGCACCGACGCCGCCGGCCGGTTCAACAGCGGCCACAACAGGCCGCGCAGTTGCGCCCGGCAGCTCACGCAATCGGGTTGATCGCGCAAGGCCGCCAACGCGGCGGCGAAGGCCAGCGGATCGGGCACGCGCTCGTCGTGTTCGCGCAGCCAGCGCTCCAGCGCGGCGTAGTCGATCGACGCCGATGCCGCGCCGCCCGCGCCGGGTTCGAGTTCGCGCCACAACGCGGTCAGGGTCGGATCGGACGCGGTGGCCGCGCGCAGCTCATCGCCGCGCCGCGCCAGTCCCTTGCGTTCGCCGCCGAGCCGGCGGGTTTCGTCGATCGGCGGCAACTCCGGCCCGACCCGCGCCAGATAGATGCGGCTGGCCTGCTGCACCTGCTTGATGAAGGCCAGCGCCTTGTACGCATACGGCAAGGCCTGTTGCGGATGGCCCTGGCGCAGATGCAGCTCCGATTGCCACATCTCGTCGAGCGCGGACTTGAGCAGCTTGCGGGTCTGCGGATCGAGCAAGGTCGCGGCCTCGGCGTGATCGTGGGTGTGGCCGTATTGCTCCAGCACCGAGCCTTCTTCGCCGAACACCGCCGGCTTGGCGTCGGGCGCGTGGTCGTGATCGTGATCGTCGTGATCGTCGTGCGCCTCGGACTTGGTCGCGGCGCCGGCCTCGGTCGGGTGCGCGTCGTCTGCCGTCTGTTCGCTGTCGCTGGTCGGCAACTTCGGCTCGCCCTCGGCTTCTTCGCCGAGGAACTGGCCATAGCGCAGCCGCAGCAGGCGCTGATCCACGCCGATCTCGTCCGAGCGTTTGAGGAAACGCTCGCCGTCGAGCTTGCGCCGCTGCGCGATCAGCGCTTCGGCGTCGATGATGATCTGGCGCTGGCTGCGGAAGTACGCCGGCAAGGTGGTCTTGACCATGCCCTCGATGCCGGTGGCCTCGCTGCCCAGATCGGCCGGCCAGCGCAGGATCAGGCTCGGACTCAAGGCGCTCTGCGGCTTGGGCGCGCGATGGTCGTCGACCGCGAGTTGCACGATCAGATCGTCGCCGACGGCGAAGCCGAGCGCGGCCAGATCCAGCCGGTGCCGGTAACGCTTGAGCCGCGCACCGCCGCTGCCGCGCACGTTGACGAACTGCTCGCGGAAAGTGATGTTCTCGCCGCTACCCTGGGCCAGGGTGATGCGCAGCCGCGCGTTGTCGGCCAGGCCGTAATCGTCGCTGGCCTCGAACGCGAGCGGCCAGGCCTTCTGCCCGGGCGTCATCAGGCTCAGTCCGCGATCGGGTTCGACTACGCGCAGTTGCGGCGCACGGTCGGGAGTGACGTCGATGCGATAGAGCCTGCGCGTCTGCGCTGGCGGCGCGCTGGTCGCTTCGATGCGATATAGCACCGACTTCGTCATCACCCGTTGCGCGCTCCAGTCCTCGCCGGCGCGGCTCAGCTCCAGCCGCTGGCCGTCGTGGAACACCAGCGCCACTGCGCTGGGCTGCGGTTGGAAGCGCAGCGTCCAGCGCAGGCGTGCGCCTTCGGCGACGCGGCCTTCCAGGCTCGGCTCGTTGCGCGGCGGCAGCGCGGTGTACGCCGGGGAGTCGATGCGCAAGGCCTGCTGGATCAGCCGGGCTTGGCCCGGCGCGGCGGCGATTTGCGGCGATGGCGACAAGCGATCGAGCGCGGCCGGCGCCGATGCGGCCGGCCACAACGCCACAGCCGCCAACGCGAGCGCGGCGAGCAGCAGCGACACGATCGAGCGGCGCCGCGACCACGCCGGACGCAATTCCGTTGTCGGTGCGGTTTCGATCCGCTGCCGCAGCCGCGCCTGTTGCAGGCGTTGCAGCCCGTTTAGAGCTTCCTCGCGCGCGAACAACAGATCGGCGCTGTCGTCCATGTCGGGGCGCAAGGCGTTGAGCCGGCGGATCAGCCACGGCGTATCCAATCGCGAGCCATGTCGCCAGGCGATCGCTACGATCAAGCCCAGGCCCACGAACACCGCGATCCCGGCCGATGCCGCGCCCTGCCAGCGAGCGATCAGTAGCGCGACCGGCGCCAACCACGGCAGCAAGGTCAGCGCGAGGTCGACGCCGCGCCGGCGCCGCGCATCGCGCAGGTATCGATGCAGGCGTTGCGCCGCGCTCATGGCGCCGCTCCGCGTCGACGGCCGGTGGCGAACCAGCGCTCGATCAGGAACAACAAGGCGATCAGCAGCGCCAGCCACGGCCGCAGATCCAGCGGCGGCCGCGCGAACGACGGCCCGCCCGCGCTGGGCGCGTAATCCTGCGCCAGCACTCGCGCCGGTTGCGCGACGGCCGGTTCGAATAAAGCGAGCCAGCGCTGGGCGAATCCGGGTTGCAGCATCTGCGGCCAGGCGCGCGGCGACAACGGCCCGGTCAGGCGCAGCACGCGGCCGCGTCCGAACGGCGCGCCTTCGATGCGCAGCGTTCCGTCGCCATCGCGCCAGACCGGCGCGTCGAACCGCAACGCCGCACCGGGCCAGCGGCTGTCGGCATCGATCAACACGCTGCCGCCCTGCTCCACCCACGCGCTCACCGCCGCGGGCACCGGGCCCGGCGCCAGCCAGATCAACGAGCGGCCCTGCGGGTCGAAGGCTTGTTCGATCGGCGCGATGGACGCCGATGCGGGATCGCCCGCGGCGTTCGCATCGACGCCCGCGGCGATGGCGGCGCGCAGATACGGCAGGGCCGCGGCGCGATCGGCGGCGTAGCGAATCTGCGGCGGCGGCGAACGCGGCGACGCGGGCGCGGACGCATCGGTCACGGCGCCGTCCACGATCCGCCACTGCAGCGGCCGCGACAGTTGCAGGCGCGAGCCATCGGCGCCGGTCAACCGTCGCGGTGCGTACACGGTCAAGGCGACCTCGGCCGGCAACGTCGCATCCAACTCACGCAGCAGGCTGGCGACCGGCTGTACTGACGTCGGCGCCGGGCGATCGAGCGCTGGGAACCTCGGCGCCAACCAATGCCATTCCAGGCCCCGCGATCCGTCCTGCGCAATCGCGGCCTTGGCGTCGACCCCGGGCACCACCACGGCCCAGGGCGTGTCGCTGTGCGCGCCGAACAGCGCCGGCCGGGCCAGCAGCAGCGCCAGCGCCGCCAGCAACAACAGGCGCAGCGCCAACAACAGCCACTCATCGAAACGGATGCGATGACGCGGCTTGGGTTTTTGCCGCAGCCAGCGCAACGCGGCGAAATCGGTCGGCCGCTGTTCGCTGCGCCGGGCCAGATGGATCAGCAGCGGGATCGCCAGCGCCGCCAGCGCGGCCAGGCCGATCGGCAGCAACAGCACCGGCGTCACGACGCCTCCATCGCATCGCGCGCGCCGAACAGACGGCGCAGAGGCAGATCGAGTTCTTCGTCGAGCACGTACTCGGCGTGACGGATGCCGCTGGCGTCCAGGCGCGCGTCCAGCGCCTTGCGCGCGGCGGCGAAGCGGGCGAGGAATTCATCGCGCAGCGCTGCGCCGTCGCCAAGCAGTTCTTCGCCGGTTTCCGGGTCGCGGAAGCGGTAACCGCCGCGGAACGGAAAATCGCGTTCTTCTGCGGTAACGATGCGCAGGCTCAGCACTTCGCGCCGCGCCGAAGCCAGGCGCTCGGCGATGGCGACCGCGTCTTCATCGAAGCCGTCGCCGATCATCAGCGCCAGATCGCCGGCGCCGATGCGCTCCCACAGCGGCCGCAATTGCTCGGCCGCCGGCCACGCGCCCTGCGCCGACACGGTGTGCAGTTCCAGCAGCAGGCGATCGCGCTGGCGCGCGCCGGCCGCGGGCGCGAGCAGGCGCAGGCCGTCGCCGCGCAGCACGATCAGGCCGAAGCGGTCGCCCTGGCGCAGCGCCAGTTCGGCCACGCAAGCGCTCAGCGCCTTGGCCGCGTCCAGTCGCGACCAACCCGGCCGCGCCGCGTCTTCCTGGCGCATCGAGGCGGTGGCGTCGAGCAACAGCCAGATCGCCAGCGGGCTTTCGCGTTCGGCCTCGCGCACGAAGAAGCGGTCCGAGCGCGCGTAGAGTTTCCAGTCGATCTGGCGCAGTTCGTCGCCGGGCTCGTAGGCGCGGTACTGGGCGAATTCCAGGCCGGCGCCGCGGCTGCGGCTGCTGTGCATGCCGATGCCGTGGGTGCCGACCGCGCGCTTGGAGGTCAGGTGCAGGTTGCGCAGGCGCGCGCGCACTTTCGGCGGAATCAGATCGTGCACGGGCGGCTCCCGCGGCTGGGCGCGCATGCACGCGCGGCCGCCGCCGCGGACGCGGCGATGCCGGCACGATGGCCGATCGCGATGCCGTTCACCGCCGCTCAGCCGTCCGGGAACGGCACGCCGCGCAGCAACGCGGCGATCACGTCGTCGGCGCTCTTGTTCTCGGCCTCGGCCGCGAACGACAGCAGCAGGCGATGGCGCATCACCGGCGCGGCCAGCGCGGCGATGTCCTCGCGCGTCGCGGCGAAACGCCCGTGCAGCAACGCCCGCGCCTTGGCCGCCAACACCAGCGACTGGCCCGCGCGCGGGCCGGCGCCCCACTTCACCCATTGTTTGACTTCGGCGATCGAGCGCTCGTCCGGACGGCTCGCGCGCACCAGCCGCGTCACCCACAACAGCAGGTCTTCGCCCAGATGCACCTCGCGCACCCGCGCTTGCAGCGCCAGCACGTCCTCGCCGTCCATCACCCGCGGCACCTGCGCGCTGTGCGAGCCGGTGGTCTGCTGCAGGATGTCGTGTTCTTCGCGCTCGCTGGGGTAGCCGACGCGGATATGCAGGAGGAAGCGGTCCAGTTGCGCTTCGGGCAAGGGATAGGTCCCGGCCTGTTCGAGCGGATTCTGCGTCGCCAGCACGAAGAACGGCGCCGGCAACGCGTGGGTGACGCCGGCGTAGCTGACGGTGCGTTCCTGCATCGCTTCCAGCAGCGCGGCCTGGGTCTTGGGCGGCGTGCGGTTGAGTTCGTCGGCCAGCAACAGGCTGGTGAAGATCGGCCCGGGCTGGAAACGGAAATGGCGATGGCCGGTGCCGTGGTCTTCCTCCAGCAGCTCGGTGCCGAGGATGTCGCTGGGCATGAGGTCGGGGGTGAACTGGACGCGGCGGAACTGCAATTCCAGCGCCTGTCCGAGCGAACGCACCAGCAGGGTCTTGCCGAGCCCGGGCACGCCTTCGAGCTGGCAGTGTCCACCGGCGAGCAGGCCGATCAGCAATTGTTCGACGACTTCGTCCTGGCCGACGATGGCTTGCGCGATCGCGCTGCGCAGTTCGCCCAGGCGGGCGAGTTGCGCTTTCAGTTCGGTTTCGTCGCCGCTTGTCACGTTCGTATTCATCTACGCTTCCCATGAAACGACGCTGCCCCAAACGACAGCGTCAAAGTTCCCCCCTTTGAAAAAGGGGGGCTAGGGGGGATTTGCTTTTGCTTTGCCCTTCCCGCGCAACAGCAAAATCAAAAGCAAATCCCCCGCGTCCGCTTCGCGGTCGCCTCCCCCTTTTTTAAAGGGGGCAACTGCCGTCGCGTCCTTGCACAATCACTAGCTCGACGCCCTACTCCCGGCTCACGAATTCAACGCATACATCACGATATTGACCCCGAACTTCGTATTGTCCTCGGCCAAAAACCGCTTGTTGCGCCAGTCGTAATCCCACTCGCAGCCATAGTCCTTGTTGCTGTACAGCAACCCGAGCCGGCCGTCGATGTCGATGCCGCGCAAATAATCGTGCACCAGATCGTCGCCCCAGCCATTGAGCTCGAAGCCGGTCGCCGGCGGGCCGTCGAAGACGAAGAAGCTGCGGTAGATCGGGTGGTTCTTCGGCAAGCGCTTGAGCGCCTTGGCGCCGAAGATCTTCGCCATCTGCGCTTCGAACGACTTCGCGAACAAACCGTCGATGTCGTGATTGCAGTCGTCCACGAACACGAAACCGCCATTGCGCACATAACGTTCGAAATTGCGCCGCTCGTCCGGATTGAATTCGACCAGCTTGTGCCCGGCCAGATAGCAGAACGGCGCGGTCAGCATCTTCGGATCGGCCAGCGCCAGCACGTGTTCCTTCGGGTCCACGCGCAGGTTGGTGTAGTCGATCAGCGAGGTGATCAGGTTCGCCGGCATGCGCTGATCCACGTCCCAGTCGCCGGAATCGTATTTGAGCCGGGTGAACCAGAAATCGTAGTCGGCGCCCGCCCGCGCCGGCGGCGAACGCGCCAGCCACGCGCCGGCGGCGGCGCCGAGCATCAGCCGCAGGAACTGCGCCCGGTTCACGGCGCCCTGCCCGCGCCGCGCGCCGCGGCGGATGAAGCGGATGAAGCGGCCTGGCCGATCACGCCCATCGCTTACAGCGCACGCGCGGTGTTGATGATGTTGATGCCGTTGAAGCGCGAGGTGCTCGACCCGTGCGACACCGCCGAGACCTGGCTGGGCTGGCCCTTGCCGTCGAAGAACGAGCCGCCCAGGCGGAAGTCGCGTTCGTCGCACACCGCCACGCAGGAATTCCAGAATTCCGGCGTGCGGATCTGGTAGGCCGCGTCCTCGATCATGCCGGTCACCTGGCCGTTCTTGATCTCGAAGAACAACTGCCCGCCGAACTGAGCGTTGTAGCGCTGCTGATCGATCGAATACGAGCCGCGGCCGTGCACGTACAGGCCGCGCTCCACGCCCTTGACCATCTCGGCCACGCTCAGCGGCTGCTTGCCCGGCTTCAACGACACGTTGGCCATGCGCTGGAACTGCACGCTCGACCACGAGTCGGCATAGCTGCAGCCGTGCGACTGCTTGTGGCCGAGCAGATGCGCTTCATCGCGCGTGGCCTGATAGTCCACCAGGATGCCGTCGCGGATCAGGTCCCACTCGCGGGTTTTCACGCCCTCGTCGTCGTAGCCGACCGCACCCAGGCTGCCGGGGCGGGTCTTGTCCGCGACGAAGTTGACCACCTCGCTGCCGTAGCGATAACCCTGATCGCGCTTGTCCAGGGTGGCGAAGCTGGTGCCGGCGTAGTTGGCCTCGTAGCCGAGCACGCGGTCGAGTTCCAACGGATGGCCGACGTTCTCATGGATGGTCAGGAACAGATTGGACGGGTCCAGGACCAGATCGTATTTGCCCGGTTTTACCGACGGCGCCTTGAGCTTGGCGCGGGCGTGGCGCGCGGCGGCGGCGGCGTCCTCGATCACGTCGTAAGAGCGGCCGTAACCGGTCAGGCCGCCGGGCAAGGCGAATTTTCCGGCCGGATCGGCGTCGAGGTATTCGTAGCCCATGCCCATCGGCGCGGACAAACCGTCGCGGCTGCGGAACTTGCCGCTGGCCTTGTCGACCGCGGTCGCGGTCAGCGGCAGCCAGATGCGGTGCACGTCCTGGTCGATGTAACTGCCGTCGGTGGAGGCGAAGTATTTTTGTTCGTTGATGGCGAACAAGGTCGAATTGACGAAATCGGCGCCGGCCTTGAGCGCGGCGGCGTTGACCGAGAGCAGCAGATCGACCTTGTCCTTGATCGGTACCGCCATGGCGTTCTTGCGCACCGGCGTGGCCCAGCGGACCTCGCCGACGCCGCTGACCGGCGCCAGTTCGACCTTGCGCGTGAGCACGCGGGCGTTGGCGCGCGCGATCGCCACGGCCTGACGCGCCGCGGCGGCCACCGTGTCCGGGTTCGCATGTGCCACCGCGGCGAAGCCCCACGCGCCCTGGCTCAGCACGCGGATGCCGATCCCGGCCGATTCGGCGTTGACGATGTTGCGCACCTGCGCTTCGCGGGTGATGACCGACTGGCGCAGATAGCGGCCGATGCGCACATCGCAATAATCCGCGCCGCCTTCGCGCGCGGCGTTCAGGGCGATGTCGGCCAGACGCCGGCGCTGCGCGGTGTCGGCCGGTTCAAGCAGCGCTTCGGCAGCGATGCTGCGGCCGTAGGGAAGCGCCAGGCCGGCCAGGCCCAGGCCGGTGAAACTGAGGAAATCGCGTCGTTGCACAGCGGACAGACTCGCAGGAAGACAAGGGGCGTGATGCGGCGACGAAGCGGCGGGCGGCGGGCCGATGCACCGGCCGCGCCGCCCGGGTCACCCGGTCAGACCGCGTCCGACAGCGAGGTGAAGGTGAAATCGCGCAGCTTCATCGGCGGGATCATCATCACGAAGCTGGACTCGTCGCCGGCCACGCGCACCGGACGGCCGAGTTCTTCGATGTTGTTGAGCATGATCACCGGCGATTCGTTGAAGCGGAAATTCTTCACCGGATGCTTGATCACGCCGTTCTCGATGTAGAAGGTGCCGTCGCGGGTCAGGCCGGTCAGCAGCACGGTCTGCGGATCGACCATGCGGATGTACCAGGTGCGGGTGACCAGGATGCCCTTCTGGGTGCCCTTGATCAGCTCGGCGGTGGACTTGTCGCCGCCGGCCATCAGCAGGTTGCCGGGCGCGCCGACCGCTTTCTTGCCCTGCTTCTGCGCCCAATAGCGCGAATAGTTCAGCGAGGCGACCTTGCCGTTCTCGATGATCGCCATTTTCTCGCGCGGCAGGCCGTCCTGGTCCCAGGGCAGCACCGGTGCGCGCGAATCCCAGGGATCGGCGCTGATGTTGACGCGCGAGTCGTAGACCAGTTCGCCGAGCTTGTTGCCGCCGCCCTTCTTCGACAGGAAGCTGCGGCCTTCGTCGGCCTGGCGCGCGTCGAAGAACGCCATCATGAACGAGATCAGGCCGGCGGCCGCGTGCGGCTCCAGGATCACCGTGTACTTGCCCGGCTCCAGCGCCTTGGCCTCGGCCGACTCGGTGGCCTTGCGCATGGCCACGCGCACGTCGGACTCGCCCTTGAAGTCGGTCGAATCCTGCAGGTTGCGCCCGACCCAGCCCGAACCGCGGCCGTCGTCGGTGCGCACGGTGCAGGTGTAGTTGAAGCCGGTCGAGGTCTGGTAGCCGAAGTTGCCCTTGCTGTTGGCGATGGCGACGAAGCTCTGGCCGTCTTCCAGGAAGCCGGCCGCGGTGAGCTTGTTTTCGCGGCACGGCGCGATCGCGTCGGCGGCGACCTTGGCGCGGTAATCGGGCGTGATCGCGGCGGTGGCGGCGCTGAAGGTCGGGCTGGACTTGTAGGTCTGCTTGTCGATCGCCGGAACGAACTCGGGATTTTCCGGGGCCAGGCGCGCCAGATCCTCGGCGCGGCGGACCACGCGTTCGAGCGCGGCGTCGTCGAACTCGTTGATGGTCGCGGTGCCCACGCGCTTGCCGAAGGCGACCTGCACGGCCAGGCTGACGTCGCTGACGATGCCGCTGGTGGAAATGTTGTTGAGCGCGAACCGCACGTTGCCTTCGATCGAACCGGTCAGGCTGGCGGTGCACTCATCGGCCTTGGACAGGGCGATGACCTTGTCGAGGATGGCTTTGGACTGGGCTTCGGTGAAAATGCTCATGTTGGATTCTCCTGCGCCGGTCAGCCGAGCTTGCGGGCGGTGTTGATGACGTTGACGCCGTTGAACCGCGCCGTGCTGGAACCGTGCGAGACCGCCGAGACCTGTCCGGGCTGGCCCTTGCCGTCGAAAAACGAGCCGCCGAAGCGGTAGTCGCTCTGGTCGCAGACCGCGGCGCAGGAATTCCAGAACTCCGGCGTGCGGATCTGATAGGCCACGTCTTCGAGCATGCCGGTGATCTTGCCGTTCTTGATCTCGTAGAACAGCTGGCCGCCGAACTGGGCGTTGTAGCGCTGCTGATCGATCGAGAACGAGCCCGCGCCGATGATGTAGATGCCGTTCTCCACGTTCTTGACCATGTCGGCGACGCTGAGCGGATTCTTGCCCGGCGCCAGCGACACGTTGGCCATGCGCTGGAACTGCACCGACGACCACGAATCGGCATAGCAGCAGCCGTCGGACTCGGTCTTGCCCAGGATGTGGGCCTGATCGCGGATGGCCTGATAGTCCACCAGCACGCCGTCCTTGATCAGGTTCCAGCGTTTGGTCTTGACGCCCTCGTCGTCGTAGCCGACCGCGCCCAGGCTGCCTTCCTGGGTCTTGTCGGCGAACACGGTGACCTGATCGCTGCCGTACTTGAAGCCGGCCTTGAGCTTGTCGAGCGTGGCGAAGCTGGTGCCGGCGTAGTTGGCTTCGTAGCCGAGCACGCGGTCGAGTTCCAGCGGATGGCCGATGGATTCGTGGATGGTGAGCCAAGTGTGCGAAGGATCGAGCACCAGATCGTACTTGCCCGGCTTGACCGAAGGCGCGGTGAGCTTCTCGCGCGCCTGCTTGGCCGCGGCGACCGCGTCGCCGAGCATGTCGTAGGACTTGTGATAGGTGATCACGCCGTTGGGCGAGACGATCTTGCCCGCGGCCGCGCCATCCAGGTATTCGTAGCCCATGCCCATCGGCGCGGACAGCCCGTCGCGGGTGCGGAACTTGCCGCTGGCCTTGTCGATGGCGGTGACCGTCAGCGGCGCCCAGATGCGGTGCACGTCCTGATCGATGTAGGAGCCGTCGGTGGAGGCGAAGTATTTCTGCTCGTTGACCAGGAACAGGATCGAGTTGACGAAGTCGGCGCCGGCGTTGATCGCCGCAGCGTTGACGCTCAGCAACAGATCGGCCTTGTCCTTGAGCGGCACCGCCATCGCGTTCTTGCGGATCGGCGCCTTCCAGCTGACCTCGCCGGCGCCGGGCGCCTTGGCCAGCTCGACCTTGGCGGTCTGGCTCTTGGCGTTGGCGCGGGCGATCGCCGCGGCCTGCTGCGCGGCCTTGGCCACCGCGTCGTTGTTGAGCTGATTGGTCGCGGCGAAGCCCCAGGCGCCGTCGACCAGCACGCGGATGCCGATGCCGGTCGATTCGGTGTTGACCACGTTCTGGACCTTGTCCTCGCGCGTGATCACGAACTGGCGCAGATAGCGGCCGATGCGCACGTCGCAATAGCTGGCTCCGGCGGCCTTGGCGGCGGTGAGCGCGGCGTCGGCCCAGACCTTTTTCTTGCCCACGTCCAGCGGCGCCAGCAAATCCTCGGCGGCGATGAGATTACCGAAGGGAATCATGAGCCCGGCGATGCCGAGTCCGGACATGCCCAGAAAGTTGCGTCTATCCACGTGATGGTTCCGCCGTTGTGGCCCACGAGCGCGCGTGGCGATCGCCAGGCATGGATGAAAGTGTCCCCGCCGGAATGTGCGCAGCGTCGTACTTGCGCGTCAAGTGCCGAGAGGCGCTATCGACGCATTTGCCGATCGCCGTGATCGAGCGTTTTTCGCGCTTGGTCCAGGCGCTTTTGCGCAGCGGACGCATCGAGCATTACTTTCGACCTACGACGAAATCGTGACAGCACGATCGGCAAAGCCGTGATGTCGCGGTGAGCTTGCGATGAAGCGCAAGATGCGCGCGGCGATGCGGCCGCCGCGCCATGACGAACGAGCGTTCGGCCCGCGCCGTCGCGACGCCGCGGCGTCCGTCCCGCGGTGCTGCGAGCGCCGTCCCCGCACCCGCCCGGTCGCGCTATGGGCGCCATCGCGCCCACGCGTTAAGCTTGGCGCATGCAAAGATTCCGGCACTGGATCGACGGCCAGCCGCGCGATGCGGCCGGCGGCCGTTGGCTCGACGTCTTCGATCCGGCCAATGCGCAGCCGTATGCGCAGGTCGCCGCCGGCGACGCGGAGGATGTCGAGGCCGCCATCGCCGCCGCCAAGGCCGCGTTTCCAGCCTGGTCGGGCCTGCCCCACAGCGAACGCGCGCATTGGCTGGAGGCCCTGGCCGCGGCCCTTCAGGCGCGCCTGAACGAGTTCGCCCAGGCCGAATCGCGCGACGGCGGCAAGCCGATCCGGCTCGCGCGCGAGGCCGAGATTCCGCGCGCCGTCGCCAACCTGCGCTTCTTCGCCCAGGCCGCGACCCAGTTCGCGAGCGAATCCCATCACGGCCAGGCCGGGCTCAACTACACCCTGCGCGCGCCGCTGGGCGTGGTCGCGACGATTTCGCCTTGGAACCTGCCGCTGTACCTGTTCACCTGGAAGATCGCGCCGGCGCTCGCGGCCGGCAACACCGTGGTGGCCAAGCCCTCGGAGGTCACCCCGGCCACGGCGGCGATGCTCGGCGAGTTGTGCGCGCAGATCGGTTTTCCGCGCGGCGTGCTGAACATCGTGCACGGCCTGGGGCCGCAGGTCGGCGAAGCGCTAGTCGGTCACCGCGACGTGCGCGCGGTGTCGTTCACCGGCAGCACCTCGGTCGGCCGGCGCATCGCCGGCATCGCCGCGCCGCTGCTGCGCAAGGTCTCGCTGGAGCTGGGCGGCAAGAACCCGACCTTGATCTTCGCCGACAGCGACTGGCGCGCGAACCTCGACGTGCTGGTGCGCTCGGCGTTCCAGAACTCCGGGCAGATCTGCCTATGCGGTTCGCGCATCCTGATCGAGCGCGGCATCTACGCCGAAGTCCGCGACGCGCTGGTCGAGCGCGCGCTGGCGCTGAAGATCGGCGAGCCCTCCGATGAAACTACCACGCTCGGCCCGCTGGTCTCGCAGGCGCATTTCGACAAGGTGATGGCGGCGCTGGCCCGCGCCCGCCATGAGGGCGGCCGCGTGCTGTGCGGCGGTTCGGCGCTGGATCGGCCGGGCTGGTACGTCGCGCCCACGCTGATCGAAGGCCTGGGCCCGAACTGCGTGAGCAATCGCGAGGAAATCTTCGGCCCGGTCGCGACCTTGCAGTCCTTCGACGACGACGAACACGCCCTCGCCCTGGCCAACGCCAGCGACTACGGCCTGTGCGCTTCGCTGTGGACGCGCGATCTCAACCGCGCCCACCGCGTCGCCGCGCGCCTTGACGTGGGCATGGTCTGGATCAACACCTGGCTGCAACGCGACCTGCGCACGCCGTTCGGCGGCACCGGCGCGTCCGGACTCGGCCGCGAAGGCGGTATCGAGGCCATGCGTTTCTTCACCGACGCGAAGAACGTCGGTCTTCACCTGGGATGACCGCTGCATGAGTTCCAAGGATTCAAGTTCCAACAATTCCGGCGCGACCGGCGAGCTCAACGCCGGCGCCTCGACCACGCTGGACGATCTGCTCGAACGCAATCGCGAGTGGTCGGAACGCATCAACGCCGAAGACCCGCAGTTCTTCGACCGCCTCTCGCATCAGCAGGCGCCGGAGTATCTGTGGATCGGCTGCTCGGACTCGCGCGTTCCGGCCAACCAGATCATCGACATGGCGCCGGGCGAGGTCTTCGTCCACCGCAACATCGCCAACGTGGTGGTGCATACCGACCTGAACTGCCTGTCGGTGATCCAGTACGCGGTCGATGTGCTCAAGGTCAAGCACATCCTGGTCGTCGGCCACTACGGCTGCGGCGGCGTGCACGCGGCCCTGCACGGGCTGCGCGTGGGCCTGGCCGACAACTGGCTGCGCCATGTCAGCGATGTCGCCGACAAGCACGTGGGCTGCATCGCCCACGTGCACGAGAGCGAGCGTCACGACCGCCTGTGCGAGCTCAACGCGATCGAGCAGGTGCAGAACGTCTGCCTGACCACGGTGGTGCGCGACGCCTGGTCGCGCGGCCAGCCCTTGAGCGTGCACGGCTGGGTCTACAGCCTGCGCAACGGCCGCGTGCACGACACCGGCATGAACGTGGATTCGTTCGAGAGCCTGCAACCGGCCTACGAGCGCGCCATCGCCAAGGTCCATTCCACCCACGGCGGCTCGCCGCGATGAGCCGGTCGGTACGCACCGGCGACGCGCCCAGGCCGGTCGGCTTGTACCCGCATGCGCGCCGGGTCGGCGATCTGCTGTTCCTGTCCGGCATCGGCCCGCGCGACGCGGCCAGCAACGCCATACCCGGCAATGTCCACGATGCCGAGGGCCGGCTGATCGCGTACGACATCGACATGCAGTGCCGCTCGGTGTTCGCCAACGTGCGCGCGGTGCTGCAGGCCAGCGGCGCGAGCTGGGACGATCTGGTCGATGTCACCGTCTACCTGACCGACATGGAGCGCGATTTCACCGCCTATAACGCGGTGTGGGCGGAGTATTTCCCGGATATCGACCGCGCTCCGTGCCGCACTACGCTGGGCATCACCGCGCTGCCCACGCCGATCGCGATCGAACTCAAATGCGTCGCGCACCTGCGCGGCGCCGCAACGGAGTAAGAACCATGCTTGCCGGACCGATCAACCTCGCCGCCTGGATCGAAGAGCATCGCCATCTGCTCAAGCCGCCGGTCGGCAACAAGGTGATCTACGTGGGCGACTTCATCGTCATGGTGGTCGGCGGTCCCAATCAGCGCACCGACTATCACTGGGACGAAGGCCCGGAGTGGTTCTACCAGCTCGAGGGCGAGATGGTCCTGCGCATCCAGGACACGCTTGCCGACGGCAGCGGCGCGGTGCGCGACATCCCGATCCGCGCCGGCGAAACTTTCCTGCTGCCCGCGCGCGTGCCGCATTCGCCGCAGCGCATGCCCGATTCGATCGGGCTGGTGATCGAGCGCAAGCGCCTGCCGCACGAAGACGACGGCCTGCTGTGGTTCTGCGAGCAGTGCAACCACAAGATCTACGAGGAATATTTCCACCTGCGCAACATCGAGACCGACTTCCCGCCGGTGTTCGAGCGTTTCTATTCCTCGCGCGAGCACCGCACTTGCCAGCAATGCGGTCACCTCAACCCGGCGCCCGCGCGCTATGTGATGCCGGACACCTGAGGCCGCGATGCTCAAGATCGACACCCACGCCCACTATCTGCCGCGCGACTGGCCCGATCTGGCGCGCAAGTTCGGCGACGATCGCTTTCCGGTGATCCATCACACCGACGACGGCCGTCATCGCATTTACAAGGACGGCAAGTTCTTTCGCGAGATCTGGTCCAAGACCTGGGACCCGCGGGAACGCATCGACGACTACGCGCGCTTCGGCGTGCAGGTGCAGGTGATCAGCACCGTGCCGGTGATGTTCAGCTACTGGGCCAAGGCCAATCAGGCGCTGGAACTGCATCAGGCCCTCAACGATCACATGGCCCAGGCCTGTCGCGACAATCCGCGCCATTACGCCGGCATTGGCACCGTGCCGCTGCAATCGCCGCGGCTGGCGGTGCAGGAGCTGGAGCGCTGCATGGACCAACTCGGCCTGCAGGGCTGCCAGATCGGCAGCCACGTCAACGACTGGAATCTCGACGCGCCGGAACTGTTCGAATTCTTCGAAGCCGCCGCCGACCTGGGCGCGGCGATCCTGGTGCATCCCTGGGACATGATGGGAACGCCCAGCATGCCCAAGTACTGGCTGCCCTGGCTGGTCGGCATGCCGGCCGAGCAATCGCGCGCGGCCTGTTGTCTGGTGTTCGGCGGCGTGCTGGAACGCCTGCCGAAGCTGAAGATCTGCCTGGCCCACGGCGGCGGCAGCTTCCCGTACACCATCGGCCGCATCGAACACGGTTTCAACATGCGCCCCGATCTGGTCGCGACCGACAACCCGCGCAATCCGCGCGATTACCTGTCGCAGTTCTACTTCGATTCGTGGGTCGCCGATCCGCGCGCCCTGCAATATCTGCTCGACACCTGCGGCGTGTCGCGGGTGATGCTCGGTACCGACTATCCCTTCCCGCTCGGCGAACAGACGCCGGGCGCCGGCATCGCTTCGTTGAATCTGGGCGAAACCGAGCAGGCGCGGCTGTATCACGGCACCGCGCTGGAATGGCTGGGGCTGTCGAAGTCGCGCTTCGCATGAGTCCCGTCCCGCACCGCCCGCCTCACTTTTGTTCTGGACTTCGATGACCGACCTGCACTCGCCCGCCCACGCCGCCGCGCTCGACGCCGCCGACCCGCTGCCGACCTTGCGCGGCGAGTTCCTGATCCCGAAGCACCGCGATCGCGAACAGACCTACTTCGTCGGCAACTCGCTCGGCCTGCAGCCTCGCGGCGCGCGCGCGCATGTCGAAGAGGTCATGGACAAATGGGCGATGGAAGCGGTCGAAGGCCACTTCACCGGTCAGGCGCAGTGGATGCCGTACCACGAACTGGTGCGCGAACCGCTGGCGCGCGTGGTCGGCGCGCTGCCGCACGAAGTGGTCGCGATGAACTCGCTGACCGCCAATCTGCATCTGATGATGGTCAGCTTCTACCGGCCCACTCGCGAGCGGCCGGCGATCCTGATCGAAGCCGGTTCGTTCCCGTCGGATCGCTACGCGGTCGCCTCGCAGATCGCCTTTCACGGCTTCGACCCGGACACCGACCTGATCGAACTCCAGCCGGACGAACCCGGCGGGTTGATTTCGATGGAGAGCATCGAGCGCGCGATCGCGCAGCACGGCCCGCGCCTGGCGCTGGTGCTGTGGCCGGGCGTGCAGTACCGCACCGGGCAGGCGTTCGACCTGGACCGGATCGTGCGGTTGGCGCATGCGCAGGGCGCGGTATGCGGTTTCGATCTGGCCCATGGCGTCGGCAATCTGGAACTGGCGCTGCACGACAGCGGCGTCGATTTCGCCGTGTGGTGTCACTACAAGTATCTGAATTCCGGCCCCGGCGCGGTCGCCGGCTGTTTCGTGCACGAGCGCCACGCCCGCAGCGATCGCCCGCGTTTCGCCGGTTGGTGGGGGCATGAGACCTCGACCCGCTTCCGCATGGGCCCGCAGTTCGTGCCGACCCCGGGCGCGGACGGTTGGCAGCTGAGCAATCCGCCGATCCTCGGGTTGGCGCCGCTGCGCGCGTCGCTGGATCTGTTCGACCGGGTCGGCATGCGCGCCTTGTGCGAGAAATCGCGGCGCCTGACCGGTTACCTGGAAACCCTGATTCGCGACCGCCTGAGCGACACCCTCGACATCCTGACCCCGTCCGCGCCGGAACAGCGCGGCTGCCAGCTGTCGCTGCGCGTGATCGGCGGCCGCGGCCTGACCGGCCGGGCGGCGGGGCGGGCCTTGTTCGACTATCTGGCCGAGCACGGCGTACTGGGCGATTGGCGCGAACCGGATGTGATCCGCATCTCGCCGGCGCCGTTGTACAACACGCATGGGGATGTGCTGCGGTTTACCGAGGTGGTGGAGCATTGGAGGAATCCGTAACCCCCACAACCGTCATTCCCGCGAACGCGGGAATCCAGCGACTTTATTCCTCAAGGACGAGGCATGAACAAACAACCCGCGGCATACCTCATGGCCAGCGGCCGCAACGGCACCTTGTACGCAGGCGTCACGGGTGACTTGGTCCGGCGAGCGTGGCAGCATCGGGACCACGTCGTCGCCGGCTTCAGCCAACGTTACAAAGTGGAGCTGCTGGTCTGGTTCGAGCTGCACGACACCTTCGAAAGCGCGATCAAACGCGAGAAACAGATCAAGAAGTGGAGACGCGAGTGGAAGATCGATCTGATCGAAACAGCCAACCCGTATTGGCTCGACTTGTGGCCGGGCTTGCTCGACGCTTGACGAAAGCCGCTGGATTCCCGCGTTCGCGGGAATGACGGCCGTGGGGGTTTCTTCCAGCGTCATTCATCGCATTGCGGTAACCGAAATACCGACATAGGGATCGGGATTCTTGAACACCTCTGAAAACCCCAACCACATCACCCTGATCGGCGCCGGCCTCGCCGGCGCCCTGCTCGCCACCCTGCTCGCCCGCCAGGGCTGGCAGGTGGACGTGTATGAGAAGCGCGGCGATCCGCGCCTGAAGGGTTACGCCGGCGGCCGCTCGATCAATCTGGCCTTGGCCGAACGCGGCCGCCACGCGCTGCGGCTGGCCGGCGCGGATGAGGCGGTCATGGCGCAGGCGGTGATGATGCGTGGGCGCATGGTGCATTTCCTCGACGGACGCACCGATCTGCAACGCTACGGCCGCGACGACAACGAAGTCATCTGGTCGGTGCATCGTGGCGAGCTCAACGTGATCCTGCTGCAGATCGCCGAGGACGCCGGCGCCAGGCTGCATTTCCACCGCGGCCTGAGTTCGGTCGATTTCGACGCGCGCATCGCCCGCTTCAACGACGATCGCGACGACAGCACGCACGAGATCGTCTTCGACAGTCTGGTCGGCGCCGACGGCGCCGGTTCGGCGCTGCGCGCGGCGATGAATCAGGCCACCGACCTGGGCGAGCGCACGGAATTCCTCGGCCATTCCTACAAGGAACTGGAAATACCGCCGACGCCCGACGGCGGCTTCAGCGTCGAACCCAACGCGCTGCACATCTGGCCGCGCGGCCGCTACATGTGCATCGCCCTGCCCAACGACGAACGCACCTTCACCGTCACCTTGTTCCTGCCCAACGAGGGAGAGCCGAGTTTCGACAGCATCCGCACCGGCGCCCAGGCGCGCGCGTTGTTCGAACGCGACTTCGCCGATGCCTTGCCGCTGATCCCGCAGTTGGAACGCGATTTCGAGCACAACTCCACCGGCCTGTTGGCGACCTTGTACCTGGATCGCTGGCATCTGGACGACCGCGCCGTGCTGCTGGGCGACGCCGCGCACGCGATGGTGCCGTTCCACGGCCAGGGCATGAACTGCGCTTTCGAAGACTGCGTCGCCCTGGCCGAGCGCCTGCTCGCCGGCGACGACCGCGCCCGCGCTTTCGCCGATTTCCAGCAACAGCGCCTGCGCAGCGCCCGCGCGATCCAGGCGATGGCGCTGGAGAACTATCTGGAAATGCGCGACCGCGTCGACAACGACGACTACCTGCTGCAACGCGCACTGGAACGCGAGCTGGCCGAGCGCCACCCGGATCGCTTCATGCCGCGCTATGCGATGGTGACCTTCCACCGCATGCCGTACGAAGTCGCCTTCGAACGCGGCCAGCGCCAGCGCGAATTGCTGGTCGAACTCACCCGCGGCCACGACAGCCTGGATTCGCTGGACTGGAGCGCGGTCGATGCGGCCGTGCGCGAACGCCTGACCCCGTTGCCGGCGGACGCCTGATCATGCCCGCGAGCTTCCTGTTCTACGACCTGGAAACCTTCGGCGCCGATCCGCGCACGACCCGCATCGCCCAGTTCGCGGCGATGCGCACCGATACCGATCTCAACGAAGTCGAAGCGCCGATCAGCGTGTTCGTCAAACCCGCCGACGATCTGCTGCCCTCGCCCGCGGCCACGCTGATCACCGGCATCGCCCCGCAGGACGCCCTGCGCGACGGCGTCAGCGAAGCGGAAATCTTCGCGCTGATCTTCGACGAAATGGCGCGGCCGGAAACCTGCAGCGCTGGTTACAACTCGCTGCGCTTCGACGACGAGTTCGTGCGCCACGGCCTGTTCCGCAATTTCTACGATCCCTACGAACGCGAGTGGCGCGGCGGCAATTCGCGCTGGGACCTGCTCGACGTGCTGCGGCTGGCGCACGCGCTGCGCCCCGACGGGCTGATCTGGCCCAAGCGCGAGGACGGCGCGACTTCGTTCAAGCTCGAACACCTGGCCACCGCCAACGAAGTCCGCATCGGCGACGCGCACGAAGCACTGTCGGACGTGCGCGCGTTGATCGGCATCGCCCGCAAGTTCAAGCAGGCGCAGCCGAAGCTGTGGGAATACGCGCTGCGGCTGCGCGACAAGCGCTTCGCCGCCGGCCTGCTGGATGTGATCGCGATGACGCCGGCGTTGCACGTTTCGCAGCGCTATCCGGCCGCGCGCCTGTGCGCGGCGCCGGTGATCCCGCTGTCGCGGCATCCGCGCATCGACAATCGCGTGCTGGTGTTCGATCTGGCCCAGGACCCGCAGGCGCTGCTGACCTTGGCGCCGGATGAGATCGCCGACCGCCTGTATACGCCGTTCGCCGACCTGCCCGAGGGCGAGGAACGCGTCGCGCTGAAGGAAGTGCACCTCAACCGCTGCCCGGCGCTGATCGCCTGGAATCATCTGCGCCCGGCCGATTTCGAGCGTTTGCAGATCGATCCGGCCGTGGCCGAACGCCGCGCCGCGCAGATTCGCGAAGCCGGCCCGGAACTGGTCGAGAAGGTGCGCCGGGTCTATGCCAACGATCAGGCGCGCGCGCCGTCGGACGTCGATGCTTCGCTCTACGACGCCTTCATCGGCGACGGCGACAAGCGTCTGTTCCGCAACGTGCGCACCACCCGGCCCGAAGCGCTGGGCGCGGCCGCGTTCGAATTCCGCGACGCGCGCCTGCCCGAGCTGCTGTTCCGCTATCGCGCGCGCAACTGGCCGCAAACGCTGAGCCCGGCCGAGCATCAGCGCTGGAACGAATATCGCCGGCAACGTCTGTACACCGAGTCCGGACTGTCGGAATACAGCTTCGATCGCTTCCGCGCCGAGTTGCTGCAGGCCCGCGCCGCGGCCGGCGAGGATGGCGCCAGGCAGGCGCTGCTCGATCGCCTGGAAGCCTGGGCCGTCGAGATCGATCTGGATCTGAATGCTTCAGCTTGAATGCGATCCGGTCGGGTGCGTATCCGCATTGCCCTGTGTTCGCGGCCGCCTTGCTTGGAATCTGCGCAATCGCCGCTATATGTGAGCCAGACGGAGCTTGTGGGAGGGGCTTCAGCCCCGACGCTTTTCTCTCAGCCATCGGCGATCTGAGCCAAGAGCATCGGGGCTGAAGCCCCTCCCACTGAGCCAAAAGCATACTTTCGAGACTTTTGAATGAGCCGCTATTTCTCCGAGGCCAGCTTCAAGTTCCTGCGCTCGCTGGCGCGCAACAACAATCGCGAATGGTTCCACGCGCACAAGGACGCCTACGAGCAGCATGTGCGCGGGCCGTTCCTGAGCCTGCTCGGCGACCTGCAGCCGGTGCTGGCGCAAGTGAGCCCGCATTACCGCAGCGAGCCCAAGACCGTCGGCGGCTCGCTGTTCCGCATCCATCGCGACACCCGCTTCGCCAACGACAAGACGCCGTACAAGAACTGGCAGGGCGCGCGCCTGTTCCACGAGCGCAGCCGCCAGGTCGAGGCGCCGTCGTTCTACATCCACCTGCAAGGCGGCGAATGCTTCATCGCCTCGGGCGTGTGGCATCCGCAGCCCGATTCGCTGCGCAAGATCCGCCATTTCGTGTTCGACAACCCCGGCAGTTGGAAGGCGGCCGCGCACGATGCCAAGTTCCGCCGCCGCTTCGATCTGGACGACAGCGAAATGCTGACGCGCTCGCCGCGCGGGTTTCCGCCCGAATTCGAGTTCGCCGACGATCTGCGCCGCAAGAACTTCGTCGCCCTGCGCGCGCTCGACGACGAGACCATGACCGGCCCGCGCCTGCTCAAGACCCTGGAAAAGGATCTGGCCGGGCTGGCGCCGTTCACCGATTACCTGTGCGCGGCGCTGGATCTGGAGTTCTGAGCGGGTCAGCACGTCTGAAGCGAGGAAGAACGCCGGTTCAAGGCGCCTGTCCTGAACCGGTTCGCGGCTCGGCCGCGACCGGCGGCGGCCGCCGCCCCGAACTTGCCGACCACCCGCGATCCCGAGTCCAAATCTCGATAGGAATCCGCGGCAGTTCCGGTATCGTGAGCGCCAGTCCGCCCATCGCCGAGTCGCGCTTGTCCACCGCCGAATTCCGCCGCTACGCGCTGTTCTACCTTGGTTATTTCGGCGCGCTCGGCGCCTATACGCCTTATATCGGTCGATGGGTCAGCGCCAACGGTCACGGCGCGTATGCGGTCGGGGCGATGTTGGCGCTTTGGTATGGGGGCCGCATCCTGGCACCGCCGACCTGGGCGCGACAGGTCGCCCGCAGTCCCGCGCCGGGGCATTGGCTGGTCGCCGGCTGCGTGATCGCGCTGGCGATGTTCGCCGGCTTCCTCCAATTCGATCATGGCGCGATGCTGTTCGTGGTCATGGGCGCGTTCGCGCTGTTCTTCAACGCGGTGATGCCGCAGTTCGAGGCGATGACCTTGAACGCGCTGGGTACGCGCAATCACGATTACGGCAAGATTCGCATGTGGGGCTCAGTCGGGTTTCTGCTCGTGGCTGCCAGCTACGGTTGGCTGCTCGACCGGCTCGGCAACGACGCTTTCGTCTGGCTCACCCTGCCCTGGGTGGCGTTGACCGCCGCCGCGGCCTGGCTGCATCGCGCCGACCCGCCCTCGCCGGCGCCTGAAGCCGGCGCGCCGCGCGAACAATTGTGGCGACGGCCCGGCGTGCGCGCCCTGCTCGGCACGGCGATGCTGATGCAACTGGGCTTCGGCCCGTTCTACGTGTTCTACACCTTGCAATTGCAGGGGCATGGCCACGACGGCTTCGCGGTCGGCCTGCTGTGGGCGATCGGCGTGCTGTGCGAGATCGTGATGTTCTGGCAGGCGCCGCGGTTGGTGCAGCGCTTCGGCGCGCACCGGCTGATGGCGGCGTGTCTTCTCGCCACTGCGCTGCGTTGGATTCTTGTCGCATTCTTCACCGACTCCTTGGCCTGGATGGCGGTGGCGCAGACCGGCCACGCGGTGAGCTTCGCCGCGTTCCATGCAGGCTGCATGCGGCGCATGGCCGAACTGTTTCCGGCGCGGCGCGACATGGCCTCGGCGCAAGGCATGTTGTACGGCTTCAGCGGCGGCATCGGGGGCGTGCTCGGCGCGGGCATGGCGGCGTTCTTCTGGCAGCACGGCGGCGGCGCGGCGGCGTTCGTGGCCGGCGCGGTCTGCGCGCTGTTGTCGCTGGCCGTGCACTTGGGCACGCAGCGCCGGACCAGCACCGCGCCAGCCGTTGAGACATGAGCGAACACGCAGGGCTGTCGCGATCGAGCGCGTAATGGCAAGCAAGTCGGAGGCTGCGCTGTTTGGCGGTTTCAGACGAACCCTGATTCCCGGTGTCTACCGCTACTTGGCCCTTCTTCGCCATCTGGAGTCGCTGCATGTACATAAGCCGTGAAACTCCAAGCCAAACTCAGGCGCGATTGCGGCGCGTTGTCGCCTCCGCGGATCTGGTCTGGTACGACGGTCCGTATGCATTCTATGAGCTGCCGAAAAACGAACTCGGCCTCGACACGTTGAGCGGAGCTTTGGCGGCGGTCGCGGACGACGAGGTCTGGAGCATTCTCAAGTCGGCCGATCGACCCGCGGCAGAAACCTTCGCCGTGTTTTCGTTCCACTTCCAGGATGGTCTGGACAACAGCGGCTTCGTCGGCTGGCTGGCGTCGGAACTCAAGCGGCGGCTGGGCACGGGCGTGTTCGTGGTATGCGGCCAGAACTCCCGGCGTGGCGGCATTTTCGATTATTGGGGCGTGCCGGTATCGATGCGCGACCTCGCTGCGCAAGCCATCGACGATCTTCGAGCTTCGCCCCTCGAAGACAATCGCGGCGGCGTCTAAGCCGCACCGGCACGGATCGGTTTCCCGATCGAAGTCATCGCATCGATGACTTCGACAGGCTGCTGCATATCCGCCCTGCCCACAAAAGAAGGGACGAAACATCGCCGCTGCGCCCAGCCGCGACGCGGTAGTCGCCAGCGCCCATTTGCGCTGGCGTTTTGCGTATCTGTGCGCTGAGTCGTTTTCGCTTCCGCTGGCGATCACGTTTTGCCGCGCCGCGCTGCGGCGTTGCGGCATGACAGTAACATTCGCCCACGTATGCTCGACCGATCGCCGTGCAGGAGCGCGCGGCATATCGACCGAAGGCCTGCGGGCAGGACGCCCGCGATCTCGCGCCCTCGGCCTCTTGGGGAGGAGACATGCATCAGCTTCGCATCACGCAGCGGCCGCTCGCCGCGGCGCTGCTCGCGGCCGCGCCTTTGTTCGGCCTGTCGTCGCTCGCCGCGCCTTCGGCCGCGCACGCCGCCGCCACCGGCGTCGCCTTCGTGCACGGCACCGGCAAGCAGACCAACGCCTACCAGGATTACTGGCAACCCACGATGGTCGACAGCGTCCGCGGCGGCCTGGCCAATCCGTCCAACTACACCGTGGTCAACTGCGATTTCGAGCAATACATGTGGGACAGCCGCGCCGCCGGCTGCCTCGCCCAGCAACTCACCGACTTCATCAACGCCCGCGGCATCACCCAGCTGATCGTGATCACCCATTCCAACGGCGGCAACGTGATGCGTTGGATCATGTCGAATCCGACCTACGACAGCCGCTACCCGAACATCATCAGCAAGATCGTGCGCGTCGATGCGATCGCCCCGTCCTCGGCCGGCACGCCGCTGGCCGACGCGGCCATGAACGGCAACGCCTTCGAACAAGCCGTGGGTTGGCTGCTGGGCTACAAGTCCGACGCGGTGAAGATGCAGCAGGTCAGCTGGATGGCGACCTACAACGCGAACAATCTCTACGGCACCGCCGGACGCCCCGCGCTGCCCAAGACCTTCCGCGCCGTGGTCGGCACCGACGTGGATTCTTCGCCGTTCGACAGCGACAGCTATTGCGGCGGCTACACCGAGAACGTCGGTCTGGAGACCACGCAGAACTGGTTGAACAGTTGCTCGGACGGCTTCCTCAACTGCTCCAGCCAATCGGCCGCGGGCAGCGTGTGGTTCCAGGACAAGCAGCGCACCGCCGGCGCCGAACCGCTCAGCCACAACCAGAGCCGGCGCGCGTGCTTCAACCTCAACACCATCCTGCGCAGCGACATGACCCCGTGAGGCCGACGACCATGCGAACGATATTGACCCTCGCCCTGCTCGCCGCGCTCAGCGATGCCGCCGCGGCCGATGCGCCGATGCTGCCGTCGGCGAAATCCGATCAGATTCCGCAACGCCTGGCGGTGCTCGCCGCGCCCAAGGCCGCGTCCGAACGCGCGCCCGTGCGGTTTTCCTGGGCCTTGAATCCCGAGGCCGAACTGGTCGCCGACGCCGCGCCGGCCGTGGTGGAAAGCCGCGAGTACTGGCAGGAAACCGATGGCGCCGCCCTGCAACGCGGCCTGGATATCGCCACCAGCGCGCCGGGCGCGTTGATCCGGGTCAGCCCGGTCGCGGGCGCGACCAAGGTCGCCGCCGACGCGGTGCGCATCACCCAGGCCGGGCGCAGCGTCGGCGCGGCCAAGCGCACCGGCGCCGAGCAACTGCAGGCCGCCGGTCTCGCGGTCGGCGCCGGCACCGCCGCGGTGCAACTCGGCGCCGACGCCGCGCCGGGCCGCTACGCGGTGCAGGTCGCCCAGGCCAACGGCCGTTATGTCGTGCACGTGTTCGAACCGCGCAGCGAGGTGCGCCTGCTCGCTCATCTCAACCGCGATCACGCCCTCGCCGGCGGCACGCGCGAAGTCGTGGTCGACCTCAAGCGCGGCGACGCCACGCTCAAGGCCGAGGGCGGCGCGCTGCTGGTGGCGCCGTCGGGCCGCAGCTGGCCGCTGGCGCTCAAGCGCGCCAGCGACGGCAGCTTGCGCGCATCGGTGCCGTTGCCGAGCGACGCAGGCGAGCAACCGCCCGGCTTGTGGGAAGTGCAGGTGTTCGCCGGCGACGGCGAGATCCAGCGCGATGCGCGCACCGCGATCGCGGTGGCCCAGCCGACCGCCAAGCTCGACGGCGCGTATGCCTTCGATGCCGGCAAGTTGAGCTTTGGCCTGCCCTTGCGCGCGGCCTCGCCGGGCCGCTATGAGGTGCGCGGCACTCTGTACGCGAGCAACGCCCGGCGCGAACTGCGTCCGGTGGCGATCGCGCACAGCGCGCAATGGCTCGACGGCGGCGCGGCGCGGATCGAACTCGCTTTCGATCGCGCGCAACTGCCCAAGGGGTATGGCGCGCCGTATGAGCTGCGCGATGTCGAGCTCAACGATCAGACGCGGTTGGCGCCCATCGAGCGGCGCCAGCGAGTGGCGCGCGTGGGGCGTTGAGTAGAGTTGAAAGCATGGCTCCCCGCGCAGGTCATACCTCAGCCTGATATAGCCCCTCTCCCGCTTGCGGGAGAGGGGTTGGGGTGAGGGCAGCAAGGCCTGGTTGCCCTCATCCGCCCCCGCCTTCGCGGGGGCAGGCTCTCCGGGCACCTTCTCCCGCAAGCGGGAGAAGGATTAATGGCAGCTGCGTCTTAAGCCCAGGTAATGCCAACCCCGCTAATCTGACGGTCCGCAACCTGGATCGCCGTCATGAAGAAATGGATTGCCGCCCTCGTTCTGATCGCGGTGCTGCTGCTCGGCTACCTCGCCGCGGGCCCGTTCCTGACCGTCAACGCCATCCGCGCCGCGGTCAAGGAAGGCAATACCGGCGAGTTGTCCAAGCACATCGACTTCGCCCAAGTGCGGCTCAGCCTCAAGGCCCAGGTCGATGGTTACCTGATCCGCCGCGCCGGTCCCAGCGTGCAATCCAGCGTGCTCGGCGCGATCGGCCTGAGCCTGGCCAGCACCGTCACCGGCACCGCGGTGGACGCGATCGCCACGCCGGTCGGCATCGGCGCGGTGCTCGAAGGCCGCAAAGTCTTCAAGCGCTTCGATGGCAGCGGCGCGGGCCGCGATACCTACGCGCCGGTCGAACCGGCCGAGCCGCTCAAGCATCTGAGCTATCGCTTCGAATCGCCCTCGCGCTTCACCGCCACGGTGAACAACGCCGACGGCGATCCGGTGGTGTTCGTACTCACGCGCGACGGGCTGAGCTGGCAGGTGACCGATATACGCCTGCCGTTGGACAAGATGCTGCCCTAGTCATCTTCGCGCGCAAGGCGCCGCGCAAAGATTCGACGCAGTCCAAAGCTCCGCAATCCTCCGTTCGAAACCGGACGCAATCGTCATATTCATGGCGTTTCTGGCGCGTTTTTTGCCGGCCGTATTTTTCACTCCTGGCTAACGGCAGCGGGCGCAGCGTCCGCTCGGATGCCCCCGCATCCGCCCCGCTGCTCTTAACCAGGAGAACGACGACATGACACGCATCGCCTTGTTCGCGATGGCCGCGTCGCTTGCGTTCGCGCCAGCGCACGCCGATCACCGCGAGTTCCGCGCGGTATTGGAAAGCAGTCAGGAAGTGCCTTTGGTTTCCAGCGCCGCCAGCGGCGGATTCCGCGCCCGTATCGCCTCCGGCGGCGCGATCCATTACGAACTGTCGTATTCCGGTCTCGAAGGCGACGTCACCCAGGCGCATATCCATCTGGGCCAGAAGAGCGTCAACGGCGGCATCGCCGTGTGGCTGTGCTCGAATCTCGCCAGCCCGCCGACGCCGCCCGGCGTGCAGGCCTGTCCGGCATCGCCGGGGCGGGTCCAGGGCATCATCACCGCGGCCGATGTCGTCGGGCCGGGCGGTCAAGGCATCGCCGCCGGCGAATTCGAGGAACTGGTGCGGGCGCTGCGACGCGGGCAAGCCTACGCCAACGTTCACAGCAGCAAGTTCCCGGGCGGAGAGGTGCGCAGCCAGCTCGGCGACAACCGCGGCCGGGGCGACGATTGAGCGATAAGCGCTGAGCGCTCGTGTTGCGCCCGCAAGCTTGCGTTTGCGCATCGCGCGAAATACTTTGCAGCGTGCCCGCGGCGCCGACGCGCGCGGCGGGCACCGGGACAGGCATGTCCCGCATCGATCGTCACTCACATCGTTTGGACAGGAATTCCATGAAAACGATTTTCTCCGCCCTGGCTCTGGGCCTGCTCGGCTTCGCCTCCTTCGCCGCGAACGCCCAGGGCGAATGCGACAAGTACCGGACCAGCTACGACAAGACCTACTGTTTCGCCAAGCTGTTCCTGGAATCGGACAAGGAACTCAACACCGCCTACAACGACCTGCGCGGCCTGATCAAGGAGCCGGTGAAGCAGCAGTTGAAGGCCACCCAGCTGGACTGGATCAAGTACCGCGACAACAGTTGCGAGTCGTCGGGCGCGATCAATGTCGATTGCAATTACCGGGTCAACCGCGAGCGCGGCGAGTACCTGCGCGATCGTGTGCGCGAGTGCAAGGCTGGTACTTGCCGGAACGATGAGATCGTTAAGCAGTCCTGGAATTGATCTGAGGACCCTGGTTTTCGTCCCGGCTCGCCTTTGGGCGGGTCGGGATTGGTTTGGTCTGAGCGGAAAGCATCGGGGCTGAAGCCCCTCCCACAAAAGACTTCGCGGCTGCGCAGCCTTTTGGACTTCCTGGAACTGATTGCAGGACTATGGCTTTTGTCCCGGCTCGTCTGTGGGTGGGGCGGGATTGGCTTGGTCTGAGCGGAAAGCATCGGGGCTGAAGCCCCTCCTACAAAAGATTGCGCGGCGGCGAGGTCTTTTGTGGGAGGGGCTTCAGCCCCGATGCTTTTGTCTCAGCGATTCGCGACCCCATGCGGCACATGCCCGGCGGCGACGTGATCGCGCGCCGACAGGATGTTGTGCTCGGAGTCGTCGAAGAAGATGTCCGCGCCGAAGGCTTCCAGGAACGGCCCCTTGGCGCGGCCGCCGAGGAACAGCGCTTCGTCCAGGCGGATGCCCCACTCGCGCAAGGTGCGGATCACCCGCTCGTGCGCCGGCACCGAGCGCGCGGTCACCAGCGCGGTGCGGATCGGCGCGTCCTGGCCGACCGGGAACGCCGCCTGCAGGCGGTGCAGCGCATCGAGAAAGCCACGGAACGGGCCGCCCGACAGTGGCTCGCCGGCATGGCTGCGCTCGTGCTCGGCGAACGCGGCCAGGCCGCCTTCGCGCGAGACCCGCTCGCCTTCGTCGTCGAAGATCACCGCGTCGCCGTCGAAGGCGATGCGCAACTGGTCCGGACGCAGATGCGGCGCCAGCTTCGAGTTGGGCGTGGCCGGCAACAGCGTCGCCGCCGCCACTCCGGCGGCGAGCGCGGCGCTGACGTCCTCGGCGTTGGCCGACAGGAACAGGTCCGCGCCGAACGGCCGGATGTACGGAAACGGCGGCGCGCCGTTGCTGAAAGCCGCGCGCTTGATCGACAACCCATGGTGGGCGATCGAATTGAAGATGCGCAGGCCGCTGTCGGCGGAGTTGCGCGAGATCAGGATCACCTCGACCCGCGGCGCGTCGGCCGGCGCGCCCTGGTTGAGCGCGAGCAGCTTGCGCACCAGCGGGAAAGCGATGCCGGGCCGCAGCAGATCGTCCTCGCGCTCGCGCTGGAACGCGGCGTAGGCGTCGATGCCCTCGCGCTCGAACAGCGCATGGCTCTCTTCCATGTCGAACAAGGTGCGCGAGGAAATCGCGACGATCAACGGGTCGGCATCACGGTCGGGCATGGCCTATTGTGGCAGGAGTGAGTGCAGAGAAGTGAGGAACTGGTAAGAGCCGCTATCGCTCCTTCGCCGACCACCGGGCGAGGACGCAGGGGTGGGTAACCGCGGGGTTTTACTCACTGCTCACTCCTCTCCACTCTTTTCCGCAGCCTGCTATCGTTCCGCACCGCCTCCCGGCCCGGAAACGCCCATGTCGTCCAGCCCCGCCGCACCCGCCGCCGCCGATTCGCAACTCGGCCACGCCCTCAAATCCCGCCAGCTGGTCATGATGGGCCTGGGCAGCGCGATCGGCGCCGGCCTGTTCCTCGGTTCGGGCGTGGGCGTGCAGACCGCGGGGCCGGCGGTGCTGCTGTCGTATCTGATCGCCGGCGTGCTGGTGATCATCGTGATGCGCGCGCTCGGCGAAATGGCGGCGGTGCGGCCGACCAGCGGCGCGTTCTCGGTCTACGCCGCCGATGCGATGGGCCCGACCGCGGGCGCAACCCTGGGCTGGCTGTGGTGGGTGCAACTGGTGATCGTGATCGCGGCGGAATCGGTGGGCGCGGCCGGGCTGCTGGCGACGATCTGGCCGCAGTTGCCGGTCGCGGCGATGTCGCTGGTGTTCATGAGCGTGTTCACCTGCGTCAACCTGCTCGGGGTGAAGAACTTCGGCGAATTCGAATTCTGGTTCGCGATCCTCAAGGTCGCGGCGATCCTGGCCTTCATCGTGATCGGCGCGCTGTTGCTGCTGGGGCTGCTGCCGGAGGTGGCCTCGCCCGGCTTCGCCAATTTCACCGCCCACGGCGGTTTCGCGCCCAAGGGCTGGTCCGGCGTCGGCGCGGCCCTGCTGGTGGTGGTGTTCGCCTTCGGCGGCACCGAGATCGTCGCGGTCGCCGCGGCCGAAACCCAGGACCCGGAGCGCAGCATCACCCGCGCGATCCGCACCGTGGCCTGGCGCATCCTGGTGTTCTACATCGGCTCGCTGGCGGTGATCATCGCGGTGGTGCCGTGGAACAGCGAAAGCCTGAAATCGCCGTTCGCGGCGGTGCTGGAAGTCGCGCGGATTCCCGGCGCGGCCACGGCCATCACCCTGGTCGCGGTGGTCGCGCTGCTGTCGGCGCTAAACGCCAATCTCTACGGCGCTTCGCGAATGATCTTTTCGCTGGCGCAGCGGCGCGAGGCGCCGGGCTTCCTCGCCCACCTCAGCGCCAACCGGGTGCCGGTGGCGGCGGTGCTGGCCAGCGTCGCCTTCGGCTTCATCGCCACCGCGCTTGAGCTGCTGTATCCGCAGAAAGTGCTGCCGACGCTGCTCAACGTGGTCGGTTCGACCTGCCTGTTGGTGTGGACCTTGTCGCTGGTGTCGCAGTTGATCCTGCGCCGCCGCGCCGATCGCGCCGGCACCGTGCTGCCGTTCAAGATGTGGGCCTTCCCGTATGTGACCTGGCTGGGCCTGGGCATCCTGGCGATGGTGTTCGTGCTGGCGCTGCTGACCGAAGGCCCGCGCATGCAGTTGCTGTCGACCGCGGCGCTGACCCTGTGCATCGCCGCGATCAGCGAAGTCGCGCGGCGGGTACGCGCGCGCGGCTGAGGCCAGCCCGGCTCAGGCCTGCTTGACGAGGTGATGCAACGCCAGCGGCCCGCCCGGGAACTGCTGCACGCGGCCGCCTTCGACCAGTCCGCCCAGATCGATGACGGCGTAACCGGTGCCTTGCAGCAGAGTCGTGACCTCGGCCTTGGCCTCGACGTCGTCGCCGGACACGAACAGCACGCGCTGGCCGCCGTGGCCGCGCGGGTCGGTGGCGAGCACTCCGGCGAGCAGATGATTCAGCGCCTTGACCACCCGCGCGCCCGGGACCAGGTCGGCGAAGACTTCGCTGGAGGTGCGGCCGTGCAGATCGAAGGGTTTGAACTCCGGCGCCTCGATCGGGTTGTTGGCATCGACCACGATGCGGCCGCTCAGGTCCAGGCCCTTCAAGGCCTGCGGCAGTTTCGACCAGCCGATCGCCACGAACACCAGATCCGCCTGCGCGACCTGTTCCGGCGTGGCCGCGGTGACGCTCGGCCCCAGCTCGGCGACGAGGGACGCCAGCGACTGCGGGCCGCGGCTGTTGGCGATCGAAACCGCGATGCCGGCGCGGGCCAGGGTACGTGCGATGGCGCTGCCGATATGGCCCGCGCCGAGAATGCCGATTTGCATGAAGTTTCTCCTTCAAGTGATTAATAAAATTGGATAATTGGCCGGAACCTAAAGTCGTTTCGAACCCGATCCGCCGCCGTGGAGCGAACTATGCGCGCCCCACTCAGGCCGGATAAGCCGGCAATGGCTAGAATGAATTTCAAGCATCACTTGAAGGCTGCGCCCCCGTGGAAACCCTGGCCAACCTGGAATCCTTCGTCCGCAGTGCCGACCTGCGCGGTTTTTCCGCCGCCGCGCGCCAATTGGGGCTGACGCCGGCGGCGGTGAGCCGCAATGTCGCGGTGCTCGAACGCAACCTGGGCCTGCGCCTGTTCCAGCGCAGCACCCGCAAGCTGACCCTGACCGAATCCGGCGAGCGCTTCCTCGATTCGGTGCGCGAGCACTTCGAGGCCTTGAACAGCGCGCTCAGCGTCGCTTCGGTCGAGAACGAGGAACCGGCCGGCACGCTGAAGCTCAGCATGGCGCCGGGATTCGGCATGGATTACGTGCTGCCGCTGATGCCCGAGTTCCTCCGCCGGCACCCGCATATCCGCCTGGACTGGCTGCTGGAGAACCGCCAGGTCGATCTGATCGCGGAAGGTTTCGACGCGGCGATCGGCGGCGGCATCGAACTGGCGGCCGGCATGGTGGCGCGGCCGCTGGCGCCGCTGCACGTGATCGCGGTGGCCTCGCCGACCTACCTGCAAGGGCGGCCGCTGCCGGCCGAGCCGGAGGATCTGGCCGAACACGACGGCATCGCGATGCGCTCGGCGCGCACCGGCCGCGTGCGCCATTGGGCGATGCGCGATTCGCGCGGACGCGAAGCGGTGGCGCTGACCCGCGAACGCATCGTCCTCAACGATCCCGAAGCCATGTGCCGCGCCGCGCTCGATGGCCTGGGCGTGACCCTGGTCGCGGTGCAGCACGCACTGCCCTACCTGGACGACGGCCGCCTGCAACGGCTGCTGCCGGACTGGTACGCCGACCTGGGCTCGATCTCGCTGTACTACGCTAGTCGCAATCTGTTGCCGAGCAAGACGCGGGTGTTCGTGGACTATCTGATCGAGGCTTGCGAACACGCCCGGCTGCCGCAACGGCTGGCCGGCCGCGCCGATGCGGGCGCGGGAGCTTCGGCATGAGCGAGATCGCGAACCCGCCGTCCGCCGACAGCCGAGCCGGCGCGCCGATGGTCGGCGCGGTGCTGATCCGCGACGGCCGCCTGCTGCTGGGCCTGCGCAACGCCTACAAGCGCCTGGCGCCGAACTGCTGGGACATCCTCGGCGGCCATGTCGAGGCCGGCGAAACCCTGGAGCAGGCCTTGCTGCGCGAATTGGAGGAAGAGGCCAGCGTTGTCGCCACCGATTACCGCCAACTGGGCGAACCGTTGATGTGGGCCGGCGCCAGCCTGACCGTCTATCGCGTCGACGCCTGGCAGGGCGAAGTCGCCATGCGCGGCGACGAACACGTGCGGCTGCAGTGGTTCGATCCGGCGCAGGCGCGGGCGCTGACTAATCTGGCCGACGGGCGACTGATCGAATTGATCGGGCGGTTGCGGCGCTAAGGGTAGCGACATTGGAGCCCCTCTCCCGCAAGCGGGAGAGGGAGAGCCAGATTCAGCCGCTCGTGAACTGCTCGATCAACATCCGCTCTTCCAGATTGTGCTCGGGATCGAACAGCAACGTCACCGTGCGGTCGCGCGATTCGCGGATCATCACCTCGACCACGTCGCGCACTTCGTGCGAGTCGGCGGTGGCGCTGACCGGGCGCTTGTAGGGATCGAGCACGCGGAAACGCACTTCGGTATCGGCCTTGAGCAAGGCCCCGCGCCAGCGCCGCGGGCGGAACGCGGCGATCGGCGTCAACGCAATCACCGCCGAACCCAGCGGCAGGATCGGCCCGTGCGCGGAGAAGTTGTACGCGGTACTGCCGGCCGCGGTCGCGACCAGGACGCCGTCGCAGATCAGCTCGTCGAGCCGGGTCTGGCCGTTGAGGTCGATGCGCACGTGCGCGGCCTGGCGGGTCTGGCGCAGCAGCGACACTTCGTTGTAGGCCAGCGAACCGAAGCTCGCGCCGGACTCGGTCTGCGCGACCATTTCCAGCGGACGCAGCACCGCCGGCTCGGCGCTGGCGATGCGTTCTAGCAGATCGCCGCTGGCGTCGGCGTATTGGTTCATCAGGAAGCCGACCGTACCCAGCTTCATCCCGTACACGGGTTTGCCGAGCGCGCCGTGGCGATGCAGGGTCTGCAGCATGAAGCCGTCGCCGCCGAGCGCGACCAGCACGTCGGCGTTGTCGGGTTCGTGCTGATCGTGCTGGGTCAACAGCGTCGCGAGCGCGCGCTGGGCGTCGTCGGTGTGACTGGCGAGGAAGGCGATGCGTGGCGTCGCGGTCATCGGCGGCTCCGGAAGGATGCCGTCAGCATAACCCGGCCGATGCGGGGGATTCGTGCTGTGGGGCGCTTTGTGTGGGAGGGCCTTCAGGCCCGAGGCTTTTGTCTCGGATCGCGGCGACCTGAAAGAAAAGCATCGGGCCTGAAGGCCCTCCTACAAAAGATCTTGAAACCACGCGGGGCCGGCGCGAGCGCCGGCCCCGCTGTTGCTGTCAGCCGCGCGCCGCCAACTGCGACAGACGCTGCACCGCGACCGAAGCGGTCGGATAGTCCAGGGTCTTCTGCGCCGCCAGTTCGGTCAGCATCGCCAAGGTGAAGCGCAGCGACTGGTCGTCGCGGCTCAGCCACTGCTTGACCTTGGCATCGGCATTGGCGCCGGCCATGTTGAGCACCTGGCCGACCAGGATGCGCTGCTGGGTCGCCAGTTCTTCGCGCAGCACGCCGCGCGCCACCGCATGCCAGCGGCCGTCGACGGTGAGCGCGTCGATCTGCTCCTGCAACCACGGCAGGCGCAGAGCTTCGCCGAGGCGGAAGTGGACCTTGGCCACATCGACCGGCTTGAGCTTGCGCTCGCGCGCCAGTTCGATGATGTCGCAGCTCGGCTCCAGGTACGGCAACGCCGCCAGCTGCGCCGCCAGCGACTCGGGCACGCCCTTGGCCTTCCAGTCGGCGAAGGCGGCATCGTGGGCCGGACGCTCGCCGTCGCCGAGGATGCCGTGGCCGGCGCGGATGTTCTTGAAGCCGTCGTGGTAGCGATCGACCGCGGTGGTGATGTCCGGAATCGCGCCCGGACGCGACAGCAGCCAGCGGGTGAAGGAACGCTGCAAGGTCCAGATCACCTGCAGGGCGTCGATCTGGGTCGATTCGGCGACCTTGCCGTCGAGCGCGTCGATCTGCGCCCACAGCTCGCGCGCGTCCAGGGTCTCGCGGGTAATCGTGAAGGCCTTGGCGACCTCGCCCGGGGTGCGGCCGCTGTCTTCCTGCATGCGCAGCAGGAAGGTCGCGCCCATCCGGTTGATGGTCGAGTTGGTCACCGCGGTGGCGATGATTTCGCGCTTCAGGCGGTGGTTCTCCATCGCCTTGGCGTACTTGGCCTGCAGCGGCTGCGGGAAGTAGCGCACCAGTTCCTTCGACAGGTACGGGTCTTCCGGCACGTCGGAATCCAGCATCTGCTGGAACGCGACCAGCTTGGAGTACGACAGCAGCACCGACAGTTCCGCACGGGTCAGGCCCTGGCCGCGCGCCTTGCGCTCGGCGATCTCAGCATCGCTGGGCAGGAACTCGATTTGGCGATCGAGCAGGCCCTGCGATTCCAAGGTGCGGATGAAGTGCTGCTTGGAGCCCAGGCGCGACAGGCTCATGCGCTCCATCAGGCTGATCGCCTGGTTCTGGCGGTAGTTGTCGTTGAGCACCAGCTCGGCGACTTCATCCGTCATCGACGCCAGCAGCTTGTTGCGATCGGGCAGCGTCAGCTTCTTCGCCTGGACCTGGCCGTTGAGCAGGATCTTGATGTTGACCTCGTGGTCCGAGGTGTCCACGCCAGCCGAGTTGTCGATGAAGTCGGTGTTGAGCAGCACGCCGTGCTGCGCCGCTTCGATGCGGCCGAGCTGGGTCAGGCCCAGGTTGCCGCCCTCGCCCACCATCCTGCAGCGCAGGTCGCGGCCGTTGACGCGCAGCGCGTTGTTGGCGCGGTCGCCGACGTCGCTGTTGGTCTCGCTGCTGGCCTTGACGTAGGTGCCGATGCCGCCGTTCCACAGCAGATCGACCGGCGCCTTGAGGATCGCGCTCATCAGCTCGACCGGGCTCATCGCCGTGACGTTGCCTTCGATGCCCAGCGCGGCCTTGATCTCCGGCGACAACGCAATCGACTTGGCCGAGCGCGGATACACGCCGCCACCCTTGCTGATCAGCGCCTTGTTGTAGTCGTCCCAGCTCGAACGCGGCAGCTTGAACATGCGCTCGCGCTCTTTGAACGTCTTCGCCGCGTCCGGATTCGGATCGAGGAAGATGTGGCGGTGGTCGAACGCGGCCAGCAGGCGGATGTGCCCGCTCAGCAGCATGCCGTTGCCGAACACGTCGCCGGACATGTCGCCGATGCCGACGGTGGTGAAGTCCTGGGTCTGGCTGTCGCGGCCGATGCTGCGGAAGTGGCGCTTGACCGACTCCCACGCGCCCTTGGCGGTGATGCCCATGCCCTTGTGGTCGTAACCGACCGAGCCGCCCGAGGCGAAGGCGTCGTCGAGCCAGAACTTGTGCTCGGCGGCGATGCCGTTGGCGATGTCGGAGAAGGTCGCGGTGCCCTTGTCGGCGGCGACGACCAGATACGGGTCGTCGTTGTCGTGGCGCACGACATTGGCCGGCGCGACGATCTTGCCGCCGACGATGTTGTCGGTGATGTCGAGCAGGCCGTTGATGAACATCTTGTAGCAGGCGATGCCTTCGGCCAGCACCGCGTCGCGGTCGCCGCCGATCGGCGGACGCTTGGCGAAGAAGCCGCCCTTGGAACCGACCGGCACGATCACCGTATTCTTGACCATCTGCGCCTTGACCAGACCCAGCACCTCGGTGCGGAAGTCTTCGCGGCGATCGGACCAGCGCAAACCGCCGCGGGCGACCGGGCCGAAGCGCAGGTGCACGCCTTCCACGCGCGGGCCGTACACGAAGATTTCGCGGTACGGACGCGGCTTGGGCAGATCCGGCACCTGGGCCGAATCGAACTTGTAGCTGACGTAGCCGCGTTCGCTGCCGTCGGGCGTCTTCTGGTAGTAGCTGGTGCGCAAGGTGGCGTTGATCACGCCGATGAAGCTGCGCAGGATGCGGTCTTCGTCGAGGCTGGAGACGCGGTCGAGCAGCGCCTTGATCGATGCGACCGTGGCCTGGGCCTGTTCGTCGCGCTTGCCGCTGCGCGCCTGGATCACCGGCTTCAGCGCGGCCATGACCGCGGCGTCGCCGCCGGACAGGGTGTCGAACTGCTGGACCAGGCGCTCCTGCCCGGCCTTGATCTCGTCCTTGCTCTCGTTGCCGGTGCACGGGTCGAAGCGCGCTTCGAACAGTTCCACCAGCAAGCGCGCCAGCAGCGGATAGCGGCTGAAGGTTTCTTCCACGTAGCTCTGCGAGAACGGCACGCCGACCTGCAACAGATACTTGCAGTACGCGCGCAGCATCGCGACCTGGCGCCAGGACAGGTTGGCGGTCAGGATCAGGCGGTTGAAGCCGTCGTTCTCGGCGTTGCCGCGCCAGATCTGGGCGAAGGCTTCTTCGAAATTCTCGTCCAGGCGATCGACGTCGATGTCGTTGTTGGCGGTCTCGACCTCGAAGTCCTGGATGTAGACCGGCTGGCCGTCGACGGTGAGGCGGTAGGGGTGTTCGGAAATCACCCGCAGGCCCATGTTCTCCATCATCGGCAGCGCGTCGGACAAGGGGATGTCGTCGAGCTGGCGATAGAACTTGAAGCGCAGGCCGCCCTCGCCCTGGCGGGTGCGGCACAGGCTCAGGCGCAGATCGTCCGGGCCGCTCAGCGCGGCGAGATGGGCGATGTCCTGCGCCGCCACGCCGGCCGACACTTCATCGATATAGCCTGGCGGCAACGCCCGGCCATAGCGATTGGCCAGGGCCAGGCCCTGCTGCTCGCCGTTGTTGCGCACCAGCGCTTCGCGCAGGTCGTCCTGGCGGTTGCGCACGATATCGGCCAGTTCGGCTTCGATGGCGGCGTTGTCGATGACGCGCGCGCCGTTCTGCGCGGCTTCGCCGGACTTCGGACGCACGATCAGGTGCAACTGCGCCAGCGGCGATTCGCCGATGTGCACGGTGGTGTCGATGTGCTCGCCGTGCAGCTTGTCCTTGAGCATCGCCTCCACGCGCAGGCGCACATCGGTGTTGAAGCGCTCGCGCGGGATGTAGACCAGGCCCGAGTAATAGCGGCCGTAACGGTCGCGGCGCAGGAACAGCTTGCTGCGCACGCGCTCCTGCAGGCCGAGGATGCCCGAGGTGGTCTTGAGCAGTTCATCCTCGCTGGACTGGAACAACTCGTCGCGCGGCAGGGTTTCCAGCACATGGCGCAGGGCCTTGCCGCTGTGGCTGTCGGGCGCCAGGCCGGACTGCTCCATCACGTAGGCGTGGCGCTGACGCACCAGCGGGATGTCCCAGGGGCGGCGGTTGTAGGCACTGGAGGTGTACAGGCCGAGGAAACGCTTCTCGCCGGTCGGACGGCCCTGGGCGTCGAAGCTCAGCACGCCGATGTAGTCCATGTAGCCCGGACGGTGCACGGTGGAGCGCGCATTGGTCTTGGTCAGGATCAGCGCGTCGACCGCGCCGGACTGCGGCATGTAATGCGCCGCCAGCGAAGTCAGCAGACGCGGCTTGCCGACTTCCTTGCCGCGCAGCAGGCCCAGGCCGCTGTCCTTGATCGCGCGCAGCACTTCGTCGCCGCCTTGCTTGACGACTTCGTACTCGCGGTAGCCCAGGAAGGTGAAATGGTTCTCGGCGGCCCAGTGCAGGAACGCCTGCGCCTCGCGCTTGCCGTCTTCGTCGATCGGCAGGTTCTGGCCCGGCAGTTCGTCGGCGACCTGATGCATCTTGTCGCGCATCTGCGACCAGTCGCGCACGATCGCGCGCACGTCGGCCAGTACCACTTCCAGCGCGTGCTTGATCCTGGCGGCCGATTCGGCGGTCTGGCGGTCGATCTCCAGATGCATCAGCGACTCGGCCACGCCCTGCCCGACCGCCAGCAGCTTGCCGGCCTTGTCGCGCTGGAACGTCACCACCGGATGGCCCAGCACGTGCACGCCGATGCCCTGGTCGGCCAGCGCCATGGTCACCGAATCGACCAGGAACGGCATGTCGTCGTTGGCGATCTGCAGCACGGTGTGCGGCGATTCCCAGCCATGCGACTTCAGCGTCGGGTTGAACAAACGCACCAGCGCCGAACCCTGCTTGCGGTCGCGCGCGTAATCCAGAAAATCCGCCGCCAGCGCCGCCCAGCCGTCGGGCTGGTGCTGCGGCAGCTCATCGGCGCTCATGCGCTTGTAGAACGCCTGCGCGAAGGCCTCGGCCTCGGCGTGGCGCGTCTTGGGCAGGCGCTTGTGCATCGCGGCGACGATCGGCTGCAGATTCACCGCCTGCGCATCGACCGGCGGCGCCGAGCGGCTGCGGTCGGGCGCGGCGGCTTTCTTCGGCGCGGCCGGCTTGCTGGCGGGCGCCGCCGTTTTCTTGACCGGGGCCTGCTTGGCCGAAGCCGGCTTCGCGGCCGGTTTGGCGGCGGCGCGTTTGGCGGGTTCGGACTTGGAAGCTTTGGGTTTATTGCTCATGGGAACGTTGAGGTCCGGATGGAATGAGGCCAAAAGACGAGGCTGACGCTGGATGTCTGCTTGAGAATCGGATGCCGGCGAAGAAAACCGAACCACTGCCTCAGGCGCTGACTCGGATCGGCGGAGAACGCCGAACTACCGCGCCAGGATCTGACCAGGTCGTGAAGTGATTGGACAATCGGTGGTAGCGGACAAAAGCAAACCGGCGCGCCGGGCTTGAACCCGGCGCGCCGTGCGCGAATGAAATACCGATGAGGACAACGCCAGTGCGGCTGCGGTCGCGAAGCGCTCGACAACGCGCGGGCCCGGCCCGCCGTTGTCGCAGCGATGGCCGGGCCAGGATGACGCGGAGCGTTTCATCGAGAGGCTGTTCGACTCGGCGCGGTCGGCGTGTTCAGCGCAGACCGGTTTCGTTGCGGGCGATGACCAGGCGCTGGATCTCACTGGTGCCTTCGTAGATCTCGGTGATCTTGGCGTCGCGGAAGTACCGCTCCAGCGGCATTTCCTTGGAATAGCCCATGCCGCCGTGAATCTGCACGGCCTGATGGGCGATCCACATCGCCGCCTCCGAAGCGGTGAGCTTGGCGATGGCGGCCTCGTTGCTGAAACGGCCGCCGTGCTTCTCGGTCTGGCCCTTCTGCCAGGCCGCGCGCAAGGTCAGCAGCAGGGCCGCGTCGAGCTTGCACTTCATGTCGGCGATCTTGGCCTGGGTCATCTGGAACGCGCCGATCGGCTGGCCGAAGGCCTTGCGCTCGCGCACATAAGTCAGCGTGGCCTCGTAGGCGGCGCGGGCGATGCCGATGGCCTGCGAGGCGATGCCGATGCGGCCGGCGTCGAGCACGCCCATGGCGATCTTGAAGCCGTGGCCTTCCTCGCCCAGAACGTCGTCGGCGGAGGCGACATAGTCCTCGAACTCGATTTCGCACGTGGCCGAAGCGCGGATGCCGAGCTTGGGCTCGGTCTTGCCGCGGTGGAAACCCGGCTTGGCGGTGTCGATCATGAAGGCGGTGATGCCGCGCGCGCCCTTGTCCGGATCGGTCATCGCGAACAGCACGATGTATTTCGCGACCGGGCCGGAGGTGATCCAGCTCTTCTTGCCGTTGATGACGAAGCTGCCGTCGGCCTGCTTGACCGCCTTGCAGCGCATGGCCGTGGCGTCGGAGCCCGACTGCGGCTCGGTCAGGGCGAAGGCGCCGATTTCGCGGCCCTCGGCGATGGCGCGCACGTACAACTGCTTCTGCGCCTCGGTGCCGAACTTGAGAATGCCGTTGCAGAACAGCGAATTGTTGACCGACACGATGGTCGAGTGGGCCGCGTCGCCGGCGGCGATTTCGACCATCGCCAGCACGTAGGAGATCGGGTCCATGCCGGCGCCGCCGTATTCGGCCGGCACTTCGATGCCCATCAGGCCGTTCTCGCCGAGGGTGCGGATGTTCTCCAGGGGGAACTCGCCGGTATGATCGTGGTGCTCGGCGCTGGGAGCAATCTTTTCCTGGGCGATACGGCGCGCCACGTCCTGGATCATCAACTGCTCTTCGGTAAAGCCAAAATCCACGTCGACACCTCTTCATGTGGTGATTGCAGGCGGTGAGCCGGCGAGCCGTCGGCGCCGCGCTGTCGCCGCCACGGCGCCGACGCGGTACCTCCTGCTCGTTGCACATCGGCCCGTTTCAGGGGCCGCGGCCCGTTCGTCGAGCCGCGAATGCGAATTGTAGCCGCGCGCGCCGAATAACCCCACCCATCCGACTGCCCCGATCTGGCGTTACGCCCGCCCGCTTTCAGTCCGCGTTCTAACTTGCTGCGCCGCGGCACGACTTGACCTGAGGGCCCTTCGCCACCACACTTATCGCTATATCGCGATACGTTGATGAAAGAGCGGGAATCGGGAATGGAGAATCGGGAATCGGACGCAAGCCCGTTCTGCCCGCCCGCTGTGGTTTTGACCATTCCCGATTGCCTATTCCCGCACATGGAGAACCGGGAATCGGCTGAAGCCCGCTGTGCCAGTTCGCTTTGGCTTTGACCATTCCCGATTCCCCATTCCCGATTCCCGTACAAGGCCCCCATGGATCTCGAAGGCTGGTCGTCCCGTCTGAAAGTGTTCGCCGACGCCACCCGCGTGCGTCTGCTGGCCCTGCTCGAGCGCGAGGAACTGACCGTGGCCGAGCTGTCGGCGATCACCCGCCTGGCTCAGCCGCGGGTGTCCACGCACCTGTCCAAGCTCAAGGAAGCCGGACTGGTGCGCGACCGCCGCGCCGGCGTGTCGGCGTACTACCGCTTCGACGAAGGCGCGCTCGACCACGCCCAACGCGCGCTGTGGCAGACGCTGAGCACCGGCAGCGACGATCCGCTGCTGCGCCAGGACGGCGAACGCGTCACCGCGGTGCTGGCGATGCGCGCGTCCGACCAGAACTGGGCCGACTCGGTCGCCGGCGACATGGAACGCCACTACTCGCCCGGCCGCACCTGGGAAGCGCTGGCGCGTTCGGCTCTGCCGTTGCTGCAACCCGGCGACGTGCTCGACATCGCCTCCGGGGACGGCGTGCTGGCCGAACTGCTGGCGCCGCATTCGCACCGCTACATCTGCCTGGACGCCAGCACCAAGGTCGTGGCCGCCGCCTCCGAGCGCCTGCGCAAGCTCAAGAACGTGGAAGTGCGCGAAGGCGACATGCACGCGCTGCCGTTCGACGACGAAACCTTCGATCTGGTCGTGCTGATGCATGCGCTGACCTACGCCGAGCACCCGGCCCAGGCCGTGGCCGAAGCCGCGCGCGTGCTGCGCCCGGGCGGCCGCGTGCTGGTGACCAGCCTGGCCAGGCACGAACACCGCGGCGCGGTCGAGGCCTTCGGCCACGTCAACCTGGGCTTCGCCGAGAAAGACCTGCAGAAGTTCGCCACCAAGGCCGGCTTCGACATCGTCAGCTGCCAGACCGTGACCCGCGAGCGCCGCCCGCCGCATTTCGAAGTGATCGCGCTGATGGCGCGCAAGCCCGGCGGCGAGCCGGTGCGCAAGCCCGGCAAGAAGTGAGGACCGATCGATGAACCGACTTCCGTGGATCAACCCCGAACGCGCCCTGGCGCTGGAAACCGGACTGGCCCAGCGCATCCTGATCATGGACGGGGCGATGGGCACGATGATCCAGCAGCATGAGCTGGCCGAGGCCGACTACCGCGGCGAGCGCTTCGCGCAAGGCTACGACCGCCTGTACGCGCCGCGCGACGCGCACGGCGGCGAGCACGCCCACGGCGAGGGTTGTGGCTGCGAGCGCGACCAGCGCGGCAACAACGACCTGCTGACCCTGACCCGGCCGGACATCATCGGCGACATCCACGCCCAGTACCTGGCCGCCGGCGCCGACCTGATCGAGACCAACACCTTCAACTCGACCACGATCTCGCTGAGCGACTACGGCCTGGAGCATCTGGCGCGCGAGTTGAACCTGGAAGGCGCGCGGCTGGCGCGCAAGGCCTGCGACGAGGCCGAGGCGCTCGACGCCGCCGCCGGCAAGGACAAGCCGCGCTACGTGATCGGCGTGCTCGGCCCGACCAGCCGCACCGCGTCGCTGAGCCCAGACGTCAACCGCCCCGGCTACCGCGCGATCACCTTCGACGAATTGCGCATCGCCTACCGCGAAGCCACCGACGGCCTGATCGACGGCGGCGCCGACGTGATCATGGTCGAGACCATCTTCGACACGCTCAACGCCAAGGCCGCGCTGTTCGCGATCGAGGAAGCCTTCGACGCGCGCGGCGCGCGGCTGCCGGTGATGATCTCCGGCACCATCACCGACGCCTCCGGCCGCACCTTGTCGGGGCAGACGGCGGAAGCGTTCTGGTATTCGGTGCGGCACAACCAGCCGGTGGCGATCGGCCTGAACTGCGCGCTCGGCGCCAAGGACCTGCGCGTGCACATCGACGTGCTGGCGCAGATCGCCGACGCCAACATCAGCACCCATCCCAACGCCGGCCTGCCCAACGCCTTCGGCGGTTACGACGAAACCCCGGAAGACATGGCCGCGGTGCTGGGCGAGTTCGCCCGCGCCGGGCTGCTGAATCTGGTCGGCGGTTGCTGCGGCACCACCCCCGCGCACATTGCCGCGATCGCCGCGGTGGTCGAGGGCGTGGAGCCGCGGCGGCCGTTGCAGTTGGTCGATGCGGCGGCGTGAGTTTTCTTTCCGCGACCGCGCCACTTTCCAACCGTCGTTCCCGCGAAGGCGGGAATCCACGGACTTCGAACGTTCTCGCACGAAAGGCCCTGGATTCCCGCGTTCGCGGGAATGACGAGCAAGAGCACAAGACTAAGACACATACCGAGCAATGACCGCAACCCTTCCCCGCCAAACCCGCCTGAGCGGTCTCGAACCGCTGCAGATCACGCCGGAAAGCAACTTCGTCAACGTCGGCGAGCGCACCAACGTCACCGGCAGCGCGCAGTTCAAGAAACTGATCATGGAAAGCCGCTACGACGAAGCCATCGTCGTGGCGCGCCAACAGGTTGAGAACGGCGCGCAGGTGCTCGACGTCAACATGGACGAGGGCATGCTCGATTCCGAGCTGGCCATGGTCACCTACCTCAACCTGATCGCGGCCGAGCCCGACATCGCCCGCATTCCGGTGATGGTCGACAGCTCCAAGTGGACGGTCATCGAGGCCGGTCTGAAATGCCTGCAGGGCAAGGGCATCGTCAACTCGATCTCGATGAAGGAAGGCGAAACCGAGTTCCTGCGCCAGGCGCGGCTGGTGCGGCGCTACGGCGCGGCGGTGGTGGTGATGGCCTTCGACGAGGTCGGTCAGGCCGATACCATTGATCGCAAGGTCGATATCTGTTCGCGCGCGTACAGGCTGCTGACGGAAGAAATCGGCTTTCCGCCGGAAGACATCATCTTCGACCCGAACGTGTTCGCCATCGCCACCGGCATCGAAGAACACAACAACTACGCGGTCGATTTCATCGAAGCCACGCGCGAGCTCAAGCGGCGCTTCCCGTACAGCCATATCTCCGGCGGTGTATCCAACGTCTCGTTCTCGTTCCGCGGCAACGAGCTCGTGCGCCAGGCGATCCACGTGGTGTTCCTGTACCACGCGATCAAGGCCGGCATGGACATGGGCATCGTCAACGCCGGCGGCCTGCCGCTGTACGACGACCTGGACCCGGACCTGCGCGAACGCGTCGAGGACGTGGTGCTCAACCGCCGCGCCGACGGCACCGAGCGCCTGCTGGAAATCGCCGACCGCTTCAAGGGCAAGAAAGGCGAGAAGAAGGTCGAAGACCTGCGCTGGCGCGACAAGCCGGTGCGCGACCGCCTCAGCCATGCGCTGGTCCACGGCATCGACCAGTGGATCGAGGAGGACACCGAAGCGGCGCGCGCCGAATCCACGCGCCCGCTGGACGTGATCGAAGGCCCGCTGATGTCGGGCATGAACGTGGTCGGCGACCTGTTCGGCGCCGGCAAGATGTTCCTGCCGCAGGTGGTCAAGTCGGCGCGGGTGATGAAGAAGGCCGTGGCCTATCTGCTGCCGTACATCGAAGCCGAGAAACTGCGCACCGGCGATGTCGGCAAGTCCAACGGCAAGATCATCATGGCGACCGTCAAGGGCGACGTGCACGACATCGGCAAGAACATCGTCGGTGTGGTCCTGGCCTGCAACAACTTCGACGTGGTCGACCTGGGCGTGATGGTGCCGGCGCAAACCATTCTGGATCGCGCCCGCGAGGAGAAGGCCGACCTGATCGGCCTGTCCGGCCTGATCACGCCGTCGCTGGAGGAAATGAGCCACGTCGCCCGCGAAATGCAGCGCCAGGGCTTCACCATGCCGCTGTTGATCGGCGGCGCGACCACCTCGCGCGCGCACACCGCGCTGAAGATCGACCCGCACTACAAATCGCCGACGGTGTGGGTCAAGGACGCTTCGCGCGCGGTCGGCGTGGCGCAGTCGCTGATCTCGATCGAGCTGCGCGAGCCCTTCGTCGCCGCCAACGCCTCGGACTACGCGGAGATCCGCGAGCGCCACCGCAACCGCGGCGACGGCAAGCGCCTGGTGTCGCTGGAGAAAGCCCGCGGCCAGCGTTTCGACGGCGGCTGGGACGAGTACGTTCCGCCGGCGCCGAAGCATCCGGGCCTGCACGTGTTCGACGACTATCCGCTGGCCGAGCTGGTGGAGTACATCGACTGGACGCCGTTCTTCAACACCTGGGAACTGGCAGGGCGCTATCCGGCGATCCTGAGCGACGAGATCGTCGGCAAGCAGGCCACCGAGCTGTATCGCGACGCGCGCAAGATGCTCAAGCAACTGGTCGAGGAGAAATGGATCCGGGCCAAGGCGGTGTTCGGACTGTGGCCGGCGAATTCAGTGGGCGACGATGTCGTCGTCTGGGAATCGGCTCAGACGGCCGAAGCGTCTTCCGATTCCCGATTCTCGATTCCCCATTCCCGAACTCTGCACTTCCTGCGCCAGCAAGCCGACAAGCCGGTCGACCGCCCCGACTTCTGCCTCGCCGATTTCATCGCGCCGCAGGATTCCGGCCGCCAGGACTGGATCGGCGGCTTCGCCGTCACCGCCGGCATCGGCATCGAACCGCACGTGGCGCGTTTCGAGGCCGATCACGACGACTACAACTCGATCATGGTCAAGGCGCTGGCCGACCGCCTCGCCGAGGCCCTGGCCGAGCGCCTGCACCAGCGCGTGCGCAAGGAGTTCTGGGGCTACGGCAGCGACGAGACCCTGGACAACGAAGCGCTGATCGACGAAGGCTACCGCGGCATCCGCCCGGCCCCGGGCTACCCGGCCTGCCCGGAGCACAGCGAGAAGGCCACACTGTTCCAGATGCTCGACGCGACCCGCCACACCAGCCTGGAGCTGACCGAGAGCTTCGCCATGTACCCGGCCGCGGCGGTCTCGGGCTATTACTTCAGCCACCCGGGCAGCCAGTACTTCGTGGTCGGCCGGGTCAACAAGGAACAGGTCGAGGACTACGCCCGCCGCAAGGGCGTCAGCGTGATCCAGGCCGAGCGCTGGCTGGCCTCGAATCTGGATTACGATCCGGATTGACGCGCCGATGCGGGCCGCCCGGCCCGCGTCGCTCGATCCCCAGCCCTCGCCGGCCGCCCTTCCGCGCGCGCCGGCCTGAAGCCATTGCCGATCCACCGGACCGATACGAGAGTTGCACGGATGAGCGACATTCTCCTGCCCGAAGACATCGTCGACGAAGCATCCTCGGATCCGCGCGGCAACGCCGCCTTCATCGAGAAGCACGCCGGCCCCGGCCGCATCGGCCTGTGCGGCGGCCGCGATTTCATCAACAAGCTGATCCGCAAGGCGCAGTCGCCGCTGACCGTGGACGGCCATCGCAGCCTGTGGTCGCACGCGTTCTTGTTCAGCGAGCGGCGCATCGACGGCCACTGGTGGGTGATCGAGTCCGACCTCGACATGCGCTACAAGCAGATCCGTCTGGGCGTGCAGGAAAACCGCGTCGAGCGCTATTACGACGCCGAAGCGTTCCCGAACATCGCGATCCTCGATTTCGGCCTGAACGAGGAACAGCTGCGCAAGATCCAGATCGCCGGGCTCGACCTGCTATCGGGGCTGTCCAGCTATTCGATCAGCGAGCTGGTCGGCACCTTGATGGCCATGCACAGCCGCCGCCTGCGCAAGCGCAGCAATCTGCTGGCCAAGGAAGGCGCGCTGTACTGCTCGGCGCTGGTGCAGCACTGCTACGCCGCCGGCGGCATCGAATTCCTGCCCGGCGTCCCCGGCAAGAACATCGCCCCGCACGACATCGACGAATCGCCGCTGCCGCACAGCACCCATCGCATCATCCGCGACCTGGGCGTGTCTACCGTGCGCGAACTGGGCCATCGCTCGCTGCAGTGGATCGATGCCGCGCTCGATTGAGCGGCGGTTGAGCGGTCAGCGCCCGCGCGACTCGGCATCCCTCGCCGCGTCGGGCTCGCTCCGACATCGCCGATCCGCAAACGAAAACTCTGCCGGCGGTGACACCGCCGGCGGAGCGCAGACGACCCGATACCGGGCCCGAACCGCTTACGGGCCTTGCGGCGGCGCCGGCTGTTCGACGTTGTAGCGGGTGACCGCGCACTCGGAGAAACCCGAGCGCTGGGTGTTGATGAACACGTTCTCGATGCAGGTGGCGTCGGCCGCGCCGCTGATGCCCTGGGCCACGGTCGGCTCGCGCGACATGATGGTGTTGTGCACCACGCGCACGCGCGGCGACTGCTCCCGGCGCGGATCATGCGGTGCTGCCGTCGGCGACGCGCACCGGGATCTGGGAGCGCTCGGGCAAGGACGTCAACGCTTTGCCGGCGGTCATGGAGGTCGATGATCTGGTCGATGCCGCGCTGGCCGGTTACGACCGCCGCGAGCCGGTGACGATCCGCCCCTGCACGACGCCGGCCAGTGGGACGTCTTCGAGGCCGCGCGCAAGGCGATGCTGGCGAATTTCATGCAATCCCAGCCGGCGCCGCGTTACCGCGCCGCCGCCTGAGCCCGGCCGTCCGGATTTTCGACGGCCGCCCTGTCCGGCGTCCTATCGCCGGACAGTACGCAATGGTATGTTTCGCCCGTCATCGTGTCGGCGGCCGTTCCTGGCCGCCGCCCTCTCCCCAGACGCGGCCTGCATGCCTGATCTTCTGCTGTTCTCCCATGCCAACGGTTTTCCCGCGCCGGTCTACCGCGTGATGCTCGACGCGCTGGCCGCGCGCTACCGCGTCGTGCGACCGGAGCGGATTGGCCACGATCCGAGTTATCCGGTGACCTTGAACTGGCCACATCTGGTCGATGAGCTGGCCGCGCGGGTCGAGGCGGCCGCCGGCAACGCGCGCCGGATCTGGCTGGTCGGGCATTCGCTCGGCGGCTACCTGAGCCTGCTGGCCGCGCACCGTCTGGCCGATTCGGCGAGCGCCTCGCGCCTGGCCGGGGTGATCATGCTCGACTCGCCGCTGATCGCCGGCTGGCGCGCGCATCTGGTGTCGATCGGCCGCCGCACCGGCCTGGACAATCTGGTGATGCCGACGCGCGCGACCTTGCAGCGGCGCAAGCACTGGCCCGACCGCGCCGCGGTGCGCGCGCATTTCCTGGCCAAGCCGGCGTTCGCGCGTTGGGATGCGCGGGTGTTGAACGATTACGTCGAACACGGCACGCGCGCCGACGACGCCGGCGCGCGCGAACTCGCGTTCGAGCGTGAAATCGAATACCGAATCTATCGCAGTCTGCCGACCACGACGCTCAGTGGGTTGTCGTCGAAGTTGCGGGTTCCGGTCGGTTTTCTTGCCGGCACGCATTCGCGCGAACTGCGCAACGCCGGCACCGCCGCGACCCGGCGTCTGGTCGGCGAACGCTGGGCGTGGATAGAGGGCGGTCATCTGTTTCCGATGGAGCGTCCGATGGAAACGGCGCAGGCGATCGAGGCGATGATCGATACGATCGCGCCGGGTGGGCATCGGGAAGTCGCGGAGGCTTCGCTGGCGGCGGCTGTGAGGGCCTGAGATCGGTTCGTGGGTTTGTGATCTCCACGATCCCGTAATTTCGACAGAAGCCGGTCGCTGCTTCATCGCTGCAATGGGAGTCGATCTTTCACGCCTGTCATTCCGGCGAAAGATGAAATTTACTTCGCCGTTGCCGTTGCCGTTGCCGTTGCCGTTGCCGTTGCCAAGATTTTGCTTTCCTCGTCTTCGCTTTGCCATGCTTCGGCTTCGGCTTCGGCTTCGGTTTTGGTTTTGGTTTTGGTTTTGGCTTCAGCTATTGCTATTGCTGTTGCCCGGCGCCGCTTGTAACTCGCGAGACCGATGGACACCCGGAGGGCGGCGCACATGGACGTGCGCCGGGTGCCGCCTTGGGCAGGATGCCCAATGTGGCACCTGCCTGCGTCGGCATCGCACTCGTGGCTTTTGACTCGAAACAGCTAAAGCCCTTTCTTTGGTTACTTTCTTTGTCGCTTTGGACAAAGAAAGTGACCCGCCGCTCCATGGCGGAAGCTTTAGGCGTTTGATCCTGC
>NZ_JAGGRI010000019.1:40939-202226 GCF_018612875.1 Lysobacter sp. ISL-50 | reverse complement strand
AGGCAAGATCAAACGCTAAAGCTTCCGCCATGGAGCGGCGGGTCACTTTCTTTGTCCAAAGCCACAAAGAAAGTAACCAAAGAAAGGGCTTTGGCTGTTTCGAGTCAAAAGCCACGAGTTCGATGCCTGCGCAGGCAGGTGCCACATTGGGCATCCTGCCCAAGGTGGCACCCGGCGCACGTCCATGTGCGCAGCCCTTCGGGTGTCCCTGGTCTCGCGAGTAACAAGCGGCGCCCAGCAACAACAAAGGCAAGGCAAAACCGAAGCAAGGCTTGGCAACAGCAACAGCAACAGCAACAGCAACAACAATAGCGACGGCAACGACGGCAACGGCGGCGACTGCATGGCTAGAAGCAAAGGCACCCGAAGCGACCGCACAACAGCACTCGCGACAAGGAGCTACGGCAATCGCGACAACAACCCCTACTCGCCCCCACTCACGGCGGCGGCGGATTCATGCACCGGCTGTCATCCACCCCGCACCGCCCAAACCCGATCACCTGCACCGATATCAACGCCGGAATATCCCGCGTCGCCACCGCCGGCCGCTGCTGCACCATCGCGTCGGCCGCCGCGTCCACGCCGGCGTTCGCCGACGATGCCGCCGCCAACGCACCACCATCCACGCCGCGCGCCACCGGGATGCCGACCGAATCGCCATCGACCTGGATGTTGTCCGCGTTCGCCACCGTCTGCGCCGCCAGAATCAGATTGCCGCTGATTCGGATACCCGCATCGCCCGCGTCGATGGTCCCGCGCGGCGCCACCAGCACCGCGTCGGCGGCCTTGCCGCCCGGCACCGTCTGCAAGGTCGCGATGCCGGCACCGGTCACCAAGCCCTTGGCGTCGATGCGGCAATAGTTGTCGAGATCGCAGTCGTAGGCCACCGGCGGCTTGTCGGACGAAGTCTTCGCGCCCTTGCCCGCGTTGATGTCGCCGTTGGAACTCCAGATCAGCATCTTGCCGCCTTGCTGAGTGAAGATGCGGCTCTGCGCCAGCAGCACGCTGCGGTCGGTGAAGATGCCGATGTCGCCCTGCTCCAAGGCCAGGATGCCCTGCTGGTTCGGGCCGATCCGCACCGCGCCCTGGCTGTCGCGCACCAGCGGCGGCGCGCTCACGCTGCCGACCAATACGTCGCCGCCCGGGCCCAGGATGCGGATGTCGCCGCCGCGCTGGGTCTGGATGGTCGAGCCGCGCATGTCCAACTGCCCGGTCGCGACCAACCGATCGGCGCCGTTCGCCCCGCCCTCCAGACGATTGGCGGTGTAACCGGCCGCGGCCGGGAACAAGGTGTTGATCGCCTGATAACCGAGCGAGTATTTGCCGAAGTTCGGGCTGGCCGGTTCTTTGTTTTCCTTGCCGGCACGTTCGAGCACGTCAAGGAATACGCGATCGACCAGCAACTGACGCTGTTCGGCCGGCTGCCGCAGGAACGCCTGCCACGCCTGTTCGGCGCTCATCGGCGCGGCGTCCGCGCCGGCGCCGTCGCGTTGGCGACGATCGGCGTCGAGTTGGGCGACGAAGGCCAGCAGCCAGTCGCGGTATTGGTTCGCATCACTGTTGGACGGGTCCAGATAGCGCTGCGCGAACGCGTCGGTGGCCACGCCCGGTCCGACGCCGAAGCGCACCACGATGTCGGCGCCTTCGTTCGGCAAACCGGCGTTGTCGCGATTGCCGATGGTGCGCACGCCGCCGCCGTCGCTGTTGAGCGAACCGTTCTGGAACGCCTCGTTGGCCGAGGTGATCCGGCCGAAGTTGCGCCCCGCCTGCAATTCGAAGGTACCCGGGCCGCCGAGCTGCAGCCACGAGTAATTGGTATTGACCGCGCCGCCGGCATTCGGACGCAGCGGGTTGTTGTACAGATCGCGGCCGGCCTCGATCCGGGTCAGATCCGATTCGCGATAGTTCTGGCCGCGGAAGTTGAGATCGACGATGTCGCGGCCGGCGCGGATCGAAGCCGGCTTGGGTACGTCGATGGTCAAGGGGTTGAGGCTGACGCCGTCGCGCTGGCGACCGCCGACGATATCTCCGCCGGCGTACAGCCGTACGAGTTCGCTGTCGTCGCGGTGCAGGTTGGCGCGGTAGCTGCGCTCGCTGCCGTTGCTCAGCACCATGTTGGTGAAGTCCAGCGGCCCGTTGCCTTCGCCGAGCACCTTGCCGATCTGGTTGTCGGGCGTCGGCATCCAATTCGGGTCCAGGTCGATCAGGCTCAGTCCCTGCCCGCGCGGCAAACGGTCGGCCGACAGCAGCAGGTCGCCGCCGGCGAGCAGGCTGAGCTGGCCGCGCGTCGACGGGAACAACGCGCCGCCGTTGTTGAGCACGATGTCGCCGTCCATCGCCGTGGCCAGCACGCGGCCCGGCAAGGCCTGCATGAAGATCGGACGGCTGCGCACTTCGTAGGGCTTGCCCGCGAATCCGTTCATGCGCAGGCCGTAGGAGAACAGCGCGTCGCCGACATCGAGAGTGTCGAAGGCGATCGAACCGGCGACCGAGAACACGTTGAGTTCGGCGTCGGCGCCGTAGGCCTGCGAATCGCCGGTCACCCCGTCGGGCGTGGTGACGTAGGACGGGTTGAGCACCCGCCCCAGTTCCACGTCCTGCGCCGCCTGCACGCGGATGCGCGCGTCCTGCATCGCCAGGATCGGCGCCACCGGCGTGTGCAGTTGCAGGAAATCGCCGCTGCCGCTGAAGAACACCGCGGCGTCGAAATCGAAGGCCGAACCGATGCGGCCGCCGGCGCTCAACTCGCCTTCGCCCTTGGCGAGGAAGTAATCGCCGCCGAGCAGATCGCGTCCGGCGTTCACGCGCAGATCGCCGCCGCCGTAGCTGCGCGCGGCGCCGCCGCCTTCCTTGCTCCACGTGGTCGGCAGCGACACCGACAATTCGCGGATGTCGCGGCCGGCCTGGATCGAGACGTTGCCGCCGACGCTGAGCAGGCCCTGGGCGAAGCCGCCGAAGTTGATCGAGGAAGCCAGCACGGTGCGGCCGTCGTCGGCGACGGTGTTGCCGCTTTGCATCCACGGCCACCAGAACTGGCCCAGGTAGGTGCCGGCGTTGCCGCTGCGGCTGCCCTGCTCGTTGTCGAAGATGCGGCGGTTGCTCAGGATGTCGCGGCCGGCGCTGACCACCAGATCGCCGGCGGCTTCCGGATTGACCTGGCCGGTCACGACCAGATCCGGGCGACCCTCGCCGAGCGGACGGATCTGGCCCGGCTCCTGCGAGGTGCGGCTGCCCTCGCCGGGGCGGCCGGCGGTGTAGACGCTGGCCGGCGCGTCGGCGTCGTCGAAGCGGATATCGCGCGCGGCGACCAGCTCGATGCGGCCGGTGCCGGTGCGCAGCACATTCGGCAGCAACAGTTCGCGTCCGCTGGCGCCGCGGTTCACCGTGGTGTGGCCGTCGAAGCGGATATCGGCCGCCGCGGCGCGCGCGCGCAACGCGGTCGGAGCGGCGCTGGCGCTGTCGGCGCCGGCGACCAGACGCAGCCAACTGCTGTCGCCGCCGGCCAGGGTGCGGGTGGCGAACGGCGCCGGATCGGCGGCGGAGGCTTGCAGGTTCGGGCTGCGGTCGTCGGGGCCGATGCGCGGCAACAACTGCCCCGGCACCGGCAGCTTCGGCGCCTCGTAGGCGAACAACTCGCCGGTGCCATAGAAGGCGTTGCTGGCGATGGCGACCACGTAGTTGCGATAGGCCAGAAGGTAGGCGTCGTAGTCGGCCGGCGAAGTCGGCGCCGGCGGCGGCTGCAAGGCCGGGTCCGGCGAGGTGCCGGCGGAGAAGTCGTACACGCTCTGGACCCACTGCAGCAGGCTGCAGGCGAAGCCGCAGAAGTTGCTGTCGGCGGCGAAGGTCGGATCGGGCTTGGACAGCTCCTGCATCAGCCTGTCGTACTGGCCGTAGTACTGCGCGATCTGTTCGTCGCTGTACTGGCCCGGATCGGGCGCTTGCGGCACGGTGATGAACACGCCGTCCAGCGAGGTCAGGCCCTGGCCATCGACGATGCCGCGATACAGCGCGTTGCTGCCGTCGAGCGTGCCGCTGACGCCGCCGGTGAGTTTGCTGAAGTCGTAGAAACCGTCCGACACGCTGGCGGCGACTTCGATCTCGCCGGCCGCGCGCAGGCCCAGCACCGGCGCGCTGTCGCCGTAGCGGAAGTCCAGGCGCTGGTTGGTGCCGGAGTTGAGGTTCCAGTTGGTCAGCACGCGGATCGCGCCGCCGTTGATGCCTTCGTCGGGATTGCGCAGCTCGATGCCCGGACGCGCGCGGAAGTTGCTGACGCCGGCGAAGCGCTGTTCGAAGGCGAAGCCCGGGCTCTGCACGAAGCCCATCAGCGTGCCCGGCAGCGGCGCGTCGGCGGGACTGCCGTCGCGATAGCCGTAGAAGCCGCGGTGGGCGGCGTTGGCCGCGTCGGGGGCGAAGTAGTGCTTGCTCAGGTACTGCGCCAGGTCCTGCGCGTTCTGCGGCGCCGCCAGGACGTTGCCGGCGGCGTCGGTCCACTGCCCCGGCAACAGCGTGCCCTGTGCGTCGTACCAGCCGGCCGGATCGACGATGCCGTCGAAATGCAATTCCGGGTGCGCCGGGTCCTGCGCGTCGGCCGCGCTCCACACCGCATAGGCTTCCAGGCCGACTTCGCGCGCGCCGCGGATCGAGGCCGGATCGGCGATGTCCACGCGCACGTCGCCGTCGCTGAGCAGCGGCGCGCGCAGGTCCACGCGCCCGCCCGACAGACCGCCGGCGCGGCCGCCGGACACGTCGAGCACGGCGCCGGCGCCGACGCGGATCGCGCCGGAGTCTTCGCGCTGCACGTTCTGGTAACCGTAATTCGAATTCAGCGTGCCGTCGCCGACGCCGCTGACGCCGATGCGGATCTCGCCGCCGCGGCGCTTGGCGTCGCTGCCGGTGGCGATCAGGCGCCCGTCCACCTCCACGCCCTGGCGGCCGTAGAGTTCGATCGTGCCGCCGGACGCGCCGGAGGCGTCGATATCGCCGTCGATATCGACGTGGCCGTTGCCGGCATCGCTGCCGCGCACGCCGGCGCCCGCGTCGGCGATCAGGCTGACCTCGCGCGCCTTCAGACTGTGTCCGGCCGACAGGCTCAGATTGCCGCTGCGCGTGCGCACGGCGATGCGCTGGTCGATGCCGCTGGCGGCCAGGCGCTGCGCCAGCGGGTCCAGTGCCAGCGCTTGCGCGCTGTCGAGTTCGATACTGCCGCCGCGGCCGTTCGCGCTGCCGCCGCGCAAGGCGCCGGCCAGATCGATCGCGCCTTCGCCGGCGATCGCGCGCAGCCCGCCGGCGTCGCCGCCGGAGGGGGCGGAGAAGTCCAGCAGCGTGTTCGCGCCCAGGCTCAGCGAGCCGTGTTCGGAGCCCAACTCGATGCGGCCGGCCGGCGGCGACAGCTTCTGGTCGAACAGGGTCTTGCCGCGCGAGGACACGTCGAGCGTGGCGGTGCCGTCCAGGCGCACGTCGCCGCCGGCGTTGAGCTTGATGCGGCCGGCGTTGGCGCGGATCAGCGCGTCGCCGACGATGCGCCCGCCGGACAGTTCGATCGCCCCGCCCTGCGCGCCGTCGGCGGCGACCGCGCCGGCGCCGCGCGCCAGCGAGATCTCGCCCTGGCTGCTCAGGCGCCCGTCGGCGCCGGCCTCGGCCTGGATCAGCGGCGCGCGCAGGCTCAGCGGCGCGGCGCCGAAATCGAAGCCGCCCTTGCCGCTGACGGCGATGCGCTGATCGGCCTGGACATCGACCCGGCCGAAACCGTCCAGCGATTTGTCGCCGCCGCCGAACACCACTTCGCGCCCGGACAGGCTCAGCGCACCGCCGCGGCCGGACTTGGCCGCGACCGCCGCGCCGAGTTCGTTCGACAGGCTCAGGCGATCGGCGCGCAGATGCACGTCGCCGCCGTCGCCGGCGAACGCGGCCGCGCTCAGGGCCAGTTCCTGCGCCACGTTCACATCGACCGCGCCGTGGAATTCCATGCGCCCGTAGCTGCGCAGGCCGATGCGCTGCGCATCGGCGAAACCGGCCAGAGTGTTGCGGCCGATCACGAAGCCGTCCAGATCGGCGGCGGCGCCGTCGCCGGCGAATACGATCAGGCCGCTGTTGGCCTGCACGTCGCGACCGTGCAGCAGCGCCTGACTGTCGATCAAGGTGTTGCGCGCCGCGTCCAGGGTCAGCGAAGCGCCGCCGTCCACGTTCGCGCCGGCGTCGATGGCGAGCACGCCCTGGCTGTTCTCGAGCGTGGGCAGATTGCGCCGGCGCACTTGCGCGGGGCCGGCGTTGGACACGCGCAGCAAGGCGCCGTCGCCGCTGCGTCCGGCCTGACCCGGCCGGCCCGGCTGAGCGGCCACGGCGTCTTCGCCGATCAGCAGCGGTTTGTCGCTGCTGCCCGCCAGTTGGCCTTGCGCGCTCAACACGCTGCCCTGCGATACGCGCACGTCCTGTCTCGCCACCAGGGTGATCTCCGGCGCCTTGAGCGCGGAACCGGCGTCGTTGTCGAGCAGCACGCTGTCGGCGCGCACGTCCACCGCCACGCCGTCGGCGCGATCGCGGCGCTGGCCGCCGATCAGCAGGCTGCCGGCGCCGAGGCGGTTGAGTTTGTCCGCGTCGAGTTGCACGTAACCCTCGCGCGCGGCGTGGCCGGCGCCGAGGATCTGGATCGCCTTGGCGGCGATGTCCACCTGCGCGGCGGCGCCGCCCGGCGCGGCCGCGGCTTTCAGGCTCGCGCCGAGGTCCAGGGTCTGGCCGGCGTTGAGCACCAGTTGGCCGCCGTCGCGCGGCCGTTGCGGCGCGACCGCGCCGGCGCGCTGGGCGCGATCGGCGAAGAACTTGTCCGCGCTGGTGGCGGCGTACTGCGAGTAACGGCTCCAGGTGTCGTGCGACTGCACTTCGAAGCTGCTGGCGAGCGCATCGCGCGCGCCGCTCAAGGCATCGACCAGATAACCGGCGACCACCGCGGTGCCGTCGGGCGCGATCACCGCCGGCCCCGACTGGCTGTCGCGCGCGCCGCTGCGCTGGACCACGCGGAACGCGCCCGGCAAGGTCGCGTAGCGGCCCGGCAGCAAGGTGTAGACGCCGTCGGGCAGGCCCGGCACGCCGCTGATCCGCACTTGCTTGCCGACCGCGACGCTGCCGAAGTTCGGATCGTTCGGCGCCACCATCGGCTGCGCGCCGGGCACGATCGCGTAGACCTCGCGCTCGTTCGGATACAGCGGCACCTGCCTGGGCGTGCCGTCGGCGTAACTGGTGTTGTAACGCGACAGCACGTCGCGGCTGCCGCCGGTGCCGGGCACCCATTCCACCGCCTGCAGATCGCCGCCGCCGGACAGATCGATGACGGCGCCGTCGGCCAGCGACATCGACGAAGCGTCCAGGGTGATCTGCTTGCGCGGCGGCGCGGCCAGATCGGTCTGGGTGTTTGATGCTTGCCATTGCAGGCCATCGACGGTCACGCCGTAAGGCACGACGCGGCCGTCCAGCGACACCGAGGTCAGACTGCCGGGCTTGAGTTCGACGCGCTGCGTGGCGGTGAGGTTCAAATTGCCGAACGCGGCGCGACTGTCGGCGTTGTCCGGATCGGCGACGCCGAGCAGGATCTGCCCGCCCGGCGCGCGCAGTACGCCACCCTGCTCGATCGCGGTCGCGTCCAGCAGCAAGGCGCCGCCGGCCGACAGCGGCGCGGCCACGGCGGCGCCGTTGCCGGCGATGCTGATGCGGGTGGCGTCGCGTCCGCCGGCGCCGTCGGACGCGCCGAGCGCGCGGATGATGAAACGCTCGCCGGTGCCGGGATACAGCTGCGCGGCGCGGAAATTCAGATCGCCGCCGCTCAGCAGTTGTCCGGGCAGATCGGCCGGCAAGGTCGCGCCTTGCGGCACGAAAGTGCGGAATTCGGCCGGCGTGTAGAAACGGATATCGCCGGCGCTGTCGAAGTTCGCGACCTTGATGCCGTCCAGGCGCACTTGACCGGCGAAGTCGATGAAGCCGGCGTTGACGTCCAGCCGGTTCTCGCCCGGGCGCGCCGGATCGGCCAACGGCACGGCGCCGCGGCCGATGCCGCGCAGGCCGTTGAAGGCCACGTACTGCGCGCTCAGCTTCGCCTGCGCGACGGCGGCATCGGCGTCGGCGCCGGCGGGAAGCGGCGCGGGACGCACGCTGTAGCCGCTGGCGTTCATGACCAGCGCGCGGTCCAGGTGCAGATCGACATTGCCTTCGAACACGATCGGCACGTAGGCGATACCGCCGGGGCGGCCGATCTGCAAGGTGTCCACGCCGCTGTCTTGCAGATGCTCGGCGCCGAAGCGCAATTGTCCGGACGGCGCGGCGCGGTCGGGTTCGATCGCGTCCCCGGGGCGCGCCGCGGCGGCCCGATGCGAGCCGCCAGCGTCGATCACGAACTCGCTCGCGTTGAGCACGCTGAAGCTGCCGTCGCCGAGCGGACGCTGGTTGTCGCCGAGCGCGACCAGTTCGAGCACGCCGCCGCGCGCCTGCGCGGCGCCGCCGTGGGCGCTGATGTCGCCGTCGAAGAACAGGCCGGCGGCGGCGCCGATGGTCAGGCTGCCGGCGTGGCTCCACACCGCGGTCGGGCGCAACGGATCGCGGCCGGGCGCGGCGGCGCCGTCGCGCACTTCGAAGCGGTCGGCGGCGCCGTCGAGCGTGAGCTGCGCGCCCTGCTCGACCACCACGTAGCCGCCGTCGTTGCTCAGGGTGATCTTGCCACCGTCGAGCAACTTGCCGTCGCGCGGCACGCTGCCGTCGGCGCGCGGCTTCAGGGTCGGGTCGATCAGAGCGATGCCGGAAACGTCCAGCGTGCTGTCGGCGCCGAGCCATACCGATTTGTCGCGCGACCAATACTCTTGCGCGATCTCGCCCAGCGGCCTGGACAGGCCGTCGCTGGTGGTATCGCCGGACAAGGTGATGCTGCCGCCGCGCGCACTGATGTCGCCGAGCACGGTGACCTGGCCGCGCGAACCCAGGCGCACGTCGCCGCCGGCATCCACGCTCAGACGCGCGCCTTGCTCGACCCGCAACTCATCGCGCAGTTGCCCCAGCGGCAGGCTCGGCGAAGCGGTGCCGACCGAGCCGCCGGCGGCCAGGGAGAAATCCGCCGCCGGCCGGTGCAGATCGTCGAGACGGCCGAACGCGCCGAAGCCGCCGGCGTAAAGATCGCCGCCGCTGGCCAATTGCCGCAGCGCGCCGGCATCGGCCAGGAAGCTGCGCTGCGACACCCGCACATCGCTGCCGGCGGCGATGCTGCCGTCGAGTTCGGCGCGCAGGTCGTAGGCGCCGAAGTCGCCGTCGGCGAAGAAATCCGCGCCCAGGTGCAAGCCGCGCGGATCGCCCGGCGCGTCGCCGCCGATCCGGATCTCGCGCGCGTCCAGGCGCAGCGTGCCGCCGCCGCCCAGGTTGCGCGCGACCAGCGAATCGCGCGAGAACCGCAAGCGGCCGGCGCCGCCGGCATCGTCGTAGTAAGCGGGCGGGAACGTGTTCTGTATCTCGGTGCCGGCGCCGACATAGGTGCGCAGGCTGATGTCGCCGCCGCGGCCGAGCGCGACGCCGTCCTTCTGCGCCAGTTGCCCGTTGGGCGCGATGCGTCCGCCGCCGGACACGTCCAGGCGCGCGTTCGGGTCGATCAGGATCGAACCGCTGGCATCGACGATCGCATCGCCGCTGCCGATCAACTGCTCATGGGTGCGCAGACTGATCGCGCCGCCGTCGATGTGCGCCGCGCCCGTGCGGCCGTCGTCGAACGCCGCGCCGTCGTTGACCCAGGCGCCGCGCGCGAGCAATCGCGCCTGCGCGCCGAGCACGATGTCGCCGCGCTCTTGCGGACGTTGCGGGATCGGCCGCGACTGCGCTTCCAGATCGATCTTGCCCGACACCGCTTCCAGGGTGCCGTCCACCCGCACCTGGCGGCCGTTCAAGGCGATGCCGCCGCCATCTTCGACCTTCACATGCGCGTCGGCGGCGACCTCGATGCGGCCCCAGCCGTCGCTGAGCGTGATCGAGGAGAACCCGGCGGCGTCGAGCCTATCGCTCGACAACACCGTGGTGCGCAAGCCGAACGCGTCCTTGGCCGCGGCCGCCAGATCGGCGAAGCGCGAGCTCATGTCGAAGCCGTCCGGCACGTCGGCCACCGGCGCGCTCTGCAGCCGCCAGCGGGTGAATTCGAAACCGTCGCCGGTGGCGATCTTGAGCGCGCCGCCGTGGGCCGATTCGCCGTTCTTGATCTGATAGCGGCCGGATTCGGCGTCGGCGTGGATGTCTCCCGCCAGCACCAGACCGGCGTCGATCTGGGCGAGGTTGGCGTCGGGCGTCAGGGTCACGTTGAGCTGGCCGCCGTCGCCGCCGTGCACGTAGTCCGGATCGAAATAACTGTCGGCCGCGGTCATCGGCGAAATGAACAGTTCTTTGACGCCCCAGCGCTGGTGATCGAGCAAGTAATCGCCGGCGAAGCCGACGTAGGCCATGTTCGGATCGGCGTCGGCCTGGCGGTAGATGCGGCCGTCGGCACCGAGCAGGCGCGGCGCGGCGATCATGCCGCCCAGGTAATGCACGTAGCCGCCGGACAGATCCAGCGTGGAGCCCGAGCGTGCGATCAACTCGCGACCCTGAATGTTGATGCTGCCGCCGTCGATCAGCATCTGGTCGATGCCGCGCGGCACCTGATCGGCGTAGCCGGCGGCGTTGAGCAGCGGCGTGCCGACCCAGGCGCGGCCGTCGGCGGTCACGCCCTTGTTGCGCACGTCGATGGCGGTCGATTGGCGATACAGGCCGCCGCCGCGCAGCAGCGGCGAATCGGCCAGTTCGTTTTCGCCGATGCGCGGAATCTTGACGATGTTGTCCGACATCGGCCGCTGCACGTCGGCGATGCCGGCGACGTTGATGGTCGCGCCGCGGTCGATCAATATCCGCGACGCGCTGCGCGCGCCGGTGTCGACGAAAACCGCGGCGTCCAGGCCGAACACATCGAGCTTGGCGCCGGGCATCAGCACCAGCGAGTTTTCCTGGAAGAACATCTGCGCCGCGGCCAGACGCGCGCTGGGCGGCTGGAAGGCCTGATCGGCGCTCTTGGCGCTGGTGGTGGTCTCGCCGTCGTGCTCGGGCAGGATCGTGGTGGCCGACGCGGCGCCGAAACGCAGGCGGCCCCCCCGGCTCTGGGTGAAGGCCTCGTCGTCGGAGGAACGCGCGTATTCCAGCGCCAGGATCGACAGCGTGCCCGGGCGGCTCACGCCGGTGGTGGTGCCGAGGTAACCGTCCTGGGCGATGTCGTAGCCGGTCAGGGTGACGTCGCCGCGCTTGCTGGCGACGATGCCGGTGTTGGTCAGACGGCCGTAGCCGATCTCGTCCGGCGCTTCGCGCCCCAGGGCGGCGCCGATCAGGCCGAATTCCAGCGCGACCTTGTTCTCGGCGGCGAGCTTGGGATCGCCGTATTGCGCGCCGATCACCGCCGCCAACTGCACCTGCCCGTCTTCGGCCTGCACGCTGCCGGCGTTGTCGATATTGGGCGCGGCGATCAGCGCGTAGCCACCGGCGCCGGTCTTGATCTGCGCGCCGGCCTCGATGCGGATGTCGCCGGCCATGGCCGGACGCGCGCCGCCGCTGTATGCGGCCGCATCCGAGGTCAAGACGAAGTCCGCGGCGTTGCCGCGGCCGATGCCGCCGCTGATGAAGGTGCGGTTGCTGCGGGCGATATCGTTGTTGAACAAGTTGAGCGAGGACGCCAGCAGCGAACGCGTATTGACCTGGCTGGTGCCGCCGAACAGCACGCCGTTGCGGTTGAGCAGATAAACGCTGCCTTCGGCCTTGATCCGGCCGAAAATCTGGCTGGGGCGGCCGCTGGGATCGTCGATTCGGTTGAGCGCGATCCAATCGTTGCCGCCGCCGGCCAGATTGCCGCCGCGCTGATCGAAGTAGACCGTGGTCTGCTTGCCGACGTTGAACGTCTCCCAGCTCAGGATGGCTTTCTTCTGCGTCTGCTCGATGGTGACGGTGGTGGTGCCGGCATCGACGTTCTGGGTCGGGCCCTTGGCGCCGAGCCACAGTTTGGATTGGCCCAGGCGCGGATCTTCGGCCGATATCGCGCCGGGTTCGAACTTGACTCCGGCGGCGACCTTGAGCCCGCCCTCGCCCAGTCCGTTGGGCACCTGATTGGCCGCCGCCGAACTGGCCGCGGCCAGGCGCGCGGCCACCTGCGCGGTATCGAGCGCGGCGCGCACCTGCGCGGCCTGCCCGAACGCGGCCAGCGAGCGCTGCGCCATCTGCTGCGCGCGCACCGACTGCAGCCCCTGCTGCTGCGCGCTGCGCGCCGCCTGCGCGGCCGGATCGACGCCGCGACGCGCGAACGGATTGGGATCGGCGTGAGCCGCGCCGCCGAGCAGCGCCAGCGAAATCGCCGCGCTCAGCGCGAGCAGTCGCGCCGGATTGCGCGCACGCAGGGAATGGCGGGATTCGGCGGGCTTGCGGGTCATGACGGCTTCCTTTGCGTGCGGCGTGACGGCGCGGCGATGACGTCGCGCGATGCGGCGACGCGGGGAGTGGGGAGAGGCGCGGTGGTGCGGGCGCGGGTGAGAGCGTGGGCTGGCGGGTGGGCGTTACGGCTTGGCGAAGCCGCGTACCGTTGCCGCCTTTGGAAAACGGGCTGATTCAAGCGAAAGCAAATCCCCCCTAGCCCCCCTTTTTCAAAGGGGGGAACTGTTGCGCGGTGAAAGGGGAGAACGGTCCCGGGTTCGAAGGGGAGAATTGTTTCGACACGACGTAGCGGCCGCGCGACCTGCCGTTGCCCCCTTTCAAAAAGGGGGCGGCGTTCGCGCAGCGAACGCGGGGGATTTGCTTTTGATTTTGCCGTCGCTCGAACCCGCGACAACACCGCGCACCGACGCCCTCCCAACCCGGCGACAACGACAAAACAGCTGACTGTTCGACTGGACATGTCCTCAGCGCACCGGTTTCGGAAACGAAACAGGAAACTGCTGCGCCGGCCGCTGCGGCCGGACCGATTTGCCGTATTGATCTCCCAGCCGTTGCCGGGTCGCGGCCGGTGTCGCCAAGCCCTGCCCGATCGGCGCCAGACGTTCGCCGGGCGAGTCGGTATTGACCACCGGCGCGGTCTTATCGACTTCGGCTTTCAAGGCTTCGTTGAGACACGACCACCGCCCGGCCTCGTCGTTGCCGATACGCACCTGCACGCACGGCGTGGCCTGCGGCTGCGAGGCCGGCAGCAGGCGTTTCTGCGCCTGCGACGCCGAGGCGAACACCGCGCACAATCCCAGCAACGCCAACGCCGCCCGAATCGACCGCCCGCGCGAACACCGCACGAACCCGCGCGGCTTCATCGCAACCCGGGCGGCCGCATACGTCATCAGCTCGACGCCGTGCCATTACCGACGGTACGCGCAGCGCCATCGCCGCTGGCGCATTGCGCCGCCTGATCGTGCTGTTGGTCGAGCTTGTCCTCCAACTCGCGCACCCGGTTCTCTTTCTTCACCCGCCCCAGCCCCAGCGGCGAGAAACCATGCCCGCGCACCGAATCGATGAAGTCCGGATCGCGATACAACTGCGCCAACTCGCGCCCGGCCTGATACACCACTTCGGTCGCCGCGGCGCAACGCGCCGACTGCGCCTGCACGCTCGCCAGCTGCGCCGCCAGCGCGGCGCGTTCGTGTTCTTTCTGCTGCGCGGCCTGCGCGGCTTGCTGCTGCGCGCTCTGCCATTTCTGCGCATCGGCGCGGGCTTGATCGGACGCCGCCGAGGCTTGTCCGAGTTGCCGCTGCAGTGCCGTCAGCCGGGCGCCGTCCTCGCGCGCGGGCGCCTTGGCCGAGGCGGCCTTGAGCGCGTCGCGCTCGCGCTCGGCCGCGGCGGTGGCGGCCTGTTGCGCGGCCAGCGCCGCTTCGGCGGTGCGCAGGCGCGCGCCGGTGTCGCGCAACGCGTCGCGCAGCCGGGTTTCGTTGCCGTTCTGCGCATGAGCGCCGGAGGCGGCGAACCACAGCGCGGCCAGCAACGGGGCGCTGCGCAATGCGCAATGACGGATGGGTCGCAGGCTCATGATCCGGGCTCCGTGCTCAGAATTCGGTGTTCAAGTCGATCTGCACCACATCGACCGAGTACGGCGCGCCGCTGACTTCGTTGGCGCTGAGCCAACGCAATCCCAGCCAGGTGTTGCGCGCCAGGCCCAGCGCGCCGCCAAGGATGAAGCCGCGCGAGTTGGTGCCGCCCAGATGGAAGTCAGAATCGGTGAAGGCGTCGGGCACCGCGTCCGATTCCAGGCGCTTGTAGCCGATGCTGGCGTTCCAGTCCCAGGCCTTGGCGATCTTCGGCTGGCCGACCAGCAGGTTGATGTAGTAGCCCATGTCGCCGCCGTCGAAAATGAAGGTGCGGTCGTTGGGATCGCGCAGCGGCTTGAAGTTGTTGAGCGGGCCCAGCGCGCGGATGCGGTTGGCGTCGTACTTGAGGTTCTTGACCACGTCGGCCTCGACCACGACCTTGACCGGATCGAAGCTGGCGATCTCCAGCGCCGCATGAAGATTGGCCACGCCGAACTCGCTCGCATAGCCGAAGTACTGCAACTGCGGGCCGTCGGGCGCGCCGCTGGCCGGGACGATGTCGCGGATGGCGAACATGGTGTTGCCGAACTGCTGGAACTGCGGCCGCGACAGATCGGTATCGCAAACGTCCTTCGAGGTCGGCGCCACGCACGGCGTGGAGCGCTCGCCGTTGATCTTGTCGAACAGGAAATAACCCAGGCCCAGCTTCAGGTTGACCTCGTCGCTGAATTTCCAGTTCGCGCCGAGCTGCGCGCCGTACAGCCATTTGTCGCGGCTGCTGGCCTTGTCCAGGCGCTGGGTCGAGCCGAAATCGAAATCGGTGTTGAAGATCGGGAACGCGCCGACGTTGACGAAGGGCTTGAAGTCGCCGCCGGTGTCGAACTCGGTCTTGATCGCCACGCCGTCGAAACTCAGGTCGTTGTCGAACAACAGCTCGCTGGTCCAGAACGGATTGGGCGCGCGGCCGATGTCGGCGGTCAGCCAGTCGCTGGGCTTGAGGCGGATGTAAGCGCGATCCAGCCACAGCGAGTACTTGGACAGATTGCCGCCGGCGCCGAGGGTCTGGTTGGTGGACACCGGGCTGCGGTCGCTGCCGGTGGCCAACCGCAGATCCGCCTCTACCCAATCGGCGATCTGCGCATGAACACCGAGCCGCGCCCGCAAACGCATGCGGCCGCGGTTCTTGGTCGTGTTGACCGTCGGCAAGGGATTGTTGAGCGGATCGTTGACGTCGTAGCCGCTGCCGGCGTTGAGCACGCCGAAATTCGGGAAGTCGGTGTAGTTCTCGCCGTCGTTGAGCACGTCCTCGGCGCGCGCGCGCACGTCGCCGTAGACGTTGATGCGCTGGGTCCATTCCGGCAGCGCGTTGGGCGCCGCCCAGCCTTCGCTCTTGGCCTGCTGGGTGACTTCCGCGCGCAGTTCGTCCTTGATCTGCTGGCGCACCACTTCCGGAATGTAGGGCACGACCACCGCGCCGGGCTGGGTCTGATACGCCGGTTGCGCCGCGACCGCCGGCGCCGGACGCGCGGCCGCGCTCGCGGTCGCCTCGGCGATCATGTCGTCGGCCTGCTGACGCGTCATCACGCCCTTGGCCACCAGCAGGTCGATGAGCTTGAGGGTGACTTCCGGGCTGATCTTCGACGCGTCCACCGGCGTTGCGGCCAGCGCCGGCGCCGCGCACAGCGCGGCCAGGGCCAGGGTCAACACGCGAACGGACGTGCGGCGATGCGGATTGGGCGATGCGGTCATGCGTAAAGTCCCAGTAAGCGAAACAGATAAGCGAAGCGGTCGGGCGTGAAGGTCGGCGCGGCCGGTCATCCCGGCGCGATCGCGCCGATGCGCAAATTGATCGGTTGCGGCATTTCCGCCGGCGGCGGCTGCGGCAGCGAGCGGCCCTGCAGCGCGGCGACGATGGCGGCATCGAGTTCGGGCTTGCCGGTGGAGGCGATCACCTGCGAGCGCTGGATCGTGCCGTCGGCGTTCAACCACATCGCCACCGTGGCGCTGTAGCGGCCCTTGCGGGTCTTGTCGGCCTGCTGCAGGTATTGCTGCACCGCGCGCTGCACCATCGAGGCGTAGCCGGCATACGGATTCCCGCCGCCGCCCTTGCCGCCGATGCGCGTGCCGCCGCCGTTGCCGGCCTGCAGACCGAATTCGTTGCTGCCCGGCCCTGCTTCGGCGGTGAGCGGATCGCCGGGCGGTTCGGGCGAATCTTCCTGCGGTTTGTCCAGGGATTCGAACGGCGTGTTCTCGACCAGTTTTTCCTCTTCCTGCACTTTGTCCGGTTGCGGCGGAGGCGGCGGCGGAGGCGGCGGCGGCAGGATCACCTGGGTGATGCGCGGCGGCGTGCGCTTGGGCATCGGCCGGCTGTCCTGCATCAGCGACCACACCAGCCAGGCGAGCACGGCGAACACGCCGAGCGCGCCGGCGACGCCGAGCGCGCGCGACAGCCGGGAGGGACGGCCATGGGTCGTGGGAGCGGACATGCGCGCGCGGACCCGCTCAGCCCGCGGCCTGGCGCTGCGACGCCAGTCCGATCGAGGAGATGCCGAGCTTGCTGCACAGGTCCAGCACCGCCATGACCTTCTCGTATTGCACGGCGCGATCGCCGCGCAGGATCACCGGCAACTCGGCATCGTTGGCCAGCGCGTTGCGCAGTTGCTGCTCCAGCTCGCTCATGCTGACCGGTACCGCGTCGATGCTGACCTGACCGGCGTTGTCGATCGCGATGACCTTGGTCTTGGGCACCGACAAGGGCTGGCTGGCGCTGGCCTTGGGCAGATCGACCTTGATCCCCTGCACCGCCGCGGTGGTCATGATGATGAAGATCACCAACAGCACGTAGGCCAGATCCAGCATCGGCGTGATGTTGATGTCGTCGTAAGGCTTCTTGCCCTGGACCTTCACGGCAGCGACTCCGTGGACACGCTGCGCGACAGGTGCGCGGGCACCGGCGCGTCGCCGGCGTAATCCTCCGCGATGCGCTTTTTCAGTTCGTCCACGAACACCTGCATGTCCGCGCCGATCGCCTCGGTGCGGCTGAGCAGGTAGTTGTAGCCGAACAGCGCCGGGATCGCGACGGCGAGGCCGGCCACCGTCGCCAGCAGCGCGGCGGCGATACCGGGCGCGATCGCGTTGATGTTGACATCGCCCGCCGCGGCCACCGCGGCGAAGGTGATCATCACGCCGACCACGGTGCCGAGCAGGCCCAGGAACGGGCCGCCGGAGATGGCGATGGTCAGCAGCACCATCAACTTGTTCAAGCGCTGGCTCTCGCGCACCGCGGCGGCGTCGAGGGCGGAACGGATCGCGGCGATCGACTGCGTGCGCACCACCGAACGTCCGCCGGCGGCGGCGACACGGTTGCGCAATTCGTCCAGGCCGATCGCGAGCAGCCGGGCGAGATTGGATTTCTCCCCGTTGAGCGGCCCGTCGCCTTCCGCGCCCTTGACCCAGGCGAGGTCGTGCAGCGGATATTCGCCGGCGTACTTGCGGAACGATTGCAGGAAGCGTTCGTTGGCCTTGGAAGTGACGTTGACGAACACGCCCTTGCCGATCATCACCCACCACGAGATCGCGGCCATGAAGCCCAGGATCACGATCACCACCCAGGCATCGACGGTCAGCGCGCTGAACAGGATGCCGAAGTAGTTGTGGCCGCCGTCGCCGGAGCGCTGTTCGACCGGCTGGAAGGTCAGCAGGCGCGCGTCCAGGCCCTGGCTGTGCGCGGCGGCCTGGATCAGGCCGAGCGGACGCGCGGTCTTGGACACTTGCAGTTCGTCGATCAGGCCGATGAAGTTCGGCCGCGCCGCGGCGCCGGCGGCGGCGGGTTCGCCGCCGATCAGCAGGCCGGCGTTGGCCGGCGGCAGGGCCGCCGCGACTTCGCCGGCCGGCGCGCCGTTGACGTAGACGGCGAGCTTGTTGTCGGCGGCGCGCACGGCGATGTGGGCCCAGCCTTCGCTGGTGAGCGGTGCGCCGGCGGAGGTGCGCAGCGGGCCGCTGGCGCCCGGCGTTTCGGCGTAGATCACGCCGGATTCGATTCCGACTGTCAGTGCACCGGGCAGCGACGCGATTATTCCTGTGGCGCTGGCTCCGGTTGGTTTGATCCACGCCGACACGGTCAACGGCTGCGCCGCGGCGAGATTCAGCGACGACGACGCCGGCACCGTCACCGGCGCCTGGCCGTTCAGTTGCAGGCCCGAACCGATCAGCGCCGATTCGGCCAGCGTCAACGGCGCCTGCGCGTTGTTGGCGTAGGCGGTCTGGTCGTTGCCGGCCGCGCCCTGGTTGGCGAAGTGATAGACCGCGATGTTGTCCGCGTCGTAACTGCCCTTGGCGTCGCCGCCGGGCGTCGCCTCGGCGTTGCCGAAGTAGACGTAGACCGACGAGGCCGCGTTGGCCTCCAGGTTCGGCACGTCCACCCAGGCCAGCGCGACCTGATCGACCAGCCCGTCGTATTTCTCGAAGTGGTACTTCAGCGGCGTGCGGTCGTCGGCGGCGATGAAGCGCACGTCGCTGCCGTCTTCCTTCGCGTCGGCGAAGTTGAAATTGCCCGAATGCAGGCGCACCAGGATCTGGGCGCGACCGCCGGGCTCGCTGACCGCGGCGCCGGCCGAGGTGGTGTTGAGATCGATCTTGGCCCGGTAGTTCCATTTACCGTCCCACCACGACGCCGCCGATGCCGGCAACGAGATCAGCGACAGGAACAAGCAGACCAGCAACACGCGCAATTGAGTCACGACACTTTCCCCGGAAATATTCGGTATGGCCTGGGTGCCAGGGCCTTCAGGCCCGACGCCTTTCGATCCGCCGCGATCAGGCCCGGCGAGTTGAAACAAAAGCGTCGGGGCTCAAGCCCCCGCCACAGGGTGTTTCCTTGCCTGCTTAGAACTCGCCCCAAACCCGCACGCCGAGTTCGATCGAATCGGGCTTGCGGTCCTTGCCGTTCGGACTGGACAGCGGATGGGATACATCGATGGAACCGTTGAGATGCTCGAACACCTTCAGCGACGCGCCCAGGCCCGCGCTGACCAGGGTCTCGCTGCGCAGCTGATCCGGCAGGCGGTCGTTGATGCGCGCATAACCGGCATCGACGAAGGCGCGCAGGCGCATTTCCTGGAACGCCTCGCCGAGCGAATCGGCGAACGAGGGCGTGCGCGCTTCCAGCGTCGCCGCCGCGCCCATGTCGCCGAGCGATTCGGATTCGTAATAGCCGCGCACGCTGTCCAGGCCGCCGATGCTGAATTGCTCGTTGCTGATCAGCGGCTCACCGGCGAACTGGGTCTGCAGGCGCAGCATCAGTTGCGCGTCACTGGCGAATTTCCACGTGTGCGAGCCCGAAGCGCGCAGGTAGAAGAAATTCGGCTGGGCCTGGAAGCGCTTGGCGTCGAAAGCGGCGCGGCCGTCGCCGACGCCGCGCAGGTTGAACACCGCCGACAAGGCCAGGTCGCTGACCGAATGCTCCTTGATCCAGTCGGCGTTGTAGTTGACGCTGAACGGGAAATACTCGATCGGCACCGAACCGCGATCGGCGCCCTGCACCAGCGCCTCGTTGAAGTCCTTGTAGTCCACGCCCAGGCTCAGCGAATGGAAGAAGCCTTCGCGCGCGGCGAACGAGCGCATCAGGCGCACGCCGGCCAGGGTGCCGTTGCCGATGACGTTGAGGTCGCCGACCACGGCGATGTCGCTCTTGCTGCGCACCGCATACCCCAGCAGCGACCACGGCGAAGAGCGCAAGCGCGCCAGGTATGAGGCCGAAAACACTTCCGCATCGGCGCGCCGCTGCGGCGCCAGTTGCACCGACACGCTGGCGCTGTGGCCGCGCTGCCACAGATTGTCGTAGCGCACGCTGGCGGCCACGCGTTGCTCGGTGGTGTTGGCGCTGTTGCGGTTGTTGATTTCGAGCGAGCCGTGCAACGGCAGCGAATCCTCGACGTTGAGATCGACATCGACGGTGTTCGGCGTGGCGCCGGCCTTGATCTCCGGCGTCACCCGGCGGTCGGGCAGCTGGTTGAGGGCGACGATGTCGCGCTGCACGTCCTTGAAGTTGGGCACCGTGCCCCGCGCCAACGACGGCGCGGCGCGCTCGATGTCGTCGGGCGAGAAATAGTCCGCGCCGTTGACCCGCAGGCGGCCCACCTTCTGTTCGTTGACCTGCAGCGTGACCAGGCCGGTGGACGCGTCCTGTTCCGGAATCACCACGCTGACGGTCGGATAGCCGCTCTTGTCGTACAGCGATTGCAGCGCCGCGCGCGCGGCTTCCACGTCCTGTTCGCTGCGCTGCGGGCCCAGGTGCGGATACACCGCTTTCTCGATATCCAGCGTGGGCAGTTTGGTATTGCCCAACACCTGATAGGCCATCACGTCGAAACGCGCGAGCGTCGGCGCGGCCTGCGTGCCCTGGGCGGTTTCCTGCGCGTGCAAGCCCGTCGGCCCGAGGAACGTCAGACCAACCGCTGCGATGAGGCGTAGATGCATCGGCCCGGAACCATCCCTGTTGCGCCGACCCGGCGAACGGGGTCGGCAGACCGCGTCACGTTAGGTGCGCTATGTGACGATGTTTGAACTACTGCATGACAAGGCACACGAATGTGGTCATGCGCTTGTCGATCGCGCGCGTCGAATGTCACAAGTCGCTGCGATGACATGGGAATTACGCAGCACGTCACTTGTCATCTCATCTTTGGATGAGCGGTATCACACAGGTGAGAAATGTTGCGCGTTGCGGTTGTGCGCTTTCGATGTCGATCGGCGGTATCGGCGGTTGTGTCGTTCGCGCTTGCGTCTTCGGCGTTATGTACCTGGATTCGATTGCGCGAGTGCGGATGACGCGTGCTGATTCGTCGGAGTATGCGCGCGATCATCGGCGTATCGGTCGCGTGTCGCGCGGAAGAGAATCGAAGACGATCGATAGCGTTGGCGAGGCGTTCGCGGGCGTCGGCCGGCGCAGCGCGCATCGAGGTGATGCATCGGCATCGACTCTCGCCATCCGCAATCACAATGCGCACTGCGCGCTGTCATGCAGCTCGGTTCGAAGACCTGTTGGGGCGCAACAACGTCATCGCGGCATGCACGGACAGCCCGATTTCGATAAGACAAAGCCGAGTCCGCGACGAATGCCCGTCGCGGTCTTGTTTCATCATCGGAACATAGTCGTGAAGGCACGAATCGTGCCGACACGATCGGCAAAGAGGCGAGCGGCGGCGAGGCGCCGCCGATGCGGCGCGACCGTCGCGGTCGCGCCGATAAAGCCCGGGGCCGCCCGCGAACCGGGCGGCGGGCTCAGTTGACCGCGGAGGCAGCGGCGGCGGACTTGTTGGCCGCGTCCTGCTGGGCCAGTTCGGACAGGCGGTCGAGATTGCGCATCGACACCAGGTGGGTATAGATCAGGCCCATGGCGCCGGAGCGCAGCAGCTCCGGCAGCACCGCGTCGTCGAGCTGCAGCAGGCGCTCTTCCGAGACCACGTAGACGCCGCCCAGCTCGCGCTGCGTTTCGCCTTCGCCGCCGAAGCGGATCACCTGCTGGTCCAGCAGGTTCAGTTCCTTGAGCCTGGCGGTGAACGCGGCGGTGCGCTTGAACTCGCCGTGCAGGTCCTGCAGGAAGGTCATCGCGCGGCCGAGGTTCTCGCTGTCGTCGCCGTTTTCCTGGAACAGCGCGTCGCCCTCTTCTTCCGACAGGCCGTCGTAGGCCATATCGACGCAGACGGTGACCGTGCCGCTGTCGCGGTCCTCGGCGAGCATGAACGGATATTGGCGCAGGAACGCCGGCACGTAGCCGCGCTTCCAGCGCGCGTTCTCGTCCACGTACAGGTTCTGCTGGTTGCGCAGCCCGACCACGACCGCCGGCAGGAAGTCGCCGTTCTCCAGGCGCGCGAACACGATCGCGTACTCGGAGGCGGCGTGCGGGAATTCGACCGTGGTCAGCGGCACCGAGTTGAGCTCGGCGGCGAAACGGGCGTTGTGCTGGGCCGAGCGCAGGCGCAGGCGGCGGTGGGTGTGGCGGTTGAGCGGTACGACGCGATCGTAGATCAGCATGGAGGTCCGGTTCCTGGTGGCGGCCGCCCGGTCAATCCGGGTCAGCGGCGAAGATGAGCCATCGAGGTGACAGTTACAAGCAGCGCCGGCAGCACCGCCGGCACACCATGAGTGCTACTTTGACGCGCATTAAGCCCTGTCAAAGCTGTCATCACACCGCTTCCCATATCGTGATTTCAGGCACACAAAAGACATGCCGAGCGCGGACAGGGGAAGCATTTTGTTCAAGGTGTCACTGCGAGAGCACGCTCTGCTGAGCGTCCTGGTGGGGCTGCAGCGTGGGGTGCAGCCGGAAACCAGCCATATGAAGCATGCGTTGATCGAAGACGGGCTAGCCTTGAGCCTGGACGGACGCCTGAGCCTGTCCGACGCCGGCTCGACCCTGCTGCAGGCGCTGCAGCACATGGTCTGGGCCGAGGTCGAATCGCTGCAGCAGGTGTTGTCCAACAAATCCTCGGCGCCCAGCGACGAGGTGCTGCGGATGACCCGGCTGCCGGTGAATCCGCGGGCGGAGTAGATCGCGGCTGGGTGGCCGGCGCCGGATCGGGATCTTGCGGTGTGGTCCGTGACCGCTTTGAACGGTGCGTGTTCGGATTCGTGCCGGTCAGATCGGCGCTATTCGAAAGTCGCGCCGGCCCTGGATCGGCCGTCGCCCGATTCGTGCCGGTGCGGATCGATTCGGGCTCAGATCCGCCCCGGCCACGCCAACTGCCCCAGGCGCCAGCCGGCAAGGATCGCCAGCAGGCCCAGGCCGACGTGGGCGGCGACGGTCAGCGCCAGCCAGTCGTAGCGGGCCGCGCGCAACAGCGCCAGCAGGTCCACGCCGAAGGCCGAGAACGTGGTCAGACCACCGAGCACCCCGGTCAGCAACAGCGCGCGCCAGAAATCGGCGTCTTCGCGCCCGCCCAGCCACACCAGCAGCAAGCCCGCGCACAGGCAGCCCACGACATTGACGCACAGGGTGGACAGCGCCGGCCACGGCGCGGCCGCGCGCGGCAGCAGCAGGTTGGCGCCGTGGCGCAGCATCGCGCCGAATGCGCCGCCGAGGCCGACGGCGAGCAGTTGCAGCAAGGCGGCGCGGGTCATCGGTTGCGGACTCCGTGAAGTGGCATGCATGGCGCCGGTCGCGCCATCGATGTGGACAATGACGCCGACGCCAACCGCCGCGCAACCCCGAAGTCTTTTGTAGGAGGGGCTTCAGCCCCGATGCCTTTCGCTCAAATCGCCGGATTCGACACAAACAACGGCGCCGGCGCCAACCACCGCGCAAGCCCGAAGTCTTTTGTGGGAGGGGCTTCAGCCCCGATGTTTTTCGCTCAGGTCGTCGGATTCGACACAAACAACGGCGCCAGTGCCAACCACCGCCCAACCCCGAAGTCTTTTGTGGGAGGGGCTTCAGCCCCGATGTTTTTCGATCAGAAGGGATCGATTCCGGCGATCTGAACGAAAAGCATCGGGGCTGAAGCCCCTCCCACAAAAGACCTCACAGTTCGATCTTCGCTCAGAAGGGATCGATTCCGGCGATCTGAGCGAAAAGCATCGGGGCTGAAGCCCCTCCTACAAAAGACCTCACAGTTCGACCACGGACTCATTCGCCCTCGCCGCGCGCCTGCGCGCGTTGCGCCCGCAACCGCGCGAGCTTCTCGCCGAGCTTGAGCTCCAGCCCGCGCTCCACCGGCTGGTAATACACCCGCTCGCCCATCGCATCCGGGAACCCGGTCTGATCCAGGGCGATGCCGCCGTCGGCATCGTGGTCGTACTGGTAACCCTTCGAATACCCCAACTGCTTCATCAGCTTGGTCGGCGCGTTGCGCAGATGCAGCGGGACATCCTGGGTGCCGTGCTCGACCACATCCGCCTTGGCCGCGTTGAAAGCGGCATAAGCAGCGTTGGACTTGGCGGTGCTGGCCAGATAGATCACCACCTGCGCCAGGGCCAGATCGCCTTCCGGGCTGCCCAGGCGGTCGTAGGTGTCCCAGGCATCGACCGACATCTGCAGCGCGCGCGGATCGGCCAGGCCGATGTCCTCCACCGCCATGCGGGTCAGCCGCCGCGCCAGGTAATGCGGGTCGCAACCGCCGTCGAGCATGCGCGCGAACCAATACAGCGCCGCGTCGGGGTTGGAGCTGCGCACGGATTTGTGCAGCGCCGAAATCTGGTCGTAGAACTGCTCGCCGCCCTTGTCGAAGCGGCGGGTGCGGTCGGCCAGCACCTGCGCCAGGGTCGCGGCGGTGATCTGTCCGTCTTCGTCGGCGGCCAGTTCGGCGGCGATTTCCAGCAAGGTCAGCGCGCGGCGCACGTCGCCGTCGGCGGCGGTGGCGATCTGCAGCAGCAAATCGTCGCCGACGTGCACCGGCTGCGCGCCCAGGCCGCGCTCTTCGTCTTCCAGCGCGCGCCGCAGGCTGTGGCGGATGTCGTCGGGCGAGACCGCTTCCATCACGTGCACGCGGCAGCGCGACAGCAGCGCAGAGTTGAGTTCGAACGACGGGTTCTCGGTGGTCGCGCCGACGAAGATGATCGTGCCGCGCTCGATATGCGGCAGGAACGCGTCCTGCTGGGTCTTGTTGAAGCGATGCACCTCGTCCACGAACAACACTGTGCGGCGGCCGTCGGCGAAACGATGCGCGGCCTCGGCCAGCACTTGCCGCACCTCGGGCAGCCCCGAGAGCACGGCCGAGATTGCCTTGAACTCGGCGTCGGCGTAGCGCGCCAGCAGCAGCGCCAGGGTGGTCTTGCCACATCCCGGCGGGCCCCACAGGATCATCGAATGCACGCGTCCGGATTCGACCGCGCGGCGCAGTGCCGAGCCCGGCGCGAGCAGGCGGCGCTGGCCGACCATTTCATCGACGCTGCGCGGGCGCATGCGCTCGGCCAGCGGACGCAGGCCGTCGTTATCGACGCTGAGCAGATCGCGCGAGTCCTGCGAGGGGGCGGTTCGACGGGCCACTTACGGGGAAATTCCGGTGTGAGTATCGACCGCCACGATACCAAGATCGCGCCGGCGGCGAATCGCCCGCGTCCGCAACAGCTTGATCCAACGGGATTTTGCAAACCGTCAGGCGGCGGTAAGGCGGCACGGGCGCGATCGCGGCAAGCTCGGCCCTGGCGATGGGCGCCTCACAAGGCGCGGACGGCCGCGTTTGCTCCACAGCGCGGCGGTACGGCCCCGCCGTTCGCCGGTCTCGCGCGCAGCGATGCCGCGCGATCCCGTTTTCCCGTCCGGCGGACGCATCGCGCCCGCCGCACCCCCACCTGCCGGAGACCCGCAATGGCCGACTTCAACGATTACTTCCCGCAACTGCTGATCTTCGAGGGCGGCTTTGTCGATGACCCCAGCGATCCGGGCGGCGCGACCAACATGGGCATCACCCTGCAGACCTTCCAGGCGCACGCGCAGACCCTGCTCGGCGTCGCCCCGACCCTGGCCAATCTGCAGGCCCTGAGCCGGGAGCAGGCCGCGGTCCTGTACAAGGCGCTGTACTGGAACGCGATCTACGGCGACTCGATCGCCGCGCAGGACCTGGCCGCGATCGTGTTCGACTTCTACGTCAACGCCGGCTTCCAGGCGATCTTGCTGCTGCAGAACCTGCTCGGTCCGCCGCTGGCCGCCGACGGCCACTTCGGCCCGGAAACGCTCATCGCCGTGCAGCGCGCCGATCAGGCCTCGTTGTACGCGCTGTATCGCCAGGGCCGGATCAATTATTACGACCATCTGGTCGCGAGCCATCCGCTGCTGCGCCGTTTTCTGCCCGGGTGGCTGAAGCGGGCGAACTGGTTTCCGGCGCAGTTGCCGGCGGGGACTTGATCGATCGGCGATAGAACCGCGACGACGGCTGCGTCGCCGCGCTGCACTTCGCCGCGCGCGGCCGCCGGCGCGGCGTCGCGCGGGCTTTGATGGATGCGCCAGAAACGGCGATGCGCGCCGGAGGCCAAGCCTTGGCCGGCCTGGAAACCGACACCTTCAACAGCGGCAGCCAGGCGCTGACCTCGCCCTGGGCTATCGCGAAATCGCGCGTTATCCGGATAAGGAATGGAACAGCGGCCTGACTACGATCCGCTACGAAAAGCCGCTGTAACGGCGGCACCGCACGCCGGTAGGCGGCAACGCGATTGCGCCTGCATGAGTGCCGCGACCGCCCGTGTTCGCGCTCAGCGGACCGGCATCAACCCTCGCCGATCACATCCACGCCCTTGCCCGGCGCGTACTTGAACGTGCTGGCCGGGAAGCTGGGATTGCGCTTCCAGCCGCTGAAGCTGATTTCGGTCTTCTGGCCGAGCGCGTCGACGATTTCCATCTTGCTCAGGCCGCCGGCGTTGAAGCCCAGCTTGGCGTTGCGGAAACTCGCCTCGCCCTGATTCTTAGGTTCCAGGGTCAGCCAGTTGAGGCCGCCGTTGCTGCCGGCGTCCTTGACCACGAACATGCTGTCGAGCTTGCCCGGGTCGATCAGCGCCGCGAGCGGGCTGTTCTGTTCTTCCGCGCCCTGCGGACGCACGCTGACTTGCTGCAGGTCGGGCTCGTACACCCACACCTTCTTGCCGTCGGCGACGATCAGTTGCGGGTACGGCTTGACGTACTCCCAGCGGAACAGCCGCGGCGCCGACAGCGCGACTTGCCCCGTGGAGGATTCCTTGAGCTTGCCGTTGGTGTCGAACACCTGCTGGGCGAACTGGCCGTCCAGGCCCTTGAGGCCGCGGGTGAACGCGCCCAGGTCGTCGCGCGCGCCGGCGACGGCGGCACCGGCGAACAGGGCCGTGGACAGCGAGAGCGCGATGGCGGCGTGGCGGACGAGACGGTTCACGGCAAGCTCCTCATAAAACGATGGCGGCAGTGTGCGCAGGGAATCCTGAACACGGTATCGACGTGGGGTGGAGCCAACCGCAGCGATTAATACCACCGCAAGATCCGAGGCCGATATGTCCCCGCGCGCCGGCCTTGAACGCTTGCGGGGGCGCCGACTGCGGACGGCGCGCTTGCGTACACCGCGGCGGTTACTTCGGCGGCGGCGGCGCAAGCACGCTGCGGTCGCCGTTGTGCTCCGGCGGGGTCACGATACCGGCCGCTTCCATCGCCTCGATCAGGCGCGCGGCGCGGTTGTAGCCGATCTTCAGGCGCCGCTGCACGCCCGAGATCGAGGCGCGGCGGGTCTCGGTGACGATGCGCACGGCTTCGTCGTAGAGCGGATCGGATTCATCGCCGCCGCTGCTGGCGGTTTCCGGCAGGCCGGTCGCGCCGACCACGGTGCCGTCGCCCATGGTCTGCACTTCGTCGAGCACGCCTTCGATGTAATCCGGGCGGCCGCCGATCTGCTTGAGGTGCTCGACCACGCGATGCACTTCCTCGTCCGAGACGAAGGCGCCGTGCACGCGCTCGGGCATGGCGGTGCCGGGCGGCAGGTACAGCATGTCGCCGTGGCCCAGCAGGGTTTCGGCGCCGGACTGGTCGAGGATGGTGCGCGAGTCGATCTTGCTCGACACCTGGAAGGCGATTCGGGTCGGGATATTGGCCTTGATCAGGCCGGTGATGACGTCCACCGACGGCCGCTGGGTCGCCAGGATCAGGTGGATGCCGGCCGCGCGCGCCTTCTGCGCCAGACGGGCGATGAGTTCTTCGACCTTCTTGCCGACGATCATCATCATGTCGGCGAATTCGTCGATGAAGATGACGATGAACGGCAAGGTCTCCAACTGACGCGGCGCTTCGTCCAGGTCCGGGTTGGGCTTGAACAGCGGATCCATCATCGGCTGGCCCGCTTCCTCGGCGTCGCGGACCTTCTTGTTGAAGCCGGCCAGGTTGCGCACGCCGACCATCGACATCAGCTTGTAGCGCCGCTCCATCTCGGCCACGCACCAGCGCAGGCCGTTGGCGGCTTCCTTCATGTCGGTCACGACCGGCGCGAGCAGATGCGGGATGCCCTCGTAGACCGAGAGTTCGAGCATCTTCGGATCGATCATCAGCATCCGCAGTTCTTTCGCCGACGCCTTGTACAGCAGACTCAGCACCATCGCGTTGACCGCGACCGACTTGCCCGAGCCGGTGGTGCCGGCGACCAGCAGATGCGGCATGCGCGCCAGATCGGCCACGGTGGGCCGCCCGGCGATGTCCTTGCCCAGCGCCAGGGTCAGCGGGCTGCCGGACTTGTCGTATTCCTTCGAGCGCAGCAGCTCGGACAGGAAGATCATCTCGCGGGTGGTGTTCGGCGTTTCCAGGCCGATCACCGACTTGCCCGGGATCACGTCCACCACGCGCACGGATTTCACCGACAGGCCGCGCGCGATGTCCTTGTCGAGCGAGCTGATCTGGCTGACCTTCACCCCCGGCGCCGGCTGCACTTCGAAGCGGGTGATGACCGGGCCCGGGTACGCGCCCATGACCTGGGCGTCGATGCGGAAATCCTTGAGCTTGAACTCGATCTGCCGCGACAGCGTTTCCAGGGTTTCTTCGCTGTAGCCCTTGGGCTGCGGCTTGGGATCGTCGAGCAGCGCCAACGGCGGCAGGCCGCTGCCGTCGCCGGTGTTGAACAGCGGAATCTGGGTTTCGCGCTTGGCGCGTTCGCTCTTTTCCACCACCGGCGCCGGCGGCGGCTCGATCTTGACCTTCTCGCGCTTGGAACGCAGTTCGGTATCGACCTTGCGCGCTTCTTCGCGCTCCTCGCGCATGACCTGGGTCTGGCGCCATTCGGTGGCCTGCTGGCTGCCGCGGCGGAACAGCTTGCTCAGCACCGGGCCCAGCGCCAGGGTCCAGCGGCCCAGCCAGTCCATGACCGCGAACCATGACACGCCCGTGGCCAAGGTGAAGGAGATCAGCAACAAGGCGGCCAGGAACAGATTGCCGCCGACCGGGCCGAAGCCGGAGTACAGCGAACGCCCGACCAGTTGGCCGAGGATGCCGCCGCTGCCGGCGGAGAAATTTTCCGCCACGCCGAAACGCAGGTGCGCCAGACCGGTGGAGGAAACCAGGAATCCGACGATGCCGACCAGGCGCAGCGCGGGACCCAGGTCGGCGTCGCCATCGCCGTCGGTGTCCATGCCGAACAGGGCGATCCAGGCGATCGCGCCGAGCATGATCGGCAACAGGAACGCGATATAGCCGCACAGGTACAGCAGCACGTCGGCGATCCAGGCGCCGACGCGGCCGCCCAGGTTGTGCAGCGGCGCGGTGATCGAGCCCGAATGCGACCAGCCGGGATCGCTGGGCGAGAAGGTGACCAGGCTGGCCAGCAGGTACAGCAGCAACGGGGCGATGATGATCAGCGAGATGTCGCGCATGAGGCGCTGCCTCTTCGGCGACGGTGCGTTGACCGGCGCTTCGGTGGGCTTGGCTTTCTTGCGACTGGCGGTTGTGGGTGCTGACGCCACCGTGATGTGCTGCCTTAGGTTGGTACCGTTAGTCTTTGAATATACAGCGGAATAAAGCGATTTGGGAAGAAAAGTGACGAACAGCGGCATTTACCGACACGCCCGATCGCCGTGCGTGCCGCCGCCGCGCGCGCCCAGACCGGACGCAAATCCGCGCCGCGCAACGAAAAACGGGAACGGCCCACGAACGGTAGCACTCAACGCCACCGCCCGCCCGACCGTTCCCGCTCGCCAGGGAACCGGGACGAATCCCGAATCCCGTATCCCGGCTCTTACAGCTTCATGCCCTGCAACGCCGGGTGGATCAGCTTGCCGCCTTCGACGTTGATGCCGCGCACCAGCGCCTGGTTGCCGCGCCAGTCGTCGCCGGCGAGCTTGTTGACCCACGGCAGGATCGCCGCGCAGATCGCCTGCGAGGAGGTCTGCGGCACCGCGCCGGGCATGTTGGTCACGCAGAAGTGGGTGACGCCCTCTTCCACATAGGTCGGCTCTTTCCAGGTGGTCGGACGCGAGGTCTCGAAGCAGCCGCCCTGGTCGATGGAAATGTCCACCACCACGCTGCCGTCTTCCATGCCCTTGAGCATTTCGCGGGTCAGCACGTGCGGCGCGCGCGCGCCGGTCACCAGCACCGCGCCGATCACCAGATCGGCCGAAGCCACTTCGCGCGCGACCACGTCCACGTACGGGAACAGCGTGGTGACGTTGTTGCCCAGGCGCATCATCTGCTCCATGCGGTCTTGGCGCATTTCGAACACGGTGACGTTTGAGCCGCCGGCCGCGGCCAGCGCCGCCGAGGCGCCGCCGGCCTGGCCCGCGCCGAACACCACCACCTTGCCGCGCTCGGTGGACGGCAGGCCGCCCAGCAGCTTGCCCTTGCCGCTCATGGGCTGGTGCAGCAGGTGGGTGCCGACCTGCACGCCGATCTTGCCGGCGATGATCGACATCGGCGCCAGCAGCGGCAGATCGCCGTTGGGCAGCTCGACGGTCTCGAAGGCGACGCCGGTCAGGCCGATGTCCAGCAACTGCTTGGTCAGGGTCGGCTCGGCGGCCAGATGCAGGTAGCAGAACAGCAGGTGATCCTTGCGCAGGTGCTGCAGGTCGCCGGCGATCGGCTCCTTGACCTTGACGATCAGCTCGCCCTTTTCGTACAGCGCCGCCGCGTCCGGCGCGATCTTCACGCCCAGACGGGTGTAGTCGGCGTCCTTGAAGCCGCTCTTGATGCCCGCGTCCTGTTCCAGCCAGACCTCGTGGCCGCGATTGACCAGGTCGCCGGCCGCGGCGGGAACGAGCGCTACGCGCCCTTCGAGAGTCTTGGTTTCCTTCGGTACGCCGATACGCATTGCTATCTCCAGTGCGGCCCAGAAAAAACGCCGCATATGCGGCGCCCCAAGCCATGTTGTGTTTTAAGCGGTTGTCGTGAGGGTGAACGTGCTGCGTTGGATGCTGTAAGGCGCGGCGCGCGGCCCTGAACCGGCCCGCGACTCGCCGCGTCGACCCGGGCTTTGTACGCCCGCGCCCGCCGATGCGCCAGTTGCCGTTTGGCGGTTCGCGCCACCGCGCACGCTACGCAACGTTGCATCCGCCGGCCATGCCTTGTTTTGCCGGGACGCCGCCTCCAAGCTATGCCCTGCTTCGGAATCTTCAACACGCAGGCGTATGGCCTTGATGTGCATGAAGATTCCTTCCGTGCGCAGCGCACTCCCAACTGGCCGCGATTATATACATGAGCCCTACCAAGCACTCCCGCGTCGTCATCCTCGGTTCCGGCCCGGCCGGCTGGACCGCCGCGGTCTACGCGGCCCGCGCCAATCTGAAGCCGCTGGTCATCACCGGCCTGCAGCAGGGCGGCCAGCTGATGACCACCACCGAAGTGGATAACTGGCCCGGCGACGCGCACGGCCTGATGGGCCCGGACCTGATGACGCGCATGCAGGCGCATGCCGAACGCTTCGACACCGAAGTCGTGTTCGATCACGTCCACAGCGCCGACCTGTCCAAGCGTCCGTTCCGCCTGACCGGCGACAACGGCGACTACACCGCCGACGCGCTGATCATCGCCACCGGCGCGACCGCGAAGTATCTCGGCCTGCCGTCGGAAGAAGAGTTCAAGGGCCGCGGCGTGTCCGCCTGCGCGACCTGCGACGGCTTCTTCTACAAGGACCAGGACGTGGCGGTCATCGGCGGCGGCAACACCGCGGTCGAGGAAGCGCTGTATCTGTCCAACATCGCGCGCAAGGTTTACCTGGTGCATCGCCGCGACACGCTGCGCGCCGAGAAGATCATGCAGGACAAGCTGCAGGCCAAGATCCAGGCCGGCAAGATCGAGCCGGTGTGGCATCACACCGTCGATGAAGTGCTCGGCAACGATGCCGGCGTGACCGGCCTGCGGGTGAAGTCGGTGCAGGACGGTTCGAGCAAGGACCTGTCCATCCACGGCCTGTTCATCGCCATCGGCCACACCCCCAACACCAGCCTGTTCGAAGGCCAGTTGGAGATGAAGAACGGCTACCTGACCATCCAGACCGGTCTGGACGGCAACGCCACCCGCACCTCGGTGGAAGGCGTGTTCGCCGCCGGCGACGTCGCCGACCAGGTCTATCGCCAGGCCATCACGTCCGCCGGTTTCGGCTGCATGGCCGCGCTGGATGCGGAGAAGTTTCTCGACAAGGACGCCTGAGTAGTGGCGCACCGGCGCACGACACCGCTGACGCTTCCGGCCTTCGGGCCGGGATCGGCCGCGGTCGCGCCGGCCGGCACCGCGCGCGCCGTTGCGATGCGGCGCCGCGACCTAGCCACGACCGTCTGATCCGATAGCGTCGATGGCGGATTCCAAACCCAGCGACCACTCGCTGCAACTGCGCCTTTCAGGCTCGCTGGGCGAGATCGAAGCGGCGCAGTGGGACGCCCTGCACGACGGCCGCAATCCCTTTGTCGCGCACGCCTTCCTGCACGGCATGGAAACGCACCGCTGCCTGCGCGAAGACTGGGGCTGGACCCCGCATCATCTGACCGTGTGGGACGGCGACTCGCTGATCGCGGCGATGCCGGCCTATCTGAAGCAGAACTCGCACGGCGAATTCGTGTTCGACCACGCCTGGGCCCATGCCTACGCCCAGCACGGCCTGGATTACTTTCCCAAATGGCTGGCGGCGGTGCCCTACTCGCCGGTGACCGGCCCGCGCCTGCTGGCGCGCACGCCCGAACACCGGCGGTTGTTGCTCGCGGCGATGGCGCAATTGTGCGAACGGCAGAAGCTGTCGTCGGCGCACGTCAACTTCCATCCCGACGAGGAAGACGGCGCCTTCGACGACGACGACGATGCCGGCGGCGATTGGCTGCAACGCATCGACGTCCAGTATCACTGGCGCAACGAGCCCGATGCCGACGGCCGGCGCTGGCGGGACTTCGACCAGTTCCTGGCCGCCTTCGACCACAAGCACCGCAAGAACATCCGCCAGGAACGGGCCAAGGTCGCGCGCGCCGGGGTCAGCTTCCGGGTCGTGGAAGGCCGCGACGCCAGCGACGCGGATCTGGAAACGATGCATCGCTTCTACCTCACCACCTTCGCCGAATACGGCAACCACGCCGCGCTGACCCTGGAATTCGTGCGTCACTTGGCGCGCGAGATGCCGCAGTCGCTGGTGATCTTCCTGGCCCAGCGCGACGGCGAGCCGATCGCCGGCGCGTTGTGCCTGCGCGGCGGCGACACCCTGTACGGCCGCTATTGGGGCGCGCAGGAGAACCTGCCCGGCCTGCATTTCGAAACCTGCTACTACCAGGGCATCGAGTACTGCCTGCGCGAAGGCCTGAGCGTGTTCGAACCCGGCGCGCAAGGCGAGCACAAGCTCGCACGCGGCTTCCTGCCGACCCTGGTGCGCAGCCGCCACTGGATCGCCCACCCCGGTTTCCGCGACGCGCTGCGGCCGTGGTGCCGCGAAGAAGCGGCATCGGTGCGGCGGTACGCGCGCACGCTGGCGGAGCATTCGCCGTTCAAGGCCGTGAGCGGGAATCCGGATTCGCAAACGCCGGTTCTGCTTTAGGCTTCGACGAATCCCGAATCCCGAATCCCGTCCCGATGAGGCGTCTTCCGTTCCTGCTCTCGCCCGACCCCGACGCGGAGTTTCCGCCCGGCGGGCAGGCGCTGGCCGATCCGGACGGATTGCTCGCGATCGGCGGCGATCTGACGCCGCCGCGCCTGCTCAACGCCTACCGCCACGGCATCTTCCCCTGGCCGTCGGACGGCTATCCGCTGCTGTGGTGGTGCCCGGAACCGCGCACGGTGTTCCGCACCGACGGCGTGCGCCTGTCGTCCAGATTCCGCCGCGGCCTGCGCCGCTGCGACTGGACCGTGCGCGCCGACACCGCCTTCGAAGCGGTCATGAGCGCCTGCGCCCAGGCGCCGCGGCCCGGCCAGGACGGCACCTGGATCAGCGACGAAATGCTGCGGGCCTATGCCGAGATGCACCGCCTGGGCCACGCCCATTCGGTCGAGGTCTACGACGGCGAGGCACTGGCCGGCGGCATCTACGGCATCGCCATCGGTCGCATGTTCTATGGCGAAAGCATGTTCAGCGAGCGCTCGGGCGGGTCCAAGGTGGCGCTCGCGGCTTTGGCGCATTGCCTGCATCGCTGGGGCTGGCCGTTGCTCGACGCCCAGGTCGAGAATCCGCACCTGCTGAGCCTGGGCGCGATCAGCCTGCCGCGCGAACTGTTCCTGGCCCGGGCTGGCGAACTCGCGGCCCAGCCTGGGTTTGCGCCCGGTTCGTGGACCGCCCGCTTCGGCGAAATGCGCGCCGCGCAGCTGGCTCAGCCGCGGCCCGCGCCGTCTCCGGCCGCGCCTCAACACCGGCCCGATTAACGGTTTTTTGCTCCTGGGGCGCTCACGTGGCAGAATGCGCGGCTTCGCGGGCGCGCGACGCCCGATCCTTGCGGACCGTTCCGGTCCACCTTTTTGAGAGACACATGGCAAAAGACGACGTGATCGAATTCGAGGGCACGGTGGCGGAAACTCTTCCGAACACCATGTTCCGCGTGCGTCTCGAAAACGGGCACGAAATCATTGCCCATATCTCGGGTCGCATGCGCAAGAACTACATCCGCATCCTGACCGGCGACAAGGTCAAGGTTGAGATGACGCCCTACGACCTGACCAAGGGCCGCATCACTTACCGCATGAAATAAGCGCGGTAACTCGTTGAAAAAAGGCGGCCTATGGCCGCCTTTTTCATGTCCGGCTGCCGCCGTTGCGGCACCGGATCCGGCACGCCCCGTCGCTGAACGAGTGCCCGGCGACATCCGGCGGCGAGGTCTCAGTGCGGGCTACGGGCGAATCGGCCCTCACTCCAGCGGACAGCCGTTCTCGGCCCGGCAGCTGTTGTACTCCACCAGGCATTCGGCATCGCGTTGCCCGTGGCCTTCGTACAGGCACACGTTGTAGGCGATCCGGCATTCCTGGCAGGGAGTGAGCGGCGGGCCAGCCAGGGCGGCGCTGGCGCCAGCGAAGACGAACGCGGCGACGGCCGCGACGATGAGCTTGCGTAACTTCATGGTGTTGCTCCTTTTCCATGGATCGACGCGGGACGGGGGTCCCGCATTGAGTGACTGCGCCGCGAACGCGGACGCAGTGGCGAGCCTCGGCGACACGGGATCTGCCGAGACGGTTGCGGCCCGCGCACCGCGCGAGCCACGGCGACGCTAGCACCGGCACGTCGCGCCAATCGCGCGGCGTCGCGGCAATCGGAAAAGATGTGCGCGAGGTCGCAGCGCGCGCTAGCAACTGCCGATTGGAAACAGCGCATCGCGCGCGGCTTGCGCGATCGCGCGCGGTCGCGAGGCGATGCGCGCGCGGGTTCGCGCCACGCATCGGGCGGCGCGAACAAATAAATACATCGCATCGCAAGAACCGGCTGTGCCCGAGCGGCACGCTCATCCGCGCTAGACGCGGCGATTGCGCGGTCTCCGGCATCGAAACCATCGACACCGATGCGTTCGAACGTTTCCGTTGTCATCGATGAAAGCATGCCGCGCATGCATCGATTAAAAACAACTGATGCACGCCGGCATCGAATCGTTTAGGCCGAAGGTCATGCCATGACGAAGGTCACCGCGACTTATTCCAGATTTGCGCGCTCGCGGCGATCGATACATTGCGTTGCGAGCTCATTCCGAGCCCCTGCCGAGGATGCCCCCATGTTGTTGCCCACAAGGATTGCGTTGGCCACCGTGCTCACTTTCGCCGCGAGCGCGGCATTCGCCGACCCGATCGATGCCTGCGTCGATCTCGGCGCCAAGCCGAAGATCTCGCGCCTGGGCGACAAGGCCGTGCTGGTCAAGGACAGCGACAGCTATTACCGCTTGAACGTGAAGTCCTGCTACGACCTCAGCTTCACGCAGCAATTCGAAGTGTCCGCCGAGAAACAGAAAGGCCGCATCTGCCCGACCGGCACGCGCGTGCGCACCAACCGCGACAACTGCGAGGTGACGCAGGCCGAGAAGATCGACGAAGCGGCGTATCGCAAGTTCGGCGGGCGTTGAGTTCGGGATTCGGGATTCGGGATTCGGGAATCGGGAATCGGGAATCGGGAATCGGGAATCGGGAATCGGCAACAGCGTACTCACCTACCGTCATTCCCGCGAAGGCGGGAATCCAGTGCCTTTCGTGCGAGAACGTTTGAAGACTCTGGATTCCCGCCTTCGCGGGAATGACGAACTGGAAGATGACGCTGGCTGGAAGATAAGTCACTGGATTCCCGCGTTCGCGGGAATGACGATCTGGAAGATGACCGCGACTGAAAGACGGCGCCGAAGTCTCTGAACGCTCGGCGTCGCTGAAGCAAAAGAAACATCCGGCCCGACCGCAAACGATCAACCATAAAAAAGGCGGCCCGAAGGCCGCCTTTTCTTTATCGCATCGTGCCGCGAATCACACCGTCGCCGGCAACAGCTTCTCCGGCTCGGCCTGCGCCTCGACGACGAGCTGATCGTCCTTGACGTCGATGGTGACCCGGCCGCCGCCCACCAGCTTGCCGAACAGCAGTTCGTCGGCGAGCGGACGCTTGATCTGGTCCTGGATCACCCGCGCCATCGGACGCGCGCCCATCAGCGGATCGAAACCGTGCTGGGCCAGCCAGTCGCGCGCGGTCGGCGTGGCGGTGAGGGTCACGTTCTTCTCGTGCAGTTGGCTTTCCAGCTCGATCAGGAACTTGTCCACCACCCGCAGGATGTGATCGAAACCCAGCGCCTGGAACTGCACCACCGCGTCGAGGCGGTTGCGGAATTCCGGGCTGAAGCCCTTGCGGATCACTTCCATCGCGTCGGTGGAGTGGTCCTGCTTGGTGAAGCCGATCGAACGCCGCGAAGCCTGGGCCGCGCCGGCATTGGTCGTCATCACCACGATCACGTTCTTGAAGTTGGCCTCGCGACCGTTGGTATCGGTCAGCGTGCCGCGGTCCATGACCTGCAACAGGATGTTGAAGATGTCCGGATGCGCCTTCTCGACTTCGTCCAGCAACAGCACGCAGTGCGGGGTCTTGACGATCTTCTCGGTGAGCAGGCCGCCCTGGTCGAAACCGACGTAGCCCGGAGGCGCGCCGATCAGGCGGCTGACCGAATGCGGCTCCATGTACTCGGACATGTCGAAGCGGACCAGCTCGATGCCCAGTTGCAGCGCGAGCTGCTTGGTCACCTCGGTCTTGCCCACGCCGGTGGGGCCGGCGAACAGGAAGTTGCCGATCGGCTTGTCCGGATTGCCCAGGCCCGAGCGCGCGAGCTTGATCGCCGAGGCGAGCGTCTCGATCGCCGGGTCCTGGCCGAAGATCACCATCTTGAGGTTGCGTTCGAGATTGCGCAGCACGTCCTTGTCGCTGGCCGAGACCTGCTTGGTCGGGATGCGCGCCATCTTGGCGACGATGGTCTCGATCTCCTCGATGTCGATGAGCTGCTTGCGCGCGCTCTCCGGCAGCAGGCGCTGGCGCGCGCCGGCTTCGTCGATGACGTCGATGGCCTTGTCCGGCAGCAGGCGGTCGCCGATGTGCTTGACCGACAAGTCCACCGCGGCCTGCAGCGCTTCGTCGGCGTAGGTGACGCCGTGGTGCGACTCGTACTTGGGCTTGAGGCCCTGCAGGATTTCGTAGGTTTCGCCCACGGTCGGTTCGACGATGTCGATCTTCTGGAAGCGCCGCGCCAGCGCGCGGTCCTTCTCGAAGATGCCGCGGTATTCCTGGAACGTGGTCGAGCCGATGCAGCGCAACTCGCCCGAGGACAGGGCCGGCTTGATCAGGTTGCTGGCGTCCATGGTGCCGCCGCTGGCGGAACCGGCGCCGATGATGGTGTGGATCTCATCGACGAACAAGATCGACTCGGGCTGCTTCTTGAGCTGCGCGAGCACGGCCTTCAGGCGCTTTTCGAAATCGCCGCGGTACTTGGTGCCAGCCACCAGGGCGCCCAGGTCTAGGGCGAAGATGGTCGCGTTGCGCAGCACCTCGGGCACTTCGCCATCGACGATGCGCTTGGCCAGGCCTTCGGCGATGGCGGTCTTGCCCACCCCGGCCTCGCCGACGTACAGCGGGTTGTTCTTGCGCCGGCGGCACAGCACCTGGATGGTGCGCTCGACTTCGTCGGCGCGGCCGACCAAGGGGTCGATCTTGCCTTCGCGCGCCAGCTGATTGAGGTTGCTGGCGAATTCGGCCAGCGCATCGGACTTGCCATCCACATCCGGCCCCTCCGGCGGCTTGGATTCTTCCTCGTGGTGGCCCTGCCCCTCTTCGCCGCTGTGCTTGACGATGCCGTGGGACAGGTAATTGACCACGTCCAGGCGGGCCACGTCCTGCTGATTGAGGAAGTAGACCGCGTGCGAGTCCTTCTCGCCGAAGATCGCCACCAGCACGTTGGCGCCGGTGACTTCCTTCTTGCCCGAGGACTGGACGTGGTAGACCGCGCGTTGCAGCACGCGCTGGAAGCCCAGGGTGGGCTGGGTGTCGCGATCGACGTCGTCGGGCAGTACCTGGACCGAGGTCGCTATGGCCTGTTCCAGATCGCTGCGCAATCGCGCGAAGTCCGCGCCGGTGGCCTTGAGGACGGCCTCGGCGGACGGGTTGTCGAGTAATGCGAGCAGCAGGTGTTCGACCGTCATGTACTCATGGCGCGCCTCGCGGGCGCGCTTGTAGCACTGGCCGATGCTGTATTCGAGATCCTTGCTGAACATGGGGCGGAGCCTCCAGGACGTATGCACGCTACGTGGGGGCGCTCGCCGGCTTTTCCATGCCCCGCCCCCTAGGCGGTGCTCAGCTCCCTTTTAGGCCTTTTCCATCGTGCACAGCAAGGGGTGCTGATGCAGTCTTGAAAATTCATTCACCTGCGCGACTTTGGACTCAGCCACTTCGCGCGTGAAGACGCCGCATACGCCGCGGCCGCGGGTGTGGACGTGGAGCATGATTTGCGTAGCTTTTTCGACGTTCATCGGGAAAAAGCGCATCAGCACCTCGACGACGAAGTCCATCGGGGTGTAATCGTCGTTAAGCACCAGTACCGAATAAAGCGGCGGACGGGCGACTTCGGGCTTGCCGGCTTCCACCAGCACGCCGTGACTGTGTTCGTGATCGGTCTGTTTTGCCATTTTGCGATTATAGACGCCTGCCCCGCGGGGACGTGGATACGGTCGCGCCCGCAACATGGACGCGTGCACGGCTGCATTGCAAAATGCCGCAGCGCCGCCATCTAGTGCGGAGCCGTCGGTCCAGATTGCGCCGATGTCCAAGAATTCAAGGACCGTCATGCGCCTGATCCGTTTCGTTTTGTCCGCCCTGCTGTTGCCGGCCTTGCCGCTGTCGGCGCTGGCCGGCCCGGCGCCGGGCGCGGAAACGGCACCGGCCGCGGCCGCGGCCGCCGGCCCGGCCAGGCTCGCGCCGGCCAAGGCCGACCGCAGCGATCCGGCCCGGGTCGAACCCGACCACAGCGTTTCCAAGGGCGGCGATCCGCGCATCCGCGCCCAGCTCGAAGGCCTGGGCTACAAGTACGAGGTGGACAAGGACGGCGATTTCGTCCTGACCTTCGCCCTGGACAAGCAGCGCAGCCAGATGGCCTATGTGCTGTCGGGCACCCAGCGCTACGGCAAGCTGGAGGTGCGCGAAATCTGGTCGCCGGGCTACCGCGGCGGCGACAGCCAGCTGCCGGGCGATGTCGCCAACCGTCTGCTGGAGGACAGCCAGCTCAGCAAGATGGGCGGCTGGGTCAAGCAGGACGGCGTGGCCGTGTTCGTGGTCAAGATCGACGCCGGCGCGTCGCAGGACGATCTGGACGACGCCATCGATTACGTGGTGCGCGCGGCCGACAAGATGGAAGCCGAACTCACCCCCGACCAGGACGAATTCTGACGTGAGCTACCGCGAAGGCCGTTTCTGGCAACCCGACGTCACCGTCGCCACCATCGTGGTCGAGGGCGGGCGTTTGCTGATGGTCGAAGAACAGGTCGGCGGCCGGCGGGTGATCAACCAGCCCGCCGGCCATCTGGAGCCCGACGAAAGCCTGCTCGACGCCGCGCTGCGCGAGACCCTGGAGGAAACCGGCTGGGACGTGCGCCTGACCGCGTTCGTCGGCGCCTATCAGTGGAAGGCGCCGGTGCAGCCCGACGGCTCCGGCGGCCGCCATTACCTGCGCTTCGCCTTCGCCGCCGAGCCCGAGCGCCACCACGCTGGGCGCGCGCTCGACGAAGGCATCGTCCAGGCGCTGTGGATGACCCCGGCGCAGTTGCAGGCGCGCTCGGCCGAGCACCGCAGCCCGCTGGTGTGGCAGGTCGTGGCCGATTACCTCGGCGGCCGCCGCCACCCGCTCGACCTGCTGCAGCATTCGGTCGCGCCTGAAGCGCTGTGATCGGGATGTCCAGGTCGGCCAACACCATCGTGGGCATGTCGGGCGGGGTCGATTCCTCGGTCGCGGCCTTGCTGCTGCGCGATTCCGGCGAAGCCCTGTCGGGTTTGTTCATGCAGAACTGGGCCGACGACGGCAGCGGCGACTGCCGCGCCGAGGACGACCGCCGCGACGCGGTCGCGGTGTCCGGCCGGCTCGGGCTGCCGATCCACTTCCGCGATTTCTCCGGCGAATACTGGGCCGGCGTGTTCGAGCACTTCGTCGCCGAGTACGCGACCGGACGCACGCCCAATCCCGACGTGCTGTGCAACCGCGAGATCAAGTTCAAGTATTTCCTCGACGCCGCGCGCGAACTGGGTGCCGACTACATCGCCACCGGCCATTACGCGCGGGTCGATCAGGCCGGCGGCCGTTTCCGCCTGTTGCGCGCGCGCGACGGCGGCAAGGACCAGAGCTATTTCCTGCACCAACTCGGCCAGGCCCAGTTGAGCGCGACCAAATTCCCGCTGGGCGAGCTGATCAAGCGCGACGTGCGCGAGATGGCGCGCGCCGCGGGCCTGCCGACCGCGGCCAAGAAAGACTCCACCGGCATCTGCTTCATCGGCGAACGCGATTTCCGCGAGTTCCTGTCGCGCTATCTGCCGGCCAAGCAGGGCGAAATCCGCACGCCGGACGGGCGTGTCGTGGGGACGCATCCGGGGGTGTTCTATTTCACGCTAGGCCAGCGCGAAGGCCTCAACATCGGCGGCGTGCGCGGCTTCGAGCCGGCGCCGTGGTACGTGGTCGGCAAGGACGTGGCCGCCAACGTGCTTTACGTCGATCAGGGCAGCGACAGCCGCTGGTTGCAGTCGCAGGCCTTGCAGTCGGAAACCGCGCACTGGATCGCCGGCGCCGCGCCGGCCGCGCGTTTTCGTTGCAGCGCGCAGACCCGCTATCGCCAGTCCGACCAGGACTGCGAGGTGCGGGTGCGCGACGACGGCACACTGCAGGTTAATTTCGATCAGCCGCAGCGCGCGGTCACCCCAGGGCAATCGCTGGTGCTGTACGACGGCGAAGTCTGCCTCGGCGGCGCGGTGATCGCCGCCACCGATGCGCCGGCGCTGGCCGACCCGCTTCCGAATTCCACTTCTTCTTTTACGGCGACCCATTGATGGCCGAACTTTCGCAACGCGTCCTCGCCCTCGCCGGCCTCGCCCAGGCCCTGGCCCAGGTGCGGCGCATCGCCGACACCGGCCAGGCCAACGCGGCCGTGCTCGGCACCGCCCTGGACTCGGTGTTCCGCATCGACGCCTCCTCGCCCGCCGCGGTTTACGGCGGCCTGGACAATCTGCGCCCCGGGCTGATGCTGATGCAGGACTACTTCACCCATCGCGCCAAGGACGAACACCTGCCGCGCCTGACCCTGGCGGTGATGCAGTTGGAGCGCCGCTTCGTGCGCGACGCGGCGATGACCGAGAAGGTGCTGCGCGGCATCCACGAACAGGCCAATCCCGCGCACCGGCTCGGCAGCAGCCATCCGGACGTGATCGCGGCGCTGGGCACCTTGTACGCCGACACCCTGAGCCACCTGCGCCCGCGCGTGCTGGTGCAAGGCAATCCGCATTACCTCGGCCAGCCCGGCGTGGTCGCCGAAGTTCGCGCGGTGCTGCTGGCGGCGGTGCGCTCGGCGGTGCTGTGGCGCCAGCTCGGCGGCAGCTACTGGGATCTGCTGCTGCGCAAGCGGGCGATGGTGGATTCGGTCGAATCGCAGTTGGGTTGAGGGCTGACGGAAAAGATCGGCCGTGGCCGCATGTCGCGGTTTTCGCGTCTGGCTTCAAGTCTTCGAACCGAATCCTTTGACTTGCGACCGCTCCGGTTGGAGCGGCGCAAGCTGCGGGATAACCGCCCGCACCGGAACACTCATCGCAGCCGCGTTGTCGCGGCGGCGGGTCGCGCGGCTTCTATGCGGATTATCGGCGCGGCGCTGACGCGGGCTTGGTTGCTCAGTAGTTCACCCGGTACTCGCAACCCACCATCGTCTTGCCCGGATGGGTGGTGATGGTGCTGACCGTCTGCACGATCTTGGCTTCGACGCCGTCGCCCAGGGCCTCGGTGCGCACGTCGCGAACGCGGATGTGGCCGGCCAGCGGTTCGCCGCTGGCGCCGAGCTTGAGCTGCTTCGCCAGCGCGTCGGCATGATCGCCGTCCACTACCGCCAGCATGCCCTGGCCCGCCAGCATCAGCTGCCGGCTCTTGTGACCATACACCGTTACCGGCTCGGGCATGTCGATCATGGCGACGAATGCGTTCGCGTCCTCGGCCTTCTTCCACCCCGCCAACGCCGGTTGCGCCGGCTTGTCGTAGTAGACGTCGGTCAGGGCGCTGGCAAAGCGCATGTACTCGGCGCGGGTCGCCTGACAGGTCAGCACCTTGGTCAGTTCGGCCTGGAGTTCGGCCTTGTCCTGGTACGGCGCGTCGTCGGCGGCGACGGCCGCCAGCGGCGAGGCGAAGGCCATCGCCAGCAGCGCGGGCGTGGCGAGGCGGTAGAGCGATCGGGTCATGTCCAATGTCCTTATGGGTCCTGTCCAAAGAAAAACGGGTACGCCGGGATATCGCCCGACGTACCCGTCCATAGCTTGCATCCGGCAGACGCGACGGTGGCCCGGACGCGCTCCAACTAAGCGATCAGGCCGCGGCGACGGTGTCGGCGACCTGCTTGTAGTCTTCGATCTGATCGAAGTTCATGTAGCGGTAGATCTTGTCGCCGTCGGCCTTGAGCACGCCCACGTCCGCCATGTACTCCTCGCGGGTCGGGATGCGGCCCAGGCGCGAGCAGATCGCGGCCAGCTCGGCCGAACCCAGGTAGACGTTGGTGTTGCGGCCCAGACGGTTCGGGAAGTTGCGGGTCGAGGTCGAGAACACGGTCGCGCCCTCGCGCGCCTGCGCCTGGTTGCCCATGCACAGCGAGCAGCCCGGCATTTCCATGCGCGCGCCGGCAGTGCCGAAGGTGCCGTAGTGGCCTTCCTTGGTCAGCTCGGACGCGTCCATCTTGGTCGGCGGCGCCACCCACAGACGGGTCGGGATGTCGCGCTTGCCTTCCAGCAGCCTGGCGGCGGCGCGGAAGTGGCCGATGTTGGTCATGCACGAACCGATGAAGACTTCGTCGATGACCGCGCCGGACACCGCCGACAGGGTCTTCACGTCGTCCGGATCGTTCGGGCAGGCCACGATCGGCTCGACGATCTGGTTCAGATCGATGTCGATGACCGCGGCGTACTCGGCATCGGCGTCGCCTTCCAGCAACTGCGGGTTGGCCAGCCAGCCTTCCATCGCCTTGATCCGGCGCTGCAGCGAACGCGGGTCGGCGTAGCCTTCCGCGATCATCCACTTGAGCAGGGTGATGTTGCTGGTCAGGTACTCGATGATCGGTTCGGCATCGAGCTTGACCGTGCAGCCGGCGGCGGAACGCTCAGCCGAGGCGTCGGACAGTTCGAAGGCCTGTTCGACCTTGAGCTGCGGCAGGCCTTCGATTTCCAGGATGCGGCCGGAGAAGATGTTCTTCTTGCCCTGCTTGGCGACGGTGAGCAGGCCGCTGTTGATCGCGGCCAGCGGGATCGCGTTGACCAGATCGCGCAGGGTCACGCCGGGCTGCATTTCGCCGCTGAAGCGCACCAGCACCGACTCGGGCATGTCCAGCGGCATGACGCCGGTGGCGGCGGCGAACGCCACCAGGCCGGAGCCGGCCGGGAACGAGATGCCGACCGGGAAACGGGTGTGCGAGTCGCCGCCGGTGCCGACGGTGTCGGGCATCAGCATGCGGTTGAGCCACGAGTGGATCACGCCGTCGCCCGGACGCAGCGAGATGCCGCCGCGGTTGCTGATGAAGGCCGGCAGATCGTGATGGGTCTTGACGTCGACCGGCTTCGGATACGCGGCGGTGTGGCAGAACGACTGCATCACCAGGTCGGCGGAGAAGCCCAGGCAGGCCAGGTCCTTCAGTTCGTCGCGGGTCATCGGACCGGTGGTGTCCTGCGAACCCACCGAGGTCATCTTCGGCTCGCAGTAGGTGCCCGGACGGATGCCCGGCTGCACGCCGCCGACTTCCGGCAGACCGCAGGCGCGGCCGACCATCTTCTGCGCCAGCGAATACCCCTTGCCGGTGTCGGCCGGGTTGGTCGGCAGGCGGAACAGGGTCGAGGTCGGCAGGCCCAGCGCTTCACGCGCCTTGGCGGTGAGGCCGCGGCCGACGATCAGCGGAATGCGGCCGCCGGCGCGGACTTCGTCCAGCAGCACGTCGGACTTCAGAGCGAACTGCGCGATCAACTCGCCGTTCTTGAACGCCTTGCCCTCGTAGGGACGCAGCTCGATCACGTCGCCCATGTTCATCTGCGACACGTCGAGTTCGATCGGCAGAGCGCCGGCGTCTTCCATGGTGTTGTAGAAGATCGGCGCGATCTTCGAACCCAGGCACACGCCGCCGAAGCGCTTGTTCGGGATGAAGGGGATGTCTTCGCCGGTGAACCACAGCACCGAATTGGTCGCGGACTTGCGGCTGGAGCCGGTGCCGACCACGTCGCCGACGTAGGCGACCAGATGGCCCTTGTCCTTCAGCGATTCGATGAAGGCGATCGGGCCGCGCTTGCCGTCTTCTTCCGGCACGATGCCGTCGCGCGCGTTCTTGAGCATCGCCAGCGCGTGCAGCGGGATGTCCGGACGCGTGGTCGCGTCGGGCGCGGGCGAGAGGTCGTCGGTGTTGGTTTCGCCGGTCACCTTGAACACGGTTACGGTCAGGCTTTCGGGCACTTCCGGGCGGCTGGTGAACCACTCCGCGTCGGCCCAGCTTTGCAACACGCCGCGGGCGTGGGCGTTGCCTTGCTCGGCCTTTTCCTGCACGTCGTGGAAGGCGTCGAACACCAGCAGGGTCTTCTTCAGGGCGTCCGCGGCGATCGGCGCGACCTGCGCGTCGTCGAGCAGCTCGACCAGCGGCAGGATGTTGTAGCCGCCGAGCATGGTGCCGAGCAGTTCGGTGGCGCGTTCGCGGCTGATCAGCGGGTTCTTTTCGCTGCCCAGGGCCAGCGCGGCCAGGTACGAGGCCTTGACCTTGGCGGCGTCATCGACGCCGGCCGGCACGCGGTAGGTGATCAGCTCGAGCAGGAACGCATCCTCTCCGGCCGGCGGCGCTTTGAGCAGCTCGATGACTTCGGCGGTCTGCTGAGCGGTCAACGGCAGCGGCGGAATGCCCAGCGCGGCGCGCTCGGCAACGTGGTGGCGATAGGCTTCCAACATAAACAATTCTCCGCGTGAATCTGGGTGGTGAAGGCGCTTGAAAACGTAAGGTGGCGCGATCGGATGGGGTTGGGCGCTCGGGCGCGGCACGGGCTCAGGCTTGCGGCACGATCAGCTTCAGGCCCTTGAAGTAGTCGCGATAAAACGTGTCGTTCCAGGTGATCAGGCCGTCGCATTGCAGCAGCGCGTGGGCGCCGATCAGAAACCCGCCGAAGCCGCGCGAGCGGTCGCCACGCTGGCGATGGCGGCGATGCATCTCGCCGGCGCGCAACGCCGACTTGGCTTCCAGCGCGCTGAAATGGATGCCCATTTCCTCCAGCGCCTCCTGCGCTTGCGCGCCGCCGCGCAGCGCCGCGCAGATTTCGGCCAGGCTGACGTCGCAGACCACGACCCTGCCGCCGACCAGGCTCTGGCGCAGGCAGGATTCGACCGCGTCGGCCTGCGGGCCGTCGCTCAGCAGTTCGATCAAGACCGGCGAATCGACCGCGATCACCGGCTCATTCCTCCTCGCGCATCGCGCGCGCGGCGTCTTCGCCGGACTCGAAGCCGTCCAGGGCGAACTTGCCGCGCGCCTTGGAGATGGCATCGTCCACGCTCTTGCGCAGGATGATGCGGCTGCCGTCCAGCTCGACCTTGAGCAGCGTGCCCTTGGTCAGGCCGAGCGCGTCGCGCACCGCCTTGGGCAGGGTGATCTGGCCTCGTTCGGCGACGGTCGCTTCCATGGGCGGGCTCCGCAGGGTATGTACTTATTATACATACTTGATTCCGCATACCGACCACGGCCCCGGCCGTCGGCGCGGCGGCCCTGCCCAGCGGCCATTGCGTCAAAAAACCAATTGCAGACGGGTATTTAGCGTGTATCCCTGGTCGGCGGCGAGGTACTTGCCGCTGCGGTTGTCGGTTTGCCACCGCACCAGATCGAGCATGACCCGGCTGTAGTCGTTCAAGTACCAGTTAGCGCCGAAGGTCCAGGCATGTCCGGCGCCGCCTCCGGGCAGGTCGCGGAAATCCGCGTTCTCGTAGCGGGCCTTCAATTCCCATGCGCCGCGTCCGCCGGCGGTGACCGGGCGCTCGACCTTGACCCGCCCCCAGGTGCCGGTGTCGGCCGCGTAGGCCGGCGCGCCGCCGCTCAGGAACCAGCCGGCCGAGACGGCGTAAGCGTCGTACCCGGCCGTGTAGGCGCCGCGGCGATCCAGCCCCTCGATCCGGCGTCGGCCCCATTCGCCCGAACCCCAGAACGGGCCGGCGACCGTCGCCAGTTCCAGGCCATGCCCACGCCCGCTTTCGGCGCCAGCCACGCTGCCCGGCGCGAGCTTGACCTCATCGTTGAAGTGGCCGCCGATCGCCGAAGCGCGCACCACCCCGGCCGAGTCCGCGCCGATGTCCTCGTAAAAAGCCCAGGCGCCCAAATGCACGATCGCGCGCTCGCGTTTGAGCGGATTCCAGTGCGCGCGCGCGGCCCAGGTCAGACTGTCGTTGCCGTCGCCGGCATTGTCCAGATCGTTCCCCGCCACCGAAAGGCTGGCATGCCAACCGCGGCCGAAGACGCGCTCGGTCAGCCCCACGCCGAACAGGCCGCGCTGCGGCAACACCAGCGTCCCGACCACGTTGCGCTCCTGGAACGGCGTATTGGAGGTGCTGCTGGAACCGTCGATGCCGCGGTCGTTGAGCCGGTTGCCGACGGTCAATTCGGACTTCTGGCCGAACAACGTGTGGGCGAAGCTGGCGTAGGCGGACTTCCAACTCACGCCGTTGTCGGCGAAGTCGCCTTCCAGGTTCCAGCCGATGCGGCCGTACGCCCCCTCGGCGCCCAGGCGCAGCGAGCGCACTTCGGTGCCGCTGAGGTTGCGGTTCGCGAAGCCGGAGCCGCCGGTGCTGGACGCGTCCAGGAACACGCGGCCACGCGGCCGGAACACGCTGCGGCCGTCGGCGCTGGTGAACTGCGGGGCACCCTTGAACCAGTTCACCGCCGGTTGCCTGGCCTGGGCCTGTTCGAGCTTGTCCAGGCGCGCGGCCAGGCTGGCGTCTTCGGGTGCTGGCGCCGGCGCATCGGCCGTCGCGGAACCGGCCTCCACCGCGGCCAGGCGCCGCTCCAGGCGCTCGATCCTGGCCGCTTGCGCCTGCACCAGCCGCAGCAGTTCGGCGGCGTCGGGCGTCTGCGCGACGGCCTCGCCGATGCCGCCGGCGGCGCCGATAAGCATTGCCAGCGCGATCGGATGCAGGCGAAAACGATTCGTCACGGGGTTCTCCAGGCAGCAGGGCGCCGCTGGCGCAGCGCGCCAGGATTCGTGCGGACGAGGATCCGCGGCTAAGGCAGGTGGATGCCGGTCGCGGCGCGATGCCGCGACGGACCAGGCGCTGGCGTCAGGCGTTTTCGCGCGCCGCGTTCGGGCGCCACGAGATCAGGCGGTTCTCGGCGATGTCGAGCAAGGCATCGATCAGCAGCACGAACACGGCCAGGATCGCGATGCCGGCGAAGACGCCGACGGCGTTGAAGTTGCCCTCGGCCTGGGCGATCAGATACCCCAGGCCCGCCGAAGCGCCCAGGTATTCGCCGATGATCGCGCCGACCACGGCGAAGCCGACCGAGGTGCGCAGCGAGGACAGGATCCAGCTCGCCGCGGCCGGGAAATACACATGGCGCAGCAGATCGCCGCGACCGGCGCCGAGGATGCGCGCGTTGGCAAGCACCGTCGGATTGACCTCGCGCACGCCCTGCATCGCGTTGAAGAAGGTAGTGAAGAACACCAGCGTCACCGCCAGGGCCACCTTCGACCACAGCCCCAACCCCAGCCACAGCACGAAAATTGGCGCCAGCACGACGCGCGGAATCGCGTTGAAGCCCTTGATGAAGGGATCGAGGATGCGCGCCGAACGCCGGCTCAGGCCCAGCCACACGCCGCCGGCCACGCCGAGCGTGGTGCCGATCACATAGCCCAGCCCGGTTTCCGCCAGGGTGATCGCGACATGCTGGTAGAACCCCGGATCGGACAGCCAATCCCAGGCCTGCCGCGCGATCGCCATCGGCGCCGGAAAGAAGAACGGGTCGATCAACCGCGCCGACACGCCGGCCTGCCAGCCGCCGAACAGCACCACGACCAGCAACAATTGCAAGACGCGGTCAGTCACGTTGTTGCGCATAGGTCTTCTCCACTTCGCCGCGCAGGCAGGCCCAGATGTCGCGATACAGATCGATGAAACACGGGTCGAGCTTGATTTCCGCGACATTGCGCGGTCGATCCAGCGGAACGCGGAAACTCTCCACCACGCGGCTGGACGGGCCGGCCGACAGCACGACCACACGGTCGCCCAGGGCGATCGCCTCTTCCAGATCGTGGGTGATCAACATCACCGAGCGGCGCTGCTCCTGCCACAACCGTAGCAACTCGTTCTGCATCAGGTGCCGGGTGTGGATGTCCAAGGCCGAGAACGGCTCGTCCATCAGGATCACCTTGGGTTCCACGATCAAGGCCTGCGCCATCTGCACGCGTTTTCGCTGGCCGCCGGACAACTGGTGCGGATAGCGCGCCTCGAACCCGGCGAGCCCGACCTTGGCCAGCCAACGGCGCGCCTTCTCCTCGCGCTCGGCCGCCGCCACGCCGCGAAAGCGCAGCCCGAGCTCGACGTTCTGCAGCGCGGTCTTCCACGGCAGCAGCGCGTCCTGCTGGAATAAGTAACCCACGCTCTCCTGCACGCCCTTCACCGGCTTGCCGTCGATCGCGATCCGGCCCTGGGCCGGCGTCAGCAGCCCGGCCACCGCGTTGAGGATGGTGCTTTTGCCGCAGCCGGTCGGGCCGACGATGGCGAGGAATTCGCCGTCGCCGACCTGGATATCGACGTCGCGCACTGCGGTGAAGTCGCCGAAGGACATCGTGACGCGCTCGATCGCCACCAGGGTGTCGGCGTCGGCGCCGGCCGGGGCATCGTGAAGTTGCCGCACTGAGGCGGTGGTGGCCATGAGGCGCCCTCCCCTCGGTCAGCGCGACGACGCGGCGAGCGCGTCGTCGACGAAGCGGTTGGTGTAGGTCTTGTCCAGGTCGATCTTGGCGCCGGCGACGCTGCGATCGAACTCGCGCAAGACCGCCAGCGGCGTTTGCAGATCCGCCGCTACGAAACGGCCGTCGCGCGAGAAGATCGCCTTGGCTCGGGCCACGGCCTGGGCGTAAGCGGCGCGGTCGCCGGAGACGTAGCGATCCGGCAGCGCCGCCACGATCTGATCGGGCGGCGTGCTCTCGATGAAGCGCAGCGCCTTCAGCTGGGCGCGCGCGATGCGCTCGGCCACCTGCGGATGCTCTTGCAGGAACCCGCTCTGCGCGTACAGCACCGAGGTCGGATACAGGCCGCCGTAGACCGCGCGCGCGCCTTCGTCGCTGCGCGCGTCGATCAGGATCCGGCCGATGCCGCGGGCTTCGATCAGCGTCGCCGCCGGGTCGTAGTTCACCAGCAGATCGACCTTACCCTGCTGCAGCGCCGCGACCGCGGCCGCGCCCGAGCCCACACCGATGATCGACACCGCGTTTTCGTCGATGCCGTGGCGCGAGAGGAAATGGCGCACGAAGAAATCCGACGAAGACCCCGGCGCGGTGATGCCGATCTTGAGGCCGCCAATGGACTGCGGCTGTTTCGGGTCGAAGCGCGTGTCGTTGCGCCCGGCCAGCACCAGCCCGGAATTACGCGACAGCAGCACGAAGGCGGAGACCTCTTTATGTTTTGCTTGCATTTGGATGGTGTGGTCGTAGAACCCCACGGCCACGTCGGTGGAACCGGCCACCAGCGCCTGCAACACCTTCGACCCGCCTTGCGCAAAGTTCTCGGTGCGCACGTGCACGCCGGCCTCGACGAAATAGCCGTTGGCGTCTGCGACGAAGAACGGCAGATTGTTGAGGTTGTAAGACCCCACGCTGATGCGCACCGGCCTACGTTCGCTGCCGACGATGTCGCCTTGGCCGCAACCGGCGAGCGCCGCGGCCGCCGCCACCAGGACGGTGGCGGCTGCGGCGATAAATTTCCTGCTGAACATCGATCCCTCCCAGGATGTCGTGTACTTCTACTTCAAAGGCCCGTCTGAAGGCCCCACTCTGTCTTGTTATCCATTCACGCTGCCGATGTCCATGCGCTCGCGGTGCCGGAGCCGGGCAGCAGCGAGGTGAACACGCGTCCTTCCAACAGGCGCCGCGCGGTGCGCACCACGCTGGCGACGATGGCATCGTCAGCCGCGGCACGCTCGAGCCTCACCTCCAGGGTGCCGCTGGGATGCTCAAGCCTGATCGGCTTGGCGAGATCGTGCTCGCCCAGGATCGATCGCGCCACAGTCCCTTCGGTGGCGCAGGCCGTGGCGATGCCGACCGCACCGGTGATCGCCAGCGCGCCGTGGCAGCGCTGCGGCATGAAATAACGCACCTGAAGCGTGCCGCCATGCATCGGCGGCGAGAGCAGCACCGGCTTGGGAATGACGCGCTCGGCGGCATCGGCGATGCCCATGCGGTGGCCGGCTTCGATGCGCATCTTCTCCAGGCGCTGCAACAGCGCCGCATCGGCATCCAGTTGCGCCGGCGCTTCGTCGCCGCGCAGGCCCAGCGCCTGGGCGGGCAACAACACCATCGGTATGGCGTAGTCGATGCAACTCACCTCGATGCCGTCAATGCGCTCGCTGGCGCGCCCGGTGGGCAGCAGGCGCCCAGTGCGGGCGCCCGCCGCATCGAGAAAGGTCAGCGGGATCGGACTGCCGGTGCCCGGCGCACCAGCGATGGCGGTATCGCCGCGGTACTTCACCCGGCCGTCCGGCGTCTGCACCGTGGCGATGACGACCTTGCCGGTGTTGACGTTGTGGATGCGCACCTGCGTCTGCGGATGCCGCGCTGCGACCAGCCCGGCCTCGATCGCGAACGGCGCCACCGCGGCGAGCATGTTTCCGCAGTTGGGGGTGGTGTCGACCACCCGCTGATCGACCCGTACCTGAGCGAACAGATAGTCCACGTCGGCGTCGGCGCGCGAGGCGCGGTCGACGATGGCGACTTTGCTCGACAAGGGATTGCCGCCGCCGATGCCGTCGATCTGCAGCGGATGCCCGGCGCCCATCACATCGATCAGGAGGGCGTCGCGCAAGGCCGGGTCGGCCGGCAGATCTTCGGCCAGGAAGAACGGACCCTTGGAGGTTCCGCCCCGCATCAGGACGCACGGCACGCTTAGCAGGTCGCTGGACATCGGGCCCACGGATTGATACCAATATCGGATCAATTAGATCCAGTGATGCGATCCTGTCACGCCGGAATTTATCTGTGAAATGCTATTTTTTGGAAGATTGATCCGATATGAGCATCAATTGCGAAATCCTCGATCTGCGCGCTTTTCTCACCGTCAGCGAGACCCGCAGCTTCCATCGCGCCGCCGAAGCCCTGCACGTCTCGCAGCCGGCCTTGAGCCGGCGCATCCAGAAGCTGGAAGAAGCGGTGGGCGCGCCTTTACTGGAACGCACCACGCGCAGCGTCTCGCTCACGGCAGTCGGGCAGAACCTGCTGCCGTTGGTGCGGCGCATGCTCGAAGAGTTCGACGGCTCGTTGTTCGCCGCGCGCGGCATCGACGACGGCCGCGGCAGCCAGGTCACCATCGCCTGCCTGCCTACCGCCGCGTTTTATTTCCTGCCCAGCGTGATCGCGCGTTTTCACGAGGAACACCCCAACGTGCGCTTCCGCATCCTCGACCTGTCCGCCACCGAAGGCTTGCAAGCGGTGGAACGCGGTGAGGTCGAGTTCGGCATCAACTTCATGGGCGCGTCCGATCCGGAACTGAATTTCGACGTGTTGGTCGAAGATCCCTTCGTGCTGGCCTGCCGGCGCGATCACCCGCTCGCGCTCAAGCGCAAGGTGACCTGGAACGACCTGTCCAGCCATCGCCTGATCACCGTGCACCGCACCAGCGGCAACCGCATCCTGCTCGACGGCGCCCTCGCGCGCGAGAACCTCAAGCTCAGTTGGTTTTTCGAAGTCACGCACCTGTCGACTTCGCTGGGCATGGTCGAGGCCGGCGTCGGCATTTCGGTGTTGCCGCGGATGGCGACGCCGCAGCAGGAGCATCCCATCCTGGTCACCCGCCCGCTCCAGCACCCGGTGGTCTCGCGCACCATCGGGATCGTCCGCCGGCGCAACGCTGTGTTGTCCGCGGCGGCGGAACAATTCCTGCAAATGCTGAAAACAACCTGGCAGGGCCGGGCGAAATGACGCCGGCGCGGCCGGCGCCGCGGGCATCGTCGACGCGCCGTGCACAGTCGCGCAGCATCAAGTGGTGGATAATCCGGCTCACCGACCCGCTGCGCACCGCGCCGCCCGGTCCCCCGCAAGCAGCGCTTCGCCCGGTGCGAGGCGCGCGCCAGCACCTCCACAGGAGTTCATCGCATGAGCGACTCGTTTTCCACCCGCCGCCAGTTGTCCGTCAACGGCCGCGACTACACCTATTTCAGCCTGCCGGCGCTGGGCGAGCGCTACGACATCGCCCGCCTGCCCTATTCGATGAAAGTCCTGCTGGAGAACCTGCTGCGCCACGAAGACGGCGGCATGACGGTCGGCAAGGAACACATCGAAGCGGTCGCGCAATGGGACGCGAAAAAAGAGCCCGACCAGGAAATCGCTTTCATGCCCGCGCGCGTGGTCCTGCAGGACTTCACCGGCGTGCCCTGCGTGGTCGATCTGGCGGCGATGCGCGATGCGGTCGGCAAGCTCGGCGGCAACGCCCGCCAGATCAATCCGCTGATCCCGTCCGAGCTGGTCATCGACCACTCGGTCCAGGTCGATGTGTTCGGCAGCCCGGAAGCGCTGGACCTCAACGGCAAGATCGAATTCCAGCGCAACAAGGAACGCTACAGCTTCCTGCGCTGGGGCCAGAAGTCGTTCGAGAATTTCAAGGTGGTGCCGCCCAACACCGGCATCGTCCATCAGGTGAACCTGGAGAACCTGGCGCGCGTGGTCATGGGCCGCGAGGTCGATGGCGACTTGCTGGCGTTCCCCGACACCGTGTTCGGCACCGACAGCCACACCACCATGATCAACGGCATCGGCGTGCTCGGCTGGGGCGTGGGCGGCATCGAGGCCGAGGCCGCGATGCTGGGCCAGCCCTCCTCCATGCTGATTCCGCAGGTGGTCGGTTTCAAACTCAGCGGCCAGCTGCCCGAAGGCGCGACCGCGACCGACCTGGTCCTGACCGTGACCCAGATGCTGCGCAAGCACGGCGTGGTCGGCAAGTTCGTGGAATTCTTCGGCGACGGCCTGCAGCACCTGCCGCTGGCCGATCGCGCCACCATCGCCAATATGGCGCCGGAATACGGCGCGACCTGCGGCATCTTCCCGATCGACGCCGAGTCGGTCACCTACCTGCGCCTGTCGGGCCGCTCGGAAGAACAGATCGCCCTGGTCGAAGCCTATGCCAAGGCCCAGGGCCTGTGGCACGAACCCGACCAGCCGCATGCGACCTACTCGGCCACGCTCGAACTCGACCTGGGCGACGTGCGTCCGTCGATGGCCGGCCCCAAGCGCCCGCAGGACCGCGTGCTGCTGGAAAACGTGCACACCAATTTCCAGGAAAACCTCGGCCCGCTGGTCGCCAACCGCAAGTCCAGGGTCGGCTGCGCGATAGAGGAACTCAAAGGCGAAGGCGGCGACCAGCCGCAGGCGCAGCAACTGGCCGCCAAGCCGGTATCGAAGATCCGCATCAAGGATCAGGACGCCGAATTGTCCGACGGCTCGGTGGTGATCGCCGCGATCACCTCGTGCACCAACACCTCCAACCCGGCGGTGATGCTCGGCGCCGGCCTGCTCGCGCGCAACGCGGCGAAGCTGGGGTTGAAGTCCAAGCCCTGGGTCAAGACCTCGCTCGGCCCGGGCTCGCTGGTGGTCACCGATTACCTGAAGAAAGCCGGCGTGCTGGCCGAACTGGAAAAGCTCGGCTTCTACGTGGTCGGTTACGGCTGCACCACCTGCATCGGCAACTCCGGCCCGCTCCCGGACGAAGTGTCTAAGGGCATCGCCGAACACGAACTGGTGGTGGCCTCGGTGCTATCGGGCAACCGCAACTTCGAAGGCCGCGTGCATCCGGAAGTCAAAGCCAACTACCTGGCCTCGCCGCCGCTGGTGGTCGCCTATGCCATCGCCGGCACGGTCAACATCGACCTCACCCACGACCCGATCGGCAAGAGCAGCGACGGCAAGGACGTGTACCTGCGCGACATCTGGCCTACGAACAAGGAAATCGGCGACATGATCGCCGCGACCGTCGGCCCGGAGCTGTTCGCGCAGAACTACGCCGACGTGTTCAAGGGCGACACGCGCTGGAACCAGATCGAATCGCCCGACGGCGAATCGTTCCAGTGGGATTCGTCCTCGACCTACATCAAGAACCCGCCCTACTTCGACGGCATGACCATGGACGTGGGCAGCATCGACGACGTGCACGGCGCGCGGGTGATGGGCCTGTTCGGCGATTCGATCACCACCGATCACATCTCGCCGGCCGGCAACATCAAGAAGGATTCGCCGGCGGGCCGTTTCCTGCAGGAGCGCGGCGTGCAGCCGGCCGACTTCAACAGCTACGGCAGCCGTCGCGGCAACGACGATGTGATGGTACGCGGCACCTTCGCCAACATCCGCATCAAGAACCTGATGTTCGGCGGCGAAGAAGGCGGCAACACGCTGTATTTCGGCAAGCACGGCGGCCAGGGCGAGAAGCTGGCGATCTACGACGCGGCGATGAATTACAAGGCCGACGGCGTGCCGCTGGTGGTGTTCGCCGGCAAGGAATACGGCACCGGCTCCTCGCGCGACTGGGCGGCCAAGGGCACCAACCTGTTGGGCGTCAAGGCGGTGATCGCGGAAAGCTTCGAGCGCATCCACCGCTCCAACCTGGTCGGCATGGGCGTGCTGCCCTTGCAGTTCAAGGATGGCGAGAACGCGCAGAGCCATGGGCTGGACGGCTCGGAAGTCATCGACGTGATCGGCCTGGAGGACGGCAAGGCCAAGACCGCGACCGTCGTGGCCAGGAAGGCCGACGGCAGCGAGCGGACGTTCGAGGTGAAGGTGTTGCTGCTGACGCCGAAGGAAGTCGAGTACTTCCGGCATGGCGGGATTTTGCATTACGTGCTTAGGCAACTTGCGGCGAAGAAGGTCGCCTAAGTCCGGCTTGCTTCCTCTCCCGCTCCCTCTCCCGCTTGCGGGGTGAGTGGGCGCTGCTTGCGAGCCACTGGCTGGCGCGTCCACGAACGCCCAAACGCTATGCGTTTGGGCCGGGGTGGGTTGGGGTGAGGGCCGGCCGTGATTCCGCACAGGCACCTCTTGCGGCGAAGAAGGTCGCCTAAGTCCGGCTTGCTCCCTCTCCCTCTCCCGCTTGCGGGGTGAGTGGGCGCTGCTTGCGAGCCACTGGCTCGCGCGTCCACGAACGCCCAAACGCTATGCGTTTGGGCCGGGGTGGGTTGGGGTGAGGGCCGTGATTCCGCACAGGCACCTCTTGCGGCGAAGAACGTCGCCTAAGTCCGGCTTGCTCCCTCTCCCTCTCCCGCTTGCGGGGTGAGTGGGCGCTGCTTGCGAGCCACTGGCTCGCGCGTCCACGAACGCCCAAACGCTATGCGTTTGGGCCGGGGTGGGTTGGGGTGAGGGCCGGCCGTGATTCCGCACAAGCACCTCTTGCGGCGAAGAACGTCGCCTAAGTCCGGCTTGCTCCCTCTCCCACTTGCGGGAGAGGGTTGGGGTGAGGGCCCGCCGTGATTCCGAACAGTCACCTCACCTCGTGCCCTCATCCGCCCCCCGCCTTCGCGGGGGCAGGCTCTATCGGGCACCTTCTCCCGCAAGCGGGAGAAGGACAGTTAGCGATGCATCATCGCTCGATCGCCACCACGCCGAACCCGCGCTACAACCGCGCTACAACCGCGGCGTCCACTGCGCCGAAGTCATCCGCCACTCGCCATCCTCTTCGCGCCAGCCGGTCTGCACTTCGTACAACTGCGCCGCATCCGGCAGCACCTGGCCCGAGCCGCCGCTGAGCGCCGCGTTGAAACGCACCGTGGCGTGGCCCGGTTGCAGATTCACATCGAGGCCGACGATCTTGATCCCGACAGCGCGGTAACGCAGAAAACTCGCCGCGGCCAGCCGCCGCGCGCTGGCGCGATCCAGCCCGTCGGGGCCGACGAAGTCTTTCGACAATTGCGCATCGATCGCCGAGGCGTCGCGTTTTTCGATCGCGCCCTGCAATTGCTCCATCGCCGCGCGCAGGCGCTGCTCCGGCGGCGCGCCCGGGCCGCAAGCGGCGAGCAGCGCCAGCAACGCCGGCAGCCACATCGCGCGCAAGGCGCGGGCGGCGACCGCGCCCCTCCCCGCCCGGCCGCGCCCGCCCGGCCCGCCCACACGGCGAACTTTCGCCGGGTTCGCGCGGCGTCCAAGCCCGGGCCGACCGGTGTCGGCGAAGCGCTGTGCGTGGGTCATCGCGGGTGTTCTCCGTGGAAGGCGTCGGGTAATCGCACGATCGTTCGACTCGGTCGCGGCTGCGCGATCCTGACAGGTTCCAGGTGCCGCGGACAACGCCGGGACTGCGCCGGCGGGCGCCGCCTTGCCAGCCAGTAGAGCCTATGCTCCAATCGAGAAAACACCGTACGCCGGCGCACACAGCGGGGCCTACGATCAGAATCGACTAGCGATTAACGAGGGGATCGCGATGAGTTCCGAACGTCCGTGGCTTGCCCACTATCCGCAAGGCGTGCCGGCGCAGATCGACGTGGAGGAGTTTCCTTCCGTGGTATCGGTGCTGGAAAACGCGATCGAGAATTACCGCGACCGTCCCGCTTTCTCCAATTTCGGCAAGCAGCTGACCTACGCGGACATCGACCGCCTCAGCGCCCAGTTCGCCGCCTACCTGCTCGGCGAGCTCAAGCTCAAGAAGGGCGATCGCGTCGCGATCATGATGCCCAACTGCCTGCAGTACCCGATCGCGACCTTCGGCGTGCTGCGCGCCGGCCTGACCGTGGTCAACACCAATCCGATGTACACCCCGCGCGAGCTCAAGCACCAGCTCGAGGACTCCGGCGCGAAGGTGATCTTCGTGCTCGACAACTTCGGCAAGACCGTGCAGGACGTGGTCGCCGGCACCGACGTGAAGGTCATCGCCACCGGCCTGGGCGACATGATCGGCGGGCTCAAGGGCCCGATCATGAACTTCGTGCTGAAGTACGTGAAAAAGATGGTGCCCGACTACGACATCCCGGGCGCGGTGCGGTTCCACGACACGCTCACCCTGGGGCAGATGCACAAGCTGCCCGAGATCGAGATCGCGCCGGGCGACATCGCCTTCCTGCAGTACACCGGCGGCACCACCGGCGTGGCCAAGGGCGCGATGCTCACGCACCGCAACCTGGTGGCGAACATGCAGCAGGCGGCGGCCTGGGTCGGCGCCAACGCCAAGCTGGGCGAGGAAATCATCATCACCGCGCTGCCGCTGTACCACATCTTCGCGTTGACGGCGAACGGCCTGGTCTTCATGAAGTTCGGCGGGCTCAACCACATGATCACCAACCCGCGCGACATGCCGGCGTTCGTGAAGGAGCTCAAGAACACCCCGTTCACCGCGATCACCGGCGTCAACACGCTGTTCAACGGCCTGCTCAACACACCGGGTTTTTCCGAGGTCGATTTCTCCAAGCTGCACCTGACCCTGGGCGGCGGCATGGCCGTGCAGCGCTCGGTCGCCGAGCGCTGGAAGCAGGTCACCGGCATCACCCTGATCGAGGCCTATGGCCTGACCGAAACCTCGCCGGCGGCGTGCATCAACCCGATGGACCTGCCCGAGTACAACGGCGCGATCGGCCTGCCGATCTCCTCCACCGACGCCTGCGTCAAGGACGAGGAAGGCCGCATCCTGGCGATGGGCGAAGTCGGCGAGCTGTGCATCAAGGGCCCGCAGGTGATGAAGGGGTACTGGCAGAAGCCGGAGGAGACCGCCAAGGTCATCGACGAGGACGGCTGGCTGCACACCGGCGACATGGCCAAGATGGACGAGAAAGGCTTTTTCTACATCGTCGATCGCAAGAAGGACATGATCCTGGTCTCGGGCTTCAACGTGTATCCCAACGAGATCGAGGACGTCATCGCGATGATGCCCGGGGTGCTGGAAGTCGCCGCGGTCGGCGTGCCCGACGACAAGTCCGGCGAGGCGGTCAAGGTGGTCATCGTCAAGAAGGACCCCGCGCTCACCGCCGAGGAGGTCAAGGCCCATGCGCGCGCCAACCTGACCGGCTACAAACACCCCAAGTTCGTCGAATTCCGCAAGGAACTGCCCAAGACCAACGTCGGCAAGATCCTGCGCCGGGAGTTGCGCGACGCGCCGCCGACCGGACACTGAATCCGCGCCTGGCCGGAACCTTTTGGCTCCGGATCGACGCCTCCAAGCCCCCGCACGGATCTCCTCCTTGCGGGGGCTTCATTTTAGGTGCATAGAATCCTCGGTCCCGGACGCAGCCCACCACCACACACAAGCCGTCCTGATGCGGCCGGCGGGACGGCTCTTACCGGAGATACCGCCATGTCCGTCGTACAACCCTTTCCTCGCCCGCATTCCGGCCGCACTCTGCGCATCGTCGAAGAGTTCGATCGGGACGTGTACTGGTGCCACATGCACGCGAACCTGGCGCGCGCGCCCGGACGCGCGTGCTTCACGCCGTCGTTGATCGACGACATCCTGTCTTACCAGCGTCATCTCGGCGAACGGATGCGCCAGGGCGACCGCGACGGCCTCGCCCACGTGGTCCTGGCCTCGGATCACGACGTGTTCAATCTCGGCGGCGATCTGGAGCTGTTCTGCCGGCTGATCCGCGAACGCGACCGCGACGGCCTGCTCGACTACGCGCGCCAGTGCGTGCGCGGCGTGCACGCCTTCCACGCCGGCCTCGGCGCGGGCGTGCACTCCATCGCCCTGGTCCAGGGCAACGCGCTCGGCGGCGGCTTCGAGGCGGCGCTGAGCTGCCACACCATCGTCGCCGAAGCCGGCGCGCTGATGGGCCTGCCCGAGGTCCTGTTCGACCTGTTCCCGGGCATGGGCGCGTATTCGTTCCTGTGCAAGCGCATCGCCCCGCGCCAGGCCGAGCGACTGATGCTCGAAGGCGATCTGTACACGGCCGAAGAGTTGCACGCGATGGGCGTGGTCGACGTGGTCGCGCCGCGCGGCCAGGGCCTGCAGGCGGTCGAGGAAGTGATCCGCGCCAACCGGCGGGTGCCGCACGCGCGCGCGGCCATGCATCAGGTGCGCGAACTGGCCCAGGGCGTGAGCCTGGAGGAGATGATGAAGATCACCGAGATCTGGGTGGATACCGCGATGCAACTGGGCGACAAGTCGCTGCGCACGATGGATCGCCTGGTTCGCGCGCAATCGCGCCGCACGGGAATCGAAGCCGCCTGATGCCAGTCCGGGAGCGCGCGCTCGCCGCCGCTGCCGCATCAGGGGGATGAATCAGGGGGAACGCTCGCTGTCGTCGCGAGCGTGACGGGACCGCTCGCGCGAGTCGAGCGCCGTCCGCCCCTGGGCCAGGCGCTCGCCCAGACCGGACACCCGCGATTGCCATTCGCGCGGCATCTGCTGGTCGATCAAGTGCATCAACTCGCCGCTGGCCGAGGCCAGCCGCACCAAACCCAGATTGCTGGCCACGCCCTTGAGCGCGTGGGCATGCTCGCGGACCCGGTCCCAATCACCCTGCCTGCCGGCCACGCCGAGCGCGCTCACGCAGGCGTCCGCGTCGCGCAGGCACTGGCGGACGAATTCGCGTTCGAAGCCCTCGCCCATGCCGAGCGCACCCAGTTCGTCCAGGATCGCCGCATCGAGCACCTGATCGCCGCTCACGTATGAGGCGGCGCGCGTCATCGGCGCGATCAGCGGGCCGTTGACCCGCGCGCTGGAGGCGATGTCGGCCAGGGTGTCTAGCAGGCGCGAGGTCGCCACCGGCTTGGACAGGAAGGCGCGGGCGCCGGCGCGTTCGCAGGCCTGGATCGATTCGGGCGTGACGTCGGCGCTGAACACAATCACCGGGGTGCGCCGGCCGCCGCTGCCGGCTTCCATCACCCGCAGCTCGCGCAGCAGGTCCAGGCCGCTGACGCCGGGCATGTGCAGATCGACGATGACCGCGTCGTAGTCCGAACTGGCCAACGCCTCCAGCACCGCCTCGCCGCCATCCACGCATATCGCGCGATGGCCGGCTTTCTGCAGCAGGCGGGTGATCACCATGCGGTTGGCTTCGTGATCGTCCGCGACCAGCAGCGACAGGCTGCGCACGCGGGCGCGGTGGCGCAGGAACGGATCGGAAAACGCGATCACGTTCTCCGGGGTTTCCTTGACCGCGGCCTCGGCGCCGGCGAGCGCGGGCTTGTACGGGTCCGCGGCGGGCGCGGCGACGCTGTCGAACGGCAGTTCGACCCAGAACCGGCTGCCGCGCTGCTCGGTGCTTTCGAACCCGATGCTGCCGCCCATCGCCTCGGTCAGGCCCTTGGCGATGGTAGTGCCAAGGCCGGTGCCGCCGTAACGCCGGGCCAGGCCGACGTCGGCCTGCTCGAAGGCCTCGAACAACCGCTTGCGCACCGCCACCGGGATGCCGATGCCGGTATCGGTGACGGTGAAGCGCAGGCGCAGGCCGCCGCTGTCGGCATCGCCGGCCAGCATCACTTCCAGCCGAACCGAGCCTTCGTCGGTGAACTTCACCGCATTGCCGGCCAGATTCAGCAGCACCTGGCGCAGATGCACCACGTCGCCGCGCAAGCTCTGCGGCACGTCGTCGGCGATCCGCGATTCGTAGCGCAACTGCTTGGCCCGCGCCTGCGGCTGCAGGATCAGGCCGATGCCTTCGACCAGCTCGCGCGGCTCGAACTCGACCAGATCCAGGCGCAGCTTGCCGGCCTCGATCGCGGAGATGTCCAGCACGTCCTCGACCAGCGACAGCAGGCTGCGCGTGGAGGCCTGGATGGTGTTGAGGCACTCGCGCTGCTCGCTGTCCAGGCGCGTGGTCGCCAGCAGCTCGGACATGCCGGCCAGGCCGTTGAGCGGGGTGCGGAATTCGTGGCTCATGTTGGCCAGGAACCGGCTCTTGGCCTCGTTGGCGCGGCGCGCATCCTCGACCGCGCGGGTCAGCGCGTTGAGCAGCGAATCGAAATACAGCGGCACCGCGGTCAGGCCGATCAGCAGCCCCCACGATAGATACGGATTGGCGCGCCAGTACGGCGAAATCATGATCACGCAGAAGAACGACAACGACGCCAGCGCGGTGGCGATGCGCAGATAGCGGTTGCCGTAGCGCATGCCGTTGCCGATGGTCACCCACAGGTAGACCGCGTACAGCGGCGAGGCCGGCTCGCCTTCGATGCACATGATCGCGCCCATCGCGCTGTAGTCGGTGAGCATGCCGATCCAGCGCCGCGCGTGCGAAACGCCGGGGCGCATCACGATGGCGACCATCAGCCCGACCGCGACGGTGAGCTCGCCGATCAGGATCAGCCAGGTCGCCGGCAAGGTGTCGCCGACGTCCTGGCCCAGGTAGCGCCAACCCAGGTAGGCGATGAACAAGGCGGTGATGACCACGCGCACCAGGTTCTGCGCATGCTCGCTGTCGGGCCGTTGCGAGAGGCGCTTTCTGACCTTGCCGAGAATGGCGAGCATCGGCTACTCCAAGCCGGGGCGGGTAGAACTCGTCGAATAGCGTTGGCAGATTTCGTCGAGCCGGGCGCGGCTGCGGATCAGCGCGTCCACGCAGCGCGGATCGAACAGACGCCCGCGTTGGGCGTACATATACCCCAAGGCGGCGTCCACGTCCCAGGCTTTTTTATACGGACGCGGCGAAATGAGAGCATCGAACACGTCCGCGACCGCCACGATGCGCGCTTCCAGCGGAATTTCATCGCCGATCAGGCCGTCGGGATAGCCCGAACCGTCGTAGCGTTCATGATGGCGCAGAGCGATCAGGGCGCCGGCCTGAATGAAGCGGTTCTGGCTGCCGCTGAGCAGTTCGTAGCCGATCTTGGGATGGCGGCGCATGATCGCCGTCTCCTCCTCGGTCAGCGGGCCGGGCTTCATCAGCACCGCGTCGGGAATGGCGATCTTGCCGATATCGTGCAGCGGCGCGGCCATCTCGATGACCCGGATCTCGTCCTCGAACATGCCCAGTTGCTCGGCGATGAGGCCGGCGATGTGGGCCATGCGCTCCAGGTAGGCGCTGGTGCCGGCGTCGCGGAATTCGATCGCGCGCGCCAGCCGCGACAAGGTCTCGCGCTCGCGCTCCTCGACCTCGTGCATGCTCGACAGCAGCCGCTGTTCCAGCGACAGCGCGCGTTGCTTGACGTTCTCTGACTGCTGGCGCAGTTGCAGCAGGTTGCGGCAGCGCGCGCGCAGTTCGCGCGGGCGCACCGGCTTGACCAGGAAATCGATGACCCCGGCTTCCAGCGCGGCCTGGCGCACCGGCTCGTCGCCGACCACGGTGACCAGGATGATCGGGATGTCGCGGTGCATCGGCAGGCGGCGGAAGCGGCGCGCGAACTCCAGGCCGTCGATGCCGGGCATGCGGTAGTCGAGCAGCAGCAGATCCGGTTGGTGGCTCTCGCACCAGGCCAGCGCGGCTTCGGGCTCGCCGAAGTCGTGCACGGACAACTCGGACGCGATGTCCTCGATGATGTGGCGCAGCATCGTCCGCGCGGACGTTTGGTCATCGACGATAACGACGTTCACACACCGGTACCCGTAGTGAGACCGCCCCCTGCGGCGGCCGACCTGGGAGCATACCCCGCCGCGTAGCCCAAGACAGCCGCCGAAAGTCCCGGCACATTTCGCTTGGGCCGGCGTTCACCTGATCCGGAGCCGCAATGCGCGCCGTTCATCACGGTTTACACGCAAACGGCCTGCAGGAACGGCCAACCGATGCTGGCCGCGGCGAAGTGTAGGCCGCGTTGTGCGGCCGCGCTCTGGGCCCGATGCGGCCCAGGCCGGCCGCAATGGCCGGCGCGGCCGGTGCGGCCGGCGCGCTCAAGCCCGCGCGCTCATCAACCACCGCTTTCCGGGCGCATGTACGGGAACAGCAGCACGTCGCGGATCGAGGACGAACCGGTCAGCAGCATCACCAGACGATCGATGCCCACGCCCAGGCCGCCGGTCGGCGGCAGGCCCACTTCCAGCGCGCGGATGTAGTCGGCATCGAAGTGCATGGCCTCGTCGTCGCCGCCGGCCTTCTGCTCGACCTGGGCCTGGAAACGCGCGGCCTGGTCTTCCGGGTCGTTGAGTTCGGAGAAGCCGTTGGCCAGTTCCTTGCCGCCGATGAACAGTTCGAAGCGGTCGGTGAGTTCCGGATCGATGTCGTTGGCGCGCGCCAGCGGGCTCACCTCGACCGGATGATCGGTGATGAAGGTCGGCTGGATCAGCGTGTGCTCGACGGTCTTCTCGAAGATTTCCAGCAGCAACTTGCCCCAGCCGTAGGAGGCCTTGGCCGGTACCTTGAGGCGCGCGCAGTGGGCGCGCATGGCGGTCAGGTCGCGCAGTTCCTCGCGCTTGATTTCCGGGTTGTGCTCCAGCACCGCGTCGATCATCGACCAGCGCCGGAAGCCCGGGCCCAGGTCGATCGCGTTGCCGTCCCACTCGACCTGGGTGGTGCCCAGCACGTCCTGCGCGGCGTGGCGGATCACCGCCTCGGTCAGATCCATGATCTCGGTGTAGGTGGCGTAGGCCTCGTACAGTTCGAGCATGGTGAATTCGGGGTTGTGCCGCGTTGACACGCCCTCGTTGCGGAAGTTGCGGTTGATCTCGTAGACCCGCTCCAGGCCGCCGACCACCAGGCGCTTGAGGTACAGCTCCGGGGCCACGCGCAGGTACAGATCCAGGTCCAGCGCGTTGTGGTGGGTGGTGAACGGCTTGGCCGCGGCGCCGCCGGGGATGTAATGCATCATCGGCGTTTCCACTTCCAGGAAACGGCGGCTGTCGAGCCAGGCGCGCATCGAGCGGATGATGCGCGAGCGCTTGACGAACACCTCGCGCGCGTCGGGCGAGACGATCAGATCGACGTAGCGCTGGCGGTAGCGCTGCTCCACGTCGGCCAGGCCGAACCAGCTGCTGGGCAGCGGCCGCAGCGACTTGGTCAGCAGGCGCAGCTGGTCGGCGCGCACCGACAGCTCGCCGGTCTTGGTCCGGGTCAGCGGACCTTGCGCGCCGATAATGTCGCCCAGGTCCCAGCCCTTGAAGGCCTCGTAGGCCTCGCCCAGTGCGTTGGATTGCAGGAACAACTGGATGCGCCCGGATTCGTCCTGGATCTGCACGAAGCTGGCCTTGCCCATCACCCGCTTGGCGACGATGCGCCCGGCCACGACCACCCGCTGCGCCTCGGCGTCGAGCGCTTCCTGGGTCCAGTGATCGGCGTCGCCGTAGCGCGTCTGCAGGTCGCCGACGTAGTCGCCGCGGCGGAAATCGTTCGGGAACGCGATGCCCTCGCCGCGCAAGGCCTTGAGTTTCGCCCGACGCTCGGCGATCAGATGGTTCTCGTCGATGGGCGGCAGGTGGTTGTCGTCGGTCATGGTCTTGGCGTTTGGGTAGGGCTTGGGGAAGCTTGAGGGGTGGAGAGTACTGAAGTCGCGGAGTCGGTGCTTGCGCGGGTGGCTGCAATGAGCACGGAGCGAGACGACGGCGGCGGCCTGGAAAGGTTTGGCGATCCGCGGAATGCCATCGAGTGACCGCCGCCCTTGCCACCGTCATCCCCGCGAAGGCGGGGATGACGACCTGAGAATCTCGCGGCAAACCGATGGTGCAGTGAGGCCGCCGAAGAAGGGTTCGGCGGAACGACGCGGCCTTACACCGCGTCGGTACGTTTCGAACCGACCTCCAGCCCCGATTTCAGGCTGGCCTCGACGAATTCGTCCAGATCGCCGTCGAGCACCTTCTGGGTGTCGCTGCGTTCGATGCCGGTGCGCAGGTCCTTGATCCGGCTCTGGTCGAGCACATAGTTGCGGATCTGGCTGCCCCAGCCGATGTCGGACTTGGTCGCCTCGACCGCGTCGCGCTCGGCGTTGCGCTTCTGGATTTCCAGCTCGTACAGCTTCGCGGCGAGCATCTTCATCGCGCGGTCGCGGTTGGCGTGCTGGCTGCGCTCGGTCTGGCAGGCGACCACGATGCCGCTGGGCACGTGGGTGATACGCACCGCCGACTCGGTCTTGTTGACGTGCTGGCCGCCGGCGCCGGAGGAACGGTAGACGTCGGTCTTCAGGTCGGCCGGATTGATGTCGATCTCGATCTTGTCGTCCACTTCCGGCGACACGAACACCGAGGTGAAGCTGGTGTGGCGGCGGTTGTCGGAGTCGAACGGCGACTTGCGCACCAGGCGGTGCACGCCGGTTTCGGTCTTGAGCCAGCCGTAGGCGAAATCGCCTTCCACGCGGAAGGTCGCCGACTTGATGCCGGCCACGTCGCCGCCGCTGACTTCCATCAGCTCGGCCTTCCAGCCGCGCGATTCGGCCCAGCGCAGGTACATGCGCAGGAGGATTTCTGCCCAGTCCTGGGCCTCGGTGCCGCCGGCGCCGGCCTGGATGTCGACGAAGGCCGACGCCGAGTCCATCTGCCCGGAGAACATGCGGCGGAACTCGAGCTTCTCGACTTCCTTCGCGTAACGCTCGACGTCCTCGACCACGGCCTGCGCGGTGGATTCGTCGTCTTCCATTTCCGCCAGTTCCAGCAGCTCCAGACCGCCGAGCAGGCCCTCGGTCAGGGTGCGGATGCCGTTGACGACCTTTTCCAGCGCGGCGCGCTCGCGGCCCAGGCCCTGGGCGCGCTCGGCGTTGTTCCAGATGTCCGGGCTTTCGAGTTCGCGGTTTACTTCTTCGAGACGTTCGACCTTGGCGTCGTAGTCAAAGATACCCCCTGAGCGAATCCAACCGGCCCTTGAGGTCGGCGATGCGCTGGCGGACGGGATTGAGTTCGATCATGTCCGGTGTCTGGATGCGGATGAACCGGCGATTCTAGCAAACTGGGTGGCGGGGTGGCTTGGGGAACCGAAGCGACGTGGGTGAGCGGCTTTTTCCGGAGCCTAGCTAATCGTAGGCGCTTGTCCGGGCTTGCGCGGCGGCTGGAGCAAATCCCCCCTTCCCCCCTTTTTCAAAGGGGGGAACAGCACGGGTAAGGGGGAAGAGCGCGGGAACGGGGGCAGCATGGGTGGGTGGTAGACGGGAGAGCCGGCTGTCGATACTGGAGCCCCAACCAAGCCCATCAATGAGCCCCCTTTGCAAAAGGGGGTCAGCGCCCGGCGCCCCCCCGAAGTCAGGCGACGCCCCAGCGCGGGGGATTTGCCCCACGCGCGACAGAACCCTCATCAGCGCCGATACAAAGACCGCAAATTCAACCCCTTCTGCAAGCCCGCCAGATCCGCCGCCGACCGCACCGCGATCTCCACCGTCTCCCCCGGCAGCAAGGTCAACGCATTGTCGGCCAGGCTCACGTCCTGATCGCCGAAATCCACCCACACCGCGCGCGCGAACTTATCCGCGTGGACGCTGAGCACATAGCCGTCGCCATCGCGGCGCAAGCGCGCGCTCAGCTTGGGGTCCGGCCACGCCAGCAGGCGCGACTCGGCGAAATACACCGCGCGGCGCGAGACCGTGCGGCCATCGACGATCAACTCGAACACCGCCGCGGTGCGTTTGGGATCGGCGCCGCCCAGCAGTTCGGCATCGCTCCACGAGCCAACACGCGTGGACGCCAACGCCGCCAAGGTCGCCGGCTTGCGCTCCTCGCGCAGCACGCGGCCCTCGAAATCCATCACCCGCATCCGCCACTCGCCCGCGACCGGCGCGATGCGATCGGACAACAGACTCAACTCGGTGCGGCCGCCGTCCGGGCCGGACACCCGGCGCAGCGGCGCGATCGCCAGTTCGGCGAAGAAACGCTTGGCGTGGAAATGCAGCGGCTTCCAGCGGCCGAAATAATCCAGGCTCGACCACGACGCGCCCGGCCAGACATCGTTCAACTGCCAATACAGCGAGCCCATCGTGCGCGGCCGCGAGGCGCGGTGATGCAAGGCCGCCAGTTCGATGCCTTCGGCCTGCACCTGCTGGCTGAGGTAAACGAAATCGGCGAAATCGCGCGGCTCGCCGTATTCGCCGCGGATGTACTTGAGCAGCCGCGTATTGCCGTCGCCGGCGAGGAATTTCTGGTGCGCGCGGATCACCGGCGTATCGATGCCCTGCTCGCCGGGCTGCGCGAACGCGGCGATGGTGCGCAGCGACGGCCAGCCTTGCAGGCCGTACTCGGACATGAAGCGCGGGGTTTCCTCCAGGTACGCGGTGGCCGGCAGCGCCGGGCCGCCCCACACGTCCCAGTAATGCTTGTCGCCGTTGTCGGAGTCGTTGGCTTTCTCGGCCAGATCGTTGCTCGGCGAACTGGACCAGTACGGCACGCCCGCGCCGTCCTCGGCCACGACCGCGCGCAGATCCTTGCCGAACAGCGCGACATAGCCCTCCCACACCGTCTGCGCGAACTTGGGATCGGCCTCGATCAGCTTCTTGCTGTGGCCCCAATCCTTCCACGCGGTTTCTTCTTCGTTGTTGCCGCACCACAGCACGATGCTGGGATGGTTGCGCAGCCGGCGCACGTTGTCGCGCGCCTCCGCGACCACATTGGCGCGGAACGCGGGGTCGTAGCCCGGCGGCATGCCGCCGCCGAACATGAAGTCCTGCCACACCAGCAGGCCCAGTTCGTCGGTCAGTTCGAAGAAGTCGTCGGATTCGTAATAGCCGCCGCCCCAGTTGCGGATCATGTTCATGTTGGCGTCGCGCGCGGACTGCAGGTCGCGGCGCAGGCGCTCGCGCGTGACCCGCGCCGGAAACGCGTCGAACGGAATCGCGTTGGCGCCCTTGGCGAACACCGGAATGCCGTTGATCACGAAGGCGAAGCCCTGCCCTTTCGCGTCGCGCTCGCGCCGCAGTTCGACGCTGCGCAGGCCGGTGCGGCGCTGCGCGCTGGCCTGCACTCCGTCGCGATCGCGGACCACGGCCTTGAAGGTGTACAGCGGCTGCTCGCCGTAGCCGACCGGATACCACAACTGCGGATCGGCGATGTTCACCGCGATGGCGACGCGGTTGACGCCGGCGCGCAGTCGCGCGGATTGGCTCAACGTCTTGCTGCGCGCCTGGGCGTCGGTGTATTCGATCTCGATCGTTGCCGCGTCGGCGCGGTCGCTGTGGATTTCCACTTCGACCGAGGTCTGCGCCGCCTGTTTGGAAACACGCTCGGGCCGCACATGCAGATCGCCGATGCGCAACCGGTCCCAGCTGTCCAGGCGCACGCCGCGCCAGATGCCGGCGGTGACGTAGCGCGGACCCCAGTCCCAGCCGTAGTGATAACCGGGCTTGCGCACGAAGTTGGCGGTCATCGCATCGCGCGGTTCGTCGCCGTAGGGCGAAGGATAGTTGCCGGCGATCTTGTTCGGCATCGCCTGCACCTGCGGCAGCAGGCGGCGGATCGGCGAATCGAAGACCACGCGCAATTCGTTGCCGCGCTCGCGCAGCTGGCCGTCCACCGGCACCCGCCAGGTGCGGAAGCTGTTGTCGGCCTTGAGCAGTTGCTTGCCGTTGAGGTAAATCGTGGCGAAGGTATCCAGGCCGTCGAACACCAGCTCGTTGTGCGCGCGCGCCAGGCTTGCCTGATCGACGTCGAACTGGCTGCGGTATTCCCATTGCGCCAGGCCGATCCATTGCAGCTGCGCTTCGCGCGCGCCGACGTAGGGATCGGGGATCAGCTTCGCGGCGAGCAAGTCGGTGTGTACATGGCCGGGGATGGTCGCGGCATGCCAGCCGGTCGCGTCCTGGTGTTCGGCGGCTTGCGGATCGTCCGGGGTCAGGCGGAATTGCCAGCCTTCGTGCAGCGACCGGCTGCTCAGCGGCGCGGCCTGGGCGGCGTAGGCCGCGAGCGCGGCGATCAGCATCAGGGCGATCGCGGCGAGGCTGCGCAGGCGCGAAACGGAATCAGACGAGGATCGGGCGTGGGGCATGCAGGCACCTGTGGATGGCGGGTGTTGCGGGAGTGCTATGGGCTTGCGCGGTTTTGGAACGAAAGGCATCGGGGCTGAAGCCCCTCCCACAAAAGACTTCGCGATTGCGCGGAACTCGGGTAACGAAAAGCATCGGGGCTGAAGCCCCTCCTACAAAAGACTTCGCTGCGGCGCAGAGTCTGAATAACGTCCAGAAAAAGCGGGAGCGCGTTTCTCGCGCTCCCGATCCGAAACCGGACAAGTCCTCGCGAACGCGCATTGCAAACGCGCCTTGAGGGGTACACCGCCTTGCCCGGGAGGTCCGCGACGCAACCGGCGCGCCCGACTGGAGGGCGTGCGCGCAGGTTCCGCCGCGGGGTACCGCCGATCGAACGGGCCCGGGCGGCCCGCTCGCTCGATTCCGATGTGCCGCGATCAATCGAACTTGTAAACGAACTCCGCCGAGATTTCACGGCCCACGCGCGAGAACACGCGCTCATTGGCGTAGGCGAAGAACTTCTTGTACGGGTCCTTGTAATCGGCCTCGTCGAGCAGGTTGTCGATGTACAGGTTGACCCGGGCCTGTTCGGTCAGCTGGTAACCCGCGCTCAGGTTGAAATACACCGGCGCCTTGAGCTTGCCGACCATGTGGCAGGAGGTGTCGGTCTGGCCGGGGAGAATCGGCGCGCACTCGTTGTAACCGTCGCCGTTGACGTGGCCGATGCGGTTGGCGAACAAGGTCGCGTTCCACGGGCCGCGGCTCCAGCTGGCGCTGGCGCGGGCGAAGGTGCGCACTTCCTTGTCGCGGTTCTCCTGCATCGGCGAACCCGGATCGCGCTGTTCGTTGTTCTTGAGCTGGTTGGTGTAGTTGAACTGGAAGCTGAAATCGCCGAAGCGGGTCGCCGGGATCTTGTAGCGCGCGGTCAGATCGACGCCGGCCACTTCGCGGTAAGCGATGTTGATCGGGCCGCTGAACACCGAGACCACCTGCCCGAGCGGATAATTCGGATCGGCCACGCCGAACGAATTGGTGCCCGGCGCGCTGCGGGTGACGCGCGAGACGATGTCCTGGCACGTCGAGGAGCCCGGGGTGACCTGCATGCGATCGCTGGCGCGGCGCGTGCGGCCGTTGCGGCACTGGCTTTCCAGATCGAGGATGTCGGCGATGTCGAAATCGCGGACCTGGTTGTCGATGGTCATGCGCCAATAGTCGGCGCTGAACGACAGGTTGTCGGTCGCGTCCCACACCAGGCCGGCGCTCCACGACTTGCCGGTCTCGCTGTCGAGCTTGAGGTTGCCGGTGCGGGCGATGTTGTGGCGGTAGTACAGCGCCTGCGAACTGCAATCCGGCCCGAGCCCGCGGCTGATGCAGGTCGCCACGTCGGAGTCTTCCTGGGTGCCGGTGCCGCTGGTGGCGAACAGGTAATGCATGTCCGGCGCGCGGAAGGTGGTGTTGTAAGCGCCGCGGATCAGCAGGCTTTGTATCGGACGCCACTCGATGCCGGCGTTCCAGGTAAAATTGCTCTCCTTGCGCGCGTCGTCGTCGTAACGGTCGAAGCGGCCGGCCGTGGTCACGTTGAGGGTCTTGAACACCGGCACCTTGAACTCGACGCCGACCGCGTAGCGCTTGCGTTCGCCGCCGCCCTGGTTGGTGCCGCCGGGCTGGTCGTAGAGCTTGTTCGGACCAAAGGTCTGCGGATCGGGGTTGAGGCGGTAGCCCTGCGAGCCGGCTTCGATCACGCCGGCGAAGCCGATCGGGCCGGCCGGCAGCTCGAACAGATCGCCGGTGACCGCGAACTGGGCCTGGTTCATCCACGATTCCGCGCTGCTCTTGCCGCGCGTGGTGAGCTGGCGGAAGGTGTCCGGCGTCATCGGGCTCCAGAACCGGTTCATGTCCAGGTTGTACACCGGCAAACCGTTGTTGGTGCCCAGTTGCGGCCCGAGGAAGTAACTGTCGACCGCGCCTTGCAGCATGCCCGGGAAGCTGAAGTCGACCTTGTACTCGGTGCGACCGACCGTGGCGTCCCAGTTGAAGCGCTCGCCGAAGCGGCCGCGCAGGCCGGCGGCGAGGTCCCAGGAACGCTCGCTGGTGTTGAACAGGAACGGATCGCGGCTGCCGGCTTCGGGCACGGTGAAGGCGCGGCGCGCTTGATAGGTGCCACCGGTGTTCTGGTCGTAGAACGCGCCGCCGCGGTTGAGTTCGAAGCGCAGCGCTTCGTCCTGGCGCGACTCGCCGTCGCTGTCCCACAGCGAAGCGCTGACCCAGGCCTGCATGCCGTTGTCGAAGTCGTAGGTGAAGTTGCCGAAGCCGGAGCGGTTGTCCGAGCCGTTGCGCAGACTCCACAGCGAGTTGCCGCGCGATTGCGAGCAGCTGTAGCCGGGGTACTCGGGCGCGTTGCCGTCGTTGCCGAGGAAGTTGTGCAGCGGCAGATCCTGGAAGCGGTCGCAGGCGCCGGCCGGCGGCGTGACGCGGCGCTTGGCGCCGGTGTCGATCAGCTCCACGCCCCACACCCACGGCCAGGGATCGTTGACCAGCGGCTTGACCGTGGCGGCCGGCTCCAGATCGGAGGCGAGGAAGCCGCGCTGGCCGGCGAAAATGGTTTCGCGACCGCTCAATTGCACGCCGTAGGTGGCGCTCCACTTCTCGCCGGTGCGCCCGCCCGTCCACGACAGGTCGTAGGAATCGCCGCCGCCGCGGGTGGTGGTGCCGCCCTTGATCCGAACTTCGTCGCCGTTGAAGTTCTTCTTCATGATGATGTTGATGACGCCGGCCATGGCGTCGGAGCCGTAGATCGCCGAGCCGCCGCTGGCCAGCACTTCGATGCGCTCCACCGCCGACATCGGAATGTTGTTGAAGTTGGCGAAGTTGCCGCGGCCTTCGTACGGCAAGGGATAGTCGGCGACGCGGCGGCCGTCGATCAGCAGCAGCGTGCGGCCGGGGCCGAGGTTGCGCAGGTTGAGCGGGCTGGCGTTGGGCGTGGGGCCCTTGTTGACGTCGGCCTGGACGGAACCGGTGACTTCCGTCAACGAGCTCAGCGCTTCGTACACGTTGGCGAAACCTTCGCGCTTGATCTGCTCGGTGGTGATCACCGTGACCGGCGCCGGACCTTCGATTTCCGCGCGCTTGATGCGCGAACCGGTGACGGTGATCTTGTCGATCGCCTTGACTTCGCCCGACGCGGCCGGCGCGGCGTCCTGCGCCTGCGCGAGCAGCGGCAGGTACAAGGCCGCGAGCGTCGCCGCGGTCAGGACGTTGCGATGCGCGAAGCCGCGCGAACGGCCCGGAATCTGTTGCGACGCATGGCCTTGGCTCGGCTTGCGGTTCTGATGCTGGCTCACTGGCTACCCCTCCCAATCGCGGCCGAACCCTCGGCCAAGGTTACGTTCGTGTGTGCGGGACCGGCGTACTCCGCGCCGCCCGATTTGGATCGATCTAAAACAACAGCAAAAAAAATCCCGCCGCGACATCCGTTCCGACTTCGTCCGCGCGCTTGAACGAAGGCATTCAATGCACCGCCTCGCGCGCGTCCAGCGGCCGCAGTTCCTGGCCCGGCGCCGCCGATTGCAGGCGCAGCGCCAACCCGCCTTCGCGCTGATACCAGTCGATGCGCAGGCGATGCCAACCGCGCCGCAGCGGCACCGAGGCGACCACGGTCTGGTCGTAGGTTTCGTTGCGGATCACCGGTTCGCCGTCGATGTACAAGGCTGAGCGATCGTCGCCCTGCAAGGCGTAGCGATACACGCCGTCGGCCGGCACTTCGATGAAGCCATCGAAGCGCACGCCGAAACGGTTCTTGCGACCGAAGGCGAGCACGTCCAGCGACGACGCCGCGCCCTGCGCCACCGGCGAGCCGGCGCGTTCGAATTCGTCCAGGCTGGAAAACAGACCTTCGTACACGCGATATCCCAGACCGCTTGCGGCGCGCGCCGGCTTGGCGAGCGCCGGCAGATAACTGCGATAACGCACGCTGGCGCTGTGCACCCCACTACGGCGGCCGTCGGCGAGTACGGTCACGGTGCGCAGTTCGCGCGACTGACCCAGCGGCACGACGACCTCGATCGGGCCTTGATAGACCGGCGAGGCTTCGCCCGGCTCGCTGCCGTCGAGGGTGTAGCGGATCGTGGCGCCGGGCACGGCCGGGGTCAGGGTGAAGCGGTGTTTGTACTCGCGCGCGTCGTCTTGCTCGATCTGCAGCGCATCGGTCAGGCCCTGCGGCGCGGGAATGCGATAGCCGACCTGCTCGCGATCCAGTTGCGGGAACTGGCCGCGCAGGCGGCGCTGGAAATCGCCGAAATCGCGATCGGGCTGCGGCGTCCACGCCACCTCGGCCAGCGCGAGCAGGCGCGGGAACACCATGTATTCGACCATCGCCGGGGTCTTGAGGTACTCGGTCCAGACATTGCCTTGCACGCCCAGCACATGCCGCGCCTGCGCGGCGTCGAGCACCTTCGGCACCGGGTCGTAGCCGTAGACCTTGTCCAGGCTCAGTTCGCCGCCCAGGTTCCACTGCTCGTGCGCGGCCGGGCCCTGGCCGTAATCGAAGTAGCAGCATTGGGTCGGGGTCATGATCACGTCGTGGCCCTGCTGCGCGGCGGCGATGCCGCCGGCCTCGCCGCGCCAGGACATCACCGTCGCGTCCGCGGCCAGTCCGCCTTCCAGGATCTCGTCCCAGCCGATGATGCGCTTGCCGCGCGAATGCAGGAACTTCTCCATGCGCTGGATGAAATAACTCTGCAGCTCGTGTTCGTCCTTCAGGCCTTCGCGGCGCATCACCGCCTGCGCGACCTCGCTGCTCTTCCAGCGCGTCTTCGGCGCTTCGTCGCCGCCGATGTGCACGAACGGCGCGGGAAACAGCGCGACCACTTCGTCGAGCACGTTTTCCAGGAACTTGAAGGTTTCTTCCTTCGGGCAGTAGATGTCGTCGTACACGCCCCAGTTGCCGCCGACCTCGAACGGCCCCGGCGTGCAGGCCAGTTCCGGATACGCGGCCAGCGCGGCGAGCGAATGGCCCGGCATCTCGATTTCCGGAATCACCATAATGTGGCGGGCGCGCGCATAGGCCACGACTTCGCGCACTTCGTCCTGAGTGTAGAAACCGCCGTAGGGCTGGCCGTCGCCGACATAAGGCTCGATGTTGCGCCCGAGCACGGTTTCCTTGCGCTTGGAACCGACGCTGGTGAGCTTGGGATAGCGCTTGATCTCGATGCGCCAGCCCTGGTCCTCGGTCAGGTGCCAATGGAAGGTGTTGAGCTTGTAGCGCGCCATCAGATCGACATAGCGCTTGATGAAGGCCAGCGGATACAGATGCCGGCCCACGTCCAGGTGCATGCCGCGATAGACAAAGCGCGGCTGGTCTTCGATGCTCAGCGCCTGCACGCGCAGCGATTGCGCGCCGCGCGCGACCGGCAGCAGTTGGCGCAAGGTCTGGTAGCCGTAGAACAGACCGGCGGGCGGGCCGGCCAGGCGGATGCCGCGCGCGGTGATCTCCAGCGAGTAGCGTTCCTTGGCGCGCGCATCGGCGTTGGCGGCGATCGGCTCGGCGACGAACTGCACGTAGCGGCTGGGATCGGCCTCGCCCTTGCGCGCCTGCGGGGCGCCGCTGCGCAGCGACAGTTGCAGGTCCTGGGTCGCGGCCAGCTCATCGCGCAGCAGATGGGCGACGGCGCGCGCTTCGGCATTGTTGGCGTAGATCGTCACCGCGGCGTCGAGGGCGAACTCGCCGTCGCCGCGTTGCAGCTTCGCCGGCAGCGGCACCAGTTCGGGCGCGAGGACGGCGGAACCGGCATTGGCCGCGGGCGTATTCGTCGCCGCCGCGTGCGCGTCGTGCGCCAGCGGCACCACGCCGATCGCCGCGCCGAACAGGCCGAGCACCGCGGCATGCAGTTTGGTTCGTCCTGATTTGGCCAATGCGTCTTTCATCTAGCTTGGGTCCTTACGGTTGCTTCGCTGCTCTTACCGGGGCGGCATGCTCGCGTTCCTCAACCTCGCGGTCTTCCTTCATGCCGTCATTCCCGCGAACGCGGGCTCTGCCTTACTTCGGCGAAGCCGAACATCCAGCGACTTTCGGACAGATCGCGGCAAGACACTGGATTCCCGCGTTCGCGGGAATGACGGCTTGAGGCTGGCGCGGGTCTATTCACGTATCGAAGCGTCTGGCTTGCGCGTCCTCATTCACTTCGGCGAAGCGCAGGCCGAGACCGGCAACGCCTCCGCCTTCGTCCCCCACCCGCCCACCGCCGGCGTCTTGTCCAGCGCGAACCGCAAGCTGCCGCCCTGGCGCAGCGCGCTCCAATCCAGCCAGACCTTGTCCTGCGGCTTGCCGTCGAAACTCGCCGACTGCACGTACTGCAAGCCGCGCCCGTCCGCGCCGGGCGCCTCGATGGTCAGGGTCTTGCCCTGGCCCAGGTCGAGTTCGACCTTCTCGAAACGCGGCGTGTGCAGCAGCAGCTCGCCGCTGCCCGGCACCGCCGGGTACAGGCCGATCGCGCTGAACAGATACCAGGCCGACATGGTTCCCAGATCGTCGTTGCCGGTGACGCCGTTGGGCGCGTTGGTGAACAAGGCCTGGGCCGAGCGCAGCACGGTCGCGGTCTTCCACGGCTGGCCGATCAGCGTGTACATCCACGGGCTGTGCAGATCGGGTTCGTTGTTGGGGTTGTAGCGGTACTGGTTGTAATAGCTGTACGGCCCGACCACCCACTGCTTGCGCGCGGCGTTGAGCGGATCGGCCAGCAACGCGTCGTAGGCGAAGAACGCATCCAGGCGCTTGCCGGTCTGCTCGGCGCCGCCCATCGCCGCGACCACGCCGGGCACGTCCTGCTGGGTCAGCCACTGGTACTGCCAGGCGGTGCCTTCGTGGAAGCCGTGGTGCGAGCGCGGGCTGTAGGTGCCGTCGGTTTCCGAATAGAACACGCCGCCGTCCAGGCGCGGACGCGGAAAGCCCTTGAATCCCAGTTCGGCATCGGCGGCGTCGTTGTCCCAAACCTTGCGCCAGTTGCGCCCGCGTTCGCGCAAGGTCGCGGCGTCCTCGCTCTTGCCCAGCGCCTGCGCCATCTGCGACAGCGAGCAATCGCCGAGCGCGTACTCCAGCGTGGACGAACCGCCGTGATGCGGGTCCACGTCCATGCTCTTGGCCGGGAACGCGCGGTCGTACTGGACGAAGCCGTCCTTGAGATAACTCGGATTGCCGGCGCGGCCGTTGCTGCGCACCAGCGCCGGCGGCGTGCCGTAGGCGTTCTCGCGCAGCGCCGCGTAGGCCTGCTGCTCGCGGCCTTCCAGCGCGCCGAACCGCCACAGATCGACCATGAACGGAGTGACCGGATCGCCGGTCATCACGTTGCTGTCGTAGTTGGCGTAGCCCCAGCGCGGCAGCCAGCCGTTCTGCTCATGGATCTTCAGCACCGAGTTGGCGATGTCGCGCGCGCGTTGCGGCCGCAGCATGGCCAGCAACTGGTTCTGCGAGCGATAGGTGTCCCACAGCGAGAAATACTCGTAGTAGGTCCAGCCCTCGGCCTTGTGGATTTGCGTGTCGTAGCCGCGATAGCGGCCGTCGCTGTCGCTGCCGGTCAACGGCTGCAACAGCGAGTGGTACAGCGCGGTGTAGAACACGGTGCGGTCGTCGCCGCTGCCGCCGGCGACGCGCACCGAATCGAGTTCCTTGCGCCAGATGTCCTGCGCCTGCTTGCGCATCGCATCGAAGCTCAGCGGCTTGCCGCTCTTGCCGCCTTCCTCGCGCAGATTGCGCCGCGCGCCTTCGGCATCGACGTGCGAGATCGCGCTGATCGCGGTCACCGCGCGGCCGCCCGCGGTATCGAAGGTGAACCACGCGCCGTGCGGACGGGTGTCGCCCTGCATGCTGTTGCTGCCGCCGGGATGGCCGCCGGTTTCGTCCCAGGTGCCGTGGCTGGCGAAGGGACGGTCGAACTCCATGCGGAACCAGGTGGTGTACTGCTGGCCGCCGCAGAAACTCTTGGTGGTGATGCGGCCTTCGACCGCGCGATCGCCGACCACCTGCACGGTGCTGCCGACCACCAGATGGCGCTCGTTGGCCTGCCCGGTGTTGACCAGGATCGTGCCCTGCTTCGCTCCGGCCGGGAAGGTGTAGCGCTCGGCCGCCGCGCGCGTGAGCGCGGTGGCTTCCGCGTCGATGTCGCCGGCCGCTTCGCCGGTCAGGCGCACTTTGTAATAGCCGGCCTGGCCGACTTCGCCGTCGTGGCTGTACGACGACGCGTAGGTCTTCTGATCGAAGGACTTGAATTCCTTCGTGTCGAAACGCTTGCCCGGGCCGATCTCGCCGGTGGTCGGCAACACCGACAACACGCCGCCCTGCTCCCAGCAACCGGCGCCGGACAGGAACGAGTGGCCGAAGCCGCGGATCTTCGGATCGTCGTAGCGCCAGCCGCTGTAGTGATCGCCGATCGGGCTGACCTGGATCAGGCCGAACGGCGCGGAGGCGCCGGGAAAGGTGTTGCCGTCGTCCTTGCTGCCGATGAAGGTGTTGACCTCGCGCACCGGATCGCGCGCGGCCTGCGCCGCCTGCGCGACCGATCCGCACACCAGCACCAGGCCCAACGCCGCGGCGAGGGGCCCGATTCTGGCGAGCAAGCGCGCCGCGCCCATCGTGGAAACCGTACCGCGCCCGCGTCGAACCGGAGTGCCAGCCATCGTGTGTGGAGTCCTTGCTGCAAGAGTGAACTAATGCCGCGGCGGCCGGTGCGGCCGCCGCGGCGCGGCGTTGCTTACTTGAAGTCGAACACGTATTCCAGGGCGATCTCGCGGCCGACCGGGCTGAAGATGCGATCGGCGATGAAGGCGAAATCCTTCTTGTACGGATCCTTGTCTTCGTTGACCTCGTCGAACAGGTTGCTGACGTAGACGTTGATCTTGGCGTTGTCGGTGATCTGATACCCCGCGCTCACGTTCCAGGTGATCGCCGGCCCCACGCGGCCCCAGTACTTCTCGGTCTTCTGGCCGTAGGTCGGGCTGGCGCTATCGTTGTCCACGCAGTTGTCGGAACTGGGCACGTAGCCGTCGGCGAACTCGCGGCAGCCGCCGAAGCGCACGCTGGGCACGCTGCCGACGCGATCGGCGTAGACGGTGGCGTTCCACTTGTTGCGCTGCCAGTTGACGCTGCCGCGGAACTTGCTGCGCGGCTCGCCGGTGCGCTTTTCCTGCATCTGTTCGCTGTCGTCGGTGCGCGTTTCCAGCTTGAGCAGGTTGGTGTAGTTCAAGCCGAAGCTGAAATCGCCCCAACGCTGGGTGTTCAAGCGGTACTTCAACGACGCGTCGATGCCTTCGACGTTGCGCGCGGCGCGGTTGATCGGGCCGGTGCGGATTTCGGTGACCGGGCCGAGCAGCGGGCCGGCGCCGTCGGGATCGGCGCCGCGGGTCACGCGACCGAGCTGCAGCTTGCAGCGGTCGGCGCTGGGCGGGCTCAGACGGGTTTCGCCGGTCGGGGTCTGGCCGGTCAGGCAGTAGGCCTCGTCCAACAGCACGTCGTTGGCGCCGACGTCGTCGATCTCGTCCTCAAGTTCGATGCGCCAGTAGTCGGTGGACACCGACAGGCCGTCGGCGATGTCCCAGACGAAGCCGGCCGTCCACGAGCTGCCGGTTTCGTACTTCAGATCCGGCGTGCCCTGGCGCGAGATGTCCGCGTCCTCGACCTTGAAGCCGGCGTCCCAGGTGCAATTGCCCTGCTGGCCCGCGCGCAGGCAGCTGAGGTAATCGGTCTGGTCCGCGACCGAGGTGCTCGGCGTGGCGTAGACGAAATGCATGTCCGGCGCGCGGAAGCTGGTCGCGTAGGTGCCGCGCACCAGCAGGTTGCTGAAGGGACGCCATTCCAGGCCGGCGTTGTAAGTGCTGGCGGCGTCGCCGGAGACCGCGTCGTACTTGTCGTAGCGCCCGGCCACCGAAGCGGTCAGCGACTTCAGCAGCGGAATCTTGAACTCGACGCCGGCGGCGTAGTGATTGCGCGTGCCCGAGCCCAGGTCGATGTTGGCGGTCTGGTCGTACAGGCGGTTGTCGCCGAGCGAGTTCGGATCCGGCGCCAGGCTGTAGCCCTGTTTGGCCGCTTCGAGTTGGCCGGCGAAGCCGATCGGACCGGCCCAGCCTTCGAACAGGTCGCCGCTGACGATGAAGTTGGCCGAGCTCAGCCAGGATTCGGCGCGGTTCTTGCCGCGAGTGGTGATCGAGGCGTAATCCTGCGGCGAGATCGGGTTCCACAAGCGGCCCTGATCGACCCGGTCGCGGTTGGCGCCGAGGAAATAGCGATCGGCTTCGGCGGTCAGGATCGCGGGGAATTTTTCATCGACGCGGTATTCGGCGCGGCCGATGCTGAAGTCCCAGTCGAAACGCTCGCCGAACTTGCCGCGCAGACCGGCCGACAGATCCCAGGACAACTCGTCGGAATGGGTATAGCCGTTCTCGGCGCCGCCGATTTCCTGCGGCGTGAAGTAGCGCACCAGGTCCAGATTCGCGCCGACGCCGCTGTCGAAGTAGCTGCCGTTGGAGCTCCACGCCGGCATGAAGGTCATGTTGGTGCCGCGCGAGCTCCACACGCCCAGCGTCGCCCAGCCCTGCATGCCGTTTTCGAAATCGTAATTGGCGTAGACGTAGCCGGAGCGGTCTTCGCTGCCGTTGCGCAAGGTCCAGTGCTGGAACACCGCGCTCTGGCCGCACTGCGAACCGGTGTTGCTGATGGTGTCGGTGTTGCGGTTGTAGGTGCGGCGGTTCTGCAGGAAGAACTCGCCGTTGAACTGGTCGCAGGCACCGGGCGGCGGCGCCATGCGCACGCCGGTGTCGGCGTTGAACATGCGGATGCCGACCGAGGGCAGAATGCCGACCTTGCGGTCCTGCGGATTGAGCGACTGCGGCGGCGCGTCGAAATCCGAATCCATGTACTCGCGCTCGCCGGCCGGCAGCGCTTCGCGCTTGAAGTACTGCAGGGCGTAGGTGACGCTCCAGTTGTCGCCGCTGCGGCCGCCGGCCCAGGACAGATCGATCGCGTCGCGGCCGCCGCGCGTGGACGTACCGCCGCGGACCTTGACCTGATCGCCCTGGAAATCTTTCTTCAGGATCACGTTGATCACGCCGGCGACCGCGTCGGAGCCGTAGATGGCCGAAGCGCCGCTGGCCAGCACTTCGATGCGCTCGACGATCGCGGTCGGGATGTTGTTGTAGTTGGCGAAGTTGCTCTTGCCCTGGTACGGCAGCGGGTAATCGACCACGCGGCGGCCGTTGATCAGCAGCAGGCTGCGGCCCGGGCCCATGTTGCGCAGGTTCAACGGGCTGGCGTTGACCGTGTGCTGGCCCCAGGCGATATCGGATTCGACCGTGCCCATGGCTTCGGTCAAGGTGGTCAGCGCGTCGTAGACGGTGTTGAAACCTTCCTTCTCGATCTGCGCGGCGGTGATGGTGAACACCGGCGCCGGGCCTTCGATCTCGGCGCGCTTGATGCGCGAACCGGTCACGGTGACCTTGTCGATCTCGGTGGGCTTGCGCGCGGCGGCGGCCTGGCCGGCTTCGGCGCCGGCCGGCGCTTGCTCGGCCTGGTCGGGCTGATCGGCGGCCGCCTGCGCCCCCCAAGGCGCAAACAGGGCCGACAACAAGGCGCAGGTCAGCGCGCTGCGTTGCAGGGTGGAATGTCTCATTTTCGCGGTGCTCCCCAAGGAAAGTGGACTGCAATGGCGACCGGTCCGTGGTCCCGAAATACACTGGAAACGGATTTCTCTCGATCTAAGGCCAAACGTCGGAGCGCCCCCTCAGGACCTCTCCGACCCATCCAACCCCCAAATTGGATCGATCTAAATTAACCACAACCGGGCCCGTCGTTGCATGACGCGGCGCAGCAATAGACCTGTGCTAGGGCACAGTCGGGCCGTTCACGGCTGCATGCGCAGGGCGGATGTGAACGCTAAGTGGTTGTTTTGCCGAATCTGGCGGCGCGGCTTGTGCGGCCTCGGCCAATCGGCGGACGCAGCGCCGCGGTCGGATGAAAATCCGCCGCTGCGCGGGGAATGCGGGCGGGCTGCGACTTTGCTGCGTTGCGGTGACGGTGGCGGCATCGCCGCATGCGGGTTCATACGGCGACCCGATCGCCTGACTCGGCGCGCGGCCGCGCTCGGCCCGCGATCGGCGGCTCACCAGAACTGCGCCGGCTCGCCGTCGTCGTCCACGTAGCGCGCCTGCCCCGCTCCGCCGATCAGCCGCAGCAGTTCACGCAGATCGGCGCGCACCGCCGGGCTCAGCGCACCCATGCAAGTCAGGCGCACGCGCGTCTCGCCGAACAGCAACTGCACTTCGTCCCAGCCGTCCGCGGGCCGGGCCGGATCGCTGAGCCAGAGTTCGTGCGGCCCGGCCTGACGACGAAAGGTCGGCAAGGCCGCGACTTCGCGCAGCAGACTCTCGCGCCGCCGCGCGTAGTCGCCGGCATCGTCGGCGATCGCATCGTATTCGTGGCCCATCGCTTCGCTCCGACGCCGCGGCCGCTAGGCGTTCAGCGCTTGCGCCAAGGCGCGGACGATGTCCGCGTCGCTTTGCACCCAATCCGGCGACAACCCCGCCAGGTTGTCGTTGCGATAACGCATCGCCGACAGTCGCGGCGCTTTCGCCGAAGCATGCAGTTCGCCGACCTGCGCGCGTTGCGCCAGCGCGGCGATGTTGTGCGCGGTGACGCCGGCGCCGGCCATCAGCGCGATGCGTCCGGCCGCCTGCGCCACCAGAGCGGCGATGCGGTCGGCGCCCTGCCCGGCATCGGCGGCGCCGCCGGAGGTCAGGATGCGTTCGCAGCCCAGGGCGATGACGGCTTCCAGCGCCGCACCGTGATCGCGCGCGGCGTCGAAGGCGCGATGAAAGGTGACGCCGAGCGCTCCAGCGGCCGCGATCAGTTCGGCGCATACGCCGGCATCGACCGCGCCGTCGGCGTCCAGCGCGCCGATCACCACGCCGTCGCAGCCCAGGCGCACGCAGGTTTCGACGTCGGCGCGCATCGCCGCCAGATCGTTTTCGTCGTAAAGGAAATCGCCGCCGCGCGGGCGGATCAGCACATACAGGGGAATGCGCAGGCGATCGCGCGCGACCGCGATGGTGCCGTACGACGGCGTGGTGCCGCCGTCGCGCAGGTTCTCGCACAACTCCACCCGGTCGGCGCCGCCGGCCTGCGCGGCCAGCGCCGAGGCCAGCGAATTGGCGGAGATCTCCAGGAGTTTGCGCGTCATCGCCGGGCTCAGGTCTGTTGCGTGGTGTAGACCGACGGCGAATCCAGCAGCGCATCGCGCTTGCTCGCATCGCACACCGCGTAGACGAAACCGCGATGCAACGCGTGCGCGCCGACTTCGCCGTGCTTGCTGATCGCCAGGAAACACACCTGCAAGGTCTTGCTGGCCTGCGGACGCTTGCGCACCAGGCGGTCGATCGCCTCGCGGCAGGCTTCGTCCGGGCTGCGGCCCTGACGCATCAGCTCGACCACGAGGAAACTGGCGGCGTTGCGCAGCATTTCCTCGCCCACGCCCGACGCGGTGGCGGCGCCGACTTCGTTGTCCACGTACAGGCCGGCGCCGACGATCGGGCTGTCGCCGACGCGGCCGTGCAGCTTCCAGGCCATGCCGCTGGTGGTGCAGGCGCCGGCGAGCTTGCCGCTGCGGTCGATGGCGAGAATGCCCAGGGTGTCGTGATTGGATTTATCCCCGGGCTTGGCCTGATCGAGCCGCTCGGCGTTGATCTGCGGTTGGTACTTCGAAGTCTTGCGCCATTCGTTCCAGGCCGCGCGCGCCTTGTCGGTCAGCAGCGGCTGCTTGCGAAAGCCCTGCTCGATCGCGAACTGCTGCGCGCCCGCGCCGACCAGCAGCACATGCGGCGTGCGCTCCATGACCCGGCGCGCGACCGTGACCGGATGGGCGATGTCTTCCAGCGCGGCGACCGCGCCGCAGCGGCCGTCGCCGTCCATGATGCTGGCGTCCAGCGTAAGCACGCCGTCGCGGTCGGGATTGCCGCAGTGCCCGACCGTGTTGTTGCACAGATCGGCCTCGGCCCAGCGCGCGCCGGCTTCGACCGCATCGAGCGCCGAACCGCCGTCGGCCAACACCGGCCACGCCGCCTGATTGGCGCCGACGCCGAAATCCCAGGTCGACACCACGCGCGCGCCGCTCGCGGCGGCGGGCCGGGCGGTCGAGCCGGCGGTGTTTTTTTCCGCGCCCGACGCGGGCAAGGCGGCGGCGCCGGCGGCCAACAGCGAGCTTTGCAGGAAACGGCGGCGAGAGGTCATGACGGTCGGCTCGAAGGCGGCGCGCAGGCAGCGCGGACCGCCGACACGCTAGCCGCCGCCGCGGGCCGGCGCAAGCAGACGCGGCCGATCATGCGGGTTTGCCATTGTCTGAACTTGTCGAAAAGCCGCTGCGGCGATGTCCGCCGCAACGCGGCGCCGCATGCGTCGTGGGCGCGCGACGAAACGGCCGCGATGCGGAACATCGCCGCCGTTTCGATTCAGCCGTTCACAGCCCGTAAGCCTCGACGATGGCCTCGTGCCGGTCGGTATCGGCGCCGGCCTGCTCGGCCAGTTGCAGCCAGCTCAACGGATGTTCCCAACCGGCGGTGAGTTCCAGCAAGCGCAGATCGACCTGCGAAGGCGCGACCTGCGGCGGCGTGGCGAGGAAGAAATACAGGCCCGGCAAGTCGGCGTATTCGTCCTGCTTCGGATCGCGCACCCGATAGTCGTCGCCGCTGCGGACCCACACCGACCATTGCTGCGCTTCCAGCGCCTCGCGCATCGCCTCGAACGCGGATTCCCCCGGGTGCGCGCCGTCGACGTACCAGCTGCGGTAATCGGCGCGATGACGGGTGTGCAGCACGCGAAATGGCGTCAGCCAGTGTTCGCGCTCGGCCTCGTCTTCCGGCGCCTGCTCCAGCGGCGCGGCGTCGAATACGACTTCGTCGCGCACGTGCTGCGGCCGGCCCGGCGCCGCCACGGCGACCACTTCGGCGGTCACCGGGCCCGTGCGGCGGCCCAGGCAGTCGTAGCTTTCGCCGTCGTGCTCGTAACGAAGGCGCAGCCAGCCCCAGGACTCGCGCACCGGTCCGTCCTCGCTGCTCAGCTGCATGCCCAGGCGCGCGGCGCTGCGCCGCACCGCCGGCCAGTCGCCGGCGGCGCTGGCGGCCGACATCAAATCCCAATCGTCGCCGCCGGGTTCTTCCGATTGTTCCGCCAAGGCCGCGTACAAGCCCACGGCGCGGTCGAAATCCCGATTCGCCATCGCCGCCCTCGCCCACAACCGGCGCGCGCCGTTCGCATCCGGTACGTGGCTCAGCAGGCGTTCGACATGTTCGCCGACCTCGTTCCAGCGTTCGTGAGCGAACGCCAGTTGCGCGCGGCACCAATGCGCGAACGCCGGCCGCGCCGGTTCGACCAGCGCTGCGAGCCGGCCGATTTCGGCTTCGGCGTCGCCCTGCTCCAGCCACTGTTCCAGCAACTGGCTCGCTGGCGCGTCCTCGGATTGCGGGTGCCGGCGCACGAACTCCCACAGGTGCGCGATCGCATCCTCGCGCGCGCCGCAGGCGATCATCGCCGAGCCCAGCAGCCCGGCCAGCGGACCGTCGTCCGGGCGTTCGCGATACGCCGCCAGCAGCAGTTCGATGTCCTGTTCCGGGTCGGAGCCTTCATCGTCGCGAACGTGTTCGTAGACCGCTTCCGCGGGCAGGCGCGGCGCGGCGGCGGTGTCCAGCGCGTCCACGCGCGCGGCGAACGCGGCGATCAGCTCGCTCGCGCCCAGGTCGCTGCGCAGCGACGGCAGATGACGGCGGGCGATCGCCAGGGCCCGGCGCGCGGTCCAGCCGGCCTTGCGCAGCAGCGCCAGCTCGCCGTGACGCAGCGCCAGTTCGATGCAGCGCCGGTGCGCGCCGACGCGATCCATGTGGCTCACCATCGTCGCGAGCAGGCGGCCGAGCCGCCAATGGTTGTGTTCGGGCCGGGCCGCCGCGATCAGCGCGACCGCTTCGGACCAGTGGGGATACAGCAACGGCACCACGGTCGGGCCGTAGGGCGGCAGCGCGTCCCAGGCTTCGTCGATGCGGCCGAGCCGGGCCAGAATCAGCGCGCGGAAAGTCGCGCGGCTGAGCCGGTCGCCGTCGTCGTCGTCGTGGAGTTCCTCTTCTTCGATCGCCTCCAGCTCGGCCAGCGCCTGTTCGCAGCGGCCGGCGCGGAACAAGGCGCCGGCCTGGGTTTCGCGATAGGCCACGCCGGGTTCGCCGCCGTCGCGCAGCATGTTGCGCGCCTGAGCTTGCAGATACGTCACCGCCTCATCCGCGCGACCGCCGTCCATCAGCGCCAGCGCGTACTCGCGGCTGATGCAGTCGTAGCAGTTGCGGCTGGGCTCGATCCGCGCCAGCGTTTCCTCGCTGAGCGCCAGACGCTCGGGCACCCAGCCCGGGCCGTCTACGTTGCCGTAGCAGATCGCGATGTCCTGGGTCACGCAGACCGACTGCGGGCATTGCTGGGTTTCGTCGCGATGGGCGAATTCCAGCAGCGACACCGCCTCGGGCAGCGCCTTCTCGCCCTCGGCCAGATTGCGCATGCGGTTCTGCAGGCCCCAATGGCGGAAGAACACTTCCAGCCACGGGTTCTGCAGCGCGCGCGCCGCCGCCAGCGCTTCGGGCAGCATGGCCTCGACGCGCTCGGGGTGGTTGTCGTGCAGTTCGTGCGGAATGCGGTTGATGAGTTCGACCACGCGGTACTGGCCGGCCTCGCGAAGTTCGTCGCTGAGGTCTTCGATCCAATCGAAGATGTCCATATCGTCTCTGTGCTTAGCTGTTGGTGTAATGGCTATCGTGCATGGCGAAGCGTTGCCGGATCAATCGCCGGCCTCGCCCGCCGCGGCCGGCAGCAGGCGCAGCACGCTGTCGCCGATCGCCGCCAGCGCGCCGTTGAGCCGGTGGCCGTGGCCGTCGGCGTCGTTGTGGGTTTCCATCAGTTGCTTGATCGCCTTGAGCAAACGTGCCGCCGGCTCGGCGGCGGCGCGATCGGCGCGCATCGTCGCCAGCAACGCGCGCATCGCCGGGTTGTCCAGGTTGACGTACAAGCGCGCCTGGGCCGAACCGTCGATGCCGGCGGTGAAGCCGCGCACCAGGCGCAGCGCGGTCATCGAAATGCGCTTGTCGGCGTCGTCGCTTTCCAGCCGGCGCTTGAGCTCGGCCTCGCGATCGGGCACCACCATCAGCGGCAGTTCGGCCGGGGCGAAACGCGCGGGCACGACTTTTTCGCCGTCGGCCAGGGTCTCGCGCAGCCAGTCCAGTTCGGCGTCGGGCAGGCCCAGTTCGGTGAACAGTTGGCGGTTGCCCTGCTCGGTGCCGATCTCGATCAGGCGGCCGCCGTGGCGCTGCACCCACTGCCGCAGGAACGGCAGCACCGCGTAACGGTCGCCGCGCGCGACCGGCACGCCGAGCATGCGGAACAGCATGTCCTCGAAGCCGCCGGTGCTCAGGCCGACATGGATCGCGCCTTCGCGGCGCAAGGCGCTGGCGCGCAGATCGCCGTGCGAACTGGGCACGCGCACTTCCTCGGCCAGCAATTCGAACAGGCGCGCATCGCACAGCGCGGCGCCGAGCAAGGCCTCGTTGTGACGGTTGAGGATGCGCCGCCAGGCTTCGGGCTGCTCGCGCGCCACCGCCGCCAAGCCGCCGATCAGGGATTCGGCGATGGCGTGCTGGGCGCTGCGGTAGGCCTCGTTGCGCTGCAGGTCTTCGCGGCTGGCGGTGGGCATCAGCCGGCTGGACTCGATCACGCCGCCGACGAATCCGGCCCAGCCCGGCAGCAGGTCGCGCGCGTCGTCGTCGAGCAGCATGCCGCGCACGAACACGGACAGATTGCGATTGTCGCTGCTGCCGTAGGTGCCACCATCCTGCACCCACAACAGGCCGCGCGGATCGCCGTCGCCGGCGACGGCCGGCACCTGCATGGCGCAGATCGGTTCGAATTGCTGCTCGAAGCGGCTGGCGAAGCGCAGCTGGCGCTTGCGCGCCTGCACCGGATGTTCGCTGACGCCGCCGCTGTCGCCGCGCCACGGCGGCGGTTCGGGATTGAGCGGCTGCGCCGACTCGCCGATGTAGATCGGCACGCGCAGCAAGGCGCAGTAACGGCCGAGCACGCGCGCCAGGTAGTCCTCGCCGGCCAGGCGCGCGTGTTCTTCGCGCAGCGCCAGCTCGACCACGGTGCCGACCTCGCGCGCCGGCGCCGCGGCCAGGCTGTATTGCTCGCCGTTGCTGGATTGATAGCGCCAGCCGCGATCGGGCTGCTGGAACGAGGTGGTGGTGACGGTGACCCGTTCGGCGATCACGAACGCGGACAGGAAACCCAGGCCGAACATGCCGATCAGCTCTTCGCTGGCGGCCTCGCCCTGGCGCAGGCCGCGGGTGTAGCCCACGCCGACGGTGGCCAGATAGGTGTGGATTTCCGACTCGGTCAGGCCGGTGCCGGTGTCGATCACCCGCACCGTGCGCGTGTTGATGTCGCCGACCACGGTGATGCGCGGCGCCGCCGGCGCGGCGGGATCTTCCAGTCGGCGCCGGACGATGGAATCGTTCGCGTTCTGCACCAGTTCGCGCAGCGCGACCAGCGGCGTCGAGTACAAGTGCTGGCCCAGCACCGTCATCAATCCGCCCAAGTCCACGCCGGCGGTACGCAGTTGTGCCGGATTGCCTTCCAAGTCGCGCCGCTCCTGTTCGATCGAGCGGATAACTTAGCAGAGGGAGCTTTGTGGGAGGGAGCTTGTGGGAAAGAGCTTTGTGGGAAAGAGCTCCTGTGGGAGGGAGCTCCTGTGGGAGGGAGCTCCTGTGGGAGGGAGCTTTAGCCCCGATGCTTTTCGATCAGACTGCAGCTTTCTTGAAGGCATGCGGACAACTGATCGAAAAGCATCGGGGCTAAAGCTCCCTCCCACAAAAGCCATCCAACAAAAGCCATCCCACAAAAGCGCCTACAGCGCTTCGCGATGCACTACCACGAGCTGCACCGCGTTGCCGCCGCGATAATCGTCCGGCTCCAGGCGATAGGCGATGCGCACCCACGGCGGCGGCCGGTTGCCGTCCCAGCCGCCGAACTCGATCGCGTTCAAGCGCAGGCCGTCGCGGCCCAGTTCGAGTTTCAGATGCCGCTCGCCGACCACGCGCCACGACAGCACTTCGAATTCGCCGTCGAACTGCGGCTCGGCGAAACCCTGGCCCCAGGGCCCGGCGTCGCGCAGCGATTCGGCGTGGGCGCGATCGAACTCGGCGGTGGCCAGTTCGCCGTCGCTCAGCACATCGGCCTGCAGCAATTCGGGCGTCAGCGCCGCCCGCGCGCACAGCTCGAACGCGCCGCGGAAGGTTTCGAACGCGTCCTGCCGCAACGACAGGCCCGCGGCCATGGCGTGGCCGCCGAAGCGCTCGATCAGATCGGGATGGCGCGCGGCCACGTCGGCCAGGGCGTCGCGAATATGGAAACCGGGAATCGAACGCGCCGAGCCGCGCAACTGATCGCTGCCCGGTTCGGCCGGGGCGAAGGCGATCACCGGCCGATGCAGGCGCTCTTTCATCTTCGAGGCGACCAGCCCGACCACGCCGGGATGCCAGTCGGGATCGAACAGGCACAGCGCCAGCGGCGCGGCCTGGGCGTCGATGCTGACGCGGGCGAAGGCCAGTTCGGCCTCGTCGGTCATCTGCTGCTGCACCGCGCGGCGTTCGGCGTTGATGTCGTTGAGCGTGGAGGCGATGTAGCGCGCTTGCACGGCGTCGTCGGTGATCAGGCATTCGATGCCCAACGCCATGTCTTCCAGGCGGCCGGCGGCGTTGAGCCGCGGCGCCAGCGCGTAGCCGATGTCGGCGGCGGTGAGGCGGCGGTAATCGCGCTGCGACACTTCGATCAGCGCGCGCAGACCGGCGCTGCCCTGCCCGGCGCGCAAGCGGCGCAATCCGGCGGCGACCAGGGCGCGATTGTTCGCGTCCAGCGAAACCAGATCGGCGACGGTGCCGACCGCGACCAGATCCAGCAACACGGTCAGATCGGGACCGGCATCGGCGAACGATCCCGCCTCGCGCATGCGCCGGCGCAAGGCCAACAGCACGTAGAACATCACCCCTACGCCGGCCAGCATCTTGCTGGGAAACGCGTCGCCGTGTTGATTCGGGTCGACGATGGCGTCGGCCAGCGGCAAACGCTCGCCGGGCAGGTGGTGATCGGTGACCAGCACCTGCCAGCCGCGTTCGCGCGCGGCGGCGATGCCGGCGTGGCAGGCGATGCCGTGATCGACGGTCACCAACAGATCCGGCTGCAGCCCCGCCAATTCCTCGACCAGGGCCGGCGACAGGCCGTAGCCGTGCACGATCCGGTTGGGCACCGCATGCGACACCCGCTTGGCCCCGAGCATGCGCAGGCCGCGCACGCCGACCGCGCAGGCGGTGGCGCCGTCGCAATCGAAATCGCCGACCACCAGGATGTGGCGGTCGGCGGCGATCGCGTCGAACAGCAACTGCGTCGCCGCGTCCAGGCCGAGCATGCCGTCGGGCGGCAGCAGCTGCGCCAGCCGCGGTTGCGCCTGCTCCAGGCAGGTGGCGCCGCGCGCGGCGTAGATGCGGCGCAGCAGCGGCGACATCGACTCGGGCCAGTCGCCCTCGCCCGCGGGCTCGCGGCGGCGCAGCCGCGCGGCGGTTTTCATGGCGAGGAGACCGCGCGGACGAGAGTCATCGGGCGCTTCAATCGAGCAGCGAACGCAAGGGTTTGCGCCAGAAACGCCAGCGCTGCGAGCGCGCCAGCTCGAAGCGTTCGCCGTCGGCGAAGGCCAACGTCACGCGTTCCAGCGCGCCGGCGTCGATGGCGCGCGCGATCGGCTCCAGCCAGTCGCGCTGCAAGGGCGTGAGGTCGCGCGCCGCGCGCAGGTCGAACAGGGCTTCGCCCTCGCCCGCGCTGGCCGTCCATTGCTGCGGCAACGCGCCGACGGCGATGCCGGCCTGGGCGCCGAACGCGGTCAGCGCTTCGTCGTCGCTGAGCACCTGCGCGAAAGCGGTGCGGACGTGATCGGGCAACACGCCCGCGCCCCAGAACCACAGCGAATTGATCGGCGCCAGACCGGCGGCGATGCGCTGGGCGTTGTGCGGATGATTGTGCAGCACCACCTGCGCCTCGCTCAGCAGCGCGCGCCAGCGGCGGCCTTCGCTGCCTTCGCCTTCGCCGCCGGGCAGGTGCTGGAACATGTCCTCGCCGAGCGCCTGCTCGGGCGAAGCGAAGCGCGGCAATCGGGTTTCGCGCGGCAGCGACAGATACCAGCGCGTCGGCACCGGCGCATCGAGCGGGAAACCGGCGTCGCCGAACAAAGGCCGCAGCGCCGGCAGCAGCGCGGCGCTGTCGCGCTCGCTGAGCGACAGCGCGTCGCCGTAAGCGAGCAGGCGCGCGCCGTTGATGTCGGGCCGCACGTAAGCCGGGTCGGCGCGCAGCCACGCGCCGTGCGCGCCGTCGCCGACATCGCGCTGGCGCGACACCGCCGCCACCGGCCAGCCGCGCGGCAGGATGTCGAACACGCGCGCGGCCTGGTCGCCGGCTTCCACGCTGCGCTCGGCGCGGCCGATGCGCCGGCCGATGTCCTCGCTCAGGCGCTGGCCGCCGAAGCGCGCTCGCTCGGGCAGCAACAGGCTGATGCGGTTCATTCGAGGCGGCCTGCGGGCGCGGTCAACGGATCAACCGTTGTAGTTGACGCTGACGATTTCGTACTCGCGCACGCCGCCGGGCGCCTGGATCTCGACGCTGTCGCCCTCGTTCTTGCCGATCAGCGCGCGCGCCACCGGCGAGGAGATCGCGATCAAACCCAGCTTGATGTCCGCTTCCAGGTCGCCGACGATCTGGTAAGTGCGCTCTTCGTCGGTATCCACATCGGTCAGCTCGACGGTGGCGCCGAACACGACCTTGGAGCCGGCGTTGAGCTTGCTGATGTCGATGATTTCCGCGTGCGACAGCTCGGCTTCGAGCTGCTTGATGCGGCCTTCGATGAAACCTTGCTGCTCGCGCGCGGCGTGGTACTCGGCGTTCTCCTTGAGATCGCCGTGGGCGCGCGCTTCGGCGATCGAGTTGATCACCGCCGGCCGCTTGACCGACTTGAGTTCTTCCAGCTCAGCGCGTAAACGCAGCGCGCCCTTGGCCGTGATGGGTGCTCTCATTCCTTGTTTCCTCTGTGATGCGCCGCCGGGCAATCCTTGAGCGCCCGGCGCGGATGTTTCGACGATGCCTGGGGCCATTGTGCCGGGAACCCGGGCGGAAGGCATCCTGTCGGGTTGGGAGGCGGTCGGGGCTGGGTTTGCGGCGCGGTTTGCGGCGGCGTCGCATCCGCAGACTCGACCGCGTTCTTCCCAGGCCCGTCATTCGCGCGAAGGCGGGAATCCAGCGACTTCAGGCGTTCTCGCACGAAAGGCCCTGGATTCCCGCCTTCGCGGGAATGACGGGCTGGAGGATTCGCGGCAAAGCCGAACCTCGCCGCGAATGACGGACTGAAGGATTCGCGGCGAAACCAAAGCCCCGCCGCGTTCGAACCCGGGGACGGCGCGCAACCGCACCATCCCGGCCCTCACCCCATCAAGCCGCGCCGATCTGCGCGTGCAGTTCCTGCAGCGACCACACCGGGCCGGTGCCGCGGTAGTCCAGCGAGCCGACCAGCGCGCGCGCGCCCGACACCGTGGTCGAGTAGGTGACGCGCTGCTGCAGCGCTTCGCGGCGGATCGAGAACGAGTCGGAGATCGCCTGGCGGCCTTCGGTGGTGTTGATGATGTAGACGATCTCGCCGTTCTTGATCAGATCGACGATGTGCGGACGGCCCTCGGTGACCTTGTTGATCACCTCGCAGGCCACGCCGTGCTCGCTCAGGAAGCTCTGCGTGCCGCTGGTCGCGACCAGGGTGTAGCCGCGGCGCACCAGTTCCTGCGCCACCGGCAGCACCCGCTGCTTGTCGGGATCGCGCACGGAGATGAAGGCCTTGCCCACCGGCGGCGCCTTGATGCCGCCGGCTTCCTGCGCGCGCGCCATCGCCGCGCCGAAGTTCTTGCCCACGCCCATGACTTCGCCGGTGGAACGCATTTCCGGCCCGAGGATCGGGTCCACGCCCTGGAACTTGGCGAACGGGAAGATCGCTTCCTTGACCGAGTAGTAGTCCGGCACGATTTCTTCCAGCGCGCCCTGCGACGCCAGGGTCTGGCCGACCATGCAGCGCGCGGCGATCTTGGCCAGCGCCATGCCGGTGGCCTTGGACACGAACGGCACCGTGCGCGAGGCGCGCGGATTCACTTCGATCAGGAAGATGGTTTCCTTGCCTTCGGCATCGGTCTGGATCGCGAACTGGGTGTTCATCAGGCCCACGACCTTCAGCGCCTTGGCCAGGGCGATCACCTGCGTGCGCAGGCGCTCCTGGGTTTCCGGCGACAGCGAATACGGCGGCAGCGAGCACGAGGAGTCGCCCGAATGCACGCCGGCTTCCTCGATGTGCTCCATCACCCCGCCGATCAGCACGCGGCCTTCGCGGTCGGCGATGACGTCCACGTCCACTTCCACGGCGTTGTCGAGGAAGCGGTCCAGCAGCACCGGCGAGTCGTTGGACACTTTCACCGCGTCGCGGATGTAGCGGGTCAGGTCGGCATCGGAGTAGACGATTTCCATGGCCCGGCCGCCGAGCACGTAGCTCGGGCGCACCACCATCGGGTAGCCGATCTGGTTGGCCAGCGCCAGGGCTTCGTCCGGATTGCGCGCGGTGCGGTTGATCGGCTGGGCCAGGCCCAGTTCCTGCACCAGCTTCTGGAAACGCTCGCGGTCTTCGGCCAGATCGATGCTGTCGGGCGTGGTGCCGATGATCGGCACGCCGTTGGCTTCCAGCGCGCGCGCCAGCTTCAGCGGGGTCTGCCCGCCGTACTGCACGATCACACCCTTGGGCTTTTCCAGATCGGCGATTTCCAGCACGTCTTCCAGCGTCAGCGGCTCGAAGTACAGGCGGTCGGAGGTGTCGTAGTCGGTGGACACGGTCTCCGGATTGCAGTTGAGCATGATGGTTTCATAGCCGTCCTCGCGCAGGGCGAGCGCGGCGTGCACGCAGCAGTAGTCGAACTCGATGCCCTGGCCGATGCGGTTCGGGCCGCCGCCGAGCACGATGATCTTGTCGCGGTTGCTCGGGTTGGATTCGCACTCGTCCTCGTAGGTCGAGTACATGTAGGCGGTGGTGGTGGCGAACTCGGCCGCGCACGAGTCCACGCGCTTGTACACCGGACGCACGCCGAAGGCGCGGCGCAGCGTGCGCACCGCGGTTTCGTCGGTGCCGGTCAGCTGGGCCAGGCGTGCGTCGGAGAAGCCCATGCGCTTGAGCGCGCGCATGCGGTCCTTGTCGAGCGCGGCCAGGCCGGCGTCGGCCACGGTACGCTCGGCCGCGATCAGTTCTTCGATCTGGTCCAGGAACCACGGATCGACGAACGACAGCGCGTGCACGTCCTCCACGCTCATGCCGGCGCGGAACGCGTCGCCGATATGGAACATGCGCTCCGGACCGGGTTCTTTCAGCTCGCGGCGCAGCTTGGCCATATCGACTTCGCTGCTCAGGTCCAGGCCGGTGGGGTCGAGGCCGACCTTGCCGGTTTCCAGGCCGCGCAGCGCCTTGTGCAGCGACTCCTGGAAGGTGCGGCCCATCGCCATGACTTCGCCGACCGACTTCATCTGCGTGGTCAGGCGCGCGTCGGCCTGCGGGAACTTCTCGAAGGCGAAGCGCGGAATCTTGGTGACGACGTAGTCGATGCTCGGCTCGAACGAGGCCGGAGTGGCGCCGCCGGTGATTTCGTTGCGCAGCTCATCCAGGGTGTAGCCGATCGCCAGCTTGGCGGCGATCTTGGCGATCGGGAAACCGGTCGCCTTCGACGCCAGCGCCGAGGAGCGCGACACGCGCGGATTCATTTCGATCACCACCACGCGGCCGTCCTGGGCGTTGATGCCGAACTGCACGTTGGAGCCGCCGGTGTCCACGCCGATCTTGCGCAGCACCGCGATGGAGGCATCGCGCAGGCGCTGGTATTCCTTGTCGGTGAGGGTCTGCGCCGGGGCGACGGTGATCGAGTCGCCGGTGTGCACGCCCATCGCGTCGAAGTTTTCGATCGAGCACACGATGATGCAGTTGTCCGCGGTGTCGCGGACCACTTCCATCTCGAATTCCTTCCAGCCCAGCACCGATTCCTCGACCAGGATCTCGTGCACCGGCGACAGTTCCAGGCCGCGCTTGGCGATCTCTTCGAACTCTTCCTTGTTGTAGGCGATGCCGCCGCCGCTGCCGCCGAGGGTGAAGCTGGGACGGATGATGGTCGGGTAGCCCACGCGGGTCTGGATATCGACCGCCTGCTCGAAGGTGCGCGCGACTTCGGCCTTGGGGCATTCCAGGCCGATCTCAGCCATCGCCACGCGGAACAGTTCGCGGTCTTCGGCCATGCGGATGGCGTCGCGCTTGGCGCCGATCAGCTCGACGTTGTATTTCTCGAGCACGCCGTTGTCGGCCAGGTCGAGCGCGCAGTTCAGCGCGGTCTGGCCGCCCATGGTCGGCAGCAGCGCGTCGGGCTTTTCCTTGGCGATGATCTTCTCGACCGTCTGCCAGTTGATCGGCTCGATGTAGACCGCGTCGGCCATGTCCGGGTCGGTCATGATCGTGGCCGGATTGGAATTGACCAGCACCACGCGATAGCCCTCGTCGCGCAGCGCCTTGCAGGCTTGCGCGCCGGAGTAGTCGAACTCGCAGGCCTGGCCGATCACGATCGGGCCGGCGCCGATGATCAGGACGGTTTTGATGTCGGTACGCTTGGGCATGTCTTAACTCCGGGACTCGGGACTCGGGACTGGGGACTCGGCCCTAAGTCGTCGAATCAGGGATTGATGAAGGCGTTGCAGCATCTGCCCCACCCGATCGCATAGTTCTATCGCCGCCTCGCGCATCTGTGCGTCACCCACGTCGAGATCGCCCGTCAGCAGCAATTGCGTTTGCAACTCCGCGCACGATCCCAGCGACATCGACACGAAACGTGCGTAGTCACGGGTTGAATGCCGCGCATTACCTTCGGCGATGTTCGAAGGAATCGAAACGGCCGACCGCTGTAACTGGGAGGTCAGACCAAATCGTTCCTCGCGGGGAAAACTCGCGGTCAATTGATAGGTTTGCTTCGCCAGCGACATGGCCAGACGCCAGACATCCAGCTCTCGATAATGCGAGATGCTCATCCAGCTCCTTTCGAGTCCCGAGTCCCGAGTCCCGAGTCCCGCATCGACTCAACGAAGCGGTCGAACAACGGCGACACATCGTGCGGTCCCGGACTGGCTTCCGGATGGCCCTGAAAGCTGAAGGCCGGCGCGTCGGTCAGGGCGATGCCCTGGTTGCTGCCGTCGAACAGCGAGCGATGGGTTACGCGCACGTTGGCCGGCAGCGTGGCTTCATCGACGGCGAAGCCGTGGTTCTGCGAGGTGATCATCACGCGGCCGGAATCCAGGTCCTGCACCGGGTGATTGGCGCCGTGGTGGCCGAACTTCATCTTCAGCGTCTTCGCGCCGGAGGCCAGGCCCAGCAGCTGATGGCCCAGGCAGATGCCGAAGGTCGGAATCTTCTTGCCGATGAATTCCTTGATCGCCGCGATCGCGTAATCGCAGGGCTCCGGATCGCCGGGGCCGTTGGACAGGAACACGCCGTCGGGTTTGAGCGCGAACACGTCGGCGGCCGGCGTCTGCGCCGGAACCACCGTCACGCGGCAGCCGCGTTCGGCGAGCATGCGCAGGATGTTGAGCTTGACGCCGAAGTCGTATGCGACCACATGAAAGCGCGGCGGCGCGTTGACGAAAGCGTTGCGGTCCAGATCGAGCTGGCCTTCGGTCCACTCGTAGCGCTCGCGCGTGCAGACTTCCTTCGCCAGGTCCATGCCCTTGAGGCCGGGGAACTTGCGCGCGGCTTCCAGGGCTTTTTCGACATCGATCTCGCCCGCCATCAGCGCGCCGTTCTGCGCGCCGGTGTCGCGCAGCAGGCGGGTCAGCTTGCGCGTGTCGATGTCGCAGATCGCGACCACGCCGCGATCGGACAGCCACTGCGGCAGCGCGATCTGGCTGCGCCAGTTGCTCGGGCGGCGCGGCACGTCGCGCACGATCAGGCCCGAGGCCCAGACCTGATGCGCTTCGTCGTCCTGGGCGGTGATGCCGGTGTTGCCGACATGCGGATAGGTCAGCGTGACCAGCTGGCGCGCGTACGAGGGATCGGTGAGGATTTCCTGGTAGCCGGTGATGGCGGTGTTGAATACGACTTCGCCGACGCTGAGGCCGGTCGCGCCTACGGAAACGCCCTCGAACACGGTTCCGTCTTCGAGTGCGAGGATTGCGGGTTGGGTCACGGGGGTCGCCTTGGCTGCCGAAGGATCTGACCCCGAGCGCGACATCGGCAAAACCGACTTGCAGCAAAGCGCGGACGCGGTGCGGGACCGGTCCGGCGGGCGGGGTTCAGGCGAGCCGGAATTCTAGCGGCGATGGGCCCCGGGCGCCAGCCTCAATGTGGCGTTGCGGGAGGATTTCTGCGTGGGCGCGGGCTTGGCTTCAGCTTGTGCGGGGCGATTGGGGGGGGGTGGGATTCGTTGGACTGGGGTGGTTTCGGCGGGAGCGAATCCCCCCTGCCCCCCTTTTTCAAAGGGGGGAGGCGTGTTGGGGGTGGCGTCGGGAGCGGGGTTGGGTGCGGGCTTCGGGTGGCTTGGCGTGGGTCATTCATGTTGCTTTCCCGCTTCGAATTCGCTCGCTTTTTGAAGCCCCCACCCTGCAAATCTCTCCACTCTCTCCGAAAACCCGCTTTGTTTCCCCCTTTGAAAAAGGGGGATCAAGGGGGATTCGCTCTTGCTCCACAGCAAACGGCGCCCCCTCTCCCCGCCATGCCCTCTGGGCGTTCACATTCACGCGCGGCTTGTGGCAAGCCGCCGGCCTGGAGCGGCCGTCATCCGTCCCCGCCTTCGGGGGACAGGCTCTCCGGGCACCTTCTCCCGCGAGCGGGAGAAGGACTCCAATCACCGCGACCGTCAGAAGCCCGATGCACCGGCATGCGCGGTTACAGATTCGGAAACATCAGCTCCGCCAGGCCATAGCGGCCGGGCGCCTGGTGCGCCACGCGCAAGGCGGCTTCGAGCGCGCCGCGGGCGAAGATGTCGCGATTGGTCGCGCGATGAATCAGCTCCAGCCGCTCGCCGGCCGAGGCGAACTGGACCGTGTGCTCGCCGACGATGTCGCCGGCGCGCAGGCTGGCGTAGTGCGGTTCTTCGCCGCGGCCGATCGCGGCGGCGGCGCCCAGGTGCAGCGCGGTGCCGGACGGCGCGTCGAGCTTGCGGGTGTGATGGGCTTCGATCACGTCGCAATCCCAGCCCGGCAACGCCGCCGCGGCGCGGCGCACCAGTTCGGTCAGCACCGCCACGCCCAGGCTGTAGTTGGCCGCCCACACCACCGCGATGCGCGATGCGGCGTCGTTGATCGCGGTGTTCTGCGCCGAACTCAAGCCGGTGGTGCCCGACACCAGCGCCTTGCCGCGCTGCGCGCACAAGGCCAGCACCGGGTCGAAGCCCTGCGGCAGGCTGAAGTCGATGGCCACGTCGAACTCGGGCGCACCGGACAACTCGGCGGTGGCGAAATGCGGGACGCCGTCGATCACCCGCTGCGCCGGCGAGGATCGCGAGTACGCGGCGGCGACGTTCAGATCGGCGCGCTCGGCGGCCAATCGCAACAAAGCCTGGCCCATGCGCCCGGAAGCGCCGTGGACGAGGAGTCTGACCGGGGTCTTGGTGGGCTCGTTCATGCGCGCAGGCTAGCCGCTGCGCGCCCTTGGCGACAAGCGCCGCGCGCGAAAAGCGCGGCGCCGGTCGTGGCTTGCCTTAACGCGCGATCGCCGAAGCCCCGCGCCGGCACGCGCCGCGCTTACTGATAGACCAACTGCGCCTTCAGATTGGGCAGCACTTTCTTCGCGAACTGCTGGTAGCCGCGATTGTGCGCCTGCGTGCACACCGGCCCCTGGCTGGCGTCCACGATCACCCGGCGCGCTTCCAGCACATTGCCCTTGAGCGTGTACTTGGCCTCGTAGCTGGAACCTTCCCATTCCTGGCGCGCATCCGGCGGCACCGCGATGACTTTCATCGTCGCCGGAAACTCGATCCGGTAGATCTCCTCCGAACGCCCGCCGATGCACTGCCCTTCGCTTTCGTACACGCTGTCGTCGTACTGCGCCGAGCCGGCGAAGGTGGCCACGGGCATGGGATTGAAGAACAACGGCGCCACCGGGAACGCGCCCGGCACCGGCAGCATCTGCTTGACCTCGAACTGCGCGCTGTAGCGATGCTTGTCGAGCAACGCCTGCGGATCGTCCTGGGTGAACGAACCTTCCGCGCTCAAGCCGCCGGCCTCGAAGTACTTCTTGACCATCTGCTGCGAGTCTTTCTCGCGCAGCTTGCGAAACGCCGCGCGGGTTTCGATCGCCGGCTGGCCTTCCAGCTCGACCTCGACCTCGACCTTGCCCTTGACCGAGCCGTCTTCGCTCACGATCAGATCGGTGACCATGCGCTGGCGATTGCGCTTGGACGCGAACGGCGCGGTGGCGGCCTTCAGTTCGGGCTGGTCCACGCGCAACACCGGCTTGCCGGCGACCGCCATCGGCAGATCGCCGAACGGAATGCCCTTGGCGGTGGCGTCCACGTACATATCCAGCCCGGGCAGATAATTGAGCACGTGATTGACGCTGGAGGCGACCGGGATATCCGGCAGCTGGAAAACGTTGCCGGCATTGATCAGCGCCTGCGTCGCCGGCACGTTCTTGGCCGCGAGCAAGGCCTGCAGCAAGGTCGCGTGGTCCTTGCAGTCGCCGATGCGGTTGTCGAGCACGAACTCCTGATCGCGCGGCACCACCGCGCCCAGGCCGATGCAGTTGCCGGCGTACTGGATGTTGCTGGACACCCACTCGTACAGCGCCTTCGCCACCTCGCGCTGATCTTTCTTGCCGGCGGCGATTTCGTCCGCCAGCTTGCGCACGCGCGGCGTCGGCGCGGCCTTGGGCAGCGCGCGTTCGCCGTAGGCGGCGGCGATCTGGCCGTAGTTGCGGAAGGTCGAGAACGCGTAGCCGGGGAAGTCCTCGACCTTGTAAACCGAATAATCGCGGCGCGTGTCTTTCGCCGGCGCCAGGTTCTGGTACGTCCATTCGACGATATGGCGGTCGCCGACGGTCTCATCGCGCACCTGCTTCATCGCGCCGAAGGTCCGGTTCTGCGACCACAGGCTGGCCGGCGTATCGATCCGGACTTTCAAGTCGCCCTGGTACGAATTCGCGCTGACGTTGTCGAGCACCGAGAACTGGCGATCGAACATCGGCTGTTTGCCGACCAGCTTGTAGTTGACCACCACCGTGTCGCCGACTTCGACATCGGGAAACACCAGACGGGTGGTGGCGATGTCGGAAAACGCCGGCCCACCGCCGGCGCGACCTTCGTTGGTCTCGACCTGGAAATTCGACTTGGGCACATCGACGCGGCGGCCGTCGGCCTTGCGGGTGTAGGCCTCGGTCACTTCCAGGGTCTGGATGCTGGCGCTGTAGCTGATCGACTCGTGCTTGGCGCGTTCGATCGCCGGCGCCTGCAGCACCTTCAGCGCGGACTCGCGCTGTTCGATGTAGGAGCCGTCGGCCTGGACGGTGTAGCTGATGTGCTGGCGCTCGGCCCGCGCCGGCGCTTGGTCGGCGGCTTCGGCCTTGGCGGCGGGCGCGGTTTTCGCCGGCGCGGCGCTCTGCGCCAGCGCGGACGCGCTCGCCAGGGCCAGCGCGGTGACGGCGAACAGCCGCAGTGTGGTGGTGTGCATCCCTTCTTCCCCTGATCCATGTATGAGTGAGCGGCCGTGGCCGCTGCGCCGGTTGGCGGGCGCGCAGAAGTTCTACCACATCACTTCGCACTTTGAGATACGTGCGCAGCCCATGGGCCGCCGTGCCGTCGGCGGAAAGGCGCCGCGCAGCCACGGCGTTTCGACCCGGCGTGGCCACGGCCATCGTCGCGCGGGCCGACGATGACACCTTGCCGCTGCCGCCCCGATGTCGCCGGAGAACGGGCGTGGCATCATCCCTGTCGTGGTCCGGCGCAACCCATGAGCCGTCCGTACGTCGGAAGCCGGAATTTTCGATGGCCTACCAAGGAGAAGCAGGCATGGAATCCTTTGATCCCCCGTTCGACTGGGTGCAGTTTCCCCAAGGGCGCGCGAGGTTTTCCGGCGGCGTGCGCGGCGCCGACGAACAAGGTCACGAGACCTTCGCCGTCGAAGTGGCCGGCACCGAATACTTCGGCGAAATCGCCCGCGCTTTCCTGCCGAACAACAACGACTACAACATCGAAGTGGTGTCGTTCGGCTACGGCAGCGACGATGTCGGCATTCCGATGCTCGACGCCTGCCGCACCTTCACCGGCGCGCAGATCGCGGCCATCCATGCGCTGATCGTGCAGTTGATCGACGCCGGCACCCGCTACGCCGACCGCCCTCACCTGCTGATGGAATATCCAAACGCGCGCTTCATGGGCGAGGTGATCTTCCGCGACGGTTGGGCGCTGCTCAAGGATGAGGAGTACGCGTCATGAGCGACGATTATTCCGAGCAGATACGACGGATCAGGAAGGCCGCGTCGCTGGAGGAAGTGCAGGCGATCGCGCGCGAATTCCCGGCCAAGGCGGTGGGCGAAGGCGGCATTCTCTACAGCCGCCCGGTGGGCAGCGTGTCGTCGGAAAGCATCGCGCTGGAACTGGCGAGCAAGACCGGCGAGCCGATCATCAACCACACGCCGCGCGCGCAGTTCCTGGGCGACAAGCAAGTCGAGAAGGCGATCCGCGACACCGCCGAACGCATCTTCATGGGGCAAGGACAGGATCTGGCCCAGGCGGGAAAATCCGCGGGCGACCTGCTCTACGGCAATCCCAACGCCGCCGCGCGCAGCGCGACCTCGCTGGAAGGCTCGTTGTGGGGCGAGGCCTCGCATGAGTTCGCCGGTTCCCTGCGCGGCGACATCAAGGTCATCGCCAGCAACGCCAACATCGAGCGCGTGTTCGGCAAGGTCGAACTGCCGGCGGTCCTCGACAATCCCAATGTCCGCACCCTGGGCGGGCAGCCCACGGCCGAGTTGAAGACGCTCTACGCCAAGGGCGGCGCCGATGCGGTGCTGCCGAAAGTGCAGGCGCAATTCATCGAGGCCGCGCCCAAGGGCATTTTCGTGGCGCCGGAGAACACTGGCGCGGCGGTCACCAAGGTCACGCTGTCGCGCGAAGCCGTCGCCAGCCTCGGCGCCGACGCGGCGAAATTCACGCCCGCCGCCGAGCTCAGCGGCGCCGGCCTGGCCCGCGCGCCGACCGGTCTGACCGCGCCGGCGGCGAGCGTGGGCGAAGCCGCGCTCACCGGCGAGGCCGCCGGCGTCGCCCGCGGCCTGCGTCCGGGCACGGTCATGAAAGGCGCGGCGGTGGTCGGCGCGGCCGCGCTGGCCTACGACTTCGTCACCACCGGCCATCAGGTGATGAAGCTGGAGTCGCAGGGCAACACCACCGGCGCCGAATCGGCCCGCACCCATTTCATCGGCCGCAATGTCGGCGGTATCGGCGGCGGCATCGCCGGCGGCTTTCTGGCCGGCGCCGGCTACGGCCTGGTGGCGGGTTCGGAAACCGGTCCCGGCGCGCTCGTCACCGGCGCCATCGGCGGCATCGCCGGCGGCATCGGCGGCGCGGTGTGGGGCGAGAAATGGGCCCAGCAGAAAGACATCGACCGGGTCTTCACCCAGAAGGACCGCGACGGCAACGAGTGGAGCCGCGATCCCAAGGACGAGAAAGCGACCTGGACGCGCGTGGCGCAGACCGAGCAGGTCAAAGCCAGCACGACGGTGGGCGCGGACAACGCGGCCGCGACTTACAGCAAGGTGCGATACGTGGCCGGCGACGTCCTGGCCAACGAGTTGAACTACAAGTCGGCCAACGCCTCTTACGAACTGGGCCTGAGCAATGCGCGCAAGCCGCAGGACCCGTATTCGATCCCGCCCGGCAAAACCGACACGCCCAGTCTGGGCGGCGGCGATTGGACCCGCGATGCGCAGTCGCATGCCTGGAAACGCGAAGTCGTCACCGACTATCTCGAGCACGGGATCAAGGTCAGCCACACCGAAACCGCCAACCCGCAGCGCGCGGCGGAATTGGACCAGAGCGCGAAACTGATCGTCGCCGAGAACGCCGCCAACACGCCCGCGGCGGTCGCCGCGCGGTATCAGGTGGCTTACAACCAGTTCGGCTGGAAGCAGAACGGCGACGTGCCGGCGGCGATCAAGGACGCCGCGGCCAAGACCGAGTCGCTGCAGGCTTCCGACGGCGACACCTACACCCGCGGCGCGAACGGCGAGTGGACGACGCCGGGCATGATCTACGGCACCAATCAGGCCAGCGGCAATGTTCGCGACGAATTGAACGGCATCCACCAAAGCCAACGGGTCGGATTGCAGGAATTGTCCGCGGTCGCCGCCGAAGCGCTGGCGCATCCGACCTTGCCGCAGCCGATGACGATGCGCGGCATGGTGGCCGGCGCCTACGCCAACGCCGGGGTCGCCCGCACGCCGGAGCAGATCGACGCGGCTACTGCCGCGGTCGCGCAGACTCATGCGCACAACGGTCTCGATCGCGGCGGCCGCCCGTATTCGCTGACCTTGCAACCCGATCCCAAGACCGGGCGCCCAGGACAGGGCAGCGCCATCGTCACGATGATGGACGACGGCCGCGACGGGCTGCTGTCCGAAAGCAAGATGGTGCCCAAGGCCATCACCACCGCCGCGGAGATCAAGCAAGCGGAAAAACCCGCCGTGGATGGTCAAGCACCCGCGCCAAGGACCGATGGAAAAAACCAGGGCGCGGCGACGCCGGCTGGCGGCCCCCAGTCCAGGGAGCATGCGAGCAACCCACTGCAACAGCTGCCGTCGACCGATCAAGCCATGTTCGCGAAAATCCGCGGCGGCGCGCCGCCGCAAGTCTCCGACGATCACGTCGCCCACGCCATGTTGCTGGCGAAGAAAGACGGCATTCCCGACGCGACCAAGATCGAAAACGTGAAGATGTCGGGCGATACCTTGTGGGTGGCCGGCACGACGCCTGGATTCAAGGCCTCGGTCAACGTCAACGAAGCGGTTCCGCCGACACAGGAAACCGCGCGGGAAACGCTGGCGTTCAACCAACAGCGCGATCGGCAGCCCACGCAAGAGAACCCGCAACGCCATCAGAGTCAGGCGGGGCCGTCGGTCTGAAATCCGGATCGAGCGTTCGATCGATCAGTGAGCGAGAGCGGTTCGCCGATACGGCGGGCCGCTCTTTTCTCGCAAAACTCTCGTCGCTACCGCAACAAGCGATGCCGTCGCGGATTACCTTGCACCGCCGCCCCACAACCCCGTCTTGGGATGCGGCTTGTCCTCGGCGGCGCCTGTTTTCTTTTCCAGTTCGAACACTCCGACCATCGCCTCGCTCTCGCCGGGCTCGGAGTGAGTGAACCAGGCATATGCCAGATAACGCGGCGACTCACCTGAGAGCCGCCAAACCATGGTAGCGATGCGTTCGTTGACGCCCAGTCCGGCATCCAGCCATACCCCGCCCAGATCGGCTTCGACTGCACTCTTGAAACGGTTGCGCACGCTCGCGCCGGCCACGGCATCGGGCGCATAGACGAAACCGTGCTGCGCGCGGACCACGAAACCGCCGCCGAGCACCTGTTCCACGTCCGAGCGCAGTTGGCGTTGCCGCGTCGCTTGCGCCTGTGCCGGCAGGGGCTTGAGGTCGGCGACGGAAGGCGGGGCGAATCGTTCGATCACGGCGGGCTCCTCGGGACGCGGCTGCGCGAGGCTGCAGGACGCCGACAGCGCCATCAGGCCTGACATCGCGAATCGGAAAAAGATGGACATGGCAATGCTTCACCGACGCATTAGCGGGGCCGCGACTTGCGGCGATTGTGCCTCAGGTTGTGGCGCTGACGGCGCCTCGCTCTGCGCCTGCGCTTCGTAGTTCGCCCGATTTTCGGCACGAATCGTTTGTCCGCCGGGCGAATCGTACAACGACTGCATGGCCTGCTTGAGTTTCACCGGGTCGCCAAGCGACGACAGCAGTGCATCGACGTGACGGTTGCCAGTCGACGGCAGTCCTTCCGAAGGCCCGGATGCGGGCGGAGCAGCATGACCCGATTCGTGCGAAGGCATCGACTTTTCTCGCGTGAGCTGAGCGGCGGGGCCGATGTTGACGTAAAGCCCGGGCATATCCTCTCGCGTTACCGATTCAAGCGTAATCGTCATGCTCGCGCGATTGGTATCGCGCCCCTCGAGCGCTCGGTTGTGGGCGTATGGATTGCGCAGATCGAGCAGTATGTCGTCGCCCCTGCGCCGAACACCTTCAACCATATACATATGAGGTTCCATAAGGCCGTCCTGAGCGGAACCAGGAGGCTCAGGAAAAGTTCCTACGGTAACCGGCCGCCCCTCAGCCAATGCGTTATTCATCCGCTCGTATGCGCCTTTCGGCCCCAGCGCGGCCATAGCGGCCGGATCGAGATTTTCGCCAGGATCGCCAGTCAGCGCAAACAACGCATCACTGGGATGCCCCATATCGATAGCGGCGTAATTGCTGTCGCGACTGCCTTGCTCTTGCAGTTCCGCATAGGCCGTTTCCATGACCGCCGGCCAAATCGGGCCATCCCGGCCACGCCGATTGTCGACCGTGCTCCCGCCCTTGCGGCTGAGATTGTCGGCAATATCGTCCTGGTCAACGGTGAGAACAACCGGCTCGGGGCCGGAGGCGCCGGATTTGTAAAGCGTGACTTGAAACGTCTGGCTCTCGGAATCGTAACGAATCGCATCCTGAAAACGTTGTGGCTGCGCTCGCGCCAATCCACCCAAGGGTGCCAAGAAATAGCAGTCGTTGATGTCGTCCTGGCGAATGTCGCTCGCTTTAGGGCGGCCACTTCGTCCATAAAGATCTTCCTGAGTGAATCTTGGATCAGACATCGAAAATTCTCCCGAATCCTTTCGCAGAAGCATCGCCTTCAGCCCCAACGTAGTTCCCGATCATGAGCTTTTGCAAATCGCGCGGAATAGAAACTCGATGGTCGTCACCTTCTAACTCACGACAATCTTGAGTAAGACGCTATTTGGATGCCTCACGCGCACAACAACTATTGACGACTCACTTGAAGCATCAAGATCGCACGCAATCGAAAATCGATGCATGCCACGCTGGCACGATACCCGGCCACGTTGCGATCGCCTTTGTATCGTGGACATATTCGCGGGCAAAGAAAAAGGGAGCCGAAGCCCCCTTTTTTCATTCAAGCCGGTCGTTCAGGCCGGCCGGCATAAGAAGCAATCGACGCTCAAGACGTCATCCGGTCCCAAAATCCCTTGACCCCATCGAGGAAGGTCGAGGAACGGGGGGAATGCTTACGCGCACCCTCGCCGACGAAGGTGGCTTCGAACTTCTCCAACAGTTCGCGCTGTTCGGGAGTGAGATTGACCGGGGTCTCGACCACGACGCGGCAGTACAGGTCGCCGGTCTTGCGGCTGCGCACCGACTTGACGCCCTTGTCGCGCAGACGGAACAGCTTGCCGCTCTGGGTTTCGAAGGGAATGCGCAGCTCGACTTCGCCGCCCAGGGTCGGCACGCGGATGATGTCGCCCAACGCGGCCTGCGAGATGCGGATCGGCACATCGCAATGCAGATCGTCGCCGTCGCGCTGGAAGATGTCGTGCTCGCGCACGCGCACTTCCACGTACAGGTCGCCCGGCGGCGAACCGGCCGGGCCGGCCTCGCCTTCGCCGGTCAGGCGGATGCGGTCGCCGTTGTCCACGCCGGCCGGAATCTTCACCGACAAGGTCTTGGTGCGCTCGATCCGGCCCTGGCCGTGACAGTCGCCGCAGGGATTGGCGATGGTCTGGCCGCGGCCGTTGCAATGCGGGCAGGCCTGCTGCATCGAGAAGATGCCGCGCTGGAACCGCACCTGGCCGCGACCGTTGCAGGTAGTGCAGGTCTCGACCTTGCCGTCGGACGAGCCGCTGCCCTTGCAGCTCTCGCACGCGTCCAGGGTCGGGATTTCGATCTGCTTCTCGACGCCGCCGACCGCTTCTTCCAGCGACAGCTCCATCACGTAGCCGATGTCGGCGCCGCGACGCGGGCCGCGCGCTCCGCCGCCGCCTCCGCCGAAAATATTGCCGAAGATGTCGCCGAAGATATCGCCCATGTCGGCGAAACCGGGACCGCCGCCGCCGTTGCCGCCCATGCCGTGTTCGAACGCGGCATGGCCGTGCTGGTCGTAGGCGCGGCGCTTGTTGGCGTCGGCCAGGATCTCGTAGGCCTCCTTGCATTCCTTGAACGCGGCCTCGGCGGCCGAGTCGCCCGGATTGCGGTCCGGATGATGTTTCATCGCGCAGCGGCGATAGGCCTTCTTGAGGTCGTCGTCGCTGGCGTTGCGCGCAACGCCCAGCACTTCGTAGTAGTCGCGTTTGCTCATGGGCGGGAATCGGAAATCGAGAATTGGTAATCGTTGGAGCAAAAGCCGGCGATCGGTCTGGACCGTCGCCGGCTGCGGTTAGAAGAACGGGGAACCGGGTCGGTAGCGGGCCGCATGCTCAAGCCACACCACGATTCCCGATTCCCCATTCCCAATTCCCGGCTTACTTCTTGTCGTCCTTCACTTCGGTGAATTCCGCATCGACCACGTCGTCGGCCTTGGCCGAGGCGCCGTTGTCGGCGGGGGCTTCTTCGCCCGGCTGGCCGACGTTGACCGCGGCGAGCAGGGTCTGCGCCGCTTCTTCCAGCGCCTTCGACTTGGCTTCGATCTGGCCCTTGTCGTCGCCCTTCATCGCCGTTTCCAGCTCGGAAATCGCGGCTTCGGCGCGGCCGATCTGGTCGCCCGGCAGCTTCTCGCCGTGTTCCTTGATGGTGCTGCGAGTCATGTGGATCAGACCGTCGGCGTGATTGCGCGCCTGCACCAGCTCATGGAACTTCTGGTCTTCCTCGCGGTTGGCTTCCGCGTCGGCGACCATCTTGGCGATCTCTTCCTCGGACAGACCCGAACCGGCCTTGATCTCGACCTTCTGCTCCTTGTTGGTCTTCTTGTCCTTGGCCGACACGTGCAGGATGCCGTTGGCGTCGATGTCGAAGGACACCTCGACCTGCGGCATGCCGCGCGGCGAGGGCTCGATGCCGGACAGGTCGAAACGCGCCAGCGACTTGTTGAAGCGGGCCTGCTCGCGCTCGCCCTGCAACACGTGCACGGTCACGGCCGACTGGTTGTCCTCGGCGGTGGAGAAGGTCTGCGAGGCCTTGGTCGGAACGGTGGTGTTCTTCTCGATGATCTTCGTGAACACGCCGCCCAGGGTTTCGATGCCCAGGCTCAGCGGGGTCACGTCGAGCAGCAGCACGTCCTTGACCTCGCCGGCCAGCACGCCGCCCTGGATCGCGGCGCCGACGGCGACGGCTTCGTCCGGGTTGACGTCCTTGCGCGGTTCCTTGCCGAAGAACTCGGCCACGGCCTGGCTGACTTTGGGCATGCGGGTCTGGCCGCCGACCAGGATCACCTCGGCCACGTCGCTGGCGCGCAGGCCGGCGTCGTTGAGCGCGATGCGGCACGGCTCGATCGTCTTCTTGACCAGATCCTCGACCAGCGACTCCAGCTTGGCGCGGGTCAGCTTGATGTTGAGGTGCTTCGGGCCGGAAGCGTCGGCGGTGACGTAGGGCAGATTGACTTCGGTCTGCTGCGAGGACGACAGCTCGATCTTGGCGCGCTCGGCCGCGTCCTTCAGGCGCTGCAGGGCCAGCGGGTCCTTGCGCAGGTCGATGCCCTGGTCCTTCTGGAACTCTTCGACCAAGTAGTCGATGACGCGCTTGTCGAAGTCTTCGCCGCCCAGGAAGGTGTCGCCGTTGGTGGACAGCACCTCGACCTGCATTTCGCCGTCGACGGAAGCGATCTCGATGATCGACACGTCGAAGGTGCCGCCGCCCAGATCGTAGACCGCGATCTTGCGATCGCCGCCCTTCTTGTCCATGCCGTAGGCCAGCGCGGCCGCGGTGGGTTCGTTGATGATGCGCTTGACGTCGAGGCCGGCGATCTTGCCCGCGTCCTTGGTCGCCTGGCGCTGGCTGTCGTTGAAGTAGGCCGGCACGGTGATGACCGCCTCGGTGACCGTCTCGCCCAGGTAGGCTTCGGCGGTCTTCTTCATCTTGGTCAGCACTTCGGCCGAAATCTGCTGCGGCGCCATCTTGTTGCCGTCGATGGTCTGCACCCAGGCGTCGCCGTTGTCGTGCGCGGCGATGCCGTAGGGCACCAGGCCGATGTCCTTCTGCACTTCGGCGTCGGTGAACTTGCGGCCGATCAGGCGCTTCACCGCGTAGAAGGTGTTCTTCGGATTGGTCACCGCCTGGCGCTTGGCCGACGCGCCGACCAGGACTTCGCCGTCCTTGGTGAAGGCGACGATGGACGGCGTGGTGCGGTCGCCCTCGGAGTTTTCGATGACCTTGGCCTTGCCGCCTTCCATGATCGCAACGCAGGAATTGGTGGTGCCCAGGTCGATGCCGATGATCTTGCCCATAGGTGTAGCTCCCTCTCTCAATGCTTGAATGTTGGGGGCGGCGCGTGGTGCTGCAGGCCGCCGATGTTCGCTATTTGGGGCCCGGTGCCGGGCAGTTCAAGCGCCCGTGCCCGTTCGCCTCAACGGGTGTTGCCTTGGGTGAAGCCCGCGATCCACGCCCTCACGGCCCCCGCCGCGGCGCGGATGCGTCTTGCGATTCAGCCGTCCTGGGCGACCACGACCAGGGCCGGGCGCAGCAGGCGGTCGTTGAGCAGCCAGCCCTTCTGGTAGACCTGGACCACGTGATTCGGGGCGACGCCCGGCGCCGGCACCATGCTCATGGCCTGGTGATGCTCCGGATTGAAGGGCTGGCCGGTGGGATCGACCGCGACCAGGCCGTTGTCGTCGGCCACCTTGAGCAGCTGGCGCAGGGTCAGCTCCATGCCTTCGCGCAGCGCGCCGGCCTCGTTGCCGGCCACGGCCAGGCCGGCTTCCAGGCTGTCGATCACCGGCAGCAAGGCGCCGAGCAGGCGCTCGTTGGCGAATTTGCGCGCCATCTCGACGTCGCGGGCCACGCGCTTGCGCTGGTTGTCGAGTTCAGCGCGTTCGCGCAGCGAGTCCTCGCGCAGCTTGTTCAGCTCGGCGCGCAGGGTCTCGACCTCGGACAGCTCGGCGACCGGCGCCGGGTCCTGGGCGTCGAGGTTCAAGTCGGGGTTGGGATCGTTTTGGCTCATGCTGGTTCCTGGCGGTTTTCCGCGACAGGGCCAGCTATGGGGCCGGCACGGGGGCATTCAAGTGCCGGGATCTGCGGCGATCGTACGGGATCGGCGCTCAGTTGCGACCTGCGGGGGCGGTTTCGGGACAATTCGGGCGCGGGCCGGGGCGCGGCCGCGGACGCGAAGACGGTGGCTTACTCGGCTTCGGTGGTGTGAAACGCATCGCCCAGCGCATCGGCGGCGGCCTGCACCACCGGGATCACCCGGTCGTAGGCCATGCGGGTCGGCCCGATCACCCCGAGCACGCCCAGCACCCGTCCGCCGGCGGTGTACGGCGCGGTCACCAGCGATACGCCTTCCAGCGGCGCCAGCCCGGTTTCCTCGCCGATGAAGATGCGCACGCCCGGCGCCTGCACGGTGCGTTCGAGCAATTGCAGGATCTCGCGTTTGCGCGCGAACGCTTCGAACAGCTCGCGCAGCCGGTCCAGGTCGGCCAGCTCCTGCACGCCCATCAGCCGGGTCTGCCCGGCCAGGACCATGTCGTCGCTGTCCGGGGCCAGCACCTGCTCGGCCAGTTCCACCGACTGCGCCAGCAGCGTCTGCATCTCGGACTGGGCGTTGCGCAGTTCCAGCAGCAAGGTGGCGCGGATCTCGGCCACCGGGCGGCCGGCGAAATGGGCGTTGAGGTAGTTGCCGACCCGCTCCAGCTCGCCGGCTTCGTACGGGCGGCGGGTCTGGATGATGCGGTTCTGCACGTCCTGGTCGGCGAAGACCAGGATCGCCAACACTCGCTGCGCGTCGAGCGGCACGAAATCGATGCGCCGGAACGCGAACTGCTCGCGCTTGGGCACGCTGACCACGCCGACGAAATGGGTCATCGCCGACAGCAGCTCGGAGGCGCTGCCGAGCAAGGCCTGGGTGCCGGTGCCCGACGGCAGCTCGCTGCGCAGCCGCGCGACCTCGCCGTCCGGCAGCGGCCGCACCTGCAGCAGCGAATCGACGAACAGCCGGTAGCCCTGCGAAGTCGGGATGCGTCCGGCGGAGGAATGCGGCGCGCTGAGCAGGCCGGCGTCTTCCAGGTCGGACAGGATGTTGCGGATCGTCGCCGCGCTGACGTCGAGCCCGGCGTGCCGGGCCAGCGTCTGCGACCCGACCGGCTCGCCGCTGTGGATATAGCGGCCGATCAGCGTGCGCAGCAATTGCCGCGCGCGCGGGTCGAGGCTGGGATCGGGCGGTCGGCGGCTCATGGGGATGGATATAGGCGCGTGGAGGTGGGGGCGCAAGGGTTAGTTGAGAGTGAGGAATGAGGACCCGGATCGAGGATGAAGCCCCGAGGTCTTTTGTGGGAGGGGCTTTCAGCCCCGACACCCGAAGCAACGGCACTTCCAGAAGCTGCGCGGCAAGTTGAAGCAGTCGGGGCTGAAAGCCCCTCCCACAAAAGACCTCAGGCACCGCGCAGGCCTTCGGGTTTCAATCGGCATCAAGATTCGAGCCTGCCCGGGTAAGAATTAACCCCCACACTGCGCCGGCACCGCGACCCGATCTCACCTTTTGATCCACCCACCCCCTACGCTCGCCCCCGCCGCCATTCCCAGCCACCACCCTGCCCAGGCACAATCGCCGCCGCATGCTCGCCCATCTCTCGCTCAAGCAATTCGCCGTCGTCAGCGCCGCCGAGCTCAGCTTCGGTCCTGGCCTTACCGTGATCTCCGGCGAAACCGGCGCCGGTAAATCCCTGCTGGTCGATGCCCTGGGGCTGCTCAGCGGCCTGCGCGCCGACAGCGGCGTGGTCCGCCACGGCGCCGACCGCGCCGAACTGGTCGCCGACTTCACCCTCGACGACGCCCCGCTCGCCGCCGCCTGGCTGCGCGAAAACGAACTCGACGAAACCGGCGACGGCGACGCGCCGGTCTGCCAGATCCGCCGGGTCATCCGCGCCGACGGCGGCTCGCGCGCCTGGGTCAACGGCCGTCCGGTGACCTTGAACCAACTGGCGGACCTGACCTCCCGGCTGGTCGAAATCCACGGCCAGCACGAACACCAGGCGCTGATGGCCAAGTCCAGCCAGCTCGATCTGCTCGACGCCTACGCCCGCAACGACGGCGTGCGCGAGCCGGTCGCCCGCGCCGCGCGCGAGTGGAGCGCGCTGCTGCGCGAACGCGACACCCTGTTCGCCCAGGGCGACGTCTCCGACCGCATCGGCTGGCTCGAACACCAGCACGCCGAACTCGAACGCGAGACGCTCGACCCCGAGGCGCTGAACAAGCTCACCGCCGACCATCGCCGCCACGCCCACGCCGCCGGCCTGATCGCCGCCTGCGAGACCGCGTTCGCGCGCATCGGCGGCGACGAAGGCCCGTCGCTGACCCGCACCCTGCAACAGGTGCGCGGCGAACTTCAGCGCGTGGCCGAGCACGAATCGCGCCTGCGCGACGTCGATGCCCTGCTCGACAACGCCGCGATCCAGATCGACGAAGCGCTGTCCCTGCTCGACCGCGTCCGCGACGATCTCGACCTGGACCCGGCCGCGTTCGAACAGATCGAAAGCAAGATCGGCCGCCTGCACGAACTGGCGCGCAAGCACCGCGTCGCTCCGGAGCAACTGGCCGCGACCCGCGACGGCATCGCGGAAGAACTCGAACAACTGCGCGGCGCCGGTGTGCGCCTGGAAAAACTCGACGTCGAGATCGACACCGCGCGCCAGATCTGGCGCAAGTCCGCCGACGCCCTGAGCCAGTCGCGCCGCGACGCGGCCAAGTCGCTGTCGGCCCGGACCACCGAGCTGATCGGCGAACTCGGCATGGGCGGCGGCCGCTTCGACGTCGCCATCGAAACCGTCGAAGACGACCGCCCCGACCCGCTGGGCGGCGAGCGCATCGAATTCATGGTCGCGGCCAACCCCGGCCAGCCGGCGCGGCCGCTGCGCAAGGTCGCCTCCGGCGGCGAACTGTCGCGCATCTCGCTGGCGATCGAAGTCGCCGCGTTCGGTTTGGACGCGGTGCCGACGATGGTGTTCGACGAAGTCGATTCCGGCATCGGCGGCGCGGTCGCCGAGATCGTCGGCCAGAAACTGCGCGCCCTGGGCGGCAGCCGCCAGGTGCTGTGCGTGACCCATCTCGCCCAGGTCGCGGCTCAGGGCCACGCCCACTATCGCGTCAGCAAGGCCGCCAGCGAGGGCGTGACCCAGAGCGCGGTGCAGTTGCTGATATCCAAGCAGCGCGAAGAGGAACTGGCGCGGATGCTGGGCGGTATCGAGCTTACGAAGGAAGTGCGCGCGGCGGCCAAGCGGTTGCTGGCGGATGTGGTTTGAGGTTTGGGGCTCGTGAGTTTGGAACTCGTGAGTTCGAGTCCCTGACCTGATTCCTGGGTGGTCTGAGTTTGAAATTCGGAGTCAGGCGGCTTGGGTCTGAGGCTGATCCTGAGACTTGGGTCTGAGGTCTGAGCCTGAGGCCCCAACGCCTGATACCCGAAACAACGCCCCCACCTACCGTCATTCCCGCGAACGCGGGCTCCGCTTTACTTCGGCGGAGCCGAACATCCAGTGCCTTTCGTGCGAGAACGCTTGAAGTCGCTGGATTCCCGCGTTCGCGGGAATGACGGTCTGGAAAGATGGCGCTGAAGTCGCTGGATTCCCGCCTTCGCGGGAATGACGGCCTGGAAAGATGGCGCTGAAGTCTCTGGATGTTCGGCTCCGCCGAAGTAAAGCGGAGCCCGCCTTCGCGGGAATGACGATCTGGAAGGAAATGGGTTCCCAGAGATCGCCACCCAGCCCGCAAAAAGCCGAAGGCCCGCCAATGGCGGGCCTTCCTGCATTCCAATACGACCGAACCAGCCTCGCCTGAGCGAATCCCAAATCCGGGCAATCAGCGCTTCTTACGCACGTACAACACCAGCGAATGCTCCTCGATCACGTACCCGTGCGAGGCCGCGATCTTGCGCTGCAGTTCCTCGATCTCGACGCTTTCGAACTCGATGATCTTGCCGCTGTCGATATCGACCATGTGATCGTGGTGATGGCCGCGATCGAGCTCGTACACCGACTGTCCGGCCTCGAAGTTGTGCTTGAGCACCAGGCCGGCGGATTCGAACTGGGTCAGCACGCGGTAGACCGTGGCCAGGCCGATGTCCTCGCCCTTCTCCAGCAACATGCGATAGATGTCTTCCGCGGTCATGTGGCGCGGCTTGGACTGCTCGAGCAGTTCCAGGATCCGCATGCGCGGATGGGTGACCTTGAGTCCGGCGTTGCGCAGGTCCTGCGATTCCATGGGGATGTCCCTTGAGCTGATTCGGTCCGGCGGCCTGCGCCGTCCCTGGGTAATGACCGGCTGGCCGTCGCCGCGAGGGCGCATCGGGCGGGCGGGCCGGAATGGCGGATGAACGCGAGGGGTGGCCGCGCGCCGGTTTCCGCCCTTGGTGGGGTCGGGCTTCAGTGTATCATCGGCCCCGTTGCCTTCGACTGCCGCAGACCCCTATACGATGCGTAAGCTCCTGCTCGTTCTCTCGATCTCCCTGCTCACCGCCGGCTGCGGCATCATCTACAAGCAGCCGATCTACCAGGGCAATCTGCTCGAGAAGACCGCCGTCGATCAGCTCCAGACCGGCATGAGCAAGCAGCAGGTGCAGGTGCTGATCGGCACGCCGTCGATCGAGGACCCGTTCCACCAGAACCGCTGGGACTACACCTCGACCCAGCGCGTGGACCGCCTCGGCCACACCAGCCGCAAGAACCTCACCCTGTGGTTCGAAAACGACGCTCTGACCAAGTGGGAAGGCGACTACTTCCCCGAGCAGGACGAGCAGATCGCCAAGGCCTCGGTCAAGCAGTTCGGCCGCAACCTGGCCAAGGAAAAAGACAAGGACAAGCGCCGCCGCCGCGGCGGTTGAGCCGGTCCCGACGCCTCAGCGGCCCGCAACGCGGGCGCTTGGTGCTTATTTCTTGATGGGACGATCCGCCGCGCGGCGCCGCCGCGCGTCCTTGGGATCGATCTGCAGCGCGCGCAGCAATTCGACCCGGTCGCCGTCGCGCAGGCGGGTATCGGCCGCGGCCCTGACCCCGAACACGGCATAACCGGCGATCTGCGCATCGTCCTGGAACCCGGCCGCGGCCACCGCCTCGGCGAGCGTGGCGCCCTCGCCCAGTTCCAGCCCTACCGACTCGAACCGGCGCGGCCAGGCGCGGACGACCTCGACCTTCACGCCGTCGCGCCGCCCGCCACGGGCGTGCCCGGTTCGGCGCCGCGATCGGCCACGCGGACGAAGTCATCGACCATGCGATCGGCCAGGCTCTGGAAGCCCAGCGCCATCGCCGGGCCCAGCAGCTTCACCGCCGGCTCGAATTCCAAGGTCAGGGTGACCTTGCACGCCGACTCGTCCAGCGCATGGAATTCCCAGCGCCCGCCAAGTTTGCGGAACGGCCCATCGACCAGCTTCAACTCGATGTGATGCGGCGGAGTGAGCGTGTTGTGGGTGGTGAACCAGGTGCGCAGCGCGCCCAGGCCCAGATCCAGGCGCGCGACCATGTGCTGATCGTCGGCTTCGAGAATCTGCGCGTGCTCGCACCAGTCGAAGCGGCGCGGATACGCGCCGACATCGTTGACCAGCGCGAACATGCGCGCGGCGGAGTGCTCTACCAGGGCGGAACGACGGATCGTGGGCATGTGGCTATCGCAATGAGGATCGCAGCGCGGATTTCAAGCTAACCGAAGCCGCCTGGGCTCGGCCGCCTCGAATCGCCCCGAAGAGGTAAAGAACCGGACCACGCCCCCCATCGCCTCCCGACCCGAATCGACCGCAGCGAAAGGCCGAGCCCCCCACCCCAACCCCGCGGACCTCCAACCAACCCAGCGACGGCTACGCAAACCGCCTTCGGATCGGAGACAATGGCGCATGGCTAACAATACGAACAACAAGGCCGGTAAGGATAAAGGAAAGGGCGGCGCCGGCGGGACCATCGCGCAAAACAAGCGCGCCCGCCACGAATACCACCTGGAGGAACGCTTCGAGGCCGGTCTGGTCCTGGAAGGCTGGGAGCTCAAGTCCATCCGCGCCGGACGCGCCAACATCACCGATGCCTATGCGGTCGTCCTGCATGGCGAGCTGTTCCTGATCGGCGCGCAGATCAACCCGCTGATCCAGGCCTCGACCCATGTCGTGGCCGTGGAGCGGCGCACCCGCAAGCTGCTGCTGCACAAGCACGAGATCGACAACCTCATCGGCCGCATCCAGCGCGACGGCTACACCGTGGTGCCCACCTCGTTGTACTGGAAGGGCAACAAGGTCAAGGCCGAGATCCATCTGGCGAAGGGCAAGCAGACCCACGACAAGCGCGACGCCAGCAAGGAGCGCGATTGGGCGCGCGAGAAGCAGCGGGTGATGCGGCGGCATAATCGCGACGCTTGAGGGGTCGGGAACGGTATTGCGCCGCGGGTTGCTTGCGGCGCGTCTCCTAAGATCGTCATTCCCGCGAATGCGGGCTCCGCTTTACTTCGGCGGAGCCGAACATCCAGAGACTCAGCGCCATTCTTCCAGGCCGTCATTCCCGCGGACGCGGGCTCCGCTTTACTTCGGCGGAGCCGAACATCCAGCGACTTCAAACGTTCTCGCGCGAAAGGCCCTGGATTCCCGCGTTCGCGGGAATGGCGGTAGGTAAGAATGCGCGAGTCTGGTTGTTGCGATAAGGGCTTCAGCGTCTTCCCCCAGACCGTCATTCCCGCGAAGGCGGGAATCCAGAGACTTCAGCGTCATCTCTCAAGTCCGTCATTCCCGCGGACGCGGGAATCCAGCGACTTCAAAGGTTCTCGCACGAAAGGCACTGGATTCCCGCGTTCGCGGGAATGACGGTAGGTAAGAATGTGTGGGTCTGGTTGTTGCGACCGAGACTTCAGCGCCTTCCCTCCAGGTCGTCATTCCCGCGAACGCGGGCTCCGCTTTACTTCGGCGGAGCCAAACATCCAGCGACTTCAAACGTTCTCGCACGAAAGGCCCTGGATTCCCGCGTTCGCGGGAATGACGGCCCTGATGGATTCAACCGCCTGGCCCACCACCGGGCAAGGTGAAATAAAACGTAGCGCCCTCGCCTTCCCGCCCTTCGGCGCGAATGCTCCCGCCGTGCCGCTCGACAATCCGCTTGACCGACGCCAGACCAATGCCGTGGCCCGCGAAATCCTCCACGCTGTGCAGACGCTGGAACGGCCGGAACAGCTTGTCCACATAAGCCTGCGGAAACCCGGTGCCGTTGTCGCGAACGAAGAATTCGCGCCCGCCCGAAGCCTCGACCGTGCCGAACTCGATCACCGCCGGCGACCGATCGCGAGTGAACTTCCATGCGTTGCCAAGCAGATTGCCGAGCAGATTGCGCAGCAACGGCGCATCGCCGATCACCTGCAGGCCCGGCTCGATCCGCACCTCGACCGCGCGCTGGCTGTCGCCCATGCGCAGCTCTTCGATCAACTCATTGGCGAAGCGGCTCAAGTCCACGCTCTCGTGCTTGAGCTCGCTGCGGGTCAGGCGCGACATCTTCAACAGCGCGTCGATCAGATCGCCCATGCGCGCGGCCGCCTTGCGCACCCGCGCCAGATAACCGCTACCGGCCTCGTCGAAACGATCCGCGTACTTCTCGCCGAGAATGCGACTGAAACCGTCGATCGCGCGCAACGGCGCGCGCAGATCGTGCGAAACGCTGTAAGCGAACGCCTCCAGCTCCTGATTGGCCTGACTGAGCTCGCGCGTGCGCAGCGCCACCCGCGCTTCCAGCGTGCGGTTGAGCGCATGCACGCGCGCTTCCGCGCGCAGGCGCTCGGTGACGTCCTCGACCTGGACCAGACCGGTGATGTCCTGGCCGACCTTGCCCGGCACCGGCGAATACGTCAGCTGCACCTGACGCGCGACGCCGTGCAGTCGACGCAGGCGCCGGGTCGCGCGATGCACGCCGGCGCCGTCGCCCTCTTCGCCGCCGCGCGCCGCCGGTTCGCCGTCCTCGTCTTCCAGCAGGCTGTCGAAACGCTGATCGAGCAATTGCGGCAGCGCCAGCCCGACAATCGAAGACAGCGCGGGATTGGCATCGACGATGCGCCCCTCGCTGTCCAGCAGCGCCTTGCCGATCGCCGAATACTGCATCGCGCTGCGGAAACGCGCCTCGCTGCGGCGGAAGTCCTCGGTCATGCGCAGCGCGATCTGGCGCGCACGCGACTCGGTATGCGCCAGCACCAGGGCGATGCCGTACAGCAACAGCGAGCTGAAAATGCCGAGCGCGAACATGTTGCGCAGGTTTTCCATGCGCGGCACCGCCTGCTCGATCGGCGGCGATTCGTATTCGATCCGCCAGGTGCGTCCGTACACCTCGAACGTCACCTTGTGCACGAACGCCGCCGGCTGCTCCGGCTTGGGCCCGGGCGGCGCGAACAACAAGGTGTCGCGACCGCCGCGTTCGTCGAAGATGCGAAAGCGCATGTCGCGGTGGGTGTCGCCGAGCGAGGTCTCGACAAACTGCTCCATCCGGAACGGCACATACACCCAGCCCTGCATCTCGGCGCGGCGCAGGCTGGGACTTTGCGGACGGCCGCCGCCCAGGTACACCGGCAGCACCAGGATCAGGCCGGTGCTCTTGGTGCCGTCGTACTTGTCCTGGATCAGTTCGATCTTGCCCGACAGCCGCGCCTGCCCCGACTCCAGCGCCGCTTCCATCGCCGCGTGCCGGGTGGGTTCGGCGAACATGTCGTAGCCGATGGCTTCGATATTGGCCGCGGTCTTGGGCTCCAGGAACAGGATCGGCCCGTAGATTTCGCGCTGGCCGAACGGCCGCACCGTCAGCAGGCCGTAGCCGGCATCGCGCCATTCGCTCTGCAACTGCGTCAGCAAGCGCTGCGGCACGTAACCGGTGAAGCCCAGGCCCAGCGTCGCCGGAAAGCGCCGCTGCAGGTTCATGCCCTCCACATAGGCTTTCCACTGCGCCGCGGTCGGCCGCTGCACCGAAGCGAACAGCGACACGCCGCCGCGCGCGACCAGTTCGTAATTGACCAGGCGCTGCTGGACCAGCTCGGTGACCTGCACGGTGCGGCCGACGAATTCGGCCTGCGCCGCGCGCTGCTCGCGCTCGCGCGCCACCCGCCAGGCGGTGAACACCAGCACCAGGGCGACGATGAACACGATGAAAGCCAGCAGATAGCCGCGGCGCGGCATCAGCCCGGACACATCGGCGTAATCCGGCAAAGGGCCGGAGTCGTTCGGCGAAGGCGCTGGGGCGGCCGGATCGGTCGTCGTCATCCGGCTTAGCATACTAGTCGTGTCGCGCAGACCGCATTCACGCCGCCCTGCGCCGCGCGCGACTCACTCGCGCGGCACGTTCTCCAGCATCAGGCGGTTGATGCACTCCAGATGCTCCATCGCCAGACGCCGGCACAGCCGCGGCCAATGCCGCTGGGCCTGTATCGACGCCCCGGACAATTGCTGCATCAGCAGGTGTTCCTCGATCTCGTCGGCCAGTTCGAGCAAGGCGCGGCCGTTGCGATCGGCCCGCTGCGCCAGGCGCTCGCGCGTGGGCGTGCGCCAGGCCAGGTACGAGCAGCCGGCGACGGCTCCGGCGATCGTCACGATCAGGAAGCCGAACAACAGCCACGACGACCACGGCACCGCCGCCACGCCCGGCAGCGCCGCGGCCACGGCCGTCGCCGCGTTCACGCCGGCCATCACGAAACTCCCGGCGTCAGCGCCAGCAGCTCGGCCGGCTTGACCTTGAAGCCGCAGGCCTGCGCCATCAACAGGGCGCGCCGGCGGGTGGAGACGAAGCCGTGGCTGCGCATGCGCCGCAGCATCGCGGTCGAGACCCCGGCCGCCCCGGCGGCGGCGCGCGCGGTGGCGAAACAGGCGATGTAGCGTTCGATCGGGTTGCCCGGCTTGACCGGCTTGCGCCCTCCGCCCGGACCGCCGCTAGCACCTCGTCGTCGCGATTCCACGCCACTTTCGACCTGCGATTCGTCCGCGATCGTGATGCGGTTTACGGTTTGCGGATCCTGCCGTGAAGCCGCCAGTCGCGGCTCCCGCATCCGCCGCCGCCCATCCGCCCGGGTACTGCCATCAAATCGATCGAGTCGTTCCATAACCCTGCTCCTTCGGCATCCATGCCCAGCAAAACTACCATCTGAAATTGCTCTTTTCAACGAGTAAAAAGAGTGATCTTTTTACGAGGGGATACGCAACAATGAGTTGCGCTATCCGAGCCCGGCCCACGGCCCAGGGGCAACGAGCGAGCGCCCATGTTTCAGCCCTGCAGGATGCTCCGGCGAGACCTATGACTAACGCGCCCCATCAAGAATTCGCCAACCGATTGCACCAGGCCTTGGACTTCTCCGGATTCGCCAAAGGCCGGGCCCGCACCGGTGCCCTTTCCGCCTACTACGACGTCAGCCGCGAAACCGCGCGCAAATGGCTGGTGGGCCTGGCCCTGCCCGAGCTGGAGCGCATGCTGCAGATCGCGGTGCAGCAGCACGTCAGCTTCGAATGGCTCGCCACCGGCCGCGGCACCATCGAAGGCAAATCGCTGTCGGTGCGCGAAAACGCGGCCAAATACAGCGATCCCGACGAGCTGCGGCTGATGGGCCTGATGCGCAAGCTCTCGCGCAAGAAGCGCCGGGCGTTGATCGAGTTGCTTGACGGCAACTGATTCGCTTGGGGGGTGTCGCACTGCCTGAGTAGCGCGGCGATCGCGCCGGGAAGGTTGTGCGCGGGATTTGTTCGATGCGCTCCGGATGCCGAAGCCCGGGCGCTGGTGCGCCGGCGCTTTCGCCCCTGCGGGCGTAGCGACTGAATTCGCTCGCCGCCGACCCGCGCCTTTGCCGGCGCGTCGCGCACGCATGGATCGAACGCCAGCCATACAGGTTCAGCCGCAAGGCTTGTGAACGCGGCCGCAGACCCTATACTGACCCGGTCAGCGAGTATTGCTGTCCCCGGGGGTGCACTGGCTTCGACGGGGGTCGCGAAATCGCCTGGTGCATGCCGAGGGGGTAGCTTTCCTCGTAAATCCAGCTGCAAACTTTTAGTTGCCAACGACGACAACTACGCTCTCGCCGCTTAAGGCGTAAGCCTCGAAACTGCTTGTGTCCGTGCTCGCAGCGTAGAGTCATTATCACGGAATCGTCGGGAGTGGCTGCCTGTCAGCACCTGATCAACACATAACAGGCTGGTCCTCGGATGCGCTTTGCGCGCCGTGCTGTTCGGGGGCGAGATCTAACGGAGCGCTAAGCATGTAGTGCCGGGGATGGAGTGCCTTCGGACGGCGGTTCGATTCCGCCCACCTCCACCATCACCTGATCCGCAAGGGTCCAAGACAGGCTGGAAACCTTTCGAAGGTCTCCGGCCTTTTTTGTGCGCCCGTGATCCGCCAGGAACCGCTGAAGTCCGCATAGGCGCGCCGCCCGATCGCACCGGCCGATATCCGCATCGGCACTAGCAGAGCCGACCTCAAAGCCGGCCCGAAACGTTTCGCCCTTGAAACATGGCAAAAACCAGCGGCAAGCGTATATTCGCCTCCAACGCAGACCGTGTTCACGAACGTTTGAACCACGACGGCCGCGTTACGACGTGCATCGGGGAAGAGGCACGCGCAATCACACAGGACTCGAAAAAGGCACACCCGGCGAAAGCCGGCGTCGCAAAGCCTCCGGGTACCGGTCCCACGCCGGCACGGCCGAGCTACCGAGCGCATCGACCGGGCGATCACGCCCCGCTCATGGAGTTCTGACATGTCCACCCAACGACGTTGGCGTCCGCTGCTCACCGCGGCGCTGCTGCTGGCATCTTCCGGGGCCTGGGCCTCGTCGGTGCAACCGACCACCTACCCCGGCAATTTCACTTCATGCGACGACCTGCCCGGCGTCGGCACCTGGCAGGGGCTGGGCTACAGCACCGGCAGCGCGCCCATCGACGGCCAAAGCTACAACCTCGGCCTGCCCGGCCAGAACATCACCTTCAACTACACCCCTTCGGGACAGAACCAGTACATCGGCTTCAACGCGACCGTGCCGATGGACTACATCGTGGTCAAGGGCGGTAACGCCTACAACGTGTTCCGCTACGACCCAGCCGTATCCAGCGACATCAATCTGTACTCGCCCGACAACGGCAGCGGCGAACCGGCCGGCGTCAGCCATGTCGCGTTCTGCTTCCTGCCCAAGCCCAGCGGCGAGAAAACCGCCGACGCGAGCTGGAAACGCTATACCGACTGGAGCATCGACAAGCGCGTCACGCCCGAGCAGATCACCATGTTCGACGGCGACAGCCATCAGGTCGAATACACCGTCACCGCCACGCCGCTGACCCGCGGGATTTACCGCGTGTCCGGCACCATCACCGTCAAGGATCCTTTCGGCTTCGGCTGGAAAGCCACCGCGGTGGTCGACACCATGCAGTTCGGCAACGCGCCGAATCAGTTCGCGCTTCAATGGACCGCGCAAGGCGGCGATACCGACACGCTGGACTGCACGAAGCCGGCGCCCAATCCGCAGAAGGTCATCCTTTCGTGCAGCTACGCCTTCGAGCTGAGCAGCCTGAGCCATCCGTTCCTGCTCAACGCGAGCGGCGGCGTCAACGCGGCCGGCATCACCACCCAACGCAACGGCAGTTGCGGTTGCAGCGACGACGGCAGCAGCGGGGGCAGCCCCGGCAGCGCGCAGAACTACACCTTCACCGCCACGGCGGCCTTCACCATTCCGGCTAACCCCGCGGAAAGCTACGGCGACAGCTTCTCCGTCGACGACTCCATGCTGCCCGGCGCGGTGGATCACAGCTTCGCCCTCGGCGACGCCGGCTATGTATGGACCTATGGACGGCCGCAGCCGTTCGCGTGCAACGCCGACGGCGGCTCGCACAACAACACAGCCACCGGCAGTTGGAGCACCGGCGCGAACACCAGTGCGACAGCGAGCGACTCCGCCAGCGTCAACGTGGCCTGCCGCACGGTCTCGATCTCCAAGACCGCGCAAACACGCTACGACCGCGACTACGGCTGGAGCGCGGACAAGCACATCGTGGTTTCGCCGGCGGATGCCAAGGTCACCGGAATGCAGGGATGCCTGGCCGACCCGATCGCCAGCGGCGATTACGCCGGCAATTACCTGTGCGACGATGTCGATGTCACGCTGAATACCGGCGGCAACTACGAGACCGTGTACCGGCTCGCCGCGACCCGCGGCATCGAATCGGAGAGCGGCTTCGCCGTGTCCGGCGACATCCAGGTCAACTGGCCCGCCGATGTCACGCCCGTGTTCAGTCCGAGCGCCCCCAGCGACGTTCTGCATTTCGCCGGCGGCACGACGCAGTCGGTATCGCCGACCTGCGACGCGCAAGGACCGACTTCGCTGCACTGCGCGTACCAAGCCGCGCTGAGCGGCAAGCTGGACGGGTATAACCAAGCCAGCATCCAGCGAGTGCGGCAGTGCTACGACGCCAACGGCGCCACCAGCGACTGCGGGCTGCAAGCCTACGACTCCAATCAGGCGGCCCTGGCGTATGGCGATCCGAATGTCGAAACCGATCGTTGCGTGTTGCTGACCGATCTGTTCAACGGCACCGCCGGATTGAATCTCGGCACCGGTTTCGGCTGGACCGTGCAACCGCTGTTGTGCGGCAGCTTCGTGCGCTATGCGACCGGCGACGTCGATCCCGATCCGGACATGGTGCGCAGCCTGGACGTGTTCGCTTCGTGGCTGCCACCGGGCCAGACCGGCGCGGGCAACAGCTGCGAGTTCATGGTGCCCAACGTCCTCACGCTCGCGACCGACAACGGCGCGAACAAGAGCGACGAGGCGGTGCTGAGCGTGCGCGTGCCGGAACTGTGCGCGAACGCCGGTTGCACCTACACCCTGGGCTATTGGAAGACGCACTCGCAATACGGCCCCGCGCCTTACGACGCGACCTGGGCGGTGATCGGCGAGAACACGCTGTTCTTCAGCTCCGGACAGACGTGGTACGCCGTGTTCTGGACTCCGCCGAAGGGCGGCAACGCTTACTACATCCTGGCGCACCAATACATGGCGGCGCGTCTGAATGTCGAGTCGGGCACGAGCGCTCCGACCCAGGTAAGCAGCGCGATCGCGCAGGCGACCGCGTGGTTCACCGGACGCAGCAGCGCGGCGCCGAAGGGACCGGCACGCGACACCGCGATCAACCTGGCCGGCATTCTCGGCTCCTACAACGAAGGCACCACCGGCCCGGGCCATTGCTCGGTTTCGCCTTCCACGCTTTCCAAGGCAGCGCAATAAGAACCACGCCACGCTGAGTCAGGCCGGGCCCCGGTTATCGCCGGGGTCGGGTCGAGGCAGGAATACACAGAACCGAAAACGCAGGAAAGGCCGGAATCGCTTCCGGCCTTTCTTGTGTTTGCGGGTTTCGCGCGCTTGCATCGCATCGCAAGCCGTCAATCCGCGCGATCAGACTTTGGCGACCATCCCCGCGATCGCATGCCCCGGATACTTGCGCCCGACCAACACCACCGCTTCACGCCGATTGCTGGCCCGCACCGCTTCCACGAAGCTGACTTCCTCCGCGTTCAAGGGCTCGCCCGAATGCTTGGCGCGGCGGCCGAGCACCCAGTAATCGTGGTGGTCCTGCTCGCGTCCGGCGCGCACGACTTCGACGTAGTACGTCGGCTTGCCCATTCCCGCCTCCTTGTCCGTCCCGGGCCCGGGTTCAATCGCCCGCGGGCGGGTCCTCGCCGTAGAACATCACGCCTAACTGGATGCGCTCGCGCCCCTGCGCCTTGCGATGGCGGTTGGTGTCGCGCAGCGAGTACACGCAGCCGCAGTATTCCTGCTGGTAGAAACGTTCGCGCTTGCCGATCTGAATCATGCGCTGGCTGCCGCCGTCCTTGCGCCTGTTGTAGTCCCAGTACGACAGGCCCGGGTACGGCGCGACCGCGCGCTGGCCGCTGTCGTTGATCTGCGCCATGTTCTTCCAGCGCGAAATCCCCAGCGAGGTGGTCATCACCGGGAAGCCGTGCTCGTGCGCGTACAGCGCGGTGCGTTCGAAGCGCATGTCGAAGCACATGGTGCAGCGGATGCCGCGTTCGGGTTCGTTCTCCATGCCCTTGGCTCGGGCGAACCAGCGGTCGGTGTCGTAGTCGGCATCGATGAAGGGCACGCCGTGTTTCTGCGCGAAGCGGATGTTCTCTTCCTTGCGCAGTTCGTATTCCTTGATCGGATGGATGTTCGGGTTGTAGAAGAACACCGAGTAGTCGATGCCGGCGACCACGAAGGCCTCCATCAACTCGCCCGAGCATGGCGCGCAGCACGAGTGCAGCAGCAGCTTGTCGCCGCCGGGCAGTTGCAGCGGTTTGCGCGGCGCGCTCATGCGTCCTTCGCGACCAGCTTGACCACGCTGGAGAAATCCAGGCCGCCGCGGCCGGCCTGGCTGTTCATCGCGTACAGATTGCGCGCCAGCTCGCCGAGCGGAATCGAGGCGCCGATGCCCATCGCCGCTTCCGCCGCCAGGCCCAGGTCTTTCAGCATCAGGTCGTTGCCGAAACCGCCGCTGTAGCCGCGCGAAGCCGGCGCGTTGTCGAGCACGTCCGGCCAGGGATTGCACACTTCGGTGGCCCAGCTGCGGCTTGTGCTGACCGCCATCATCTGCGACAGCACCTTCGGGTCGAGGCCGTGCGCGACGCCCAGCGCCAGCGCTTCGCCGGTCGCGGCCATGATCACGCCCAGCGCCATGTTGTTGCACAGCTTGGCGACCTGCCCCGCGCCGTTGGCGCCGACGTGGAAGATGTTCTTGCCCATCGCCTGCAGCACCTCGCGCGCGCGTTCCAGCGCAGCCGCTTCGCCGCCGACGATGAAGGTCAGCGTGCCGGCCGCGGCGCCGGCGGTGCCGCCGGATACCGGCGCATCGATCATGTCCACGCCGCGCGCGTTCGCCGCCTGCGCGACTTTCTGCGCCGATGCCGGGGCGATGGTGCTGCAGTCGATGATCAACGCGCCGGGCTCGATCAGCGCCAGCAATCCGCTGTCGCCCAGATACAGGCCTTCAACATGGCGACTGGCCGGCAGCATCGAGATCACGATCTGCGCGCCGGCCACCGCGTCGGCCGCGTTCGCCGCGGCGGCGGCGCCGGCCGCGACCGCGCTCGCGACCGCCGCGGAGGACAGATCGAACACGTGCACGGAGTATCCGGCCTTGAGCAGATTGGCCGCCATCGGCCCGCCCATGTTGCCCAGACCGATGAATGCGATGCGGCTCATGCGTAGGCCTCCGTGGAAACGCCGAGATCGGACAGCGGATGTTCGCCGTGCGGCCACGGCGCGATGAAGAACTGCGCGGCCCAATCCGCGCTGGCTTGCTCCAGCGTCGGCGGATTCCAGCGCGGGGCGCGGTCCTTGTCGATCAGCAAGGCGCGGATGCCTTCGGCGAAATCGCCGTGCGCGGCGCATCGCAGCGAGACCAGATATTCCAGGCGGAAGGTATCGGCCAGCGACAGCCCGGCCGCGCGCTGTTGCAGCTCGAAGCCCAGCCGCGCCGACCCGGGTGCGCCCGCGGCCAGCGTTTTGGCGGCACCGGCTAACCACGTATCGTCGCCATCCAGCGCCTGGATGCGCGCGACGATGCTGGCCAGATCCTCGCCCTCGCACAAACGCTCGATCAAGGCCGCGTGCTGTTGCAACGGTCCGGCCGGCGCGGGTTCGCTGTGCGCCTGCAGCAGTGCGGTCAGGCGCTGGCGATCGTGCCCCGCCTCGCCCGACCACACTTCATCGCTCAACTGCGCCAACACCGCCGCGCGCCGCGCTTGGGGTACGTGGTGATCGGCGAGGCCGGCGTAGATCGCGTCGCCGGCATTCAAGGGTGCGCCGGTCAATGCCAGGAACAGCCCGGCGCGCGCCGGCACGCGATTGAGCAACCAGCTGCCGCCGACATCCGGATACAGGCCGACGGTGATCTCCGGAAACGCCAGCCGCGAGCGCTCGCTGACCACGCGATGGCTGGCGCCGGCCATCAAGCCGATGCCGCCGCCCATCACTATCCCGTGCCCCCAGCACAGCAAGGGTTTGGGGTAGCGGTGAATGCGATAGTCGAGCCGGTATTCGGTGCGGAAGAACTCGCTGGCCTGACGGTTGTTGCGAATATCGCCGCCACCGCCGGCCTGGTATTCGCGCATGCCGCGATACAGCCCGTGCAGATCGCCGCCGGCGCAGAAGGCTTTTTCGCCCGCGCCTTGCAGCACGACCAGCGCGATCGCGTCGTCCTCGGCCCAAAGCCGCAGTTGCTCGTCGAGCAACTCGGCCATCTGCAGCGACAGACCGTTCAAGGTCGCCGCGGCGTTGAGGGTGGCGATGCCGATGCGGCGGCCATTGGCGGCCGCGTGTTGTTCGAACAAAACCGGCGACGGCGCGGCGGTTTCGCTGACCGGCGCGGGCTGGATCGAGGCGTTCATGCGTTCTTCCATTGCGCCGCGCGCTTTTCCAGGAACGCCGCGACGCCTTCGACCTGATCGGCGCTGTCGAACAGATCCACGAACGCTTCGCGCTCACTCACCAGCGCGGTCGCATGCGACTGCGAGCGCGTCGCCTGCACCAGCGCCTTGCACGCGGTGACGCTGGTCGGGCTCTGCTTCTCGGCCTGCTTGGCCCAGGCCAGCGCGCGCGTCTTGGCTTCGCCCTTGCCGACCACTTCCTCGACCAGACCGATGCGCAGCGCGGTCGCCGCATCGACGCGCTCGCCGAGCAGCATCATCCGCTTGGCCCAACCTTCGCCGACCAGACGCGGCAGGTTCTGGGTGCCGCCCGCGCAGGGCAACAGGCCGACCGTCGCTTCCGGCAATGCCAGTTGCGCTTGTTCCTCGACGATGCGCAGATCGCAGGCCAGCGCGCATTCGAGCCCGCCGCCCATCGCGTAGCCGTTGATCGCCGCGATCGACACGCCGCGGAATGCGCTCAGCGCTTCGAAGGCCTCGCCGAAGCGGCGCGCCGCGTCGCGCGCCAGGGCCTTGTCGCCGCCGGCGAACTGCTTGAGATCGGCGCCGGCCGAGAAGAATTTCTCGCCTTCGCCGGTGATCACCAGGGCGTAGATAGCGCGCTCGCGGTCCAGGTCGCGGACCAGATCGCGCAAGGCGGCGAGGCTGTCGCGGGTCCAGGTGTTGGCCGGCGGATTGCTCAGGGTGACCACGGCGGTATGGCCGTCGATCTCCAGCTTCAGGCCGGTGTAGACGGTGTCGGCAAGACTCATCGCAATTCCTCGTCGCTGTTGAGCAGATGGCGCGCGATGATCACGCGCATGATTTCGTTGGTGCCTTCCAGAATCTGATGCACGCGGCAGTCGCGCAGCAGACGCTCGATCGGGTATTCGCGGATGTAGCCGTAGCCGCCGTGGATCTGCAGCGCGTCGTTGCACACGGCGAAGCCGGCGTCGGTGGCGAAGCGCTTGGCCATCGCGCACCACACCGTGGCATCGCTGCTGCCGGCGTCGATCTTGCGCGCGGCGGTATGCACCATCTGCCGCGAGGCGATCAACTGCGTGGCCATGTCGGCGAGCTTGAACTGCAGCGCCTGGAATTCGGCGAGTTTCTTGCCGAACTGGCGGCGTTCGCCCATGTAGCGCCGGGCCGCGTCCAGGGCACCCTGGGCCGCGCCGAGCGAGCAGCTGGCGATGTTGATGCGGCCGCCGTCGAGCCCCTTCATCGCGATCTTGAAGCCGTCGCCTTCGCGTCCGAGCAGATTGCGCGCCGGCACGCGCACGTTCTCGAAGCTGATGCCACGCGTGGGCTGGCTGTTCCAGCCCAGCTTTTCTTCCTTGCGACCGTAGGCGATGCCGGCGCTGTCGGCGGCGACCGCGAACGCGCTGATGCCGCGCGCGCCGTCGCCGCCGGTGCGCGCCATCACCACCAGCATGTCGGTGGCGCCGGCGCCGGAAATGAAGGCCTTTGCGCCATTGAGCACGTAGTCGTCGCCGTCGCGCACGGCGCGGGTTTTCAGCGAGGCCGCATCCGATCCCGCGCCCGGTTCGGTCAGGCAATACGAGGCCAGACTGCGTCCGCTGGCCAGGGCCGGGCCCCATGCCTCGCGCATCGCGTCGCTGGCGTGCGCGGTCAGCATCCAGGTCGCCATGTTGTGGATGCTGATGAAGGCCGCGGTGGACGAATCGACCGCGGCCAGTTCCTCGAACACGATCGCCGCGTCCAGCCGGCTCAAGCCCGAGCCGCCGGCGGCTTCGTCCACGTACAGCCCGCAAAAGCCCAATTCGCCGGCCTGGGCGATGGCTTCGCGCGGAAAGATTCCTTGCGCGTCCCAATGCGCCGCATGCGGCGCGAGCCGGGCCAGAGCGAAGTCGCGCGCCGCATCGCGGTACGCGGCCTGTTCTTCGCTCAGGCCGGTCGGCACCAGCGGCGCGGCCTGCCAGTCCATGACCGCGGCCATCACTTGAGACTGATCGTGGTGTTGACGCCGTGCCCCAGGGTTTCGTCGTCGAACCAGCGCGCGGTGACGGTCTTGGTCTGGGTGTAGAAGGTCACCACCTGCTTGCCGTACGGGCCCAGGTCGCCGAGCTTGGAGGCGCGCGAGCCGGTGAACGAGAACAGCGGCACCGGCACCGGGATCGGCACGTTGATGCCGACCTGACCGACGTCGATCTCTTCCTGGAACCTGCGCGCGGCGGCGCCGGACTGGGTGAAGATCGCGGTGCCGTTGCCGTTGGGATTGGCGTTGATCAGCGCGATCGCCTCATCCAGCGTGTCCACGCCGAGGATCACCAGCACCGGCCCGAAAATTTCCTCCTGGTAGATGCGCATGCCCGGCTCGACGCCGGAGAAGATCGTCGGGCCGACGAAATTGCCTTGCTGATAGCCCGGCACTGCGGGATTGCGGCCGTCGAGTTCCAGCACCGCGCCCTGCTCCACGCCCGAGGCGATCAGGCTTTCGACGCGTTCGCGCGCGGCGCAGGAAATCACCGGGCCCACGTCGGTGCCCGGCTCGGTGCCGGCGTTGACCTTGAGCGTGCGCGCCTTGGCGACCAGATCCGGAATCCACTGCCGCGCTTCGCCGACCAGCACCGCGGTGGACGCGGCCATGCAGCGCTGCCCGGCCGCGCCGAAGGCGGCGCCGGCCATGGCGTTGAGGGTTTGTTCCTTGCTCGCGTCGGGCAGCACGATGGCGTGATTCTTCGCGCCCATCATGCATTGCACACGCTTGCCGGCGAGCGAGGCGCGGCGATACACATGGGTGCCGACCTTGGTCGAACCGACGAACGACACCGCGCGGATATCGGCGTGATCGCAGATCGCGTTGACCACGTCCTCGCCGCCGTGGACGACGTTGAGCACGCCCTTGGGCACGCCGGCCTGCAGCGCCAGTTCGACCAGGCGCATGGTCACCAGCGGGTCCTGCTCGGACGGTTTGAGCACGAAGGTGTTGCCGGTGGCGATGGCCATCGGGAACATCCACAGCGGAATCATCGCCGGAAAATTGAACGGAGTGATGCCCGCGCACACGCCCAGCGGTTGCAGCAAGGTGTAGGTGTCGACGCCGCCGGCGACGTTGTTGGCCAGCTCGCCCAGTTGCAGATTGCCGATCGCCGCGGCGTGCTCGACCACTTCCAGGCCGCGGAACACGTCGCCTTCCGCGTCGGGCAAGGTCTTGCCCTGTTCGGAAGTCAGGATCGCGGCGAGCTCGCTCATGTGCTCGCGGATCAGCTGCTGATATTTCAGGAAGATGCGCGCACGCGCGCCGATCGGGGTCTTGCGCCAGGTCTTGAACGCGCGCGCGGCCGAAGCCACCGCCGCGTCCACTTCCCCGGCCGTGGCCATCGGCACGCGCGCCAGCACCGCCTGCGTGGCCGGATTGACGACGTCGCGCCACTGCGTGCTGCGGGATTCGACGAATTCGCCGTCGATCAAAAGCTTGACCGTCGCGACCTCGGTCGCAACGCGATGCATATCGTTCATGGTGGTCTCCGTATCGCACACCCGCGAAAGCGAGGGCCGCGGAGACGCGCGACAAGACGAAACGATGGCGAACGCACGCCGCATCGAATCAGCCCGTCCGGTTGCCCGCCGCAACACTCGAGGAGGACATCTCCCGATGTCCGCCACGGGCCGGTCTCCGGGCTTGCGAGCGACGCCGAAGCATCACCCCGACACCTTCCCGCGCGAGCGCAGTGGTCAACGTCGGGTGTTCTCGCCTACCGTTGCGGGGGCAGCGTCGGAATTGGACGATCGCGTCCGCACCGACTTCCCGTTTCACCCTGCGCGCCGGTATGGACCGGCGTGCAAGGCACCTGTGGCGGGCGAAGTGTAGTGCTTGCGGCCCTGGGCGGACAAGCCGCATCGCGGCGGACGCATCGCTTGCGTTCGTTCAGATCGGACGCAAGCGCTCGATGCGGGCCGGCGTCAAGTCATCGACGCGGCTCGAACGGTGGTGGATTCACCACGCGGATCACAAAGCGATGCGATGGCATGCATCGTGAGCAAAACAGTCACATCGATTGACGATGCGAGCGTTGCCGCATCGAATGCCTGAATCGCGCGTATTCATCGCTTCGTTGCGGCGCCGGCTCAATGCCGCCATCGTTGCGATCACGCAGACGCCGGTGGTTCGGACGATGCGCCCGGCACCGACTGCGCTTGCATCGCACGCGTCGGCGATGCGCGCTTCAACGCCGCAACCCCATCGCAAACTGCAACGCGGCGAACAAACAAATCGCCGATATCGTCGGCGCTCGATCAAGCCGTCCGGATCAGCTCGCGCACGTCGCCAATTGCTGTTTCGCGTACCAGATCGCCCGGCGCGCCTGGTCGTAAGCCATGTCGGCCGAGCGCGGCAGCAGTTGTTCGGCGCGGATCGGATCGACGCCGCTCGCCATCGCGCGCTCGATGCGCTGAAGCTCGTCCACGCGCACGATGGCCGGCGCCAGCAACTCGCGCAGCCGTTTGCGCTCGCAACCGCCGTGGGCGGCTTCGACTTCGCCGATCGCCTGACGGATACGGCGGCTGGCCTCACCCAGCAGGCCCGGCGCGGGCTCGAACGCGATCGGCGCGGCCTTGTAGGCATCGCCGGTAGCTTCGCTGCCCAGGTCCGAGGGCCGCTCGTGCAGCGCCGGATTGAACCGCACCGGCGGCGGCGGCCGCGCGCGCGCCTGCTGGATGTCGCGCTTGAATGGCATCGCGTCGGCGATTTTCTGCAGCCGCTTGGTCGCCTTGCCCAGTAAGGCCTTGCCGAGGGTGCCTTCGGTGGCCCAATCCGATTCGAATCCGGTCGGCGGCACGTCGATCGGATTGCGGCGTTCGAAGATGTTCTTGGCGGCTACGAATTTGGGATCGTCCGGATCGCCCGGCGCGCGGCCGGGCGGCGCGCGCATCGGATCGGATTCCGGCAGGGCGACGCGGCCATCGGCGTTGTACAGACGGCTGGTCGTCGTGGGCGGTGGCGTGTTTGCCGCGGTTTGCTTGCGCGGCGGCGGCGACTGCGGCTGCACGGGCCCGGGCGTGTTCGCGGCGACGCTCGCCGGCGCAGGCGCGTGCGGGCGGTCGCGTGGCGTGGGTACGGGTACGAAGTCCGGCTCGCTCGGCGGATCAACCGGCGTTGCGCTCGCCGATGGCGGCACGCGCTCGATCAGGATTACATCCATGGCCGGTTGCGTCGGCGCCGGTACTGACGCGTCGAGCAACAGCCCGCCGGCGAACATCGTCACCGCGACGGCGATCAGCAAAGCGCTCGCATGCAGCAGGGCATCTTGCGGAGGAGCGGCTTTGTTCATTCATCCTTCGGGGGTGATGGCCTGAAACATGCGCCGGGCCGCAAGCATCGGAACGAGAACGATAGAGCGAGTTCCGCGCGCGCGATGCCCGTCGTGTGCGCTCGCCGGCCTTCGTTCAGGCGCGGCGGCGAACACGGCGGATCGCGGCGACACGCGATTGCGCGCTTCACGGCGCCCTCGCCCGCTTCTGTCGCGAATCGCGACGCCGTGGACGATCGGAAAACAGTCGACATCGCTTATCGATTCGCGCGTCGGCGACGCCGTCGAACGTCCGCGCGCGCCGCGCCGATGCGCTCGATCATCGACGCGACGAATGCACGCGACGATACGAGGACGGCGTCGGCGAGAGAATAAAAATTCCGTTGGCGGCGGCGCGGTCGGCGCCGTCGGTGTGGCTGTCGTTCACGATTCGATGACGGCCGCTCGGGCTGGCGTGCCTGGCTGCGCTGGCGTTTGCGGCCAGGCCATGCAGTCGTCGATGCGCCGGATTCGATCGCGCCATGCGCAAAGGCCGGCGAGCGCCGGCCTGTCTTCTCGCTGCTTGACTGCCCGGCGGCTTACAGATGGATGCTTGCGAACGTCCGCGGCGGCCCCACGGCCGGCAGCCTCAAGCCGGCCGCCGCGCGATCAAGCCCTCAACGCTTGCGGAACGACGGCACCAGCGCGCCTTCGGCCAGCTTGCCGTTCGCCTTCCATACCACCGTGGTCTGCGGGAACTCCTCGCTGCGCGCGTAGGCGGCGGCCTGGGTCGCCATCACCTTGGGCGCGCCCTTCACCGACGGGTTCCAGGCGAACACGTTCTGCACGCCGTACCAGACCACCGGCGTGGTGCTGTCGAGGCGGCGGTCCGGGCACAGGGCGACGTCGAACTCCTCCAGCACCTTCAAGGTGGCGGCCGGGACGGCCATGACTCCGGCGCGGGTGCGCTCGGCGGAATGGTCGGGACACATGTCGGCCGAGCGCGCGAGCGCGTCTTCGTAGACCTGGCGGTCTTTCTGCGCATGGGCAGGCGGGACCGCGGCCAGGATCAGGCCCAGGCACGATCCGAAGATCCGCGAATTGCGATTCATGTTGTCTCCTAACGATGGACGAGGTGCGGTGCCGGCCAGGGCGGTTGGATGCACGGCGCCGGAGACGCGCAGCATAGCAATCGCAAATGGGCTATTTGCTCTCGGCGGATCGGCCGCGCGGGCACGGCGACAGCATCGCCCAACTCCGTCGCAGGGCCCGCGAATGGATGCAGGCCCACTGGCCCGGCCTGGGACACCCAGCACATTTCGTATATTTTTGTGCTACGATCAGTCCAGATCAGGACACAACGGACAGGGCCACCCGCCATGAGCAAAGCCGCCAAGACGCCCCCGCCGGCCAAGGCCGGGACCAAGCCGACCGCGAAATCCGCCGGCCGCGGCAAGCCCGCGCTGCGCGAAAGCCGGCTCGATGCGCAGGAACACGCCTACCCCAAGCCGGCGCGGAACAAGCACGGCGTATCGGTCAAGGAGCCCTCGCCCTTGCAGGCCTACAACGCGCCGGCCACGCTCAACGGCTACGTCGCCTACCTGCGCAGCGCCAGCCCGTTGCAACGCGTGGAGGCCGAGCGCGAAGGCGTGCCCGCGCAGGTGGTCAAGCACATGGCGACCAGCATGGATCTGTCCGCGGTGAGGATGTTCAACATCCTGGGCATCGCCAAGGCCACCGCCGAAAGCAAGGCCGCGCAGCACGCGCGCATCACCGGCGCAAGCGGACAGGCCGCGCTGGGGGTGATGCATCTGCTCGGCATCGCCGAAGCCATGCTCAAGGACAGCACCGCGCCGGACGCGCGCGACTTCGATTGGGCCAAGTGGCTCGGCAGTTGGATCGAGCAGCCGCAAGCCGCCCTGGGCGGACAGAAGCCGGCCGACCTGCTGGACACGCCGACCGGCCTGAGCGTGGTCGCGCGTCTGCTGGGTTCGCTGGAAAGCGGTGCGTATCAGTAGTGCGCCGCCTTGAGCGCAACCGCATGAGCGGTGTTTCGCCGATCCGATCCATTGCCGCAGGGATGAGGCCGCAAACATGAAACTTTGGCGTATCGCCGGCGAAACCCGCGCTTATCGCGCCGACGATCTGAGCGGCGCGGGCGCGGCCAAATTCCCCGGCCGTTGGAACGACGACGGCCAGCGCGTGCTGTACACCGCCACCTCGCTGGCGTTGGCGGCGCTGGAGACCGCGGCGTATGTGGATTCGCACGGCCTGCCGTTGAACCGGCACGTGGTGTCGATCGAAGTGCCGGCGGCGGTGTGGAAGGCGCGCGTCCAGATGACGCCGCAGGACTTGCCGGGCGGTTGGGACGCGGTCCCGGCCGGCGTGGCCAGCGTGCGGATCGGCTCGCAATGGTTGAACAGCGGCGCGTCGGCGATCTTGCTGGTGCCGTCGGTGATCGTGCCGGAGGAGTACAACGCGTTGATCAATCCGGAGCATCGCGATGCGAAGAAGCTGCGGGCGACTACGGGGCGGAAGTTTCAGTACAACGTGGTGTTTCGGGCGCCTTGAGGGGCGGGTGGGATTTTGATTCGGGTTCGGAGGTTCGGGTTGGGATTCGAGTTCTGCATCGAAGCACACGGAACTCAGAAGCCGCACACCCACCTTCCGTCATCCCGCGAACGCGGGCTCCGCTCTACTTCGGCGGAGCCGAACATCCAGTGCCTTTCGTGCGAGAACGTTTTCGAGGCCGGGTTCGGACCGGGACTCGCGGGACTCGCGGGACTCGGAAACCGCGCACCTACCTACCGTCATTCCCGCGAACGCGGGAATCCAGGGCCTTTCGGGCGAGAACGTTTGAAGTCACTGGATTCTCGCGTTCGCGGGAATGACGGACTGGAAAGATAACGCTGAAGTCTCTGGATTCCCGCGTTCGCGGGAATGACGGCCTTGAGGGATGGCGCTGAAGTCACTGGATTCCCGCGTTCGCGGGAATGACGGTCTTGAGAGATGGCGCTTAAGTCACTGGATTCCCGCCTTCGCGGGAATGGCGGACTGGAAAGATAACGCTGAAGTCTCTGGATTCCCGCGTTCGCGGGAATGACGGCCTTGAGGGATGGCGCTGAAGTCACTGGATTCCCGCGTTCGCGGGAATGACGGTCTTGAGAGATGGCGCTTAAGTCTCTGGATTCCCGCCTTCGCGGGAATGACGTTCTGGAGAGATGGCGCTTAAGTCTCTGGATGTTCGGCTCCGCCGAAGTGGAGCGGAGCCCGCCTTCGCGGGAATGAGGTTCTGGGGAAATGACGCCAAAGGCACCTCCGGCCATCCCTGGCCCATCGCCCTCCCTGCACCGCATCCCTGCCCGCCGCGATCCTCCCTGATCCCGCATCCCTGCCCCACCCGCACCACGACGCACTCCATCGCGTCGACACTCAAACCTCCTGCGCCCGCATCCTTTCGAAACTGCCGTCCTGATGAAACAGCGGCCCGAACCACGGATGCACGACGTCGATGCCGACTTCGAAATGTTCCGCGTCCAGATCGCGATGCACCAGCACGAAACGGCCCGGCCATAACGGCTTGGGCAGCGGCAGGCGCAAGCCGCGCCAATGCAGGAAATAGCCGTCGTCCACGAACACCAGCCGGTTCGGCAACACCTCCAGGCGCACGCGCATGCCCAGGCCGCCGCCGAAATGCTCCAGCAGTTCGCCGTTGTCGCCCAGGATCATGCGCGAGCGGAAACTGAAGACTTCATCGACGAAGTGATAGGTCCGGGTCTTGATCCAGCCCAGTCCGCGCGTCATCGGCCGCACGTCGAAACGGAACGGCACTTCGTCGGCGTTGTGGTGCGGCAGGATGCGCGCATGCCGGATCAGCCGCGCGAACACGCCGCCCAGCCAGGTGCAGCGCACTTGATGCATGTTGCCGACGTACTCGGCCTGGGCCTGCCCGGGCAGGAGTTCGAAACGCGCCTGGATATGCGGATGCAGCAGCGACCAGCGCGCGCCGAGCGCCGCGCGCAACAGCGCGGCCAGATCGTGCGCGGCCGGCTCGCCACGCGGTTTGCCGCCGGAACCGGCACGTCCGCCGGCGATGCTGGCGCCTTCGCTGCTGTCGCGAGGCAGGTCAGTGGGATGCAACAGTTCCATGTTGGTCCTTTGGGTGTCCTTCACCCGAATAGAAAGAACGCGGATTGATGGCCAAACCGGCGTGCGCGGCGCTCAAGGCGCTGTCCAGGTCGGGATGGAGAAAGCGAAAGCGCTGATCGAGCAGGCGCTGCGGCGCGACCACGGGGCCGTCGAGCAGCATCGTCGCCATCTCGCCCAGCGCCAGGCGCAGCGGCGCGGCCGGCATGCGCATGAAGGCGGGACGATGCAGCGACCGCGCCAGCGCGCGGGTGAACTCGGCCTGGGTGCAACCGCCGGGCGCGACCAGGTTGTAGGGGCCGCGGATGCCGACGTGTTCGACCGCTTGCTCGACGAAACCCAGCACATCGTCCAGGTGTATCCAGGCGAACCATTGGCGGCCGTCGCCGAGCCGCGCCGCGCCGCCGAGCGATGCGGCCAACGACAGCATCGGCAGCAGACCGCCGCTGCGATGCAGGACCAGCCCCAGGCGCATCGTCGCCACGCGCACGCCAAGCGCGGACACCTTGGTCGCGGCGCGCTCCCACGCCACGCACAGTTCGCTGGGGAAATCGCCGCGCACCGGCGGCGGATCGCGCAGTTCCGGCGCGCTCAGCGCATGCGCGCCGTAGAGGCCGACCGCACTGGCCTGCAGCCACAGTTCCGGCTTGCGTTGCGAGCGCTCGCACCAGGCGCGCAAGCCGTCGGTGGTGTCGATGCGGCTGGTCAGCAGCGCGCGCTTGCGGGCCGGCGACCAGCGCGGACCGACCACCGGCGCGCCGGCGAGATTGATCACCACGTCGATGGCTTCGTCGTCGCGCAACTCGGCGGTGTCGGCGATGCAGCGCGCGCGGCCGCCGAAACGCAGCGCGGCGCGGCGCGGATCGCGGCTGAGCACGGTGACGCGATGCCCGCCGGCCAGCAATCCTTCGACCAGCGCGGTGCCGATGAAACCGGTGCCGCCGCTGAGCAGGAATCCGGTCTGCGGATGCCCGGCCAGCAAGGCGCGCGGCGCCGGCTGCGCGGCGTTGGCGCGCGCGGCCAATCCGTCGCGCAGCGCCGACACGGCGATGCCGATCGCCGCGGCGGTCAGCGCCCACGAAGCCCACCCGTGCGAATTCGCAAGCAAGGCGCTCGGCGCGGACCAGTCGGCGCGGGTCGCCAATGCGTACACGGCGAACATCGCGCCGCCGTTGACGGCCAGGATGGTGTGCAGCACGCGCTCGGTGCTGGGCAACAGACGGGTGGCGTCTTCGACCACGAAGTCCCACAAGGTGATGCCGACTTCGATCAGCACCAGCGCCCACACCGCCGCCAACCACGCGCCTTGCGGCTTGATCCAGGCGAATACCAGGAACAGCAATCCGTACACGAAGCCGCGCGCCGAATGCAGCTTCAACTCCAGCGCGGCGCTGCGCCGGTTGGCGAGCTTTTCCATCAGTTCGTGATGGGCGATGGTGTCGATCGCGCCCAGCGCGACCTGCAGCAGCAGTAAAGCGATGAACAAGCGTTCCATGGCGCGCCTGCCTTAGTAATGCGTGGGGCAATGGCCGTCGTCGCAATGCGGCGCGGCGTCCTGGCCGGCTTCGCGATACCCCAGCCAGCGCGATACGCGATGCCGGTTCGGCGCGATCCAGCGGTACGCGCGCGCCGCCAGGCGGCCGGCGCCGGGCACGCGCAACGGCCAGGTCAGCCAGCCCAGGCCGACCGCGCGATAGGCCTCGGCGATGCCGGGCACGCCGATGCGCCATTCGCCGTCGGCGGCGCGCACGTGCAGCGAATTGCGCAGCGCGTCGAGTTCGAAGCCCCATTGCGCGGCGTCGAAGCGCGGGTCGGCGATATCGACCAGACGCAGCCGGTCGTGGCGGTCGCCGGCCTTGAGCCGGTGCATCTCGGCGCGGCACAGCGGACAGGCGCGGTCGTACAGGGCGATGACTTGTGCGTTCGCGAGCCGGCCCGGGATGGATTCGCTGCTCATGATCTTCTCCTACAGTTATTTCGGTAATTACAGAAACTTGCGGGCAAAAAAATACTGGCGAGCGCTCAGGACGCGCGTTCGCCGGGCTGGGATCGGGTTTCGCGTTGGATTTCGGCCTCGGCCTGGGCGTCGTCGTCTTCGAACAGCACCCCGCCGCTCTCGCCGGGCTGCGGCTGCGGCAGCGGCTTGACCGGGCCGCGCACGAATTGCTGGATGCGCGCGCCCATCTTCAGCAGCTTGATCAGGGTCTTGGGATCGAGGCGGTTCATTTCGTCGATCCAACTGGTGCCGGTCTCCATGAACTCCAGCACTTCGCGCATGCGTTCCAGGGTGCGGCGGTCGCGCGGATCGTTCTGGTCCGGCGCCACCGCGGCGTTGTCGCTGTCGAGCACGGCCGTGCGCAGCATGCTCAGGGTCGGCTCGATCTCGCGCCGGCGCCGCTCCTGGACCACGGCGCGGAAGATGTCCCACACGTCCTTGTAGGTTTCGAAGTGGTCGCGGCGATCGCCCAGCACGTGACTGACCCGCGCCAGGTTCCAGCCCTGCAATTCCTTGAGGCTGGTGCTGACGTTGGAACGCGCCAGATTGAGGGTTTCGCAGATCTCGTCGGCGGTGATCGCACGCTCGCTCAGGAACAGCAGGGCGTGGATCTGGGCGACGGTGCGGTTGACGCCCCAACGGCTGCCCATCTCGCCCCAGTGCAGGATGAAACGTTCTTGGAGCGGGCTGAGCGCCATGGACTTCTCTTATTTCTGTTTAGACAGAAATTAAAGAACGAACCGGGGTGAGTCAATGGGTCGCAGCGACCGTTGGTCGGCTTGTGCGCGCGGCGCGGATCGCGGCGACGCGCGGCCTGGCCGACAAGTCGCTTTATTTCAATAATTTACGCGAACTTTGTGAGCGATTTATGCGCCGTAGGCCGTGTCTCAATCGGCGAGACCGTCCACGCCCAAGCTGCACACCGGCCATTTTATTACTAATATTAGTACATGAGCCTGACCGACCTCCGCCGCGCCCTGCTGATCTACCTGCACGAGCGCATCGCCGCCGAGGGCCTGCCGCCGTCGCAGCAGGAGATCGCCGCGCACCTGGGTTTTCGCCAGAACCGCTCCGCCGGCTATCACCTGCAGGCCTTGCAGGCGCAGGGGCTGATCGAACTGCTGCCGGGGCGCGCGCGCGGGATTCGCCTGCTGCAGGCGGGCCTGCTGCAGATCGGGCTGCCGCAGGGCGAACCGATCGACGCGCCGCCGCGGGCCTCGACCGCCGAGCCGAACCGGCATCCGGCCTTCGCCTCCCCCGCCGCCAACGACGACAGCCGCCTGTCCCTGCCGATCCTCGGCCGGGTCGCCGCGGGTTCCCCGATCGGCGCCGATCCCGACGCCGACACCCATGTGCTGATCGACCGCCTGCTGTTCTCGCCGCGCCCGGACTATCTGCTGCGGGTGAAGGGCGACTCGATGCGCGAGGACGGCATCTTCGACGGCGATCTGGTCGCCGTGCACCGCACCCGCGATGCGCGCAGCGGCCAGGTGGTGGTCGCGCGCATCGGCGATGAAATCACCATCAAGCGCCTGCGCATCGACGCCGACGGCATCGCCCTGCTGCCGCGCAATCCCGATTACGAACCGATCCGCGTCGCGGCCGATGCCGACTTCGCCATCGAAGGCATCTACTGCGGTCTGGTGCGCAGCGCCTGAGCGCGGCCATGAGCAAACTGATCGCACTGGAAACCCTGATCAGCAGCCGCCAGCTGTGGCGCGGCCAGCCGGCGAATCTGGCGCCGTCCTCGCAGCCGACCGGCCACGCCGCGCTCGACGCCGCCCTGCCCACCGGCGGCTGGCCCGAGGCTTCGCTGACCGAACTGCTGCTGCCGACGCACGGCGTGGGCGAGTTGCAACTGATGTGGCCGGCGCTGGCGCGGCTGTCGCAAGGCGGGCCGCCGCAAGCGCAGGCCATGCCGGCGAAGTCCGCGCGCGCGCAGGCCTCGCATGCGTTCGACGGCGGCGGCATGGTCGTGCTGATCGATCCGCCATTCGAGCCGTACGCGCCGGCCTGGCGCGATGCCGGCGTGGCCTTGTCGCGATTGCAGGTGATCCGCGCCCGCGGCCGCGACGCCTTGTGGGCGGCCGAGCAATGCCTGCGTTCGGGCGCATGCGCGGCGGTGCTGTGCTGGCCGCAGCGCGCGGACGATCGCGCCTTGCGGCGGCTGCAGGTCGCGGCCGAAACCGGGCAATGCCTGGGCTTCGCCCTGCGCGACAGCAAGGCCGCGTTGAACCCGTCGCCGGCCGCGCTGCGCATCGCCATCGACGCCTCGCCGCGGCAGTTGCGCGTGCTCAAGTGTCGCGGCGGCAATGTGCCGACAAAGCCGATTCCCTTCGCCACCGCTGCAAATGAGCCGACGCCGCCGCGGCTTGCGCGCGAACGCGGCGCGATCGGCGCAGTCGTCCCGGCCGAGCGCTCGGCCATCGTGTTTCCCGCGAGGAGCTTCAGCCCCGAAGTCTTTCGAGGGAGGGACTTAAGCCCCGAAGTCTTTCGTGGGAGGGGCTTCAGCCCCGACGCCTTCCGCTCAGACGCCACGCCCCCACCCGAAAGCCCCGCCCCCGCGCCACCTATCGCGGAAGCCCCGATCTCGATCCTCCCCATCGCACCGCCCCCGCCCGCTCCGGCGGCCCCGCGCTGAGTCCATCGCCATGCGCTGGGCCTGCCTGCTGCTGCCGCAAATGGCGATGGACGTGGTCCTTCGCAATCACCCGCATCCCGAGCGCCCGCTGGTGCTGGTCGATGGCCCACACGCGCGCCGCCGCCTGCATGCGGTCAACGCCGCCGCGCGCGCGCTCGGCCTCAAGCCGGGGATGTCGCTGATCGCCGCGCACGCCATCGTTGATGGCTTCCAGATGGTCGAACACGACCCGCAGGCGGTCGAACACGCGCGCAACCTGCTCGCGGCCTGGGCCTATCGCTACAGCTCGCAGGTCAGTACCGAGTTCGCCCACGCCATCGTCCTGGAGATCGGCCGCAGCCGGAAGCTGTTCGGCCTGTGGCCGCAGCTGCACAAGCGCCTGGGCGAGGAACTGCGCGAACTCGGTTTCCGCTACCGCATGGCCGCCGCGCCGAACCCGCACGCCGCCCGCGCGCTGACCAACCTCGCCGACGGATTGTTCTTCGACGACGACATGCTGCCGAGCGCGCTGGCGAAGATGCCGATCGAGCGATGCGGCCTCGACGCCGCCGTCGTGCAGGCCCTGCAGCGCATGGGCCTGCGCAAGCTCGGCGCGGTGTTCGCCCTGCCGCGCGCGCCGCTGGCGCGGCGTTTCGGCCAGGACGTGCTGACCCGGCTCGACGCGCTGCGCGGCGAAGCCTCGCCGCCGATGACGTATTTCCAGCCGGCGGACGTGTTCGACGCGCGCATCGAACTGGGCCACGAAGTCGAATCCAGCCTGGCCCTGCTGTTTCCGCTGCGCCGCCTCACCGCCGACCTGTCCGCGTACCTGTCCGGCCGCGACGGCGGCGTGGCGCGTTTCAAGCTGCTTCTCGAACACGAGCACCATGCCCATCGCGAACGCATCGCCGACAGCGAAATCGCGGTCGGCCTGCTCGCGCCCGAGCGCGAGGCGGCGATGCTGTTCGAACTGGCGCGCGGGCGATTGCAGCACGCGCAACTGCCCGCGCCGGTGGTCGGCCTGCGCCTGCTCGCGGAAGAACTGCCGCCGTTCGTGCCGGCGCGCCGCGACCTGTTCGACCCGCGCCCGCAGCAAGCCCTGCCCTGGGCGCAGTTGCGCGAACGCCTGCGCGCGCGGCTCGGCGACGACGACGTGCACGGACTGGCGCTGCATCCCGATCATCGCCCCGAACGCGCCTGGCGCCGCGTGGTCGGCGACGCGCCGCGTTCGAACAAACCCGCCGCGCCGAGCGTTGCGACCGGAGCGACCCGCCCCGGCTGGCTGCTGGCCGCGCCCGAACCGCTGCGCGAACCGGTCGCGCGCATCCTCGCCGGCCCCGAGCGCATCGAATCGGGCTGGTGGGACCAGGACGATGTGCGCCGCGATTACTACCTGGTCGAAACCGTCCGCGGCCAGCGCGCCTGGGCGTATCGCGACGCCGGCGGCGACGGCCCGCTGATGCTGCACGGCTGGTTCGCATGAACCTTCCGCCGCACGCGCGCGCACTCGCCACGGCCGAGCCCTTGCCGGACTACGCCGAACTGCATTGCCTGTCGGCTTTCAGTTTCCAGCGCGGCGCATCGGTCGCGGATGAATTGTTCGACCGGGCCAAGGCGCTCGGCTATCGCGCGCTGGCCATTACCGACGAATGCTCGCTCGCCGGCATCGTCCGCGCCTGGCAGGCCGGGCAACGCACCGGGCTGGCCCTGATCGTCGGCAGCGAAATCCGCGTGCACGAGGGGCCGAAGATCGTCTTGCTGGCGACCGACATGGCCGGCTACACCGATCTGTGCGGCTTGATCACGCAGGCGCGCAGGCGCGCGAAAAAAGGCGAATATCTCAGCTTGCCGGATGATTTCCGCGAACGCAGCGCTCATCTGCTCGCGCTGTGGATACCCGGCAACGACGAACACGACGACGCCCATGCCGCGTGGTTGCAGACGCATTTCGGCGACCGGCTCTGGCTCGCGGTCGAACTGCATCGCGGCCCCGATGACGACGCGCGATTGGCGCGACTCACCGCGCTGGCCGCCCGCCACGGCCTGCCGCCGGTGGCGGCGGGCGACGTGCATATGCACGAACGCGCGCGCCGTCCGCTGCAGGACGTGTTGACCGCGGTGCGCCATCACACCACCGTCGCCGCGGCCGGGGATCTGCTGTTTCCCAACGGCGAACGGCATCTGCGCATCCGCAAGGCGCTGCAGGCGATCTATCCGGCGCGGATGCTGGCCGAAACGATGAAGATCGCCCAACGCTGCGCCGGGTTCGATCTCAAACGCGACCTCAAGTATCAGTACCCGCACGAACTCGTGCCGGCCGGCCACAGCGCGAAATCCCTGCTGCGCGCCATGGTCATCCAAGGCGTCCGGCAACGCTGGCCCGGCGGCGCCAGGCGCAAGCACCTCAAGCAACTCGCGCACGAACTGCGGGTCATCGCCACGCTGGAATACGAATCCTTCTTCCTGACCGTCCACGACATCGTCAACCACGCCCGTTCGCTGGACATCCTGTGCCAGGGCCGCGGTTCGGCCGCCAATTCGCTGGTCTGCTATGTCCTGGGCATCACCGAGACCTCTCCGGACCGGATGGAGATGCTGTTCGAGCGCTTCATGTCGGTGGAACGCAACGAACCGCCGGATATCGACGTCGACTTCGAGCACGAACGCCGCGAGGAAATCCTCCAGTACGTCTTCAATCGCTACGGCCGCCATCGCGCGGCCCTGACCGCGGTGGCCATCAGCTATCGCGGGCGCAGCGCCGTGCGCAGCGTCGCCGCCGCGCTGGGCATGCCGCAGGATCAGATCGCGGAATTGTCGCGGATGCTGGATCGCTGGAGCGAAGATGTCCCGGAGCCCGATCAGTTGCACGAACGCGGTTTCGATACGCAATCGGCGCTGCTGCGCAACGTGCTGTCGCTGAGTTCGCAACTGGTCAAGAACAACTTCCCGCGCCATCTGTCGCAACACCCGGGCGGCTTCGTCATATCCGAGCATCCCTTGCACACCCTGGTCCCGGTCGAGAACGCTGCGATGGACGACAGAACCGTGGTGCAGTGGGACAAGGACGATCTGGATGCGATGCAGATCATCAAGGTCGATTGCCTGGCGCTGGGCATGCTCACGGCCGTTCGCAAGATCCTCAAGTCGCTGGAGGACCAGGGCCACGGCACGATCACCATGGACTCCATTTCGCGGCTCGGCGACGACAAGGACGTCTACGCCATGATCTGCAAGGCCGACACCGTCGGCGTGTTCCAGATCGAATCGCGCGCACAGATGTCGATGCTGCCGCGGCTGCGGCCGCGGAATTTCTACGATCTGGTCATCGAGATCGCGATCGTGCGGCCGGGGCCGATTCAGGGCGATATGGTCAATCCGTATCTGCTCAGGCGCAAACAAGATCCGGAAACGATCGAATATCCTTCCGAAGAGCTGAGGGACGTGCTCAAGCGAACGCTCGGCATACCCCTGTTCCAGGAGCAGGTAATGCAGATCGCGATTGTCGCCGCTGGTTACACACCCGGCGAAGCCGATCAGTTGCGCCGCTCGATGGCCGCCTGGAAACGCCACGGCGGGCTGGAGCCCCATCGCGAGCGGTTGCGCCAAGGGATGCTGAAAGACGGCAAATACACGGAAGACTTCGCCCACCGCATCTTCGAACAGATCAAGGGCTTCGGCAGCTACGGCTTTCCCGAATCGCACGCCGCCAGCTTCGCCCTGATCGCCTACGTCAGCTGTTGGCTGAAGCACTATCACCCGGCCGCGTTCGCCTGCGGCATCATCAATTCGATGCCGATGGGCTTCTACACCCACGGCCAGATCCTGCAGGACGTGCGCCGCAACGGCGTCACGGTGCTGCCGGTGGACGTGCGCTACAGCGATTGGGACTGCACGCTGGAAGCCGCGCCGGGCGGCCGCGGCAAGCATCCGCACGCGATCCGCATGGGCCTGCGCCTGATCAACGGCTTCGACGAAGCCTCGGCCGATCGCATCTCGGATGCGCGCGCGCGGGCGCCGTGGCGCGATGTCGAGGACCTGTGCGCGCGCGCCGCGATCGATGCGCGCGGGCGCGCCCTGCTCGCCGACGCGGGCGCGTTGCGCGCGCTCGCCGGCCATCGCCATCGCGCGCGCTGGGCGGTCGCCGGGGTGGATACGCAACTGCCGCTGTTCGCGGGCGTGGCGCGCGACGAAGCGCCGGTATCGCTGCCGCTGCCGAGCGCGGGCGAGGACGTGCAGGCCGACTACGCTTTGCTCGGCACGACGCTCGGACGGCATCCCTTGTCGCTGTTGCGCAGCGCGCTGCATGCGCGGCGTTGCCGGCGTTCGTCGCAACTGGCCAAGGTCGAACACGGTGCGCGGGTGCGCTTCGCCGGCCTGGTGACGGTGCGCCAGCATCCGGAAACCTCCAGCGGGGTGACCTTCCTGAGCCTGGAAGACGAGGACGGCATGGTCAACGCGGTGGTCTGGCGCGACCTGGCCCAGCGCCAGCGCCGCGTGCTGGTCGAGTCGCGGCTGATGGCGATCGACGGGCGCCTGGAACGCGTGGACGGCGTCCAGCACATCATCGCTTCGCGCATGGAAGACCTGACGCCGCTGCTGGGTTCGCTGACGACGCATTCGCGCGATTTCCATTGACCGCAACCGGCGCGATCCGGATTTTTCAGCGCGCCGCGTATCGACTCATGCGCTTCACGCCGCGCGAGGCGACGGCGAACACCGCGCCGATAACGCGCCGGCCCTACTCCGGCCGCTCGCGCACCGGCCGCTTCGCCAGTTTGCGCTGCAGGGTGCGCCGGTCCACGCCGAGCATGCGCGCCGCCGCGGAAACGTTGCCGCCGCATTCGGCCAGCACGCGCTGCATGTGCTCCCAACCCTGGCGCCGCAGCGACGGCGGCTCGGCCGGCGGTTCCGGCGGCGGCGCCTGCGGCGACGGCGATTCGAACGCCTGCGCCAGCGCGTCGATGTCGAACGGCTTGGGCAGATAGTTCCAGGCGCCGCGGCGCATCGCATCGACCGCGGTGGCGATGCTGGCGTAACCGGTGGCGAGCACGATCCGCGCCCGCGGACAGCGCGCGCGCAGATCGTGAATCAACAGCAGGCCGTTGTCGGCGCCGAGCTTGAGATCCAGGACGATGCCGTCGGCGACGAAATCCTCCAGCGCGGCCAACGCGCTGGCCGCGTCGTGACGCGCCCGCACCTCGACGCCGCGGCGCGCGAGCATGCGCGCGAGCACCTGGCAGAACGCCAGATCGTCGTCGATCAGCAGCATGCGCGCGGGCAGGCTCATGGCGTCGCCTGCGCGGCGGGCGACGACGACGGCGCGGCGAACGGCAGATCGACCTCGGTCACGCAACCGCCGCCTTCGCGTTCCACCTGCCGCACCCGGCCGCGGCTGCGCTCGATGCCGGCCTTGGAAATCATCAGGCCGATGCCGAGCCCCTGCCCTTCGTTGTCCAGGCGCGGACGCGCGGCGATCTGCGCCGGCCCCGCGCCGCGATCGAGGATGGACACGGTCAGCCAGTTCTCGCGCGCCTGGGTCGTCACCTCGACCGGCGCATCGACGCCGCGCGCGGCATTGGCGTCGGCGGCGTTGTTGATCAGGTTGATCAAGGCCTGCGGCAGGCCCGCGTCCACGCGCACCTTGCGCTCGGGCGCGCCGGGACGGAACACCGCGGTCGCGTTCGGCCGCAGCAGGCGCCAGCGATCGACGCAGGCGTGCACGAAGCCGTCCGCGTCTTCCAGCGTGGTTTCGCCGGCGGCGCCGCGGCGCGCCATCTCGGCCAGCGCGCGCACGTGATCGCGGCAATGCGCCAGTTGCGAGCGCAGCAGTTCGATGTCTTCGCGCGGCGGCGATTGTTCGCTGGCCATCCAGTCGTCCACCAGCAGGCCCATCGTCGCCAGCGGCGTGTTCAATTCGTGCGCGGTGCCGGCGGCGAGCGAACCCAGCGCCGACAGCGATTCGTCGCGGATCGCGCGCTCGCGCGCTTCCGACAGGCTGCGGCGCTGATCGCGCACGATGGTCATGAAGCGGCTCAGCACCACCACCATGATGCCGGCCGAGAGCAGGAAGTTCACCCACATCCCGGTCACGTGCAGTTGGAAGTCGCTGCCGTGGATATGCGGCAAGTCCACGTGATGGCGCATCAGCCAGGTGTACAACGCCGCGGTCAGCACGGTCAGGCCGAGCATGGGCGCGATGTCCAGGCCGATCGCCGCCAGCGCCACCGGCACCAGATACAGCGACACGAACGGATTGGCCGGGCCGCCGGAGTAATACAGCAGCGCGGTCAGCGCCAGCTGATCGACCAGCAACTGCAACACCAGCGCGCGCGGGCCGGCGTCGCGATGGGCCAGCCACCACCAGTGGCTGAGCACGTTGAACGCGAGCAGGCCGGTGGAGATCGACAGCAGCGGTTCGGCCGGGATCGGCAGGTTCAGGCGCTGGACCACGAACACCACGGTCAGCATCTGCCCGGCCACCGACAGGTATCGCAGGTAGATCAGCAGTTGCAGCACGGGGCGGTCCGCGGGAGACGAAGGCCGATTATCGCACCGCCCGGGCCGACGGGGCCGCCGCGACCGCGCGACGCATCCGCGCGCCGGCATGCTGCGCTGCGACGCTGGGCGATGCGTCCGGGTCAAGTCGGCGTCGGCGCGCGGGCCTGGCGCGCGCCAGCGCCTGTCAAAACCGACAGGTCGCGCGCGTCGCGACGGCGCGGCGCTATCCTCGACCGGCCAGGATGGTCTGGCGATACACAGGAATGTACGTCATGAAATCAAATGGATGGATTTTGATGAACGCCCTGCTGTGCGGCGCGCTCGCCCTCGCCGGCATGGGCCCGGCCCGCGCCGCGCCCGCGGCCGGCGCGCAGGCATTGCCGCTGGGTCCGGTGCTGTACTGCTTCGTCGGCCCGAACACGCAACCGCCGCCGCCGGGCAACCTGGGCAACTGCTCGACCTTCTACCAGGGCGCCAGCAGCTACAGCGCGGATTTCGACATCCGCAATCTGCCGGCCGGCAACTACAGTTTCGTGTGGACCAACGACAACGGCCTGGTGTTGCCGTGCACGACCAAGAGCTGCCGCACGACCTATCGCGGCGGCCAGCCGATCGTGGACGTGGTCAACGTCACCTATACCGATCTGGCCACCGGCATCGCGCGGACGCTGAGCCGCGATGTGCAGATCAATTCGCCGCTGTAAGGTTTCGCGGTTACCGATCGCAAAAAAGAAAGCGGGCTCAGGCCCGCTTTCTCTTTCGCCGCCGTCACTACGCGATCCGTCTTCATGAAAAAGACCAGGAGCGGACAAGCCGCTCCCGGCTGGATCGAAACCTGTTCGCCGTCAACGGAACTCGTGGTTGTACTCCAACCAGAACTGGCGCCCGTAAGGATCGTAATTGCCGACCGGATAGAACGGCCAGCCGCCGTTGTTGCGGTCCTGCGGCGGGTTGGAGTCGCGCAGGTTGTTCACGACCAGCGACAGCGTGGATTTGTCGTTGAAGTTGTACGACACGCTGCCGTTGTAGCGCGTATACGGGCCGTAGCGGCCGCTGCCGTCGCTGTTGGGCAGGCTGCCGTAACGCAGCGCGGTGAGGTTGGTGCTCCACGGGCCGATCGTCCAGGTCACGCCGGTGTTGACCTTGCTGCGCCAGTCGCCGGCTTCCAGCGGGTCCAGGGTGTTGCGCAGGTCGATCGTCGGATCGTCGGCGAATTGCCGGTAGTCGTGCTTGATCACCAGGGTGTAGGCCACGCGCGCGGCGAAGTCGCCGAAGCGGCCCGCGCTCCAGCGCAGGTTGCTCTTCAGGTCGATGCCGTCGGTGCGCTCGGAGGCGGCGTTGATGGCGTTGACCAGCACGCGACGCACCTGATCGGGCTGCACCGGCGCGTCGGACGGATTGCGGATCACCCGGCTCAAGGCCTCGCGGCAATTGGGCGAATTGATGTCGCGCGGCTCGCCGCCCAGGGTGCGTCCGAGGCGGCAATCGGCTTCTTCGCGCAGGATGCGGCTGCTGCTGAGGTTGGTGACTTCGTCCTCCAGGCGGATGCTGTAGTAATCCAGCGACAGATCGAAGTGCTGCGACGGCGACCACACCACGCCCAGGCCGTAGGACGTGCCGTTTTCCGGCTTCAGCCCGGGGTTGCCCGAGCTGGTGTAGTCGATGGCCAGATCGGTGAAATCGCAATTGTCGTAAGGCTGGCCGGCGCTGCGGCAGCGCCAGTAATCGGTCATGCCCGGATTATAGCCGCGGGTTTCGGCGGCGAAGATGTAGTTCATGTCCGGCGCGCGGAAGCTGGTGGCGGCGGTGGCGCGAACCAACAAGGTATCGGTCGGGCGGAATTCCAGTCCCGCGTTCCAGGTCGCCTTGCCCGATTTGCGTCCGGCGAAGCGGAATTCGTCGTAACGCGCGGCCGCCGAAGCGGTCAGCGTGCTGAAGATCGGTACGTTGATCTCCGCGCCGATGGCGTAGCGATCGCGATCGCCGCTGGCGCGCGAGCCGGCGCTGGTGTTCCAGAACGTGCCGTCGCCCAGGCGCGGGTCGGGCCGGTTGCTGTAACCCTGGGTGCCGGCTTCGAGCACGCCGGCGAAGCCGACCGTGCCGGCCGGCAGATCGAACAGGTTGCCGTTGACGCTGAAGCTCAGGTTCTGGATCCAGGCGGCGTTGACGCCTTCGTGGAAGCCGGTCAGGCGCTGGTAGTCGGCCGGGCTCAGTGGCTGGTACAGGCGCGCCGGATCGGGGTTGTAGATGCCGATCCCGGCCGCGGTGGTGCCCAGGCGCGGGCCGAGATAGAACTCGTTGATGCCGGCCAGGAGTTGGCGGCGCTTGGTGCGATTTTCGTTGCGGCCGTGGTTGTAGGCCAGCTCGTAATTCCAGTCGCTGTCGCCGAGCGCACCGCGCGCACCGAGCGAGAACGCCCACGAACGCTCCAGGAAACGGTTGTTGTTGGCGTGGGCCGAACCGATTTCTTCCGGCGCGATGCGGCGATACCAGATCTCGTTGAGGCCGCTGGCCTGATTGAGGAAGTAGTTGTTGTCCGAAGTCCAGCTCGGCGCGCGGGTGTTGTTCTCGATGCTGGCCAGACCCAGTTGCACGTCGGCGAACAACTCGGTGCGATCGCTCAGATGCCAGGTCAGCAGGCCGTAGGCGTCGGCGTTCTTCTTCTGCGTCTGCAGCGTCCAGAACGCCGGCGAGGCTTGATTGCTGCCGCAGTACCAGCCCTGGCGCGAGTTGTTGGCGCGGAAAGTGGAGCCGTGATAAAGCCCGGACAAGCCGCCGCAGGCCGCGCCCGGATCGATATACCCGTTAGTGCGCGCGTTGCGGCGGTAGCCGACCTGGGTCGCCAGCACCGCGTCGCCGCTCGGGTTGTCCAGCAGCGAATCCATGAAGTCGCGCTGGTCGCCCCAGATCGCCTGACGGTGCGAAAGCTCGACGCCGTAAACCGCGTCGAAGCGATCGCTGGAATAACCGCTGACCGCCTGCAGTCGCTGATTCTGCCCGCCGCCGTGTTCGGTGCCGCCCACGCGCAGGTTGAGCTGGGTGCCTTCGAATTTCTTCTTGAGAATGAAATTGACCACGCCGGCGACCGCGTCGGAGCCGTACACCGCCGAGGCGCCGCCGCCGAGCACTTCGATGCGTTCGATCAGGGCGCTGGGAATATTGGCCAGATTGACGACGTTGACCGAGCCTTCGTAGGCCAGCGGGTAATCGGCCTGGCGCCGGCCGTTGATCAACACCAGGGTGTGATTGGGGCCCAAGCCGCGCAGGTTGATGACGTTGGCCGCCGGCGTGAAGGTATTGCCGTAGTCCTCGCCCTGCACCACGCCGGTGTTCTGGCTCAACGCGGCGAGCGCGTCGAACGCGCTGCGAAATCCCTGCTTGTCGATCTCTTCGCCGCTGATCACGGTGACCGGCGACGGCCCTTCCAGGCTGGCGCGCGGGATGCGCGAGCCGGTGACCACCACTTGATCGAGCAAGGTCGCGGGTTTGTCGCCCGGCGCGGGCTCGGCGTCGGCGGCCGCGGCCTGCGCGGACGCGGTCAGCGCCGACAGGCTCAGCGCGAGAACGACGGACAACGGACGGCGTCGCAGCCGTATGACAGCTTGCATGGAAGATCCTTGACGGTGGGGGCGCCGTGCGCGCTGCGCGCATTCCCCGGCAGGCGCGGCACGGCTTTCATGCCATCTTTGTTGTTGCGGCGCACAACCAGAAATGAAGGCGGCGCATCTGCTTATGGCGACCGGGAATTTGCGCCGCGTCGCAAGAGTCTACGGCCTGCGCCGCAGTGGGCTTGTGCGCATCTGCACGCATTGGCGGCGGCGACACAGGGGCGGCGGCGACGCGCGAACGGACAAAATCGGTAAAGCGCACGCAAGCGATGACACCGTGCTCGCGTTATGCGCGTGACCGCTTCCACGCATAGCCCGATACCTGTGACGCGCATTGTGCAGGCCGCGCGAAGACGCACGCGCGAACAGTGACGCGGTTCATCCGCGGCCGCGAGGATCTGTGACGCAACCTGGGCTTTAGCGCTTGTCCGGGCGCATAAGCTCGCGCTCCTCCTGCCCGCCTACCCGCCAGCTCACCAAGGAGTGCGCCATGACCCGCTCCCTCTCCGCTTCCGAACAGGCCGCCTTGCGCCAGCATCTGCTGCAGCGCTACGGCGCGCTCGGTCGCGGCACGCCGTCCAAGGCCGCGCGCGCCAAGCTCGACGGCGCCAGCGGCACCGCCCCGCTCGCCTCCCCCGACCTGCATGCCGCGCCGGTGACGGTCTTGCCGAAAGACCTGCCGCGCCCGCCGTTCTGGATCCGCGTGCTCGGCAATCTGAGCTATGGCGCGACGACGCAGTCGATCGCGGAATTCAACGCGCTCGGCACCACCGACGCGCAGCGCCTGGCCAATTACGTCGATTGGCAGCTCGACTGGGCCAACATCGACGACAGCGCGGTGGAAACGCGCCTGACCAACGCCGGTTACACCACCCTGGGCAAATCCTTGACCCAGTTGTGGGCCGATCACGTCAAGCCCGATCCCGCGTATGAAATCCGCATGCGCCCGGCCGTGGAAGCGCAGCGCGCGGCACTGGTGCGCGCGGTCCACTCCAAGCGCCAGTTGCACGAGGTGATGGTCAATTTCTGGCACGACCACTTCAATGTCATGGCCAGCGACTACGACGCCGGCCCGGTGTTCGTGCATTACCAGCGCGACGTGCTGCGGCCGCAGGCGTTCGGCAATTTCCGCGCGATGCTCGAACAGGTCGCCAAGAGCACCTCGATGCTCTACTTCCTCGACAACGCCGACAACACCCGCGCCGGCCCGAACGAAAACTTCGCCCGCGAACTGCTGGAACTGCACACCCTGGGCGCCGAGCATTACCTGGGTTTCATGGACCCGTTCCAGGTCCCGCCGGATGCCGAGGATCCGAATTATCCCGCCGGCTACACCGACATCGACGTATACGAGACCGCGTCAGCCTTCACCGGCTGGTCGGTGAAGAACGGCCACTGGGAATATCCGACCGAGAACGACGGCAGCTTCGTCTATCGCCAGGCCTGGCACGACGCGGGTCCGAAGTTCCTGCTCGGCCGCATGCTGTATCCGGAACAGCCGGCGCTCAAGGACGGTCGCGATGTACTCGACCGCTTGGCCAGCCATCCGGGCGTGGCGCGTTTCATCTGCAAGAAGATTATCCGCCGCTTCGTCAGCGACACGCCCGACCCTGCGCTGGTGACCAGCGCCGCGCGGATATTCCGGCAGAACTGGCAGGCGCCGGATCAGATCGCCAAGGTCCTGCGCCACGTCCTCAACTCCAGCGTTTTCATGCAGACCTGGGGCGCGAAAGCGCGGCGTCCGTTTGAAGCGGTGGCCGCGGCGATGCGCACGGTCGGCAGCGACTGGACCATCGCCGTCGCCAATCAGAAGAGCGACGAATTCAACTGGCTGATGGGCTTCACCGGTCACTCGCCCTACGACTGGCCGGCGCCGAACGGTTATCCGGACGTGCGCGAGGCGTGGTCGGGTTCCAGCAGTTACGCGATGACCTGGCGGCTGCTCAACTGGGTCACCGAAACCAGCGAGAGCGGCGTGCCGCTGATGCCGATCCTGGCGACCACGCGAAACAAAGTGCCGTCGTGGACCGCGACCAAGCTGGTCGATTTCTGGTGTCTACGCATCCTGGGTTATCTGCCGACCGCGGCGCGCCGGCAGACGCTGATCGCGTTCATGGCCCAGAACGGCGATCCGGCCACTTATGTCATCACCGACACCAACGGCTGGGCCGGCAGCGATCTCAAACGGCATTACAACCAGGAGCGGCTGCGCAGCATGGTGTCGCTGATCCTGATGTCGCCCGAATTCCTCAGCCGCTAAGCCAGGACGCCGACATGACCACCCGACGCGATTTCCTCAAAGGCACCTGCGCCACCGCCGCCATCGGCGCGGTGGGCGGCCCGTCCCTGCTGTTCTCCAACGCCGCCTTCGCCGCGGCCAATGGCCACGACACCGTCGTGCATCTGTTCCTGCGCGGCGGCCTGGACGGCTTGAATCTGGTGGTGCCGATCGACGGCGCCGACCGCGGTTTCTACGAACAGGCCCGGCCGAGTCTGGCCATCGCCGCGACCGGCACCTACGGCGCACTGCCGCTGACGCTGGCCAGCGGCGCCGGCACCGGTTTCGGCCTGCATCCGTCGGCGAGCGGACTGCGCGATCTGTGGAACGCCGGCCACCTGGGCATCGTGCATGCCTGCGGCCTGCTGACCAGCGTGACCCGCAGCCACTTCGACGCGCAGCTCTACATCGACCTGGGCACGCCGGGCCAGCAAGGCATCGGCAGCGGCTGGCTGGCGCGGGCGATGAACGCGCAACCCAATCTCAACGGCACGGAAAAAATTCCCGCGCTCGGCGTCGCTTCGCGTCAACCGGCCGGATTGCTGGGATCGGTGCAGGCGCTGACCATGGGCAGCCCGTCCGACTTCGCCCTCAACGCCGGTGCCTGGTCGTGGCAGAAGATTCGTCCGGATTCGCCGGCCGGGTTCAAGGGCCTCAACGAAACCCTGGCGAGTCTGTGGGGCGGCAGCACGCCGCTGGAACTGGGCGGCCAGCGCGCCGACAGCGCGCTCAAGGTGGTCGCGCAACAAACCTACGCCGCGTTGCCGGCCGGCTGGCCGACCAGCGGTTTCGCCCAGCAGTTGTGGACGATCGCGCAATCGATCCAGTTCAATCTCGGCCTGCACTACGCCACCCTCGACCTGGGCGGTTGGGACACCCACGACGGCCAGGGCACCGCCGGCAGCGGCTATCACTACTACCAGAACAAGATCGCCGAACTCTCGCAGGCCTTGTCGGCGTTCTACGCCGCGCTCGACGCCAGCGGCCACGCCTCGCGCGTGACCGTGGTGGTGCAGTCCGAATTCGGCCGGCGCGTGCGCGCCAACGCCAACGGCGGCACCGACCACGGCTACGGCAATCCGGTGCTGGTGCTGGGCGGGCCGGTCAACGGCCGGCGCTTCTACGGTTCGTGGTCGGGCCTGGACCCGGAAATTCTCTCGCCGCATTTCGGCGACGTGCCGGTGACCACCGATCACCGCCGGGTGCTGTCGGAGATTCTGTTCAAACGCATGGGCCACACCAACCTCGCGCCGGTGTTCCCCGGCTACAGCGGCTACGCGCCGTTGGGCCTGGTGCGCGATTTCGGCACCTTGGCGAAACCGGCGCCGGCGCTGCAGCAGCGCTTGCGCACGGCGGCGCGGCCCTCGCCGGCCGATGAGCCGGACCTGATCGATCGCCTGGTGCAGTATGCGAAGGACTTGATCGACTGAGCGCGACGACGCATTCGATGCGACGAAAGCCGACGCCCTCTCCCGCTGGCGGGAGAGGGCTGGGGTGAGGGCGCCGCAAGCGCGACCGCTCCTGCATGATGCGACTACCCGCGCTTTCTCCCGCCAGCAGGAAAAGAACGCGTGCGATTCTGTCCGGCGCCGTGGCGTTCCGCTTCCGGGGCACGGGTTTCGCCCGGATGCGACCGGCGGTCGCCGCCGGTCAGAACAGCGCCTGCCTTATTGTCCGATCTGCCGGTGATCGACCATCAACGTACCCTGGGTCCGGGTGCTTCGAAGCACGAGTCCGGTCATCCCTCCGAACGACACATAGTCCTCGGGCCGGGCATCGTACCGCCACTTCCCCGACATCTGGTCGCTGGTCAGGAAATACTCGACGCCGGTTTTGCTGTTACTCACCACCCAGGCCTTCGCCTGCGCAAGGGTGTCGCCCGGCTCAGGCTTGCGGACGATCTCACCGATCCATATTTCCGACGGGCCTGCAGTTCCCGAGCCGGGCGAGCCGATCGCGGCGACACCCGTCATCTCGCTGATCGCTCCGCGCGACGCCGGGCAGAGGTCTTGCGTCTTGAGGTCGTCGGGATAATCCCAACCTTGCGAGAGCCTTTGCAGCACCACGTTGTTGCAATCCAGCGCGTTGTTGGCGATTACCCAATGGGTTTCTTTCGACTCGCCCGATGCGAGCCGCTCCAGACGCTGGGTATAAAGCCCTTCGTAGTTCGAGGTCAGATCGGTCTCGGCACGGTTCACGATGGGATCGTCGTGGGCGCAGGCCGACGACAACGGGGCCAGCGCGAGCGTCGACAGCATGGCCAGGGGGAGGAAGCGTTTTGCGTTCATGAGAATCCTTTTTCGGTTGTCTTGGTGACACGCCGGCATCGATGCCGGCGCGCCGCCTTCGCCGGCCGGCGAAGACAAGCCATTGGACCGAGAACGCACCGGTGCGAACACAGATTTGTCCGCAAGGCCAAGCGGATTCCCGCGATCGAAAACACGCTTCATGGATTTTCAGACTCGTCCTACCGGCAACGACCAGCGACATCGGCGATGGGGAACACGATGCAGTCCGGTCGATCGGCATCTCATGCTTCGTCGGATCGTGTCGATCCGCTTCGCTTCCCGCCAAGGCCGCTGGGGCGGCGACTCGCGAACCCCGGATTCGCGCGCAATTGAATGCTCGCGGTGATGGCACGCGCCGCGTGTCCGAACGCGATGAGTTATCGGTGGAGTTCCGCGCGAAAGTGCTCGCGCCCTGCTCCTCTCCCGCGAGCGGGAGAGGATGCCGTTGCAGCGATCGACGTCGCGCCTTGCGAAATCGCGGCCGCCATGCGCGCTGGGCCGCGCGGCGTCGCTCGCCGGCCCTGCTCAGTGGCTTCCGCACACCGGCGACTTGACCCCGGCGGTGGGATTGGGAAGACCCAGGAAGTCGAGAATATGCGGCGTCGCCCCGTCGATCTGCGGCATCGGCGTTGAGGTCAGGTCGCCCGAGCAATACGGCGTCCGGCTCGGATTCCCATAGCGGTTGTTGAGCACCAGCAGCGCGTCGTGCTCCTGCGCGCTCTGCCCGCCGTGCCCAGTGTTCAGGCCGCCGTGATCGGAGGCGACCACGATCAGCCATTCTTCGTTGAGATAGTTCGGCCGCCGCGTCAGCGCGTCGAGCACCTGCTTGATCTGCGCGTCCTCGGCCAGCAGCTTCTGCTGATAGGTCGCGTTGGCCGGATCGTAGCAACAGGTGTGGATGTCCACGTTGTGCAGGTAGTAGAAGATCGCGGTCGGCGCGTGGGTCTGATCCAGCCACTGGATCACCGCGTCGGTGGCCTGCTGCGAATTCTTGGACGCGTTGACGTACACCTGGTCCACGCTCGCCGGCCGCAGGTTGGCGGTGAGATTGGCCCAGTCGGCGACCACCGCGGTGGTCGCGGTCGGATAGGCCTGCTTGATCAGGTCGAACACGTGCGGCTTCTTCAGCGGCAAGGTGATGTCGTTCGAGGTCACTCCATGCTGGCTCGCCCAGAAACCGGTGAACACGCTGCCCCAACCCGGGCCGCTCAGGGTCGACTGCGAGCCGCCGGCCAGCACGTTGCTGTGGTACGCGCCGCCGTTCATCAGCGCCGACAGCGTCGGCGGCTTGGCGCAACCGTCGCACAGCACGGCGTCGCCGCGCAGGCCGTCGATGCCGATCAACAGCACATGCCGGTCGCCGGGAATCGGGTTGGGCGTGCCGTTGACCACGCGGCGGTTGTAGTAGTCGTAGGGATTGCCCGGATAGTCGGTCTTCAATCCGCCGACGTCGCTCGCGCGCTTGTCGCTGAGGTCGCAGCTCGACGCGGTCTTGTTGTAATCGAACGAACGGCACCAGGACGCGCGCGACGACAACGAGCACGCTTCGGCGCAGGCCTGCGGCGTCACCGCGGTGAGCTGCTCGCGGTTGTAGCCCGAGATCGCCGCGTTCGCGGTCGGTTCGAACGAAGCCAGCGCATCGACCTTGAGGCTGTAGTGATCGTAAGGATGGTTGGGATAGTCGGTCTTCAAAGCCACCTGCGAGGCGCGCTTGTCGCTCAGGTCGCACTGATTCTGGGTCTTGTCGTAATCGAACGACACGCACCACGAAGCGTGCGCGGTATCCAGGCACGTGTTCGCGCACTGCTCGGTGCTGACGTTGGTCAGGCGCTGCACGTTGTAGCCGGGAATGGCCGCGTTGGCGGTAACGGCGAAACGCTCCAGCGATTGCGCGCAGGCCGCGCCGGAAACGAACAGCGCTAGCAACGCGAACGCGGATGACTGCATCTTCATGAGAAGCCTCGTGACTTGAAGGACGACGTGCGGCGACCAAACATCGATCGGATCGATCTCGCCCAACAAACCAAGATCGATTCGGCCGCAAGAGTACTTCAAGGAAGATCGATGACAATCGACCGCCGATCAGATTAGACCTGTTCTAAGCATGCATTGAACGCGTCGAATCAAACGCGTTTCGCGATGCGATCTCGACGATCGCGAAGGAAACCAAATGCGCCATCGGCGTCGGCATCGATCGCAAATGCGAGAACGGCAACGTCCGCGCTCGCGCGACCGGCTCGTCCGCCCGCTAGCGCCGCCGGATCAGTTCGATCAGGGCTTTCACCTGCGGCGAACCCAGGTGCTTGTTGAGCACCACCAAGCTGCTGTCCGCGCGCAGATTGGCATCGATAATCTTCCTGGCGACGATGCGCTCGTGCGGTGTGTGCTCGTCCTCGGCGACCATCGACACGCCCAGCCCTTGCGCCACCGCTTCGCGCACCGATTCGCGGCTGCCCAGCTCATAGGCGATGCGCGGCTCGATTCCCGCGCTCTCCAGCGCCGCCAGAAACATCTTGCGGGTCAGCGAACCGGGTTCGCGGATCACCAGTTCCTCGCCGGCGAAATCCTGGATCGACCAGGTCGGCTTATGCGCCAACCGGTGCTCCGCCGGCACTATCGCCATCAATTCGTAGCTGTAGAAATGAAACGCCTGCTGGCCCGGCCGGCCTTCGGATTGCACGAAAAATCCCACATCCACCGCTTCGCGGTCGATCAGGCCCTGCGCCTTGTCGGAGGCGACGAAGCTGACGTTGACGCGGATGTTCGGAAACAGCCTGCGGAACTCGCGGATCAGGTTGGAGGTGCGCACCGGATTGACCGCGACCACGTTGAGCTCGCCGGTCTGCGCCGTGATGTGCGAGAGCAGGATGAATTCGGCCTCGCGCAGCTGATCCAGCGCCGCGCGCAACGGCGCGAGCAAGGCGACGCCGATGTCGGTCAGGCGATTGTTCTCGCGCTGGCGCTGGAACAACTTGGTCTGATACGCGTCTTCGATGCTGGCGATCTGGCTGACGATGGTCGGCTGCGACACGCCGAGCGACTCGGCCGCGGCCTTGAAGCTGCGATGCTGGGCCAGGGCGCAGAAGGCGCGGATCTGCGGCAGGGACAGCTGCGATTTCACCTTCGGCGTCTCCCGGAGTGAGCGGTGTTCGACATCGATGCGACGCGCCGGCGCAAGGCGGCCGGCCTTGCGATTGTAGCGAGCCCGGTTGCGCTCAGGCCGGCGCGTCGGCGCCGAACTTGTCCGCGAACACGCCCGCCACCCAATCCACGAACACCCGCACTCGCGGCGACAACTGCCGGTGCTGCGGATACAGCACCGACACCGGCACGCCCGGGCTGGCGTAGTCGTGCAGCACCTCGACCAGCCGGCCTTCGCGGATGTGCTGCTCGACGCCGTGCAGCGGCAGTTGAATCAGGCCGCAGCCGCGCAGGGCCGCGGCGACATAGCAGGCGGCGTCGTTGACCGATATCCACGAGTTGAGCTGGTATTCGCGCAATCGCCCGTCGACCGTGAGTTCAAACGGATACCGCAGATCGCGATTGCTGGCGAAGAAGCCGACCGCCTGATGCGCCGACAACTCGTCGGGATGACGCGGCGTGCCGAAGTACTGCAGATACTCGGGGCTGGCGCAGACCACTTCCGGCATCGTCGCCAAGCGTTTGGCCACCAGCGAGGAATCGCGTGGCACGCCCGAGCGCACCACGCAGTCGATGCCTTCGCGCACCAGATCGACCAGACGGTCGCCGCTGCTGATTTCCAGGTCGATCTGCGGATAGCGTCCGCGGAATTCGTTGATGCGCGGCAGGATGATGCCGGTGGCGTGGGTGCCGTGCAGATCCAGTCGCAAGGTGCCGCGCGGATTGCTGGCGACCGCGCTCAAGGCCGATTCGGCGTCGTCGAGTTCGGCCAGCACGTGCACGCAGCGGTCGTAATAGGCCTGCCCGTCCAGGGTCGGCCGCACTTGCCGGGTGGTTCGGTCGAGCAGGCGCACGCCCAGGCGCGCTTCCAGTTCCTTGATCGCGTGGGTGGCGGTGGCCTTGGGCACATCCAGCACGGCGGCGGCGCGGGTGAAGCTGCCCAGCTCGACGATGCGGGTGAACAGGCGCAGGGCCTCGAAACGGTCCATGGCGGGCTCCGGGGGCTCGATTGTTGGCGATTATTGAATTGTATTGCCAATTCACGCTGGTTTATCCAGCGCCGACCAACACGCAGACTGGCCCCACAGCGAAACCGGAGGCCACCCGCCTCCCTCGCCCGCCCTCAACCGCCCACCCGCCAAGGAGTCCGCCATGACCGCCCATACCGCCCCCACTGCCAAGACCGCCCTCGTCACCGGCGCCTCGCGCGGCATCGGCCGCGCCATCGCCCTGCGCCTGATCGCCGACGGCTACGCCGTGGTCGTCAACTACGCCGGCAACACCGCCGCGGCCGATGCGCTGGTCGCCGAAATCCACAACGCCGGCGGCCGCGCCGCCGCGATCCAGGGCGATGTCGCCGACGCCGACGCCATGCAGCGCGTGTTCGCCTTCGCGAAAGAAACCTTCGGCCGCCTCGACGTGGTCGTCAACAGCGCCGGCGTGATGCCGTACGTGCCGATCCAGGGCGGCGATCTGGCCGAGTTCGACCGCGTGATCGCCACCAACCTGCGCGGCAGTTTCATCGTCCTGGGCCAGGCCGCGCAGCACCTGGGCGAAGGCGGCCGGATCATCGCGGTATCGACCAGCGTGATCGGCAAGGCCTTCCCGAACTACGGCCCGTACATCGCCTCCAAGGCCGGCGTCGAAGGCCTGGTGCACGTACTCGCCAACGAACTGCGCGGCCGCGGCATCACCGTCAACGCGGTCGCTCCGGGCCCGGTCGCGACCGAGTTGTTTCTCAACGGCAAGACCGAGGAGCAGATCGCGCATTTCAGCTCATTGGCGCCGCTGGAGCGTTTGGGCACGCCGGATGAAATCGCCTCGGCCGTTTCTTTCCTGGCCGGTCCCGATGGCAGTTGGGTGAACTCGCAGGTGCTGCGCGTGAATGGCGGCTACGTGTTCTAAAGCTCGCCGTTTTTGTAGGAGGGCCTTCAGGCCCGATGCTTTCTTCTCCGATCGCGGCGAACTGAGCCAAAGGCATCGGGCCTGAAGGCCCTCCCACAGTTGCATCGCTGTTCACTGTTGTAGCGCCGCTCCCGAGGTTTCTTCTTCCTGCCCAAGTCAACAGCGACTATGTGTTCTCAAGCACGCCGCTGTTGTGGGAGGGCCTTCAGGCCCGATGCTTTCTTCTCCGATCGCGGCGAACTGAGCCAAAGGCGTCGGGCCTGAA
>NZ_JAGGRI010000019.1:0-40779 GCF_018612875.1 Lysobacter sp. ISL-50 | reverse complement strand
GGGCCTGAAGGCCCTCCCACGGTTGCATCGCTGTTCCCTGTTGTAACGCCGCTCCCAAAGTTTCTTCTTCCTGCCCAAGTCAACAGCGACTATGTGTTCTCAAGCACGCCGCTGTTGTGGGAGGGCCTTCAGGCCCGATGCTCGCGGCCGGCACCGGCGTCGAGATGGGCGGCGTCGACGGCGGGTTCGTCACCGGCCGCGTCGTGCCCGCGCCGCTGACCAGCTCCCACGGGCGTCCCAGGCATTGGCGGCCTGTGCGATTGCCGCCGGCGATTGGTCGGCGTTGACGAACCACTTGGCGCGATACTGCCGCACCTGGTATTCGACCACGGTGTCCTTGGCGTAGGTGTTGCCGGCGACGTAGGGATACCAACAAAGATCCGTCGCCGCGCGCCTTGCGGCACGCGCGCGCATCTTCATTCGCTTCTATGATGCGGCGGTCAAGATGAGCGACCGACATACCCGACGATGACTTCGACCGTGAAGCAAGGACGCACCGCAATCTGGCTGATCGTGCTGGCCGCCAGCGGCGCCGGCATGTACTACTGGGGCCGCCACACCGCCGCCGAAGCGCCGGCCGCGCCGAACGCGACCGCCGCAGACGCGGGCGCGCAAACCGCCGGCCAGCGCGTGGGCGCCGACGCCGCGCCGGGTTCGGCCGCGTCGATCCCCCGCTACACCGCCGGCACGGCCCGCCCGCTGCCGTCGGTGGACACGCCGCTGCGGTTGATCCTGCCGGAACTGCAGCGCCGCGCCGCCAACGAACCGGCGGCGGCCTGCCGGCTGGCGGCGGAGATGGAGTATTGCGACAGCCTGCGCCAGCGCCTGGCTGGCGCGGAAAGCGGCGTGGACAATTTCGAACGCCAGCTCGAACGCATGCCGCAGGACACGCCGCAGCAGCGCGAGCAACGCAAGCGCATGGCCGACAGCTACCAGAGCATGACCGACAAGCTGCTGACCCAGTCCGAACACTGCGCCGACGTTCCCACCATCAGCGCCGAACAACGCGCCGGCTATTGGCGCCGCGCCGCGCTCGCCGGACATCCGGCGGCGATGCGCCACTACGCCAGCGGCAACGCCTTCCGCCAGCAACAGTTGCTCGACTCCCTGCCCGCGCTGGCGACCTATCGCGGCGAAGCCGAATCCATCGCCCGCACCGCGGCCATGCGCGGCGACGCGCGCATGCTGGCGTCGCTGGCCTACGCGTACTCGCCGCGGCGCGACAGCATGCGGCGCAATTTTCTCGGTCAGGCGGTGAAGTCCGATCCGGTGGAATCGCTGAGCCTGTTCCTGCAATTGCTCGATTCGCTGCCGCCGGCGCAGCCCGACGCGGCGCCGGCCGGGCCGCGCACCGGGTTCTCACGGTCGCAGCGCGAAATGGTCGAAGCGCAAATTCGCGCGCTGACCCGCGACCTGCCGCCGGAACAAGCCAATCAGGCGCGCGAACGCGCCAGCGAGCGGGCGCAGAGCTGGAGCCGCGCCGGCGTGCCGCGCGCGCCCGCGGCCTCCGGCGAATCCGGCGCTTCGGACATGACGCCGTTTCTGCTGCAGGGCTTCGTGCCCGATATTCAGCGGCAGGAATGCGATCCGACGTAATGCGGTGCCCGGCGACCGGCTGGCTCAAGGCTTGCACGCGCCCTGGATATACGCGGCTTTCATGATCGCCGGCACTTCGGCGTCGATGACCTTGGCGAACGCCGGCACCGGCGCGGCCGGCTCGGCGGCCAGCGCGTGAGGGCTGGCCAGCATCCCTGTCGCCAGCGCCAGCAACGAAACGACGGCGGTCGCCGATGAAACGACGCGGTTGCGAACGCGGAAGCTGGGTATGGCTCATGGCGTCCTGGCGGGGTCGGAGGTCGCGGCATGAACTCGCGGCGTGGCGAACCGCGCCGGTATGAGCGCGCTGCGAGGCGAGGCCGGGCCGCGGGCCCGTCACGCAGTGGATTCGAAACACGATGCGACGCGTCGTTGCGCTGGATTCGCGGCCATCCCCCTGCCGCGTTCATGACGCCCAACGGGTGGATACGCGATGCGCACGGAAGGTTCAGGGGAAACCGATGATGCCCAACGCCGTCGCCAGAACCCGCGCTCTAGAAGAGATGCACACGCCGGACAAGGCAACAAGCCTATCGGGGCAGGCTCTTCTTGCGCCCGCGGCTTCGAATCAGGATCGCCAGGCCATCAATCCGTGTACGGGCCCTTGGCCTCGCCCCAGCCCCAGCGCGGCATCGGCGCGTCCTCATCGACCTGCGCGCCGGGCTGCGAGTTGATCACCGCCAGGCGCGAGCCCCATTCCAGGTAAGCGACCAGGGCCGAGCGGAATTCCGGATCGTCCGGCATCGCCAGTTCGTCGGCGGTGGACAACAGCAGGCCCACCCAGCGCCGGCGCTGCTCCTGGCTCAGGTGCCGGTTCAAGTGATGGCGGATCATGTTCGGATGGCCGCCGTGGCGCGCCGAATAGTCGGCCGGGCCGCCGAGCACCTCGGCCAGGAATGCGGCGACATGCGCCGGGTGTTCGTCGCTCATGTGGGCGAAGACCGGGCCCAGCAGTTCGTCGTTCTTGACGTGCTGGTAGAAACGCACGGTGAGCCGCTCGAGCGCTTCGATGCCGCCGAGCCATTGATACAACGTGGGTACGGTTCGATCCGGCATGGCCGCCAAGGTCTTCGCTGCGCGCGTCGCCGGCAACGATAAACCAAGTCGATGGCGGCGCAAGAGGCGGCGCGCGGCGTTCGCACGCGCCGCCGCCGTCAGTTCACCTGACAGGTGAAACTCAGGGTCGTGGTTTGCCCACCCGCCAGGGCGCCCAGCACGATGCCGTTCGCGCCGATCAGATCGGCCACGGTGAAACTGCCCGCCGGGACGCCGGCGCCGGTGATGTTCACCGCATTGCCGGACGGACAGGTGATGCCCGCGCCGGGCGTATCTCTGACTATTGCTCCGGTCACCGCCGTGGTGCCGTCGTTGGTGACCACCAGGGTGTAGGTCGTCGTTTGCCCCGAATTCACCGTGTCGTTGGCCTGATCCAAGGCACCGGCCGCGGGCGTATTGGTCTTGGTGATCGACAGGTTCGCCAGCATACCGTTGGTGAAGGTGCAGGCGATGTTGGCCGTCGGGGTCATCGCGGCCGCCGGCAGAACCACATTGCCGCCGCCGACGCCATTGACGGTATAGGTGGGCGTTCCCGACGGCAGGCCGGTGCAATTGATCGCGGTCAAGGCGAAGCCCGCTGGCGGGGCGGCTTCGGCAATCGTCGTCGCGGTATTGGCCGCGGCCATCACCTGGGTGGCGCCGGCGACGCCGATGCCGGGCGTGACCGTGGCGATGCTTTGCGCGGCGAAGCCGTTGCTGCCGGTGAAATTGAACGTACCCGTGCCCGCGTTGGACACCTTGGTCACGGTGACCGTGGGCAACGGACAGATCGCGGTACCGAACTGGAAATCGTCGGCCCCGATGGTATTGGCCGGTGCGAGGGATGTGGTGCCGGTGCGGTTATACAGATACACGCGCAGGTAATAGGTCGTGTTCGGTCTCAGCAGCGGAAAACGGCTCGTGTTCGCGGTGTTGTAGGTGTAGCCGGCGGCGCTGGTGACGGCCACGTTCTGGGTGATCGTCCAATAGCTGGCGAACGTGGGATCGGTGGAGACGCGCACCGCATAGCTGTAGGCCTCGGAGGGATAGGCGCCGAAACCGGTGCGCTTGAAGAACAAGCGCGCAGCCGCATTCGCCGGCGTCGTGAACTGGTATTGCAGGTAGTCGTTGCCGGTCGCCGCTTGGGCGAAGGTCGACCCCGCGCCGTTGACGCCGAGGTAGTCGTATCGGGTCGTGGCAGGAGCGACGGTGGCGGTCAGTCCGCTTCCCACCACTTCGTCGGCCGCGTAGTTGGCGACCACGCCGGGGTCGACGCCTATCGGGCTGGCGTCTCGCGGGCTGTCCCAGTAGACGACGGGGCCACCCGGCGGGTTCGCCCAGAACCCGTCCTGCCTGCGCGAGGGCAAGGGCGAAGGCCGTGGCTGGTTGTGGAACCAGCCGGCATCGAAATTCGGCGTGGCGACGCTCGCCCCTGCCGCGCATTCGCCTCCGGCGATCTCCTGTGCCGGCGCTTTCATTGGTGCCAAGGCCGTCCCCATCGCAAGCAATGCGAGCATCGATGCCGGCTGTGCGATCGCCGTTGATCCAGAACCGAAAAGACCGCGCCGGCCTTGCCCGCATGCCTGCGCGCGGGCCTGCCCGTTGCCGCGCCTGGCCTTGAAACTTGTTCCGACTCGCATGATCCCCCTCCCTGCATTGACCAGCGAGCGCTCTCGAAGCGCTGGCAAACAATATGTCCTCGCACCGTGCAGCCACGTCTGCGCGGGAACGACAAGCAAAAAGCAGCGTTATGGCCGCTTCGTGCCTGGACTGCGTAAATGTGAAAAGCGGGACGAGACCCGCCCCGCCGTGGAATACGGCGACGGAACCCTCGTACCCGCTTTAACCGGGAGCGGCCGCTGCCGGTCGCTCCGCCCCTTCGCTAGTTCACTTGGCAGGTGAAGCTCAAGGTCGTGGTTTGTCCCGCCGCCAGAGCGCCCAGCACGATGCCGTTCGCACCGGTCAGATCGGCCACGGTGAAGCTGCCCGCCGGGACGCCGTCGCCGGTAATGGTCACCGCATTGCCGGGCGGACAGGTGATGCCCGCTCCGGGCGTATCTCTGACTACTGCGCCGGTCACCGCCGTGGCGCCGTCGTTGGTGACCAGCAAGGTGTAGGTCGTCGCTTGCCCCGAATCCAACGTGTCGTTGATCTGGTCCAAGGCACCGGCCGCGGGCGTGTTGGTCTTGGTGATCGACAAGTCGGCGACGCGGCGGGTGTTGGTGTAGGTGCACACGATCGCGGTGTCGGCCGCGCCGATGGTCAGCCCGTCGGCCGGATCGGCATCGGCGCTGCCGGTGCAGGCCAAGGTGTCGTCGTACAAACCCACATTGGCTGCCGCCAAGGTCTCGGCCAGGGTGACGGTTTCGCCGATGAACACCGTCGTCGGCGTGACGTCGGCATCCAACTCGCCGGCGGCGCCTGCATCCGAATCCAAAGTATCGATGACTGTCGCGCCGCGCGAGACCGTGATCGTCGCGTCGTCGCCCACCTCGGCGCCGCTCCACTGCTTGCGCAAGGTCAGACGCGCGGTGCGCGGGGTGTTGGTGTAGGTGCACACCGCCGGATTGGTGCTGGTGATGATCAGCGTGTTGCTCTGTTGGCCGTCCGTGCCCGACAGCGTGTGGTCGCCGGTACACGCCACTGTCGTGGTGTAGTTCGCCACGTTGATCCCGGTTTCGGCCGGCAGCGTAATCGTGCTTCCCATGCTCACGACCACCGGTGTGCCGCTATTGGCGGCGGTCGGCGCCGTCGCGTTGAACGCCACCGTGTTGTTGGCGCCGCCCGTGGTCGCGCCGACCGTCACTTGATTGCCGGCCGTGCTGTCGGCCGCCCAGGCTTTGGCCAACTGCAAGGTCGCCGTGCGCGGGGTATTGGTGTAAGTGCACACCGCCGCGTTGCGGCTGGTGATGGTCAGCGTATTGGCCTGCTGTCCGTCGGTGCCAGACAGGGTGTGGCCGCCGGTACAGGCGATGGTGGTGGTGTAGTTCGCCACGTTGGTGCCCGTTTCGGCGGGCAGCGCAATCACGTTACCCACCGCAACCGTCACCGCGGCTCCGCTATTGGCCGCATTCGGTGCGGTGGCGTTGAATGCCGCGGTGTTGTTGGCGCCGCCCGTAGTCGCGCCGATGGTGACCTGATTGCCGGCAGGACTTCCGTTCGCCCAGGCCTTGGCCAACTGCAGCGTTGCGGTCGGCCCCAAAGTGATCTGAACTTGCGCGTCCTCCACCTCGCCGGTGCTTGCCGCTCCCACTGCCGTCGATATCTCGCCAGCGTCATTGGCAAGTCTCACGCGCAGCACGGATGTGCCCACCATGGTGCCGTTGGGCACGGTGAAACTGAGGCTGAAATTCTGCGTTGCCGTAGTCGTGCCGTTGTTCGGAACGTTCACTGCCGCGGACCGCTCTCCCGCATCCAGGAAGTCGCCGTCCCGATTGAAATCGATGTATCCGACGACCGATGCCGCCGAACCGCTTAGATTCAGCGCCGTGATCGGAATGGTGACCACGCCTCCAGGATTGGTCGTGATCGCGGGAATCGCGCCGATGCCGTTGTCCACGTCGCCGGTGGCGGTGGCGTTCTGCAGAGCATCGGCTTCCTCCGTGGCGCTGGCGCCCAGAAACAGGCCCGCGACAAGACCGTGGCGCGGCCCGCTGTCGGCCAGCAGGGTCTGGTAATTACCGGTCGCGGTTCCGGTACCGGTGTCGGACGCGTCGCCGAAATCGACAGGGCAACCGGCCTGGCTGGATGCGGTGATGCTCATGTCATCCATGACGAAATCGTTGCCGGAGAACGTGGTGGCGGCGTTATACAGCTCGAAACGGTAACGGCCGTCGGTAGGGACGGTAAAGGTGGATCTGGCTTCAAACCATTGCGTCGTGTTGTTGTCCGGTCGCGAGGGAAGCGAGATCGTGGAGGCATCGCCGCCAGCGACGATCGCATTCGTGGCCAGATTGCGCACGCGCACGCCGAGCCGACCAAACGTGCTGGGGTCGTTGAAGTCCACGGCATTGGCGGCCCACACGCTGATCGTGTAGCCCTGCCCCCCCACCAGCACCAGATCCTGGGAATAAAAGGTCTGGCCGAAAACGGTCTGGCCGTTGATCGTCATGAACGCATCGTCTTGACTGATCGGGCCGCCGGCGTTGTGCCCGGTGATATTTTCCCAATGATTGTTCCCCGGAAAAACATTATCGACGAAATTGCCGCTGGTCACCGTGTAATCGCCGGCCCCAGTCGGAGCGCCGGTCTGATAGGTGTAACCGTTCGCATTGGGCACCTGCGGATTCTGCATATCGCGTCGCGTCGGAGGGCCGGGCAAAGGCATAGTGCCGAAGGTTCCGCCGAATTCGTTCTTGAGCAAATTGCCGCAGGTTTGCGCATGCGCGGCCCCCACCGGCGCGAACGCGCCCGCCAGAAGGCCCAGCAGGGCAAGCTTGGACAGAGCTCGCCTGCATCCGCCCATCCACTTCGGGGTCATCCCCGTACCGTGTCCATCCTTGGGAGCCCCGGATCGCTCTATAGCTCGGCCATCAGACATTTTTTTCATTGGGACTCCCTGATCGAACCAGCTGTATTGGTCATAAATCGCGCCGTTGTCTCCAATCCGGACACCCGGTGACCGGACACGTCGGTTTCCACCTTCGAATTCCTGCTCGATCGGGGCAAAAGAAAAGCGGGCCGAAGCCCGCGTTTCCCGATCCAGCGATGACCCGCGGCGATTACGCTGCCTCCGGATGCCGAACGCTGGAACAGATAACCTGCCGCATCGCAGATCCAGGGTGCGGCATGAGCCGACTGCGCAGCAGCACCGCCAACGCGGCGAACAAGAACCACAGCCCCTGGATGGCGAGCGCGACACACCGTTATCAGCGCCTTTTTGGCTGGAGGTCCCTATGGAAAAAAGCATGGTGATCGTCCCTAACCTCGATCGTTACGGTGCGGCGGCGAACGTATCCGCATCGCCATGGAGCGGAAGGAATATCTGAACGATCACGGTCATGCGGCGAGAGAAAAATTCTTCTCCGGCAAACGAACGATCGAAACAAAGGCGCTGGACGTCTTCTGCCGAAGTGAAGCGGAACCCGCTTGTGCGGGGATGACGCGCAAGCAACGCTTCAGTTCTGCCTTAGCCCATTCAGTGTTTGCCTGCGCAACGTACAGATCAATCAGACTCGTACGAATTCAATCTGCGCGCCGCCCTGCGTCAGCGACGCGGCGGCACCGAATCGACATGAGAAAGCTGCTGTTGCGCTGCATCGTTGCCGCGCGCCGATTCGCACCGTGGGCGTTCGTGAACGTGGAGCAAGCTGGAATGAGGCGCGAGTGACCGTGAAATTCAGCGACGAAGTCCTCGCCCCCGCGACGCGCGCAGCGACCTGTGCAGGCCGCTGCGCCCCCGTCTTCGCTAGTTCACCTGACAGGTGAAGCTCAAGTTCGTGCTTTGTCCCGCCGCCAAAGCGCCCAGCACGATGCCGTTCGCACCGATCAGATCGGCCACCGTGAAGCTGCCCGCGGGAACTCCGTTGCCGGTGATGGTCACCGCATTGCCGGGCGGACAGGTGATGCCCGCGACAGGCGTGTCCCTCACCACCGCGCCGGTCACCGGCATCAAGCCGTGATTGGTCACCACCAGGGTGTAGGTGGTCGCGTCGCCGGTAGTCACGGTGTCGTCGGGCTGATCGAGCGGCCCGATGGCGGGCGTGTTGGTCTTGGTGATCGCCAGGTCCGCCTGCAGTGAGTTGGTCAATACGCAGGTGATCTCGGTGTCGTTGACGTTGGCCGTGGTCGCGGGCGTGGTGCTGGCCGCGGCGTTGGTGGAGGCGCTGGTCATCGTCGTGTAGCTGTGGCTGGTACCCGCCGTCGGCCCGTAAACCGCGCCCGAGGCGCGGTTGGTGCAGGTCATGTTGCCGGTGTAGGCGGCCAGGTTGGTGGCGGTGCCGGCGGTTTCGCTCAGGGTCACCGCGCCGCCCAGCGGGACGCTGTGCAAGCCGGTGGTGCCGCCGTTGCCCTGGTTGTTGGCGGTGAACGCCGCCGTCGGCGCGGGGTTGATGGTCAGGTTGAACACTCCGCCGTCGGTGACCGGCACGGTCACCTTGTCGAGGCGCAGGCGCGGCCTGAGTTCGATGGGGTAATCCTCGACCTCGCCGATATTCGCCAGCCCGGTCGGGCTGCCGACGGGGGCCGCGTCGCGGCCGATGCGCAGGCGCGCATAGCTGTTGCCGGCCACGTAGTCGTTGCCGGTCGGAAGAGTCCAGTTGAGGACGGCGCTGGCGGCGCCCGCGGCGAACGTCGCGCAAGCTTCCTCGGCGGTGTTGTCGCCGAAGCTGCCGCCGCGATCGAGGTCGATCCAGCCGCAGACCTGCCCGCCCGACGCGGCCGTCGCCCCCAGCGGCACGGTCAGCGAATAGCTCGTTGCGGTCCCTTCGATCGCAGGCAGCGTGGCGAAGGCGGCCTCGTCGTCGGGCGTCTGCCCGGTCGTGTTGTCCACGCTCGCCGCCACATTGCCGGCCGGGGTGATCACGGTGGTTGTGTTGACGACCGTGGCGTCGTTGTCCACCGTCGCCCCCAGCATCTGCGGGTTGGCGTTGCTGGGCACGCTGAGGGTGAAGCCGGCGCCGAAAACATCGACGGATGCGCCGGGAGCCAGCGAGTCCGCGCTGTAGGTGGGATTGAGCATATGCGCGGCGGTGCCGTAGATCGACGGTGCATCGCCGCCGTCGACGGGAATGACCAGGCCGATGGCGATGATGCTGCCGCCGCCGGCGTTGAGGCGCCAGTTCGTCACGACTTGGCGGTTGGCGCCGCTGTACGCGCTGGGGTTGAAGCGCAGGAAAGCCGTAGCCATCGGCCCTGCGGCGCCGCCGCCGACGCAAGCCGCACTGTTGGGCCCGGCCAACCTCAGAGTCTGGCTGTCGGCGCTGAGGGTCGCCGTATAGCCCTGATTGCAATTGACCCGCATCCGCTCGGCCACGTGCCAGACGCCATCGGCCGTGCCCTGTACATATTCCGTGTTGTTGGGGGCGGGCTCCTGCGGTGAAAAACCGGCCTGCTCGCCGTCGGCCATGATCAAGCCCGGAATATCGTAAGGCGCCCCATTCAAGGTCGCGGAGCAGGTGATCGTGAAGGTTTTAACCGCGCCGCCGATATCGATGCCATTGATCAGCTGATTCGCCGTGCCGGTACCGCCGATGTTGTAGAGGTTGTCGAGCAGATCGCCGCCCCACTGGCCTGAGCCCCAGGCCCAGATGCCCGGCGCGCCCACCAATGTGGTGATGTTGTTGAGCGTGCAGGTGACGGCCAATGGAACGCCGTTGACCGTCACGTTGGCGATCGAGCGATTGCCGTTGGCCAGGGGCGCGCCCAGCGTGCCGTTGCCGGTGGTGGTGCCGCTGGGATCGCCCCAGGTAAGCCACAAAATCTGGCTGCGATAAGGACTGCTTCCGCCCGTCGCCCAGGCCGCGGCCGATGCCATGGAAGGCGACAACGCTACGCAGAGCGATAGCAGCGCCGCGGCGAATCCGGACTTACCCGCCGCCAGCAGCTGGCAACCGCGACGCCAGCGATCCGACGATGCCACGACGGCGAAAGCCAAGGAGCGGCTTATGCCGCCAATACCTTGCACGCCCCGGCGAGCGAAACTTCGGCAAGCCTGGGCCGGTTGCGGCGCAGGCAGCGCCGAGCGGATGAACGGGACCTCATCCGGCGCCCGCGTACCGCCGCTCTCGCCGTGGCCGCGATCGGCCCAGGACGCCTCGCGGTTCCCTCCCTGCGTCCGAGCTTCGACACTCGACGGTTGCGAACGATTTTGGCTCATGGCCTCTCCCCCTGAAACCGTTCGATCGGCGGACGAACGGATGTGTTCCTTCCTGTATCTCGATCGGCGGGAAAAACCGGACATGCCTGAAACCGGGCCCGTCCAGGCCCTGCCCGCGCGCGAACGGGCAAGAAACGCCGCGCAAAAGAAAAGCGGGCCGAAGCCCGCTTTTTCCGAAATCCAGCGATGACCCGCGGCGATTACTCGGCCACGACGCCCTCGCCTTCTTCCACGGCCTTCATCGACCGCATCGCCATGAAGCGGAAGGAAGGTCTGATCGATCGCCGTCAAGCCGCGAGCGAAAAATTCTTCTGCGGCAAGCGAACTATCGAAACAAAGGCGCGGGACGTTCTCCGCCGAAGTGAGGCGAAATCCGCTCGCGCGGGATTACGTGCAAGTAGCACTCCACATCTGTCTTAGCCGATTCAGTGTCTGCCTGCGCAATGTATGGACAATCAGACTCGTACGAATTCATCTGCGCGCCAAGCGTCAGCAACGCGGCAGCACCGAATCGACATGAAGAAGCTGCCATTCGGATGCATAGTTGCTGCAGGCAGCTTCGCCCCGTTTGCGAACGTGGCGCAAGGTGGGACAGGCGTGCTTGGCCCTGCAATGCAGCGACGAAGCGCTCTCCCGAGACGCGCGGAGCGACCGGTGCAAGCCGCTCCATCCCCGTTTTCGTTAGTTCACCTGACAGGTGAAGCTCAAGGTCGTGCTTTGTCCCGCCGCCAGGGCGCCCAGCACGATGCCATTCGCGCCGCTCAGATCGGCCACGGTGAAGCTGCCCGCCGGCACCCCGTCGCCGGCGATGGTCACCGCATTGCCGGGTGGACAGGTGATGCCCGCGCCGGGCGTATCTCTGACGATTGCTCCGGTCACCGCCGTGGTGCCGTCGTTGGTGACCACCATGGTGTAAGTCGTCGTTTGCCCAGAATTCACGGTGTCGCTGGCTTGATCCAAGGCACCGGCCGCGGGCGTATTTGTCTTGGTGATCGACAGGTCGGCGATGCGATGGGTGTTGGTGTAGGTGCATACGATCGCGGTGTCGGCCGCGCCGATGATCAGCCCGTCGGCCGGGTCGGTATCGGCGCTGCCGGTACAGGCCAACGTGGTGTCGTACAAACCGACATTGGCTGCCGCCAAGGTCTCGGCCAGGGTGACGGTTTCGGCGATGAGCACCGTCGTCGGCGTGGCGTCGGCATCCAATTCGCCGGCGGCGCCGGCGTCGGAGTTCAAAGTGTCGAGCACCGTCGCGCCGCGCGAGACCGTGATCGTCGCGTCGTCGCCCACTGCCGCGCCGCTCCACTGCTTGCGCAGGGTCAGGGTCGCGGTACGCGGGGTGTTGGTGTAGGTGCACACCGCCGCGTTGCGGCTGGTGATGGTCAGCGTGTTGGTTTGCTGGCCATTGGTTCCGGACAGGGTATGGCCGCCGGTACAAGCCACCGTCGTGGTGTAGTTGGCCAGAGCGGCGCCGGTTTCCGCCGGCAACGTGATCGCATTGCCCACACCCACGGTCACCGGCGTACCGCTGTTGGCCGCCGTCGGCGCCGTCGCGTTGAAGGCGACCGTATTGTTGGCGCCGCCGGTGGTCGCGCCGATCGTCACCTGATTGCCCGTGGTGCTGTTCGCGCCCCAGGCCTTGGCCAGCTGCAACGGGGCTCCCGGCGTGTTGGTGACCGTGCAGCTGTAATCGTGATCCGTGGCGATCGCCAGGGACCAGTTCGGCGCCGTTCCGGTAACGGCAACAGCGGCGCCCGTATCGGTGTCCGTGCAAGCGATCGTGGCGGCATAGGCTGCCAGCGTATTGGTCGAGCCCGCGGCCATCGCGTCGCGGATGGTATAGGTCGCGTTCTGCGAGACCGGCCAGTCCGCCGTGGTCGCGCTGGTAGCCGCGCCCGTGGTCGTGGCCGAGGTCAGCGTCGTGTTGGCGGTGTTCACCAGGCTCACCGTGAATTGGTCCGCCGCCGCGGCCCGGCCCGCGACCGACTTGATCACCGTTACCGTCGGTACGCCCGCGTCGGCGCAGCGCGCGCCGTCGTTCTGGGACGAAACGGGACCGGTCGCGGCGAGAATCCCGCTGGGAGTGCCCGGACCCGTGACATCGACCCGGAAAATCTTGCCATTGCCGTTGTCGCCGATATACAGATAGTCATTGGAGTCGGTATACGACGCACCAAAACCTGCGGTGGAGACGGCCCCGTTGGGGATGCCCGCGATCGGTCCCAGATCGGTGAACGTGCCGTTACCACTGGCGCCGGGCGTGAAACGTCCCAGGCGCGGCGTCGCGGTGGGATTGGCGAACGACGTCATGGCGAAGTAGAACGAGCCATTGATCCACGACCAGTCCCCCATGAAGGTTCCAGCCGTGTAGGCAAAGGTGCCCTGGCGGATAACCGTGCCATAGGTCGCAGAGGCCGGGTTCGAGAAATCGATCTCCTTCCAGGCAGTTGGATTGTTTCCTCCGCCGGTGGACGACCAATAATGGCCGGCATCGTCGAAATCGCCCATGTTGCTGCCGGCCTGGGTCGAGACCACGGTCGTGGTCAGATCGGAATTGATGCGGACTATGCCGCCGCCCCCCGAAGTCACTGCGCCATAGAAATAATTGTCGAGCGTGTTGTAACCGACGCCATTGACGCTGATCGGCATGTTACCTACCGGCGTGGCGACACCCGTGGCCAGATCGACCGAAGTCACGGAGTTGACGCCGGATGCCGAACGCTGGAACAGATAGCCTGCCGAATCGCAGGTCCAGGGCGCGGCAAGAGCCGACTGCGGCAGCAGCACCGCCAAGGCCGCAAGTAAAGACAGCCCCCGGAGCTGCGAGCGCGGCGCGGCGCTCCCGACTCTGTTTTGGCCGAAAATCCAGATTGAACCGCGCATCGATATTGCCTCAACTAAGTCATATGTGCAGGGGCGTCGCATTGACTGGTGCCAGCGCGATACCGACCAAGCTGCGCCATGGGCGCGACTCGACATGGAAGTGATCGAACGCGCACAGCGAATCCGGACATACCGGCGGCACTAAAGCCAAACACTCCGCCTGCTGCCGATCCGCATGCCACTGACCGCTTGTGTGCGACGGCAATCGTTGTACTTGCGCGCCTCGCGCAGCAGCAGGAAAGGGCCGGATCGCGACGCTGTCGCGCCGCGCGGTCTTCAAGGAGCGGCATGGATCAAACCAGCCCCCGATTCATCCAACGAGTCCATGCCTGCCTGGACGCGATCATCCGTATCGCGAGCATGCTCAGGCACGCAGCCGGGCACATCAATCAGACTCGTATGAAATTAGCGCCCCGCTCATCGTGAAGACGGGTCGATCGCCGGCGGCTGCGCGGCGGCTGTGATCGAAGCGATCACGCCGCAGGGAGGATCGGGCGCCGCGCCCGATGCACAAGAAAGGCGAACAAGCGGACCGGGCCGGTCCGGCCTCGATCGGAAGGTCACCAGCCGCGCCGACGCGACCGGAACGGCTCCACGGCTTTTTTCGTCGCGGGCCCTTCGGAAACCCGCGCAAAGAAAAAGCGGGCCGAAGCCCGCTTTTTCCGAAGTACAGCGATGCGCGCGGCGATTACTCGGCCACGACGCCCTCGCCTTCTTCCACGGCCTTCATCGACAGACGGATGCGGCCCTGCTTGTCGACTTCCAGCACCTTGACCTTGACCACGTCGCCTTCCTTGAGCTTGTCGCTGACCTTCTCGACGCGCTCGTTGGAAATCTGCGACACGTGGACCAGACCGTCCTTGCCCGGCAGGATCGTCACGAACGCACCGAAGTCCATGATCTTGGCGACCTTGCCTTCGTAGATGCGGCCCGGCTCGACGTCGGACACGATCTGGTCGATGCGCGCCTTCGCGGCCTGCGCGGCGGCGGCGTTGACCGAAGCGATGACGATGGTGCCGTCGTCCTGGATGTCGATCTGGGTGCCGGTTTCCTTCGTGATCGCCTGGATGGTCGAGCCGCCCTTGCCGATCACTTCGCGGATCTTGTCCGGATGGATCTTCATGGTCAGCAGACGCGGCGCGTACTCGGACAGCTCGGTGCGCGATTCGGTGAGGGCGTGAGCCATCTCGCCGAGGATGTGCAGACGGCCGGCCTTGGCCTGCTCCAGCGCCACCTTCATGATCTCTTCGGTGATGCCCTGGATCTTGATGTCCATCTGCAGCGCCGAGATGCCCGTGGCGGTGCCGGCGACCTTGAAGTCCATGTCGCCGAGGTGATCCTCGTCGCCCAGGATGTCGGACAGGACGACGAAGTTATCGTCTTCCTTGACCAGGCCCATCGCGATGCCCGCGACCGGCGCCTTGATCGGCACGCCGGCATCCATCAGCGCCAGCGAGCTGCCGCAGACCGAAGCCATCGAGGAGGAACCGTTGGACTCGGTGATTTCCGAGACGATGCGGATGGTGTACGGGAACTCTTCCATCGTCGGCATCACCGCCAGCACGCCGCGCTTGGCGAGGCGGCCGTGGCCGATTTCGCGGCGCTTCGGGCCCATCATGCGGCCGGCTTCGCCGACCGAGTAAGGCGGGAAGTTGTAATGGAACAGGAAGTGTTCCTTGTACTCGCCCGAGACCGCGTCGATGATCTGACCGTCGCGCGCGGTGCCCAGCGTGGCGACCACGATGGCCTGGGTCTCGCCGCGGGTGAACAGCGAGGAGCCGTGGGTGCGCGGCAGCACGCCGACGCGCGAGGCGATCGGGCGCACGGTGTCGAGCGCGCGACCGTCGATGCGGACCTTGGTGCTCAGCACCGAGTTGCGCATGGTCTGGTACTCGAGCTCGCCGAATTCCTTCGACAGCTCGGCGTTCTGCCAACCGTCGGCTTCGGCGCGGCCGGCGAGGCCCTGCAGCACGTCCTTCTTGATCGCGCCGATGGCGTCGCGGCGCTGCAGCTTGTCGCGGACCTGGAAGGCCTGCTCCAACTGGCTGCCGACGGCGTCCTTCAACGCGCCGATCAGGGCGTTGTTCTTGGCCGGAGCTTCCCACGAGGACGGCTTGGTGCCGGCTTCGACGACGAGCTCGTTGATGACGTTGATGACCTTCTGCAGTTCGCGATGGCCGAACATCACCGCGCCGAGCATGACCTCCTCGGACAGCATCTTGGCTTCGGATTCGACCATCAGCACCGCGTTGGAGGTGCCGGCGACGACGAGTTCGAGCTCGGAATCGAGCAGTTCGGTCGCGGTCGGGTTGAGCAGGTACTGGCCGTTCTTGTAACCGACCTTGGCCGCGCCGATCGGGCCCTGGAACGGCGTACCGGCCAGCGCGAGCGCGGCGGACGCGCCGATCAGCGCCGGGATGTCGCCGTCGACTTCCGGATTCATCGACATCACCGTGGCGATGATCTGGACTTCGTTCTTGTAGTCTTCCGGGAACAGCGGACGGATCGGACGGTCGATCAGGCGCGAGATCAGTGTTTCCTTCTCGGTCGCACGGCCTTCACGCTTGAAGAAGCCGCCCGGGATGCGACCGCCGGCGTAGAACTTCTCTTGGTAATCCACGGTGAGCGGGAAGAAGTCCTGGCCCTCGCGCGCGCTCTTGGCGGCGACGGCTGCCACCAGCAGTACGGTGTCGTCCATCTTGACGATCACGGCGCCGCCGGCCTGACGGGCGATTTCGCCGGTCTCCAGGGTCACTTGATGGTTGCCGTACTGGAAGGTCTTGGTAATTTTTGCCACGTTGGGTTCCTTCGGTAACTATGCGTTCCGGTCGGGGCCCTTGCCCCGCTCCGGTCGGCCGCCGGCGCAGCGACCTGAGGTTTGTTGCGTTTCGCGCGCGCTCCGGCGCTGCGTCGCACGAGGCCGTGGGGCCCATCCAGTTCGACGGTCGCGCTCGCGTACCGTCGCTGGCGGCGTTGCTTCCTGCATCGCCTGCGGAACTTTCATGTCCGCCAAAACAAACCGCGGCGCATCGCTGCGCCGCGGTTGGGTGTCCGATTAGCGGCGCAGACCGAGCTTCTCGATCAGGGCCTTGTAGCGCTCGCCGTCTTTGCGCTTGAGGTAATCGAGCAGGCTGCGACGGCGGTTGACCATCATCAGCAGACCGCGACGGCTGTGGTGGTCCTGCTTGTGCTGCTTGAAGTGGCCGGTGAGCTGCTCGATGCGAGCGGTCAGCAGAGCGACCTGGACTTCCGGCGAACCGGTGTCGTTGGCGCCGCGCTTGTTGTCTTCAATTACCTTGCTGGTGTCGATCGACATGACTTATGTTCTCTGTAGATGCGGGGCCCGCAGAAGCGAATCGGTCGCGGAATTTCCGCCCCGACGCACCGCCTGGCCCGCCGCTTGCTTTAAGTGAGGATTGCCTTGCGAGCATCGCCCGAACCGATGGCTTTGGGCGAAGTGCTTGAAAAGCGGCGGAATTGTAACAGCCCGCGGCGGCGATTGCGACCTTGGATCGGTGCGGATCGACGATCCGTGCCCGGCCCGGGCGGCACGCAATCGGTGAGCGAACACGCTGTTCAGCTGGCTGCATGCGCCGGCGCCGCGGCCCGGTTGGACACGCCTTCGGCGCGGGTCAGCCCTGCGCCGCCCAGCGGAACAGCCGCTGCGGCTGCAGGCGGCCCTCGGCCTGACGCAGGCCCAGGCCCAGGCAGCGGCCGGCTTCGCCGAAAATCGCCACCAGCCCGGTCTCGCCCTCTTCGCACGCGACCGCCTGGCCCTGGCCCAGCCGATGGGCGGACGCGGCGTCGATCGAGACCCGGGCGAATTCGCTCAGGCCCGCTTCGATCGGCAGCAGATGGGCGTCCAGCGCCAGATCGCTGCCCTGCTCGGCCAGTTCGCGCAGTTGCTCCAGGGTGACCATGCGCGGCTGCATGAACGGCTCGACCCACAGCCGGCGCAGCACGCTGACGTGGGCACCGCAGCCGAGGGTTTCGCCCAGGTCGCGGACCAGGCTGCGCACGTAGGTGCCCGAGCCGCATTCCACATGCAGCTCCAGGCGCGGGCCGTCGCGGCCGGTCAGGGTCAGCGAATGCACGATCACGTCGCGCTCGGGCGCCTCGATGGCCTCGCCGCGGCGGGCCTTGGCGTACAGCGGTTCGCCGCCCTGCTTGAGCGCGGAATAGATCGGCGCACGCTGGCGGATGGCGCCGCGCAGCGGCGCGAGCGCGGCTTCGATGGTGGCGTCGTCGAGCTCGGGCACGGCGCGTTCGAGCAGCGGCGCGCCGTCGGCGTCGTCGCTGTCGGTGGTCAGGCCGAGCACGGCGGTGGTGGTGTAGGCCTTGTGCGCGCCGAGCAGCAGGCCGGCGATCTTGGTCGCTTCGCCGAAGCACAGCGGCAGCAGGCCGGTCGCCAGCGGGTCCAGGCTGCCGGTGTGCCCGCCCTTTTCGGCGCGGAACAGGTGGCGTGCCTGCTGCAAGGCCTGGTTGGAACTCAGGCCTTGCGGTTTGTCGAGCAGCAACAAGCCGTCGACATGGCGCCAATTGCGTTTACGCGTCGTGTTCAAGCAAGCCGTCCACCCCTGCCTGCGCGATTTGCGCGTCCTGGACCGACTGCATCCCGGACACGCCGATCGCACCGATCACCTCGCCGCCCACGATCAGGGGCAGCCCGCCATCCAACGGCAACAGATTGTCCATGCCGAGCAATCGCATGCCCAATCCGCCGGCAGCGACCGCGTCTTCGAACACCTTGGTCGGGCGGCGGAACTTCACTGCCGTCTCGGCCTTGGCCTGGGCCACGGGAATGCTCCCATATTGCGCCTGATCGAGCTTGTGAAGCATCACCAGATGGCCGGTGCTGTCCACGATGGCGATCACCATCGGCCAGCCTTCGCGCTCGGCCCGCGCCTGCGCGGCGCGCATGACCCGGCTGGCGGTTGCGAACGAAATCGGGGCACCGTAACGCGGGGGCAGCGTGGACATGCGAGGGCTCCTGGGAGAGAACACACGGCGGCGCGAACGGCGGCCGGTGGCGCGGGTTTGCGGAAACTCGGGGGCAAACGGGGGTGGCGTTCGGCCGGATGTCGGTCCCGCTCGGTGGGGTGCGGGTATGCGGGAGCTGCCGGGCTGTCGTCGTGGATGCGGTTTCGAGTCGGGGCTGAAGCCCCTCCCACAAAAGACATCGAAGCCACGAGGTTTGTTGTGGGAGGGGCTTCAGCCCCGACTCGGACCACCGAGCCCCGACGCAAACCCCGAAAGGCAGTCGCCACGGCCCCCGGTCGATCAACCGCGCAGCCATCCACCGGCCGCCCGCATCGGACGCTTACGCGCCCCGACCGGCGAAGCCGCCGATCACTCCGGCTTGCCGCCCTCGCCGTCTTCGCTCCCGCCTTCATCGGCGCGGGTTTCCAGATCGGGATGATCGCGCAGCAGGTTGTCGATGCTTTCGCCGCGATCGACCGAATCGTCGTAATGAAAATGCAGCTCGGGCACGTGGCGCAGCTTCATCGCCTTGCCGAGTTGGTAACGCAGGTTCGGAGCGAGTTCCTTGAGATCCTTGACCGCTTCGAGCGAGCGCTCGGGCTGCAGCGCGGTCACGAAGACCTTGGCATGGGCCAGGTCGCGCGAGATCTCGACGTCGGACACGCTGACCGACGGCAAGCCGTGCTCGCGCACGGCCTCGTGCACGATCTTGCCGAGCTCGCGACGCAATTGCGCCGAGACCCGGTCGGTACGGTGGAACGATTTGCTGCTGGGCATTAGGGTCCGGGAATCGGGAATCGGGAATCGGGAATCGGGAATCGGGAATGCTAAATCGTCAAAGCGCGAGCTGGAAACGGGAAAATCGGGAACCGTCGGCGACGATTCCCGATTCCCGATTTTCCATTCCCGGCTATTACAGCGTGCGCTGAACCTCGATGCGCTCGAAGCACTCGATCTGGTCGCCCGGCTTGACGTCGTTGTACGCCTTCACGCCGATGCCGCATTCGGTGCCGTTGCGCACTTCGTCGACGTTCTCCTTGAAGCGACGCAGCGATTCCAGCTCGCCTTCGAAGACCACGGCGTTGTCGCGCAGCACGCGGATCGGCTTGGAGCGCTTGACCACGCCCTCCACGACCATGCAGCCGGCGACCGCGCCGAACTTCGAGCTGCGGAACACGTCGCGAACCTCGGCGATGCCGATGATCTCTTCGCGGATTTCCACGCCGAGGATGCCCGACGCCACCTGCTTCACCTGATCGATCACGTCATAGATGATCGAGAAGTAACGCAGATCGACGCCGTTGCCTTCGATGATGCGGCGGGCCGAAGCGTCCGCGCGCACGTTGAAGCCGATCACCGTGGCCTTGGCGGTGGCCGCGGCGTTGGCGTCGGACTCGGTGATGCCGCCGACGCCCGAGCTGATCACGTTGATGCGGATCTGATCGTTGGACAGCGCGACCAGGGCCTGACGCAGCGCCTCGACCGAACCTTGCACGTCGGCCTTGATGACCAGGTTGAGGCTCAGCTGGCCCTCGCCCTTGCCCATCTGGGCCATGATGTCTTCCATGCGGTTGCCGGCGGCGGCGACCAGGCGCGATTCGCGGCGCTTGGCGTCGCGCTGCTGCGCCACGTCCTTGGCCAGACGCTCGTCCTCGACCACGACGAAGTCGTCGCCGGCGTCGGGCACGCCCGACAGGCCGAGCACCTGCACCGGAATCGACGGGCCGGCGAACTCGACCTGACCGCCGGTTTCGTCGAACAGCGCACGCACGCGGCCGTACTGCACGCCGCACACGAGGTAGTCGCCCTTCTTGAGCTGGCCCTGCTGGACCAGCACCGTCGCGACCGGGCCGCGGCCCTTGTCGAGCGAGGACTCGATCACCGTGCCGATGGCGCGGCCGACCGGAACCGCCTTGAGTTCCAGCACTTCGGCCTGCAGCGAGATCGCGTCGAGCAGATCGTCCACGCCGTCGCCGGTCTTGGCCGACAGTTCGACCATCTGGGTCTCGCCGCCGAAATCTTCCGCGACCACTTCCTCGGCCAGCAGTTCGTTCTTGACCCGCAGCGGATCGGCGCCGGACTTGTCGATCTTGTTGATCGCCACGATCAAGGGAACGCCGGCCGCCTTGGCGTGCTGCACGGCTTCCTTGGTCTGCGGCATGACGCCGTCGTCGGCCGCCACCACCAGCACCACGATGTCGGTCAGCTTGGCGCCGCGCGCGCGCATCGAGGTGAAGGCCGAGTGGCCGGGGGTGTCGAGGAAGCTGATCACGCCGCGCGCGGTTTCGACGTGGTACGCGCCGATGTGCTGGGTGATGCCGCCGGCTTCGCCGGAAGCGACCTTGGTGCGGCGGATGTAATCCAGCAGCGAGGTCTTGCCGTGATCGACGTGGCCCATGATCGTGACCACCGGCGGACGCGCGACCTTGTCGCCCTGCACTTCCTCGGCATGCGCGATGAGCGCGTCCTCGGCGGCATTGGCGTTGGTGCGCACGACGGTGTGGCCGAGTTCCTCGGTCACCAGCGCGGCGGTATCGAAGTCGATGCTCTGGTTGATGGTCGCCATGACGCCCATCTTGAACAGCGCCTTGACCACGTCGCCGCCCTTGAGCGCGAGCTTCTGCGCCAGATCGGCGACCGTGACGGTGTCGCCGATGGCGACTTCGCGAACGATCGGCGCGGTCGGGCGCGAGAAGCCGTGCTGGCCGCCGCCGGAACGCGACTGTTCGGACTGGCGGCGCTGCTGCGGACGGTTGCCGCCCTTGCCGCGCGAATTGGTGGTGCGGCGGGCGCGGTCGGACGGGCTCAGGTGCAACTGGCCGGCGAAGCGGTTGGCCGCATCGTCGTCTTCCACGCCGGCGACCATCGCGTGCGAGCCGCGGGTCTTGTTGCGCGGAGCGTTGTGATCCACGCGCGCGGGCGCGGCCGGCGCGGGCGGCTTGGGATGGCCGTGGCCGTGCGTGGCCGGCGGCTTGCGCACCGCGGTCGCGGTGGGCGCGTCATCCGTGCTCGGGACGATGGCGCTGGCGTCGGCGAGCTTTTCTTTCTGCTCTTCCTCGGCCTTGGCGCGCGCGACTTCCTCCGCGGCCAGACGCACCGCATCGGCGGCGTCGGCGCGGCGCTTGTCGTCGGCGGCCAGGCGCTGCTGCTCGGCGAGGTTGCGCTGCTTGGACTCTTCGAGCTTGCGCAGGATTTCCGCGCGCTCGTCGTCCGGCGAACCGGAGCCTGCCGGCTCGTTCGGGCGAACCAGGGTCACCTTCTTGCGCACGACCACATCCACCGTGGTCTTGTGCTTGCCGCCGCCGACAGTGATTTCCTGCTTGCGGCTGCGGTTGAGGGTGATCTTCTTCGCGGCGTCGTCGGTTTCGACAGGCTTGTCGGCCTTGCCGTGCGAGCGCTTAAGGAAGCCGAGCAGCTTGACTTTCTCGATACTGGTCACGACCTGGTCGGGGCCGCTGAACTTCATGCCGGCCTCGGCCAGCTGTTCCAGCAACTTCTCGACCGGCGTGTTCACCAGTTCGGCCAGCTTGCGGATGGTGGTTTGCTGCGACATTCGGTTTTCCGTGTCCTCTTGGCGCGGGACGCATCCCGCGCGTGATGGCGCCATTCTAGCTCCGCGCGCGCCCCTGCACCGGCTCGCGCAAGCCGTCTCGGCCTGCCCGCGGACCGGGCCGATGCCCGATCCTGCGAATCCGGGGCCGGCCCAGGGCCGAATCCCGGTTTGCCGCAAGACGCCTCGCCGGGCCTCTTGCGACTCGTGTCACCTCATTCGAACCAGTGCTTGCGCGCTTCCATGATCAGGGCGGCGGCACGTTCCTCGTCCACGCCTTCGATATCGGTCAACTCGTCGGTGGCCAGATCGGCCAGGTCGTCCCGGGTGACCACGCCGCGCGAAGCCAAGGTAAAGGCCAGCGCTTCGTCCATCCCGTCCAGCGACAGCAGATCGGCCGCCGGCTGATGCTCGTCGAGCTCTTCCTCGGCGGCCAGCGCCTCGTTGAGCAGGGCGTCGCGGGCGCGGGCGCGCAGTTCCTCGACGATGTCCTCGTCGAAGCCCTCCACCGCCAGCAGCTCGCCGACCGGCACGTAGGCGATTTCCTCGACCGTGCTGAAACCTTCCGAGACCAGGATGCCGGCGATTTCCTCGTCCACTTCCAGCTTGTCCTGGAACAGCTGGCGCGCGGCGGTCTGCTCGGCTTCGGACTTGGCGGTGACCTGATCCTGGGTCATCACATTGAGCTGCCAGCCCGACAGGCGGCTGGCCAGACGCACGTTCTGGCCGCCCTTGCCGATCGCCTGGGCCAGACGGTCCTCGGCCACGGCCAGGTCCATCGAATGCTTTTCTTCATCGACGATGATCGACTGCACTTCGGCCGGCGCCATCGCGTTGATGACGAACTGGGCCGGGTTGTCCGACCACAGCACGATGTCCACGCGCTCGCCGTTGAGCTCGTTCGACACCGCCTGCACGCGCGAACCGCGCATGCCGATGCAGGCGCCGATCGGATCGGTGCGGTTGTCGTGCGCGAGCACGGCGATCTTGGCGCGGTCGCCCGGATCGCGCGCGCAGGCCTTGATCGACACCAGGCCCTGGCCGACTTCCGGCACTTCCAGCTTGAACAGCTCCATCATGAATTCCGGCGCGGCGCGGCTGATGAACAACTGCGGGCCGCGCGGCTCGGTGCGCACGTCGAACAGGTAGCCGCGCACGCGGTCGCCGGCACGCAGCACGTCGCGCGGGATGCCCTTGTCCTTCGGGATGATGGCCTCGGCGTTGCCGCCCAGGTCCACGTAGATGTTGCCGCGCTCCACGCGCTTGACGATGCCGGTGACCAACTCCCCTACGCGATCCTTCCAGCCATCGACCACCTGCGCGCGCTCGGCTTCGCGCACGCGCTGCACGATCACTTGCTTGGCGGCTTGCGCGGCGATGCGGCCGAAATCCGGGTTTTCGATCTGCTCTTCGATGTAGTCGCCGACTTCCACGCCTTCGACTTCATCGATGGCGTCCATCATGCGGATCTGGCGATCCGGCGATTCCATGACCACGTCGTCGGCCACCACTTCCATGCGGCGGAAGGTTTCGTAGCTGCCGTCCTTCTGATCGATGCTGACGCGCACCAGCACGTCTTCGTCGTGGTAGCGCTTCTTCGCGGCCGAAGCCAGCGCGGCCTCGATGGCCTCGAAGATGACCTCGCGCGGTACGCCCTTTTCGTTGGCGACTGCGTCCACCACCAGCAACAGTTCCTTGCTCATTTCGTCACTCCGCACGGGTCGGCTCGCGCCGCCGGCTATTCGGGTTGGTAATAGGCGTCAGATTCAAATTACTTTTTCTTCGAAGCGCGCCGCTTGGGCGGCTTCGAAGGCTTGTCCTTGGGTCGGGTGCGGCCCGTATCGGCGGGCTGGCCGGGCTTGGTCGGCGCGAAACCCAGCGCGGCCCAGTCCGGCACGATCCGGCCCTTGTCGATATTCGTGAACGGCACGACGAAACGGCCGTCGTCGGGCGCGCCTTCGACCGAGAAGACCACCTGCTCGCCTTCGATGGCCAGGATCTGCCCCTGCAGGCGGCGACGGCCTTCGTGCGGCAGCTTCAGGCCGACCTTGACGGTCTCGCCGAGGAAGCGCGCGTAATGATCGAGCGTGAACAACGGGCGGTCGATGCCCGGCGACGACACTTCCAGCGTGTAGTTGCTGCTGATCGGGTCTTCGACGTCGAGCTGCGCCGACACTTCGCGGCTGACCGCTTCGCAGTCTTCGATCGAGACCGAGCGCGGCTGCTCGCCTTCGGGCGTAGCTTCGTACTCCGAGGCCGGCACGTCGATATAGATGCGCAGCGTTGCGTTGCCGGCCGCCGGCAGATATTCGATGCCGAGCAATTCCACGCCCAGCGACTCCACCGTCGGGGCGAGCAATGCGGCGATTTGCGTTGCTTTGTCCGTCACGCGCCTGAACTCCTGAGGGTTGCGACTGGCCTGACCATCTTCGTCAAACCATGTTTCCGCGAGCTTTCCGCCAGGCATCGCAACGATCGCCATCCGACCGCCGTACCACGCGAAAACCGCTGTCCACTGAAAAATCCGGTTTTCCGGATAACAAAAACAACAAGGGGCCCATCGGGCCCCTTGTCCGTACAACTGGATTTCGGTGTGTTCGCGCGAGCAGAGCGCGATCACAAAGCCCGAGCTTGGCGGCCAAAAAAGAAAGCCTCCTCAGAGGCTTTCCATCGACCAGCCGAAGCTGGTAGCGGGGGCAGGATTTGAACCTGCGACCTTCGGGTTATGAGCCCGACGAGCTGCCAGACTGCTCCACCCCGCATCAGGCCGACCATCATAACGGCCGGCGGAACTTACTGCAAGCCTGCAATCGATGTTTCGTGATTGCCGCTTACCGCTTCGAAAAATCTCCGGTGTCCCGGCTGTTTCCCCGGAGGAAAACGTTGATCGTTCGCAGGTGCGCAATCTTATGCCGTATTCAAAATATTTCAAGTCTTTTTCATGAATGCGTGCGATTGATGTTCGATCCGGCGGAAAACTTGGCCGCGCAGGTTCGAATCCCGCCCCGCTACCCGCTTCGCCGTTGCGACAGGAACTCGCCGCGCAAGCATGCCGAACGGCCATCCGGGCGCCGCTGCGCGCCGCGCCGGCGAATCCGCGCCCGTTGCCGGAAATTTCAAGCGCACGCCCACCGCCGCGCGCAGCGTGCGCCGCAAAAGCGAAAGGCCGGCATAAGCCGGCCTTCGATGACGCCACCGCGATGACGACGCGCGCTCAGATCATGAAAGCGCGCTGGCACCACTCCATGATCGGATTCCACACGATGCCCAGCGCGAGCAGGCCCAGTGCGTTGACCGCGAACACCATGCGCAGCGGGCGGTCCTCGCTCGGCGCCGGCAACTTGCCCTCGGGCTCGTCGAAGTACATGGCCTTGATCACGCGCAAGTAGTAGAACGCGCCGACCACCGCGAACACGATGCCGACGATCGCCAGCCACATCATGTCGCCCTGCAGCGCGGCCTTGAGCACCGCCAGCTTGGCCCAGAAGCCCAGGAACGGCGGCAGGCCGGCCAGCGAGGCCATCACGCACAGGATCATGCCGGCCATCCACGGATTGCGCGCGTTGAGGCCCTTGTAGTCGTCGATCTGGTCGGCTTCGAAACCGCGGCTGGACATGACGACGATCGCGCCGAAGGCCGCGGCCGTCATCAGCGAATAGCTGATCGCGTAGAACATCGACGCGGCGAAACCCTGCGCGCCGCCGCCGGCCATGCCCATGAACAGGAAGCCGACATGGGAGACGGTCGAATACGCGAGCAGGCGCTTGAGATTGGTCTGCATCAGCGCGCTGAGGTTGCCGATCGCCAGCGACAGCACCGCAAGGCCGGCGAGCAGCAGGCGCCAGTGAGTGTCGAGGCCGTTGGCGCCGACTTCGAGCAGGCGGTAGGTCATGCCGAACGCGGCCAGCTTCGGCGCGGCGCCGATGAACAAGGTGATCGGGGTCGGCGCGCCCTGGTAGACGTCCGGCAGCCACATGTGGAACGGCGCGGCGCCGAACTTGAAGGCGATGCCGGCGACCACGAACACCACGCCGGTGATCAGCATCAGCGAGGACGGGCCGACCGAGCCGGCCAGCGCGATCTTGTCCAGCATCAGGCTGCCGGTGGCGCCGTAGATCAGCGACAGGCCGTACAGCAGAAGGCCCGAGGCCAGCGCGCCGAGCACGAAGTACTTGATCGCCGCCTCCGACGCCAGCGGGCTGTCGCGATCCACCGCGACCAGCGCGTAGGAACACAGCGCGAGCATTTCCAGGCCGACATAGACCATGGTCAGGCTGCCGGCGGACACCAGGAACATCATGCCGGCGATCGCGAACAGCATCAGCACGCCGACTTCGCCCTTGTACAGGTTGCGCGCGCGCAGGTAGGGCCAGGTGTAGATCAGCGAGAGGATGCCGACCACGCCGATGGCGAGCTTGAGCACGTCGGCGGCGGTATCGCGTACGAACATGCCGCTGAGCACGGTGCCCTGCCCGCCCACGTCGAAAGCGACCAGCGCGGTGGCGACGGCGACCACGACGATCGAGAACACGTGGGAGATGATGCGGTTGCGCTCCTCGACGAACAGATCGAGCATCAGCAGCGCGAACGCGCCGACGACGACCACCAGTTCGGGCAGCAGGGGCATCACGTCGGCGAAGGATCTAACGGGCATGTTCATTAGTGAATCTCTTGGCGTATCCGGCCCTGTTCGAGCCTTGCACTAGGAACGAGTGGAGAGAAGCGAGAGGTGAGCTGCGGTGATCGCGCTTCCAACTCGTTCCTCACTGCTCGCTTCCACTCACTTCTCCACCGCGCGGGCCGGGGCCCGCGCGGCGCTTACAACTTGCTGGCGACGATCTGGCTGGCGAGATTGGCGATCGCCGGCTCCATCAGGTCGGTCAGCGGCTTCGGCCACACGCCCAGCACCAGCACGCCGACCGCGAACACGCCCAGCACCAGCGCTTCGCGCGGGTTGAGGTCTTCCATCTCGGCCACGTGGGCGTTGCCGACCTCGCCCCAGATCACCCGCTTGACCAGCCACAGCGTGTAGCCCGCGCCGACGATCAGCGTGGTCGCCGCGCCGAAGGCGATCAGCGGATGCTGCTGGAACGACGCCAGGATGACCATGAACTCGCCGACGAAGCCCGAGGTGCCCGGCAGACCGGAGTTAGCCATCGCGAACAACACCACGAACGCGGCGAACCACGGCATCACGTTGGCGACGCCGCCGTAGTCCTTGATCATGCGGCTGTGCATGCGGTCGTAGAGCACGCCGACGCAGGTGAACATCGCGCCCGACACGAAGCCGTGGCTGATCATCTGCACCATCGCGCCCTGCAGGCCCAGGCGCGCCGCGTCGGTGCCGTGCGCATCGCCGTTATGGACCAGGTAGAACGCGATGAAGGTGCCCAGGGTGACGAAGCCCATGTGCGAGACCGACGAATACGCGATCAGCTTCTTCATGTCTTCCTGGACCAGCGCGACCAGGCCGACGTAGATGATCGCGATCAGGCTCAGCGCGATCACCAGCCACGCGTACTCGTGGCCGGCGTCGGGCACGATCGGCAGGACGAAGCGCAGGAAACCGTAGCCGCCGATCTTCAGCATGATCGCGGCCAGGATCACCGAACCGGCGGTCGGCGCTTCCACGTGCGCGTCCGGCAACCAGGTGTGGACCGGGAACATCGGCACCTTGACCGCGAAGGCGATCAGGAAGCCGAAGAAGATCCACATCTGCTCGGTGGCGCTGAGCTGCAGCGCGTACATGTCCGCGAGCTGCCAGCTGCCGCCCTTCAGGAACAGGTAGATCAGCCCGACCAGCATGAACACCGAGCCGAGGAAGGTGTACAGGAAGAACTTCACCGACGCGTACACGCGGCGCGGGCCGCCCCACACGCCGATGATGATGAACATCGGGATCAGCATGCCTTCGAAGAAGACATAGAACAGCATCGCGTCCAGCGCCGAGAACACGCCGACCATCAGGCCTTCGAGGATCAGGAACGCGGCGTAATACTGGCTCACGCGCTTGTCGATCGAGGTCCAGGCGCTGATCAGCACCAGCATCGAGGTCAGCGTGGTCAGCGCGATCAGCGCCGCCGAGATGCCGTCCGCGCCGAGGTGATAGCGGATGTCGTAGGCCGGGATCCACGCGCGCTGTTCGACCAGCTGCATGCTCGCGCTGGTGAAGTCGGCATGGGTGAACATCAGCACGCTCGTGGCGAGCGTGGCGATGGCCACGACCAGCGCGAACCAGCGCGCGGCGTTGGCGCGCTCGTTGCCGAACGCGAGGGTCGCCAGGCCGCCGAGGATCGGCAGCCAGATCAGGATGCTAAGCAAGGGCACGGTGTTCACGTCTGGTGTCCTTGTCGAATTAGTGCCAGAACCGGATGACGACGGCGAGCAGAACAATCAGGCCGATGATCATCGCGAAGGCGTAGTGGTAGAGATAGCCGGACTGGACGCGGCGCGTCAGGTTGGCGATGAAGCCGACCAGGCTGGCGCTGCCGTTGACCACGGCGCCGTCGATGACGTGGCTGTCGATCGCGCGCGAAGCCTGGCCGATCTTGACGCCGCCGCCGGCGAAGCCGTCGATCCAGAGATTGTCCATGCCGTACTTGTTTTCCAGGATGCGGATCGGCAGCTTGAACAGCTTGGCCGCCTTGGCCGGCAATTCCGGCTTCCACAGGTACATCACCGTGGCCAGGGCGAAGCCGGCGAAGGCCAGCCAGAACGCCGGCGCGGTGAAACCGTGCAGGGCGAACTTGATCGGGCCGTGCCAGGCTTCTTCGCCGACCTGGGCGATGGTGTCGCGCGCCGCCGACAGATCGATCGCGCCGAGGAAGAACGGCAGTTGCTTCTCGTGGCCGAGCCAGTCGGTGCCGAACAGCATCGGGCCGGCGGTGAAGAAGCCGATCAGCACCGACGGAATCGCCAGCAACACCAGCGGCACCGTCACCACCCAAGGCGACTCGTGCGGCTCGTGCGCGCCGTGATGACCGTGATCGTCGTGGGCGTGATCGTCGTGCTTGGCGTGGCCGTGGCTGTCGTGCGCATGATCGTCGTGCGCGTCATGGCCGTGACCGGCATGCGCGTCGCGGAAGCGTTCCTTGCCGTGGAAGGTCATGTACAGCAGGCGGAAGCTGTAGAACGCGGTGACGAAGGCGCCCAGCAGCACCGCCCAGTAGGCGTACTGCGAGACCCAGGTCGCGTGCTCGCCGTGCGCGGCATGCGCGGCGGCTTCGATGATGGTGTCCTTCGAATAGAAACCGGCGAAGAACGGCGTGCCAACCAGGGCCAGCGTGCCGAGCAGGCTGGTCCAGTAGGTGATCGGCATGTACTTGCGCAGCCCGCCCATCTTGCGCATGTCCTGCTCGTGGTGCATGCCGATGATCACCGAGCCCGCGGCCAGGAACAGCAGCGCCTTGAAGAAGGCGTGGGTCATCAGGTGATACACCGCGGCCGAGTACGCCGACACGCCCAGGGCGACGGTCATGTAGCCCAGCTGCGACAGGGTCGAGTACGCGACCACGCGCTTGATGTCGTTCTGCACGATGCCGATCAGGCCGGTCCAGAACGCGGTGGTGGCGCCGATGAACAGCACGAAGTTGAGCGCGGTCTGCGACAGCTCGAACAGCGGCGACATGCGCGCGACCATGAAGATGCCCGCGGTCACCATCGTCGCGGCGTGGATCAGCGCCGAGATCGGGGTCGGGCCTTCCATCGAGTCGGGCAGCCACACGTGCAGCGGCACCTGCGCCGACTTGCCCATCGCGCCGATGAACAGACAGATGCAGATCGCCGTCGGCGCCGACCAGGCTATCGGCTCGCTCAGATAGGTCCAGGTGTGGCCGAACAAGGTGATGCTGCCGCCCAGGACCGGCACGGTCTTGCCGACCAGCGCCGAGCTGGCGTTGGCGAACACGGTGCCGTAGTCGAGCGAACCCACCAGCCACAACACGCCGCAGATGCCCAGCAGGAAGCCGAAGTCGCCGACGCGGTTGACCAGGAAGGCCTTCATGTTGGCGAACACCGCGGTCGGCTTCTTGAACCAGAAACCGATCAGCAGGTACGACACCAGGCCCACCGCTTCCCAGCCGAAGAACAGCTGCAGGAAGTTGTTGCTCATGACCAGCATGAGCATGGAGAAGGTGAACAGCGAGATGTAGCTGAAGAAGCGCTGGTAACCGTCGTCCTCGGCCATGTAGCCGATGGTGTAGATGTGCACCAGCAGCGAGACGAAGGTGACGACCACCATCATCATCGCGGTCAGCTTGTCGATCATGAAGCCGATGTGGGCTTCGTAGCTGCCGATCTGGAACCAGGTGTAGACGTTCTCGTTGAACGGCGCGGCGCCCTGCCCCACGAGCTGCCACAGCACGTACATCGACATCGCGCAGCTGGCGGCGACGCCGAGAATCGTGATGCTGTGGGCGCCGGCGCGGCCGACCCTGCGTCCGAACAGGCCGGCGACGATCGCGCCGAGCAGCGGCGCGAGCACGACGGCGAGCAGGATGGTCTTGGAAATTACGACGGGTTGCATGCCGGTCAGCCCTTCATCGTGTCGATTTCAGCGACGTTGATCGTGCGCCGGTTGCGGAACAGCGTGACCAGGATCGCCAGGCCGATGGCGGCCTCGGCGGCGGCGACGGTCAGGATGAAGAACACGAACACCTGACCGGCCGGATCGGCCAGCTGACGCGAGAAGGCGACGAAGTTGATGTTGACCGCGAGCAGCATCAGCTCGATCGACATCAGCAGCACGATCACGTTCTTGCGATTGAGGAAGATGCCGGCGACGCTGATGCAGAACAGCACCGCGCCGAGGGCGAGATAGTGGCCCAGGGCGAGACCGGACCCGAAGAATTCGCTCACGGCTTGGCCTCCTGCGGCGCGGCTTCGGCGGGCGCGACGGGCGCCGCCGGCTTCACCGCATCCATCTTGATCATGCGGACGCGGTCGCTGGCGCGGACGCGCGACTGCTCGCTCGGGTTCTGGTGCTTGGCGCCGGGACGGCGGCGCAAGGTCAGCATCACCGCGGCGATCACCGCCACCGTCAGGATCACCGCGGCGATCTCGAACGGCAGCAGGAAGTCGGTGAACAGCGCGGTGGCCAGCCACTTGGTATTGGAGCCGTTCGATGCATCGGCGGTCAGCGGCGCGACCACGCTGGCCTTGACCCCGATCAGGGTCAGCATCTCCACCAGCATGACGATCGCCACCAGCAGGCCCACCGGCAGATAGCGGACGTAGCCTTCGCGCAAGGGCGCGACGTCGATGTCGAGCATCATCACCACGAACAGGAACAGCACCATCACCGCGCCGACGTAGACCAGGATCAGGGCCACGCCGAGGAACTCGGCTCCGGCGATGATCCACACGCAGGCGACGGAGAAGAACGTCAGCACCAGGCTGAGCGCGGCGTGGACCGGGTTCTTGACGCTGATCACGGCCACCGCGGACAGCGTGGCCGCGGCGGCGAAGACGAAGAAGGCGATCTGGGCGAGATCCATATCAAATACTCAGCGGAAGGCGGCGTCGGCAGCGCGGCGCTCGGCGATCTCGGTTTCGAGACGGTCGCCGATGGCCAGCAGCTGCGGCTTGGTGACGATGTTCTGTCCGCGCTGGTCGAAGTGGTATTCGTGGATATGCGTTTCCACGATCGAGTCCACCGGACACGATTCTTCGCAGAAGCCGCAGAAGATGCACTTGAACAGATCGATGTCGTAACGCGTGGTGCGGCGGGTGCCGTCGGCGCGCTTTTCCGAGTCGATCGTGATCGCCAGCGCCGGGCACACCGCCTCGCACAGCTTGCAGGCGATGCAGCGCTCTTCGCCGTTGGGATAACGGCGCAGCGCGTGGATGCCGCGGAAACGCGGCGACTGCGGCGTCTTCTCCATCGGGTACATCAGCGTGTACTTGGGCTTGAACAGGTACTTGAGCGTCAGCCCAAGGCCCTGCGCAAGCTCGATCAGGAGCAGGCTTTTGAAATAGGAAACGATGCGATTCATGTCGTGGGATGCCTGTCCTTACGCGCCCGGCAGAAACACTTTGTAGTACGCCATCACGGCGACCACGCAGATCCAGGCGATGGTGAGCGGAATGAACACCTTCCAGCCCAAGCGCATGATTTGGTCGTAGCGGTAGCGCGGGAACGAAGCGCGGAACCAGATGAAGCAGCTGGCGAAGAAGAACACCTTCGCGAACAGCCACCACCAGCCATCGACCGACAGGAACGGAATGCCCAGGCCCTGGAACGGGCTCAGCCAACCGCCGAGGAAGAAGATCGCGGTCAGGAAGCTGATCAGGATCATATTGGCGTATTCGGACAGGAAGAACAGCGCGAACGCCGAACCCGAATACTCGACCATGTGACCGGCGACGATTTCCGACTCGCCTTCGACCACGTCGAACGGCGCGCGGTTGGTCTCGGCCACGCCGGAAATGAAATACACCACGAACAGCGGCAGCATCGGCAGCGCGAACCACTCGAAGGCGCCGGCGTTGCCGGACTGCGCCATCACGATGTCGGTGAGGTTGAGGCTGCCGGCGCCGACCATCACGCCGACCATGGCGAAGCCCATGGCGATTTCGTACGACACCACTTGCGCCGCGGCGCGCATCGCGCCGAGGAAGGCGTACTTGGAGTTGGACGCCCAGCCGGCGAGGATGATGCCGTACACGCCCAGCGAGGTCATCGCCAGCAGGTACAGCAGGCCGGCGTTGGCGTTGGACAACACCGCCTTGGCGTCGAACGGCACCACCGCCCACGCCGCGAACGCCGGCGCCAGGGTCAGCAGCGGCGCCAGCTTGTACAGGAACGACTCGGCCTTGGCCGGCTGGATCACTTCCTTGAACAGCAGCTTGAACACGTCCGCGAAGGCTTGCAGGATGCCCATGCCGACGTACATCGGACCGCGGCGCACGTGCATCCAGCCGATCAGCTTGCGCTCCCAGACCACGTAGAACGCCACGCTGATGATCACCGGCATGGCGATCAACAGGATCTTGAGCACGATCCAGGCCACCGCGCCGGCCATGCCGAACGACAGGAAGAATTCGCGCGTCGGATCGACGACCTGGGTGAAGAACATTCCGTCCGCCATGGCTTAAGCCCTCCCCGTCTGCACGCGGCCGGCGCCGAGCGGCGCGGTCGCGCCATGCCCGCTTTCGATCCACACCGTGCCCGCCGCGACCTTGTCGCTGATCGCGACCGGCAGCGTCGCGGTGCCGGCGCCCGCGCTGAACTTGCCGACCGCGCCATCGCTGAAACCCAGCGCCGCGGCGTCCTTGGCGTTGAGCACCGCGCGCGGTTCCTGATTCAAAGGATGCGATTGCAGGGCCGGAGCGCGGCGCACGGTGGCGTCGCTGCGGTAGATCGCGGTGGACACCGCGACTTCCAGGCCCTCGCCCGCCACGCTCGGCGCCAGGCTCGCGGCCGGCGAGACGTCGCGCGGCACGATGCCGCTGCGCAGGCCGGCCAGATCGGTGAATTCGAAACCGTTCGCGCCCAGTTCGCCGCCGAGCGCGCGCAGCACGCGCCAGCCGGCGCGCGCCGAACCCGGCAGCTTGCCGCCCGCCGTCGCGAGCTGCGACAGGCCGTCGAGATTGGTCAGGGTCGCATCGACTTCGGGCAGCAGGCCGATCGGCAGGATCACGTCGGCGACGGCCTTGGTCGAACGGCAGGCGTAATGACTGAAGGCCACGACCTGCGCGGCGCCGAGGGCGCGCAACGCGCTTTCGGTATCGGCGAAATCCAGGCCCGGCTCGATGCCGTAGATGACATACGCGCCGCGCGCGTCGGTGAGCATGGCGCGGGCGTCGCGCGCGCTCGGCAGCACGCCGTGGCGGGCCAGGCCCACCGCGTTGGCGCCCTGCGGAATGCGGCACAGCTTGGCGCCGGTGGCTTGCGCGAACGACTTCGCCGCGGCGCGGATCGCCGCCGCGTAGGGGCCGTTCTCGGCCACCGCGCCGACGATCAATGCGACGTGGTTGCCGGCCTTGGCGATCTCGCGCAGCGCTTCATCGTTCAGTGCGGCCGCGAGCTGCGACGGCGCGACGATGCGCTTGCCGGCGAGGTCGAAAGTGAAATCGAAATCGACCGGATTGACCACGTGCACCTTGGCGCCGCGGGTCCAGGCCTTGCGCACGCGCTGATGCACCAGCGGCAGTTCCTGGCGCAGATTGGCGCCGACGATCACCACGACGTCCGCCTTCTCGAGCTCGGCGACCGGCATGGCGAAGGTTTCCGCGATCGCGGCGTCGGACAGGTCGTGCTGGGAAATGCGGTGATCGAGGTTGCCGGTGCCCGCGGCCTGGGCCAGACGCGCCAGCAGCTCGCCTTCTTCGTTCGAGGTCGCCGGATGAGCGAGCACGCCGAGGCTGTCGCCGCCGTTGTCGCGCAGGATCTTGGCCGCGCGGCTGAGCGCTTCGTCCCAGGTCGCTTCGCGCCATTCGCCGTTGTCCTTCACCAGCGGACGCTGAGCGCGGTCTTCCGCGTACAGGCCCTGGTGCGAATAACGGTCGCGGTCCGACAGCCAGCACTCGTTGACCGCTTCGTTGTCGCGCGGCACGGTGCGCAGCACGTCGCCGCGGCGGGTATGCAGGAACAGATTGCTGCCGAGCGCGTCGTGGTAACCCAGCGATTCGCGCGCGGTCAGTTCCCACGGACGCGCCTTGAACTGGAACACCTTGTTGGTCAGCGCGCCGACCGGGCACACGTCGATGACGTTGCCCGACAACTCCGTGGTCAGCGGCTTGCCGTCGAAGGTGCCGATCTGCAGGTTCTCGCCGCGGTACATGCCGCCCAGCTCATAAGTGCCGGCGATTTCCGCGGTGAAGCGCACGCAGCGGGTGCACTGGATGCAGCGCGTCATCTCGGTGGCGACCAGCGGACCGATGTCCTCGTCGGGCACCACACGCTTGCGCTCGGAGAAACGGCTGACCGAGCGGCCGTAGCCCATCGACAGGTCTTGCAGTTCGCACTCGCCGCCCTGATCGCAGATCGGGCAGTCCAGCGGATGGTTGACCAGCAAAAATTCCATCACGTTGCGCTGCGACTTCAGAGACTTCTCGCTGCGCGTGACGACCTTCATGCCGTCCATGACCGGCGTGGCGCAGGCCGGCGCCGGCTTGGGCATCTTCTCGACTTCGACCAGGCACATGCGGCAGTTCGCCGCGATCGCCAGCTTGTCGTGATAGCAAAAACGCGGGATCGGAATGCCGGCCTTGTCGGCGGCCTGGATGATCATCGAACCCTTCGGCGCGGCCATCTCGACGCCGTCGATGAAGACGGTGACGTGGTCGGGCGGAAGATTCGGATTTACCGGCTGGGCGCTCATGCAGCCACCTTCTTCTCGACCACGGTGCCCGCGGCCTGATCGTCCACCAGGAATCGCTTGTTGACGATCGCGTATTCGAACTCGTCCCAGAAATGATGCAGGAAGCCCTGCACCGGCCACGCGGCGGCTTCGCCGAACGCGCAGATGGTGTGACCTTCGATCTGGCCCGCGGCGGCGCGCAGCATCTGCAGGTCTTCCAGGGTCGCCTGCTTTTCGGCGATGCGGGTCAGCATGCGGTACATCCAGCCGGTGCCTTCGCGGCACGGCGTGCACTGGCCGCAGCTTTCCTTGAAATAGAAGCGGGCGATGCGCTGGCAGGCGCGGACCATGCAGGTGGTCTCGTCCATCACGATGACCGCGCCCGAGCCCAGGCCGGAACCGGCCTTCTGCAGCGAGTCGTAGTCCATCGTGCAGGCCATCATCTGCTCGGCCGGCAACACCTTCATCGACGATCCGCCGGGGATCACCGCCTTGAGCTTCTTGCCGCCGCGAATGCCGCCGGCCATCTGCAGCAGGTCGGCGAACGGCGTGCCCAGGCGGATTTCGAAATTGCCCGGGTTGGCGACGTGGCCGGACACGGAGAAGATCTTCGGGCCGCCGTTGTTGGGCTTGCCCAGGTTCAAGAACCACTCCGCGCCGTTGCGCATGATCGCCGGCACCGAGGCGTAGGTCTCGGTGTTGTTGATCGTGGTCGGCTTGCCGTACAGGCCGAAATTGGCCGGGAACGGCGGCTTGTAGCGCGGCTGGCCCTTCTTGCCTTCCAGCGATTCCATCAGCGCGGTTTCTTCGCCGCAGATGTAGGCGCCGGCGCCGAGCGCGCCGTAGATGTCGATGTCCACGCCGCTGCCGAGCACGTTCTTGCCCAGCCAGCCGTGCTCGTAGGCTTCCTTCAGCGCCTGCTCGAAATGCTCGAACGGCTCATGATGGAATTCGCCGCGCAGATAGTTGTAGGCGACGGTGGAACCGGTGGCGTAGCAGGCGATCGCCATGCCCTCGACCACCGAGTGCGGGTTGAAGCGCAGGATGTCGCGGTCCTTGGCCGTGCCCGGCTCGGATTCGTCCGAGTTGCACAGGATGTACTTCTGGGTGCCGCTGCCCTTGGGCATGAAGCTCCACTTCAGGCCGGTCGGGAAGCCCGCGCCGCCGCGGCCGCGCAGGCCCGAGCCCTTGACCGTGTCGATGATCACCGACGGGTCGGTCTTCTCGGTCAGGATCTTGCGCAGCGCGCTGTAGCCGCCGGTCTTCAAATAGTTTTCGTACGACCACGGCGTTTGGTAATGCAACGTCGTATAGACGACCTGATGCTCCTGCGGAGCCGGGCCGACCGGGCCGTAGCCCTGGGAATAATCGTGGTGACCGTGCGCCATCTCGCCCGACCTCACTTCAAACCATCGAGCAGCTCGTCGACTTTCGTCGCGTCGAGCTTCTCGTGGTAATGACCGTTGACGACGACCACCGGCGCGCCGCAGCACGCGGCCAGGCATTCTTCCTCGCGCTTGAGGAAGACGCGGCCGTCGGGGGTGGATTCACCGAGCTTGCAGCCCAGCTTCTTTTCGGCGTGCGCGACCAGTTGCTCGGCGCCGTTGAGCCAGCAGCTGATATTGGTGCAGAAGGCGACGTTGTTGCGGCCGACTTTCTCAGTCTCGAACATCGAATAGAAGCTCGCCACCTCGTACGCCCACACCGGCGGCAGGCTCAGGTACTTGGCGACCGCGGCGATCAGCTCGTCGGTCAGCCAGCCGTCGTTCTGCTCCTGCGCGGCATGCAGGCCCTGCAGCACCGCCGAACGCTTGCGGTCGGGCGGAAACTTGGCCAGCCAGTGGTCGATGTGCGCGCGCGTCTTGTCCGACAGTGCAACCATCGGATCGACGTGCTGTGCGGCCTCGAAATTGCCTGTCGCTTTCATAGGGGTAAAGCCGGGAATCGGGAATAGGGAATCGGGAATCGGTTGGAGCGGAACGCAGGAACTCGAGACATCTGGATCGAGCGACGCCCGGCGCGATCTCGCGCGGCCTGGGCTCTGTCGATTCCCGATTCCCGATTCCCGATTCCCGTCTTCACCGATCGATCTCGCCGAACACGATGTCGTAGGTACCGATCATCGCCACCACGTCGGCCAGCATGTGGCCGCGGACGACTTCGTCCATCGACGACAAATGGGCGAAGCCCGGCGCGCGCAGCTTGCAGCGGAACGGCTTGTTGGCGCCGTCGGAGACCAGGTAGCAGCCGAATTCGCCCTTGGGCGCTTCCACCGCCGCGTAGGTCTCGCCGGCCGGCACGCAATAGCCTTCCGAGAACAACTTGAAGTGATGGATCAGCGCTTCCATGTCGTCCTTCATCTCCTCGCGCTTGGGCGGGGCGACCTTGAAGTTGTCGACGATCACGGGGCCGGGATTGACCCGCAGCCACTTCACGCATTGCTTGATGATGCGGGTGGACTCGCGCATTTCCGCCACGCGCACCAGGTAACGGTCGTAGCAGTCGCCGTTGACGCCGACCGGGATGTCGAAATCGACTTCCGCGTACTTGGCGTAGGGCTGCTTCTTGCGCAGATCCCAGGCGATGCCCGAGCCGCGGATCATCGGACCGGTCATGCCCCAGGCCAGGGCCTGCTCGGGCGAGATCACGCCGATGCCGACGGTGCGCTGCTTCCAGATGCGGTTATCGGTCAGCAGGGTTTCGTATTCGTCCACGCGCTTGGGGAAGTCGTCGGCGAACGCGTCGAGATAATCGAGCATCGAGCCTTCGCGCCACTGGTTGAAGCGCTTGAGGCCGGCGCCCTTCTTCCACGGCGATTCCTTGTACTGCGGCATCCGGTCCGGCAGGTCGCGGTAGACGCCGCCGGGACGGTAGTACGCCGCGTGCATGCGCGCGCCGGAGACCGCCTCGTAGCAGTCCATCAGCTCTTCGCGTTCGCGGAAGGCGTACAGGAACACCGCCATCGCGCCCAGGTCGAGCGCGTTGGAACCGATCCACATCAAGTGATTGAGGACGCGGGTGATTTCGTCGAACAAGGTGCGGATGTACTGGGCGCGCTCGGGCGCCTCGATTCCCAGCAGGGACTCGATCGCGCGCACGTAAGCGTGCTCGTTGCACATCATCGACACGTAGTCCAGGCGATCCATGTAGCCGATCGACTGATTGAACGGCTTGGACTCGACCAGCTTCTCGGTACCGCGATGCAACAGGCCGATATGCGGATCGGCGCGCTGCACCACTTCGCCGTCCATCTCCAGGATCAGGCGCAGCACGCCGTGCGCGGCCGGATGCTGGGGACCGAAGTTGAAGGTGTAATTGCGGATCTCGGCGTTGTTGAGGCCGGAGGTGTTGAGGTTGATCGACGGCATGTCGCTGGCGGGGTTGCTCATCACTTCACCTCGCGCTGTGCGTCGCGCTGAGCCGTCTCGCCCTGGGCGGTCTGGTAGCGCGCGTCGTCGCGGATCACGCGCGGCACGCCGACGCGGGGTTCGATCGACACCGGTTCGTAGACCACGCGGCGTTTTTCGGCGTCGTAGCGCACTTCGACGTTGCCGATCAGCGGGAAGTCCTTGCGGAACGGATGGCCGACGAAACCGTAATCGGTGAGGATGCGGCGCAGGTCCGGATGGCCTTCGAAAATGATGCCGTACAGGTCGAACGCTTCGCGCTCGAACCAATTGACGCCCGGCCAGATGGCGCTCAGGGAACCGACCACCGGCAGGTCGTCGTTATCCGCGAAGGTCTTGAGCCGCACGCGCTGGTTGTGCTGGCACGACAGCAGATGCGCGACCGCGGCGAAGCGGCGCGCGGGCTTGGAATCTTCCGCGCCGTTGGGCGACTCGCCCCAACGGAAGCGGCCGGCGCTCTTGCCTTCCACGCCGCGCGAGAAGCCTTCCGAGGACACGTCGGTGTCCCACTCGTCGCTGCCGTAGCTCAGGTAATCCACGCCGCTGACATCGACGCATTGTTCGAAGCCGAACTCGTCGCGCAGCGCGAGCGCGGCGGCGAGCCACTGCGCCGGCGCGACTTCAAGAGTGATTTCGCCGCGCGGCTGCGCCACGACGACCGAAGCGCCGGCGAAGCGTTCGCTCAGGCGCTGGGCAAGAGGGGCGGCGCTCATTCGCGCACGCCCTGCTTGTGCTCGCCGAAGTTGGTGCCGCGGCGGATCTTGCGCTGCAATTGCAGGATGCCGTAGACCAGCGCTTCGGCGGTCGGCGGGCAGCCGGGCACGTAGACATCGACCGGAACCACGCGGTCGCAGCCGCGCACCACGGCGTAGGAGTAATGGTAGTAGCCGCCGCCGTTGGCGCAGCTGCCCATCGAGATCACCCACTTCGGGTCGGGCATCTGGTCGTAGACCTTGCGCAACGCCGGGGCCATCTTGTTGACCAGGGTGCCGGCGACGATCATCACGTCGGACTGGCGCGGCGACGGGCGGAACACCACACCGTAACGGTCCAGGTCCAGGCGCGAGGCGCCGGCGTGCATCATCTCGACCGCGCAGCAGGCCAGGCCGAAGGTCATCGGCCACATCGACCCGGTACGCGCCCAATTCCACAGCGTGTCCAGGTTGGTGGTGACGAAGCCCTGCTGCAGCAGCGGGTTCTCGCCTTCCGGGCGCAGGATGTCGTCGAGGCGGCCTTCCGGGATCGGGTTGTGCATCAGGCCCGAGACGGTGTCGCTGACGGTTTGGATCACTCCCATTCGAGCGCTCCCTTCTTCCAGACGTAAACGAAGCCGAGCAGGAGCATGCTGGCGAAAATGCCCATTTCGATCAGGCCGACCACGCCGAGATCTCGGAACACGGTGGCCCAGGGCACGATGAAGATGATTTCCAGATCGAAGATGATGAACTGGATGGCGATCAGGTAGTAGCGCACGTCGAATTGCATGCGCGCGTCTTCGAAGGCTTCGAAGCCGCATTCGTAGGGAGACAGTTTCTCCGCGGTCGGGCGCTTGGGCCCGAGCACATTGCCTACTACCAACAGGGCGACGCCGATACCACCGGCGACGATCAGGAACAGCAGAGTCGGCAGGTATTCGGCCAGCACGCGGTGTTCTCTCGGCTACTTGTTCGGCTACATGGGCGCGTTTGCGCGACCTTGGCTTGGCGCCACTTGCGCCAGTCGTTTGGACACGCGGCGCGGCCCGCCGTGCGTGCCGCACCTGCGTACCGTGGTGCGAGTTGCGAATTGCTTGGAGCTGGGGATTACCGCGTCGGGATGGATGTGGTGCCCAAAGGGGGACTCGAACCCCCACGACCTAAGTCGCTACCACCTCAAGGTAGTGCGTCTACCAATTCCGCCATCTGGGCACTGCTACCAACCACGCCATCCTGGCTCCGGCTTCGTAATCGTCTCGAAGCCGACTGGTCATCGCTGACCGGCCCCGCCATCCCGGCGAGGCTGAAACTCTATTTTAACCTGTTTATCTCAGCCGCCAGTAGCCGGCTGTTTTGCCGGGGCGGTCGGCTGGACCGGCGCCTGCTGCGCCGGCGCTTGCTGCGCGGGCGTAGTGGCGGCCGGAGCGGCCGGAACCTGCCCGGCGGGCGCGGCCGGAGCCGTCGTCGCCGGAGCGGCCTGACCGGCCGGAACCTGCGGCACGCCGCTGGCCGGGGC
>NZ_JAGGRI010000001.1 GCF_018612875.1 Lysobacter sp. ISL-50 | reverse complement strand
CCCTGGTCTCGCGAGTTACTAGCCGCGCCCAGCAACGGCAAAAGCGAAGCCAAAGCTAGAGCTGGAACGTAAGCAAGAAACAGAGCAAGTCAGAAGCAGAGCAAGGGCCAGAGCAAGTCAGAAACAGAGCCGGAGCCAGAGCCAAAGCCAAAGCAAATTCCCTCGCCGGCAACACTCACACCGCGCACTCGACCCCAAAACAAAACGGCTCCGCCTCGCCATCGCGAAGCAGGGCCGTTCGTCTGACGACGTCAGCCAATCAGATCATCAACGCCCGTCGAGTAACACGTTCAACGTCGTGGCATCCAACGCCCCGCGCTTCTGCCCAAGCTTGAGCAACATCGCCTCCAGATCCCCCGCCGCCGCCGACGTGCGCGTGGTCGCCGTCGCCGACTTGAGATCGCTGGCCGGCGCCGTGTCGATCCGCACCTGCCGTCCCTTGATCACCAGCGGTTGCGGCCTGCTCTTCGCCGACGAACCGCCGACATGCTCGATCAGGATGCCGTTGTAGCCCAGGATCGGCTCGGCCGCGGCGCCGGATTTGGCCGGAGCGGCCAGCGCATCGGTCAGACGGGTTTCGATCGCGCGCATCGACGCGGCATCGGTGACGGTGACCACCGGGTTCGGACGGCCCGAATACACCAGGTAGGTGATCTGCAATCCCGGCGCTTCGGCGGCCAGGGCCAGGGCCGGCGCGGCCAGCAACGCCAACGTGGCGATCAGAGTCTTGAGCGAACGCTTGTGCATGGTTCCTCCGTGAGCCGCTGGCTTAGTTGACTTGTTCATGACCGCTGCCCTCGATGCTGTCGGACCACACGCGGTAGAAACCGCAGAAGTCCGTGTACGCGCCGCGATTGGCGGTGCGCGGATCGGTGATTTCGTTGCCGGAGTTGTCGCGGTTGGTGGCCGCGGTGCGGCCGGGTTTGTGCGTCCATTTGCCGTTGGCGTCGCGACGGTACCAGTGGTAGTCGTAGTTGGGCCCGACCACCAGCGCGGAAATGTTCTTGTAGCTGCTGGCGTTGATCAGGGTGTCGGCGACCGGTTCCAGGCCGTCGCGTTCGGCCGCCGCGCGCACCGCCGCGCAGGTCAACGAGGTGTACATGCCGCCGGCCGCGCGCCCAGGCTGGGCGAAGGTGTTGGTGCTCTTGTTGTTGGCGTAGTTGTAGCAGTTGTTGTTGCGCTGGCGGGTGCTGCCGTCGTTCCAGTAGGTCGGCTGGAAGTTGGTGCGGCCGGCGAACATGATGTCGCCCAGGCCGCCGGTGGCGTCGGCCGGCAGCGCGCGGTTGTAGACCAGCACTTCGTCGACGCGATCGCTGAAGCGATACGACGGGATGCTCATGTGTCCGCCGATCTGGAACGGCAGGACGGTGTTGTCGATGTTGGCCAGCATCGGCGAGGGCTGCGCGGTGGTGCGGCGGCCGTCGATGTAGAACGAGATGGTGTACGGCGCGCTGCTGCGGTTGACCACCGCGGCGATGTGATGCCAGCGGTTGGGCGCCATGCTCAGGCTGCCGTCGGAGACGTAGTTGGCCCAGGTGGTGCCGTCGTTGAGTTGCAGCAGCACGTTGCGGCCTTGATCGACGCCGAACGCGTAGCCGCGGCCGCTGCCGCCGCCGCGATTCTCGATCAGGGTCTTCACCCCGGACGAGCCCGGCGCGGCCATGCGGATCCACGCGGCGAGGGTGAAGCTGCCGGTGCCGAAGTTGAGGTTCGAGGAATTGGGAACCTCGACGTACTTGCCGCCGCTCAGGTCGGCCGAAGTGTTCAGCCAGCCCCACGACGAGGCCGATCCGCCCAGCACGGTGCCGTTGCGGCCGTAGCCGCTGGTGTCGTAAGCGGTGGTGCCCGACAGATCCAGATGCCATTCGCCGACCAGGCCATTGGTGACCCGCGGCGGCGCTGCGTGTGCGGCGAGGCAGGGCGCGAGCGCGAGGCCCAACGCCAGAAACCACGACGATCGATTCATACCGACTCCCTGGTGATCGCCCTCGTTGGGCGTGGCCGGAATCTAGAAGCCGGCCGCGGCCGCAAACGTGACTGCGCACGCGGATCGCACCGGCGTCATCGCACGGTCTTATGGCGTTTTCGGCTTATGTGAGCGGCGGCGTCTTCGAAGCGGAACCCGGGCGTGAACGCCTGCGCGGCGGCAGGGGCGACGGTGGTTGGCCTCAGCCGAAACCGCGCATGAAACTGCGTAGTTGTTTGCGCATTTGCGACACACCGTGGGTCAGGCCCGGGTCGCTGGGAATCTGATCGCAGCGGCAATCGATGCGGCCCTGGCTGATCAGCTTGTCCGGCGCCCAGCGCAGCAGCAGCGGGTAGTCGTGTTGGAGCTGGGCTTCGACCCTGTCGAAATACAGATGGATCGGATTGATCAACGACACGTGCCGTCGCGGATGGCAGGAGGACGGGGCCGCGGAGTACATCGCCACCGCCGCCAGCAGGGCCGAGGCGAGGACGTTGACGATGGGCAGGGCAGGGTGGCTGTGGGCCATTACGCGTTGCCGTCGGCGGGGAGTGGCGCGCATCCTGAAGCGGGCGCAGCCCTCTAATATTTGCTCGCCGTCACACTAGCAAGGGTTTGCTGTTTCTGGCTTGTGCTTAGTTGACGGGCATCACTCTTTTGTTTGTCCGGTTTTTTCCAAAGGGCTTGACTGGTTTTATTTTCTACAGCGCTTCGTGACGGTGGTCATCCGCCGTCTCCCCGGGGTCGCTGCGTGCTGCCATCGAACTGTGATCGAACTTCGGCTTGGCTGACCGTTTGTAACCCGGCTCGCCTCGAATCCGCCGCGCGTCCGGGACGAAACCGCGCGCCGGCGCCCGCGCGAGGCGCCGGCGCGCAGTGTCAGCGGGCCGCCGCGACAGTCACCGTCCCCAGGGTCAGGCGGCCGCTGCTGTCGCGGCCGCTGTTCTGCGCGGCGATGCCGGGCCGGCCGGCGGCGGTGTCGGCGATCGCCAGACGCAGCGAGTAACTGCCCGGCGCGAGCGTGGCCGGCACCGTCGCGGTGCGATCGAGCAGGCTCGGCGCCACGCCCGGCAACAAGGTGTTCAAGGGATAGTCGAAAGCGGCCTTGGCGCGGGTGGCGCCGCCGGCATCGACCCAGTGCAGCTCGGTCTGATACAGGTGATACAGCGGCGCCGAGCCGGTGTTCTCCACGCTCAGCTTGAGCGGGATCGAGGCGCCGGCGCGCATGCTGTCGGGCCAGTTGACCTGGCGCACGGTGAACTCGTAGCCCAGCGCGCGCTTGATCGTGCGCATCTGGCTGGCGTAACCGGCGGTCTCGTGCTGACCGGCCGGGCCGAGCCAGGTGAAGTGGTAATCCTTGAGCATCTTGACGATGTTGGCGGTGCGCGAAGTCCAGGTCTTCTTCTGGTCGGCGTAGGGGCTTTCGCCGCCGATCGGGTTGGATTTCCAGTTATTGCGCGCGGCCGGGACTTCGTTGCGGAAACCCCATTCCAGATTCCACCAGCCGGTGTCGTCGCAACGCGGCATCTTCGGGCTGTAGGCGCTGCACATGGCGGTGAAGGACGGGAAGAAATCCTCGCTGATGCCGAAGGTCGTGCCGCCCAGGTCGCTGGCGCGCGCGTAGCGCGTGTGCACCGGCGTCTGCACGAACGCGGCCGCGTAAGCGTCGCGCACGATCTGGCGGGTGGTCGCGTCCGGTTCCCAGGCTTCGCAGCCGGAGGTGTGCCATTCGCCCCAGAAACCGAGCAGGCCGACATGGATCGCGGTGATGCGCGGATCGCCGTCGTAGCGTTGGCCGAAGGCGGTCACGAACTGGCGCAACTGCTCGCGCATCTGCGGCGTGTTGTATTCCGGCGCGCGGCCCGGGCCGTCGCCGCCGCAACTGGTGTAGTCGTGGCCGACGACGTTGAGCGGCGACAGTTCGAGGAACTTCGGATAGTCGCGTTCGAGCTGGCCTTCGGTCTTGTTGAAATAGAAGCTGATGTTGTTGCTCACGCCGTCGGGATAGTCCGCGACCGGGCGCAGGATGAAAGTCGCGTTCGGGTTCTCGGCCAGGATCGGCGCGAGGTGGCGCTGTTCGAAGCCGGCCCAGTCGAACTGCTGGTCGGCGCTCTCGATCTCGCGCCACGGCACGTAGATCTGGTACATCGACGCGCCGTAGAGATTGTCCGGCAGGCCGCCGTCGGCGCCGACGGTGGTTCCCCACAGCAGGAAGCCGCGATGCGGGTTGGGCAGGTCGTCGCTGCTCTGCGCCGGGCGCAGTTCGCCGGCGTGGGCGAGCGGCGCGGACACTATCGCGAGCGCGGCCACGGCGGCCGAAGCCAGAACGGTCAGGACGGGTGAGGCGGGGTGTCGGAGGCTCATGCGCAGGACTCAGGCCAGGGGTGGCGCGAATCCTGGCGCTTGTATGCGCGGGCAAACGGACCTGAGTCACGCTATGCAGGGTTTATCGTTCTTTATCTTTCGTTTTGCAGGTATTCGTCACTATTTCAATCGAAATGTGCCGAACTTGCCTCAATATTTGTTTCGTTTTATAGCGAGGTCGGCCGGCCGAGTGCGCCGGCCGGGGTGAAGTCTAGGGGCGATCTGGCGCTTCGAGTGCGGTGAAACTGTGCGATTTCTGACGGCCGCAGTCACGCCGGCGGCCGGGCCGGGCCGCGCGCCGCCGTGTCCGCGCTCGACCCATGCATCGATCTCGCCGCACCGAGCGGCCGCGGCGATTCGCGAACCCAGCCCGGCGTTCGACCCTGCGCGGCTCCCGCCCGCCCCGGCGCCGCTTGGATACCAAGCCCGGCGGCCCGATATTGCTCGGACCGCAGCCGCAGCGAGGAACGCATATGGCGAAACCCCCCAGCCTTCGCAGGGTCGTGATGCTGCACGGCATCTGGATGCCGGGCGTGTCGATGGCCTGGCTCGGCGCGCGGCTGTCGGCGGCCGGGTTCGAGCCGGAGGTGTTCGCCTACGCCGGCGCCGGCGGCGGCCCGCAGGCGACGCTTCCGCGTCTGATCGACAGCCTGCGGCGCGCCCCCGGCCATGTGCTGGCGCACAGCCTGGGCGGACTGATGACCCTGAGCGCCTTGAGCGATCACCCCGACTTGCCGGTGCGGCGCGTGGTCTGCCTGGGTTCGCCACTGCTCGGCAGCGCCGCCGCCCACGGCCTGGCGAGCCATGCCTGGAGCGCGCCGGCGCTGGGCCGCGCCGCGGATCTGCTCAAGACCGGCTGCCCGCCGTGGCGGGGCGAGGCCCAGGTCGGGTTGATCGCCGGCAGCAGCCCGCACGGCCTGGGCCGCTATTTCGGCCGCTTCGACGGCGACAGCGACGGCACCGTGGCGGTTTCCGAGACGCGCCTGCCCGGTTTGGCCGCGCACGCGGTGATCCCGGCCAGCCACAGCGGCCTGCTGTTTTCGGCGCAGGCCGCGCGCATGGCCGAGGCGTTCTTCCGTCGCGGCCGTTTCGGCGACTGAGGCCGGGCCGGCGGCGCGGGCGGCATTAATCCTCGTTTTCGAGTCCGCGCCTTGACCCGATCGGGTAAAATCGCCGGCTTGTTCATACAACACGCCGGTAACGCCATGGGTAGAGGTCCGTCGATCGAAGCACGCAAGAACGCCGAGGATTCGCGGCGCGGCAAGATCTTCACCAAGATCATCCGCGAAATCAGCGTGGCCGCCCGTCGCGGCGGCGGCGATCCCAACGGCAATCCGAGCCTGCGCACCGCGGTCGATAAAGGCCTGTCGGCGAACATGTCCAAGGACGTGATCGAGCGCGCCATCAAGAAAGCCACCGGCGCGCTGGAAGGCGTGGAATACGAGGAAATGCGCTACGAGGGCTACGCCCCGGGCGGCGTGGCGGTGATCGTGGACTGCCTGACCGACAACAAGGTCCGCACCGTCGCCGACGTGCGCCATGCCTTCGGCAAGTTCGGCGGCAACCTGGGCACCGACGGCTCGGTGTCCTTCATGTTCGCCAAGCGCGGCGTGCTGTGGTTCGAGGCCGGCGCGGACGAGGAAAAGATCACCGAGGTGGCGATCGACGCCGGCGCGGACGATGTCGTGGTCTACGCCGAGGACGGCTCGATCGACGTGCTGACCTCGCCGGACGCCTTCGCCGCGGTCAAGGCGGCGATGGACGCCGCCGGCCTGGTCGCCGGGCAGGCGGAAGTCACCTATCGCGCCGACAACAACATCGCCGTCGGCGGCGAGACTGCGCAGCAAGTGGTCAAGCTGCTGAACTGGCTGGAAGACATGGACGACGTGCAGAGCGTCTACTCCAACGCGGATTTGGGTGAAGACGCATATGCGTAGTTCCCGGGACTTGGGACCCGGAACCCGGGACTCGGTCGAAGCGGTGCTTCGCTCGATCGGCGCACGTGCGCGGGTTCGGGCGTAACCTCGCCCCTCATGTCCATCACTCCACGCATTTCGAGTCCCGAGTCCCGAGTCCCGAGTCCCGCTTCGGTCCGAATCCTAGGGATCGACCCAGGCTCGCAGCGCACCGGCCTGGGCGTCATCGACGTCGCCGGCGACGGGCGTTGCACGTTCGTCCACGCCTGCGCGCTGAAGTTGCTGGACGCGGAGGATTTCCCTTCGCGCCTGGGCCTGCTGTGCGAAGGGCTGGAAGCGATCCTGGACGAGTTCCAGCCGGCCCAGGTCGCCATCGAAACCGTCTTCATGGACAAGTCCGCGACCTCCGCGCTCAAGCTCGGCCACGCCCGCGGCGCGGCGCTGGCCACGGTGGTGCGGCGGCGGATCAAGATCGCCGAATACCCGCCGCGGGTGATCAAGCAGTCGCTGGTGGGGCGCGGCGCGGCCGACAAGCAGCAGGTCCAGCACATGGTGCGGCTGTTGCTGAATATTCCCGAAGTGAAGCTGCAGGCCGACGCCGCCGACGCGCTTGCGGTCGCGCTGACCCATGCCCACATGAGTGCTACGGCCCAGCGCACCGGTATTTCCACCCAGCAGTTGCGCAGGCGCGGGGCCTGAAATGATCGCCGACACGGGGATCGCCGCGAAGTACGCGGCGTGCGGGGTAGGGCCCCGCGCGCGCGGCCGCGTTGTCGTAATCGCCCACCGGCGGCATTGTCCGAATCCTGAATCCTCGCGGCGCGCCGATCCCGGCGTGCCGCATACCGCGTTTGGAGTCTCACCGTGATCGGTCGTCTCAAAGGCATCCTGGTGCACAAGCAGCCGCCATGGCTGGTCATCGACGTGCACGGCGTGGGCTACGAGCTCGAAGCGCCGATGAGCACGTTCTACGACCTGCCCGATATCGGCCGCGAAGTCGCCCTGTTCACCCACTACGCGCAAAAGGAAGACAGCGTGTCGCTGTACGGTTTCCTGCGCGAGGGCGAGCGTCGCCTGTTCCGCGACGTGCAGAAAGTCAGCGGCATCGGCGCCAAGATTGCGCTGGCGGTGCTGTCGGGCGTGCCGGTGGAAGAATTCGCGCGCCTGGTGCAGGTCGGCGACGTCACCGCGCTGACGCGCATTCCCGGGATCGGCAAGAAAACCGCCGAACGCATGGTGGTCGAACTGCGCGACCGCGCGGCCGATCTGGCCGGCATCGGCGCGACGCTCGGCGGCAACGGCGGCGTGCCCGCCGACGCGCAGAGCGAGGCGACGATCGCGCTGCAGCAACTGGGTTACAAGCCGGCCGAAGCCGCGCGCATGGCGCGCGACGCCGTCGCCGCCGGCGACGATGCCGCCGCCATCATCCGCAAAGCGCTAAAGTCCGCGCTTCGTTGAGCCAAGGCGGGCTTCCGCCACGGAACTACGCGAAATGTCTTCCACTGTTCCTTCTACTCCGAAGAAAGCTGCTCACGGCCAAAAGGTCGCGAATGGACACGACTCCGGCCATCACGGGTCCAGGCGCGGGCTTCCGGGGTTGGTTGTCGGCGCGATCGGCGTGGTCTTCGGCGACATCGGCACCAGCCCGCTGTACACGCTGAAAGAAGCGTTCTCGCCGCATTTCGGCCTGACCGGCAACCACGACACCGTGCTCGGCATCCTGTCGCTGGTGTTCTGGGCGCTGATGATCGTGGTCACGATGAAGTACGTGACCATCATCATGCGCGCCGACAACGACGGCGAAGGCGGGATCATGGCGCTGATGACCCTGGCCCAGCGCACGCTGGCCAAGGGCGGGCGCTCGGCCTACGTGGTCGGCATTCTCGGCATTTTCGGCGCGTCGCTGTTCTTCGGCGACAGCGTCATCACCCCGGCGATCTCGGTGCTCGGCGCGGTCGAGGGCCTGGAAGTCGCCGCGCCCGGGCTGCACCGTTTCATCGTGCCGATCACCGTGTTGATCCTGGTGATGGTGTTCATGGCGCAGCGCTTCGGCACGGAGAAAGTCGGCAAGGTGTTCGGGCCGATCACCATGCTGTGGTTCATCGCGCTGGCCGCGATCGGCATCCACAACATCATCCAGGGCCCGGAAGTATTCAAGGCGCTGAACCCGATGTGGGCCGTGCGCTTCTTCATGGAACACGGCTCGCACTCGGTGCTGATCCTCGGCGCGGTGGTGCTGGCGGTGACCGGCGGCGAAGCGCTGTACGCCGACATGGGCCACTTCGGCGCCAAGCCGATCCGCTACGCCTGGTACACGATGGTGCTGCCGTGCCTGATGCTCAACTACCTGGGCCAGGGCGCGTTCGTGCTGCACCATCCCGAAGCGGTCAAGAATCCGTTCTTCGAAGCGGTGCCGTCGTGGGCCCTGTACCCGATGATCGTGCTGGCGACGATGGCGGCGGTGATCGCCTCGCAGGCGGTGATCACCGGCGCGTATTCGGTCGCGCGCCAGGCCATGCAGCTGGGCTATATCCCGCGCATGCAGATCAAGCACACCTCCAGCGACACCATCGGCCAGATCTACGTGCCGTACATCAACTGGGTGCTGGCGATCACGGTGATCGGCGTGGTGCTGGCGTTCCGCAGCTCGACCGCGCTGGCGACCGCGTACGGCATTTCGGTCGCGACCACGATGCTGATCGACACCCTGCTGCTGGCCCTGGTCGCGCGCGCGCTGTGGCCGCGCTGGCGCAAGTGGGTGCTGCCGCTGTGCGTGGTGTTCTTCATCGTCGATGTCGGCTTCGTCGTCGCCAACGGCGCCAAGTTCTTCCAGGGCGCATGGTTCCCGGTGGTGCTCGGCCTGGTCGTGTTCACCCTGCTGCGCACCTGGCGCCGCGGCCGCGAGCTGCTGCACGAGGAAGTGCGCAAGGAAGGCATCCAGCTCGATAGCTTCCTGCCCGGCCTGATGCTGGCGCCGCCGGCGCGCGTGCCGGGCACGGCGATCTTCATGACCGCCGACAAGGGCGTGGTGCCGCACGCGCTGCTGCACAACCTCAAGCACAACAAGGTGCTGCACGAGCGCAATGTGTTCCTGACCGTGGAAACCCTCGGCATTCCGTATGCGCCGAAGGAAAAGCGGCTCAAGATCGAGGCGATCGGCAACGACTTCTACCGCGTGCTGATCCGCTTCGGCTTCATGGAAGTGCCCGACGTGCCGCTGGCGCTGATGCGCTCGTGCGATGCCGGCGGCATCTATTTCGATCCGATGGACACCACCTACTTCGCCAGCCGCGAAACCGTGGTAGCCAGCCGCCATCGCGGCATGCCGATCTGGCGCGACCGCCTGTTCGCCTTCATGCATCGCAACGCCGCGCCGGCCACGGGCTTCTTCCGCATTCCGGGCAACCGGCTGGTCGAGCTGGGCGCCCAGGTCGAAATCTGAGCGCCGGTCCAGGCCGGGGCTGTGACGCGGTTCGCGCCGCGCCGGCCCGGCTTGCCGCATCGGCGTCATCCATAAAGCGCTAGAGTTCGCGCAGCGCAGCGCCCGTTCGCCGGGCCGCGTCCATCCCGGGAAACCCCATGTCCGTCAGCAAGCCATCCCATGCTCACGCCGACGGCGCCGGCGGCCACGCCAAGACCGGCATGGCCGGCCTGGTGGCCGGCGCGATCGGCGTCGTCTTCGGCGACATCGGCACCAGCCCGCTGTACACCTTGAAGGAAGCGTTCTCGCCGCATTACGGGCTGGTGCCGAACGAGCACACCGTGCTCGGCATCCTGTCGCTGGTGTTCTGGTCGCTGATGATCGTGGTGACCTTGAAGTACGTGGCGGTGATCATGCGCGCCGACAACGACGGCGAGGGCGGCATCATGGCCTTGACCGCGCTGACCCAGCGCACGGTCAGGCACAACCCCCGCGCGGTCTACATCATCGGCATTCTCGGCATCTTCGGCGCCTCGCTGTTCTTCGGCGACGGCGTGATCACCCCGGCGATCTCGGTGCTGTCGGCGGTGGAAGGCCTGGAAGTGGCGGCGCCGCACCTGGATCGCTTCGTCGTGCCGATCACCGTGGTGGTGCTGGTGATCTTGTTCATCGCGCAACGCTTCGGCACCGAAGTCGTCGGCAAGGCCTTCGGCCCGGTGATGATCGTGTGGTTCTTCGCGCTCGGCGCGATCGGCGTGTACAACATCGTCGAGGCGCCGCAGGTGATCAAGGCGCTGAACCCGGTGTGGGGCATGCGCTTTTTCGCCGAACACAATTGGCATGCGGTGTTCGTGCTCGGCGCGGTGGTGCTGGCGGTGACCGGCGGCGAAGCGCTGTACGCCGACATGGGTCACTTCGGCAAATGGCCGATCCGCCTGGCCTGGACCTATTTCGCCTTGCCGGCGCTGACCTTGAACTACCTCGGCCAGGGCGCGCTGATGCTCAACAGGCCCGCGGCGGTCGCCAATCCCTTCTTCGAGGCGGTGCCGCAATGGGCGCTGTTCCCGATGATCGGCCTGGCCACCGCGGCCACGGTGATCGCCTCGCAGGCGGTCATCACCGGCGCCTATTCGGTCGCGCGCCAGGCCATGCAGCTGGGCTACATCCCGCGCATGGCGATCAAGCACACCTCGCGCGACACCATCGGCCAGATCTACATTCCGACGGTCAACTGGATGCTGCTGGCGCTGGTGATCGTGTCGGTGGTCGGCTTCGGCAGTTCCACCGCGCTGGCGACCGCCTACGGCGTGTCGGTGACCGGCACCATGCTGATCACCAGCGTGCTGATGATCATCTACCTGCGCGCCAACAGCCGCGTGCCGGCGCCGTTGTTCTGGCTGCTCGCGGCGGTGTTCGTGCTGGTGGACGTGGCGTTCTTCTACGCCAACATCATCAAGTTCATGGACGGCGCCTGGTTCCCGCTGCTGCTCGGCCTGATCCTGTTCACGATGATGCGCACCTGGCGCCGCGGCCGCGAATTGCTGCACGAGGAAGTGCGCAAGGAAGGCATCCAGCTCGACAGCTTCCTGCCCGGGCTGATGCTGGCGCCGCCGGTGCGCGTGCCGGGCACGGCGATCTTCATGACCGCCGACAAGGACGTGGTCCCGCACGGGCTGATGCACAACCTCAAGCACAACAAGGTGCTGCACCAGCGCAACGTGTTCCTGACCGTGGAAACCCTCGGCATGCCGCACGCGCCGCTGGAGAAGCGGCTCAAGATCGAATCGATCGGCAACGATTTCTATCGCGTGCTGATCCGCTTCGGTTTCATGGAAGTGCCCGACGTGCCGTTGGCGCTGATGCGCTCTTGCGACGCCGGCGGCATCTATTTCGATCCGATGGAGACCACGTACTTCGCCAGCCGCGAAACCGTGGTCGCCAGCCGCCACCGCGGCATGCCGATCTGGCGCGACCGCCTGTTCGCCTTCATGCATCGCAATGCCGCGCCGGCCACGGGGTTCTTCCGGATTCCGGGCAATCGGCTGGTGGAGTTGGGCGCCCAGGTCGAGATCTGACCCCGCCCACCCGCATCCCCGAAGCCGATTCCCCCCTTTGAAAAAGGGGGGCAGGGGGATTCGCTTTTCACGAAGCGCCGCAACAGCAAATCCTCCGGCGCCCCAAAGGCATCGCATCGCCGCAAGCACGACGGGCGCCCGCCCCCTTTTTCAAAAGGGGGCTTATTTACGCGGCTTCGTCGATCGGCAGCGCCGAACCTTCATCCAGTCCTGCCCGCGCCCCCCGTCCCATGCGAACATATCCGCATGAACGATCCACGCATCCTCGCTCCCGGCGCCACCCGCGAAGACGACGCCATCGAGGCCTCGATCCGGCCCAAGCGCCTGGACGAGTACCTGGGCCAGCAGCCGGTGCGCGAGCAGCTCAAGATCTACATCGAGGCCGCCAAGCAACGCGGCGAGGCGCTCGATCACGTGCTGATCTTCGGGCCGCCCGGGCTGGGCAAGACCACGCTGAGCCACGTCATCGCCAACGAACTGGGCGTCAATCTGCGCCAGACCTCCGGCCCGGTGATCGAGAAAGCCGGCGACCTGGCCGCGCTGCTGACCAATCTGCAGCCGCACGATGTGCTGTTCGTGGACGAAATCCATCGCCTCTCGCCCGTGGTCGAGGAAGTGCTGTATCCGGCGATGGAGGACTATCAGATCGACATCATGATCGGCGAAGGCCCCGCGGCCCGTTCGATCAAGCTCGACCTGCCGCCGTTCACGCTGATCGGCGCGACCACCCGCGCCGGCCTGCTGACCGCGCCGCTGCGCGACCGCTTCGGCATCACCCAGCGCCTGGAGTTCTACAACGCCGAGGAACTGACCCGGATCGTGCGCCGCTCGGCGCAGATCCTCGGGATTTCCTGCGTGCCCGAGGGCGCGGCCGAGATCGCCCGGCGCTCGCGCGGCACCCCGCGCATCGCCAACCGCCTGCTGCGGCGCGTGCGCGACTACGCCCAGGTCCGCGCCGGCGGGGTCATCGACCATGCCACCGCCGATGCGGCCATGCTCATGCTCAAGATCGATCCGGAAGGCTTCGACGATCTCGACCGGCGCCTGCTGCGCACCATCATCGAGTCCTTCGACGGCGGCCCGGTCGGGGTGGAATCGCTGGCCGCGGCGCTGAGCGAGGAGCGCGGCACGCTCGAAGACGTGATCGAGCCGTTCCTGATCCAGCAGGGCTACCTGATCCGCACCGCGCGCGGCCGCATGGCCACGCCCAAGGCCTACCGCCTGATGGGCCTGAAGCCGCCACGGGAATCGGGAATCGAGAATGGGGAATCGGGAGAACTGTTCTGATGCCCTTGCCGATGGCCCAGGAGCCTGACTCTTGATCCGCGATCCCTCATCCCCGATTTCCGACTCCCGCCTCAACAGGAGCGGCTCTTGACTTCCGATTCCCCATTGCCGATTCCCAATTCCCGGCTATTCAGTTGGCCGACACGCGTGTATTGGGAAGATACCGATGCTGGCGGCGTGGTGTATCACGCCCAATATCTGGCGTTTCTGGAGCGCGCGCGCAGCGAATGGGTGCGTGCGCTGGGTTACGGCCAGGACGGTTTGCGCCGCGACCACGGGCTGTTGTTCGTGGTCGCCGGCATGCAGATCGGCTTCCTCAAGCCGGCGCGGCTGGACGATGCGCTGGAGGTCACGGTGGAACTGCGGCGCTGCCGCCGCGCCAGCCTGATCTTCGCGCAGACCGTGCGGCGCGGCGCGGAGATGCTGATCAGCGCCGAGGTACGGGTCGCCGCGGTGGACGCCGAGCATTGGCGTCCGTGCGCGATCCCGCCCGCGTTGCTGGCGCAACTGCAGGCGCAGGAAGCGCCCGGCGACGGCGGCTGAGCGCATCCGCGGCCCGCCCGGCGCCTTGCACCGCGCTTCACGAACTTCGCTGTAAAAACTTCCGCACCAAATTACCGTTCGACCCCTCCACACCCCGCGGCTCGTTGACTCCCCACGGACCGCGCTGCCCCATCACAGGCCCGCGTATCGGGCTACGGAGAACCAAGCATGACGTCATCGCTGATCGCGCTTCTGGCCACGACTGTGCAAGCCCTGCCGGAGGAAGCCGCCCAGGCCGTGACGCAAGGCGCCGCGGCGGCCGCCACGGCCACCGCCGGCTTCAATCTGTGGGATCTGGTGATCAAGGCCAGCCTGCCGGTCCAGCTCATCATGGCCCTGCTGGTGGTCGCCTCGATCACTTCGTGGTTCATCATCTTCCGCAAGTGGAAGGTGATCCGCCGCGCCAGGTCCGAGGCCGACCATTTCGAAGAACGCTTCTGGTCGGGCGCGGAGCTGTCCAAGCTGTATGCCGGCACCACCGAGCGCGCGCGCTCGATCGGCGGCCTGGAGGCCATCTTCGAAGCCGGCTTCCGCGAGTTCAACCGCATCCGCCAGCGTCGCGGCGTCGATGCCCGCGCCCAGCTCGAAGGCGCCCAGCGGGCGATGCGCGCGACCGGTTCGCGCGAGCTCGACGGGCTCGAACACAACCTGGAACTGCTGGCCAACATCGGCTCGACCTCGCCCTACATCGGCCTGGTCGGCACCGTGTTCGGCATCATGGTGACGATGCATTCGCTGGTGTCCACCACCAAGCAGGTCGGCATCGCCGACGTCGCCCCGGGCATCTCCGAGGCGCTGCTGGCCACCGCGATGGGCCTGTTCGTGGCGATCCCGGCGGTGTGGGCCTACAACCGTTTCGCCACCGGCGTGGAGCGTCTGGCGGTGCGGTACGACGCGTTCTCGGAAGAGTTCTCCTCGATCCTGCAGCGGCAGTCGCACCTGGACGAGTGATGCGGCCCGCGCCGATCGCCACTCCGCCCAGCCCGCGCTCAGCGCGACCGCTGCGCTCGCCGTAAATCGAGCGCAACCGACGAGGAATCCGCCATGTCCGGCACCGCTATCCGCCGCCCGCGCAAACGCAAGCTCAAGGCCGAGATCAACGTCGTGCCTTACATCGACGTGATGTTGGTGCTGCTGATCATCTTCATGGTCACCGCGCCCTTGCTCAGCCTGGGCGTAGACGTCGAGCTGCCCAAGTCCAACGTCAAGTCCATCGACGCCAAGAACGATCCGATCGTGGTCAGCGTCGATAAGGACGGCCACTACTTCCTGGCGCTGAAGGCCGGCAACAACGAAGCCGTCAGCCGCGACACCCTGGCGACCAAGATCGGCGCCCTGGTCAAGCAGAACGGCAAGGACAAGCTGCAGGTGTTCATCGCCGCCGAAGGCACGGCCAATTACCAGAAAGTCTTCGACGCGATGAAGGTGCTGCAGGACGCCGGCGTGGAAAAAGTCGGCCTGATGAGCCAGCCCGAGCAGCGGAGCCGGGCGCAATGAGGGAAACCCGCGCCGACACCGCGCAAGCCGCGATCGTGGCCGTGCTGCTGCACGGCCTGCTGATCGTGGCCATTTTCCTGAGCATGCTCTGGAATTGGCAAAGCGAGCAGGTGGCCGCCGCGGGCTCGCCGATTTCCTCCGAACTCACCGACATCAGCGACCTGTCGGCGGCGATGCAGCGCACCTTGCGCAATCGTCCCAAGCCGGTGGAAACGCTGCCCACGCCCGAGCCGGAAGACGCGGCGCCCTTGCCGCAACCGATCCCGGAGCCCAAGCCGCAGGACGCGCCCGCGCCGCAGCAGCAGGCGCCGCAGGATTTCATCCCGGTGCCCGACGACACCAGCCAGGAGCAGGTGGTGGACACGCCCACGCCCAACCGCGCCGAAGAGCAGAAGGTGCAGGAAGCCAAGGCGCGCCAGGAACAGGTCGATCTGACCGAGCAAAAACGCCAGGAAGAAGCGCAGCAACAGCAGCGCCTGGCCGCCGAGCAGCAGGAAAAACTCAAGGAACTCGAAAAGATCCGCGCCGAACGCGCCAAGCTGCAGAAGCAGACCAGTCTGGCCGAGCAGAAGCTGCAGCAGCTCGCCGACGCGCGCGCCGCGAACGCCAGCCAGAACGCGGCGACGCCGTCGCCGTCGCAGCCGGCCGGCAACGAAGGCGTGGACGCCGGCCTGGCCGCGCGCTACGCCGCCGCGCTGCAATCGGCGATCGTGCAGAAGTGGACGCGTCCGGACACCGTGCCGATCGGCGCCGGCTGCCGGCTCAACATCCGCCAATTGCCCGGCGGCAACGTGATCTCGGTGGAAGTGGTCGAGCCTTGCGGCTACGACGAACAAGGCCGGCGTTCGATCGAGGCCGCCGTGCTCAAGGCCCAGCCGCTGCCGTACGCCGGCTTCGAGAAAGTGTTCTCGCGCAACCTCAACCTCAACTTCAAGGCCGAGGACCGCTGATGGCCGCCTTCGCCGCCGCGCGGAATTCGCGCCTGGCCTGGCTCGCCGCCGTGGCGGCGATGGCCGTCGCCGCGTTCGCGCCGCCGGCCGCCGCGCGCCGTCCCGAGCCGATGGGCGCGGACTGCTCGCAGCCCGAGCGCTGCCTGCCGCAAAACCAGCTGCGCTATTACGAGCTGCTGCGCGAAAACATCCTGCAGCACTGGCATCCGCCGTCCAGCGTCGCCGCCGACAGCACCTGCACCCTCGACCTGCGCCAGTTGCCGGGCGGGCAGGTGGTGGCGGTGAAGGCGGTCGATCCCTGCGATCTCGACGAGGCCGGCCGCAGCTCGCTGCTGGCGGCGGTGCGGGCGGCCCAGCCGCTGCCGTACGAGGGCTACGAACAGGTGTTCCAGCGCCAGCTGCGGCTGAATCTGCGCGCGCAGGAGCCCGACGAGGCGGAAGACAGCCGGGTCAAACGCTGGTGGAGGCGTCTGCGGGAGCGCTGAGACGCTCTGGCCGCCGAACGGCGTTGTGCCGAAGCGGTCCGGATGATCGCGAATTTTCGCCTCCAATCCGCGCCGATCCGTGCCGTTGACGACCGTTGGGGCGACCGAGCCTGCCGGAAATGCAAATTGACCCCAGGTTTTGAGCCCACGTTCACTCAACAGCGTTAACAATGCCGAACCTGAACAAACCCCCGTTGAACCCCACGGAGTGCCGATGAAACGATCCCTGCGCTGGCTGGCCTCACTGCTGGCTCTCCTGCTTCCCCTCGCCGCCGCGGCCCAGCAGCAAGGGTTGGAGATCGACATCGTCGGCGGCAACGCCTCGGCCACGCCGATCGCGGTCGTGCCGATGCCCTACCAGGGCGGCGGCGCCGCGCCGCCGACCGACATCGCCGAAGTGGTGCGCAACGACCTCAACCGTTCCGGCCAGTTCCGCGGCCTGCCGGTCGAGCAGATGACCGCCAAGCCGACCAAGGGCAGCGAAATCAGCTATCCGGATTGGCGCGCGCTCAACCAGGACTACATCGTCGTCGGCCGCGTCGCCGACGCCGGCGCCGGCAGCTACCGGGTCGAGTACGAGCTGTTCGACGTGGCCAAGCAGCAGCGCCTGCTGGGCTTCGCCCTGACCGCGCGCTCCAACGCGATGCGCGATGTCGCCCACCAGATCGCCGACGCGGTGTACGAGAAGATCACCGGCGTGCGCGGCGCGTTCTTCACCCGCATCGCCTACGTGACCGCCACCGGCCTGGGCCGCGGCAGCAACTTCGCGCTGATGGTCGCCGACTCCGACGGCTACAACCCGCAGACCGTGGTGCGCTCGCCCGAGCCGCTGGTGTCCCCGTCGTGGAGCCCGGACGGCAACAAGCTGGCCTATGTGAGCTTCGAGGGCGGCAATTCCTCGATCTACATCCAGAACATCGGCACCGGCAGCCGCGAGCTGATCGCCAAGTTCCGCGGCATCAACGGCGCCCCGGCGTTCTCGCCCGACGGCCGCCGCCTGGCCCTGACCCTGTCGCGCAGCGGCAACCCGGAGATCTACGTGATGGACCTGGGCAGCAAGGCGCTGACCCAGCTGACCAACCACTTCGCCATCGACACCGAGCCGACCTGGTCGGCCGACGGCGGCAAGATCTATTTCACCTCCGACCGGGGCGGCAAGCCGCAGATCTACGTGGTCGCCGCCAGCGGCGGCGGCGCCACCCGGGTGACCTTCCAGGGCAGCTACAACGCCAGCGCCGACGTGTCCTACGACGGCAAGAAGATCGTCACCGCGCAGGGCGCCGGCAGCACCTACCGCATCGCGATGATGGATTCCAGCCTCGGCTCGCCGCGCTGGAGCACGTTGTCGCCCGGCTCGCTCGACGAGTCGCCGAGCTTTGCCCCGAATGCCTCCATGATCATTTATGCTGCGCGCGAAGGACGCCGTGGCGTGCTGTATGCCGTTTCCGCCGATGCCCGGGTGCGCCAGCGCCTGGTGCTCGCGGACGGCGACGTGCGCGAACCGGCCTGGGGACCTTACCGGCTGCCGCGCTGAAGCGCCGGCCGACCCCATGCGCAGATCGCGCCAGCTCGCCCGCTGACCCCCGAACGACTCCTGCCCCACGCTATAAACTGACGAGGAATACCCCATGAACAACGCTGCCCGCATTTTGCTCGCCGCCGTGCTCTGCACCGCGGCCGTCGCCTGCTCGAAGAAGGTCAAGGAAGTTCCGCCGACCGAAACCACCGGCCCGTCCACCAGCCAGCCCTCCGATAACGGTCCGGTCGCCTCCGGCGCTTACGGCCCGAACGACCTCGACACCGACGCCTGCCTGCGTCAGCGCGTGGTCTACTTCGACCTCGACCAGGATTCGCTGAAGCCGGAATTCCAGGCCATCGTCGGCTGCCACGCCAAGTACCTGCGCGACCGTCCGTCCTCGCGCATGACCCTGGAAGGCAACGCCGACGAGCGCGGCAGCCGCGAGTACAACTTCGGCCTCGGCGAGCGCCGCGGCAAGGCGGTGTCCTCGGCGATCCAGGCCAACAACGCCTCGGGCAGCCAGATCACCGTGACCTCCTACGGCGAAGAGCGCCCGGTGTGCACCGAGTCCAACGAAGACTGCTGGGCCAAGAACCGTCGCGTCGAGATCGTCTACACCGCCAAGTAAGCCGCGGTCGTAAACATCCACGCTATACAACGAAGGCTTATCAGCGATGCGTAAATTCGCACTAGCCTTGGCGATCGTGGCGGCCTCGACGGCCGCCACGCCCGCTTTTGCCCAGCGCGCCAGCCTGGCCGACCGCGTCGCGGTGCTCGAGCAGCGCGCTTCGGACAATCAGGCCAATCTCGACCTGCTCAACCAGGTCACCCAACTGCGGACCGAAATGCAGGCCTTGCGCTCGCAGATCGAAGAACTGCAGCAGCAAAACAAGCAGTTGCAGGACAGCAGCAAAGCCCAGTACCTGGACACCGACAACCGCCTCAACCGTCTCGAAGGCGGTGCCGGCGCGCCCGCGGCGCCCGCCGCCGGTCCGCCGCAGGCGTCCGCTCCGACACCGCCGCCCGCGGCGGTGAGGGACACCCCGCCGAGCGTGCACGGCGATCCGGGCCTGATCGCCCAGAGCGGCGACGAACGCGCCGCCTACGACACCGCCTTCGGCGCGCTCAAGGCCGGGCAGTACGTCGAATCGGCGCGGCTGTTCCAGGAATTCCTGGCCGCGCACCCGGGCGGCACGTATGCGCCGAACGCGTTGTACTGGCTCGGCGAAAGCTATTACGTCACGCAGAATTACCAGCTCGCGCAGGAGCAGTTTCAGGCTCTGCTCGATCGCTATCCGACCCACGACAAGGCCGCCGGCGCCCTGCTCAAGGTCGGTCTGGCCCAGTTCGGCCTGAAACAGGTCGATGCCGCCGAGCGCACGCTCGCCGACGTCGCGACCCGCTATCCCGGCACCGACGCGGCCCGCACAGCCTCCGATCGCCTCAACGCGATCCAGCTGAGCCGGCTGCGCAACTAAGGTTTCCCATGAACGCCGTTGTCACCCAGACGGCCGAGGCGCCGTCCGAGCGCCTGCGGCTGACCGAAATCTTCCTGTCGCTGCAGGGCGAATCCAACAGCATCGGCTGGCCGACCGTATTCGTGCGCCTGACCGGCTGCCCGCTGCGCTGCCAGTACTGCGACACCGCCTACGCCTTCCACGGCGGCGAATGGTGGGATTTCGAAGCCATCCTGGCCGAGGTCGCCCAACACGGCGCCCGCCACGTCTGCGTGACCGGCGGCGAGCCGCTGGCGCAGAAGCGCTGCATCCAGTTGCTGCAGAAGCTGTGCGACGCCGGCTACGAGGTCTCGCTGGAGACTTCCGGCGCGATCGACATCGGCCCGGTCGATGCGCGCGTCTCGCGGGTGCTGGACATCAAGACCCCCGATTCCAAGGAAGCCCACCGCAACCTGTGGAGCAACCTGCCGCTGCTGACCGCGCACGACCAGATCAAGTTCGTGATCTGCAGCCGCGAAGACTACGAGTGGTCGAAGGCTATCGTCGCCGAGCACGGCCTGACCGCGATCTGCGACGTCCTGTTCTCGCCGAGCTTCACCCAGATCAAGCCCAGCGACCTGGCCGACTGGATCGTCGCCGATCGCCTGCCGGTGCGCTTCCAGCTGCAGTTGCACAAGATTCTTTGGAACGACGAGCCGGGAAGGTAGGTTTTAGCCGGGATTGGAGATTCGGGATTCGGGATTCGGGATGCGTTGAAGCGAGGCCGTCCCGTTCCGAAGCGCTGCATTGCAACGCGCTGCTACGTTCCAGATCGCCGGCTTTTTTCGCTCGTCATTCCCGCGAAAGCGGGAATCCAGTGACTTCAGCGCCATGTCGCGACGCAGCCCTGGATGCTCGGCTCCGCCGAAGTAAAGCGAAGCCGCGTTCGCAGAAATAACGAGCAAACCACCAACAAGCCGGTTTAGCCTTTCCCGATTCCCGATTCCCGATTCCCGATTCCCGATTCCCGATTCCCGATTCCCGATTCCCGCCCCAGAGCCCGCCCCCATGAAAAACGCCGTCGTTCTAGTCTCCGGAGGCATGGACTCCGCCGTCGTCATCGCCATCGCGCGCGAACAGGGCTTCGCCGTGCACGCCTTGAGCGTGCGCTACGGCCAGCGCCACACCTCCGAACTCGACGCCGCCGCGCGCGTCGCCGTGTCCCTGGGCGCGGTCGCGCACAAGACCGTCAGCGTGGACCTGCGCAGCATCGGCGGCTCGGCGCTGACCGACGAGACCATCTCGGTCCCGCTGGACAACGACGGCCACGCCATCGGCATCGCCGCGGCCAAGGACGACATCCCCGTCACCTACGTCCCGGCGCGCAACACCATCATGCTGTCGATCGCCCTGGGCTGGGCCGAAGTGCTCGGCGCCAACGACATCTTCTGCGGCGTCAACGCCGTGGACTACTCCGGCTACCCCGACTGCCGCCCCGAGTTCGTGGAAGCCTTCGAGCGCCTGGCCAACCTGGCGACCAAGGCCGGCGTGGAAGGCGCCGGACTGCGCGTCCAGGCCCCGCTGCAGTTCATGAGCAAGGCCGACATCGTCCGCGAAGGCCTGCGCCTGGGCGTGGATTTCAGCCAGACCGTCTCGTGCTACCAGGCCGACGACGCCGGCCGCGCCTGCGGCCACTGCGACGCCTGCCGCCTGCGCGCCGAAGGCTTCAACGCCGCCGGCGTGCCCGATCCCACGCACTACGTCTGACCCCGCCCGCGCCGCGCCACTGAACGCGAATCGCCGGGGGGCCTGACCGGCGGCGCAAGCTTTGTTAGAATGCCCGGCCCGGCGCAGCGCCAGGGACCGAATCGCACCACTTCGGGTCGTTAGCTCAGTCGGTAGAGCAGAAGACTTTTAATCTTTTGGTCGAAGGTTCGAATCCTTCACGACCCACCAAATAAAAGAGGCACTTAGGGCGAACCCTAAGTGCCTTTTTTCTTGTCCCGGGAAAATTCGCGCTCGGCAGCAGGTTTCACGATAGTTACTTCATATCGCTGTTGCATCTGCGCGTCGCGACGCACGGAGCCGTAAGCCGTTGGCGCTGAAACACGCGCTCGGGAAATTCGTTCGGCGCGGCCTGGGCGATGGCAAATACTTCTTCATCCGGAGCTGAGCGAATGAACATGGGTACGCGACCGACAGCGTTTTCCACGTCATGGAACCGGACATCAATCAAGAGCACGGGGTGCCGTGGTGCGCGAGCGTGCTGCAATCGGCTCTGCTCAACGAATCGGCGACGTTGTTCCGGCGCAAGTATTACCTCAATGGCAGTCACGCCGGTTTCATCATGTACGTCAACGATGCTGCGCAGGATCAGGCCGATATCGACGCGCTGCTAAGGGTGTCGATAACTTCCGCAATTTGCTCCTGTACTTGCCCAACGGCAAGAAAGACGGCGCGCAGGTCTGGCTCATGGAGTACACCTATCAAGGTCGCAAGCTCATACACGCTCGCGTCACGAACTGTGACGGGGAAGTGCACGAGATCGATCTATAAGTTTTCCGGACAATGGGTTGAAGGACCCTTGTCCACCTCAGCGACACGTTTCGTTCGATGAAAATCAACCTGGAACCATTTCTAGTCTATTAAAAGGGAAAAGGTAAGGGCGATTCATCGCCCTTACCATCTTCTTTGTCCATCAGCGGACGACTCTGACTGAAATGATCCGGGGCTTTCCGGAGGGGCAATCCCCTGGCACCCCGCTGATCAGTAACTCAACCCTACGCCCATAAACCCAAGCTTCTCTCAGGATATCGTGGTAGAGCCCACGTCCTGGGTCTTGGACGTCCGAGACATAGCCGGAAAGCCAGATAGGGCATCCAGCCGGATTGATGATGGGAGAGGTAAGTTCGATCGACACCGAGTCGGCACCCCACCCAGCCTCCATAACGTTGATGTAACCCGGTGCAGTACGAGCTGGGTCGTTAGCAGCCCAAGCAGGCAGGCCGATCAAGGCCGAAGCGGCCAATAGCACGACGGCGAACGACTTCCGAAACTGATTATGCTTTGCGAGCATGAGATATCTCCTTGTGATCGAACTAAAGAATGGTGGCGTTGGGCGGTTTCCCGCAGCCCTAATAGCTAGAGCCGGACGCCGACGTCGAATCGTTCTGACAGGAGTGAAGGCGGTTGCTGATTCTGTTTGGAGAACGCCCTCAGCTTCACGCTAGTAGCAGAGCAAGTGCCGCACCATCGCATCACGATGCGATGGTGCGGCATCGCAGTGGGATTTGCTTTCGCTGCGTACACCTGATTCGGCCGGTGAGCATTAGCCGATGTACACCAACCCCGATCTGAGCGAATGACCCGCAAAGAGTTGATCTGTCGTCTGAGGGGCGGTGTGCTGGGTCTATCGATCCATACAACGAGCCCATCGTGCGATGGCGGTGGAGTATTTTCTCAACAGCCTGTTAGAACAGGTGGAAGAGGGGAATGCGTGGTTTATCGTTTCGTGCGAGTGGCTGTGACAATGATCTGCGTGCGGACTTTGTAGCCAATCAAACGCGACGCCAGCGGGTATCGGAAACCCGAAGGCCCATTCCTAACGGTGTGCGGGCCCGATCAGGGCTTGCGTTAGGGTCGGGAAAATTAGGCTGTCTGATAACGCCTTATCTGCGGGTCTTCGGTAAAAATGAAGGGTCTAAGCTATTGATTCAAAAGCTAAGTCAATCAGACTTTTAATCTTTTGGTCGAAGGTTCGAATCCTTCACGACCCACCAATTAAAACAGGCGCTTAGGGCTAACCCTAAGCGCCTTTTTTCTTGTCCCGGAAAAATTCCTGGGAAAATTCGCGCTCTGCGGCAGGTTCCACGATAGGTACTTCATGGCCGTACCGCTATCGCATCTGCGGCGACTTGTGTCCGCCCGAACGCCTTGTCGTTTCGCGATAGGCGCTTTCCTGTAAATGAATCATCGACGGATCGGATTCGGTGAGCGCGGCGAACTCGGAGAACAGTTCGCGAAACTCGCGATGCGCTTGGCCAGGATGGGACTCGAAGTCGAGCGATCTACCAGCGCGGGCGCCGGCAGGCACTACAGATAGATGGTGTAAAGGCGGGCGCGGCGGGCCTGTTGGAAGCTCGAACCAAGTTTGCGCGCACGTGTCGGACGGCTTGCGAATCGCCGTTGCGCATCCCGGTTTTACTGTCTCATCAGATGCCTGAGACTTGTGTTGGCGCTACTCGCTGCAGGGTGAATAGGCGGAAGACGTCTATGTTCAGTACAAATGCGTACTTGTTCGGCAAGCGGCTCTGAGTCTGAACCCGTATTGCAGGACGTGGGACGTGCTGGCCGTCACGCGGCGCTTCGAAAAGGGGTGTAAGGTCGAATCAGCTGATCGTGCAAGTAGCCGACCTCCGGCTTTCCGCACCCGCCCTAGTTCATGGCGCCTGCGTTCCGCCTCATTCCCGATGAGGGATGCCATGAACCGACATGTCGTGACCCTGCAGCGCGGGGTCAATTCAACCCTTGCCTATATCTCGCTTCGCGATCTGGCTCTGGCGGCATTCGAGCTGCTGCCCTTGGCCAAGAACGTAAGGGTCATGGAGGAGAGCGATACAAGCATCCGTATTCGATATTCGTGGCTGGTGGGGAGGCGACCCAAGTTGCTCACGGCCGAGGAATTCGATCGCTTCGGTCTTGTTTACCTGGAAGTAGCGGAGCGATCGCGTTCGCCGATAGCCGACACGTCTTCGACGATGCGCTCATCAAAATCAAGTCGCAATCCATCGATCCATCAGACTCCGCCTGTCCCGTCGGCGGACTACCGAGAGCGCGCCATCGATGTAGAAGCGGTTCGAGCATTCTGGCTGGCGAACGCGCAGCAGCTACCGTGCGCCCATCTTTTTAGCGGCAGGGAGCTTCTGGCATCCATCGCGGTGGGCATCGAAGCCACATTGCGGAACAAGCCCCCGATACAGATCCAATCCGAATTACGAAACTGCTATGGCCGGCTGGCGGGTGAATCAATTGCCTCATGGGAGCGGGTACTGGCTGTGGCGGAGTTTGTTTTCCAACATGCCGATCTGGACGCGCCCGGATCGGAGGATATGTCCCACAAGCGCTCAGTTGGCGAAGTGGCTACGAAGGTAAGGAAGTCGGTCGAGCCAAGCTCGGCGGTGGAGCACGGATATGGCTAGGTCTGGGTGCACATAAAGCACGGTGAACCTTGGGCTCCTCAACGCGGGTGCTCTCCAGTGCCGCGCAGGTGGGAGAAAAAAATGCGTGAGAAGTGATCGGCGGATTGTGTCGCGATCTGCTTCGGTTGAGTCTGGTAGCCGCCGGCGGGCATATCGAAGAAGGCGATCCTGCGCCAAGCGCCATGGCTCGGATTGGTGGGTGACGGGCGCTGATAGGTGAGCCGACGTCTAGTCCGGCTAGTGGGTCGTGATCCTCCCGGAATCTGCGCAAAGGCGATAGCGGGGCTCTATATCGCAAGCCACTCAATCATCTGATGGGCCACTGGGGTCACCGGCATGATCAAGTCCAGGCAATGCATTTGTCGATGGTTCCGGGCGATGGGGGTGTTCGAAGCTACAAATCTCCGCGGGCAGCCGGCGCTAACAGGCACATGCGTGTTGGTAGCATGGCGTCTGTCTTCGCTTTCGAAGTGAGCCGCTGTTGTCCGATTTAGCCCCCAACGACTCGCCAAGTCCGGGCTCGGCGAGCGAAGTATTCCGGGTGTTCTTGCGACTGGGCCTGACCTCGTTCGGCGGCCCGATCGCTCATCTGGCTTACTTCCGCGAGGAGTTCGTGACGCGGCGAGGGTGGCTGGACGATGCTCGCTTCGCGCAGTTGTTGTCCGTGTGTCAGTTTCTGCCGGGGCCGGCCAGTAGCCAGATGGGGTTTGCGATCGGGCTGTTCCGCGGCGGCTGGCTCGGAGCGCTTGCGGCCTTCATCGCGTTCACGCTGCCATCGGCGCTGTTGATGGTCGGCTTCGCCGCGCTGGCGCCGCAGCTCGGGCACGGCTTGGGCGCGGTGGCGGTGCATGGCCTGAAGTTGGTTGCCGTGGTCGTGGTCGCACACGGTCTGTTGGGCATGGTGCGGCAACTGGCGCCGGATGCGACGCGTGCCCTGATCGCCGCCGGCGCGGCGGCGCTGATCGTATCTACCGGCAGCGCCTGGATGCAGCTCATCGCGATCGCGCTCGGGGGGATGCTCGGGACGTTGGTCTGCAGGCGTGCGGCCGCGGGCGTCGTCGCGGCCTTTCCCATTCGTTACGGCAGCCGCGGCGCGATAGTGTTCCTGAGCGTTTTCCTGCTCGGCTTATGCGGTGCGTTGATGTGGCCGTCTGCGGGTGAGCCCACGATCGCGGGGCTCGCCGCCGCGTTCTACCGGGCTGGGGCGTTGGTGTTCGGAGGCGGTCACGTCGTGTTGCCGCTGCTGCAGGAATCGGTAGTGAAGAGCGGTTGGATGGAGGCGGACAAGTTCCTGGCCGGTTATGGCGCCGCGCAAGCGATGCCCGGGCCGATGTTCTCACTGGGTGCGTTTCTCGGTGCCGAGGTGCCGTTGGATTCGTCGCCTTGGGTAGGTGCGACCATTGCGTTGCTGGCGGTGTTCGTCCCTGGCTTCGTGCTGTTGCTGGCGGTGCTGCCGGTGTGGGGGCGTTTGGCGCAGCGGCCCTGGGCCGCCAACGCGATGGCCGGCGTCAACGCCGCTGTCGTCGGATTGCTGGTTGCGGCGTTCTACGATCCAGTCCTGACCGAAGGCGTGCGCGGCTTTACCGACGTCGCCATCGCGGCGATCGGATTTGCGCTGTTGGCGGTCGTTAGAGTCTCCGCGCTGTGGATCGTGCTGTGGTGCGTGTCCGCGTCCATGGCGATGAATCTGGCCGGATGGACATAGCTGAGCAGCGCCGCCTTTATGCTATCGGCCGTGCATATCGTCAGCCGCTCGAAAAGTGGGTGCGAGGCGGGCGCGTCATCGGCTCGCTGAAAATCGATCAAGCAACAGGGGCGTCACTATGAGTCTGATTTCACCGATTCCCATCGAACAAGAGGCGCTGGCTTTTCTGGCGGGCAGCGGGCTGCCGGTGGCGGACCTTGGCGCAAACTCGACCGTCAGGCTCTTTGCGGCGCGCCGGGGTCAAGCCATCGACGCGATGGTTGGGTTGGAACTCGACGGTCCCCACGTCTTGCTGCGCTCCCTCGCGGTTTCTCCCGCGTTGCGCGGCAGCGGCCTCGGCGTCGCCCTGGTGGGCTTCGCCGAGCGCGCGGCGGCCGAAGGCGGGGCCGTGGGCCTGTATCTTCTGACTACGACCGCGGCCGGTTTCTTCCGGCGACTGGACTTCGTCGATCTCGACCGGACGCACGCCCCGCCGGCCATCGCGGCGACGCAAGAGTTCGCTTCGCTGTGTCCGGCGTCGTCGGCCTTTCTCTACAAGCGGCTTGGGCCATAGCGGCCGGGAAAACAGTCTCCCGCAAGCCGTCATGGCCCTGGAGGTCATGCGAGGCCGCGTATCGACAGCGCGAGCCGTTGATCGGGCGCCGACCAACATCAGCGGCAAATAGCGCGCGCGGCATGGCTGCTATGATGCCGCCCCGCTGGTCGCCGCCGGAATACGCCGCGAGCACGCGCCGGATCATCGCAAACACTTACAAGGAGCGGGTTTGATGGGAATCGTCGGTTTGGCGCTGTTCGGCGCTTTGTGCGGGTTGGCTTTTCTCAACGTCATGGCGTTGATCGCCAAGAACGGCAGCAATCAGCGCGATCATGTGGAATTCGATTCGCAGCAGGACGTGTACGCCATCGTCGATGCCTGGGCCGCGAGCAACGGCTACGCGCTCAAGCACAACCAGGGCGATAAGCGCACCTACCAGAAAGGCAGCGGTTTCCTGACCGCGCCGATGTTCCTGGAACTGGACCGCTCGGGGACGAGGTATTCGATCACCAGCTACGTGCGCATCAACGGCTTCATCATCCAGGGCGATGTCGCGCTGGGCGGCGGCGGGTTCATGGTGAAGGTGCCGCGTTCGCTCGCCAAGAAGGCGCAGAACCAGTTGTTCGAACAGTTGCAGCTCGCGCCGTTGGCGTAAGCGGCGACTCAGCGGGCCGCCGCCGTGGCGGCGCTGTCGGGTGCCAGGTAATTGCGCCATTGCTGCAGAAAGCGCCGCCGCTTCACTTCGTCCAGATAGACCAGGAAGCCCAGGCCCAGCGGCGTGCGCCGCAGGGTCGTGCTGTTCGGGTCCAGGCCCGGGTAGATGCGCGCCGGCGCGGGCAGGTCGGTGCGCGCCGGAATCAGCTTGGCTTCGCGCGCCAGGATGGCCTGTCCGCGCGCCGACAGCAGGTGATCGAGAAAGCGCTGCGCTTCGGCCGGATTGGGCGCGTCGCGCAGGATCAGCGCGGTGCGCGCGACCAACAGCAGATGATCGCGCGGCAGCACGATCCGCAGCGGCGCGCCGCGCTCGATACGCTGCAACGCGTACGAACCGAAGACGCCGTAGGCGACCACCATTTCGCCGGACGAGAGTTGATCGAGCAGCGTGTCCATGCGCTTGAACAAGCGCGCCTGATTTTCGCCGAGCGCGGTCAGCATGGGGCCGGCGTCGTTGCCGAGCAGTTTCTCTTCCTGCGTGGCGATGAAGTACGCCACCGCGCTGTCGCGCGGGTCCTGCAAGGCGATGCGGCCGCGTAACGCATGCTCGGATTCGCGCAACAGCTTCTGCAACTGGCTGCGGGTCTGCGGTACGCGCTGCGCGTCCAGGCCTTGCGTGTTGTAGACCATCACCACCGGTTCGTAACCGTAGGCGAAGACCTCGTCGCGCCAGCGCGCGGCCGCGGGCAGCGTCTGGTTCTGCGGTGAGCGATACGGCTGGCTGTAGCCGTCGTTGACCAGTTTGATCTGCAGGTCGGTGCTGGCGCTCAGCAGCAGGTCGGGGCGTTCCTGCGCCGCCGCCGAACGCACGCTGCGTTGGTAGATATCCTGCGTGTCCAGATGCGAGTAGCGCACCTCGACGCCGGGATGGATGCGTTGATAGTCGAGGATCAACGCGCGCATCAGGCCGACGTTGGCCGATCCGTGCAAGACCAGCCGGCCTTGCCGGGCGATGGACGATTCGAACACGCTGATGCGTTCGTTCTGCTTCGGCCGCGCCTGCGCCGGTGCCAGATACACCACGCCGACCGAAGCGATCAGGAACAGCGCCGTCGTTGCGATCAGTCGCAGCAGTTTCATGCCGCGTCCTTGGGCAGGTGCAGGCGCACGCTCAGGCCGCCGAGCCGCGACGGTGCCAGCACGACGCGGCCGCCGTGGCTTTCGACCACGCGCTTGACGATCGCCAGTCCCAATCCCGCGCCCTGCGCCGAAGCGTTTTCGCCGCGGCCGAAGCGTTCGAACGCGCGCTCGCAATCCTCCGCGCTCATGCCGGGGCCGGCGTCGCTGACGCTGAGCGCGAGCCCGGAGTCGTCCTGCTCCAGCAGCACCTGCACCGGCGAATCGGCGCCGTCGCCGTGCTTGATCGCGTTGTCGATCAGGTTCTTGATCGCCTCGCGCAGCATCAGCGCGTCGCCGTGCAGCGCGGTGTCGCCGGCCTCGCATTCGAAACTCACCCGCGGCCGCGGTTCGGCCAGCGGCACCGATTCGTGCAGGGCCTGGCGGGCGATGGTTTCCAGGTTCAAGGGCTTGAAGTTGTGCAGCTCGGCGCGATGGGTCACGTTGGCGTGACTGAGCAACTGGTTGAGCAGGCGGCTGAGCTTGCCGGAGTGGCGCTCGATCGCGTACAGGCCCTGCCGCCATTGCTGCGGATTGTTCTGGTGCAGCGACAGCTGCGCCTGCGCGCGCAGCGAGGCCAGCGGATTGCGCATCTGGTGCGCGGCTTCGGCGATGTAGGTGCGCAGCACGTCGATGTTGGTGGAAAGCCGCGACATGAAGTGGTTCTGCGCCGCCACCACATGCGACAGCTCGGTCGGCACCGCGCGGGTGATCGGGCGCAGGTCGAACGGTGTGCGCACGCTGAAATCCTGTTCGATCCGCACCAGCGGCTGCAACGCGCGATCGATCGCGAACCACGCCAGCAGCAGAATCGCCACGGTGAACAACGCGATCCAGCCGGTCACATGCCAGACGATGTCCTTGGCGACTTCATCGCGCGCGCGCCGGGTCTGGCCGATCTGCACCAACGCCGCTTCCGGGCCGTCGGCGCTGCTGGCGGCGCGGCGCAGCACGGCGAAGCGCACGGCTTCGCCGCGGTACTGCGCATCGAAGAAACTCGCGTGATCGCTCGCCACCGACGGCGGCCGCGGCAAGTCGTCGTAACCGGTGAGCGTGCGTCCGCCGGCGAGGTAGACCCGGTAGAACGCGCGGTCGTCCGGCGCCGCCGACAGCAGTTCCAGCGCGGCGCAGGGAATGTTCGCCTCCCACTGTCCATCGACCAGGGTGATGCTGTCGGCGATGGTCAGCGCCGAGGCGTTGAGCAAGCGGTCGTAGGACAAATCCGCGGCGCGCCGGCCGTACTGGCTGGCGCCGAAGAACAGCAGCAGCATGCCGACCAGCGACAACAGGCCGATCGACAGCAGCAGGGTGCGCCGGATCGATGGACGCGTGTGTTCGGGTTCGATCATGCGCGCTCAGTCGTGGGCGACGCCGGCCGACGCGGCCAGGACCGGTTCGCCGCGAATGGTCTCGGCCAGATAGCCCGAGCCGCGCACGGTGACGATGCGCAGGAACTGCTGCGGCAGTTTCTTGCGCAGCCGCGCGATGTACAGCTCGACCGTGTTCGAGCCGGCTTCTTCGCTCAGCGCGAACAATCGATTGGTGATCTCGCTCTTGCTGACCACCTGGCCGAGCCGGCCGACCAGGATTTCCAGCAGGCTGTATTCGCGATTGGGCAGGTCGATGGTGCGGTCCTCGAACTTCACCCGGCGCGCGGCGTTGTCCATCACCAGCGGGCCGATGCGCACCAGGCTCGAAGTCTGCGCCTGGCGGCGGCGGGTGAGGGCGCGGCAGCGCGCGCTGAGTTCGCGGAAGTCGAAGGGCTTGCCGATGTAGTCGTCGGCGCCGACATCGAGCGCGCTGATCCGGTCTTCGATGTCGGAGCGCTCGGTCAGCATCAGCACCGGCGTGGCGTCGCCGCGGCGGCGCAGTTCGGCGAGCAGGCTCAGGCCGTCCATGCGCGGCAGGCCGATGTCGAGCAGGATCAGGTCGTAGCGTTCGTGTTCGAGAAAGCGGCAGGCGTTGAGGCCGTCGGATTCGTGGTCGACGGCGTTGCCGGTGCGGCGCAGATGCTGCACCACGGCCTGGGCCAGGTCGAGATTGTCTTCGATCAAGAAAATACGCATTGAAACTCCTGGATGACCTGGATAGCCGTACGCCTTGCGCGCACGGCGCATGCGAAATGAGAGAGGGATTCGACAGGCCGGTCTCGCGCCTGATGCGCCGCGGCCTGAGTCGTTGCCGCAGCTGCGACAGGTCGGCGACAGCCTATCTACTTAGACTGAACGCGTGCTCTGGAGGGAGTGTTCGGTTGCGCTTGATCGTTGTGGTTCGAGCCGGCCGATAGTTGGTGGACGCATGCTCCGGGGAAGGGAGCATGCGTCCACGACTAACACGGCGAATTTTCGGTGTCGATGATTGCCGCGACCAATATTGCAAAGTGTGAGGAATTTAGAAGTGCGGCGCCGGCCTTGCGGTCATTTTGCCAGGCATGGGCGCTTGCGAACGAAGTACAGCTGATGGCTGTAGCAACAAAAACTAGGTATCGCGCGAAACGAACGCGCCGCCGCCAACCATTACCCGTCAATACGTCACTTGCAGGAGGAGACATGCGTCAAACAAACAAGGCCGTGGCATCGAAGGCCCGGAATCATTCCCGCGATCGCGTCGCCCCGGCGGCCTTGCTGCTGGCCGTGGCCGCCGTGTTCGGCAGCGGCAGTGCGATGGCGGCGAACCAGAACAGCGGTTTCTACGTCGATCCCGATTCCAATCCGGCGGTGTGGGTGCGCGATCACGCCTCCGACTCGCGTGCCGGCAAGATCAAGACCTCAATCGCGACCAAGCCGATGGCGCGCTGGTTCGGCAACTGGAGCGGCAGCATCGGCAACGCGGTGTCGCGCTTCGTCGAAGCCGCGCGCGCTGCCGACAAGCTGCCGATCCTGGTCGCGTACAACATCACCAGCCGCGATTGCGGCAGCCATTCCGGCGGCGGCGCGGGCAGCGCCGAGGCCTACCGCACCTGGATTTCCAGCTTCGCCTCCGGCATCGGCAATCGCCGCGCGGTGGTGGTGATCGAGCCCGATGCGCTGGCGCAACTCGATTGCCTTGCCAGCGATCAGCGCGCGGTGCGCATCGGCCTGCTGCAGTACGCCGCGCGCGAGTTCAAGCTGCGCGCGCCCAATGCGCAGGTCTATCACGACGGCGGCAACGCCGGCTGGATCGCCGCGGACGAAATGGCGAGGCGTCTGAATTCGGCCGGCGTCGGCGAGATCCGCGGCTTCGCCCTGAACGTATCGAACTACAAGACCACCGCCGATTCCAACGCCTACGGCGCATCGGTCAAGGCGCAGTTGAAGAGCCAGTTCGGCTACGAGAAACCGTTCGTGGTCGATACCAGCCGCAACGGCAACGGTTCCAACGGCGAGTGGTGCAACCCGGCCGGACGCAAGCTCGGCGTGGTCTCGCAGAACGCCGCCAGCGGCGCGGAGATGTTGTTGTGGGTGAAGGTGCCGGGCGATTCCGACGGCCCCTGCGGCATCGCGCCGAACACGCCGGCCGGCACGTTCTCGCCGGATATCGCCACGCGCCTGATCGACGGGCGTTGATGCGGCCGGCGCTGTGCTGATCGCATAGCGCCCGGGCCGGGCCGCGGACGACTCGCGGCCCGGCACTGTCGCGGCGCGCGCTGTCGCGCGGCCGCGTTGCGTTTCGATTCGATCCGCCGCGTCCGTCGCGGCGGCCGGGGACGCTTGTGCCCGGATTCGGGCGGCCGTGTCGCCGGTTCGGCCGTTGTCGTTGTCTTGTTCTGGAGTGGTCGTATGTCTTCGTTCCCGCATCGCCGCGCCGCGCGGCGCCGGCTGCGCTTTGTCTGGATGCTGGCGCTGTACGCGGCGTTCGTCACCAGCGTGGGCTTGTCGGCCGATCGCGCGGCGTTTCTGGCGCAGGTGCAGGCGCTGTCGGATGGCGACCGGCCGGCGGCCGCGCCGTCGTCGAGCGGACGCGTAATCACGCAAGCCGCGATTGCCGGTTCGCTGACTCGCAACGCCGACGTGCGTTGATGTTCTCGCGCGACGGAGGAGGCTTGCGAGCTTCACGCCGGCGCGCTGTGGTTTCTCCGCCACGTACTCACGGGCCCTACGCCCCCTCGGGCCCGACCGACCGCGCTCTCTTCGGCGGACGTGCGGTTGGCGGAGCGTTGCGGTGCGGTCTCCACTCGTGGATGGAGACCGCTCCGCAGCGGTTTATTCGCGGCGGCGCGCTGGCGCCGTTGTCCATCCCATGATTCTTTCGAGGAAGTTCGCATGCCGGGTTTTTCCGTTCGTCTCGCCGTCGCATTGAGCGCCGCGCTCGCGTTGCCGTCCGCGTTCGCCGCCGCGCCGAAATTCCAGATGCCGTTTCCGTGCAAGCAGGTCTGGCATGGCAATACCCGCGATAACCACAGCCCCAAGCTGGCGGTGGACTTGAGCCGCAGCAACGGCGCGGGCGACAAGGTCGTGGCCGCGGCCAAGGGCCGGGTCAGCAAGGTGCGCAATCTGGGCAACACCAGTTACGGCAAGTACGTGGTGATCGATCACGGCGGCGGCTGGAGCACGCTGTACGCGCATCTGAATTCGTATTCGGTCAAGGTCGGCGACAACGTCGCTCTGGGCCAGGGCATCGGCGCGGTCGGCAACACCGGCACCTCGTTCGGCGCGCATCTGCACCATGAGCAGTTGCTCAACGGCGCCTTGCAGAAGATCAAGTTCAACGGCGCGCAGATCCATTACTTCGACGGCCGCGACAAGTACACCGACTACAAGAGCGCCAACTCCTGTCCATGACCGCCGCGTTGGCAGCGGCCGGATCGAGCCGCCCGGGCCCGAGTCAACAGGCCTAAAGCCACATCGCCGCCGCCGCCCGCGGCCGTTACGATCGGGGCATGAGCCTGCGACGTTATTTGCAACTGGATGTGTTCGCCCATCGCATCGGCGCCGGCAATCCGCTGGCGGTGGTGTTCGACGCGCAAGGCATGGACGATGCGGCGATGCAGTCCTTCGCCGCGTGGATGCATCTGCCGGAAACCATCTTCCTGCTGCCGCCGCAGGCGGGCGCGGATTACCGCGTGCGCATCTTCACGCCGCGCCAGGAATTGGCGTTCGCCGGGCATCCGAGCATCGGCGCAGCGTGGGCGGTGCTGGATGCGCGGCGGGTCGCGGCCGACCGCGTCGAGTTGATCCAGCAATGCGCGGCGGGTTTGCTGCCGGTGAAGGTCGCGCACGATGTCGGCGAGGTTCGCATCAGCATCCGCACGCCGCGCGCTCGTGCTGGCGCGGTCGATGCCGCGCACGGCGCGCTCATCGATGCCGCGCTGGCCGGCGTGGCGCGCGGCGCGTTGGCGCCGGCGTTGTGGGACAACGGCCCGCGCTGGTGGCTGGCCGAACTGGCCGACGCGGCCGCCGTGCGCGGTCTGCGCCCGGATCTGGCCGCCATCGCCGCGCTCAGCGGCGAGGAGTCGCTCGGCCTGGCCGTGTTCGCGCGCAGCGACGAGGCCGGCCATGCCTGGGTGGTGCGGGCGTTCTGTCCGGGCGACGGCATCGCCGAGGACCCGGTCACCGGCAGCGCCAACGCGGCGATCGCATCGGCCTTGCTCGCCGCCGGCCGGGTCGCGCGCGGCGATGCGTACAGCGTCAGCCAGGGACGCGAGGTCGGCCGCGATGGCTATATCGAGTTGCGCATCGACGAGGACGGCGAGGTCTGGATCGGCGGCCGGGTGCAGGCGGTGATCCGCGGCACGGTGGAGTGGTGAGCGTGCCGATTGCGCACGTCTAAATTGCGTAGTCGCTTGACGTAGATGCGCATAATTTACGTAGTTCATCACACTTTCCAGCACCGGCGATCCGCGCAGCCGATCCGGTTTCCGATGGCGCGAGCATCTGTATTGAAGGCGCCATCCGAGTGCCGGTCGGGGCCGCATTAATCCCGAAAGTTGGATCTGCGGCCGCCGACATGGTCGAGTCGATCACACTTTGCAGTGGTAGTTTGCGTGAGTGAAGCGAGGCCGCCCGGGCCTGTCCGTACTTCGCCGCAGGGCGGTTGTCCGCTTTGGTCGGCGGCCTGCGTTCCCGCATGCCGTCGTGAATGAAAATCACGCTTTCTCACGGAAAATGCCGGCTATCGGAAATTTTCGCCGGTCCAATCGGATCGAGCCGTTTCATCACGTGGCCTTAACACTAATCAGGAGCAGCCTGTTCACGGTGCACACGAAATAACACCTCGAATGTGTGTTACCGGCGCACGGCCGGTGTCGCCCCCGCGAACGCAGGCGTAGCGATTAACCCCTAGGGCACGAGGCAGCCCAGAGCTGCATTCGGAGGACGTGATGGACACTCACAGCATTCGTAAGGCCCTTTCCTACAGCCTGCTCGCGGCGTGCATCTTGACGATCACGGTATCCACGACGGGCTGCTCGGGTTCGGGCGGGGTCAAATCCAACTTCAATCCCAATCCGGGCGGTCCCGGCGGCCCGGGCGATCCGGGCGGTCCCGGTGGCCCCGGCGGTCCGGGCAATCCCGGCGGTCCGGGCGGACCCGGCAATCCCGGTGGTCCGGGCGGACCCGGCAATCCGGGCGGTCCCGGCGGTCCTGGTGGTCCGGGCAATCCCGGCGGCCCCGGCGGCCCCGGCGGCCCCGGCGGCACCAGCCTCCCCGGCAATCCGGTCGGTTCGATCGTCACCGTCGCCGGCAATCTGTTGACCGGCATCGGCACCGGCGTGAGTACGCTCGGCGCGCAGATTCCCAATCAGGCGCTGCTCGGCGGCAGCAATCCGACCACGCAGGGACTGGCCAAGGTCGTCGACGACCTGGGCAAGACCGTCAGCGGGCTCGGCATCTCCACCAGCAGCGGTCTGGGCCAGATCGGCAATATCAGCAACCCCGTCGGCACCACCGTCGGCGGCGTCGACAACCTCGTGGTCAACGTAGGCACCACGGTCGATGACCTGGGCAAGACCGTCGCCACGGTCGGCGCCTTCCAGGGCTCGCCGATCCAGCCGCTCACCAGCGCGGCTGGCGGACTGGTGTCCGGCGTCGGCACCGGCGTGAAGTCGGTCGGGACCAAGCTCGGCGGCGTGCTCGAAGGTACCCAGGGCCAGCAGTTGACCGGCGCGTTGAGCCAGGTGCTCACGCCGATCGCGGGCCTGGGTCAGGTCAACGGCGGCACTACCGGCGGCAGCGGCGGCGGCAATCTGGTCGCCAACGTGTCGCGCGGCGCGGGCGGCGTGGTCGGCGGCGTGGCTTCGGCCGGCAATACGCTCGGCGCGGCCATCGGCGGCGCACCGGTACCGGGCGGCGCGACCAATCTGGTCGGCGGCGCGGTGCAGGGCGTCAGCGGCAATCTCGGCACGGTCGGCGCGGGCATCACCGCGGGCCTGGGCAATGCCGGTTCGATCGCCAACCCGGTCGGCGTGACCGCGGCGGGCGTGACCACGGGCGTGGCCGGACTCGGCGGCACCGTCGGCGCCGTCGGCACCGGTCTGGCCAGCACCGGCGGCAATACGCCGCTGGCGCCGGTCACCAGCCTGGTCGGCAGTGTCGTTTCGGGTGTGGGCGGGGGCGTAAGTCAGGTCGGCAATACAGCCACGGCGGCCGTGAACGGTCCGCTGCAGCCGGTTACCCAGGGGCTGAGCACGGTCGTCAACGGCGTAGCCGGGGCGACCGGGCTCAACAACGCCAACGGTGGCCTGCTCGGCGGCGTGATCGGCGGCACGGACAGCGGCAAGGGGGGCTTGCTCGGTACCGGCCTGCTCGGCAAGAAGGGCAACAAGCCGTAAGCGGTGTGTGACCCAGCGCGCGGGAACGGTACGGTGCCGTTCCCGTCGCGCCATGACGACATAGAGTGAATGCAGGACTTGCGGATGCGCGTTCGGCCCAGGGCGGGCGCGCGTCCTCATTGGCAGTCGTTGCAGCCATCGCTAAAGGGGTACCGCATGGGTACAGGGCTTTGGGGGAAGCGCTATCCACTCGCGCTGGCGGTCACCGCGCTGTTGCAGGCGAGCGTGCCGGCGTATTCCCAGACCGCCCCGCCGCGATTGCCGAGCACCGGCAATCCGCTGCAGACCCTGCCGCAAGCGCCGTTGCCGAAGGCCGAACCCAAGGTCAGCACGACCGTCGCGCCGCAACAGAATCCGGAAATGGCCGCGTTGCTGGCGTTGCAGCTCACGCCAGCGAAGTTCGAGGTGTCCGGGGTCAAGTCGGTGCCGTTCAATCAGGTCACCGCCTTGTTCGCGCCGCTGGCCGGCAAACAGATCACCGTCGGCGATCTGCTCACCACCGCCGCGGCCTGCACCAAGTTGTATCGCGACCGTGGTTACGCCTTGTCGTTCTGCTATGTCCCCACGCAGGATTTCGCCGACGGCACGGTGCGCGTGGTGGCGGTGGAAGGCTATGTCGCGCGGGTGAACATCAGCGGCAAGGCCGGCAAGCTGGAACGCAAGTTGCGCGCGATCGCGCAGCACATCGTCGATGACCGGCCGCTGCGCCAGAGCACCTTCGAACGCTATTCGCAGATCCTGGGCTTCCTGCCCGGGGCCAAGCTCAACATCAACGTGCCCGCGCCGACCACCACCGACGGCGCGACCTCGCTCGATCTGAACGTGGACGGCAAGCGTTACGACGCGACCTGGGCGCTGGAATTCAATCATCCCGGCACCCAGGGCCTGGCGACGTTGAATCTCAACGCGCTGACGTCGCTGGCCGAGCAATGGAGCCTGGCGGCGCTGTATCCGGACGGACGCGGCAACGAGCGCTTCTACAGCGCCGGGTATTCGCAGTTGTTCGGCAGCGACGGCTGGATCGGCCGCGCCGAAGGTTCGCGCTATCGCGGCGTGCCGGTGACCAATACCCCGCTGCCGGAGTTTCTCGATCACCGCGTCGAGCAGGACCGCGTGGCGATCAGCGCGCGCTATCCGCTGCGGTTGAGCAACGAGCGCTCGCTGTTCGTGTCGGCCGGCATCTACGCGGCCGATCAGTCCGACCGCTACTTCAACACCATCAACGGCGCCAGCCTGGAGCAGCGCTCCAAGACCCGGGTGGTGCAGGGCTCGCTGGACTACACCCACGCCAAGAAGGATCGCGCGCGTCAGGTCAGCTTCGCGATCGCGCGCGGCCTGGATGCCTGGGGCGCGTCGGCGGACACTTTGACCAATCTGAGCGGCGTGAATCTGGCCGCGGCCAGCGATGTGTCGTTCACCAAGTACAGCCTGGGTTACGCGCAGACGCGGACCTGGAAAGAGCAGCGCTACGCCGCGGTGTTGCGCGCGAGCGGCCAGTACACCCGCCAGCGCCTGCCGTCGTCGGAGCAGATCAGTTTCGGCGGCGCGCGTTTCGGTCTGGCCTACGATCCCGGCGAGACCTCGGGCGACAAGGGCTGGGGCGTGGGTCTGGAACTCAGCCGCAATTTCCGTCCGAACAAGCGTTGGCTCAAGGCGGTGTCGCCGTACGTGGTGGCGCAGCACGCGCAGGTGTCGCTGACCGACGGCCGCCGTCCGCAGCCCGACAAGCTGGGCACGCTCGGCGTCGGTGTGCGGCTGTCGGACAACAAGCACTACAGTCTCGATTTCGCCTACGCCAAACCGACAGCGGACCTGCCGCTGGAAAGGGACAGTCGCAAGCCGCGCTGGAATCTGAATTTTTCGTACCAGTTGCCGTGAGGAGCGGCGTCGGCGGAAGAGACTTCAAACGTGCTCGCACGAAAGGCGCTGGATGTCCGGCTGCGCCGCAGTAAAGCGGAGCCCGCGTTCGCCGGAATGACGAGCAACGCAGCATAAGCCTGCGGAACACCGCTTTGGGGGCAGGAGCGGCGCACGCCGCGCTCGTGAAACCGCGCGTGCATCAAAGCCGCGATGTCGCGGCCGCGACTTGCGCCGCTCCTGCATATTCACGCCGATCGCGGCCTCAGGCCTGATCGAGCAAGTGCTGCAGCACCGCCTCGCCGTAGCGGTCGAGCTTGCTCGCGCCGATGCCGGGGATGCGCGAGAGTTCGTCCAGATCGTCCGGCGCGTGTTCGGCGATCGCGCGCAGGGTGCTGTCGTGGAAGATCACGTAGGCCGGGACGTTCTGCTCGCGCGCGGTGATCGAGCGCCATTCGCGCAGGGCGTTGAAGCGGATCAGCGATTCGGGATCGAGGTCGATCATCGGCGCCGCGCTGGCGCCGCTGCGCGCCTTGCGCGTGCTGGCGCGCGCGGCCTTCGGCGCTTCGGTGCGAAAACGCAGGGCGCGCTCGCCACGTAGCACCGGCGCGCTGTCGGCGGTCAGGCGCAAGGCGCCGTGGCGTTCGATGTCGGCTTCCAGCAGGCCGGCGGCGACCAGCTGGCGGAACACGCTGCTCCACTGCTTGGCGTCGAGGTCGCTGCCGATGCCGAAGGTGCTCAGTTCCTCGTGACCGAAGCGGGTGACCTTTTCGGTCGTCGCGCCGCGCAGCACGTCGATGACGTGGCCGGCGCCGAAGCGCTGGCCGGTGCGGTACACGCACGACAGCGCCTTGCGCGCGGCGGTGGTGCCGTCCCAGCTTTGCGGCGGCTCCATGCAGTTGTCGCAGTTGCCGCAATCGCCCGGATGCGGTTCGCCGAACCACCCGAGCAGGCTCTTGCGCCGGCATTCGGTGGACTCGCAGAAGCCCAACAAGGAATCCAGCTTGCGCAGCTCCAGCCGCTTGCGCTCTTCGCCGGCTTCGCCCTGCTGGATCAACTGGCGCAGATTGACGACATCGCCCAGGCCGTAGCACAGCCAGGCTTCGGCCGGTTCGCCATCGCGGCCGGCGCGGCCGGTCTCCTGGTAATAGCCTTCGATCGACTTGGGCAGGTCGATATGGGCGACGAAGCGCACATCGGGTTTGTCGATGCCCATGCCGAAGGCGATGGTCGCGACCATGACCACGCCGTCTTCCTGCAGGAACCGGCGCTGGTTGCCGGCGCGCACGCTAGCCTCGATGCCGGCGTGATACGGCAGCGCCTTGATCCCGGCGGCGACCAGTTGCTCGGCCACCGATTCCACCCGCTTGCGCGAGAACGCATAGACGATGCCGCTCTCGTCGCGATGCGCGGCGAGGAAATCCAGCAGCTGGCGGGTGCCGTTGTCCTTGTGCACGACCCGGTAGCGCACGTTGGGCCGGTCGAACGAGCTGACGAAGCGGTGCGCGTCTTCCAGGGTCAGCCGTTCGGCGATCTCGCGCTGGGTCGGCGCGTCGGCGGTGGCGGTCAGGGCGATGCGCGGGATGTCGGGCCAGCGCTCGTGGAGGATGGTGAGTTCGCGGTATTCGGGACGGAAGTCGTGGCCCCATTGCGAGACGCAATGGGCTTCGTCGATGGCGAACAGGGCGATCTTGGCGCGGTCGAGCAGGTTCAGGCAGCGCCCGGTGAGCAGGCGTTCGGGCGCGACGTAAAGCAGGTCGAGCTCGCCGGCGAGCAGTTGGCGCTCGACTTCGGCGGCGGCGTCCGCGCTCAGGGTGGAGTTCAGATACGCGGCGCGCACGCCGAGCTGGCGCATCGCTTCGACCTGGTCCTGCATCAGCGCGATCAGCGGCGAGACCACCAGGCCGCAGCCTTCGCGCACCAGCGAGGGAATCTGGTAGCACAGCGATTTGCCGCCGCCGGTCGGCATCAGCACCAGGGCGTCGCCGCCGTCGATCACGTGCTGGACGATCTGCGCCTGTTCGCCGCGGAACGCGGTATGGCCGAAGACGCGGTGAAGGATTTCTAGAGCGGGGGAGGGCATGGGCCTAGTTTACCCGCGCCGGTCCTTCGGTCGGTCGGGAATGGCCGCGGCTTTGGGTAGGGGCTTGGGGATCTGAGGGTCGGATCGGAAGGCGTCGGGGCTGAAAGCCCCTCCCACAAAAGCTTGTGTCGCCGCGAGGTCTTTTGTGGGAGGGGCTTTCAGCCCCGATGCTTTTCACTCAGCTCGCCGCGCCCCATCCCCTCAGCGCGAGCGCCGCTTCACATGCCACACATTGCAAATCTTGCGATCGCGCACCTGATACACCGTCAGCTCATCGGCGATCTTGCCGTCGGCGCCGCCGCTGACGCGCTCGCGGCTCATGACGATGTCGTCCACCGCCTGCATCTGCACGATGTCCACCCGCACATGCGGCCGCTTGGCGAACGCGCCGCGATAGAAGCGGGCGCGCTCGCCGGCATCGGCGCCGGCGATGGAGGCGCCGGCCAGCCCGTCGTCGTCGCGATCGCGCCGATAGGTGCGCGCGTCATGGCTGGCCAGGGCCAGGAACGTGTCGACATCGTCGTCGTTCCAGGCCTGCACGTAGCGGCGCACCACCGCTTCCTGCGCGCTCTCGGCCTGCGCCAGCGCCAGCCACGACACCGCCAGCAGGGCGGCGATCAACCACCCGCGCCAGTGTTTCATCGCCCGGTCCCGGCGACGGCGGCCCCGCTCATCACTCGCTGCAGCGGCCACAGATCGCGCACCAGGCCGTCGCGCACGCGCAGGATCGACACCAGTTCCTTCACTTCGCCGGGCTTGGCGGTGTCGGTGATCCGCTCGTGCATGGCGACCAGATCGCCCACCGCGAACGCGGACAAGGTCTGCACCTGCAGGCCGTCGCCCTTGGCGTACAGCGCGCGGTAGACGCGATCGCGGCTGGCGGCATCGACGATGTTCTTCGATTGTTCCTCGGCCAGTCGATCGGGATCGTCCGACATGCGGTTATGCCGCGAATCGGCGGCGAACAGGGCCAGGAAGCCGTCGGCGTCGGCGCGATTGCTGGTCTCAACCAGCGCGTGCATGGTCGCCAGCGCGGCGGCGGCGTGGCCGCGGTTGTCGTCGCTTTCGCGGACCACGTGCCACAGGTCCTGGATCAGGCCGTCGCGCACGCGGTAGACCACCATCATCACGGTCGGCTCGCTCTGGCCCGGCACGTCGATGCGCACCTTCCCGACCAGCAGTTCGCCCAGCGCGATCGATTCGGTCTGCTGGATCTTCGGCGTGGCCGGTTCGGCCATCGCCTTGGCGAACGAGGCGCGCAGCTTGTCGGCGCCGTACATCTGCTCCAGGCGCGGGCCGGCCAGCCGGCGCGGGTCCTTGGGCAGGCCGAAGATCTGCGCCTGCGGCGCGTACAGGGCGAGGAAGGCTTCCAGATCGTTGTCGTTGAGGGCGCGCAGGTCGGCCTGCACCACCGCCGCGGGCGTGGCCGCGGTGGCGGCGAGGGCCGGGGTGGGGCAGGACAGCAGCGACAGCGCCGCGAGGGCGAGCGTCAGCAGGGTTTGGCGCGACATGGGGGACTCCGGGATCGGGATGACCTAGGCAAGCTTTGGTCTGGGGCGGATTCGCGCCGTTTCGGTCGGTGCGGGCTATGCTTTGCTTCCAGCGAATCCTAGGAATCCGGGGAGGCGCCGGACAAGCCGAAAATCGCCGCCAATGCATAAGCTGAATTTATGACTGGATCGACCCTGCCCCCGCTCAGCGCGATCCGCGCCTTCGAAGCCGCCGCGCGCCTGGGCAGCTTTACCCGCGCCGCGCACGAACTGGACATGACCCAGGCCGCGGTCAGCTACCAGATCAAGCGCCTGGAGCAGCGCCTGGGCCTGGTGCTGTTCCAGCGGCTGGCGCGCAAGGTCGTGCTGACCCGCGACGGCGAGCGTCTGGCGCCGGCCGTGCTCGATGCTTTCCAGGGCCTGCGCGGCGCGTTCGCGCAAAGCCGCGAGCGTTCGCAGAGCGAGCTGGCGATCACCGCGCTGCCGACCCTCGGCGCGAACTGGCTGGTGCCGCGCCTGGGCGGCTTTCAGTTGGCGCAGCCGCGCTTGGCGGTGCGCCTGGACACCAGCGTGCCCTTGATCGATCTGGCCCAGGGCGAGTTCGACCTGAGCCTGCGCAACGGCGGCGGCCAATGGCCGGGCATGAGCGCGCACTTCCTGCTGCCGGGCTTGTTCACGCCGCTGTGCAGTCCGGCGCTGATCGCCAGCGGCGCCTTGCGCACGCCGGCGGATCTGCTCGGGCTGGCGCGGATCGGCCGCGAACGCTGGTGGCGGCAATGGCTGCACGCGGCCGGCGTGGCCGCGGGCGAGGCGCCGCTGGTCTCGGCGATCGATCTGGGCGTGGAGCAGTACGAGGTCACCGCCGCGCTGGCCGGGCAGGGCGTGGCGATCACCTCGCCGCTGTTCTTCCGCGCCGAACTGGCGTCGGGGCGGCTGGTGCAGCCGTTCGAACTGATCGTGCGCGACAGCCGCGACTACTGGCTGGCCTATCCGGAGGTGCGGCGCGGCAGCGCCAAGATCTGCGCGTTCCGCGATTGGGTCCTGGCGCAGGCGCGGCAGGACCTGGAGGTATGGCGCGCCGAATGCGAGCGCGCCGGTGCGCCGTTGCCGTCGCTGGCCGAAGCCGCGATAGCCTGAGCGCGGCGGCGCGGAGCTACGAAAAACCCCTCCGCCGTCGCCGGCGAAGGGGTCGGATCGAACCGGCCGGCGTCGCGCTCAGCGCATCGCCGGCTGAACTGCGCGGGCGATCACTGCAGCAGCGAACGCAGCATCCACGCATACTTCTCGTGGGTCTGCAGACGCTGGGTCAGCAGGTCTTCGGTCGGCGCGTCATCGACGTCGTCGGCCTGGTCGAGTACCTTGCGCGCGGTGCGGCACACCGCTTCGTTGCCCACCACCAGCTGGCGAACCATTTCGTGCCAGTCGGCGGCGTCGGTCAGGCCCGGCTCTTCCGGAATCGAGCTCAGGCGCACGAACTCGGCATAGGAACCCGGCGCGTTGAAGCCCAGCGCGCGGATGCGCTCGGCGATCTCGTCCAGCGCGGTCCACTGCTCGGTGTACTGGGTCTCGAACATGACGTGCAGGCTGTTGAACATTGGCCCGGTCACGTTCCAATGGAAGTTGTGGGTCTTCAGGTACAGGGTGTAGCTGTCGGCCAGGAAGCGCGACAGACCTTCGGCGATCTTCTTGCGGTCGGCGGTCGAGATCCCGATATCGATCGAGGGCGCGCCGTCGCCGGCGGCCGGTGACGCCGCCGGAGTGACCGGCGCCTTGGACTTGCCGGGTTTGGTCTTGACGGGCTTGGTGGACTTGGCCATGTGCGACTCCTTCTCCATTGCGGGGGTTCTGTGGATTTGAAGCTGGAATTTTGAGCTTGTGCCGGAACAGTTTTTCCGGAACTTGCGGCGACAATAGGCGCTGTCGCCGCCGATGTGAAATGGTTTGTTCCTAGCGCTGCGATGCAAACGATCTATCGATGAATACCAGCCATACCCAACAGTCTGATCACGCCGAGGCAAGCGCCGCGTTACGGCAGGCGCGGCGCGCCATCGATGGTGCGCTTAGCCGCGACCGCGGCCGTCTGCACGGCCTGTGGTCGCGCTGGAGCGGCAAGCCCGGCGACGACAAGGCGCAGGCCGCGTTCGCGCAGGCATTGGCCGCCTCCGTCGCGCAGCGCGAAGCGCGCGCGAAGTCGCTGCCGCGCGCGCCGGTGGACCCGGCTTTGCCGATCGCGGCCGAAGGCGATCGCATCGTCGAATTGATCCGCAAGCATCCGGTGGTGGTGATCGCGGGCGAAACCGGTTCGGGCAAGACCACCCAGTTGCCGAAGCTGTGCCTGGCCGCCGGCCGCGGCGCCGCCGGCATGATCGGCTGCACCCAGCCGCGCCGCATCGCCGCGCGCGCGGTGGCGCGGCGCGTGGCGGAGGAACTCAACACCCAGATCGGCGAAACCGTCGGCTACCAGGTGCGTTTCAACGACAACGTCGGCGAGCGCACCGCGGTGAAGTTCATGACCGACGGCATCCTGCTGGCGGAAATCCAGTCCGACCGCTGGCTGTCGGCCTACGACACCATCCTGATCGACGAAGCGCACGAGCGCAGCCTCAACATCGACTTCCTGCTCGGCTATCTGAAGCAGTTGCTGAAGAAGCGGCCCGACCTGAAGGTCATCGTGACCTCGGCGACCATCGACACCGATCGCTTCGCCGCGCATTTCGACGATGCGCCGGTGGTCAACGTGGAAGGGCGCGGGTATCCGGTGTCGGTGCGGTATCGTCCGTTGGACGAGGCTGCGGGACTCGGGACTCGGGACTCGGGACTCGTGGAAAGCGGTCGTGGCTCTTCGAGTCCCGAGTCCCGCGTCCCGAGTCCCGCGCGCAGCGTTAACGACGGCATCGTCGCGGCCTGCGACGAAATCACCCGCGAGGTCGATTCCACTGGAATCGGGCGCGGCGACGTGCTGATCTTCCTGTCCGGCGAGCGCGAGATCCGCGACGCGCACCAGGCGCTGGAACGGCGCAAATACCGCGAGACCGAAGTGCTGCCGCTGTACGCGCGGCTGTCGGTGCGCGATCAGGACCGGGTATTCAATCCCGGCCCCAAGCGCCGCATCGTGCTGGCCACCAACGTCGCCGAAACCTCGCTGACGGTGCCGCGCATCCGCTACGTGGTCGATCCGGGCCTGGCGCGGGTCAAGCGCTACAGCCCGCGCGGCAAGCTCGACCGCCTGCACATCGAACCGATCAGCCAGGCCAGCGCCGACCAGCGCAAGGGCCGCTGCGGCCGCATCAGCGAAGGCACCTGCTATCGCTTGTACAGCGAGGCGGATTTCGAATCGCGCGCGCGCTACACCGACCCGGAAATCCGCCGCGCCGCGCTGGCCGGGGTGATCCTGCGCATGCTCTCGCTGGGCCTGGGCCATATCGAGGACTTCCCGTTCCTGGAGCCGCCCGACAGCCGCGCCGTCGCCGACGGCTGGCAGCAGTTGGCCGAACTGGGCGCGGTGGACGAAGGCAAGAAACTCACCGCGATCGGCCGGACCATGGCGCGCCTGCCGGTGGACGTGAAGCTCGCGCGCATGCTGGTCGCGGCCAACGACCACGGCTGCCTGCGCGAGATGATCGCCATCGCCGCCTTCCTGGGCATCCAGGACCCGCGCGAGCGTCCGGCCGACCAGCGCGGCGCGGCCGACGCCGCGCATGCGTTGTTCGCCGATCCGCGTTCGGAATTCGTCGGCATCCTCAATCTGTGGGACGGCTACCAGAACGCGCACGAGGAACTCACCCAGTCCAAGCTGCGCGCCTGGTGCGAGAAACACTTCCTCGGCTTCCTGCGCATGCGCGAGTGGCGCGAGCTGCATCGGCAGTTGAAGTTGCTGTGCGAGGAGTTGGGGTTTGGGGTGGCGGGACTGGCGACGGCGGGAATCGGGAATCGGGAATCGGGAATCGCAAGAGCGGGCTCGGGACGATCCGCGATCCGCGATCCCGGCAACGCTCGCTCATCGGCTTCCGCGAGTCCCGAGTCCCGAGTCCCAAGTCCCGACAACTACGTCGCCCTGCACCGCGCCCTGATCGCCGGCCTGCCGACCCAGATCGGTTTTCGCGCCGACAAGGGCTTCTACGACGGCCCGCGCGGACGCAAGTTCCAACTGTTCCCGGGGTCGCCGCTGGCCAAGAAGCCACCGCCGTGGGTGCTGTCGGCGACCCTGCTCGACACCGAGCGGGTGTGGTCGATGACCAATGCCAGCATCGAGCCGGACTGGGCGATCCAGGAACTGCCGCATCTGCTGGCGCGGCGTCACCACGATCCGCGCTGGGCGCGTTCGCAGGGGCGCGTGGTCGGCAGCGAGCAGATCAGCCTGTTCGGGCTGGTGCTGGCGCCGAAGCGGCCGATCCATTACGGCGCGCTGTACCCGGAAGAAAGCCGCGTCATCTTCGTCCGCGACGCGCTGGTGACCGGCGAGATCAACACCCGCGCCGCGTTCTTGCCGCGCAATCTCGCCACCCTGGCCAAGGCGCACGAAGAAGAAGCCAAGCAGCGCCGCGCCGGGCTGGTGGTGGATGAGGAATGGATGGCGCAGTGGTACCTGGACCGCTTGCCGGCGCAGGCGCACAACGTGCAGGCGCTGGACGCTTGGTACAACAAATTGCCGGCCGATGAGAAGGCGAAGCTGGAATGGTCCGGCGACGATCTGATGATCGGCGGCGAAAGCGAGGCCGCGCGCTTCCCGCCGTATCTGCAATTGGGCAACGCGCGGCTGGCGGTGAGTTATCGCTTCGAACCGGGCGCGCCGGACGACGGCATGACCCTGGCGGTGCCGCTGCATCTGCTCAACGCGCTCGATCCGGCCCGGCTGTCGTGGCTGGCGCCGGGCTTCGTCGCCGACAAGGCCGCGGCCTTGATCAAGTCGCTGCCGAAAACGCTGCGGCGCAACTTCGTGCCGGCGCCGGATTTCGCCAAGGCCTTCTTCGAGGCCTATCCAAGTTCCGAAGGCGACGATCTGGTCGGCACGCTGGCGCGCTTCCTGCGCAAGCTCGGCGGCACCGAGGTCGCGCCGACGGATTTCGACGCGGCGTCGATCGAGCCGCATCTGCGCATGAATCTGCGATTGCTCGATGCGCCGCAAGGCAAGGGCAAGCAGGGCGAGGCGGCGGTGCTGGCCGAATCGCGCGACCTGGACGAACTGCGCGCGCGGTTCGGCGAACGCGCCGCGCGCGCCTTCGCCGCGCAGGCCGCCGACGGCCTGGGCCAGCGCGGCCTGACCGCGTTCCCGGAGCAGCCGATCCCGATGTCGGTGCCCGGCGCGGCCGGCGTGCCGGCGTTCCCGGCCTTGCACGACGACGGCGAGACCGTGTCGCTGCGCGTGCATGCCGAGCGCGAGGCCGCGTTGCGCGCGCATCCGCGCGGCGTGCGTAGGCTGCTGACGATCGCGATGGCGGAGAAGCTCAAGCAATCGCGCAAGCAGTTGCCGATCCAGGCCAAGACCGGGCTGCTGTACGCGGCGATCGAGTCGGCCGCGCCGCGCAAGGAGCGCTTGTCGCCGACCCGCGCGGCGCAGATCGCCGCCTTGCAGACCGGTGCGGGGAAGACCGCCGCCGCGCACGACCGTCCGCGCGACAGCGACCGCCTGCGCGAGGATCTGGTCGATGGCGCCCTGCAATCGCTGCTGGGCGACGACGCCGAACTGGTCGCGGTGCGCGATCCGACCGCGTTCGAACTGCGCCGCGACACCGTCGCGCGCAAGCTGTTTCCCGAAGCGATGGAGCGCCTGCGCCAGGCCGAGGCGATCCTGAGCGCGGTCGCCGAAGTGCGCGCGCGCCTGGAATCGCCGCTGATGGGCTGGGCCAGCGGCAATCTCGACGACATGCGCGCGCAACTGGCGCGGCTGACGCCGCCGGGGTTCCTGCGCGATGTCGCCACCGTCGCGCTGGCCGAGTACCCGCGCTATCTCAAGGCCTTGTCGGTGCGCAGCGAGCGCGCGCTGCGCGATCCGGTGCGCGATCAGGCGCGGATGCTGGAGATCAAGCCCTTCGTCGATGCGCTGGACGCGGCCAACGCGGCCGGCGAGGACGACAGCGAAGGCTGGCAGGCCTTGCGCTGGGACATCGAGGAACTGCGGGTGTCGTTGTTCGCGCAGGAGCTGGGCGTGCGCGGCGGCGTCTCGCCGAAGAAGCTGGCGCAGCGCTTGGCGGGCTTGCGTGGTTGAGGCCGGCGCCGGCGGCGGGCGCCACGAGGGGTTTTTGTGGGAGGGGCTTCAGCCCCGATGCTTTCCGATCCGCGGCGATGAAGCTTGTTTGCTCATGGTTCTGCAGCGATCTGAGCCGAGAGCATCGGGGCTGAAGCCCCTCCTACAAAAACAACGAAGGCGGCCAAGGCCGCCTTCGTTCCATCCGATCGCAGGTCTCAATCCAGCCGCTTGACCTTCGCCTTCGGCGTCTGCCCTTCGGCTTCCAGGTACCAGCCGCCCATCAGGCCGGGACGGATGGTGATCTTCGGCGCCGGCACCGACTTGCCGAGGAACAGCGAGCCTTCCACCACGCGCCAGCGCTGGCCGTTTTCCAAGGTCAGCACGGTGCCGCTGGACCAGCCGCGGAATTCGCCCTTCAAAGTACTGGTCACCGGTTCCACGTCGCCGCGATCGAGCAGGCCCTTGCGCTCGGTGCGCACCTGCTTGACCGCTTCGGTGACCGCGACGCTCTGGTCTTGCGACAACAACTCGTTCAAGGCCTGCAACTGCTGCGCCGACAGCGTGTCCAGGCCGGTGGCCTTGAGCTGTTCGGCGGTGAAGCGTTGTTCGACCGGCACGTAGGGACGCTCGGCGCCGAAGGCGGCGGGGGCGATCGCGAACAACAAGGCCACGGTCAACGAAGACAGCACACGCATGACGAACTCCGAAGCGGGATGTGCAAGCGGTTGGGGCCCGCGCGCGAGGCCGCGCGCGGGAGCAGGGACGGTTTACTTGACGCGGCTGACCTTGGCGCGGGTGTTGTAGCCCTGCACCGACAGGTACCAGGCGTTGCCGATGATGCTCGGGGTGATGCGCACCTGCGGCGATTCCAGCGTGCGCACGCCCGGCAGGTCGGCGTTGTCTTCCTGGCGCCATTCCTGGCCGTTGTCGAGCACGTAAGTCTGGCCGCGGTTGAAACCGGTGAAGCTGCCGTTGAGGCGCGCGACGACCGGCTCCTTGGACGCGCCGACCGACAGGAAGCCGGTGCGCTCGTGCTTGGACTCTTCCTTGGCCTTGACCGCGGCCTTGCTGGTCTCGGCATCGACGGTATGGTTGAGCCAGGCGTTCAGGTTGCTCAGCTCGGTGTCGCTGAGCTTGGTCAGGCCGGCGTTCTTGAACTGCTCGGCGCTCATTTGCTGTTCGATCTTCTGCTGCGCCATCGCGGCCGGCGCGGCCAGGGCGGCGGCGAGGCAGGCGGCCAGCGCGAAGGCGGTGGGCAGGCGGCGCAACGCGGTAGGGGGAATCGCGGACATTCGTGCTGTTCCTCGGGGCGGTTGCTCGCTAGTGTAGACGTTAGCCGCGCCCGCTTGGATGTATCGCGCGCGCCGCGCAGCCGCGGTGCGGCTGCCGTCGCGGCCGCCCGCATCCATGGGCGCCGCGTTGCCCATTCACCGCCGCCGTTCCGCCCGTTCCCCGACTCACAGGCTCCGCACGCACACCGACCCGACCCATCGCAGTGAACGCTTCCCCCGCACAGTCCCATTCGCCCCTGTCCGACGTGCTGGCGCTGCCCGCGGCGGCGGCCCTGTCCGCACCCTTGCGCAAGGCGCTGACGGCGGCCGCGCTGAAGCCCGAGGCCGGCGCCGGCGCGCTGGATTCGCCGGCGGTGGTCGCCGCGACCCTGGACGCGCTGGCTTTGCTCGACGCCGACAGCGACACCGTCGCCGCGGCGATCGTGCATGTCTATCCGGGCTGGGCCGCGGCCCTGGGCCCGGGCCTGGAGCGCGAACATCCGGTGGTCGCGGCCTTGCTCGACGGCCAGCGCGCCGCCGGCCAGGTCTGGGCGCTGCATGCCGAACAAAGCCGGCGCTCGGGCACCGAGGGCCTGCGCCGGCTGCTGCTGGCGATCGTGCGCGACCTGCGCGTGGTGCCGATCCTGCTGGCGCGCCAGCTCGCGCGCATGCGCCACGCCGACGCCCTGGCGCCGGAGACGCGGCGCGAGCTGGCGGCGTTGACCCGCGACATCCACGCGCCGCTGGCCAACCGCCTGGGCATCTGGCAGCTCAAGTGGGAACTCGAAGACCTGGCGTTCCGTTATCTGGAACCGCAGACCTATCAGAAGATCGCCCGCCTGCTCGACGAAAAACGCGGCGATCGCGAGCGCTACATCGAGCAGGTCAAGCGCACCCTGCGCGAAGCCATGGCCGCGCAGGGCGTCAAGGCCGAAGTGGCGGGCCGGCCCAAGCACATCTACAGCATCTGGAAGAAGATGCAGCGCAAGGACGCGCCGATCAGCGAGCTGTACGACCTGCGCGCGGTGCGGGTGATGGTGGACGACGTGGGCGCGTGCTACGCAGCGCTCGGCGTGGTCCACGCCACCTGGACGCCGATCCCGAGCGAGTTCGACGACTACATCGCCCGGCCCAAGCGCAACGACTACCGCTCGCTGCACACCGCCGTGGTCGGGCCGGAAGGCAAGACCCTGGAAGTGCAGATCCGCACCCACGAGATGCATCGCCAGGCCGAGCTCGGCGTGGCCGCGCACTGGAAATACAAGGAAGCCGGCAGCCACAGCGCCGATGCCGCGTTCGACCGCAAGATCGCCTGGATGCGGCGCCTGCTCGACGCCAAGAGCGAAGGCGGGCAGGGCGGCGACGAGGCGCTGGCCAGCGAGCTGGACACCGAACTGGTCGAAGACCGGGTCTACGTGCTCACGCCCAAGGGCGAGGTGATCGATCTGCCGGCCGGCGCCACGCCGCTGGATTTCGCCTATCACGTGCATACCGAAGTCGGTCATCGCTGCCGCGGCGCCAAGATCGACGGCCGCATCGTGCCGCTGGATCACAAGCTGCGCACCGGCGACCGGGTGGAAATCCTGACCGCCAAGACCGGCGAGCCGCGCCGCGACTGGCTGGTGGCGTCGAACGGTTTCCTGGCCAGCAACCGCTCGCGCGAGAAGGTGCGCAACTGGTTCCACAAGCTCGACCGCTCGCGCAACGAAACCGCCGGGCGCGAGTTGCTGGACAAGGAACTGCGCCGGCTCGGCGTGCTGGGCGCCGATCTGGCGCCGGCGCGCGAACGCTTCAATCTGGCCGGCGACGGCGATCTGTACGTGCAGGTCGCGCTCGGCGACATCGGCCCGCACCAGATCGGCCGGGTCCTGCTGGAGCACGAACGGGCGATGTCGGCGCCGCCGCCGGCGCCCGCTTCGGGCTCGACCACCACCATCGCGCCGGCGCCGCGCAAAGTGCCGGGCAAGTCCACCGATTTCACCGTCGAGGGCGTGGGCAACCTGCTGGTGCAACTGGCGCGCTGCTGCCAGCCGCTGCCGGGCGAGCCGATCGTCGGTTACCTCACCCGCGGCCGCGGCGTCAGCGTGCATCGCCCCGGCTGCGGCGCGTTCGAGCGACTCGCCGCCGCCCAGCCGCAGCGGGTGCTGCCGGTGGAGTGGGGGCGCAAGGGCTCGGGCTATGAGGTCGACATTGAAGTCCTGGCCCTGGACCGCAAGTGGCTGCTCAAGGAGGTCACCAACGTGATCGCCCAGGGCAACGCGCACGTGATCAGCATCCGCAGCGATGTCGAACGCAACGGCGCGCAGGTGCGGCTGCGGCTGCGCTTGCGGGTGGGCGATTACGGGCAGTTGTCGAGCCTGCTCGGCAAGCTGTCGTCGCTGCCGGGGGTGGAGTACGCGCAGCGCAGTTGAGGTGGGGTGTGGCGCGGTGGCGGGGCGAAAAGCGTCGGGGCTGAAGGCCCCTCCTACAAAAGACTTCTCGGCTTTCGCAATCTCTTGTGGGAGGGGCCTTCAGCCCCGATGCCTTTCGCTCAGCCCACCCGGCACCCCACACCGGCATTCATCGCGCTACGCCTTCGCACTGCGCTCGCACGCCATGGCGAAAATAACAGCACGACCGTCATCCTCGTAGCGCTATCCTGTCGCCGTGAAATCCCGCCCGCCGTCCTCGCCCGAAGGTTCCGCCACGCACGCCGCCGGCGCCGCGCGGATCGAACCCCTCGCCGGCGATTGGAGCGCGCTGCATTTCGACGACGAGCCGCGCCGCGATCCCGCCACCGACCGTGCCCGGCGCCAGCGCTGGACCCGCATCGCCCTGGCGGTCGCCGCGCTCGCGGTGCTGTCGGCGTTGATCGTCTGGCGGCAACCGCTGTCGGAATGGCTGTGGCCCGACACCCGCCTGCAGAGCCTGCGCGAGCAAGCCGCGCAAGCGCTGGCCGAAGGCCGCCTGACCTCGCCCGACGGCCGCGGCGCGCGCGAGTTGTACGAAGCCGCGCTGGCGCTCGATCCCGACCGCAGCGATGCCCGCACCGGCCTGACCCGCACCGGCGAGGCCGCGTTGCAACAGGCGCGCCAGGCCATCGACGGCGGCCATTTCGAATTCGCCCGCGGCCGCCTGGACTTGGCCCGCGATCTGGCCACCCCGCGCGACCGGGTCGAAACCCTGGCGCAGCGCCTGCGCGAACGCGAAGCCACCCACGCCGGCCTGGACCGGATGGTCGCCGCCGCGGCGAGCGCGCGCGAGCAAGGCCGCCTCGACGGCGCGGCGGACACCGCCCTGCCGCTGTACCAGCGCGTGCTGGAACTGCAGCCGCAGCGCAACGACGCCCTGGAAGGCCGCGACGACACCCTGGCCGAACTGCTGCAACAGGCGCGCCAGGCCCTGGAAAACGGCGAACTGGTGCGCGGCGCGCAGGGCATCCAGCGCGCCCAGGAGGCCGATCCGGGCCATGCCGACCTGCCCGACAGCCTCACCGTGCTGGAGCGCCATCTCGAACGCCGCCGCCGCGACGCCGATCAGGCCCTGCGCCGGCAGCGCCTGGACGTCGCCCTGGCCGCTTATCGCGACCTGCTCGCGGTGCGCGCCGACGACGGCGCCGCGCGCAACGGCCTGGTCGCGATCGCCGACGCCCACGCCGCGCGCGCCGAGCGATCGGCGGCCGATTTCGACTTCGTCCAGGCTGAGGCCGAGCTGGCGCAGGCGCGCGAGATCGCGGTGAACGCACCCTCGATCGCGCTGGCGCGCCAGCATCTGGATCGCGCGCGCGAATCGCACAAACGCTTCGACCAGGAGGCGCCGGGCAAGCAGCGCCAGTCCTTGCAGCGCCTGTTGGCGCAGGCCGCGGCCGCCGAACAGCGCGGCGACCTGCTGACGCCGCCCGGCGACAGCGCCTACGACAAACTACGCGCGGCGCAGGCCATCGCGCCGCAGAATCCGGCCGTGCGCGCCGCCGTGGCGCGTCTGCTGCCGACCGCCAAGCGCTGCTTCGAACGCGAACTCAGCGGCAACCGCCTGGGTCGCGCCGGCGAATGCCTGGACGCGCGCCGCACCCTGGAAGGCGGCAGCGCGCCGCTGCGCGAAGCCGCTTCGCGTCTGGCCCTGCGCTGGATCGCGGTCGGCGACGAGCGCCTGGGCGCGGGCGAGGTGCAGGCCGCGCGCGCCGCGCTGCAGGCCGCGCGTTCGCTCGATGCGTCCGCGCCGGGTCTGCACGAGTTGTCGGAGCGAGTGAAGACGGCGCGGGCCGCCGGCGACTGAGGCGCGGTTTCGCATCCGACGGAGTGCGCTGCCCGCAGCCGCTTTCGTCTCATCAGCGAATCCTTGTCCTTGCGCGGCTTCGCAGATGAGGCAACCCTCTGCGCCCCCGCCCCGCACCCTCGGCGCGGCGATGGGCGATAATGCCGGCATGCCCTTTCTCTGCAGCCTTCCGTCGCCGCGCGCGCCTTACCTGCCGGTGCGCGGACGCGCCCGGCCGCATTCGGGAACCGGCCCGGCATGAGCGCTTCCGCACGATCCGGCGCGTCCGGGGTTTGCGCCGCCATAGTCACCTACCACCCGCAGATCGAATTGCTGGAGCAGGTGATCGCCGCGGTGTTGCCGCAGGTCGGGCGGGTCATGATCTTCGACAATGCCAGCACCGGCGCGGCCCTGGAGGCCTATTTCGACGAACTGCGCGGACGCGGCGTCGAGGTGCTGCGTTCGCCGCGCAACGTCGGCCTGGGCAGCGCCATCAACCAGGCCGCGCGCGCCGCGCGCGAGGCCGGTTTCGCCCAGATCCTGCTGATGGACCAGGACAGCATCGTCGATGCCGGCATGGTCGCGACCTTGCACGATCAGCTGCGCCAGTTGCGGGCGCACGGCCCGGTCGCCGCGGTCGGGCCGCAGTTCCGCGATCAGCGCACCGGCGAAGTCGCGCCGTTCGTGCGCATCGCCTTTCCGATGAACCGCAAGTTGTTCGGCGGGCCCGGGCAGGTGATCGACTGCGATTTCCTCATCACCTCGGGCACCTTGCTGCCGCTGGACGTGCTCGATGTCGTCGGCGGCATGGACGAGGGATTGTTCATCGACAATGTCGATATCGAATGGAGCTCGCGCGCGCGCCATCGCGGCTACAAGCTGTTCGGCGTGTGCGATGCGCGCATGCAGCACCGCATCGGCGATCTGGTGCGGGTGTCGAGCCTGTTGCCGTACCGCACCGTCGTCCACAGCCCGACCCGGCTGTACTACATGATGCGCAACCGCGTGCTGCTGTACCGTCGCGCCGAGGTGCCCGGGCGCTGGGCGGCGCAGGATCTGCCGCGGCTGGTGTTGAAGTTCGTCGGCACCGCCTTGTTCCTCAAGCCGCGTCTGGCGTATCTGGGCGCGATGCTGCGCGGTCTGCGCGATGGCGTGCGCGGCCGGCAGGGGCCGATGCCAACCGAAGTGGACTAGAACAGGCCTTCTTTTGTGTGGGAGGGGCTGTTTTGTGGGAGGGGCTTCAGCCCCGACGCTTTTCGCTCCGCCGCTGGAATTTTCAGCGAGCCGGTGGGTTTCGGTGATCTGAGACAAAAGCATCGGGGCTGAAGCCCCTCCCACAAAAGATGCCCCTCCCAAAAAACAGCTTCTCCCACAAAACAGCCCGTCCCCATAGAAGACACGCCGCGAACGCCCCATCTGCCTGAACCATCGCTTATTCACAGGGTCTGAATGCGCAAAGCCCCTGCCGTCCGGCCCGAGCACGGCCCCGGGACGCCTGCGCTAGACTTCCCTGCGACCCCCTGTACGGCACCCCTGTGGCCCGAATCGATTACGACGAAGACGAGCACCACGACGACAGCGACGAGAACGGCAGCGCGCCGAGCTGGCGCCGCCGTCTAGTGACCTGGGCCCTGGCCGCCGTCGGCCTGGGGCTCGGCTTCCTGATTCCGTACACGCTCTACCTCAATCACGAGGTCGGTCAGCGCTTCGGCCAGTTGCAATGGCAGATCCCCACGCGGGTCTATGCGCGGCCGCTGGAACTCGCGCCGGGCCTGGCGCTGGACCCGGCCACGCTGAAGACCGAACTCGACGCGGCCTCCTATCGCGAGGACGGCGGCGAGCGCCCGGGCACCTACGCCCGCGAAGGCGGCAAGTTCACCATCGCCAGCCGCGGTTTCAACGACGTCGACGGCGTGGTGCAGCCGCGCCGGATCGAAGTGATCGTCTCCGGCGGCCGCGTCGCCGGCGTGCGCGACCTGACCACGCGCAAGGCGATCCGGGTCGCGCGCCTGGACCCGGCGCGCATCGCCACGCTGTACGGGCAGAAGCAGGAAGAGCGGCGACTGGTGCGCATCGAGGAGGTGCCCGAGCTGTTGGTCACCGGCCTGCAGGCGGTCGAGGACCGCGACTTCAACCACCACATCGGCATCGACATCAGCGGCATGATCCGCGCCGCGTTCAAGAACGTCGCCGCCGGCCGCGCCAAGCAGGGCGCCAGCACCCTGACCCAGCAGCTCGCGCGCAGCGGCCTGCTCGGCATCGGCCAGGAACAGACCCTGACCCGCAAGGGCAAGGAAATCATCTACGCCCTGCTGATCGAGGCGCGCTACGACAAGCGCACCATCCTCGAGGCCTACTTCAATCAGGTGTATCTGGGCCAGCGCGGTTCGCAGGCCATCCACGGCGTCGCCGCCGCGTCGGAGTTCTGGTTCGGCCGCGATCTGCGCGACCTCAACACTGAACAAGTCGCGCTGCTGATCGGCATCGTGCGCGGCCCGTCCTACTACGACCCGCGTCGCAATCCCGAGCGCGCGTTGCAGCGGCGCAATTTCGTCCTGGGCGAAATGCTCGAAACGCAACTGATCAAGCAGGAAGAATACGATCGCGCGATCAAGGCGCCGCTGGAAATCACCCAGAACCCGGGCAACATCGCCGCCAACCGTTTCCCGGCCTATGTCGATCTGGTCCGCCGCCAACTGGCGCGCGACTATCCGGCCGACGCGCTGGCCGGCGCCGGCCTGAGCGTGATGAGCGGCATGTCGCCGTCGGCGCAGGCGCAGGCCGAAGGCGCGGTCGCGCGCACGCTCAAGAGCCTGGACAACAAGCGCCGCCCGCCGCTGCAAAGCGGCCTGGTGGTCACCGACGTGCACAACGGCGAAGTGGTGGCGGTGGTCGGCAGCCGCGAGTTCACCCAGCCCGGCTTCAATCGCGCGGTGGAAGCGCAGCGGCCGGTGGGTTCGCTGCTCAAGCCGTTCGTGTATCTGCTGGCGCTGGCGCGTCCAAGCGAATTCAACCTCGCCAGCTGGATCGACGATTCGCCGGTCACGGTCAAGCTCGGTCGCGGCCGCAACTGGAATCCGGGCAACTCCGACGGCCGCAGCCACGGCCTGGTGCGCATGGTCGATGCGCTGGCCATGTCCTACAACCAGGCCACGGTGCGCATCGGCATGCAGGTCTCGCCGGAGAGCATCGGCGAACTGGTGCAGAAGCTCGCCGGCATCCAGGCGCCGAACAATCCTTCGCTGATTCTCGGCGCGGTCGATCAAAGCCCGTACGCGATGGCGCAGCTGTACCAGTTCCTCGCCTCCGGCGGCGAAGTGCAGCCGCTGCACGCGGTGCGCGGCGTGCTCGGCGCCGACGGCAAGGCGGTCAAGCGCTACGACAAGGAACCCGCGCCGGCGCAGGAAGGCGACGCGATCGCCGCGCGCCTGATCACCATCGCCCTGCAGCAGGCGGTCACCAACGGCACCGGCCGGCAACTGGTCGGCGACGGCCTGGGCCGCCTGTCGCCGGCCGGCAAGACCGGCACCAGCAACGACGGCCGCGACAGCTGGTTCGCCGGCTGGACCGGCGACCATCTGGCGGTGATCTGGGTCGGCAACGATCAGAACCAGACCACCGGCCTGTATGGCGCCACCGGCGCGATGCGGGTGTGGTCGGCGATCTTCTCGCGCCTGCCCACCGCGCCGCTGAAAGTCACCGACAAGGGCCTGGACTGGCAGTCGGTGATCGGCACCAGCACCACCGACGCCGCCTGCGTGGGCGCGCGCCGCTTCCCGTTCGTCGCCGGTTTCGCGCCGCAGTACGCACCGTGCCCCGAGCCGCAGCCCGAGGCCGGCGCGGAGGAATCCGGCGGCGGCTGGCGCTCGTGGTTCGGTATCGGCAAGGACAAGGACGAGCCCGCGCGCGAACCGGCGCCGTCGAACAATCCCCCGCCCCCGGAGCAGTAAGCAATGAAGCGCAGTTCCCTAGCCGGCGCCGTCCCCCGCGGCGCCGCACTCGCGGTCCTGACCGCACTGGCCGCGGCCTGCACGGTCGCGCCGCCGCAACCTTCGGCGCTGGCCGAAGCCAATTTCAACGGCGAGGCCGCGGTCGCCGCGGTGCGCGCCGCCGGCGGCGCCGACGCGCGCGAGCTCGACGTGCAGCCGATCCGCGACACCCAGGTCGAGGATCTGCGCCAGCGCGCCGACGCCCTGGAAAAAACCCGCAAATACCCCGAAGCCGCGGCCGCGCTGGATCAGGCGCTGCAGATCAACGGCAACGATCCGGCGCTGCTGCAGGAACGCGCCGAAGCCGCGCTGTATCTGCACCGCCTCGACGATGCCGAACGCTACGCGCAGCAGGCCTACAACGGCGGCTCGCGGGTCGGGCCGCTGTGCCGCCGGCATTGGGCGACCATCGCCCAGGCCAAGCAAGGCCAGCTCGACGGCGTCAACGCGGCGATGAAACTGGCCCAGCGCCAGGATCATTACGACGCGCTGGTGCCGCAGCGCACCGCGCTGACCGAGGCGCGCAAGCAAGCGCAGGCCAAGATCGGCGTGTGCACCGTCGCCGCCCAACCGCGCTACTGAGCCGTACATGGAACCCAGCCGCCTTGGCGTCGCCAGTCGTGCCGCGCTGAGCGAAGGCGGCGACCTCGCGCGCAACATCGCCGCGTTCGCGCCGCGATCGGCGCAGCAGGATTTGTCCGTGGCGATCGCGGACGCATTCGAGTCGCGCTCGACCCTGCTGGCCGAGGCCGGCACCGGCACCGGCAAGACCTTCGCCTACCTGGTGCCGGCGTTGTTGTCGGGGCTGAAGACCATCGTCTCCACCGGCACCCGCGCGCTGCAGGATCAGCTCTATCACCGCGACCTGCCGCGCGTGCGCGACGCCCTCGGCATCGGCTTGAAGACGGCCTTGCTGAAAGGCCGCGCCAACTATCTGTGCAAGTACCGCACCGAGCAGGCCAAGGGCGAACCGCGCTTCACCAGCCGCGAATACGCTGCCCAGTTCCAGCGCATCGTCAGCTGGGCCGGGCGCACTCGCGCCGGCGATCTGGCCGAACTCGACGCATTGCCGGAAGACTCGCCCCTGCTGCCGATGGTGACCTCCACGGCGGAAAACTGCTTGGGCAGCGAGTGTCCGATGTACGCCGACTGCTTCGTCGTGCAGGCGCGCCAGCGCGCGCAGGCGGCGGATCTGGTCGTGGTCAATCACCATCTGCTGCTCGCCGATCTGGCGCTCAAGCAGGAAGGTTTCGGCGAAATCCTGCCGGGCGCGCAGGCCTTCGTGGTCGATGAGGCGCATCAGCTGCCGGAACTGGCCTCGCAATTCTTCGGCGAAGCGATCAGCGCGCGTCCGCTGGTGGAACTGGCGCGCGACGCGCTGGCCGAGTGCAAGACGGTGACCGGCGCGCTGGCCACGGTGCAGGTGCCGGCGCGCGATCTGGAACAAGCCGTGCGCGGCCTGCGCGCGGCGATGGACGATCTGCCGGTGCGCGCGACCCGCCGCCGCGCCGCCGAATTGCCGGCGGTGGAAGCGGCGTTCGACGAATTGGAGCAAGCGCTGCGGGCGATGCAAAACGCGCTGGATTCCCTGCGCGCCGCGGCGCCGGGGTTCGACAGCTGCCACGCGCGGGCGAAGGATTTCGAAACCAAACTCAAGCGCTGGCGCGGCGCGCCGGTGCCGCGGCCGCGGCCGGTGCAGGAAGACGCCGAGTACGACGACTTCTCGCCGCCGCCGCGCGAACCGGTGATCAGCGCCGAGGCGAACGAAACCGCCGACGCCGATCAGGACGCCGAAACGCCGGCGCCGGCCGCGCCCGATACCAGCGTGCTGTGGTACGAACTCACCGCGCGCGGTTTCCGTCTGGCGCGCACGCCGCTGGATGTCGCCGGGCCTTTGGCCGAGCATCGCGAACGTTCGCGCGCCGCCTGGGTGTTCACCTCGGCCACGCTCGCGGTCGGCGGGCATTTCCAGCACTACGCGCAAAAGCTCGGCCTGGCCGAGCCGACGACTCTGCTCGCGCCGAGTCCGTTCGACTGGGCGCAACAGGCGCTGCTGTATCTGCCGCCGGGACTGCCCGATCCGGCGGTGCGGCATTACAACGAAAGCCTGGTCGATAAGCTGCGGCCGATCCTGGAAGCCTCCGGCGGCCGCGCCTTCGTGTTGTTCGCCTCGCATCGCGCTCTGCGCGAAACCGCCGAGCTGCTGCGCGGCGGCCCGTGGCCGTTGTTCGTGCAGGGCGAAGCGCCGCGGCACGTGCTGCTGGAACGCTTCCGCGCTTCCGGCAACGGCGTGCTGCTGGGCGCGGCGAGTTTCCGCGAAGGCGTGGACGTGGCCGGCGAGGCGCTGAGCGTGGTGGTGATCGACAAGCTGCCCTTCGCCGCGCCCGACGATCCGGTGTTCGAAGCGCGCCTGGACGCGATCCGTCGCGGCGGCGGCAATCCGTTCCGCGACGAGCAGCTGCCGCAGGCGGTGATCGCGTTGAAGCAGGGCGCCGGGCGCCTGATCCGCAGTGAAACCGATCGCGGCGTGCTGGTGCTGTGCGACCCGCGCCTGCTGTCCAAGAGCTACGGCAAGACCTTCCTGGACTCGCTGCCGCCGTTGCCGCGCACGCGCCGGATCGAGGACGTGGCCGATTTCTTCTCCGGCCGCCCGGTGGTACTAGAATCGGCTTCGGCCTCGTCGTCGGACGACGACGATTACTACCGCTGAGCTGGGAGGGTACGAGCATGAGCGAAGACAATCGGACCGCGCCGGCGCGCAAGCCGCGCGTGCACGGGCTGGGCGGCGTGTTCTTCAAGGCGCGCGATCCGTCCGCCTTGTCGGCCTGGTACGAGCGCCATCTCGACATCGGCGGGCAGGGCTGGGGCGGCGCGATGTTCTCGTGGCAGCGCGAGGAGACCGGCGAGACCGGTTACACCATCTGGTCGCCGTTCGCGGAGACCACCGAGTACTTCAAGCCCAGCGACAAGCCCTACATGCTGAACTTCCGCGTCGACGATCTGACGGCCACGCTGCACGCGCTGCGCGAGGAAGGCTGTCAGGTGCTCGATCGTTATGAGGAAAGCGAGCAGGGCAAGTTCGGTTATGTGGTGGACCCGGAAGGCGGCTTGATCGAACTGTGGCAGCCGAATCCGAATGATCCGGCGGTGGTGGCGGAGTGAGGCGCGTAGGTGAGGCGGTGCGTTGCGGGTGATGATCGGACGGCGAGCTTCGGCTTATGCGATCGCAGCGAATCTTCGCTTCGTCCTATCCAATAGCGGCGACTCCCTCACTCCGTCATTCCCGCGAACGCGGGAATCCAGTGCCTTTCGCGCGAGAACGTTTGAAGTCGCTGAATGTTCGGCTCCGCCGAAGTAAAGCAGAACCCGCGTCCGCGGAAATGACGAGCAAAAGCGAACGCAAGCCCCCACCGCACCAGCGACCGCGCAACAACCAAAGCAACAACCACGAGCAACAATGAACCTCTTAGCCTTCGAAACCTCCACTGAAGCCTGCTCCGTCGCCCTGTGGCTGGACGGCGAAGTGCGCGAACGCTACGAACTCGCGCCGCGCCGTCACGCCGAACTCTCGCTGCCGTGGGCCGAGCAGTTGCTGGACGAAGCCGGCCTCAAGCGCAGCCAGCTCGACGCCATCGCGATCGGCCGCGGGCCTGGCGCGTTCACCGGCGTGCGCCTGGCCATCTCCCTGGCTCAAGGCGTGGCCCTCGCGCTGGATGTGCCGGTGATCCCGATCTCCACCCTGGCCGTGCTGGCCCTACGCGCGCAGCCGCTGATCACCGGCACCGGCCCGCGACGCGTGCTCAGCGCGATCGACGCGCGCATGGGTGAGATATATACCGCCGCTTACGAACTGCGCGATGGCGAACCATTCGCGCTCGACCGCGAAGCCGTACTCGCTCCCGACGCCGCAGCGCTGCCCGACCTCGGCGACAACGCAGCCGACAACGCCTGGCTCGGCGTCGGCACCGGCTTCGCCGCCGCCGACGGTGCCCTGCGTCAGCGCCTGAGCGCGCGTTTCGCCGCGATCGACCCCGACGCGCTGCCGCACGCCGCCGACCTCGCCCGCCTCGCCGCAGCCGCCTACGCACGCGGCGAGAGCGTCGCACCCGAGCGCATCGAACCGGCGTACCTGCGTAACAACGTCGCTTTGACCATTGCCGAACAAGTCGCGCTGAGGGCGAAGTCGCGCTGAGCGCGTTGATATCCTCATGGCACCGGCTGGAATGGGTATCGGGCTTGTGTTGACCGACGCGAATCGCGCCAATGAACTGCTGGGGCCGTTCAAGACGATTATTGTTGCAATACGCGAGCAATGGTCGAATCTGGGCCGCCACGGTGTGAGCACCAATGTAGCGGGCGCGCTGGCCGGATAGGGTTGCCGCTGCTTCACGACGTGCTGGTCGAGGGGGGCGACTTCGGTTCGTGTTGTTTCTATGGGTGATCCTTGCAAAGGTGAGGAGCCGCGACATCGAGCGGGTCGATGAGATCGGCGTGGTTTCGATCGGTTCGCTCTCCGCATTCAATTTCAAGAATCGTTTCATGAGCAGAGCGTTCATGATTAAGTTCAAACACGGATGGTTTGCCCGGCAGGTGCTGATTACGCCTGAAGATGCAGAGCAATGGGCTGGCTGCGAGAGCACGGCATCTCGATAACAGTGGACGGATAACCTGGGGCTTGTTCGGGGAACAGTGCAAGTTGCTGAAGGCGCATGTGCGCCAGCTGTAGCTGTTAGCGATTGCGCGGTCGCGGCCGTGGGGGCGATCGGCCCGGCGCTGCAGGCCGGATCCATGAAAGATGTCCGCTTCGAGTCGCAAGCTCTGCAACTCCATGGCCGTAGTGTGGCGGCTGTTACGGTTGGTCGCTTATCTAGGACAGCCCCTAATAGATTGTCCGTGTTAGACCCATTCGATGGGGTTTGGATTGCTGAGTGCACACTTATTACGCCCCTGCAGCGTAGCGCCGGATAAGTTCAGTGAAAGCGATCACATAGATAGTCTTTTTTACTATTTGTGAACGGCATTGCCTGCTATTAGAGTCCGACATGACGCAGCACCCATCGGCCGGATGGGCAGGGACAGGCAGTTCGCCCCAGTAAACAGTTCGGGGCGCGACTCAAGGATGGAGCGATGTATGCCGTAGGTAGAATTTCAGTCTAGGGGACAAGCCAAATCAAGAACGTTGCCACCAAGAGCGGCTGCGCGTAAGCCTGCGCGCGAGTCGCGGTGGCGGACGGCCCGTTGGGTGTGCCCGATCGGGTACATGTTTGTTGAGGGCGTGGGCGATGAGCCGTATCGGCCCGCGATAACGAATACAAGGATGGCGAAGTTGGCCATCGCCGACAGCTAGGTTGAAGGTCATGAAGAAAATCGAGTTTCTTGTTCCAGTGGTCTTGATTTACGCGGCTTTGGCCACCGGTTGTGGGCAGAAGGCCGGAGAAGCGACACCTGACGCCGCGGCGCCGGCAGTTTCCGCGCCGGCCAAAGCCTCGGAACTGAATCTGTTCGCCCTGGACGTGGGCACCAGCGAAAATCCCGACGGCACCGTCATGCCGCTGACCCAGTTCCTGCCTACCGAAAAGATCGTCGCGTCGCTGCGCACCCGCGGCGCGGCCAATGCCGTTCCGGTAACAGCGAAGCTGATCGCGATGAGCAACGGCGAAGTCGTCGGTGAACTGAAGAAGGACCTGACCCTGACGGGCGCGGCTACGACCAATCTCGGGTTCGTCAGGCAAGGCGCCGGCAATTGGGCGTTGGGCCGATACGTAGTCGAGGTGACGATCGATGGAAAGCCAGCAGGGCGCCAAGAAATCGAAGTGACACAGACTCTGCCGGAAGGCGCGAGGCCGAGGGCCGGCGCCAAGGCTTGATCCGATCGGATCAACCTGGCGCGACGTCGTAGACCCGCCGGCGGAATGCCGGAAGCACAGGATTCACCACTTTAGGAAGCCCGGACAGACCGGGCTGCTCTTGGAGAGAGCATCATGGAACAGCGCGTGGATCTCGCCCCTCAGGCCCAGGACGACCGACCGGCCGTAGACGGTACGTGGCTGTCCAGGGCGAGCGTGCGTGCTCGAGCCGGCATCGCGCCGCAGTGGTGGATACTGCTGATCGGCCTGGCCATGTTGGTCAGCGGTTCTCTGGCGCTGGCCGCCAAGTATGTCTATGACGATAACGGCCGCTTGATCGTGATGGTCGATGAGCAGTCCGGCGAGAGCGCGCGCTACGTTTACGACAAGGTCGGTAATCTGCTGCGAATCGAGCGCCTCGCGGCGGGCCAGATCGCGGTGTTCTCCTTCGTGCCCGCGCGCGGCGCCACCGGCGTGGCGGTCAGGATCGAAGGCAAGGGTTTCAGCGCGGTCGCGCCTGACAATGCCGTGCGTTTCAACGGCGTCGCGGCGACAGTAACGGCAGCGACGCCGACCGAACTCGACGTGTTGGTGCCAGCCGGTGCGGCCACCGGTCCGCTGACCGTCACGGTGGGTGCCCAGACGGTCGCCGGCCCGGCCGATTTCGTCGTCGACGAAAACGCGCAGCCGCCGGTCATCGCGGGCGTGACCCCGATGGTGGGGGCCGCCGGGACCATGGTCACCGTGACCGGCCAGAGGTTTTATCCGGCGCCCGACATGACCCGGGTGCTGCTCGGCGACCGGATCGCGGTGCCCACCAGCATTAACGACACTCAGTTGGTGTTTGCGGTTCCCGTGCGCGCCGGTACCGGCAAGATCACCGTCAGCACGCCGTACGGCAGCGCGCAAAGCGCGGACGAATTCGTGGTCGCGCCAGTTGGCGTCAATCCGGCCGACCTGATCAGCGGTGGTCGCTTGCTGCTGGATTCGGCCCCGCGCGCGTTGGAGACCACCACGACGAACCAGCAGGTCGCGCTGCTGCTGGACTCGCCGAATCGCGATCTCACCAGCCTGCAGTTCAGCGGCGTCGCCGCCGGCAGCGTCGCCTATACCTTGTACGGCCCGGATAATCGCCAGTTGTGGGGCGGTAGCGCCAGCGCCACCTTGCCCACGGTGCATTTGCCGCGCCTCGGCGCCGGCCTGCATCTGCTCCTTCTCAAGCCGAGCGTACCGATGGCGTGGTCGCTCAACTGGGAAAAGAACGCCGCGCTCAGCACGTCGGCCGTGCCGTTGGCGGTGAGTAGCGCCAGCGCTTATCAGAGCAAGCGTTTCGTGTTCGATGCCGTTACCGGCGACAGTCTGGGCATCGGTCTGAGCGATCTGGTGACGGCCGGTTCGACCAGCCATGTACTGGCAACGATTTATCGCCCCGATGGTAGTCAACTGGCGTACGAGTATTGCTACGCCCAGTATGGCGGTTGCGATCTCAATCTGACGCGCCTCAGCGGCCCCGGCACCTATACTCTGGTCCTGACCCCCACCTCCGACGGTCAGCGGCTGCTGTCGCTCAAGGCCACGCTCAGCGAGGACCGTGTCTTGCCGCTGAGCGCAGATGCTCTGGCTTCGCTGGCACTGGAGCGCCGCGGCCAGAACGGTCGTTTGAACTTCGCTGCCGAGGCCGGCCAGACCTACGCGTTCAACGTCGCCGCGCAGGCCACCGTGCCGGCCAACCGCGAGGTCTACTACACCGTGTACAAGCCCGACGGCAGCGTGCTGCAGCAGGGCAATACCAAGATCGGGCTGACCTTGAACCTGCCGCGCTTGCCGGTCGCGGGAAATTACTGGATTTATGTCGATCCCTACTACGGCGAAACGACTAGTGCCCAGGTGACCCTGGTATCGGGCCAGTCCGGCGAAGTGGTCCCTGGAGAAGAGACGAACGAATTCGCCACCCAGACCGCGGGCCAGAATGTCTATTTCAGCTTCGTCGCTCAACAGGGCGCGAACCTGGGGCTAGGGATCAGCGAACTGAAGACTCCCGGCAGCGCCGGCGCGGTATACCTCTACGTCTACCGCCCCGACGGCAGCCAGTTGTCTTATGAGTATTGTTATGCGCAATACGACGGCTGCGATCTGAATCTGGGTAATCTGCCTGCGGGTACTTATACCGCGACGGTCGTGCCGACTTCGGACGGCGCGCGCACCCTGAGCTTCAAGACCACATTGAGCCCGGACATGGTGGTTCCGCTGACGGTGGATGTTTCCGCGCCGCTCGCGCTGGAACGTCGCGGTCAAAACGCGCGGCTGACCTTCTCGGCCGAGGCCGGGCAGACGCGGGCGTTCAATGTATCTGCGCAATCGACCTTGCCGGCGAACCGCGACGTCTACTACACCGTCTACAAACCCGATGGCACAGTGCTGCAACAAAGCAATACGCGTGCTGATCTGACCTTGAATCTGCCGAACCTTCCGCAGACCGGCGGCTACCAGGTGTTCGTCGATCCGGGTCAAGGCGAAACCGCCGCAGCGCAAACCAGGCTGGTATCCGGCCAGGTGGGCGGGCCGGATCCGGGCGGCTCGCTTGGAAGCTTCGAAACGCAAACGCCAGGGCAGAACGTCTACTTCAGCTTCCCGGCCCAAGCCGGCGACAGGTTGGGCTTGGGGATCAGCGATCTGCTCACGCCGGGAACCACCGGTGCGGCGACTGTGTATGTGTATCGCCCGAACGGAACGCAGCTGACATACGAATACTGCTATGCGCAATACAACGGTTGCGATCTGAATCTGTTCATCGCCGACGCCGGCACCTACAACGTCACCGTGGTACCGCCCGGCGCCGGGGAGAGAACGATGGCGTTCAAGGCCATCTTGAGTCCCGACCAGTCGATCGTACTGGCGGTGAATGCGCCCAACACCGTCGATCTAACCCGGCGGGGCGAGAACGCGCGCCTCAAATTCTCCGCCCAGGTCGGCCAGACCTTTGCCTTCAACGTGTCGCAGCAGTCGACCTTGCCTGCCAATCGCAATGTCTACTACACGGTGTACAAGCCCGACGGCACCAGCTTGCAGCAGGGCTACACCAAAACCGGATTGACCCAGAACCTGCGCAATCTGCCGGCTGACGGCGAATACACCATTTTCATGGACCCCGAGTACGGCGAAACCGCCAAGGCCACCGCGGTGCTGTTGCCCGGCGAGGCGGGGCGTACCGATCCGGGTGCCGAGCCGCGCAGTTTCTCCACTCAGGTCCCGGGCCAGAACGTGTATTTCGCGTTCACCGCGGAGCAGGGCGCCAATCTCGGCCTCGGTATCGCGGACCTGCTTACCCCAGGGTCGACTGGCGCGGCGACCGTCTACATCTATCGGCCGAATGGTAGCCAGTTGACCTATGAGTACTGCTACTCGCAGTACAACGGCTGCGATCTGAATCTGGCGAATCTGCCGGCCGGCGAATATACGGCGATGTTGGTTCCGCCCAGCGACGCCGCCACGGTCAGTTTCCAGGCGATCGTCAGCACCGATCTTGTGGCTACTGCTTCGATCGATACTTCGTTGAGCCTGGTCCTTGATCGCCGCGGCCGCAACGGCCGGATCAAGTTCTCCGGCGAGCTGGGGCAGACATTCGCCTTCAATGTAGCCGGGCAAAGCACCGCCCCGGCCAACCGCGACGTCTACTACACGATCTACAAGCCCGACGGCACGTTGTTGCAGCAGAGCTATACCAAGACAAACTTGACGATGAATCTGTGGAATCTGCCGGTCAGCGGCGAATATACGGTCTTCGTCGATCCCAATTACGGCGAGAACGCAACGGCGCAGCTGACTCTGGTTTCGGGGCAGACTCAGACCGTGTCTCCCGACGGCGATCCGGGCAGCTTCCTGACCCAGACGCCGGGCCAGAACGCCTACTTCACCTTCAGCGCGGCGCAAGGGGCGAATCTGGGCCTGGGCATCACCGATCTGGCGACGCCGGGTACGACGGGTGCGGCAACCGTGTATGTGTATCGCCCCAACGGCAGCCAGCTGACTTATCAGTACTGCTATGCGCAGTACGGCGGTTGCGACCTGGATCTGCCGAATCTGCAGGAAGGTACCTACAGCGTGATGGTGACTCCGCCCGGCAGCGGTAGCGCTACGATGAGTTTCAATAGCATTCTGAGCGCAGATGCGACGGGAGTCTTGTCGCCGAACGTGCCAATGGACTTGTCCTTGAGCCGTCGCGGCCAGGACGGTCGCCTCAGTTTTACCGGCACCGCCGGCCAGACGATGGCGGTGAACGCATCGAACATCGTGGCGTCGCCGACGGCACGCAATGTGTACTACACGGTGTACAAGCCCGATGGCAGCACACTGGTATCAAGCAATTCGGCCAGCGGTTTGAGCCTGAACCTCACTAACCTGCCGGTGAGCGGTCAGTACGTGCTGTTCGTCGATGCGGACTTCGGCATGACGTCCAATTCGCGGATCGAGTTGGACACGGGCGATGGTCTGACATCGGACGGTGATCCGGCGGATTACACGAGCTCGGCTCCGTGGGAGCGTGCGTACTTCACCTTCACCGCGGCGCAGGGCGTGAATTTGGGACTGGCGTTAACCGATCTGGTGACGCCAGGTACGACGTACCCCGTTGCTGTCTATGTATATCGTCCCAATGGCAGCCAGTTGTCTTATGAGTACTGCTATGCGCAGTACAACGGTTGCGATCTGGATCTGTCGAACTTGCCCGCCGGTACCTACAGCGTGATCGTGGTGCCGCCGAGTGGAACCAATGGGACGATGAGCTTCAAGACGATGCTGACGGCAGATGCGACGGGGGTCCTGTCGCCGAACGTTCCGATGGACTTGTCCTTGAGTCGCCGCGGTCAGAACGGCCGTCTGAGCTTCACCGCGACGGCGGGCCAGACGCTGGCGGTGAACGCTTCGAACATCGTGGTGTCGCCGACGGTGCGCAACGTGTACTACACGGTGTACAAGCCCGACGGCAGCAACTTGGTGTCGTCGTACTCGACCACCGGTCTGAGCCTGAATCTGGCGAATCTGCCGGTGAGCGGCCAGTACACCTTGTTCGTCGATGCCGATTACGGCATGACGTCGACTTCGCGGATCGAGCTCGACACGGGCGATGGTCTGGCCGTCGACGGGGCGCCGGCGGACTACGCTAGCGCGGCTGCGTGGGAGCGCGGGTACTTCACCTTCACTGCGGCGCAAGGCGCCAATCTGGGGTTGGCATTGGCTGACCTGGTGACGCCGGGGACGACCAACTCGGTGACCATGTATGTGTACCGCCCCAACGGCACCCAGCTCACCTACGAGAATTGCTACGCTCAGTACGGCGGCTGCGATCTGGATCTGCCGAATCTGCCAGCCGGTACCTACAGCGTGATCATGGTGCCCCCGAGCGGGGGCAGCGGGACGATGAACTTCAAGACGGTGCTGACGCCGGACGCGACCGTGACTTTGTCGCCGAACACGCCGATGAATCTGACGTTGAGCCGCCGCGGTCAGAACGGCCGCCTGAGCTTCACCGCAACGGCGGGCCAGACGCTGGCGGTGAACGCTTCGAACATCGTGGTGTCACCGACGGTGCGCAACGTGTACTACACGGTGTACAAGCCCGACGGCAGCAACTTGGTGTCGTCGTACTCGACCACCGGTCTGAGCCTGAATCTGGCGAATCTGCCGGTGAGCGGCCAGTACACCTTGTTCGTCGATGCCGACTACGGCATGACGTCGACTTCGCGGCTTGAGCTCGACACGGGCGATGGTCTGGCCGTCGACGGCGCGCCGGCGGACTACGCTAGCGCGGCTTCGTGGGAACGTGCTTACTACACGGTTGCCGTGGCGCAGGGCGCGAACCTGGGAATGGGCTTGAGCGACTTCGTCACTCCGGGTTCGACCAGCAACGCCAGCATGTACGTCTATCGCCCCAACGGCACCCAGCTCACCTACGAGAACTGCTACGCGCAGTACGGCGGCTGCGATCTGGATCTTCCGAACCTACCGGCCGGGACCTACAGCGTGATCGTGGTACCGCCGACCGGCGGCAACGGCACGATGAACTTCAAGCTCACTCTCAGCAATGACGCGGCAGGAGTGTTGCCGTTGAACACCTCGTTCCCGTTGGCCCTGAATCGCAACGGCCAGAACGCAGCACTGAACTTTGCCGCGACCGCCGGTCAATCGCTGTCGCTGGTGATTTCCACGCAGACCACCGACCCGGCCGCGCGTGACGTCTACTACACGGTGTTCAAGCCCAGTGGAGGTTCGTTCAAGCAGACCTCGACCCGGACGGGTACCACCATGACACTGCCGAACCTGCCCGAAAGCGGGAATTATCTTGTCCAGGTGGACGTGAACTACGGCGCCAAGGTCGGCGCGCAACTGTCGGTGACTTCGCCCTGATCGACGCAGCGCACGCTGCTTTGGCAATGGCGGAACATGGATAAGGAAACGAACGATGAACCGTATCGAGCAAGGAAAGCGTAAGGGCTGGCGAGTCGGCGCGATGGCGCTCGCACTGGGCCTGTCGATGGGCGCGGTCGGTGCGGCGCTGGAGCCGCTACCGCTGTCGCTGTCGCAACAACTGGCGCTGCAGTCGCGCGAGGTGCGCGCGCAGTTGCCGGATGGTCGCTGGTTGATGCTGGCGCGCGACGGCCGCTCGTTGTCATTGCGAACGGATGCGACACCGGCACGAGAAGTGCGTCATTGGCCCCTGGGCTCGGCGCGGCGCTTGGCGAGCGTAAGCGTATTGGCCGACGGTAGGGTATTGGTATGGGGCGGCGTGGATGAAGGCGGCCGGGCGCAGCCGGAAGGTCTTTGGTTCGACTCGTCGACGCAGACCTTGACGCCCGCCCGGGTACCCGGGCTGGCGCCGCGCGCGGGCCATGCGGCGACCTTGCTGAGCGACGGTCGTTTGTTGCTCAGCGGCGGTTGGACGCCGGGCGTGGCCGGCGTAGCCAAATCGGAGGTGTGGGATGAGCGCGACGGCTCGGTGCAGATCGTGCCCGGCGCATGGAACCCACCGCGCCTGGGGCACTCGAGCGTATTGGAGGCGGACGGTCGGGTGCGGCTGTCGGGTGGCGTGGACGCGCAAGGCCGGACGCTAAAGCAGGACGATCGCTTCGATCCACAGCGGCAGGCGTTCGCGCCTGCGCCCAGGTTCACAGCGATTAAGGAACGGATCACGGCGCCGGTGCTGTCGGCTTCGTGGCCGTCGGCGAAGGCGATGGATGTGTCGCCGGACGCGCGGCTGTCGCTGCGTTTCAGCGAGCCCTTGCAGGCCGCGGAACTGAACACGAGCAGTGTGGTGTTGTTCGGCCCGGGCGGTCGTGCCTCGGTCCGGGTGGTGCCGGCGGAAGCCGGGCGCTTGTTGTTCGTGACGCCGCTGCAGGCACTGTTCCCCGATTCGGCTTACACCTTGTTGATCGACGGCGTGCGTGGCCGCAACGGACAATCGCTGGCGACGACGGCAATCGACTTTAAGACCGCCGCGCTCAACGCGGCCGAGGCGCCGGTCAGCACATCCAGTGAAGTACAAGTGACCGGCGAAGGCTCAACGCGCGCGTGCGTGCAGAAGAACGCCTGGTACACACCGTGCCGCGCGCGTTCGGAATTGAAGGATGGTGTGTGGTATCCGGGCGCCGATAACACCGATAGCCGTTGGCGCATCTACACTCCCGATCAAGCGCCGACGCCGAACCCGTCGATGGCCAAGACAGCGGCGCTGTACGGCGTGACGGTGATGCGCGGCCGGGTGGTGCGGGTCGACGAACAGCCGGTGGCGAATGTGGAAGTCAGCATCGGCGCGAACAAGGCGCGGACCGATGCGGACGGCTGGTTCACCTTGCTGGACGCGGCGCCGGGCTGGCAGGAACTGTACGTGGACGGCAGCACCGCCAACAGCGCGCAGGCCGAATACGGCCAGTTCGTGGTCGGGGTGCGCGTCGCCACGGGCAAGCTGACCGAACTGAATTATCTCCTGCACCTGCCGCGCATCACCGCGCGCGACAAGATCCAGATCGCCTCGCCGCTGAAGCAGGAGATGCGCATCGGCCATCCGGACATGCCGGGCCTAGAGTTGCGGATACCGGCGGGCGCAGTGATCCGCGATCGCAAGGGCCAGTTGGTGACCGAACTGGCGATCGTGCCGACGCCGGTGAACCGCGCGCCGTTCCCGGTGAAAGAGAACCACCCGATGGCGTTCACCTTGGAGCCCGGTGGTGCGCAGGTGCAAGGCCTGACGCCGACCGCGTCGGGTGGTATCCGGGTGTATTACCCGAACTACGACCGCAAGCCGGCGGGCACCTCGGCGGACTTCTGGATCTACGACCCGCGCGAAGGCTGGCGGGTATACGGCCAGGGTACGGTATCGGCCGACGGCCGCCAGTTCGAGCCTGAGCGCGGGGTGGCGCTGCACCAGACGATGGGCGGCATGTACAGCGTGCCGAACAACGATCCGCCGCCGAAGGATGGGATGCCACCGGATCAGGACGGTAAATGCCCCGATCCGAACTGCGCCGACCAGAGCGCGAAGGGCGGCGGGGCCGGCACCGAAGGTGATCCGGTCGACCTGCACACCGGCGACTTCATCTACGCCGATACCGACGTGACGATCAACGACGTGGTGCCGCTGACGATCGAGCGGCATTACCGTCCGCGCGATATGGGCAAGCGCGAGTTCGGCCTGGGCATGTCGCTGGGGTTCGGCCACTACCTACAGCGGACCTCCGACGACTATGCGGGGATCCGGATCGTGCTGCCGAACGGCTCGGCGGTGCTATTCGATCGCCTGTCCGGCACCGGCGCCCAGGGCGAATGGCGCCAGCACGGATCGCGCACCGCTTATGCGGGCGCGGTGATGCGTTCGATCTTCGATTCCGATCCGGAGCAGCCTTACGGCCGTGCGTATCGAGTGACTTTGCGCGATGGCTCGCAGATGCAGTTCGGCAGCTACAACAACACCCGGTTGCAGTGGGTGCAGGATCGGTTCGGTAACCAGACCCGGCTGGTCTACAACGCTGGCTTGCTGACGCAGTTAGTGTCGCCGAACGGACGGATCGTGACGTTTACGTACGATTCGCAGAACCGGATCAAGACGGCGAAGGACCACACCGGCCGGACCTGGACGTACGACTACAACGACAAGGGCCTGCTGTCGACGGTGACGTACCCGGACCAAACCACCAAGCGCTACACCTATCTGGTGAGTACGTTTGCCGATGACTTCGACGTATGCCCGTCGGGGATCAACGTCGATCCGCGTTATTGCCTGTATGCGAAGGACCACAAGAAGTTCGGCACGTACCTGCAGCAGCATGTGATGGAGTCGGTGACGGACCGTCGTGGGAATCGCGTGGTCTATAACGAATATCCGAAGTATGGTAGTTGGATCGGCCGTATCAGCAAGCAGACGCTGGCGGATAACAGCGTGTACACGTTCAATTACAGCAACACGCCGGACGGCCATCTAGCGGTGCTGGTGACGCGTCCGGACGGAGTGAAGCGGCGGGTGTTGTTCGATGAGAACGCGACGCTGTATCCGATCAGTGATACCTACGGTTATGGCACCAGCGAGGAGCAGACCTACCTGTACGATCGCCACGCGTCGGGCCAAGTCCGGCTGCGCACCGATCCGTTGGGGCGCAAAATCGAGTACCAATACGACTCGGTCGGCCAAACTACCATGGTGACGCTGCTGCATGGAACGCAGAAGGCGCAGACGACCCGGATGTCGTACTACGGCAACGGCCAATTGCGCAGCGTAACCGATGCGTTGGACCGGATCACCACCTTGGAGTACACGGATGGTTGTCTGAGCAAGATCGTAGATCCGCTGGACCGAGCCACGCACATCCAATGCAATGCAGTCGGTCAGCCGATCGCGGTAACCGATGCCAAGGGTTATACCTCCATCTATCGCTACGAGGGAGGCGAGCTCACGGCGACGGTCGATCAAGTGGGGCGCGCGACGGGTTTCGCATACGACACATTGGGGCGTCTGGTAGTAGTGCGCGACGCCGACGGGCGCATCTCCCGGCGCAGTTACGACAACAATGATCGCGTGCGCAAACTCGTCGATCCGTCGCAGCAGGAAACGCAGCTGACCTACGACAACAATGGCAATGTCGAGGCGGTGTTGTTGCCTCACGGCAACGGCGTCACCTATGTCTACGACGCGCGCGATCGATTAGCAGAGAGGCGCGATAGTCTGGATCAAGCCGAGGTTTGGACCTATTTCCCGGGCGACAGACTCAAGTCGTACAAGAACCGCCGCAATCAGACCTCGAGCGTGGCCTACGATGCGCTCGGACGGCCAGAAGTTCTGACCTTGGCCGACGGTAGTACGCAGTCCATCGTATACGATGCGGGCGACCGGCGTCGTCAGCTGGTGGACTCGATGACTGGGGTTCTGACCTGGGAGTACGACGAGTTCGATCGCTTGCGTCGCGAAAGTGGCGATGCGGGCGTGGTCACATACGACTACGACGCGATGGGGCGCCGGATCGGGATGACTGCGGGTAGCCAAGCCAAGGTCGAGTACCGCTACGACGCCGCCGACCAGCTGCGCCGGATACTGCAGGGCGCCGAAGAAGTCGCGTTCGAATACGACGAGATCGGCCGCCGCAAGACCATGACGCTGCCTAACGCCGTCGTGGCAGCCTATGGCTTCAACGAGGCCAGTGACCTGATCGGACTGGCTTATGCGAAAGGCGACGGCAGCGTGCTCGGCAGCATGGGCTATGGCTATGATCGCAGCGGCCAGCGCACGGTACAGACCGGCTCCTGGGCGAACACCCTGCTGCCGGCGGCAGCTTCAGGCAACGTCTTCGACGACAACCATCGACAGACTGCGTACCTCGGCCAGCCACTGACCTACGACGCCAACGGCAATTTGACCAGCGACGGGACGCGCACTTATGTGTGGAATGGCCGAGATCAGCTCGTAGCTATCCAGCAGGACGGCCAGACTGTCGCGAGTTTTGAATACGATCCGCTCGGGCGCCGTATCCGCAAGACTGAAAACGAACAGTCGGTGCAATACTTGTACGACGGTCTCGATACGGTCCAGGAAACCCGCGGAACCCAGGTCGGCGGTGTGCTAACCGGATTGGGAGTCGACGAGCGGTTCGCACGCACTGATGTATCCGGCCGGACCTATTTCCTGACCGATGGGCTTGGCAGTACCAAAGCCTTGACCAACGCTAGTGGCGCGGTGGTCCAGCAATACGACTACACGCCCTACGGCCAGAGTCAGGCCATGCAAAGTGGCTTCACCAATCCCTACCAATACACAGGCCGTGAGCTGGACGAGAACGGGCTGTACTACTACCGCGCGCGTTACTACCACCCGGGCATGGCCCGGTTCATCAGCGAAGATCCGGTCGGGCTGTTCGGCGGAATTAACACGTACGCCTATGTTCAGGGCTCACCTGTCTCGATGGTTGATCCCACCGGGCTTTTCGGAGTTCCCGGGGCTATCGCCGGCGGATTGATTGGTGCGGCAGGGGGCGCGTTTGGAGCCTGGATTCAGGGAGGGGATACGGGAGCGATCGTGCGTGCCGCGCTGCTCGGCGCCACTACGGGCGCGATCATCGGAGGAACCGGCGCCTATCTGTTCCAAGCAGGCGGCGTCCTAGCACACATGGGGGCCAGAGCGCTGGCGAGCGGGGCAAGCAATGCGTTGGGCCAATGGATGACTAATAGAAATAAACCATGCCCGAAGTTCAACTGGGGGGCCCTGGCTGGCTCTACCCTTGGGGCCGGTCTCAGCGGCTTCCTGGCACCCGCTGCTTGGGGGACTTCGTTCACTGGAACGGTTGCTTCCCAGGTGGCGCAGCGGAGTATCGCTGGCCTCCCTGGGGCCGCCGTTTCTACCACCGGTAGCATCACCGGCGGTCAGATCGGTAAGGGCAGATGAATAGGAATTTTCGTCAAGCGCTTTGGTATGCCGCATTGGGCGGAGGCGGCGTGATGCTTACCGGATACACGGCAAGCATCCCGTTTGAGCCGGAAGGCAGGGGGCTGACCACCGCCGTGCGTGTTTTGTTCGCTGGCGTGAGCACAGTGTTAGCACTTGCGACTCTGGCTCATGGAGTGCTCGCTTTAGCTCTATTTACAGGATGGGTGGACTCGGTAGAGCATTCCGGCGTAAGGGCAGTGCTTAAGAAAAACGGCAAGCTGGTCGCGCAAGGCAAGGTCAGGATGGTCGTGAAACTCGCTGAAGGTGTAGGCGGCGATCAGCCTGACAGTGCTTGCGTACTATTTTTTTGCGGATGGCGGCCGTACTTGTGTTATGCACAAAGCTTAGTCCGCGAACCTTGATCGACCGGGTCGATTGCATCTGTGGTCGTGGCGCGGCGATTGGCGAGGCAAAGGTCGAGGCGGCACTATGGGCGATCTAGGTGTTTTCACGTCGAATCGGCCGCCGTTGAGTACGCATACAGGGGCAGATAATCTGCCGGACCCGCGTAATAGCGGTGGAGGCGGTGGCTGCGGATGCAAATAAATTGGTTGCCCTGGTTGCCCTGGTTGCCCTGGTTGGCGATGGCGTATGTGTTCGCATTCAGCTTGGCGACTCCATATGTGATGGAGTTTCCGACCCGGTTGGTCGTGGGCCGGGTGAACCAGAGGGGCATCGCCGGTCGGCGAGTCACTCTCAGCATGGGCTTGGCGCTAGTTTTTGTGCTGCAGGCGCTTGGATTCGCGTGTTGGTTAGTGTTGTGCCTAGTGCCGATCAAGTTCTCGAAAGACATGAATACGCTGTATCCCCTGGCCTTGTGGTTCGGGGTGCCGTTCTTCATCGGTGTGGGAATCGCGCTCCTGTCCGGCGGGGCACGAAGCGGCGGCGATAATGACGCCGCAGTCGCACGAGGCCGCGCAGACGCCGGTCTCGCGAGCCACGGGTGTATACGGATGGCGGATGCACGGCGTGCGTGTGTGAGTCCGTCGACGATGACGGGGTCCGGCCGCGTTCGTTTCAGAGTATGACGGGTCTGCTACGTTCGCGTAGACGCGTTTGGCGCTGGGTCGTGCCGGTCCGGCCCGTCTCTTACTGCGTGGCCGACAACGCCCGCAAAAACGCCAACAACTGCCGCCGCTCCTCCACCGTCATCGACAGCGGCCGCCCCTTGTTGATGCCTCGGTAATAGACCTCCTGGTCCACCGCTTCCTCCAGCGTCGCCACCGAGCCGTCGTGCATGTAAGGGGCGGTCAGGGCGACGTTGCGCAGCGAGGGTGTACGGAACGCGGCGAGGTCGGCTGGTTTGCGGCTGGCAACGAAATGGCCCAGGCCGGCGATATCGGCTTCGGTCAGCACGAGGTGGCCGAGATTGCGTTTACTGTCCAGGCGTGGAATCAGCGTTGCCACTTTGCCGGCAATGGCGTTGTCAGTAACGCCAAGGTGATGAAAGCGGTCGTCGGTAAAGCGCGGGCGCGGTTCTTGCAGCGCATGGCACTCGCTGCAGGCGGCCTTGCCGGTGAACAGGGCCAGGCCGGCTTGCTCGTCGGGACCGAGCGCGTCGCGGTTGCCGGAACGGTAGCGGTCGTAAGCGCTGTCGCCGCTGCGCAGTGTGCGCAGATGCGCGGCCAGGGCCGTGGCCACTGCGTCGGCGGATACGCCGCCCAGGTCGGCAAACGCAGCGGCGTACTTCGGATCGGCGCGCAGGCGCCTTAGCAAATCGTCGATCGAGCCCAGCCCCATCTCGACCGGGTTGGTCAGCGGTTGCAGTACGACGTGTTCGAGCCGGGTTTCGCGCCCATCCCAGAACAGATGCGGCAGCTCGCCGACATCGAGCAAGGTCGGTGCGTTGCGGGTGCCGGTTTGGCCGCGCACGCCCAGCGAGAGCGGGCGCCCGTCGGAGAACGCGTGCTGCGGTTGGTGGCAGGTGACGCAGCCGGTGCGACCGTCGGCGCCGAGTCGGGTATCGGCGAACAGGCGGCCGCCGAGAGCCGCCCAACGGGCGTCAATCGCCGACGGCGCGGGCGCCTGGCCGCATCCGGCCGCGAGCGCGACCAGTGTGATCGCCAGAAACGACAGCCATCGACGGGGCTTGAGGGAAGTGCGCATTGCATTCAGTCCATTGAAGCGAAAAGGCCACTGTCTGGTGCCGTGTCTTCTCACGATAACGCGGCTTGGGCTCGTCGTTATTCGTCCACCAACGACCCACCCGGCAGGAAATTCCACGTCCGCGTGACATGCAGAATGTCCGGGTTTTCTTCGGTCTTAGGCAACGGCGGATACGGTTCCGCCAGCCGGGCGATACGCAAGGCCGAGGCGTCCAGCAAAGCGATGCCGCTGCTGCGCACGATGTCCGCGCGCTCGACACTGCCGTTGCGCCGCACCGCCACGCTGATCACGACTTGCCCGGCCAAGTGGCGGCGGCGGGCTTCGTCGGGGTAGTTGAGGTTGCCCACGCGCTCGACCCGGTCCACCCACGAACGCAGGTAGCCGGCCCAGGCGTATTCGGTGGTGCTGGCGGAGACGAACTTGCGGGTCGGGCGCTTGGCGTAGCGCTCCGAGCGCATGTGGATCTCGGCGGCCAGGCGCGCCATCTCGACGTCGTGTTCGATCTTGCGCTCGCCGGGCGGCAGCGGCCGCTCGGTCGGGGTCTGGGTAGCGCGGTCGCGGGCGACCACGGTCTCGCCGCGGGTGCTGCTGACCACGCGCGCGACCGGCTCGGGCTGCGCGGTCGGCGACTGCGCGCGCAGCGCCATCTGCGCCACGCCGGCCTCGGCCTGCGGCGCCGGACCGGACTGGTTGTCGCGCGGGCGGGTGCTCTTGTCGTGCTCGCCGCCGCCCTGGTTGTTGGCCTGGGCGAGGAAATCCGCCTGCTTGGGCGTCAGCGCGGTCTGGGTCTGGGTCAGGATCACGTCCAGCGTCGGCACCACCGGCGCGGCTTTCTCCAGGGTATAGCCGACGCCGAGCAGAAGAATGCCGTGGACGATGACCGACAGCACCATGGTGGCGCTGAAACGCTGCGGCTCGGCCAGGCCGCCGCCGGGCAGGGGTGGCGCGATCGAACTCATGCGGCGCGGGCGGCTTGCAGGCGGGCCTCGATGGCGTCGAACAGCAGCCCGGCGATGTTGAGGCCGAATTGTTCGTCGAGTTCGCGGATGCAGGTCGGGCTGGTGACGTTGAGCTCGGTCATGTAGTCGCCGATCACGTCCAGGCCCACGAACAGCATGCCGCGGCGTTTCATCTCCGGGCCGACCTCGTGGGCGATCCAGCGATCGCGCTCGCTCAGCGGACGGCCCTCGCCGCGGCCGCCGGCGGCGAGGTTGCCGCGGAACTCGTCGCCCTGCGGGATGCGGGCCAGGGCGTAGTCCACCGGCACGCCATCGACCAGCAGGATGCGTTTGTCGCCGGCGCTGATCTCGGGCAGGAATTTCTGCGCCATGACCAAATGCCGGCCGCCATCCCCAAGGGTTTCGAGAATGACGTTGAGATTGGCCTCGCCCGCGGCGGCGCGGAAGATCGAGCGCCCGCCCATGCCGTCCAGCGGCTTGAGCACGGCCTGGCCGTGCTGCTGGACGAAGGCCTTGAGCTGGGCCGCGTCGCGGCTGACCAGGGTGTCGATGCAGCACTGCGGAAACAGCAGGGCGGCCAGTTTCTCGTTGTAGTCGCGCAGCCCCTGCGGGTCGTTGACCACGAACGCGCCGGCGCGCTGGGCGACGGACAGGATCTGGGTGTCGTGCAGGTACTCGGCATCGACCGGCGGGTCCTTGCGCATCAGGATCACGTGCGCGGCGCCGAGCTCGATTTGTGACCAATCGCTCAGTTCGTGCCAGCCGGCCTTGTCGTCGCGCACCGTCAAAGCAGCGACTTTCGCCACGGCTTTACCGCCCACCAGGCTCAAACCGCCCGGTTCTATGTACCAGAGCCGATGTCCGCGCCGCTGGGCTTCCAGTAGCATGGCGAAAGTCGAGTCCTTGGCGATCTTGATCGACCCGATGGGGTCCATCACGACGACGATGTCCAACGGCATGGGAACGGAATCCTGAAAGATTGACGTGATGGTAGCAGGCGGGTCACCGGTATCTGTCATGATGTCGGGGTCTCAAACGGCCGCCCTGCGTCCATTTGCGACACGCAACGATCAGGTCATCGCACGATGCCAGGGGCGACGATACGCAGGTCGATGGAGGGGTTCTGCCGCATCGTGTGATGCGCGACAGATGCCCTTCGTGACGCCGGTGCGTTGCGTATTCAGTTTCCAAGCACGGAATGCGCGCTTGACAGCCTGCGTGCGGCTTGGAATAAAGACGGCTTCGCAACGCCCGGGGATTTCACGGCGTTTGCAATGGGGGATACAAAGAATGCTCGACGAGGTTCGTAGCGGCAGCCTCGATGGTCTCAGGGTCATGGTGATCGACGATTCCAAGACCATCCGTCGAACCGCCGAGACGCTGTTGAAACGCGAAGGATGCGAGGTGGTCACGGCCATCGACGGGTTCGAAGCGTTGGCGAAGATCGCCGACCAGCAGCCACAGATCATTTTCGTGGATATCATGATGCCGCGTCTGGACGGCTATCAGACCTGTGCGCTCATCAAGAACAATCAATTGTTCAAGGGCACGCCGGTCATCATGTTGTCGTCCAAGGACGGTCTGTTCGACAAGGCGAGGGGTCGCATCGTCGGCTCCGAGCAATATCTGACGAAGCCTTTCACGCGCGAGGAACTCCTCGACGCGATCCGCAAGCACGTACACGCCTGACCGGGGGGTAGGGCACACCATGGCACGCATCCTGCTTATCGAGGACTCGCCGACGGACACCGCGGTCCTGACTCAGTTGCTGCAGCGCAACGGGCACGAAGTCTTCGCCGCGGGCAGTGCCGAGGACGGTATCGAGACCGCCAAGCGGGAACGGCCGGACCTGGTGATGATGGACGTGGTGTTGCCGGGCATGAACGGGTTCCAGGCCACGCGCGCGCTCAGCCGCGACGCGCAGACCAAGGAAATCCCGGTCCTGATCGTCAGCACCAAGGGCATGGAAACCGACCGCGCCTGGGGCATGCGCCAGGGCGCGCGCGACTACATCGTCAAACCGCCGCGCGAGGAAGACCTGATCGCGCGGATCAAAGAATTGCTGGGTAACTGACACGATGATCTTGAAGCCGCCGTTCGATGTGCTGAGCGATTACGAGCGCCGCTCCCTGGCGCACGTACCCGGTCTGCCCGAACAGCTCGATGCGCCCGGCCTGTGGCGCGGCGTCGGCTACCGCATCGGCGGGCGCCGGCTGGCCTCGACCTTCACCGAGGTGGTGGAAATCCTCTCGCTGCCGCAGGTCACCCAGGTTCCCGGCGCGCAGCCGTGGATGCTCGGGCTGGCCAACGTGCGCGGCAGCCTGCTGCCGATCGTCGATCTCAAGCAGTTCCTGGAAGGCGAGCGCACCGTGCTGCACGAAGGCCAGCGCATCTTGCTGGTGCGCCAGCCCGGCGGCGACGTGGCGGTGCTGATCGACGAGCTCTACGGCCAGCGCAGCTTCCACGACCAGCAGCAGGTCAGCCTCGAAGAAGCGGCCGGCGACGGCCTCATCGAGGGGCGTTACACCCATTTCATCGATCGCGCCTACCGCATCGATGGCCAGCCCTGGGGCATCTTCAGCCTCGACCGGCTGGCGCGCACTCCCGAATTCCGACAAGCAGCGGCCTGAAGCCGCTCCCTTCAATCCAGCACGCAAACGCACGTACACCTGAGGTTTCCGAACCATGAGCACTGTGATGGACAACGCCGGCAAGAGCCGCCTACTGGGCGCCAATACCTGGCTGATCGTGCTGGGCCTATCGGTGTTGGTGTTCGGCCTCAATACAGGCTACGCGACCTGGAAGGCGGCCCGTTTGGGCGGCGCCAGCTCGGCGGCCTCGCGCCTGCAGGTCAACTCGCAGAAGCTCGCGGTGCAGGGGCGTGAAGCGGTCGGCGGCAACAAGGACACCTTCGCCGAGTTCAAGAAGACCAAGGCGGCGATCGACGGCGACATCCAGCGCCTCAACGACAACTACGGCAACACCGCCGGCGTGTCGGGCCCGATCGGCGTGGTCAGCAAGAGCTGGGAGCCGATGGGCAAGAGCGCCGATCAGGTGATCGCCTCCGAGCAAGCGGTGCTGGCCCTGGCCAAGAACGCCGACAGCTTCTCCGGCCGCGTGCCGCAGTTGCAGGCGCGCCTGGACGAGCTGGTCCGCGCGATGTCGGCGTCGGGTTCGCCGTCCTCGCAGGTCTACATCGCCCTGCGCCAGGTGGTGCTGTCGGCGACCATGGCCCGCCGCATCACCGAAATCCGCGCCGGCGGCAGCGGCGCCGGCATGGCCGGCGAAGCGCTCGGCCGCGACGCGATCGTGTTCGGCAACATCCTTACCGGCCTGCGCAAGGGCGACGCCTCCTTCGGCGTCAACGCGCTGTCCAACGGCGGCGCGCTGGCCGCGCTGGGTCAGGCCGAGGCGCTGTGGCTGGAAATGAAGAAGGATCTGGACGCCATCTCCGGCAGCTCCAAGAACCTGTTCCAGGCGCAGGCGGCGGCCGAATCGATCACCGGCGGCTCGGACAAGATGCTGGCCGAGAGCGAATCGCTGTTCAGCGCCTTCACCTCGTTCGGCTCGGTGCGCGACACCAGCGTGTTCGGCAACATCTGGGTATCGATCATCTCCGGCCTGGTCGCGCTGATCGCCATCGGCGGCTTGCTGTTCTCGCTGAACTACGCCCAGCAGCGCCGCTACCAGACCACGAAGGAACTCAACGACCGTAACCAGGAAGCGATCATGCGCTTGCTGGACGAAATGGGTTCGCTCGCCGAAGGCGACCTGACGGTGAAGGCCACCGTCACCGAGGACATGACCGGCGCGATCGCCGACTCGATCAACTTCGCCGTCGAACAGCTGCGCAGCCTGGTGCAGACCATTACCGACACCTCGGTGCAGGTCGCGTCCAGCGCGCAGGAAACCCAGGCCACCGCCATGCATCTGGCCGAGGCCGCCGAACACCAGGCGCAGGAAATCAACTCCGCCTCCGACCGCATCAGCGAAATCGCGGCCTCGATCGATCAGGTCTCGAAGAACTCCGCCGAGTCGGCCGACGTGGCGCAGCGCTCGGTGCAGATCGCGACCAAGGGCGCGGGCGTGGTGCGGCAGACGATTCAAGGCATGGACTCGATCCGCGACCAGATCCAGGAGACCTCCAAGCGCATCAAGCGACTGGGCGAAAGCTCGCAGGAAATCGGCTCGATCGTCGAACTGATCAACGACATTTCCGAACAGACCAACATCCTCGCGCTCAACGCGGCCATCCAGGCGGCCTCGGCCGGCGAAGCGGGCCGCGGGTTCGCGGTGGTGGCCGACGAAGTGCAGCGACTCGCCGAACGCGCGTCCAACGCGACGAAGCGAATCGAGACATTGGTCCAGACAATTCAGTCCGACACCAACGAAGCTGTGAGCTCGATGGAACAGACGACGTCGGAAGTGGTCGCCGGTGCGCGATTGGCGGAAGACGCCGGTACCGCACTGGGCGAGATCGAAAAGGTGTCGTCGGATTTGTCCAACCTGATTCAAGGCATTTCCAGCGCGGCCCAGCAGCAGTCCAGCGCGGCCTCGAACATCACCCAGACGATGAACACGATTCAGCAGATCACCTCGCAGACTTCGCAAGGCGCCAATCAGACCGCGGCATCGATTGGAAACCTCGCGCAGTTGGCCGCCGACCTGCGCCGTTCGGTCGCCGACTTCAAGCTGCCGGCCTGAGGGCGGGCAGCGGAGCCGTTTGAGCGAGGTGCGGTGATGGACCGGCAGTTGCAGCAGGCGGCACAGACATACGAAAGGGTTGTACCGAGGATGAAGCGTCCGACACATCGCTGGCTGAGCCATGGACCGCGTCTGCGATGCGGCCGCGTAGAAGGGCGGATCACGTCATGACCGCGCTGCGCGAAGCCATCGACACCACCACGCTGGGCTGGATCAAGCCCGAGCTGGACGAAACCCTGCGTCAGGCGCGGCAGGAGATCGAGGCGTTCGCCGAAGATCCCGCCGACACCTCGCGCATGCGCGTGTGCGCCAACCATCTGCACCAGGTGCACGGCACCCTGCGCATGGTCGAGCTGTACGCCCCGGCGATGGTCGCCGAGGAAATGGAGCGCCTGGCCGTGGCGCTGCAGCAAGGCGCGGTCCACGACCGCGACGAAGCCTGCGCGGCGCTGATGCGCGGCGTGGTGCTGCTGCCCGATTACCTGGAACGCCTGCAGGGCGGCCATCGCGATATTCCGATCGTGCTGCTGCCCTTACTCAACGAGCTGCGCGCCACGCGCGGCGAGTCGGGCCTCAACGAAAGCGTGCTGTTCGCGCCGAACCTCGACCGTCCGCTGCCGGCGCACCTGCCGCCGCCGCTGCCGGTCGGCGCCGCCGGCGGCCGCAACACCAGCGCTCCGCATCTGGCCTCGCTGCGCGACGCTCTGGCCGCATGGCCGGAAGACGGCGCGCCGGGCAACGCTTCGCAACTGGCCTCGGCCATCGACGGCCTGCTGGCCGACGTGGTGCTGGAACCGGTGCGGCGCATGCTGTGGGTCGCATCCTCCGTGGCCCACGCGCTGCGCGACGGCGCTCTGCCGCCGACCCGCGCGCTGCGCCAGGCCTTCGGCGGCGTCGAGCGCGAAGCGCGGCAGATGCTGGCCGACGACGGCTTCAGCGCGCCGCGCGGCGAGCCCGCCGCCGAGCCGACCCGCCAACTGCTGTATCACGTCGCCCACAGCGACGGCCGCCATCCGGCGCTGGACGACCTGCGCCAGACCTTCGAACTCGCCGCGCACCTGCCCAGCGAATCGGAACTCGAACACGCCCGCGGCAGCCTCAGCGGCCGCAATCGCGCCCTGCTCGACACCGTCGCGGCGGCGATCAAGGAAGACCTGCTGCGGGTCAAGGACGCGCTCGACCTGCACCTGCGCACCAACCAGACCGACCCGGGCGAACTGCGCCCGCAGGTCGAAGCCCTGGCCCGGGTCAGCGACACGCTCGGCATGATGGGGCTGGGCATGGCCCGCACCGTGGTGCTGCAGCAGCGCGAGGCCATGAGCGAAATCGCCGACGGCCGCCGCGCCGCCGACGAAGGCACCTTGCTGGATGTCGCCGGCGCCCTGTTGTACGTGGACGCCTCGCTCGACGACCAGGTCTCGCGCCTGGGCCTGCCCGACGACAAGGCCGAGGAAGACCTGCTCGCCGGCGAAGCGCGCAAGGTGCTCGACGTGGTCGCGCGCGAAGCCATCGCCAACTTCGGCGACGCGCGCCAGTCCTTCGTCGCCTTCGTCGAGACCAAGTGGGATCACGAAGAACTCATCGAAGTGCCGCGCGTGCTGGACGAAGTCGCCGGCGCCCTGCGCATGATCGAGCTGCCGCTGGCCGCCGATTACCTGACCGGCGTCAAGCGCTACACCGAAGTCGAACTGATCGGCCGCCGCCGCGTGCCCAGCGGCCAGCAGCTCGACACCCTGGCCGATGCCCTGGCCAGCCTGGAGTACTACCTCGAAGCGCTGCGCGAGCAACGCCCGAACCGCGACGACATCCTCGACATCGCCCGCCAGAGCCTGGAAGCGCTGCGCTACTGGCCGCTGCCGGACGTGGTCCGGGCCGAGCCGCAGGCCGAGCAAGCCGCGGTCTCCGCGACCGCCGAAGCCGCGCAGAAGCCGGCCGCCGCGCCGACGCCGCCCGCGCAGAACCAGATCCCCGCCGCCGCCGAATGGACCTTGTCCGACGTGCAGGCGCGCGAGCTGTCCACCTCGTCGGAACCGGTCGATGCCGAACACGGCGCCGCCCAGTACGCCTCGGCCTTCGACGCCGAGCCGAACCCGGCGCAGCCGCCGGCGCAAGCGGCCGACATCACCGAACGTGTCTCCGGCGGGCTGGTCAACAGCGCGCTGATGGAAGCGGTGCCGTCCTCGCCGCCGTCCTTCCTCGGCCAGTCGCAGCCCGCCCACGGCGGCTTCGAGACCGTGGACGACATCGACGACGAAGTGCGGGAAATCTTCCTCGAGGAATTCGAAGAAGAAATCGCCAACCTCGATCACCTGCTGCCGGCCTGGCGCGAAGCGCCGGAAGACTTGGCGCGCGTGCAGCCGGTGCGGCGCGTGTTCCACACCCTCAAGGGCAGCGGCCGCCTGGTCGGCGCGCGCACCCTGGGCGAATTCAGCTGGAAGATCGAAAACCTGCTCAACCGGGTGCGCGAACACGGCCGTCCGGCCAGCCCGCAGGTCATCGATCTGATCGAGAACGCGCATCGCGCACTGCCGGGCTTCTATGCCGCGCTGCGCAACGAAGCGCCGCTGAGCGTGGATGTGGCCGGCATCGAAGCGCATGCCGACCTGCTCGCCAGCGGCGAAGAAGCGTTCTACCAGGCGCCCGCGCCGGTGTCCGCCGAGCAGCCGGCCGAAGCCGCCGCGGCGCCGGCGATCGTCACCGAAGGCCCGTACGTGCCGGCCTCGGTCGATCCGGTGCTGCTGGAAATCCTCGACGGCGAAGTCGCCGGCCACCTCGTCACCATCGAGGCCTGGCTCGCCAGCGCGCAGGCCAAGCCGCAACTGGCCAGCGATCAACTGCAGCGTTCGATCCACACCTTGAACGGCGCCTTCGCGATGACCGAAGTGCCGGTCATCACCGACGTCACCGCGCCGACCGAAGCCTACGTCAAGCGCCTGCTCGCCAGCGGCGCGCCGGCCAGCAGCGAAGGCATCTCCGCGCTGGGCGCGGTCGCCGACGCGATCCGCCGCACGGTCGAGGCTCTGAAGTCGCCGACTCCGCACGTGCCGATGTTCCTCGGCCTGCCCGAACGCATCGCCGCGCTGCGCGACAGCCTGCCCGACGCGCGCTCGCCAATGATCGTGGAAGAGTTCGAAATCGAACTCGACGAATTGCCCGATGGCCAGGAGTTGTCCGAACTCACCGCCACCGATCTGAGCGCTTTCGAAGGCTACGATCTGCAGCGCGAGAGCGAAGACGGCCCGGCGCCGGCCCAGACCGCCACGCCCGCGTCCAACGAAGAAGCCTTCGAGATCAATCTCGACGAGCTGCCGGGCGAGCTCGACGCGCGCACCCTGGGTGCGTTGGGCCTGGGCTATCACAGCATCGAAAAAGCCCGCGTCGACGCCGAGCGCGCCGTCGCCGAACAGGCCGCGGCCGAACGCATCGCCGCCGAACAGGCGCAAGCCGCGCGTGCCCAGGCCGAACGCGCCGAAGCCGAGCGCGTCGCCGCGGAACAAGCGCAAGCCGCGCGTATCGCCGCCGAACAAGCCGCCGCCGCGCGCGCTGAAGCCGAGCGCGCCGAAGCCGCGCGCCTGGAAGCCGAACGCCTCGCCGCGGAGCAAGCGCAAGCCGCACGCCTGGAAGCCGAGCGTCTGGCCGCGGAACAGGCCGAAGTCGCACGCCTAGAAGCCGAGCGTCTGGCCGCGGAACAAGCCGAAGCCGCACGCCTGGAAGCCGAACGTCTGGCCGCGGAACAAGCCGAAGCCGCACGCCTGGAAGCCGAACGTCTGGCCGCGGAGCAAGCTGAAGCCGCGCGTCTGGAAGCCGAGCGTCTGGCCGCGGAGCAAGCCGAAGCCGCGCGTCTGGAAGCCGAACGCCTCGCTGCGGAACAGGCCGAAGCCGCGCGTCAGGAAGCCGAACGCCTCGCCGCCGAACAAGCCGAAGCCGCGCGCGTGGAAGCCGAGCGTCGCGAAGCCGAACGCCTGGCCGCCGAAGCGCAGGCCGCGGCCGAACGCCTCACCGCGGAGCAGGCCGAAGCCGCGCGCTTGCAGGCCGAGCGCCTGGAAGCCGAGCGCATCGCGGAAGAAGAGCGCCTGGAATACGAACGCCTGGAAGCCGAGTACGCGGCCGAAGCGCAACGCGTCGAAGTCGAGCGTCTGGCCGCCGAGCAGGCCGAAGCCGCGCGTCTGGAGGCCGAGCGTCTCGCTGCCGAGCAGGCTGAAGCCGAACGCTTGGAAGCCGAGCGCCTCGCCGCCGAACAGGCCGAAGCCGAGCGCATGGAAGCCGAACGCCTCGCTGCGGAACAGGCCGAAGCCGAACGTCTGGAAGCCGAACGCTTCGCTACGGAACAAGCCGAAGCCGAACGCCTGGAAGCCGAACGCCTCGCCGCGGAACAGGCCGAAGCACAACGCCTGGAAGCCGAGCGCATCGCCGCGGCCCAACGCGACGAAGCCGACCGTCTGCAGGCCGAATATCTGGAAGCGGCCAACAGCGAGCCGGACGAACTCGTCCAGGCCCATCTGCAAGACCTGGCCCGCGAAGCCGAAGCGGCCGCCGCCGCCGAAGCCGCGCAGGCCGCGCGCCGTGCGGCCGCGCCGAGCAGCGCCGTGGCCGGCATCTCCGCCGCGCTCGCGGCCGCGTTCGCGCAGGCCTCCAGCGCCGATCCGGACCCGGAAGCCTCGCTCGACCTGAGCGAGCTCGATCCGGAACTGGTCGATATCTTCGTGGAAGAGGGTGGCGACCTGCTCGACCACTCCGACGGCCTGCTCGCGCAACTGCGCGAAGCGCCGAACGAGCGCGAGCCGCTGGTCGGCCTGCAGCGCGATCTGCACACGCTCAAGGGCGGCGCGCGCATGGCCGGCATCATGGCCGTGGGCGAACTCGGCCACGTCATGGAATCGCTGCTGGAATCGGTGGTCGATAACCGCGTCGAACTCGGCCGCGACGGCATCGTCCTGCTCGAGCGCGGTTTCGACCGACTCCACGCGATGGTCACCCGGGTCGGCGGGCGCAAGGCGATCGCCATGCCCAACGCGCTGATCTCGGTGTTCGAAGCGCGCTCGCGCGGCGAAGCGCTGCCGGGCATGGCCGAAGGCTACGAAGGCGAGGGCGCGGCGCAGGCCGCGGCCGCCGATACCGGCGCGCTCAAGCCGCTGTCGGCGCCGATCGTGGACGCGCCGTTCGCGGACGAAGACGACATCGGCGTGCGCGCTCCGCAGGAACAGGTGCGCATCCGCGCCGACCTGCTCGACCGCCTCGTCAACTACGCCGGCGAAGTCGCGATCTACCGCGCCCGCCTGGAACAGCAGCTCGGCGCGTTCCGCGGCGCGATCGCGGAAATGGCCGCGACCAACCTGCGCATGCGCGATCAGCTGCGCCGCCTGGAAATCGAAACCGAAGCGCAGATCATCGCGCGCTACCAGCGCGAGGGCGAATCGGGCGACCAGTCCTTCGATCCGCTGGAACTCGACCGTTTCTCGACCCTGCAGCAGCTCTCGCGCGCGCTGGGCGAATCGGCGGCCGACCAGAACAGCCTGCAGATCACCCTCGACGATCTGACCCGCCAGTACGAAACCCTGCTGCTGCAACAGTCGCGCGTGAGCTCGGAGCTGCAGGAAGGCCTCATGCGCACGCGCATGGTGCCGTTCGATACGCTGCTGCCGCGTCTGCGCCGCGTGGTGCGTCAGGCTTCGACCGAACTGGGCAAGCAGGTCGCGCTGAAGCTGGAAGGCACCCAGGGCGAACTCGACCGCAACGTGCTCGAACGCATGACCGCGCCGCTGGAGCACATGCTCCGCAACGCGGTCGCGCACGGCCTGGAAAAACCCGAACAGCGCCGCGCCGCCGGCAAGCCGGAAGAAGGCACGGTGCGCATCGCGGTACGCCGTGAAGGTTCGGAAGTCGTGCTGGAAGTGGCCGACGACGGCGCCGGTCTCGACCGCGCCGCGATCCGCCGCCGCGGCGAAGAACGCGGTCTGGTCCGCACCGACGCGGTGCTGTCGGAAGCCGATCTCGACACGCTGATCCTGGAACCGGGCTTCTCCACCGCCGACGAAGTCAGCCGCCTCGCCGGCCGCGGCGTCGGCATGGACGTGGTGGCCAGCGAAGTGCGCCAGCTCGGCGGCACGCTCGACATCCATTCCAACCCGGGCAAGGGCGTTCACTTCACCCTGCGCCTGCCGCAGACGCTCGCGGTCACCCAGGCGGTGTTCGTGCGCATCGGCGACATCACCTTCGCCGTGCCGATCGCCTCGGTGCGCGGCGTCGGCCGCCTGTCGCGCGAACTGCTCGACGCGGGCGATGTGGCCTACCGCTACGGCGGCGAGGACTATCACGTCCACGATCTGGGCGTCCTGGTCGGCCATGCGCCGGCCAAGGCCGAAGGCCAGTTGCAGATGCCGCTGCTGCTGATCCGCTCCGGCGATCTGCGCGCCGCGGTCACCATCGACCAGGTCATCGGCAACCGCGAAATCGTGGTCAAGCCGGTCGGCCCGCAGGTCGCTTCGGTGCCGGGCATTTTCGGCGCGACGATCATGGGCGACGGCCGCGTGGTGGTGATTCTCGACGTCGCGCCGCTGGTGCGCCGCCGCGCCGCGCTGCTGCAGGACTTCGCCCTGAACGCGCCGCCGCCGCCGGTTCCGGCCGAAACCCGCCGCGTGCCGCTGGTGATGGTGGTCGACGACTCGGTGACCATGCGCAAGGTCACCGGCCGCGTGCTGGAGCGCCACAACTTCGAAGTGGTCACGGCGAAGGACGGCATCGACGCGCTTGAGCGTCTGGCCGAACGCGTGCCCGACCTCATGCTGCTGGACATCGAAATGCCGCGCATGGACGGCTACGAGCTGGCCACGCAAATGAAGGCCGACCCGCATCTGCGCGACGTGCCGATCGTGATGATCACCTCGCGTACCGGCGAAAAACACCGCCAGCGCGCGTTCGAGATCGGCGTCGAGCGCTATCTCGGCAAGCCTTATCAGGAGCCCGAATTGATCCGCAACGTGTTCGAACTGCTTGGAATTTCGCGTAGTCATGGCTGAAGCAGAACGTCGCGTAGTGTTGTTGGCGCGAGCCGGCGTCGCCTGCGAGCGCCTGCGCGGCGCGCTGGTGGAAGCCGGCGCGAACCTGGTGCTGGAAGGCGATCCGACCGTGCTCGATCCGGCCGCGCTGGATTCGGCCGATCCGGACGTGGTCGTGGTCGTGCTCGATCCGGCCGCCGAAGACGCGCTGGACCGGTTCGAGAACGTGCTGATCGATCCTTCGATCGAAGTGATCTTCGAGGAGGCCGAACTGGCCGCCTCGCGCGAAGGCTGGGACGCGGCGCGCTGGGCGCGCCACCTCAGCGCCAAGCTCAATCGTCACGACGACGTGCTGCCGCCGGGCCGCGAGCCGGAGCCGGAAGCGGCGCCCGTGCTGGTCGCGGACGGGTTCCAGCGCCCGCAATCCGATACCTCGCCGCTGGCGCAGGAACCGGTGGCGGCCGATGTCGGCCTGGTGCCGTTGCAGCAGGTCGAAGCGGCGGACGCATCGGCGTTCGGCGAGATCGAGGAAATCGAAGCGGTCGAGGCCTTCGAAGCGGAAAGCTTCGACGCGGCCGATGCCGGAGCGGACGATCTGCGTTCCAGTCCGGCGGCGACTTCCGCGCCGGTGTTCGATGCCGTTTCGGTCGAACCCGCGTCCGATCCTTCCTCGTTCGCCGCCGCCGAACAACTCGGCGAGCTGGCGCGCGTCGCGCCGACCGGCTCGGCCGGCGACCGCATCCTGTCCGAACCGCCGCCGTTGCCCGACGAAGCGCGCGAGTTCTTCGCCCGTCAGGCGCTCGGCACCGCCGCGCCGGGCGGCGACGCCGATTTCATCGAAATCGACGCCTATCCGGCCGACGGTGCGGTCGAAGAACTGACCGCGCAGCCGGTGGCGTTCGACGACAAGCGCGATGCGGATTTCGATTTCGAAGGCCTCACCCTGGAAGCGGCCGACAAGCAGTCGGCGGTGCCGGGCGAAGCGCAGCCGTATTCGCCGGCGGTCGATCAATGGGTTCAAGCCGACAGCGTCGACACCGGTCTGCCCGCGCTCGACGAAGCCGGCCTGGGCGACCTGGAAGTGTGGCGCGCGCCGGCGCCGAATCAGGTGCAGGAACTGGTCGATCTGGATGCCTCGTTCGCCGCCGAAGGCGCGCGCATCGATTTCGACGCGACCCATCGCGATTCCACGCCGATCGCGCCGATCGATTTCGACGACGGCCGCGGCGAGCGCCGCGACGGCGACGCGGAAAACTTCACCTTCGAGTCCGGCCTGGATTTCGACCTGAGCACCGAAGCCGCGCCGCTGGTCGATCGCATTCCGGCCGCGGCGGCGCCGCCGGTGCCGGACTGGTCCTTCAGCGACGAGGCCAGTCTGGTCAGCGCCGCCACCGGCCAGAGCGGCGCGCATGGCGCGGCCTCGGTGGGCAAGCACGATCTGGACGAACTAGAGCGCCGCATCTCCGGCCTGGAACTGGTCGATGACCGCTTGCCGGCCTCGACCCGCAGCGGCGCGGTGCTGGTGCTCGCCGGCATCGGCGGCCCGGATGCGGTGCGCCAGTTGCTCGGCGCGCTGCCGGAAAATTTCGATCGTCCGGTGCTGGTGCAACAGCGCCTGGACGGCGGCCGTTACGACAAGCTGGTCGCGCAGATGCAGCGCGCGACCTCGGTGCTGGTCAAGCTCGCCGAACCGGGCTCGCGCACCATCGACGGGGTGATCTACATCCTGCCGGCGGGCGTGGGCATCGAAGCGGGCGACAGCGGCATCCAGTTCGTCGAAGGCGGCGACGTGCTCGAGGCGCTGCCCGCGTCCGACAGCGCGGTGCTGTTGTTCAGCGGCGCCGATCCGGGCCAGGTCGATGCGGCGATGAAGCTGTCCGCGCACGGTGCGCTGATCGCCGGCCAGGCGCCCGACGGCTGCTACGACGCGGCCGCCGCCAGCGCGGCGATCGCGCGCGGCGCCGGTCACGGCCAGCCGGCCGATCTGGCGGCCAAGCTGGCGGCGCGCTGGTCCAGGCAAAGCCCGATCTGATCGCGCCGCGCGGCGACGCGCAGCGCGGCGTTGTTCCAAAGCGGTCGCCCGATGGCGGCCGCGACGCGTCAACCACCGGCTTCGTCCGTCGAAGCCTTCGCAACAAGCCGCGGCCGCCGCGGCGAGGATTCGCGCGATGTCGAACGAAAACCAAAACAGCGACTCCGCCGGCGACGCATCGGCGTCGGTCCAGACCGACATCCGCGGCGTGTTGATCCAGGTCGGCGGCGCCCGTCTGCTGCTGCCCAACGCGACCATCGCCGAGGTGCTGTCGTACGCGCCGCCCGCGCCGATCACCGGCGCGCCGCGCTGGCTGCTCGGCCAGACCCGCTGGCGCGGTTGGACCTTGCCGCTGATCGCGTTCGGCGAACTGTCCGGACTGGCGCGCGAACCCGGCGGCCTGGGCAGCAAGGTGGTCGTGCTCAAGGCGCTCAGCGCCGCCTCGCGCCTGCCGTATTTCGCCCTGCTGACCCAGGGCTTCCCACGCCTGGTCACGGTGGCCGCCGACAGCCTCACCCTGGAAGGCCGCGAAGGCGATGTCCTGCCGCACGGCGTGCAGGCGCGCGTGCGCCTCAACGACGATGCCGCGCTGCTGCCCGACCTGGAAGCGGTTGAGGCGATGATCGGCGAAGCGCTCGCGCAAGCGGCGTGAGTCCGGCGCCGCAGCACGGCGGCGCCACGTCGTCCGTGGCCGCGCCGGCCGCGTCCGTCAAACGCTATGCCTCGGTCGATGCGCTGCGCGGATTGACCGTCGCGGCGATGCTGCTGGTCAACGATCCGGGCGACTGGGACCACGTCTACGCGCCGTTGCTGCACTCGGCCTGGAACGGATTCACCCCGACCGATCTGGTCTTTCCGATGTTCTTGTTCATCGTCGGCGTGTCGATCGCGCTGGCGATGATGCCGCGCCGCGAAAACGGCGTGGCCGCCGCCGAGCTGCTGCGCCCGGCGCTGTGGCGCGCGCTGCGCATCGTTGGCCTGGGCCTGCTGCTGCACACGATCGCGATGTGGGTCACCGGCCACGAACACCTGCGCCTGCCCGGCGTGCTGCAACGCATCGGCCTGTGCTTCGCCGCCGCGGCGGTGCTGGCGCTGTACGTGCCGGCGCGCGCGCAGTGGATCGCCTTGTTCGCGTTACTGGCCGGCTACGCCGCGCTGCTCGCCGCCGGCGGCAGTTACGAACCGTTCGTCAACATCGCCAGTCGGTTCGACAGCGCGCTGTTCGGCGTGCACGTCTATCAGATCGATCCGGCGAGCGGCCGCGGCCACGATCCGGAAGGGCTGGTCTCCGCGCTCGGCGCCCTGGCCACGACCTTGCTCGGCCTGCGCGCCGGCGATTGGCTGCGTCGCGGCCAGTGGCCCGCGCTGTTGCTGGGCGGCGGCGTGTGCCTCGCCGCGGGCTGGGCGCTGTCGCACGCGCAGCCGATCAACAAGAACCTGTGGACGCCGGCCTACGTGCTGTGGGCGGGCGGCTCGTCGTGCTGGATTCTCGCGCTGTTCCATCGCCTGATCGACCGTGGCGGTTGGCCGCCGATCGGGCGCGCCTTCGGTGTCAACGCGATCGCCGCGTACGGCGGTTCGGCACTGATGTTGTATGCGCTGATCGGACTGGGCTGGCTGGAACCGGTCTATCGCCGCGGCTTCGCCGACTGGATGACGCCGCGCTTCGGTCCCTACCTGCCGTCGCTGGCGTTCGCGCTGGCCTTCGTCGCGTTGTGGTGGGCGGTGGTCAAGCTGCTCGATGCGCGGCGCATTTACTTCAAGATTTAGTCCGCGATCGCCGCGATCGCGTCGAACCGCGCCGCGTCTTCGCTAAGTTGTGCCGACGCTTGTTACTCAGCGTGCCGATCAACATGCAGCTCCCGCGCTCAAGATAAACATCATGTGATGTGCGTCACGTTTATCTGATCGATTCCGGCAAGTTTTTCGCTCTTTTTTCGTCATCCCGGCGGTCGGGCGCCGCGCCTCACCCGATTGGCGCACATCGCATGCCTCTCGATCGCTTCCGCCGTGCGCACGAACGTCGAGGAATGCAGCGCGCCCTCGGCGACGATCCGCTATCGCATTGAAGCGGCGATGTTCGCCGCGCGATCGCAGCCGACGCGGCCCCGCGCGCGGCGACCCATCATTACGATCCGGCAATGCATGCGCGATGTGCATGCGATGCACGCGATAGCCGTTTTACCTGCACATGCGATGTGGGTATCCGCCGCACTCCGGTTTTTTCCCGCTGGACAAGCTTCATTCGTCTCGCTATCGAAGACATGAAATCCGCGATGTGATGAGCAACACGCAAGTTGTTTCGCGGACCGATGAAAGGGGTTGGGGAAAGCAGGTAGGCAAGGCGCGGCGCGCCGCATCGATCACGACGGGCGGATCATCGACCCGCAGGGGTTTTCGCGATGCGAGCGCGCCGCGGGAAGCGACGATGGCATCGGCGCCGCGTTCGCGAACGACACGAACCGCGGGGTCGAGGCGAGCGGACAGCGCGCCGAGGCATGCGGCGATGCAGACAAGACATGACGTCGGCCCGGCCGCGGCGGTTAGTCGCGCCTTGCCGATACGCAAACGAGGGGCCGGCACGGCCGGAAAACACAGGGGAAGCAATTATGCGGATCAACACTGCGCTCGCCGGCGCGATGTCCTTGGCGTTCGCCACGACGGCTTATGCGGAAGCTCCGCAGTACAGCCTGCTGGGCGATTGGCCGGTCAAGCTGACCACCGATTCCGGAGTGGAGTTCGGGCTCAAGGGCAATGTGAATTACGACTACAACGAATTCGGCGACGACCGCCTGCCGTCCGGGGCCGGTCGCTTCGTCGATGACGATGCCTGGCGCCGGCAGGAACTCAACGCCTTCGCGCGCAAGCCGGGCGTATTCGAAATCGCGGTCGGTTACGACTTCAAGAGCAAGCTGTGGCTCGACAGCTTCCTGCGCCTGTCGAGCAAGGTCGGCGGCGATCTGCGCATCGGCCAGTTCAAGACGCCGGTCGGCTACGAGGAAAGCGCGGTCGGCTCCAACGCCGCCACCTTCATGGAGCGCGCGCTGCCGGTCGGCCTGATCTACCAAGGCCGCCGGCTCGGCGCGGACTGGACTTACGACAAACTCCCGGGCTGGTACTTCAACGCCGCGCTGATGAGCGGCGGCGACCTGCAGGGCGACAACGACGGCCGCACGCTCGGCGCGCGCGTGGTGTTCAATCCGCTCAAGAGCGACGCCGACGTGATCCATCTGGGCCTGTCGGCTTCCAACGAAAAGCGCGACGACGATCAGGCGCGCGCGCGGGTGCGGCCGGAGGCCAATCTGACCGATGTGCGCCTGGTCGATTCGGGCGCGCTCGGCCAGGTCGAGGCGATCAATCGCCAGGGCCTGGAAGCGATCTGGCGCCACGGCCCCTTGCTGGTGCAGAGCGAATACCTGCGCATGGGCGTGGATCGTTACGGCCGGCCCGACTACAGCACCGACGGCTATTACCTCGCCGGCTCGTGGGTGTTGACCGGCGAAGCGCGCCCGTACAAGAACTCGGGCTTCGGCAACCTCAAGCCCAGCCGCGCGTTCGGCGCGGTGGAAGTGGCCGTGCGTTATTCGCAGGTCGATCTCGACGATCGCGGCGTCTCGCTCGGCGGACGCCAGCGCGATTGGACGCTCGGCGTGAACTGGTACATCGGCCAGCACTTCAAGCTGCAGGCGAACTATGTCTGGGCCGACAGCAAGCGCCGCGGTCTGCAACTGGACCCGGACATCGCGCAACTGCGCATGCAGATCTATTTCTAGGCCTGATCGCGCGAGCACGGCCGGTCGGGTCCGACCGGCCGGCGCGTTCCAGCCAAGTCCACAGGGGGAAGCCACCATGCAACAGGCCAAGAGCAGCAGCTTCTGGAAGCGCTATTACATTCTGATCGTGGCGGTGAGCCTGTTCCTGCTCATCTCCGGCGCGTTGATCGCCGCCAGCCTGCTGCTGTCCGGACAGATCGCCCAGGGCACCCAGGCCCGCGACTTGAGCGGCGCGATGCGAAGCGCTTCGCAGATCGTGTTGCGTTCGATGCTGGAAATGGATCAGGACACCAAGAACGGCCAGCCGGTTTCGGCCGATCTGCGCGAAGCGCTGCGCAAGCGTTCGGAGCTGATCGACAACACGCTCAAACTGTTCCGCAACGGCGGCCGATTGCCGGGCGACAACAGCGGCGTGGCGTTCGACCTCGCCCTGGCCACGCCGGAGATGATCCAGACCGACGCCCAGCTCACCAAGGTGTGGGACCCGTACGAAACGCGGATCAAGGCGGTGTTGGCCGGGCCGAGCGTGGACCCGGCCCAACTGGCCTCGGCGATCCAGTACGGCCGCGCCAACAACACCGAGTTGTTCGACCTGATCAACAAGCTGGTCGCCGGTTCCCAGGGGATCATCGAACGAGCCAACACCCGCCTGACCCACGCGCAGAGCATCGGCGCGGGCCTGATTATGTTGAACTTCCTGTTCACCGCGCTGGTCGCGTTTCGCCGCCTGCTGGCCGGCGACCGCGCCGTCACCCAATCGCGCAAGCAGAACGACGACATCCTGGCGACGGTGAAGGAAGGCCTGTTCCTGGTGACCGGCGACTTCACCGTCGGCGAGCAGATGTCCCACTCGCTGCCGCAGATCATGCAGCGCAAGGTCGAGCCGGGCATGAACCTGATCGAAGTGCTGCGGCCGATGGTCGCGGCGCAGACGCTCGAAGCCACGCGCGACTACCTGGGACTGCTGTTCGGCAAGCGGGTGAAGGAAAACCTGGTCGCCAGCCTCAACCCGCTGTCGGAAGTGCCGGTGGCCGGCGGCAGCGACGGCCGCGGCCAGCCGCAGTCGCGCTACCTCAACTTCCAGTTCAACCGCGTGCAGGAAAGCGAGGACACGGTCTATCTGCTGGTGACGGTGTCGGACGCGACCGAACGCGTGCGCCTGACGCAGGAAATCACCGCCGCCAAGACCCGCACCCGCGAGGAAATGGAAGCGTTGCTGCGCGTGCTGAGCCGCGAGTCGAGCGAGGTGCGCCTGTTCCTGCATCGCATCGGCGTGGTGCTCGAACGCGTCAACGACGACCTGCGCCAGGCCGCCGCGCGCCGCACCGGCACCGATTACGGCGAACTGGTCAACGCGATCTTCCGCGACGTGCATTCGCTCAAGAGCGAGGCGGCGGCGCTGGGCCTGGAGATGATCGAGGCGCTGGCGCATACCTTCGAAGCCGATCTGATCGGGCTGCGCGATCGCGGCAGCATCGAGGGCGCCGACATGGTCAAGATGACCGTGCATCTGGACGACATGTTCGAATGCGTCGCCACCATCCGCGATTTCCTCGACCGCATCGGCGGCGGCCGCGACGCGGGCGCGGCCAAGAGCGCGGCCTCGCCGTCGCAGCGCGCCGTCGAGGGCTGGAACACCCTGGCCGAACGCATCGCCCGCGAGCAGGGCAAGCAGGTTCAGCTGGACATGCAGTTGCAGGCTTTCGACCGGGTGCCGGGCGAAGCCTTGAACGCCTTGCGCACGATCGGCCTGCAATTGCTGCGCAACGCCGTGGTGCACGGCATCGAGACCATGGACGAGCGCCGCGCGGCGTCGAAATCGCCGGTAGGCACGGTCAGCTTCCGCAGCGAAGACCTCGGTACGCGCCAGATCGAACTGGTGGTGCGCGACGACGGCCGCGGCATCGACGCCCGGCGCGTGCGCGAGGCGCTGGCCGCGACCGGCCAGTATTCGGCCGAGCGGCTGTCCTCGCTGAGCGACCGCGAGGTGATCATGAAAATCTTCGAGCCGGGCGTGTCCACCTCCAGCCAGAACAGCGACCGCGACGCCGGCCACGGCGTCGGCATGGATCTGGTGATGAAGCAGGTGCGGGCGATGTCGGGAACGATCTCGATGGCGACCAAGGTCGGCGCCTACACCGAGTTCCGCATCCGCCTGCCGGTGGCCGAGATCAAGCCGGCGCCCGAGGCGGCCGCGGCCGCCGCGCCGGCCGATCCGGGCGAGTTCCAACTCACCTTCTGACGAGTCCAGATCATGATGAAGCTTTTGATCGTCGACGATTCCAACGTGATCCGGCAGCGCATCGCGCGCCTGGCCGGCGACACCCGCTTGCCCGGATTGGAAATCGTCGCCCAGGCCCACAACGGCGCCGAGGCCTTGAACATGTTCGTGCGCTATCGACCCGACGTGGTGACGATGGACCTGACCATGCCGGAAATCGGCGGCGTGGAATGCACCGAGCAGATGGTCGCCATCGACGACAACGTGAACATCCTGGTGGTGTCGGCGCTGAGCGACAAGACCACCGCGATCAGCGCGCTGAAGAAGGGCGCGCGCGGATTTCTCTACAAACCGTTCACCGACGACCAACTGGTCGAAGCCTTACTGGAGATGCTGCCGCAATGAGCGACCTCAACGAAACCGAAATCAAGGTCTTCATCGACGCGGTGACGAACTATTTCAACCAGCTCACGCAGGAGGCCGCGGTGGTGCGCGGCGCGTTCCTCGACGACAACAGCGGCACCGTGCCGGTGTACGACTACAGCGGCCAGATCGCGATCAGCGGACAGTTCCGCGGCACCATCACGGTGTCGGCGCCGCGCGCGATGATCCGCCACCTGTTGCTGGCGCTCAACGAAAGCGATCAGTCCGACGCCAACCTGCGCGACACCGTCGGCGAGTTGGCCAACACCCTGGCCGGCAACGCGCGCAAGCACTTCGGCGGCGATATGGAGATTTCTGTGCCCAGAACCGCGGCCGGCGCGATCGGCAACTCCGGATCGCGCAAGCGGCCGTACGTGATCATGGTGAGTTGGAAAACCTATAGCGCCTCGCTGGTGGTCGATATCGAACGACTCGACTGAGCCTGCGTGGGCGAAAGGTTCGCGAAGGCGGCTCCGGCCGCGCGGGAGCATCGCCGCGGCGCCAACACCCCCTGAACCATCGGCGCCGCGATGGTCCGTGTTCCGTGGGTCGGGGCCGTCCTTCGCGATCTTGATCGGAACCCGGGCGATGTGGGCGCGTCGCAAGCGGAGCGATGGCCGGGTCGCGCGATTCGCCTGCCGGGACGCGGCGGGCGCGGGGGAGGGATGCGCAAGGGCGAGGCGAGCGGGTCAGGCGAGCGTTTGATCGGTGCGCCGGCGGTTTCAGGTTCCCGGTCGCGCGGGAGGAGCGGGAAATGTCCGATACGATGAAAGGCGTCCGCATGCGCTATGCGCGGTTGTTGGGCGTGGTCGCCGCGATCGCGCTCTGCGCCGCGGCGATGGCGGGGGCGGCGGTGGGTTTGATCGCGCGGGACGCGGACAGCGCCGGGCTGTTCGGAATCGTCGGCGATGGCCCGCGGATGATGTTGATCGGCGCCGGACTGTCGCTGCTGGCGGCGGTCGCGTATCTGGTCCTGGGACCGCTGCGGCGCTTGTACGCGCACGAGCGCGAGCAGGCGGTCTGGCGCGAACTGACCGAGGATGCGTTGCGCGCGGTGCCGGACGGACTGTTCCTGATCGATTCGAACTTCATCATCCGCGATCCGGTCTCGCCGGCGCTGCTGCAGGTGCTGCAGCGCAAGCTGTGGCCGGGCATGGATCTGATCGAAGTGCTGCGGCCGATGCTCGCGGAGGAAACCCTGGAGGCGACGCGCGCCTACCTCAAGCTGCTGTTCGCCGAACGCGCGCGCGATCGCCGCATCGCCGCGCGCAATCCGCTGGCCGAGGTGGTATTCGCCGGGCCGCCGTCGCGACAGGCGCAGGTGGGGTTCCGCTTCGATCGGGTCGAGCGCGACGGCGCGGCTCAGTATCTGTTGGTGAGCGTCGGCGACATCGGCGAGCGCCTGCGCCTGGGCAAGGAACTGGCCGGCGCCAAACTGCGCCTGCGCGCGCAGCTCGAAGGCCTGGCGCGCGCCTTGGGTCACGACAGCGCGCGGATTCGCGCCTGTTTGAATCACGGCGACGCGGCGGTGGAACGGATGCGCGTGCGATTGCAGCGCCTGTGCATGGCCGCGGACATGGACGAACGTCTGGCCTCGTATCGCGCGCTGATCGCCGATGCGCAGTTGCTCAAGCGCGAGGCCGGCGAGATCGATCTGGATCTGATCGAAACGCCCGCGCATTGCTTCGAACTCGATCTGGTCGAGCTGAGCCATCGGCCCGAGTTCGGTCACGAGGATGCGCGCCGGCTCGGCGCGGAGGTGGAGTATCTGGGCGAGCGCATCGGCACGATGCGCGAGTTGTTGGTCCAGATCGACGGCAGAGCATCGGCGGCCGTGGTTGCGGGCGAGCTTGCGCCGTTGTCGGTCGAGGCGAGGCAGGCCTCTGCGATCGAACCGACCTTCGCGCAGGCGACCGCGCCGCACGCCGCCACGCCGACGCTCGCGCAGGCGTCGATCGATGCGGCGACTGCGCGCGGATCCGATGAGCCCATCGCCGCCGACTTCGCGCCGCCTCCGGCATCGGCATCGGCATCGGCATCGGCGTCAGCACCCCAAGCCGGATCGCACGACGATCCGGAGCATGGCCAACTCACCGGACACATTTCGATAGGCGGCAGCGCCGCCGCCATCGCGGGCGGCCCGGAACGCGCGGCGGCTTTTCTTGAGCGCATGCAGTCGCGCATCCCCGCGCGGGTGAGCGGCTCGGAGCCGCCGCAAGCGCCGCGATCGACATCGCCCGCGCCACCGGCGCAACCGCCGCTTGTGCGAGCGGGCTTGCCCGTGCGGCCGGTACAGACCACGCAACCCGATCAGCCATCGCAACTGTTGCCAACGCTCGCGGCTGCATCGCCGAAGATCGAATCGCGGCCAAATCCCACGCCGCAACCCCACCCGTCGCAGGCGTGGATGAACCCACTCGCCGCGTCCGCCAGCACCGCCGAAGCCGGCTCGCGTTCGCCTGCGAACGAGGCTTCGGCTCAGCCGCAGGCATCGCCAACCCCGCCGACACCAGCGCCCGCGGATACCGACGCTGGGATCGCTCCGGCCGCCACGCCGTCCGTCGAGTCGTCGCCTTCGATTGCGATCGAATCCGCAGACCCGCTCACGCCCGTCGCTCCGATAACCAGCGCGCCGGGTAAGGCTGTCGTCGAAACATCGAACAACGCAATACCGATCAACGCTTCGACCGCGACGACCACACCAATCGCCAACCACGACACCAGCGCGACGACGCACGCCGATATCGAGCTGACCATCGATCCGGCCTCCACGTGCGCGAACGCGACGGCCGACGATCCGGCCAAAATCGCCGCCCCCGCCTTCGACAACGGCGCCGAAGAAGCCTTCGCACTGGTGCCGCTGCTGGCGCTGTCCGGCGGCGACATGGTGCTGTCGTCGTCGAAGGCGGCATTCGCCGACTGGGCCGCGCACGCGCGGCAACTGGCCGGGCAGCAGAGCAAGTCGGTGCGGGTCGAGGCGGTGCTGGATCTGTTCGAGCAATTGCCGGAGCCCACGGTCGCGGTGTTGCGCGAGGTCGGCAAGGAACTGGTCGCCAACGCGGTCACGCACGGGATCGAATCGATGTCGATGCGCCGCCGGGTCGGCAAGGACCCGGTCGGCGTGGTGCGGCTGGCGCTCAGCCGCGAGGAATCGGTCTGGCAGTTCGTCGTGCGCGACGACGGCCGCGGCATCAATCTGGTGCGCTTGCGCGCGGCGTTGCTGCGAGAGGGCCGCTATCGCATCGACGTGGTCAGCCGCATGAGCGAGCGCGATGCGATCCTGAAAATCTTCGAGCCCGGCGTGACCACCGCCGCCAGCAGCGAAGGCGGCAGCGGCCTCGGCATGGGCCTGCCGGCGGCGATGGAGCGCATCCGCGGCCTGGGCGCGCGCATGGCGCTGGCGACGGTGGCGGGGAAATCGACCGAGTTGCGGATTCGCTGGACGCAGCGGTGAAGCTTATCGGCGATCGCGGAGCCGCCGCGATCGCCGCCGCGGCTCAGGCCAGATCGCCGAAGCGCGCCTGCAGCGCCGCGATCGCCGCCAGTCCGGCGGTTTCGGTGCGCAGGATGCGCGGGCCCAGCCGCAGTCCCTGGAAACCGGCATCGCGCAGTTGCTGACGGTCGAGCGGCGACCATCCGCCTTCCGGGCCGATCGCCAGCAGCACCGGCGCATCGCCGGCCAACGCGAGCGTGGCGAACGCCAGCTCGCCGTCCGGGTCGAGGATCAAGCGCGCGCCGCCGGCCGGCAACGCCGACAGCACCGCCGCCAGCGCCCGCGGCGCGGCGACTTCGGGCACGCAGGCGCGGCCGCTTTGTTCGCAAGCAGAAGCGACCACGCTGCGCCAATGCGCCAGACGTTTTTCCGCGCGCGCTTCGTCGAGCTTGACCTCGCTGCGCTGCGACCACAGCGGCAGCACCGCGCTCACGCCGAGCTCGGTGGCCTTCTGCAGGATCAGGTCCATCTTCTCGCCGCGCGCCACGCCCTGCAGCAGATGCAGGCGCAGCGGCGATTCGCGTTCGACCTCGTGCGCGGAGTCGATCCGCACCCGCACTTCGCGCTTGCCCAGCGCGCTGATCTGGCCGTGGTAGTCGCGGCCGTCGCCGTTGAACAACACGCAGGCGTCGCCGACTTCGTGCCGCAGCACCCGCGTCAGGTGAGTGGCCGGGCCTTCCGGCAATACGACTTCGCTGCCGGGCGCGAGCCGCGCATCGACATGGACTCGGGTCAGGCGCATGCGTCGGCCTCCTGCACGGCGTGGTCGATCGCCGCGCGGGTGGTCGCGGCGAGCAGTTGCAAGGCTTCTTCGTCGATCGAATACGGCGGCATCCAGTACAAGATATCGCCCAGCGGCCGCAGCAGCACGCCGCGTTCCAGCGCGGCGCGGTAGGCGCGCAGGCCGATGCGCTGGGCCGGGTCGAAGCCCTTGCGCTTGTCGCCGCCACGGCTGAGTTCGAAGGCGACGATCATCCCGGCCTGGCGCACGTCGGCGACGTGCTCGTGATCGGCGAAGGGCGCGGCCAGTTCGCGCATGCGTTCGGACGTGACGCGGTTGCGCGCGATCACCTCGTCGTCGCGGAAGATGCTCAGGCTCGCCAACGCCGCCGCGCACGCCAGCGGATTGCCGGTGTAGCTGTGCGAATGCAGGAACGCGCGTTCGCGCGAGTCGTCGAGGAAGCCGTCGTAAATGTCCTGCGTGGTCAGCACCGCCGCCAGCGGCAGCGCGCCGCCGGTCAGGCCCTTGGACAGGCACAGCAGATCGGGCATCACCCCGGACTGCTCGCTGGCGAACATCGTGCCGGTGCGACCGAAGCCCACCGCGATTTCATCCGCGATCAAGAACACGCCGTGCTCGTCGCACAGTTCGCGCGCCAGCTTGAGATACAGCGGGTCGTGCATGCGCATGCCGCCGGCGCACTGCACGCGCGGCTCCAGGATCAGCGCGCAGACTTCATCGGCATGGCGTTCGAGCAGTTCGCGCAAAGCCTGCGCGGCCCGGCGCGCGCGGTCGGCCGGGCTTTCGCCGGGTTCGCACAAGTAGGCGTCGGGCGAGGGCGCGAAGATCGACTCGGCCAGCAGCGGCGCGTAGATGCGCCGGTACAGCGGAATATCGCCGACCGCGAGCGCGCCCAGGGTCTCGCCGTGATAACCGTTTTCCAGGGCGATGAACTTGGTCCGGCCATCGACGCCGCGATTGCGGAACCAGTGGAAGGCCATCTTCAGCGCCACCTCGACCCCGGCCGAGCCGTTGTCGGCGTAGAACACCTTGCTCAGCGGCGCGCGCCCGTCCTGGCGCGGCGCGATCGCGAGCAGGCGCTCGGCCAGCTCGACCGCGGGCGGGTGCGAGCAACCGGCCAGGATCACGTGCTCCAGCGTCAGCGCCTGGGTGGCGATGGCCTGGGCGATGCGCGGCTCGGCGTGGCCGAAAATATTCGTCCACCAACTGGAAATCGCATCCAGGTAGCGTCGTCCGTCCTGGCCGATCAGCCAGGGCCCGCGGCCGCTGGCGATCGGCAGCAAGGGCAGCGTGTGGGGATGCTCGCGCATCTGCGTGCAGGGGTGCCACAGCACCTTCAGGTCGCGTTCGCGCCAGGAGTCCGCCGCGGCGATGCCCGGCTCTGTTAGCATCTGTGGGTCGTGAGTGATCTCTCGCATCCCCCTATTATCGTGCCTTTCCGCTCTTTGCTCATGCCCGGATCGCTAATGCTCGCAGGCGCGCCATGAGCCGACGGCTGCCGATCATCCACAGCGTCACCGAGCACGAGGCCGGTCCGTACCGGATGGAACTGCTCGACCTGGAATTCTCCAACGGCGAGCGCCGCCGCTACGAACGCCTGCACGGCCGCAATCGCGCCGCCGGGCCGGGCGCGGTCATCGTCGTGCCGATGCTCGACGCCGACACCGTGCTGCTGGTGCGCGAATACGCCGCCGGCGTGCATCGCTACGAGCTGGGCCTGGTCAAGGGCCGGATCGACGCCGGCGAGGACGCGATCGAGGCGGCCAACCGCGAACTCAAGGAGGAGGCCGGCTACGGCGCCCGTTCGCTGACCGTGCTGCGCTCGCTGACCCTGGCGCCCACCTACATGAGCCATCAGGCCCATCTGGTGCTGGCGCGCGATCTCTACCCCGAGCGCTTGCCCGGCGATGAGCCGGAAGAGCTGGAAGTGGTGCCGTTCAAGCTCGACGACCTGCATCAGTTGATCCTGCGCGAGGACTTCTCCGAAGGCCGCAGCATCGCCGCGCTGTTCATCGCCCGCGAATGGCTGCGCAACGGCGAGCCGTCGCCGCCCGAAGCCGGCGCCGGCGGCGAGTCGTCGCCATGAGCCTGGTCGCGGGTCTGAGCGATCGCGAATTGACCGAAGGCGCGATCGACATCGCGCGCGCCGCGGCCGCGGCGATCCTGGTGGTCTACGACGGCGAGTTCGAAGTCGAACGCAAGGCCGACGCCTCGCCGGTGACCGCCGCCGACATGGCCGCGCATCATGTGATCGTCGATGGGCTGGCGCGGCTGACCCCTGACATCCCGGTACTGTCGGAAGAATCCGCCGACGAGGTCGATCTGGCTCAGCGCCGGCAGTGGTCGCGCTTGTGGCTGGTCGATCCGCTCGACGGCACCCGCGAGTTCGTCAAGCGCAACGGCGAGTTCTCGGTCAACCTGGCCTTGATCGAAGACGGCGTGGCGGTGTTCGGACTGGTGCTGGCGCCGGTCGGCGGCGCGCTGTGGTACGGACAGCGCGGCGGCGCCGCGTTCCGCCGCGACGGCGACCTCGATACGCAAGTGCACGCGCTGGTGCCGCCCGCGCAGCCGCTGCGCGTGGCCGCCAGCCGCTCGCATCACAGCCAGCGCAGCGACGATTTCATGGTCCGCGCCCATCGCGAGGCGGCCGGCGGCATCCGCATGGTCAGCCTGGGTTCGTCGTTGAAGTTCTGCCGCATCGCCGAAGGTTCGCTGGACTTGTATCCGCGTTTCGGGCCGACCAGCGAATGGGACACCGCGGCCGGGCAGTGCGTGCTGGAAGCCGCCGGCGGCGCGCTGCTGGACCCGCGGGGCCGGCCGTTCCGTTACAACCAGCGCGAGCATCTGCTCAACGGCGATTTCATCGCGCTGGGCGATCGCGCGTTGCCGTGGAAGGAGTGGCGAGATGGCTGAGGTATTGAATCTGCCGCCGGGCATCGCCGGCCTGATCGAGATCATGGCGCGCCTGCGCGATCGCGAGCGCGGCTGTCCGTGGGATATCGAGCAAACCTTCGCCACGATCGCGCCGTACACGATCGAGGAAGCCTACGAAGTCGCCGACGCGATCGATCGCCAGGATCTGGCCTCGCTGAAGGACGAACTCGGCGATCTGCTGCTGCAGGTGGTGTTCCAAGCGCGCATGGCGCAGGAGCAGGGCGAATTCGCCTTCGACGACGTGGTCGCGGCGATCAGCGACAAGATGCTGCGCCGGCATCCGCACGTGTTCGGCGACGCCAGCGTCGAGGACGCCGATGCGCAGACCGTGGCCTGGGAAGAGCTCAAGCGCCGCGAGCGCGAGGCCTCGGGCGAAGCCGACACCTCGGCGCTGGCCGGCATCGCCCGCGGCCTGCCGGAGTGGCAGCGCGCGGTGAAACTGCAAAAGCGCGCGGCTACGGTGGGATTCGACTGGCCCGAAGTGACGCCGGTGATCGCCAAGCTGCACGAGGAGATCGACGAAGTGCGCGCCGAGTTCGACGCGGTCGCGGCCGCGCCCGGCGATGCCGCCGCGCGCGACCGGCTGGAGGACGAGATCGGCGACGTGCTGTTCGTCTGCGCCAATCTGGCCCGTCACGGCAAGGTCGATGTCGGCAGCGCGCTGCGCCGGGCCAATCTCAAGTTCGAGCGGCGTTTCCGCGCGATGGAACTGCTGGCGGCGCAGGATGGTTTGTCCCTGGCCGAGTTGCCGCTGGAGGGGCAGGATGCGTATTGGGACAAGGCCAAGCGGGCCGAGCGCGGCGAGTGAGTGGGTGGCTCAGGGTTGTGGCGAGTTCGTCGCTACCTGAGCCGAAAGCATCGGGCCTGAAGGCCCTCCCACAACAAACCTCGAAGTTGCGAGGGTGGTTGAATCCCTCCCACAATAAACCTCGCGGCTTCGAAGTCTTCTGTGGGAGGGCCTTCAGGCCCGATGCTTTCCGATCAACCCACCGCGAATCCCGCAACAGGCCCACATGGATCAGGCACCCCGCCGACCGGCTTGAAGCCTCCCGCCCGCAGGCGCAGGATCGGCCCATCGCCCGCCGAGTCCGCCGCATGCAGTGCTACCGCCACGCCCCCGGCCGCCGCGCGAGCGGGTCCGGGGACACCGCGAACAGGAGACACCCGATGGCCAGCCGCTTCGCCAGCTTCAGCGAGTTCTATCCTTTTTATCTCAGCGAACACAGCAACCGCACCAGCCGGCGCCTGCATTTCATCGGCAGTTGCGGGGTGCTGATCCTGTTCGCGCTGGCCCTGGCGCAGGCGCGGCCGTGGCTGTTGCTGGCGGCCTTGCTCTGCGGTTACGGCTTCGCCTGGGTCGGACATTTCTTTTTCGAGAAGAACCGGCCGGCGACGTTCAAGTACCCGTTCTATTCCTTCGCCGGCGATTGGGTGATGTTCAAGGACATCCTGACCGGGAAGATCAGGTTCTAGGCGGCTGTCGCGGGAATGACGAGCAAAAGCAAAGCGGCCACGGGGCCTGCTCATCACTCCAGAAAAATCAACCAGGCCGCCACCACGATCAGCGCGAACCCGGCCCAGTGGTTCCACTTCAGCGGCTCGCCCAGGTACCAGACCGAGAAGCCGGCGAACACCAGCAGGGTGATGACCTCCTGCATGCCCTTGAGCTGCGGCGCCGAGTACACCGCGCTGCCCATGCGGTTGGCCGGCACCTGCAGGCAGTACTCGAACAGGGCGATGCCCCAGCTGGCCGCGATGGCGATCACCAGCGGCGAGGACTTGTACTTCAGGTGCCCATACCAGGCGAAGGTCATGAAAATGTTCGAGCCCAGCAGCAGCAAAATCGGGTAAAGACGGTCGGCAAGCATCAGTAAGGTGTCCGGAGGGCATACAAGGGCGGGATCAGGCAGCCTAATGGTGGCCTTCACGAGCCGTCCACCTTGTGGACGGCAACCTTCACAAAACTGAAGGAATGGAGAGGCTGCATGCAGGGTACGCGAGACGGGGGCCTGGTCCTCATCGTCGAAGACAACCGCAATATCTCCGAGATGGTCGGTGAATACCTCGAAAGCCGCGGCTTCGAGGTCGATTACGCCGCTGATGGCCTCGACGGCTATCGCCTGGCGACCGAAAACAGTTACGACGTGATCGTGCTCGACCTGATGCTGCCGCGCATGGACGGCATCGAGGTCTGCAAGAAGCTGCGTGAAGAAGCGCGCAAGTCCACCCCGGTGCTGATGCTGACCGCGCGCGACACGCTCGACGAAAAACTCACCGGCCTGAGCGCCGGCGCCGACGACTACCTGACCAAGCCCTTCGCGATCCAGGAACTGGAGGCGCGCCTGCGCGCCCTGATCCGCCGCGAGCGCCGGCAGGTGGGCGGCGAAGTGCTCAAGGTCGCCGATCTGGTGCTCGACCCGGCCAGCCTGCGGGTCACCCGCGGCGGCAGCGAACTGCAGTTGTCGCCGATCGGCCTGCGCCTTTTGACCATCCTGATGCGCGAATCGCCTCGCGTGGTCAGTCGCCAGGAGATCGAGCGCGAGATATGGGGTAACGGCTTGCCCGATTCGGACACCTTGCGCAGCCATCTGTACAACCTGCGCAAGACCATCGACAAGCCCTTCGGCAAGCAACTGCTGCATACCGTGCAAAGCGCCGGATATCGCGTGGCGGACATCTCTCAGCCGCCCGACTGACCCGTCGCCGCCGCCATGCCGCAAGGGCTACCGCGCAAGATCAAGCTTGCGTTCCTCCTGCAAGCCTTGATCGGCAGCATCGCCATAACGCTGGGCATTCTCCTGGCGGGACTGGCGGTGCGCCACGTCGTGTTGGAACAGCGCATGCAGCGCGAGGCCGACGACTACTGGGCCGGGCGCGCGCGCGATCCCAATTACCCGCTGCCGCGAACCTCGACCACGCGCGGCCATTTCGTCCCCGCCGGCGCCAGCGACGCGCTGCTGCCGGCGTCGGTGCGCGGGGTCGAGTCGGGCCTGCACAACATGCCCGGCGGCGGCCGGGTGGTGCTGGTGGACCGGCGCGAGGTCGGCACGTTCTACATGGTCTACGCGACCGAGCTGATCGACGAGGCCATCCTCTACACCGGCCTGTTCTCGCTGCTGTTTTCGCTGCTGACCACGTACCTGATTTCCTGGCATACCTATCGCACGTCCAAGCGCCTGGTGTCGCCGGTGAGCTGGCTGGCCAACGTGGTCTCGCAATGGGACCCGCGCGATCCCGACACCAGCCTGATCGAGCCGATCAAGTTCCCTTACGACCCCGGCAGCGAAGTGCGCCGCTTGTCGAGCGCGCTCAGCGGACTGGCCGAGCGCGTCAGCGATTTCGTCCAGCGCGAACGCGATTTCACCCGCGACGCCAGCCACGAACTGCGCACGCCGCTGACGGTGATCCGCGTCGCCACCGACCTGATGCTGGCCGATCCGGAAACGCCGATGCGCGCGCAGCGCTCGCTGCTGCGGGTGCAGCGCGCCGGCCGCGACATGGAGGCGGTGATCGACGCCTTCCTGATCCTGGCGCGCGAATCCGACGTAGAGCCGCAGTCGGAAGAATTCGCGGTTCGCGACATCGTCGATAGCGAGATGGAGCGGATTCTGCCGTTGCTCAACGGCAAGCCGGTGGAGTTGCATCTGTACGACGAAGGCGGGCCGCGCCTGATCGCGCCGCCGCATGCGCTGGGCGTGATGATCGGCAACCTGCTCAGCAACGCGGTGCGCTTCACCGACCAGGGCCGCATCGACGTGCGCCTGGGCCGCGACAGCATCGAGATCCGCGACACCGGCATCGGCATGTCGGTGGAGACCCTGACCAAGGCCTTCACTCCGTTCTACCGCGCCGATTTCTCCGCCAGCGACGGCAAGGGCATGGGGCTGTCGATCGTGCGCCGGCTGGGCGAGCGCTTCGGCTGGCCGGTCACCCTGACCAGCGCGCCGGAACTGGGCACCACCGCGGTGATCCGCTTCCGGCCGGGGACGACGGTGGTGTCTTCGACTCTGCCGCCGCCGGCGCCGCTGCCTCGGGTGCCCGAGGCCTGATTCGCCGGGCGACGGCCGAGTTGTTGTAGGAGGGGCTTTCAGCCCCGATGCTTTTGGCTCAGATCGCCGCTCGCTCGCGTTGCGGCGATGTCTTTGTGGGAGGGGCTTTCAGCCCCGATGCTTTTGGCTCAGATCGCCGGAATGCGTCCGCGTCGGATCGAAAAGCATCGGGGCTGAAGGCCCCTCCCACAAAAGCTTGTAAGCCTTTGAACTCCGGTGCGGCACGGGCAGCATCGCGAGACCGTCCGCGACGCGTTCCCGCCTCGCAGCATCGGTGTGCAAGACCGGTCGCGTTGCGGCGAAGTCTTTGTGGGAGGGGCTTTCAGCCCCGATGCTTTTGGCTCAGGTCGCTGGAATGCTTCCGCGTCGGATCGAAAAGCATCGGGGCTGAAAGCCCCTCCCACAACAGCCATGGACCTTTGAAATCCGATGCGGCGCGACCAGCGTCACAAGCCCCCCGCGACTCCTTACCCCGCCGCATCTGTGTGCAAGACCGGTCGCGTTGCGGCGAAGTCTTTGTGGGAGGGGCTTCAGCCCCGATGCTTTTGGCTCAGGTCGCCGGAATGCGTCCGCGCCGGATCGAAAAGCATCGGGGCTGAAGGCCCCTCCCACAAAAGCTCGTGAACCTTTGGACGCCGGTGCGGCGCGGCGCGGCCAGCGTCGCGAGAGCTTCCGCGACGCTTTCCCGCCCGGCCGCATCTGTGTGCAAGACCGGTCGCGTTCGAATGCTCGCATTCAACCCGCGACCGATGGTCACAAGCGGGCACGCAAGCGAAACTGAACCGCTGCGGCCACATGCGGCCAACCCGCCGGCAAATCCTGTCAACCCTGTTCAGCCACGCGCGTTCGCGCCTGCATAGCCCACCGTCCGAGTCCCATGAGCGCAGCCAAACCGTCCGCCAGCAACCAGTCCCTGCGCCCGCGCAAGTCCCCGTGGCTCAAGCGCGCGGCGATCGCCGTGGTGGTGTTGGCCGCGGCCGGCATCGGCTGGCACTACTACAGCAAGCGCAACGCCGAAGAAGCGGCCGGCGCGTATCGCACGGCCAAGGTCGAGCGCGGCGATATCCGCGTGGCGATCTCCGCCACCGGCGCCTTGTCGGCGATCTCCACGGTCGATGTCGGCAGCCAGATTTCCGGACAGGTCACCGAGGTGCTGGCCGACTTCAACGATCGCGTGACCAAGGGCCAGGTGATCGCGCGAATCGATCCGAGCACCTACGAGGCGCAGATCGCGCAGGGCACCGCGCAGGTCAACAACGCCCGCGCCAGTCTCGCCACCGCGCAGGCGACTTTGCGCAATGCCGAGCTGGACTATCAGCGCAAAAACGAACTGGCTCGCGATCGGCTGGTCGCCCGCAGCGACGCCGACCTGGCCCGCGCCGCGCGCGATCAGGCGCTCGCGCAACTGGCCGGCGCGCAAGCGCAGATCAACCAGCAGATCGCCTCCACCCAGACCTCGCGCCTGAACCTGCAGCGCACGGTGATCCGCGCGCCGGTCGATGGCGTGGTGCTGACCCGCACCGTCGAGCCCGGCCAGACCGTGGCCGCGAGCCTGCAGTCGCCGGTGCTGTTCCAGATCGCCGAAGACCTGTCGAAGATGGAGATCGTGCTGGCCATCGACGAAGCCGACATCGGCCAGGTAAAGCCCGGGCAGAGCGTCAACTTCAGCGTCGATTCCTTCCCCGACCGCAAGTTCCGCGGCGCGGTCCAGCAGGTGCGGCTGTCGGCGACCAACACCAGCAACGTCATCACCTATCCGGTGGTGGTCTCGGTCGATAACGCCGACGGCGTGCTGTTGCCGGGTATGACCGCGAACGCCGAGATCGAAGTCAGCCATCGCGACGACGTGCTGCGCGTAGGCAACGCGGCGCTGCGCTACAAGCCCTCGGACGACGACGCGGCCGCGGCCGGCGCGCCCAACGGCGGCGCCAGCGCGGCGCGCGGCGGCCTGGGCAACGATCTGCCGGGCGTGGCCGACAAGCTCAAGCTCGATGCCAGCCAGCGCGCGCTGTTCGACGCCGCGCTGGAGCAGATGAAGCAGCGCATGGCCTCGCGCGCGGCGGCGCCGGCCAGCACCGGCGGCGGGCCTGCGGGCGGCGGCCCGCCGACGATCATCATGGGCGGCGGACGCGGCCCGGGCGGCGGTGGCGGCGGCAACAACCGCAACGGCAATCGCGCCGGCGGCGCGGTTTCCGGCGCGGCGCGCCAGCGCATGCAGGAACGTTTCAACCAACAGTTCGGCGCCTTCCGCGCCACCCTCGACGACGATCAGCGCAAGCGGTGGGACAGCGAAATCGCCGCGCTGGTCAGCGCGCGCCGGGCGCCGCTGTACAAGCTGGTCAAGGGCGAACCGCAGGCGGTCGTGGTGCGCGTCGGCGTCAGCGACGGCAGCTGGACCGAGGTCTCGGGCAACGTGAAGGAAGGCGACGACATCATCGTCGGCAGCGGGCGCGGCGCGAAATGAGTCCTGCCGCCAGCCGCGACCGCGCCGGCATCCCCGCGGTGATCGAGACCCGCGCGCTGGGCAAGGTCTATTCGCCCGGCAGCGAGGCCGAGGTGATCGCGCTGCACGGGGTGGAGATGTCGATCGCGCGCGGCGAGTTCGTCGCGATCATGGGGCCGTCGGGTTCGGGCAAGTCCACGCTGATGAATCTGATCGGCTGCCTGGACACGCCGAGCAGCGGCGTCTATCTGTGCGACGGCATCGACGTGGCCACCCTGGACAAGGAAGAACGCGCGATCCTGCGCCGCGACAAGATCGGCTTCGTGTTCCAGGGATTCAACCTGCTGCCGCGCATGAACGCGCTGGAGAACGTGGCGATGCCGATGGGCTACGCCAATATCGGGCGTGAGGAACGCCAGCAGCGCGCGCACGCGGCGCTGGAAGCGGTCGGGCTGGGGCCGCGCGCCAATCACCGGCCCAGCGAATTGTCCGGCGGCCAGCAGCAGCGCGTGGCGATCGCGCGCGCTTTGATCAACCGTCCGCCGATCATCCTCGCCGACGAGCCCACCGGCGCGCTCGACACACGCACCGGCGAGGAAATCCTGGCGCTGTTCAAACGCCTGCAGGCCGAGGATCACACGGTGGTGCTGATCACCCACGATCCGGACGTGGCCGCGCACGCCGACCGCATCTTCGTGATGCGCGACGGCGAACTGCACGTGCAGGAGGCGGCGGCATGAACTTCCTCGAAGTGCTGCGCACCGCCGTATTCGCTCTGCGCGGCAACTGGCTGCGCAGCGGGCTGACCTCGCTGGGCGTGATCATCGGCATCGCCGCGGTGATCGTGATGGTCTCGGTCGGGCAGGGCACGCAGGCGGAAATCGACAAGCTGGTTTCGGGCCTGGGCTCGAACCGGCTGGACATCAGTTCCGGCGGCGGCGGACGCGGCACCGGCGGCGTGCGCCTGAGTTCGTCGAGTTTCTTCACCCTGACCGAAGGCGACGGCGACGCGATCCGTAGTGAGGTGCCGGAAGTGCAATACGTCGCCGCGTCCCTGCGCGGCGGCACCCAGGCGGTGTACGCGGAAAACAACTGGTCCACGCAGTGGCAGGGCGTGCAGGCGGATTTCTTCGACATCAACGGCTGGGCCATCGCCTCGGGCGCGAATTTCGAGCCGCGTGATTACGGCAGCGGCGCCAAGTCGGTGATCCTGGGCGAAAGCGTGCGCCGCGAATTGTTCGGCGACGAGGACGCGATCGGCCAGACCATTCGCCTGGGACGCGTGCCGTTCACGGTGATCGGCACGCTCAAGCCGAAGGGCCAGGGCGGTTTCGGCCAGGACCAGGACGACATCGTGCTGGTGCCGCTGGAAACCGGGCGCCGCCGCCTGCTCGGCGCGATGGGCCTGCCCAACGGCGCGGTGATGCAGATCGCGGTCGGTGTCGGCCGCGCCGAGGACGTGTCGTATGCGCAGGAGCAGATCGAAGGCCTGCTGCGCCAGCGGCACAAGATCCAGCCCGGCAGCGACGACGATTTCAGCGTGCGCAACATCGCCGAAGTGGTGGCCACGCGCACGCAGACGACGCGGCTGATGTCGTTGCTGCTGGGCGCGGTGGCGACGATTTCGCTGATCGTCGGCGGCATCGGCATCATGAACATCATGCTGGTGTCGGTGACCGAACGCATCCGCGAGATCGGCCTGCGCATGGCGGTGGGCGCGGGACCGCGCGACATCCAGTGGCAGTTCCTGGCCGAGGCGATGCTGATTTCGCTGATCGGCGGCGCGATCGGCATCGCCATCGGCGTGGTGGGCACCTTGCTGGTGAGCAAGTTCGGCGCGCTGCCCATCGCCTTGAACGGGCAGGTGGTCGGATTGGCCGCCGGATTCTCCATCGCCACCGGCTTGTTCTTCGGTTATTACCCGGCGCGCAAGGCCTCGCAGTTGGACCCGATCGAAGCGTTGCGGCAGCAGTGAAGCGTCACGCCGCGCGCGCGCGACGGTCGACTACGACTTAAGGCACGGTTGCCGCCGGAAAGGCCGTGGCATCGTTTGCGCACCCCGTGGTGCGGAGCGCGAATGAAGACGCTGTGGTTGAGTGTGTTGCTGTTGATCTGGGCCGGCGGCGCGAAGGCCGAGGGCGTCGATCCGAAGCCGACGACGGTGGTGATTCTCGGCGTCGATCACGCCGCGCAGCTGGTCTCGCGCAACGATCAGCCGGCGTTGCTGGACGCGTTCCTGGACCGCGCCCAGCCCGATGCGATCTGCATCGAACGTTCGCCGGAAGCGTTCGCCCGCGGCGATTTCTATGAGTTCACCTTTGAGGTCCAGGACGTGGTGGTGCCGTTCGCGCGGCGCCATCGCATCGAGCTGTGTCCGTTCGATTGGGAGCCGCCGGCGGAAGACCAGAAACTCGGCTTCGGCATGGACCTGGGCGCGCTGCCGCAGCTGCGTCCGCTCAAGGGTTTTCAGCAGTTTCTGAGTTTCGCCGCGCAGAGCCTGCAGCGGGATCTGTTCCACGCCGACGATCCGAAGAACCTCGCGCGCGTCACCCAATGGGCGTCCACGCCCGCCGCCCGCGCCAAGAACGATTTGCCGCGGCGGCTGTATCTGTATCGCACCTATCTTCAGGCCCAGCGCATCGCCGCCGCCGCCCGCGCTCATCCCGGCGGCACGGTGGTCGTCGTCGTGGGCGAGTTCCACAAGCTCGACATCGAAGCGATCCTGCAGGACGACGCGAGCATTCGCGTGGTGCAACCCTCGTCGCTCGGCCGTCCGGGCGCGCAGGAGATCGAGGCGCACGATCGGCGCGAGTACCGCGCGGCGATCGCCAGTTTCAACCTGCTCGGCGCCCAGGCATCGACCGGTGCGATCGATTTCGAATTCGTCCGTGCCGCGGTAGAGGGATTGGAAGCCGCCGGCCCCACCCCGGAAGCGCGCCTGTTCCGGACCCGGCTCGACCTGCTGCAAAAGCGTATCGGCCGCGCCGAAGCCGTCGAGCGCTATCGAGCCATCGCGGCATCGGCCGGAGACGCGACGTTTTCCTGGACTGGGGTGAAGGACGCCACGCGGGTGGATTCCTACTTCGATCCGTTCGGCAATCTGGGCGTGCGCCAGCGCGCGTTGCTGGAAGCGGCGCGAGAGCTGCTCGCGGCCGGCGAAGTAAAACCCGCGAACGAGCTTCGCGATGCTTGCGCCGCCGGGCTCAGTCCGCGTCAGCGCGAACAGTTGCAAGGCTATTGGGAGCGGGACGCCGGCGGCGTTGTTTCGAAGCCGCGGTAACGAAGCGGCGATAGCGGGGAACACCACCGGAGCCATCCGCCGCGTCGCGCCCGCCTGTACCGCGAAGCGGGCGCGGCGGCCTCGACAGGTGTGGTCGCAGGCCCGCTGCGACCGTGCCAGCCGCGGCTCTCACCGGCGTCCGGGCCCGGTCCAAGGCCCTCGCAGCTCGCAGCCGGGCGCCCACGCCGGGGCGCCGGTGCCGGGCTTATGGCAAAATCCCCGGCTTGTAGCGGCCGCCGGCCGCGTCCGCCCGGCCGGTTCCGGCCCATACGACCGAGAAAGCATCTCAATGCCGACCTTCGCGCCGTCCCCGTCCGTGCGTCATCGCCGCCCCGACGCGGCATCCACCGCCCAAACGGAGCGCCGCCGGCATGGCTGACGAATACGGCCACCTGCCGCGCGGTCCGGGCCGCATCCTCAAGGCGGCGACCTGGTCCTTCCAAGGCTTGCGCGCGGCCTGGCTGCACGAGTCCTCGTTCCGCCTCGAGGTCTATCTGTTCCTGATCCTGGCTCCGGTCGGCTGGTATTTCGGCCAAACCGGGGTCGAACGCTCGCTGTTGATCGGCTCGATCCTGCTGGTGCTGAGCATCGAACTGCTCAATTCCGCGGTCGAGGCGGTGATCGAACGCTACGGCCCGGAGTTCCACGAGCTGGCCGGCCGCGCCAAGGACATGGGCTCGGCGGCGGTGTTCGTGCTGCTGATGAATGTGCTGCTGGTGTGGGCCTCGATCCTCGGCCCGCGCCTGTGGCACCACCTGACCGCCTGAGCGCAGCGCTCGGGCCGCATCGCGCATCGAAGGAACGATGCGCACCGTTGCATTTGGGCCGCCGCCCTGGCGGGTCCCGCCCGCGGAACGTCCGCGGGCTTCAACATCGACACCTTGAGGTATGCCGTACGTGATGGACGTGATTGCCCTGCTGACCGATCCGCAAGCCTGGATCACCCTGATCACCCTGAGCGCGATCGAAATCGTGCTGGGTATCGACAACCTGGTCTTCATCTCGATCGCGGTCAGCAAGCTGCCGTTCGATCAGCGCGAGAAAGCGCGCAAGTTCGGCATCGCGGTGGCGTGCATCAGCCGTATCGCGCTGCTGCTGACGCTGGCCCTGCTCGCGCGCCTGACCAGCGACCTGTTCACCGTGTTCGGCCAGGGCATCTCGGTGCGCGACCTGATCCTGATCGTCGGCGGCGCGTTCTTGCTGGTGAAGGGCTCGATGGAGATCAAGGACCTGATCGTCGGCGAGGAAGAGTCCGAGGACATCCACACCAAGCCGGCGGCGTCGTTCATGATGGTCATCGCCCAGATCGCGGTGATCGACATCGTGTTCTCGCTGGACTCGGTGATCGCCGCGGTCGGCATGGCCAACCATATTCCGGTGATGGTCGCCGCGATCATGCTCGCGGTCGGCGTGATGCTGCTGGCATCCAAGCCGCTGGGTCATTTCATCGACAACAACCCGACCATCAAGATGCTGGCGCTGGCGTTCATCGTCATGGTCGGCCTGTACCTGATCGCCGACGGCCTGGAGTTCCACGTTCCCAAGGGCTATCTGTACGGCGCGATGGGTTTCTCCGCGCTGGTGGAATGCCTGAACCTGTGGGCGAAGAAGCGCGCGACGCAGCGGCTGACCTCCGAGTAAGCGGCGCGGTGGCATCGACACGCGAAAGGCCGGCGAGCGATCGCCGGCCTTTTTGTTTTTGTAGGAGGGGCTTCAGCCCCGATGCTTTCGGCTCAGGTCGCGGCAGGATTCCGGCAACGGAGCCAAAAGCATCGGGGCTGAAGCCCCTCCCACAAAATCCGGAGCCCTGGTGTGAGCGCGCCTCTCGGTGAGCTTCGGTGGGCCACGCCCTTCGCGTCGTCACACGCCGTCCATTGCGCCCTCGCGCATCCGGTGCTGCAATGCGGCCGTCCATCCTGTCGGAGAGCCGCGCCATGTTTCGTGCCTTGATCGTGCTTGCCTTGACCGCGCTGCTCAGCGGCTGCGGTTACAACACCATCCAGCAGAAAGACGAAGCGGTGACCGCGGCTTGGTCGCAGGTGCTCAACGTCTACAAGCGCCGCGCCGATCTGGTGCCGAACCTGGTCGCGACGGTCAAGGGTTACGCCAGCCACGAGCAGCAGGTGCTGACCCAGGTGACCGAGGCGCGCGCCAAGGTCGGCAGCATCAACGTCAACGCCAACGATCCGGCCTCGCTGCAGCAGTTCGAACAGGCCCAGGGCGAGTTGCGCGGCGCCATCGGCCGCTTGCTGGTGGTCAGCGAAAACTATCCGCAGCTCAAGGCCGACCAGAGCTTCCTGAGCCTGCAGACGCAGTTGGAAGGCACCGAAAACCGGATCACGGTCGAGCGCCAGCGCTATATCGCCGCGGTGCAGGACTACAACACGTATCTGCGCCAGTTCCCGACCAACCTCACCGCGAAGATGTTCGGCTACGCGGTCAAGCCGAATTTCACCGTCGACAACGCGGCGCAGATCCAGGAAGCGCCGAAGGTCGAGTTCGGCCAGCCCGCGCAGCCTGCGCCGGCAGCCAATCCGCCGGCGCCGGGCAAGGGCTGATCGCGCCGCGATGCCGGCGATCCCGGCACTGACGGATGCGGCGATGCGACGCCTGCGCGGCCGGCTGACCGCTCTGGTCGCGGCCGCGTTGCTGGCGACGATGCCGCTGTCGCCGGCCTGCGCGCAGAACGGCGCGCAGCCGTTGCAATCGCCGCCGGAGGCCTCGGCGCCGGCCACCGCCACCGCCGCCGGCGCGCCGACCGACGCGAAGATTCCCGCGATGGATTCGCCGGTGGTGGACACCACCGGCACGCTCGATGCCAATGCGCGCGCTCAGCTCGATGCGCAGGCGCGCGCCTTGCAGCAACGCAAGGGCGCGCAGTTGCAGATCCTGATGATCGCCAGCACCCAGCCGGAAGACATCGACAGCTATGCGGTGCGCGCGTTCGAACAGTTCAAGCTCGGGCGCAAGGGCATCTCCGACGGCGTGTTGCTGGTGGTCGCCAAGGACGATCGCCGCGTGCGCATCGAAGTGGGCTACGGCCTGGAAGGCGCGATCACCGACGCCCAGGCCGGACGCATCATCCAGGAATACATCACGCCCCGGTTCCGCAGCGGCGATTACGCCGGCGGCCTGAGCGAAGCCAGCGCGATGCTGACCCAGTTGATCGACGGCGAGCCCCTGCCGCCGCCGCTGGCCGATCAGTCCGGCGGCGATGCGCCGGACGATGGCAACTGGATGCTGGCGGTGTTCATCGGCCTGTTCGGCGCCGGCTTCCTGCGCGGCCTGCTCGGCCGCCTGCCGGGGCTGATGCGCGGGCTGATCAGCGGTGTGCTTGTGGCTGGCGTGGCCTGGCTGCTGTCGCTGGCGTGGTGGGCGATCGGCCTGGCCGGGTTGATCGGCCTGCTCTTCGGCCTGTTCGGCGGCGGCGGCGGGCTGTTTGTCGGCGGCAGCGGCTGGGGCGGCTACAGCGGCGGCGGCTGGGGCGGCGGAGGTGGTGGTGGAGGCGGTGGCGGCTGGTCGGGCGGCGGCGGTTCCAGCGGAGGCGGCGGCGCCTCGGGGAGTTGGTGATGCGCATGCTCCGGCATTGGTTCGCGCCGTCCTCGCGGCGGCTGTTTCCCGAGGACAGCATGCTGCGCATCGGCGCGGCGATCGCGGCCGGCGAGGCGCGCCACAGCGGCCAGCTGTGCTTCGCGGTCGAATCGCGGCTGTCGTTCGCGGAACTGCTGGACGGGCGCCAGGCGCGCGAAGCGGCGCTGGCCGCGTTCGCCCATCTGGGCGTGTGGGACACCTCGGCCAACAACGGCGTGCTGTTGTATCTGTTGCTGGCCGACCATCGCATCGAGATCGTGGCCGACCGCGGCTACGACACCCGGGTCGGCGACGAACGCTGGCTGGCGGTGTGCGAGAGCATCCAGCAGGCGCTGGCCGCGGGTGAGGCCGAGGCGGCGGTGCTGGGCGGCGTGGCGGCCTTGTCGGAGATCATCGCCGAGCAGTTTCCGCGCGCGGACGGCGGCGAGGGCGGCGAGGGCAACGAGTTGCCGGATCGGCCGGCGCGGCTTTGATGATCCGGGAGGTCTTTTGTAGGAGGGGCTTCAGCCCCGATGCTTTCCTCTCAGATCGCCAGCCCGGACCGAAAAGCATCGGGGCTGAAGCCCCAACCTCATGGCGTTGCAACCTGCGCTGAAACACAGCGTTCGCCCAGCCTCAGCGACCGCAACCGGCATCCCTCCTGCGGGCAGCCTGGGGCACAATAAGCCGGTCATCCGCCCCCCGAGCCGTCCCGCCGCATGACCATCCTGCATCAGATCGATCCGATCGCGCTCAATCTCGGCCCGCTGCAAGTCCATTGGTACGGGATCATGTATCTGCTCGGGTTCGTCACCGCCTGGTGGCTGGGGCGACAGCGCGTGCGCGCCGGCCGCCTGCCCGGCGTCAACGAGCAGGCCTACGGCGATCTGCTGTTCTATTCCATGCTCGGCGTGGTGCTCGGCGGCCGCATCGGCTATGTGGTGTTCTACAACTTCGCCGAACTGCTGAAAGACCCGCTGATGCTGTTCCGCATCTGGGAAGGCGGCATGAGCTTCCACGGCGGCCTGCTCGGCGTGATGGGCGCGGCCTGGTGGTGGGCGCGCAGCCATCGCACGCATTTCTTCGACGTGATGGATTTCGTCGCGCCGCTGGTGCCGCCGGGACTGGGCTTCGGCCGCCTGGGCAATTACATCGGCGGCGAGTTGTGGGGCAAGTTCACCGACGGCGGCTGGGGCGTGATCTTTCCGCGCGCGCCGGAATTCGCCAACTGGTCCACTCAGCAACTGCAGACCCAGTTCGCCGCCGGCGCTCTGGATCGCTACGCGCGCCATCCCTCGCAGCTGTACCAGGCCGCGCTGGAAGGCCTGACGATGTTCGTGGTGCTGTGGTGGTTCTCGCGCAAACCGCGTCCGCGCTACGCGGTCTCGGGCATGTTCGCGCTGCTGTACGGCTGCTTCCGCTTCCTGGTCGAATTCGTGCGCGTGCCCGATGCGCAGCTCGGCGACAACGGTTATCTGGCCTTCGGCTGGCTGACGATGGGCCAGGTGCTGAGCCTGCCGCTGATCCTGCTCGGCCTGTTCTGGCTGTGGCTGTCCACCCGCTCGCCGACCCTGCAGCCGCAGGTGCCGGCGGCCGAAACCGCGCCGGCGAAGGGCTGAGCCATGCAGCAATATCTCGATCTGCTTCGTCACGTACTCGAACACGGCGCGGAGAAATCCGACCGCACCGGCACCGGCACGCGCAGCGTCTTCGGGTGGCAGCTGAGGTTCGATTTGAACGCCGGGTTTCCGTTGGTCACCACCAAGAAACTGCATCTGCGCTCGATCGTGCACGAGCTGCTGTGGTTCCTCAAAGGCGAAACCAACACCGCCTACCTGAAAGACCACAAGGTCAGCATCTGGGACGAATGGGCCGACGCGCAGGGCGAGCTCGGCCCGGTCTACGGCAAGCAGTGGCGGCGCTGGGCCGGCGCGGACGGCGTGGAGATCGACCAGATCCGCTGGGTCATCGACGAGATCAAGCGCAATCCCGATTCGCGCCGCCTGATCGTCAGCGCCTGGAACGTCGCCGACCTGCCGCACATGGCCCTGATGCCCTGCCACGCGCTGTTCCAGTTCTATGTCGCCAACGGCAAGCTCAGCTGCCAGCTGTATCAGCGCAGCGGCGACATCTTCCTGGGCGTGCCGTTCAACATCGCCAGTTACGCGCTGCTCACGCACATGGTCGCGCAGGTCTGCGGCCTGGGCGTCGGCGATTTCGTGCATACGCTCGGCGATGCGCATCTGTATTCGAATCACTTCGAACAGGCGCGCGAGCAGCTCTCGCGCACGCCGCGCGCGTTGCCGACCTTGAAGCTCAATCCGCGGGTGAACGACATCTTCGGTTTCGGCTTCGACGACATCGCGATCGAAGGCTACGACCCCTTGCCGGCGATCAAGGCGCCGGTAGCGGTTTGACGGTGATGTGGTGACGGCGCCGCTGTCGCCGCGCCGCAACGCCTGGACGGCGCTGCTGTTGGCCGCATGCCTGAGCGCGTGCATGCATCCGGACGACGACCCGACGATCGCGCCGCAGGTCGCTGTCGCCGAAGCGCAATTGTCCGCCGCGGCGTTGCCGCCGGCGCAACCCGCGATGCCGCCGGTGGAACCGGGCGTGCGGGTCGAGCCCGTCGCCGAACCGGCCCCGGCCGGCGACAGCGCCGCCGACGCTGCGCAGGCGTTCTACCGCATGCATCTGGAATTGAAGGCCAGCGGCTTGCCGGTCGGCGAAGACCTCGCGCGTTACCGGCCGATGCTGTCCAGGCGCCTGCTCGCGCTGATGGCGCCGGCGGCGCGCGAACGCGACCGCATGATCGCGCAGGAACCGGGCTTGAAGCCGCCGTACATCGAAGGCGATCTGTTCACCAGCGCGTTCGAAGGCGCGAGCGCGTTCAAGCTCGGCAAGCGCAGCGTGCTGGGCCCGGATCGGGAAAGTTTCGAAATCGAACTGAGTTACACGCAAGCCGGCGCCGGCTCGCATTGGAAAGACCGCGCGCAGATGCTGCGCGAGGACGGGCGCTGGAAGCTCGACGACGTCGAATACGGCGGCGATTGGGATTTCGCCTCGCATGGACGTTTGTCGGATACGCTCAAGCCCGCTCAATGAAACCGCCGCGTCCCCGGCCGGGGACGCCGCCGCGCAGGAGCCCGTTATGACCCGCCTGGTACTGATCGCCGCACTCGACCGCAAGCACGCCATCGGCCGCGACAACGCTTTGCCGTGGCGATTGTCGGACGATCTCAAGCGCTTCAAGGCGCTGACCCTGGGCAAGCCCTTGCTGATGGGACGCAAGACCGCGCAATCGCTAGGCCGCGCGCTGCCGGGCCGGCGCAATCTGGTGCTGACGCGCTCGGGCGAGGTGCCGTTCGCGGGCATGGAAGCGGTGGGTTCGACCGAACAGGCGCTGGAACTGGCCCAAGCCGACGGCGCCGCCGAGTTGTGCGTGATCGGCGGCGGCGAGATCTACGCGCTGTGCCTGCCCTCGGCCTCGCGCATGCATCTGACCCGGGTGGACACCGAAGTCGAAGGCGCCGACGCGTTCTTCCCGCGTTTCGACAGCGGCGAGTGGCGCGAGCAATCGCGCGAATCGCACGCGGCCGACGAGCACAACGAATTCGCGTTCGAGTTCATCGACTACGCGCGGGTCGGCATGGACTGAGCGCCGCGGCCGGTCGGCGTCGGCGAAGCTTGAAAGCCGTTGCGATCCGGCCGCGGCGATTGCGGCACAGTGGATGCAGACGCGAGCGCGGCGGGCCGGACGGCCCTGATCGCTCGCACGACGGAGGCGGCGCATGAGCGGGATCGGTTCCTTACGCGACATCGAAGCTTTGGAAAGAGTGGGCGCGCTGGCGTTGCCGGCGAGCACGCTGGAGATGATCCGGCGCGGCGCGACGATCGATCCGGGCGCGCCGGCGCTGTCGTTCTTTCTGCGCACCGCCGACCACGCCCGCGCCGGGCGCTGGAGCTACGCCGAGTTCCTGCAGAACATCCATCGCAGCGCCAATGCGTTCCATGCGCTGGGCGCCGACAAGGACACGGTGATCGCCTACGTCCTGCCGAATCTTCCCGAAACCCACTTCGTTCTGTGGGGCGGAGAGGCCGCCGGCATCGTCATGGCGATCAATCCGCTGCTCGATGCCGCGGCGATCGGCGCGCTGCTGGCCGAGGCCGGGGCGACGATCCTGGTCACCCTGGCGCCGTTTCCCGGGGTGGATCTGTGGCCGCGCGTGTGCAAGGCGCTGCCGGCGGCGAGCGCGCTGCGTCATCTGTTGCTGGTCGATCTGGCCGAGCACGTGCCCGGGCCCAAGCGCATCGCCGCGCGCCTGCTCGGACGGCGCGAGCGCTGGCGCCTGCACGGCTGGAGCGGCCTGCGCGGCGCGGTGCCAGCGCGGATCGAGATTCACGATTTCCAGCGCGCGCTGCGCGGCCACAACGGCGACGGCCTCGACAGCGGCCGCCGCATCGAGCCGGACGATCGCTCGTCCTACTTCTGCACCGGCGGCACCACCGGCTTGCCGAAGATCGCCGTGCGCACGCACGGCAACGAAGTCGCCAACGCCTGGAGCGCCGCGCAGTTCTTCGGCGATGGCATGGGCTCGAACAAGAACGTGTTCTGCGGCCTGCCGCTGTTCCACGTCAACGCCGCGATGGCGACCGGCTTGCTGCCGTTCTCGCTCGGCGCGCACGTGATCCTCGGCACGCCGCAGGGCTATCGCGGCGAAGGCGTGGTGCCGCGTTTCTGGGAACTGGTCGAACGCCACCGCATCCATTTCTTCAGCGGCGTGCCGACCTTGTACGCGGCGCTGATGCAGGTGCCGGTCGCCGGCCGCGATGTGTCGTCGCTGGAATACGGCCTGTGCGGCGCGGCGCCGATGCCGGTGGAAGTGATCCGCGGCTTTCAGGAACGCACCGGTCTGAAGATTCTGGAAGGCTACGGCCTGACCGAATCGACCTGCGTGAGCAGCCTCAATCCGCCGATGGGCGAGCGCCGCATCGGCTCGATCGGCCTGCGCTTGCCGGGACAGGCGATGAAGCCGGTGGTGCTGGACGAAAACGGCGCCTACGTGCGCGATTGCGCCGTCGATGAGGTCGGCATCATCGCCATCAGCGGGCCGAACGTGTTCGCCGGTTACAAGCTCGATGCGCAGAATCAGGGCGTGTGGATCGATTGCGGCGACGGCCGGCGCTGGCTCAACACCGGCGATCTGGGCCGCCAGGACGCCGACGGATACTTCTGGCTGACCGGCCGGCGCAAGGATCTGATCATCCGCGGCGGCCACAACATCGATCCGGCGTCGATCGAAGCACCGCTGCACCGGCATCCGGCGGTGGCGATGGCCGCCGCGATCGGGCGTCCGGACGCGCACGCCGGCGAAGTTCCGGTGGCGTATGTGCAACTGCAGACCGGCGCGAGCGCGAGCGAGGACGAACTGCTGGCGTTCGCGCGCGAACACGTGGCCGAACGCGCGGCGGTGCCGCGCGCGATCCACATTGTCGAAGCCTTGCCGCTGACGCCGGTCGGCAAAATCTATAAACCGGCGTTGAAGCAGCGTGAGATCGCCGATGCGCTGGCGCAGGCCTTGCACGAGGGCGGGGTGGATGCGCCGCGGGTGAGCGCGCGCGAAGACGGATCGCGCGGCGTGCTGGTCGATGTGCGTCTGCGCGATCTTGCCCAAGCCGAAGCCGCCGCGAAGATCCTCGGCTTGTTTGCGTTCGCATTCGAACTGCATGCCGCCGACGGCTGACCAAGAAGTCTTTTGTAGGAGGGGCTTCAGCCCCGATGCTTTCCTGTCAGATCGCGATATCGGATCGAAGAGCATCGGGGCTGAAGCCCCTCCCACAAAAGACCGCGTGCGGGCATCCGCCGCGCCGGACTCAACGCGCCGCCGTCGCCCCACCGCCCCGCAACACCGGCCGGTAATGCCCGGTGATCGGGTAATCGAACAGCACATCGTCTTCCTGCGTGCCGCGCGCGATGTTGTGCAGCATCAGCGGCCGCCGGCGATCCCAGGATTTGCGGTCGGAGACGATGCCGATATGCGGCACGCCGCTGCGCAGTTCCCAGGTCACCAGATCGCCGGGACGATAGTCGGCGGCGCTGTCGCTGACCGGCTGCGTCCAGCGTTGGCGTTCGAACCAGCGGCGCAGGTTCGGCACGCGGCGATGATCGATGTTGCGGTCGGTGGCGCTGGCGCGCCAGATTGCCGGATAGCTGGCGAAGTTGGCGCGCATGTCTTCGTGCACGGCCTGCTGCAGATCCAGGCCCTGCGTGCGCAGCGCGCGGATCACCACGTCGGTGCATACGCCGCGGTCGTTGGCGACATCGCCGCCGGGATAGGCCAGTTGCACATAGGCCGGGTCGTAATAGCGGGTGACGCCGATCTGCGCGCGCGCGGCGGCGACCAGCGGCGGCGAAGGCGCGGTTGCGCCTTGCGCCGGTTGCGGCCACACCCGCACGCCGCTGTCGGGCTTCGCCGGTTCCTGCGGCGCGCGCGAGCATGCGGCCGCGGCAAGCGTCACGGCGAAAACGAGGGTCGAGCGAAGTCGCGGCCATCCGTGGCGCATGTCTTGTCCTCTCAGGGCGCCGGCGCCGGGCGCGGCGGCCGTGGGCGCGGCGGATGCGCGGGCACGTCGCGGCCGGGCACCTGCACCAGCCGCAGTTCGTCGGTGTCGAGCTGCAGGGCGGTGAGCTTGCCGCCCCAGACCGCGCCGGTGTCGATGGCGTGCACGCCGTGGCCGATGAACAAGCCCAGGGTGGACCAATGCCCGCAGACGATCTTGAGATCGCGCTCGACCCGGCCGGGCACTTCGTACCACGGGTACAGGCCGACCGGCTGGGTGCCGGGGCTGCCCTTGTCTTCGAAGGCGATGCGGCCGCGCGGAGTGCAATAGCGCAGGCGGGTGAAGATGTTGATGATCGCGCGATGGCGGTCGATGCCGGCGAGCTTGGGATTCCAGGCCGGGCGGTCGCCGTACATGTTCTTGAGCAGACGGCGGTATTGATCGCTGTGCAGGCGCTCTTCGATCTCGCGCGCATGGCGCTCGGCCATCGCGGTGGTCCACTTCGGCGCCAGGCCGGCGTGCACCATCATCCAGCCGAGCTTGCGGTCGGCGTGCACCAGTTTCTGCATGCGCAGCCAGTCGAGCAGCATCGGCCCGTCTTCGGCCAGCACGATGCGCTGCAGGTCGGGGTTGACCTTGCGCTTTTCTTCCTCGGTGCGCTGGCCGATCGCCAGCAGCGACAGATCGTGATTGCCCAGCACGGTCACGCTGTTCTCGCGCAACGAATGCACCAGCCGCAAGGTTTCCAGCGATTGCCCGCCGCGGTTGACCAGATCGCCGCAGAACCACAGCTGGTCGCGCGCCGGATCGAACGCGATCCGCTCAAGCAGCCGCTGGGTGGCGTCGTAACAGCCTTGCAGGTCGCCTATTGCCCAAACGCTCATACCCGGTCCGCGCTCAATGCAGGGTGCGCGGAATGGTGAGCGTGAACGTCGGAACCGGCGCCTCGAACTGGGTGCCGTCGTCGGCCACCATCGCGTAGCTGCCTTCCATCGTTCCCAGGCTGGTTTCCAGCACGGCACCGGAGGTGTATTCGTAATCGTCGCCCGGGCGCAGCCACGGTTGTTCGCCGACGACGCCGTCGCCGCGCACTTCCTGCACCTTGCCGTTGGCGTCGGTGATGACCCAGTGGCGCGAGATCAGACGCGCGGGAATCTTGCCGGCGTTGCGGATGTGGATGGTGTAGGCGAAGACATAGCGGTCCTGCTCCGGCTCGGATTGATCGTCCAAGTAACGGGTGGCGACGTCGATGTCGAAGACGTAGTCGGGCGGGGGGTTCATAGCGGCAGTTTAAGCAAAGCGGGCATGAAGCGGGAATGAGTCCGGAAAATAACGGTCGGCGCGGCGAAAAGGCCAGGGAGGTCGAACCGCAGTGACCGCGCCGCGCGCCGGCGGCATGCTCGCGCCGGGGCGGTTTCGGCGCGGCGGTGTATGGCGTTTTCGAAAGCGGAAGCCGGCGCCGACGCTGCGAGCTCGCGGGCTAGCGTTGCTCCGGCTCGATCGTCGCGTTGGCCTTGAGCCAGTTGCTCAGGCGCACGAAATCGGCGACTTCGATCTGCTCGGCGCGCGCGTCCGGACGCAGGCCGGCGGCTTCGATTGATGCGCCTTCGCAAATCTGCGACAGCGCGTTGCGCAGGGTCTTGCGACGCTGGCCGAAGGCGTCGCGGACCACGCGCGCGAACAAGGCGCGGTCGTCGATGCCGATCTTGTCCGGCGCATGCGGAATCATCCGCACCACCGCCGAATCCACCTTCGGCGGCGGACGGAACGCGCCCGGCGGGACGTCGAACAAGGCGATCACCTGGCAGTAGGCCTGCAGCATCACGCTCAGCCGTCCGTAGACCTTGCTGCCGGGGCTGGCGGCCATGCGGTCGACCACTTCCTTCTGCAGCATGAAGTGCATGTCGCGGATCGCCGCGGCGTGGTCCAGCGCATGGAACAGGATCGGCGAGGACAGGTTGTAGGGCAGGTTGCCGACCAGGCGGATCTGGCTTTCGTTGGCCAACGAGGTGAAGTCCACGGTCAGCACGTCGCGGTGGATCACTTCCAGGGTGCCGTGGGCGCGCGCGCCTTCGCTGAGCGGGAAGATCAGGTCGCGGTCGAACTCGATCACGGTCAGTTCGCCGTGGCGGTCCAGCAGCGGGAAGGTGATCGCGCCCTGGCCGGGGCCGATCTCGACCAGACGGTCGCCGGGCTTGGGGGCCACGGCGTGGACGATCATCGAAATGATCCCCTGGTCGTGCAGGAAGTGCTGGCCCAGGTGTTTCTTGGCCTCGGGCTTGAAGCCTTTGGCGTGGGTCTTGGCGGTGCCGGTCATGGCGTGGCTCCGGATGAGCGGCGGGTGCGCGCGATCTGCGCGCAGGTCTGGGCGGCGGCGATCAGGCTGGACGGATCGGCCAGGCCGCGGCCGGCGAGGTCCAGCGCGGTGCCGTGATCGACCGCCACGCGCGGGTAGGGTAGCCCCAGGGTGAGGTTCACGGCGCGTTCGAAGCCGCTGTACTTGAGCACCGGCAGGCCCTGGTCGTGGTACATCGCCACCACCGCGTCGAAGCCGTGCAGCTTGGCCGGCAGGAAGGCGGTGTCGGCGGGCAGCGGGCCGATCAGGTCCAGGCCCTCCCGGCGCAGGGCGGCCAGGACCGGTTCGATCACTTCGATCTCTTCCATGCCCAGGTGCCCGGCTTCGCCGGCGTGGGGGTTCAGGCCGAGCACGGCGATGCGCGGCCGGGCGATGCCGAAGTCGCCGCGCAGGGCGGCGTCGACGGTGCGCAGGGTATGGCTCAACGATGCCGGCTCGATCGCGTCGGCGACCGCGCGCAACGGCAGGTGGGTGGTGGCCAGGCCGACCCGGACGATGTCGTTGGCCAGCATCATCACCACCTCGCGCCCGGCCTGCCGGGCCAGCAGCTCGGTGGTGCCGGTGTAGGCGATGCCGCCGTCGTTGATCACGGCCTTGTGCACCGGGCCGGTGACCAGGCCATCGAAGCGCGCTTCCAGGCAGCCCTGGGCGCCGTCCAGCAGCGCCTGGATCACCGCCGCGGCATTGGCAGGATCGGGCACGCCGAAGGCCGGCATGACGGGATTGGGGATTTCGACCAGGGCCAGCTCGCCGGGCGTCCGTGAGGGGCGATCGGGCGGCAACAGGGTCAGGGGCAGGCCGAGCGCGTCGGCGGCGGCGCGCAGGCTGCGCGGGTCGGCGAAACCGATCAGATCGTAATCGCGCGGCTGTTGCAGCAGCCGCACGCACAGCTCCGGCCCGACGCCGGCCGGCTCGCCCGGCACCAGCGCGAGCCGGGGCGGGGTCATATCAGCCGCCGGCCGGTTTGGCCGGAACGGTGGTCTCGGTGCCGGGCTGGCTGGCGTCGGCGGCCTTGCCGACGCGGAAGTCCACGTAGGCTTCGCCGCGCTTCTCGCGCAGGAAGCGGTTCCATTCCTCTTCCAGCTTGCGGCGGCCGATGGTCTCCTGGACCTGGGCGCGCTTGCTCTGGTCGGCGACGTCGCTCTGACGCGTGCCCAGGCGCTGGACGATGTGGTAACCGGCGGTGGTGTGGATCGGCTGCGAGACTTCGTTGTCGGTCAGCGCGGCGACCGCGCCGCCGAACTCGGGACCGAATTCGTCCTGGGTGAACCAGCCCAGATCGCCGCCCTTGCCCTGGGTGCCCAGGTCTTCCGAGCTTTCCTTGACCACGTCCTCGAACTTGGCGCCACCGGCGATGCGCGCGCGCAGGGTCTCGGCCTTGGCCTTGGCCTGGGCTTCGGTGGTGGTGTCGTTGATGCGCACCAGGACGTGGCGGGCGTGGTACTGGGTGACCATCTGCGGGCCGGACTGCGAGGCGTCGCGCACCTCGACCAGCTTGAGCAGCTGGAAGCCGCTGGGGCCGCGGATCGGGTCGGTGACTTCGCCGGCCTTCATCGACTTCATCATCTCGCCGAACGCGGCCGGGATTTCGTCGAGGCTGCGCCAGCCCAGGTCGCCGCCTTCCAGCGCGTTGGGGCTGTCGGAATAGCGCACCGCGGCGGCGTTGAAGTCCATCTCGCCCTTGGCGATCAGGGTCTTCACGCCATCGACCTTCTTCTGCGCCGTGGTGATCTGCTCGGGCGTGGCGCCTTCGGGCAGGGCGATCAGGATGTGGGCGAGGTGGTACTGGGTGCCGGTGTTGGCCTGCGCCTTCAGGGCCGCGTCGATTTCCGCGTCGCTGACCGAGACGCGGGTCTGGGCGAAACGCTGACGCAGGCGCTGGACCAGCAGTTCGTCGCGGATCGAGGTGCGGAAGTCGGTGTAGGAACTGCCGTCGCGGGCCAGTTGCTGGCGCAGCTGGTCGATGCTGAGCTTGTTGGACTGGGCGATGCTGCCGATGGCCTGATCGACTTCCTGATCGGTCACCCGCACGCCGGTGCCCTGGGCCTGGGCGACCTGGATCTTGAGCAGGATCAGGCGCTCGAGCACCTGCCGTTCGAGCACGTCGCGCGGCGGCAGCTGCTCGCTGCGGCCGGCGTACTGGGTGAGGATATTGGCGACGGCGCGATCGAGCTCGGTCTTGAGGATGACGTCCTCGTCCACCACTGCGGCGATACGGTCGATCGGCTGCTTGTCCTGGGCGTGGACGCTGCTCAGCAGCAGGCCAGCGGCAAGGAAACCAGCGAACAGCGGGCTCGCGAAACGTTTGTTCATAGGGTCGGGTCGAGGGTCGAGTCGTCGGCGTCGTTGCCGCGGTTTTGGCGGCTGACCGTGGGAGACGGCGGCGCCAGATAAAGGTCGTCGCGGTTATAGCCGAGAATAGCACGGCGCAAAACGCGCTCCGTGTTCTGGCCGGCCGAGCCTAGGCCCTTGAGCTCGAACTCCACCTGAAGCGAGCTGTTGAGGTCTTCGGAGCGGTTGCGCTGGTAGCGGCGGGCGATCAGGCGCACCGCCAGGCAGCAGCTTTCCCACTGCACGCCGCCGATCTGCTCGAGCGGACGCTTGTCCTTGATCGAGTAGTAATAGCGGCCGACCACGCTCCAGTTGTTGTTGATCGGGTACAGGAAGGAGAAGTCGGCCTGCTCGTACTGGTCGCGCACGTCGCGCGGGGCGTCCAGGGCGGCGCTGAGGTTGCGGCGGTAGCGGTAGGCGAAGTTGACCACGCCCGAATCGCGGAACAGGTAGCGGGCGCGGAAAGTGGCCACGTCCTCGCTGCGCAGGCGCGGGTCCCACTGGTAGGTGGCGTTGAGGGTCCAGCGGTCGCTGGGCGAGACGCTGACGTCGGCCACCCAGGCCGACTTGCCCTGCTTGATCGGGGTTTCCGCGCCGATGACGGTGCGGATGTCGTCGAAATACTGGATCTGGCCGATGCTGGCGGCCAGGCGCTCGCGGCCGTCCTCGGAATTGATCAGGCGGGTGGTCAGCGCGGTGGTCAGCTGGTTGGCGTCGGTCTGGCGGTCGGCGCCGGAGTAGCGGTTGTCGCGGAACAGCGCGCCCCAGCTGAACGACATCGGGTTGGTGTCGAACAGCGGAATGCCGTTCTGGTCGCGGTAGGGCGCGCGCAGGTAGAACACGCGCGGTTCCAGGGTGTGGATGTAGTTGTCGCCGCGGATCTGGGTTTCGCGGTCGAAGTACAGGCCGGCGTCGATCGAGGTGATCGGCAGGCTGCGGGTGGGCGACTTGTTGTAGAAGCTGCGCACCAGTTCCGGCGTCTTGGTCGCCGTGCCGTTGCTGGCGGCGACGAAGGCGTCGGCCTGCTGGTTGGCCATCTGCTGGGCGAGGTCGCCTTCCAGCTCGTAAGCGGTATAGCGCCAGGCCAGCTTGGGCCGGATGAACCAGGCCGCGCCTTCCAGGGGGAGGCTGACGTAGGGCTTGATATCGAAGCGGCTGCCGCCGGGGATCGCGGTGCGCAAACCCGGGGGCGCGGCCGGATCGCCCGGAGTGAACTTCATGTCCTCGTGCTGGAAGCGCACGGCCTCGGTGTCCACGCCGGTCTCGACCCACTTGTTCCACGGCTGCGCCCAATGGAAGCTCGCGCGCGGCAGGCGGTCGTAGGCCAGCGAGTTTTCCTGCAGGGTGAAGTCGGCCAGCTGGTTGTGGTCGGCGGTGAAGCTGGCGTCCCAATAGCGGCCGCGGCCGTAGATGCCGACTTCGCTGCGCAGCGAGATCGCCGACTGGCCGTACAGGCTGTTGCTGAAATCCTGCAGGTAGTACTTGTCGCTGACCCAGGCCAGGTTGGCGGCGGCGTACCAGGTGCCGTCCAGGCGGTGGGTGGTCTTGAGCGCGAACTCGCCGCGGTTCTTCTCCGGCAGGCGGTCGGCCGGAATCGGGAACAGCGCCGGGCCGCCGCGGCGGTAATCGGTGTAGCGGTTGCGATCGTTGCTGGGCAGGTCGTCGCTGGGCATCCAGTTGCCCGAGACCTCGCCCGAGCCGCGCTCGTACAGCCAGCGGAACTCGCCGCCCATGGCCACGCCGCGCTTGCTCATGTAGCGCGGGAACAAGGTCGCGTCGTAGTTCGGCGCCAGGTTGAGGTAGATCGGCTGGCGCCAGTCGAAGCCGTTCTTGCCCGACACGCCGATGTTCGGAAACAGCAGGCCGGTGCGGCGGCGGTCGTCGATGGGGAACATCAGCCACGGCACGTACAGCACCGGCACCTTGCCGATGCGCAGCACCGCGTTGTGGGCCACGCCCATGCCTTCGTCGGTGTTCAGATCGATGCGGTGCGCGCGCAGCTCCCACACGCGCTGGTTCGGCGCGCAGGTGGAATAGGTCGAACCGTGCAGGGCGCCCTTGGCGCCGTTCAAGTCGATGCGCTCGGCGCCGCCGTTGCCGCGGCGTGAGGTCAGCTGGTACTCGACGTCGTCGATGCGGTGCTGATCGGCGTTCTGGTCGCCCTCGGCGTGCTCGGCGACCAGGCGCATGCTGGAATCCTGGTAGCGCACGTGGCCTTCGGCCGTGTACTTGCCCGACTCCTGGTTGTAGCTGAGCTTGTCGGTGCCCAGGAACTGGTCGCCGCGGCTGAGCCGGACGTTGTCCTGGACCACGATGTTCTGCTCGTCGCTGCCGCGCTGCAGGGTGCCGCCGTCGATGTCGGTCGGCTGGGCGGCGCGCTGGTCGGCGGTGCCGGTGGGGGCGGGGGCGTCGTCGAAGGACGGCACCGCGTCGATCAGCGGGCACAGCCCCCAATTCTCGTTGTCGTCCGCCGCGTAAGCGGGCAGAGCGATGGCGATGCACAACGACAACGGGAGCAGGCGGAGGGGTTTGCGCACGCGAGCATCCGGCAGACGGAAAACGGCCGTTAGATTGCCGTATCCCTTGCAAGCGGGCAACGCGAACGCCATCTATCGGGCTCCGGCGTTCAGTTCCGCGAACGCCCGCCGGCCCGGACGCCAGCGGCCCGAGCGCCGGCCCGCCCGCCTTTTGGAGGAGACATGAGCCAGCATCCCCACCCCAACTCCGTCACCGATTCCAACCCGGCCGCGCCGGCGGTCGAGAAGAGCGAAGCTGAATGGCGCGAGCAACTGTCGCCAGAGCAATACGCGGTATGCCGTTGCTCGGCCACCGAGCGCGCCTTCACCGGCCGTTTCTGGAATCACAAGGAAGCCGGCACCTACACCTGCGTGGCCTGCGGCGAGCCGCTGTTTTCCTCGCAGGCCAAGTACGACTCGGGCAGCGGCTGGCCCAGCTACTACCAGCCATTGAGTGCCGACGCGGTGGCCGAACATGCCGACGAAAGTCACGGTATGCGCAGGATCGAGGTCAAATGTGCGCGTTGCGACTCGCACCTGGGGCACGTTTTCCCGGACGGCCCGAAACCCACCGGGTTGCGCTACTGCATCAATTCGGCGTCGCTGGGATTCCAGGGAACGGACGCGGCACAAACGCCGGCCGGTTGAAACGATCGAGGCCGGATACCTTCCTGCCGCCTTTCGATCCTCGCCGGCGGGTCGGGTCCGCCGGCCTGTGAGGCGCGGCTCGCGCCGCGCTCACAGGCGTCAGGCCTGCCTCAGGCCATCAACGCGCCGACATGCGCGACCGAGCTTTCGCGCAGCGCGGCCAGGTCGTAGCCGCCTTCCAGCATCGACACCACCCGGCCCAGCGCATGGCGCTCGGCGATCGCCACCAGTTCGGCGGTGATCCAGCGGAAATCCTCGCCGTCCAGTTCCACCTGCGCCAGCGGGTCGCGCTTGTGCGCGTCGAAGCCGGCCGAGATCAGCAGCAACTGCGGACGGAAGCCGTCGATGGTCGGCAGCAGCCGCTCGCGCCAGACCCGGCGGAAGCCTTCGCTGCCGGTGCCCGGCGGCAGCGGCGCGTTGACGATGTTGCCGACGCCGCGCTCGTGCACGTAGCCGGTGTCCGGATACAGCGGCATCTGGTGGGAACTGACGTACATCACCCGCGGATCGGTGTCGAAGATCGCCTGGGTGCCGTTGCCGTGATGGACGTCGAAATCGATCACCGCCACCCGCGACAGCCCGTGTTTCTCGCAGGCATGGGCGGCGGCGACGGCGATGTTGTTGAACAGGCAAAAGCCCATCGCCGCATCGATGGTGGCGTGATGGCCGGGCGGACGCACCGCGCAGAAAGCGCGCTTGTCCTCGCCCTTGATCACCGCATCGACCGCGGCCACGCCGGCGCCGGCCGCGCGCAACGCGGCTTCGGCCGAGCCCGGCGCGAGCACGGTGTCCGGATCGAGCTGCATCGGTCCATCGACCACGCTGTCGAGCACCAGCGACAACAGCCCGTCGCCGTGCGCGCGCAGCAACTGGCCGCGGCTGGCCAGCGGCGCTTCGCACCATTGCAGATCCGGATAGGCCTCGCGCAGCGCCTCGGTCACCGCGACCAGACGCAACGGCCGCTCGGCATGACCCGGACCCGGGTCGTGGCGCGTGCAGGCCGGATGCGTGTAGATGCGCACGATCAGCCCTTGCGGCGCTCGTGGTTCCAGGTGACCTCGCCGTGGCCGCTGGCGCGGGCCAGCACGCGGGCGATCACGAACAGCAAGTCGGACAGGCGGTTGAGGTAACGCACCGCTTCGGGGCGCACGCTTTCCAGGCGCGACAGCGCCACGGTTTCGCGTTCGGCGCGGCGCACCACGGTGCGCGCGATATGGCAGCGCGCCGCCGCTTCGCCGCCGGCCGGCAGGATGAATTCCTTCAGCGCCGGCAGATCGTCGTTATGGCCATCCAGCCATTGCTCCAGGCGATCGATGTCGGCATCGAAGATCGCCGCGTGGCCGGGGATGCACAGCTCCGCGCCGAGGTCGAACATCTGATGCTGGATCGCGACCAGCTGATCGTGAACCAACGCCGGCAGCTCGCTCGCCAACACCAGGCCGATGGTCGAGTTGGCCTCGTCCACCGTGCCGTAGGCATCCACGCGCGCCGAATCCTTGCCGGTGCGACTGCCGTCGCCCAGGCCGGTGCTGCCGTCGTCGCCGGTGCGGGTATAGATTTTCGAAAGACGGTTGCCCATCGGGCCGATCAGCGCTTGCTGCGGTCGTTCGGCGCCGGCAGCGGCTTATCGGCCTTGCTGGCGCTGGCGGCGATGGCCTGGACCACGGTGGCGATGCCGACGTAGGTCGCGGTGGTGCGCAGGTACGGCAGCAGCCATTCGAAGTAATTCGCGGCCCAGCCGGCGAAGGACTTGTTCTGCACCGAGTCGGAGATCCAGTAGAAACTGCCCTGGCTCAGCAACTGGCACAGCGCGACCGAGCCGATCAGCGCGACCGCGGTCAGGCCCAGCGTGCGCCAGCCGCGGCTGTAGTTGCGCGACACCCACAGGCCGCCGGCCCACATCGCGAAGTACGCCGGGACCAGGAACCAGTACGCCGCCGACACGCAGTAGTGTTGCCAGAAATTGATGCCCTGGCGGGTGATCACCGCGTAGTCGATCGCCACCGCCAACGCCATCAGCAGCGGGAACGCCCAGCGGGTCCAGGTGCGCAGATAGAAGCCGCCGATGAAGAACACCGCCCAGGATGCATCGGGGATTGGCGTCCAGTGATTGACGCGGGTAGCGACCATCAACACGGCCAGCAGGGCGAGGATCAGACTGTTGCGGGTGTTCGGCTTCATGGGTTCGGTCTCCTGACGCCGGACCGGCGCGTCGATCCGCACATTCTAAGGAACCTGCGACGAAAGTGCCGGTTTGCTTGCGGGGGCGGTCGCGGGCTGGGAGGCGCTGTTCCTCTAAGTGATTGATTCGCGGGGTCTGAGCGGAAGGCATCGGGCCTGAAGGCCCTCCCACAAAAGATTGCGTGGCCGCGAAGTGTGTTGTGGGAGGGCCTTCAGGCCCGACGCTCTTCGATCAGACATCCACATCCATCCAACCCGATCCGAACAGACGCTGCACGGACGCCGCCGTATCATGAACGCATGACTTCCGACGCCACGCAGCCGTCTCCGCACGCCACCGTCCACGCCAGCCACGATGTCCTGATCGTCGGCGGCGGACTGGTCGGCGCCAGTCTCGCCATCGCCCTGGACCGGCTCGGCCTGGACGTGGGCCTGATCGAAGCCGCGCCGCCCGGCGCGCTGCCGGCGGTGTTCGACGAGCGCAACCTCAGCTTCGCCGAAGCTACCGTCAACGCGTTGAGCGCGCTGGGCGTGCTGCAGAAACTGCGCGCGCCGACCGGCTCGATCCGCCGCATCCATATCAGCCGCCGCGGCGATTTCGGCCGCGCCGTGCTCGACGCACAGCGCTACGGCCGCGAAGAGTTCGGCCGCATCGTGGTTGCGCGCGATTTCGGCGAAGCGCTGGAAGCGCGCCTCGCCGAACTGCCGCGATTGCAACGCTATCGGCCGGTAAGGTTTGTGGGTCTGGCCGACGAAACGTGTGAGCGTGATGTTGGTTCGGCCGGTGAAACTCAGGCGCGCGATGCGGATGCATCGTCTCGGCGCGACACAGACGTTGCGACCGGCGCGGGCTTCGGTTGGCGCGCGATCCGCGTCGCCGACGGCGCCGGCGAACGCGTGCTGCGCGCGCGCCTGTTGATCGCCGCCGACGGCACCCGCAGCGGCGTGCGCGAAGCGCTGGACATCGGCGCGGACGAATACGACTACGGCCAGACCTTGTTCATCACCCGCCTGCGCTGCGAACGCGCGCCCGACGGCACCGCCTTCGAGCGCTTGGGCGACGAAGGCCCGACCGCGCTGCTGCCGCGCGGCGATCGTCATTACGGCCTGATCCACGGCGTCGCCAACGCCGAAGCCGGCGCGGTCGCCGCGCTCGACGAGGCCGGCTTCCTGGCGCGCGTGCAAGAAGCCTTCGGCTGGCGCGCCGGCCGCTTCCTCGCCTGCGGCGCGCGCGGGATGCATCCGGCGATCCGGGTGCTGGCGCGCCGCACCACCGCGCGCCGCGCGGTACTGGTCGGCAATGCCGCGCAGACCATCCATCCGATCGGCGCGCAGGGCTTCAACCTGGGACTGCGCGACGCGATGACCCTGGCCGAACTGATCGAGCACGACTTGAGTGCGAACGCGGCGCGGGCCGATTGCGGCAGCGCCGATCTGCTCGAACGCTACGCGCGCCGCCGCGCCGAAGACCGCGAGCGCACGGTCAACTTCTCCGATTCGCTGGCGCGCATCGCCTCCAACGCCACGCCCTTGCTGCGCCCGCTGCGCAGCCTGGGATTGCTGGCGCTGGACCGGCTGCCGACCGCGCAGTCGATGCTGGTCGGCGGTGCGATGGGTTATCGCGGCGATGTCCCGGCGCTGTGCCGCGGCGAAACCGGTGTCGATGCCTGGGGCGCGGGAGGCCGCGCATGAGCCGGCGCGAGATGTTGGACATCGTCGTGGTCGGCGCCGGCGTCGTCGGCGCGGCGGCGGCGCTGGCGTTCGCCAGGGACGGTTTCGAGGTGGCCTTGGTCGAAGCGCGCGAACCCGCGCCGTGGTCGCCGCGACAGCCCGACCTGCGCGTGTACGCATTCGCTCCGGACAATGCCGCGCTGCTGGACAACCTGGGCGTGTGGCCGTCGGTGCGCGATGCGCGCGCGCAGCCCTACCGCACCATGCGGGTGTGGGACGCGGCCGGCGGCGGCGAACTGCATTTCGATGCCGATGCCTTCGGCCGGCGCGAGCTGGGTTGGATCGTCGAACACGGCCTGCTGGTCGATCGCCTGTGGTCGGCGCTGCCGGCGGCGGGCGTGCAGTTGTATTGCCCGGATCACGTCGAAGCGCTGGAACTCGATGCGCCCGACAGCGTCGGTGTGGTGTTGGCCGGTGGCCGTCGCCTGCGCGCGCGCTTGCTGATCGCCGCCGACGGCGCCGATTCCAGATTGCGCGAACTGGCCGGCATTCAGGCGCCTGCGCACGACTACGGCCAACGCGGCCTGGTCGCTTATGTCGATAGCGAACTGAGCCATGAAGCAACCTGCTGGCAGCGATTCCTGCCAAGCGGGCCGCTGGCGTTCCTGCCGGTGCAGGGCGAGGACGGCGCGCGCGACCGCCGCAGTTCGATCGTGTGGACCTTGCCGGCGATCGAAGCCGATCGGCTGCTCGCACTGGACGAGGACGTATTTGCGAACGCGCTCGAACGCGCCTTCGCCGGCCGCCTGGGCGCATTGACCCTGGCGTCCAAGCGCGCCGCCTTTCCGTTGCGCCGCCAGCTCGCCGATCGCTACGTCGCCGGCCGCGTGGTCGTCGCCGGCGATGCCGCCCACGTGGTGCATCCGCTGGCCGGGCAGGGCGTCAACCTCGGCCTGCGCGACATCGCCGGTTTGCGCGAAACGCTGGCGCAAGCGCGCAAGCGCGGACTCGATCCAGGTTCGCCCACGCGCCTTGCGCGTTGGGCGCGCGAACGCCGCAGCGAAAACGCCCTGGCCGCGTACGGCTTCGACGGCTTGAACAAACTGTTCTCGAACGACGATTTCGCCGCGACGATGCTGCGCGGGCCGATGCTCGGCCTGGCCGGCAGGCTGCCGCCGCTGACGCATTATTTCTGGCGCCGCGCGGCGGGACTGTGAGCTGAGGAGTGAGTTCAGAGGAGTGAGTAAAGGCCGCTGGCGGCTTCGCACTCATTTCTCATTCCTCTGAACTCACTCCTCTCAATCAGTCCTCGTGAAAGCGCTGCCGCGTCCTGAGCAGATACACCGACACCAGCACCCCGACCACCGCCACGCCCATCACGTAGTACGCCGGCGCCATGCCGCCCAGGTGCGAGGCCATGTAGCCGATCAGCGGCGGCGTCAGCGCGCCGAACACGGCGTAGGCGACGTTGTACGAGAACGACAAGCCCGAGAACCGCACCGGCGCCGGGAACGACGCCACCATCACCGCCGGGATCACCCCGACCACGCCGACGAACACGCCCGCCAGCGCGTACAGCGGCAGGAAGTTGTGCGCGCCGTGATTGAGGTCGTAGTACAGCGCGAAACTGCTGGCCAACACGCCCAGCGAGCCGATCAGCAGCGCCTTGCCGCGGCCGAGCTTGTCCACCAGCAGGCCGCCGCCGACCGCGCTCAGGGTCAGGAAGAACGCCGCCAGGGAATTGCCGAGAAACGCGCGCGCAGGTTCAATGCCGAACTTCTGCTGCACGATGGTCGGCGTCATGAGGATGATCACCACGATCGCCGCGGTCAGCAGCCATGTCACCAGCATCGACAGCGCCACGCCGTCCAGGTGATTGCGCAGCACCTGCTTGAGCGGGAGTTCCTGCACTAATTGACGGCTGGCGCGCATCGCCGCGAACACCGGCGTCTCGCTGAGCCAGCGGCGCAGATACACCGCCAGGAAACCGAACACGCCGCCGATCACGAACGGCGCGCGCCACGCGCCGCCCAGGACTTCGGCCGGAGTGAACCAGGTGTTGATCGCGGTGGAGATCAGCGAACCGATCAGGATGCCGGCGGTGAGTCCCGCCGACAGCGTCGCGCAGGCGAAACCGACGCGGCCGCGCGGCGCGTGCTCGGCGACGAAGGTCCACGCGCCCGGCACTTCGCCGCCGATCGCGATGCCCTGCACGATCCGCAGCGCCAGCAGCAACAGCGGCGCGGCGATGCCGATCTGCGCGTACACCGGCAACAGGCCGATGAACAGTGTCGGCAGCGCCATCAGGAACACGCTGAGCGTGAACATGCGCTTGCGTCCGGAGCGATCGCCGAAGTGGGCCATGATGATGCCGCCGATCGGCCGCACCAGATAACCGGCGGCGAAGATGCCGTAGACCTGCAAGGTGCCCAGCCAGGTCGGCATGTCCGGCGGAAAGAACAGCTGCCGCAAAGTTTCGGTCAGGAACACGAAGATGACGAAGTCGTAGAACTCCAACGCGCCGCCGAGCGCGGACAGCAGCAACGTGCGGAGGTCGTTGCGGTTCAGCGGGCGGGCGGCGTCGGGAACGATCGTTGTGGCGGTCATGGCGTGCGGCGTGTCGGGCGGACGGGGGAGGCAAGGCACTATGCCGCAACGCTGGGCCGACGCAAGTCACAGGATGTGCGATCCGGCCTAAAGTAGTAGTGCGGCGCCCGCGCGGCCGATGCTAGAAACACAGAGTCTCCGTTCCCCCGCAGAGCTGTATTTTGTTCTCTTCTCCTTTTTCAGGCGCGCTTGCCGCCATGCGCGCGCAGGTGCCGGCCATCGCCGCTGTACCGGCCGCGCTCGCTTTGATCCTGTCGTCGCCGGCCGTTCGCGCGGCCGAATTCGAACTCGCCGACGGCCGCATTCAGGGCCAATGGAACACCCGTGTCGTCGCCGGCACTTCGGTGCGCACCGACAAAGCCAAATCGCATCTGCTCGGCAAGGGCTTTGCCTCCGACGGCCGCGCCAAGGGCGGCAACGGCGCCGATACCGCCGACGACGGCAATCTGAACTTCGATCGCGGCGATACGTTTTCGACGTTGTTCAAGATCGTGCAATCGGTGGATCTGAAATATCGCGATGTCGGTGTGAACCTGAGCGCGCGCACCTGGTACGACGCCACGCTGGACAATCGCGAGGTCGCCCAGGGCAATGTGCCGAGCGGGTTCGATGCGCGCGCGCCGCTCAGCGATGCCGGCTTCTCGCGATCGAACAAATTCTCCGGATTCCTGTGGCTCAACGCCTATGTCTACGGGCACCTGAAACTCGATGAGGACAGCGCGCTGGATCTGCGCGTGGGCAAGCAAAGCGTGAAGTGGGGCAACGGTTTGTTCCTGCAGGGCGTCAATCAGGTCAATCCGATCGATTACACGACGTTGCGCCGGCCCGGCACCGATGCGGCCAGCGAAGCGCAGATCCCGGTCGAGATGCTGTGGGCGAAGTGGACGCTGGATTCCAAGCTGAGCCTGGAAGGGTTCTGGCAATGGAACTGGCGCGCGTCGGAATACGATCCGTGCGGCACGTTCTTCTCCGGCAGCGATCTGGGCTTCGATCGCGGCTGCGCCGGCATCCAGACCAATGCCTACTACCCGATCAACAGCGCATCGCCTGACGCGGGGCCGTGGCTCAGTGACGGCTTCATGCAATCGATGGGCGCTGTCCTGCCGCGCGATCGCGACCGCTACGGCAGCGATTCGGGGCAGTGGGGTCTGGCGCTGCGTTATCGCGACGAGCCGCGCGGATTGGGCTGGGGTGCGTACTACCTGCGGATCAATTCGCGCGCGCCGTATCTGGACGCGATCACGATGGACCCCGCGCTCACCGATCCGACCCTGGCGCCGCGGCTGATCGCGGCCGGCGTTCCGACGAGTTACGCGCAACTGTCCGCGCGGCTTTCGACAATCCGCGTGTCGTGGGAATACCCCGACGACATCCGCATCTTCGGCTTGAGTTTCGATGCCCGCGTCAAAGGCTGGAAGCTCGGCGCCGAGCTGTCGCATACGCAGGATCAGCCGGTGCAGCTCAATACCGCGGACATGTTCCGCGCGCTGACCAGCAACGGCGGGCCGATCGGCCAGCGCAACGCGGTGCTGCCGCCGAGCGGGTTGTTGCGCGGCTACGACCGCGTCGGCAAGAGCCAGTTGCTGCTGAATTTCCAGCGCAGCTTCACTGGCGTGCTGGGCGCGCAGCAGGCGTCGGTGTCGGGCGAAGTCGCCTACAGTCATGCCGATTTGGCCCCGCTGAGCCAGGCGCGTTATGGGCGCGGCTTCCATTGGGGATTCTCGCCGGAAGGCTACGGCGGCGTGTGTCCGCCGGTGCAGAATCCGCGCGGCTGTATCGATGAAGGGTTCTACACGCGCAATGCCTGGGGCTATCGGTTGCGCGCGCAACTGGACTATGCGCCGGGCGGTGCCTGGACGCTGTCGCCCAGTCTGAGTTTCGGCCACGATGTGCGCGGTTATGCGATCGACAATCAGCTGGTCGAGGATCGCCGGCAGCTGACGCTGGGGTTGCTGGCGAAGTACGGCAAGAACTATTTCGCCAGTGTCAGCTATACCGACTATGCCGGCAGCGCGCGTTACGATCCGCTGGCGGATCATGATTTCGCCAGTGTTGCGGTGGGGGCTGCGTTCTGAGTGATGCGGTTTGGTTCGCGGTTTGCGATGTGGAATCGACAAGGGATGGCAGACTTATGCACGCGTTTGGTCTCCATTCCATTCCTCGCGAAACCTTTTGCTCGTCATTCCCGCGAACGCGGGAATCCAGGGCCTTTCGTGCGTGAACGTTTGAAGTCACTGGATTCCCGCGTTCGCGGGAATGACGGCGTGGAGGGATGGCGCTAAAGGTCCTGGACTCCTGCTGGCGCAGGGATGGCGATCTGGAAAGATGGCGCTGAAGTCTCTGGATGTTCGGCTACGCCGAAGTAAAGCGGAGCCCGCCTTCGCGGGAATGACGGTTTTGGGGATGCTGCCAAAGACTGGAAGTATTCGGCTTCTATGGCGGGCCTATTTGGTTTCTATGAATTGAAGGAGAGACCGCCTTCCGGCAGGAACGGCGGCCTCCGCCCCGATTCTTACCGCCTCCACCCCGAAATCTCGCCGACACTCAACACCCCATCGGCATTGACATCCACGGCGATGAAATTAGCGCTGAGCGGCGTGAACGCCCGCGCCTCGCTGCGCGTCAAGGTTCCGTCGCCATCGACATCGAGCGCGACGAAATCGACATTGCGCCCGTCGGATGGCGCAGCGACCACCGTCGCCGGCAGCTGATTGGCTTCCGCGGTCGCCGCGGCCGCGGCCTGCGCCACGCCGGTGGCATCGGTGGCGATGGCGGTCGCGGTGCGCGCTTCGCTCATGGCCGCCCGGGCTTGAATCGCGGCGCCGGTCGGGTTGCTGCCCGAGACCGCGGCGGCTTGCGCCGAACGCGCGGCTTCCGACGCGCGCACGGCCTGGCGCGCGGCGGTTTGCGCGTCGATGGCCGAACTCTTGGCCTGCTCGGCGGTGATTTGCGCCGCTACCGCGCCGCGTGCGCTGATCGCGCCCTGGTCGCGGGTGTCGGCCGCCGCGCGCGCGGCGGTTTGCGCGCTTGCCGCGTCCTTTCGCGCGGCTTGCGCCTGCGCCGCGGCGGCATCGGCTTTCTCGATCGCTTCATGCTTCGATTCGACCTTGGCCGGAACCTGCGCCGATGCGGCGCCGGCGCTTGCCAACGCGGCCAGCAGGGTCAAGGCGAGCAGGGACTGTCGTGAGTTCGCGTGCTGCTTCATGGCGGAGCCTCGCGCTTGGGAGAGGTCCGACGCTAGTCCGCCGCGGATCAATCGGGCGTCAATCTTCGAAACCGGCGCTGAACGGCGCGGCGCGGCGAAGATGAATTGCGAACTGCGACGATGCCGCGCTATCGCGCCCCACGGAATGAAAGCGCCGGTGAATCACGCGTGCGAAATGCGCGCATCACCAGGGCATCACCGCGATGAACCGAAGCCATCGCGGACGAACGCGCCGCTTACTTCGGCGTAGCGAACACCGTGATCTCTTCGCGATCGTGATACAGCTGGCGCGCGCGCACGATCATCGGCCGATGCGCCTGATGCTCGAACGCCTCCAGGCAGATGCGCGTCTCTTCCCAGCGCTTCTTCATCGGCAGCTTGAGATTGAAGATCGCCTGCCGGCACCAGTTCTCGCGGAACCAGGTGGCCATGCGCTCGGCCACGCGCGCGGGCGACTCGACCATGTCGCAGACCATCCAGTCCAGGGTGCGCTTGGGCTGCCAGGTGAAACCGTCGGCGCGCAGATGATCGACGCGGCCGCTGTCGAGCAACGCCTGCTTCAAGGGGCCGTTATCGACCGAGGTGACTTTCATGCCGTTGCGCATCAGCACCCAGGTCCAGCCGCCGGGCGCGGCGCCCAGGTCGGCGGCCTGCATGTTGTCGCGCACGCGGCGTTCGCGTTCTTCGTCGTCGAGCAGGGTCAGCAGCGCTTCTTCGAGCTTGAGCGCGGAGCGGCTGGGCGCGTCGGGATGCATGCGCAGGCGCGCGATGCCCAACGGCCACGGCGCGCTGTCGTGCGGCTCGGACATCGCCAGCACGGCGTGATCGCCGGCCAGGAACGCCACGTGCAGGCGCGGCCGGCGCGGATCGTCGGTCTTGCTCAGCCAGCCGGCCTTGCGCAGCGCCGGGCGCAGCGCGTTGCCGAAGCTGCGCGCCAGGCCGGCCAGCGGCTTGCCGTCGTCGGAGTCGGGATGCTCGACCCACAGTTCGCCGAACATCGACACGTTCAGGCCCGCGCCGCCCAGCGCATCGAGCGCGGCCAGCATCGGGGTGATGCGGTCGGTCGGATTCAAGCCGGGCAGATCGGCCAGACGCACCAGCTTCTGCCGGGCGAAGATCAGCTTCGACCACGGCAGCGCGCGCGACAGCGCGGCGGCGTCCTCGACGATGAATTCGACGTAGCCGCTGTTGCGCTGGGTGCGCGCATAACCGGGGTGGCCGGCGAGCGCGGCGCGTTCGCTCAATTCGGCGGCGAGTTCGGGTTCGAAGCCGGCGCGGCACCAACACAACAGGGCGGAGTCGGTCATCGTGGGACACTCGCTGAAGCAAAGGGTAGGAGCGGCGCGAACCGCGACCGCGTCGATTCGATTCGTAAACCGACGCGGTGGATGGCAGGAGCGTCGTCGCGGCTCGCGCCGCGGCTAGCCCTTGGAACGTCGGATCAGTACGAAACGCCGCTCTCGCCGTAACGGCGCAGCACGTCGCAGGCGGCTTCGCGATGCAGGTCGCGGCGCACGGCGATGCCGCGGCGTTCCAGTTCGCCGATCCAGTCCGCCGGCAGCGGGCCTTCGTCGAATTCTGTCAGGCGCATCACGTCTTCCGAGCGCGCGCCGATCAGCAGCTGGTCGATGCCGGCCCAGAAGCTGGCGCCATAGCACATGCAGCACGGCTGCGCCGAGGTGGCCAGGGTCATCGGCCCGATGTCGTTGAGCCGGAACGCGCTCAGCGCCGCTTGCGCGCACATGAAGGCCATCATCTCGGCGTGGGCGACCGAGCAGTTCTGCGGCACCACGCGATTGACGCCGACGCCGACCACCAGGCCGTTGCCATCGAACACCGCCGCGCCGAACGGGCCGCCGGTGCCCAGCTCGATGTTGCGCCGGGACAATTCGACCGCCAATGCGACCTTGTCCTCATCGCTGAGGTAAGCGCGCTGGCGATCGACCGCTTCATCGATCCAGTCCGGCAGCGCCAACTGCACCGAGCCGGTCAGCAGGTAGGGGATCTTCGGACTCATTCCTTGCCCGCCCAGGTATCGCGCAGCGTCACGCTGCGGTTGAACACCGGCTGCTGCGGACGATGGTCGTAGCGATCGGCGACGAAGTAGCCCACGCGCTCGAACTGGAACGCCTGCTCCGGCGCGGCCTGCGCCGCGGCCGGTTCGACATAACCGGTGACGGTGCGGCGCGAGTTCGGATTCAGGTGATCCTTGTAGGTCTTGCCGTCGCTGTCGTCGTCGGGCGCGGCCACGTCGAACAGGCGGTCGTACAGGCGCACTTCGGCCGCGACCGCGTGGCGCGCGCTGACCCAGTGGATGGTGCCCTTGATCTTGCGATCGGCGCCGGCCATGCCGGGACGCGATTCGGGATCGAGCGTGCCGCGCAGCTCGACGATGTCGCCGGCTTCGTTCTTGATCACTTCATCGCAGCGCAGGATGCCGGCGCCGCGCAGGCGCACTTCGCCGCCCGGGATCAGGCGCTTGAAGCCCTTCGGCGGCACTTCCTCGAAATCCTCGCGCTCGATCCACAGCTGGTTCGAGAACGGCACCTGACGCGAGCCGAAGCTCTCGTCCTTGGGATGATTGGAGAAGTGCAGCGATTCTTCGTGCGAATCGTCCAGATTGGCGATGACCAGCTTGAGCGGATCGATCACCGCCATGCGCCGCGCCGCGGCCGCGTCGAGGTCTTCGCGCAGGCAGCCTTCCAGCACCGAGTAGTCGATCACCGAATTCTGCTTGCTCACGCCCAGGCGCTCGGCCCACAGGCGGATCGAGGCGGCGGTGTAGCCGCGGCGGCGAATGCCCTGCAGGGTCGGCATGCGCGGATCGTTCCAGCCATCGACCAGCTTGTCCTGCACCAGCACCATGAGCTTGCGCTTGCTCATCACGGTGTAGTTGAGGTTGGCGCGCGAGAACTCGATCTGGCGCGGGATCGCCGCCTCGTTCGGGAGGCCCTTGGCCAGCAGCGGCGCCAGCAGCTCGGGCGAATTCGGCAGATCGACCTTGCTCACGCACCAGTCGTACAGCGGGCGGTGGTCTTCGAACTCCAGCGTGCACAGCGAATGGGTGATGCCTTCGCACGAATCGCTGAGCGAATGGGCGAAGTCGTACATCGGATAGATCGGCCAGGCGTCGCCGGTGTTCTGGTGGGTGACCTTCTTGATCCGGTACAGCGCCGGGTCGCGCAGGTTGATGTTGCCCGAGGCCATGTCGATCTTCGCGCGCAGGGTGCGCGCGCCGTCGGCGAACTCGCCCGCGCGCATGCGCCGGTACAGGTCGAGGTTTTCCTCGACGCCGCGGTCGCGGTACGGCGAATTGCGGCCCGGCTCGTTGAGCGAGCCGCGGTAGGCGCGCACTTCCTCGGCGCTGAGATCGCAGACGAAGGCGTCGCCCTGGCGGATCAGCTTTTCGCCGGCCAGATAGAACAGTTCGAAATAATCCGAGGCGTGGCGCAGCTCGGCCCACTGAAAGCCGAGCCAGCGCACGTCGTCCTGGATCGCCTCGACGTATTCGGGGTCTTCCTTGGCCGGATTGGTGTCGTCGAAGCGCAGGTTGCAGCGGCCGCCGAATTCGTTCGCGACGCCGAAATCCAGGCAGATCGCCTTGGCGTGGCCGATATGCAGGTAGCCGTTGGGTTCGGGCGGAAAGCGCGTCCGCACGCCTTGGTGCTTGCCGCTGGCCAGGTCGTCGCGAACGATCTGACGGACGAAATCCTGTTTGACCGCGGCCGGGGCGGCGCTGTCGGCGGGATGTTCGGGGGCAAGACGGGAAGGATCGGCGGACATGCAATGCATCTTGAGAAAGAGAGAATCGGGAGTTTAGCCGGTGCCGGGCCGGCTTGCCCGTGCGACCCGGTCCGCGCCGGCGGGGGCGGGCTTGCCTGGATGGCTGTTTCGGCGCCGATCGCGCGCGTGGGACGGCGGTGGGCGCGCCCGGCGCGGCGCGGCGGCGTATGCTGGCCGCAGACTCGCAAGGCCGCGCAGGCCGAAGGACTGCGACGATGAAAGTCGTCTACGAAGCCGCCCATCTGATCGATGCCCATCTGGTCCGGCACGCGCTGGAAGATGCCGGGATTCCGGTGTTTCTGCGCGGCGAGGCGCTGGTCGGCGGGCTCGGCGAGTTGCCGCTGTTCGGCGCGGTGCAGGTGTGCGTGCCGCAGATCGTCTGGCCGCAGGCGCGCGAGGTGGTCCGGCAGCTGTCGCTGGGCGAGCCGCCGCCGCCGGCCGAGCCGGAGCCGCTCGCGGCGATGCCGCCGCCGGGCTGGCTTCCGGCCTGAACGCCGTGGTCCGGGCCTCGCGGCCCGGGTCCGCCGGCGGTTCGGCCGCGGCGCCAAGGCGCCACGGGTCCGCGACCTGAAGGTCCGGACCGGGTAACGACTGGACCCAATCAACCCTATCCCCATTGAAGCGCCCGTCGCGGCGCGACCGGCCCGGTGCCGGCCGCGGCGACGCGGCGCCCGTCCAGGCTCCGGGCCGTGGACGGATCGACCGGAGTTTTCGCGATGCGATCGACACGACTGTATTTCCGGGGGCGCGCATGAATGCCTCCTCTCAAGCCTCCTCGCGCGGCGCGCTGTTGCAGATGCTGTTGGGCGCCAGCGTCATCAGCAGCTCGGCGGTGTTCGTCAAACTGGTGGAGATCGGCCCGGCCGCGTCGGCGTTCTGGCGTATGGCGCTGGCGGCGGTGATCCTGCTGGTGCTTCTCGGCCAGCCGTGGCGGCGCGATCGCCTGCGCCATTGGCGGCCCGAAGGCCGGGTGCTCGGGCTGGTCATGCTGGGCGCGGCGTTCCTGGCGCTAGATCTGTGGCTGTGGCACCGCAGCATCCTCTACGTCGGCGTGGGCCTGTCTACCTTGCTGGCGAATTTCCAGGTGTTCGTGCTGGCCGGCGTCGGCGCGATCTGGCTGGGCGAACGCGCCGGCTGGAAGCTGTGGCTGGGCCTGAGCATGGCCCTGGTCGGGCTGGCGTTGCTGCTGGCGCCGGGCTGGGAGCACATGGACGCGCGTTTCCGCATCGGCGTGGCGTTCGCGCTGGCCGCGGCCTTGTTGTACGGCGGCTTCCTGCTCGCGTTCCGCGCCGCGCAGGCGCGTCGCGGGCAGACGCCGAACGAGGCCTTGCAGTGGTGGCTGTGCCTGGGATCGGCGGCGGTGCTCGGCGCGATCGTGCCGTTCGGCGGCGAGACCCTGCTGCCGGCGAGCGCGCGCGACTGGATGATCCTGACCGCCTACGCCGCGATCGCGCAGGTGCTGGGCTGGCTGGTGATCGGCCGCGCCATGCCGAAGCTGCCCGCGGGCGTGGTCGGCCTGTGCCTGTTGCTGCAACCGCTGCTGGCCTATGTCTGGGACGTGCTGTTCTTCCATAAGCGGCTGGGCGGAATCGAATTGATCGGCATCGCCTTGTCGCTGGCGGGCATCTTCCTCGGCCTGGCGCGCGGCGATCAGCCCTTATTCGCCCCGCGCGAGCAAGCCGGCGACGCCGAAGATCCGTCCGTATAAGTTTCTGCAGTTTTCTGCTTCTGCTTATGTGGGAGGGGCTTCAGCCCCGATGCCTTTCGATCCGATGAGATTCAGGCAGCGGAACTGAAGCCTCTCCCACAGACACCCAATGCGAATTCAACGATAAGACCATGTGAAACCCGCGCCGCGTGAAGTTCACGAGTCGCGAAGACCCGCGCCGATAGCGTGGCGGCAACGCCTCACTGGCTTATCGGAGCGTGTCATGCCGAGCAAGAAAGCGACCCCGTCGGCGAGCGCCGAACGCAGCGCCAGCCATCAGCGCGCGATTCAAAAACAGGTGGACCGCCGCGACGCGGCGCAGGCGAAAGCCCCGAAATCCTCCCATGACAAACCGCCGGCCGTACAAGCCGGCGCGCGCGCGCAGCCGGAAAATCCGCTGCCGCGGCAACACCTGCGCAAGCCCGGCAACGAACACGAACTCGATCCGCAACCGCGTTTCCTGGCGCCGGATTATCGCGGCAGCGACAAGCTCGACGGCATGGCGGCGATCATCACCGGCGGCGATTCGGGGATCGGGCGCGCGGTGGCGGTGCTATTCGCGCGCGAAGGCGCCGATGTCGCCATCGTCTATCTCGACGAACACGAGGACGCGCGCGACACCTGCGCGCATGTCGAGCGCGAGGGCCGGCGCTGCCTCGCCATCAGCGGCGATGTGAAAGACCCGCGCTTTTGCGAACGCGCGGTGGCGCAAGCGGTGGAAGCCTTCGGCCGCCTCGACGTGCTGGTCAACAATGCCGCCTTCCAGGAACACAGCGCCAGCCTGGAAGACTTGCGCGAGGAGCATCTGCAGGAGACGCTGCAGACCAATATCGGCGGTTATTTCCACATGGCGCGCGCGGCGCTGCCGCATCTGGGCGAGGGCGCCTCGATCATCAACACCGGCTCGGAAACCGGCCTGTTCGGCAGCAAGGAACTGCTGGATTACTCCGCGACCAAGGGCGCGATCCACGCCTTCACCCGCGCGCTGGCGAGCAACCTGCTGGAGCGCGGCATCCGCGTCAACGCGGTCGCGCCCGGGCCGGTGTGGACGCCGTTGAATCCGGCCGACCGGCCGGCGAAGGAGGTCGCGAAATTCGGACAGGACAGCGACATGGGGCGGCCGGCGCAGCCGGAAGAGATTTCGCCGGCCTACGTGTTCCTGGCCTCGCCGGTGTCGGCTTCGTATGTCAACGGCGTGATTCTGCCGGTGATGGGCGGGCCGCGCGGTTGATACCGATGCGCGAGCCGTAGAGAGATCGGAGGCGGAACGACGCCGATATAGCGCGCCGCTCCGCCTGCCGATCATTCGCGAAGCCTCAGCGCGGGCCGCCGCAGCGATAGCGATCGGTCGCGATGAACCCGTTGCTCTGCGAAATTTCGTGGTCGTAGCAACCCTGCGTGCCGATGCTGCGGTGATGCTGCGTCGAATGCCCGGTCGCATGCCGCTGCGGCCGCGGCACGCCGTAGTTCCAGCCGGCTTCGCCTTCGAAGCGGTTGCGCTTGATCTGCGCGAGCGCCGGCTGGCCCGGGGCCGGGGTCTGCAAGATGTTGGCCTCGTCGGAGATCTTCATCCTGGTCACGATGCGCTGCGCCGTGCCCGAGGGCTGCACGCTGATCGAGCCGTCCACGCCGAAGCGCTGCGATTGCCTCGACACGCTCGGCAGGCCGCGACCCAGGCGAGTGACGGTCTGGGTGTCGTTCCATTCGCCCTGGAGGCCATCGGGATTTTCGTCCGCGCCCCAGCCGTGCAGATTGGTGTTGCCGACGATGCGCTCGACCGTGGTGTATTCGCGGCCCTTCGAGGTATCGACGTAACCGCTCGCGCGCAGGCGATGGCCGCCGCGGGTATCGACCTGGAACGTTCCATCCGGCGATGCGCTGTATTTCGACTCGGCCGCAAGCGGAGTCAACTCGTAACTGAGCAAACGCCCGCCGGTGGCGGCGCGGCGCGCGTCGGTCCAGGCCTGCAGGTTCGGCTGCAAGGTCCAGCCGGAGGCGCCGTCGGGCAGGTTGGCGACGCGGAACCGCACTTCGTGCGCGCGGCCGTCGTTGACCGCGCCGATGAAGGGCGACAGGTCGTAGCGGATCGGTTCGATATTGAACGCGCGCGGCGCCGGCAGCACGTACCACAGGAACGGATTCGACCAGCCGCCGGTGTAGATGTGCGGATAGGGCATGGCGATGCCGGCGACGCGGCCGTCGATCAGCACCTGCACTTCGCGATACGGGCCGTGCTGGGCGGGGCAGGAGTAGTTCGCTTCCGGCGGCGCGGTGAAGTACCAGAACTCTTCGCAGCCGCCGCCCGAGCCCGTCGCGTAGACCTCGCCGATCCAGCGCGTGGCGTTGGCGGGCAGGGTGTAGTCGCCGATCAGGTCGCTGCCGTCGCGGCGTTCGTTGTTCAACGGCGCGACCGCGTCGGCGCTGTCCGGCGCGCGATGGCGGCGGTCGGTGTTGTAGAACACGACCCGCGCCTGCACATAGATCACGCCGGTGTAGGTCTCGTTGACCACGTTGCCCAGATACATGCGCACCTGCTGCGGCGACTTCAGCAAGGCCGCGTAGGCGCTGATGTCTTTTTCGACATGCCAGCCGATGCCGTCGCGCGACGGCTCCGGAGTGCTGGTCGACAGCACGGTTATGCCGCCGATCTGCAGATAGCCCAGGCGATCGAACTGCACGCCTTTCACCTGGCCGTCCATTTCCAGCACCACCTTGCTCCATGGCCCGGGGCAGGCGGCCGGCGGCGCGATCGCGCCCAGGTGCCAGTCGAAATCGGCGAACGCGGTGTTCAATACTTCGACGGTGCAACTGCGCGTATCCGGGCGGGCTACCGGCGGATCGGCGGTGCGCGGGTCGTCCCAGTCGCTGCCGAATTCGTCGGCGGCGAACACCGGCGCGGTGTTGAGGCACAGCAGGGCGAGCGCTGCGGCGGACAGGCGCGAGGGGAGGCGTGATCGCATGTGGGTGATCTCGTAAGCGCGGGGAAGGCCATGGCGAGCGCCGTGGAATGCGGTGGCGTTGCGATGGGCGGGGCGGTTCCGAGCTTCCGTCTTCGCGTGCGAGGCGGCAAGGTGCGCATGTGGCACGATGCGGGCAATCCTGCGACCGATGCCTCAGTTCGCCGGTCTTTGTAGGAGGGGCTTCAGCCCCGATGCCTTCCGATCAGATCATCGCGTCGTAGCGAAAAGCATCGGGGCTGAAGCCCCTCCCACAAAAAATTTCGAAGGTTCGTGCCTGGGCTGGAAGTTTGAGTGGCTCAATCGGACTCGCGCAGGCTTTTGTTCTTTTCGCTCATCGCCCGCGGCGGCTGCAGTAGCGAGGCCGGCAACTTGCGCAATTCATCGGCCAACTGCATCAGGAAATCCGACATCGCCGAGCTGCGCCGCCACAGCATGCCGACCTGGCGGTGCGGCGATTCGCCGTTGAAGCTCAGCAGGTGGATGTCCGGCGACGGCGGCACCGGCGGTTGCACCGCCAGCATCGGCAGCAAGGTGATGCCCACGCCCGCGGCGACCATCTGCCGCAGCGTTTCCAGACTGGTGGCGCGGAACCCGTCGCGCTCGTCGGCGCCGGACAGGCGGCATACGTCCAGGGCCTGTTCGCGCAGGCAGTGGCCTTCTTCCAGCAGCAACAGGTGCTGATCGTCCAGATCGTGCAGATCCAGCGAGTCGCGCCCGGCCATCGGATGCTGCTGCGGCACCGCCAGCAGGAAGGGTTCGTCGAACAAGGGCTCGACGTGCAGTTGATCGTCGTGGATCGGCAGCGCCAGCAGGCCGGCGTCGAGGCGGCCGTCGCGCAGGCGGGCGAGGATCTGGTCGGTCTTCTCTTCGACCAGCAGCAGCTCCAGGCGCGGGAAGCGCTTGCGCAGGCCCGGCACCACGTGCGGCAGCAGGTACGGCCCCAGCGTCGGGAACAGGCCCAGGCGCACGGTGCCGGCTTCCGGGTCCTGGCTGCGGCGGGCGATCTCGCTCATCTGCTCGACATCGGCGATGACCTTGCGCGCGCGCTCGGCGATGTCGCGTCCGACCGGCGTCAGCATGACCCGGCGCGGCGCGCGCTCGACCAGCGATACGCCCAGCTCTTCCTCCAGCTTCTTGATCTGGGTGGACAGCGTCGGCTGGCTGACGAAACTCGCCGCCGCGGCCCGGCCGAAGTGCTTGTGATCGGCCAGGGCGACCAGATATTTGAGATCACGAAGGTTCATACGACGGCTGTCAATTGAGGATGGCTATCGGCATAATAGGAACAATTCATTTCATTAATCAAATGCTGTGGCGCAACATACACGGCATAGGTTGTAACCCTCGGCTGCACCCAACCCCTTTCCACCCATCCCATCCCGTCCCCTCAAGGAGTCATCCGCATGCTTTCGATCGGCGAAAAGTTCCCCAAGTTCAAGGTCAAGGCCACGGTCGGTATCGACAGTCTCGATAGCGCGTTCGCCGACATCGACAACGACACCTACAAGGGCAAGTGGCTGCTGGTGTTCTTCTACCCGAAGGACTTCACCTTCGTCTGCCCGACCGAGATCAAGGGTTTCGGCGACCTGAACCAGCAGTTCCTGGACCGCGACTGCCAGGTGCTGGCCGCCTCCACCGACAGCGAGTTCGTGCATCTGGCATGGCGCAAGGATCACAAGGATCTGCGCGACCTGCCGTTCCCCATGCTGGCCGACATCAAGAAGGACCTGACCTCGGCGCTGGGCATCCTGACCGACGACGGCGTCGCTCAGCGCGCCACCTTCCTGGTCGATCCGGACGGCATCATCCGCTTCGTCTACGTCACCGACGGTTCGGTCGGCCGCAACCCGCAGGAAGTGCTGCGCGTGCTGGACGCCCTGCAGACCGATGAGCTGTGCCCGTGCAACTGGAGCCAGGGCGAGAGCACCCTCAAGGTCGCTTGATTCGCGATGGGTCGTCCGGTAACGGACGGTCCGAAGCGACGATCGGCCCGGAGCGTGATCTCCGGCGGAGCCGGATTCCGTGATCCGGTTCCCCTCTGGTTCTGCTGCGCTGTCGGCCTGAGCCGCCAGCGCAGGTTTTTTCGGCAACGCCCGCATGCGCCGGTCCCCCACCGGCCTCCCTCCCTCCCGTGCGGGATGTGCCCGCGGCCGGGGTTCGCCCCGGCCGCACTTACTCGCGCATGCGTGTCAGCGCACGCGTCTTTCTTATCGTCATCCCAGCCAGCCGTGCGCTTGCGCATGCCCGCCAGGCGTTGACGCGTGTCCGTCGCCCGACGGATGGTTTCCGCAGATTTCAGGAGTTTTCGATGAGCCTTTCCGAACTTCGCAATTCGCTGCCCGATTACGCCAAGGACCTCAAGCTCAACCTCGACAGCGTGCTCAGCGACGCCGGCTCGCCGGGCGTGGACGCCAAGCAGATCCGCGCGATCGCGCTGGCCTGCGCGATCGCCTCGCGCTACAAGCCGTTCGCCGCGGCGGTGGAGGAATTCGCCGCCGAGAAGCTGTCGCCGGAGGAAATCAACGGTGCCAAGGCCGCGGCGGCGGTGATGGCGATGAACAACATCTACTACCGCGCCACGCATCTGATCCAGAACGAAGAGTACGGCCAGTTGCGCGCGGGTTTGCGCATGAATGTGATGGCGAATCCGGGCATCGACAAGATGACCTTCGAACTGGCGTCGCTGGCGGTGTCGGCGATCAACGGTTGCGGGGCTTGCATGGACTCGCACGAGAAGGTGTTGCGCAAGCATGAGATCAGCGCGCAGGGCGTGCAGAGCGCGCTCAAGATCGGCGCGGTGGTGCATGCGGTTGCGGTGACGTTGGAGCAGATGTGATCGGTTGATTTGGCCGGTGCATGGTTGTAGGGAATCGCCGGCGCAAGCCGGCGATTTTCGTTTTGGGGGTTGCGCTATCTTCCTGCCGCTGCCGCTGCCATCGCCATCGCCATCGCCATCGCCGTTGTTCTTGCTCTGCTCATGTTGTTGCTGTTGCTGTTGCTGTCATTTGCTTTGGCTTTGGCTTTGCTTCAGCTCTGGCCTGGCGCAGCTTGTTACTCGCGAGACCAGGGACACCCGGAGGGCGGCGCACATGGACGTGCGCCGGGTCCCGCCGTGGGCAGGATGCCCACTGCGGGACCTGCCTGCGTCGGCATCGCACTCGTGGCTCTTGATTC
>NZ_JAGGRI010000018.1 GCF_018612875.1 Lysobacter sp. ISL-50 | reverse complement strand
GCGGCAACACCGCCCGCCCGAACGGCCCGCGTCCCGGCGGCCCGCGCGGCGGCGGACGTCCCGGCGGCGGCCGCGGCCCGCGCGGCTGAGTCGGCGACAGCACGATCCGGTCCGCGTCAGCGGCCGGATCGGTATTGAACAAAGGGCGCTTCGGCGCCCTTTTGTTTTTCGCGGGATCGCCCTCTGCGCGCCCCTCCCCATTTCCGTCATCCCCGCGAAGGCGGGGATCCAGGGCTCCACCGATGCGTAACCCGGAAGTCTTTGGATTTCGACTTCCGCGGGGATGGCGGCCGGGAGAACTCAATACAGCCCTGGAAGACCCGACTTCGTGCCTGCGAAACATCATCGGCACATTTACCTACCCGATCCAGACATATTCGCCGCCATTCACGGCACGCCTGCACCTAACCGCCCCGCAACGCAACCCGATCGCGGCATCGCAGTGTTTCACTCCGGTCACTTGTGCACTGCAGCATTAGCGCTCAGCTTGCACGCACCTAACCGAAGGCACAGGTAATCCCATGAACCTGCCCGTTCTCGAATCCGTCGCCGCGACCGCCATCGCCGAACATCCCGCGCCGACCGCCTTGCGCGACCGCGTCGATGACGCGATCGACCGCGCCATCGCCGAACGCCGCCTGGTCGGCGCCGTGGTGCTGATCGCCCGCGACGGCCAACTGGTCTACCGCCGCGCCGCCGGTCAGGCCGATCGCGAATCCGACCGGCTGATGCGCGAAGACGCGATCTTCCTGCTCGCCTCGGTGACCAAGCCCATCGTCGCCGCGGCGGCGATGAAGCTGGCCGAACAAGGCCGCATCGATCTGGACGCGCCGGTGACGCGCTATCTGCCGCAGTTCCGCCCGCGCCTGGCCGACGGCAGCGAACCGCAGATCAGCCTGCGCCAGTTGCTGAGCCACACCTCCGGCCTGAGCTATCGCTTCGGCGAGCCGACCGGCAGCGATTACGACCAGTTGAACGTCTCCGACGGCTTCGATCAGCCCGGCCTGAGCATCGAGGAGAACCTGCAGCGCCTGAGCCAGGCGCAGTTGCGTTATCCGCCAGGCCAGGGCTTCAAGTATTCGATCGGCCTGGATGTGCTCGGCGAAGCGATGGCGCGCGCCACCGACACGCCGCTACCGGCGTTGATCGAAGCATTGATCGGCGCGCCGTTGGCGATGAAGGACACCGCGTTTCGCATCGTCGATCACAAGCGCACCGCCACGCCCTACACCGACGGCCTCGCCGCCGACGGCTCGCGGCGCCCGGCGCGCATGCACGAGGAAACCGTGCTGCCGTTTTTCGACGGCGCGCTGCGCTATGCGCCCAACCGCCTGGAGAACGCGGCGTCGTATCCCTCCGGCGGCGCCGGTCTGGCCAGCACCGCCGGCGACGTGCTGAGCCTGCTGGAAACGCTGCGCCGCGGCGGCGGCGAGATCCTGCGGACCGAGTCGGTGGCGACGATGATGCGCGAGCACGTGCCCGCCCCGATCGAAGGCCTCGATCCGGGTTGGGGCTATGGCTACGGCTGGGCGGTGCTGAGCGATCCGGCCGCGAGCGGCACGCCGCAATCGCGCGGCACCATCGCCTGGGGCGGCGTGTACGGACACTCGTGGTTCGTCGATGCGCAGCGCGGGCTCACCGTGGTCGCGCTGACCAATACCGCGATCGAAGGAATGGACGGCGAGTTCACCATCGACCTGCGCGATGCGGTGTATGCGGGACTGGCCGCGGCGCAGTGATCCGCGGCGATTATCGGTGCACGGCACAAGGGCGCTTCGGCGCCCTTGTTCGTTTACAGCGTAGTGATTTCATGCAGGAACGAGGCGAGTTTTAATCGCGGAACCGCGCTTGCGGCGCAGCCGTGAATCCGCGCCGCTCGCGCCGTCACAACCCCAGTTCGCTCAGCCCCGGATGTTCGTCCGGGCGCCGTCCCTGCGGCCAATGGAACTTGCGTTCGCTTTCGGCGATGGGCTTGTCGTTGATGCTCGCCAGCCGCAGCGACATCAAACCGTCGTCGCCGAACTCCCAGTTCTCGTTGCCGTAGCTGCGATACCACTGGCCGGAATCGTCGCGCCATTCGTAGGCGAAACGCACGGCGATGCGGTGGCTTTCGAACGTCCACAATTCCTTGATCAGGCGGTACTCGATCTCACGGCTCCACTTGCGCTGCAAGAACGCCACCGCCTGCTCGCGGCCCTGGACGAACTCAGCGCGGTTGCGCCAGCGCGTGTCCAGCGAATAAGCCAGGCCGACGCGCGCCGGATCGCGCGAATTCCACGCGTCTTCGGCCAGCCGGACTTTCTGCACGGCGCTGTCCCGGGTGAACGGCGGCAACGGTGGACGGGTTTCCATGAGCGGCTCCAAGGCAAGTAGACCGATCTGTCTACGCGGATAAATTAACGCTTGTAGACCGATCTGTCTACATCGATGGCGAAGCCGGGCGAACCGATCTACCATCGCGCCATGAACCGCAAAACCGACCCGGTCCCGAGCGCGCGCGAACGCATCCTCCACACCGCGCACGACCTGTTCTACCTGCAGGGCATCCGCGCGACCGGCATCGACCAGGTGATCGCCGAATCCGGCGTGACCAAGGTGACGCTGTACCGGCACTACCCGAGCAAGAACGATCTGATCCTGGCCTTCCTCGATTACCGACACGAGCGCTGGATGAGCTGGTTCGACGGCGCCTTGCAACGCTTCGGCGCGAACCCCGCGGCGCTGGTGGCGGCGATGGCCGAATGGTTCGCGCATCCGCAGTTCCGCGGCTGCGCGTTCATCAACGCGGTGGCCGAAATCGGCCCGGTCCTGCCCGAAGCGGTGGCGCGTTCGCGCGAGCACAAGCGGCAGATGCAGGCGCGCATCGCCGAATTGCTGCCGCCCGGCAGCCGGCGCGAGGCGCGCGCGGGCGCGCTGGCGATCTCGGTGGACGGAGCGATCGTGCGCGCGGCTTGCGAGGCGACGCCGCAGGCTGCGCTCGATGGCCTGGAGGTCGCGGTCGAAGCTATTTGTGCGCCCGCGTCCTCTCGACAGGCCGCAAAGCCTCGGGCCTGAAGTCTTTGTGGGAGGGCCAAGTCTTTTGTGGGAGGGCCTTCAGGCCCGAGGCCTTTCGGTCCGATCGCGGCGTTGGAACGAAAAGCATCGGGCCTGAAGGCCCTCCTACAAAAGACTTCAGGCCTGACGTCGATAGCCTGGAGATCGCGGTCGAAGCCATTTGCGCGCCCGCGTCCTGTCGACAGGCCGCAAAGCCTCGGGCCTGAAGCCTTTGTGGGAGGGCCAAGTCTTTTGTGGGAGGGCCTTCAGGCCCGATGCTTTTCGGTCCGATCGCGGCGTTGGAACGAAAAGCATCGGGCCTGAAGGCCCTCCTACAAAAGACTTCAGGCCTGACGTCGATAGCCTGGAGACCGTGGTCGAAGCCATTTGCGTACTCACGTCCTCTCGACAGGCCGCAAAGCCTCGGGCCTGAAGCCTTTGTGGGAGGGCCAAGTCTTTTGTGGGAGGGCCTTCAGGCCCGATGCTTTTCGGTCCGATCTCGGCGTTGGAACGAAAAGCATCGGGCCTGAAGGCCCTCCTACAAAAGACTTCACGCTCGCCGGCACTTCACACAGCCGCCATACGCCCTTCGCGCAACGCGCCGACACTGTGTCGCAACCCCCAAACGCACTGGTCCGCCCATGAACCAGGACACCGCTCACTACGATTGCGATCTGGTCGTCGTCGGCGCCAGTTTCGCCGGCGCCGCCTGCGCGCTGGCGGCGGCGCGCGCGGGCCTGCGCGTGGTCGTGCTCGAACGCAAGCGCGATCCGGGCGATAAGCTGCGCACCACCGGCATCGTGGTCAAGGAAGCGGCCGAGCAGACCTGGCTGAGCCGCGCGCCGGCCGGCTGCCTGCACCGGGTCGAGCGGGTGCGGTTGTACTCGCCGAAGCTGCGCAGCATGGCGCTGAGCGCGCCGGGCTATTACTTCCTGACCACCGACACGCCGCGGCTGATGCGCTGGCTGGCGCAGGAACTGGTGCGGCACGAGGTCGATCTGCGCCTGGGCGCGTCGTTCACCCAGGCCGAGCGCGACGGCGACGGCTGGCGCATCGAAGGCGTGGGCCGCACGCGTTTCCTGGTCGGCGCCGACGGGGCGAAATCGCGCGTCGCCGAACGCACCGGGCTCGGCCGCACGCACGAGTTCCTGTACGGCATCGAATACGAATTCCCGCAGGCCACGCTGCCCGAGTCGGGCGCCCTGCACTGCTTCGTCAGCAAGCGCTACGCGCCGGGCTACATCGGCTGGGTCGCGCAGAATCCGACCGGCGTGCAGGCCGGGCTGGCGCTGCGGCACGATCCCGAGCGCGCGCGCGTGCCGGATATCGATGGCTTCCTCGCCCGTGTCCGCGACGTGGTCGGCCTGGGCGCGCAACTGCAACCCGCCGCGACCCGCGCCGGCCTGATTCCCTGCGGCGGGCCGGTGTTCCCGCTCGCGCGCGACGGCGTGATGCTGACCGGCGACGCCGCCGGCATCGTCTCGCCGGTGACCGCCGGCGGCATCCACTCGGCCTGGGCGCACGGCGAAACCCTGGGCCAGGCGATCGCCCTGCACGCGCGCGGCATCGGCCCGGCGCCGGAATCCATCGCCCAGGACGCGGCGCCGAAATTCCGCCGCAAGCGCGCGCTGCGCTGGGCCTTCGACCGCTTTCAATTCGACTGGCCGTTCGACCTGCTGCTGCACTCCGCGCCGCTGCGCTGGGCCGCCGAGCAGGTGTATTTCCACAAGCGCGGCGTCAGCGAGGCCGACATCGAAGCCGGCGCGGTGCGTTCGCGCGCCGGGGAAGATTACTGAGCGCCGCGCTGCGCGCGAGCGCGGATCACCGCAACTCGAACCGGTCCGCGTCCAGCATCGCCGGGAAACGCTCGCGATGCGCCGCCAGCTCGGCCGCTTGCAGGGTCGTGGTGACGACGACTTCCTCGTCGGTGCATTCGCTGACCGGATGACCGAGGAAATCGATGACCGCGCTGTCGCCGGCATAGTGCAGGCCGTTGCCGTCGTCGCCGACGCGGTTGAGGCCGGCGACGTAGCACAGGTTTTCGATCGCGCGCGCGCGCAGCAGGGTCTTCCACGGATAAGCGCGCGCCGACGGCCAGTTGGCCACGTACAGCAGCAGATCGAAGTCGGCCGCGCCGGGCCGCTCGACATCGAAGCGGTTGCGCGAAAACACCGGGAAACGCAGGTCGTAGCAGACCATCGGGCAGATCCGCCAGCCCTTCCACTCCACCGTCAGGCGGTCGCGGCCGGCGGCGTAGCGCTCGTGCTCCTTGGCGAAGCGGAACAGGTGGCGCTTGTCGTAGGTCTTGAGCTCGCCGTCGGGCGTGGCGAACAGCAGGCGGTTGAACACGCCCTCCTCGGTGCGCAGCTGCACGCTGCCGGTCACCGCCGCGCCGAGCTTGGCGGCCTGCTCGCGAATCCAGGCGACGGTCGGGCCGTCCATGGTCTCGGCGCTGCCGATGGCTTCGTTGCTGAAACCGCTGGTGAAGGTCTCCGGCAGCAGCACCAGATCGGTGATGCCGTGCAGCGAGGAGATCAGATCGCCGTAGTACTCGCGATTGCCGGCGGGATCGTGCCAGCGGGTGGCGCCTTGGACGAGGGATACGCGGAGGTCTTTCATGACGGTTCGGCCTGACGTGCGTGCTGCCGCCATTATGACGCGCGAGCGCCGCGGCGGATCGCGTCGCCGGTTCAAAAAATGGTCGCGTTCGTCCTATCGTGAGAACTAGCGGGCATGGGGCGGTGGCCGTGACAAAACCGGATCATTCCCTGCTCCCTCTCCCTCTCCCGCTTGCGGGAGAGGGCTGGGGTGAGGGATGAGTGCCGTAGGCGCGAATGCTTTTTGCATGGATATTCTGCGACTGCCCCCGCCCTCACCCCAACCCCTCTCCCGCGCCCCGAAGGAAGTCACCTTGGGTGGCAAGCGGGAGAGGGGCTCCGGGACTTGCCGGCTTGCCACAAACAAAAACGCCACCGCGATCGGCGATCGCGATGGCGTCCGGAACCGGCCGATCCGACCGGTCAGACCTTCACATCCAGCATCGGCACCGTCACCTTCGGCAGCAGACGCTGGGTGAACAGCTTGTCCTGGAAGTACTTGATCTTGTCGCACTTCACCGGATGCGGGATGCCTTCGTACAGGAACACCTCGGTGTCGAAGCCCATCGCCTTGAGCTCCTGCGGCAGCATCAGCGCGCGGCGTTCTTCCGACTCGCTGCGCGAGATTTCCTTGCCGCGGGTGATGTTCTGCTTGCGCACGGTGGTGTAGCCGAGCATGTCGGAGTAATCGTTGGCGTCCTGCTGCTCGCGCGGCGCGTAGATGATCTGCAGCGCGTGGTTGGTGATGATGGTGCGCGAGATGTCCTTGCCGTAGGTCGCGTCCAGCTGCGACATGCTCTGGATGATCGGCAGCAGGCGGATGTTGTAGCCGGCCATGTACGACACCGCCGAGGCGATGATGTCCACCTTGCCGATCGAGGTGAATTCGTCCATCAGCAACAGGCACTGATGCTTGAGTTCCTTGTTGTTCTGCGGCAGTTCGCGGGTGTTGAGGTTGATGATCTGGCTGAAGAACAGGTTCACGATCAAGCGGCTTTCGGCCAGCTTGTTCGGCTGGATGCCGACGTAGATCGTCATCTTCTTCTTGCGCAGGTCGGTCAGCAGGAAATCGTCGGTCGCCGTGGCCGCGTCCAGCACCGGGTTGATCCAGGCGTTGAGCGGTTCCTTGAACGTGCCCAGGATCGAGGCGAAGGTTTCATCCGCCTGCGACAGCATGTTGCCGAACGCGGCGCGGGCGTTGCTGCTCAGGAACGGCCGCTCCGACAAGCCCTTGAGGAACGGCTTGAGCTCGCTCTTGCCGTCGCCCGAGGACAATCGGTAGACCGCGCCCAGGGTCGGCAGCGTGCCGAACGGGAAGCCGACTTTCTTCGCGTCTTCGTAGGCTTCGAACAGGTACAGGGTGAACGCCATGAAGCAGTTGCGCGCCTGGCTGACCCAGAATTTCTGATCGTCCGAGCCGTCCGGATACAGCATCGCGGCGATGCTCATCAGGTCGGAGACGCGGAAGGCCGGATCGGCCGAGACGTAGGTCAGCGGATTCCAGCGATGGGTGCGGCGGTCTTCGGCGAAGGGATTGAACAGGAAGATTTCCTGGCCCTGCTGCGCACGCCAGCCGCTGGTCAGGTCGAAGTTTTCCTGCTTGATGTCCAACACCACCATCGAGGCCTGGTAGTTGAGCAGGTTCGGAATCACGATGCCCACGCCCTTGCCCGAACGGGTCGGCGCGGCCAGGATCACGAACTGCTGGCCGCTGAGCTGGACCAGCCGGCCGTTGTACTTGCCGACCACGATGCTGGTCGGGGTGGACTTGAACATGTCCTTCTTGCTCAAGTCGCCGGCGGTCGCGAAGCGCGCGTCGCCGTGCATCGACTGCTTCTTCGGCATGAACATGAGGTACAGCAGGCCGCAATACGCGGCCAGCGGCAGGCCGAAGCCTATGAAGCCGCCGGCCTTGATCTTGCCCACGTAGGGCCGGACCTGCGGCAGATGCAAGGCCTTGACGTACTCCAGGTACGTATTCCACTTGGCGGCGGCATCGACTTTCAGCAACAACAACGTTACGTATCCGGACAGATACGCGCCCGCGGCAATGAACAACAGCAATGCCACCAGGGCAACAATCGGCTTCCCTTTCACGTTTTGTTTCCTGCTTTGTTTCCCCGACCCCGCTGTCGGTCAGCTTCGCTTCCGGCCATTGCGGAGCCCTGAACGCTCCACCCGGTTCGCTGGGGACATCATATCCGGCGAAACGTCGCTGCTGTCGATCAAATCTTTGAGGATGCGGTCGTCCAGCCAGATCCGGGCCTCGCTGAGGGTGACCTCCTGGTGCAGCTTGACGCCGGCCGAGGACATGATCGCGTAGGCGTAGACGTCGTCTTGTTCGTACTCCGAGTCCCGGGTCAGGGCGACGATCTGATAGTGGCCGCGGGTCTGGATGTGATGGCGATATTCGTTCATTGCGGGCCTCCGATGCCTGCGCGGGCCGGACGCGGGGTCCGGCGGGCTCGATCAGCGGGGGCTGACCGGATGTGGATTCAGTCCAGTCCGCCGCAGCGGACGGCGGACCGGGGCGATCAGTCTTTGTCCTTGAACAAGCTGCGCAGCAGCGAGGGCTGCTCGCGCTCGCTGCTGCGCGCGGCGGCCTGCCCGTCCGGGTCCTGCTGCTCGCGCTCGCGCCTGCGCTCGGCGTCGCGCTGGCGTTCGAGTTCGCGCTGGCGGTCCTGCAGCTCGTGCTCGCGCGCGAGCTGGGCGAACTGCTCGCTGCTGCGCTGGATCGATTGCTGCGCGGCCTGGCCGGCATCGACGTAGCTGACCTGGCGGCTCGGCGAATCCAGTTCGCCCTCGACCGCGAACGCACGCGCGCCGTCGTGGCTGAAGACCACGTGGTCCACGCCGTGGCGCCCGCGCGCGGCTTCCAGGGCCAGCGCCGCGGCCAGGTTGTCGCGCTCGCCCGGGCTGTAGGAACGCGCCATTTCCTGCTTGTCCAGGCACACGCGAACCTGCGAGAACTGGTCGTGCTGCGGATGGTTCGGGCTGCTGAGCAAGTTGCGCTGCTGCGCCCGGCGCATGTCGTCCAGGGTGTGGCTAGCGTCGTCCGTGCCGACGCGAAGCTGTCGATCCGGTGGATTGGAGCTCATCGCTGCCTCCGTCCGGACATTCCGGTCCGGTGATGTTATGCCCCGGATGCCTGCCGGAGCGGTGTCGCCGCCACGCATGCGGCGTGCGGCTGTCGCGTGTCGCCCGGCCCGATGCGGTCCCGGCCGCAGCCAGGCGCGTTTCTCGTCGAGCCTACCCCGGGCCAAGGCCCAGGTCGAACCGGCCGTCGCGCGGCGCCGCTTTGATTCCCTGCCCCTCGAGCCGCAACGCCGCGATCGGCGCGCACGCCCGCCGGCAGATAAGCGGCAGCGGCAGGTTCGGCCTCCCTAGTGACCGAACCTGCCGTGCCCCTCCGCCCTTGCGGGCGAAGCATCGACCTCCCTGTCGCGAACCCCGCAGCGACTGCTTAACCGTCCCTGGCCTGCGGGGCCCTCCAATCCGAACCGCCGTTCCACCTCCACCGAAGACGCGGTCGCCGGTCCGGATCAGCCTGTGGAAACACCGCCGCGTCCCGGCGGCGACCTCTCCTGCATCCTGCGTTGCCGCGACGCCTCCATGCGCCGCGTCGTCCGGCCGAAGCCGGACTCAACCCATCGTCATCCGTTGCTGTTGGTGTTGTTGCTGCTGTTGCGTGTGCTGCTCGGCCTGCTGCTGCGCCAAGGCCGGCGCGTCCTGCGCCAGACGCTGCGAAGACTGTTCGACCGTCTGTCCCATCGCCTGCTGCTTGTCGGCGAACACGCGGTGATGGGCCGGGTCGTTGAGCGCGCCCTGCACGGCGAACACGCCGGTGCCGTTGACGTTCGGAACCACGTGATCGATCCGGTTCATGCCGCTGACGCGCGCCTCGTAGGTGAGCGTCGCGGCCGCGCGTTCCAGGTCCTGATGGGTATTGAAACCGGCCTGCGGGCCCAGCCGTTCCAGGCCGTCCATCGCTTGCCGGTACATGGCGTTGTCGGGATGGCTCGGATTCGACAGCAGGCCGCTGCTGCGATCGTCCTGGCGCGGCCCGGCGTGCTTGATCGCATCCAGGCTGCGCGGACCGGCGACACCGTCGTCCTTGAGGTTGTGTTCGCGCTGGAACGATTGCAGCGCCTGACGGGTGCGCTCGCCGAAGTGGCCGTCGGCGTTCAAGGGCTGGCCGTGTTCGTCGCGATAGCCCAGGCGGTTGAGATCCTCCTGCAGCTTGCGCACCTCCGCGCCGTTCTCGCCCTTGCGCAGCACGCCGTCGTCGGCCTGCGCCGCGGTGCGGCCGCCGACGCTCTGGCGCTGATTCCAGAATTCTTCCGGATTGATGCTGCGGCCCTGCGGGTCTTTCATCTGGTAGTGCACGTGCTGGGCGTATTGCTCCTCGCCGCGCGGGCCGCGTCCGCCCATCGTGCCGATCTCGCTGCCGGCCTCCACGCGCTGGCCGACCACCACCGACTGGGTCTGTGTGTGCAGCAGCTGATGGCTGTTGCCCTCGGCATCGCGGATGGTGATGGTGCCGTAGCGGCCGCCGACGAATTCCACCGTGCCGCCGATCGGCGAGTGGATGGTGGGATGGGTCAGATTGACCCCGGCCTGGCCGCCCTGGTAATTGAAATCCGAACCGCCGTGCGCGCCGTTTTCGCGATGCTCGCCGTAGTGGCCGGTGATGTGCGCCTCACGGCCCTGCTGCTGCGGCAGGATCGTGTTCATGACGTCTTGGTAGGACATTGCGATCTCCTGAAGGGAATGCGGGGCTGGGTGGCGCTGCCGTCAGAGCGAGTCGTCGCGCATCCGGTACAGCGTCCAGCACTCGCCCTTGCGGAAGAAGAACGACAGCTGGTAATCGGTGTCGGGCTTGGCCAGCATCACTTCCTTGTCGCCGTTGAGCTCGGTCTGGCTCAGCACCAGGCCGTCGGCCTGCTGCTTGGCCGCGCTTGGCATCAGCGGGAAATGCAGCGCGTCGCCGTCGAGCATCGCGGTCACCGGCTTGGGCTCGGGATCGGCGTTGGCGTCGATGGTCTCGCTCTGCAGCGGCCGCTGGGTGTAGGCCTGCTGGATCTGCGCGTCGTCGGCGAAGGCCTTGAGGAACACGTCGAAGTCCTGCGACGGACAGGCCTGGGCCGGCGGCGCCGGTGCGGCGGCGGCAGGCTTCGCGTTCTTGTCGCCCGCGGCCGAAGCGGGCTGGCTGTTGGAAGCGAGCTCGCACCCGCCCAACGCCATCGCCAGCGCGAGCGCGAGCGCCGCCGTCCATACACCGATCTGCTTGAATTTCATCGTTCGATTTCCCTGCTGAAACTTCGCACTCTCGCAGCAAGCCCGGGCCGCGTCTGGGCACCGCGCCACGCCATCGCAACCTGCCGCCGCGGCCGGCCGGTCGGGCCGGCCGCGACGAGGATCACGCGACCTGGAGCTTGGTCTTTTCCGGCTCGGGCGCCGCCACCGCCGCCGTCTGCGGCACGTCCTGCTGCAACTGCTGGCTGGAACGCTCCAGCGACTGGCCCGCGGCCTGCGCCTTGTCCGCATGCACGCGCTTGTTGGCCGGATCGGCCAGCTCGCCCTGCACCGCGAACAGGCCGTTGCCGTTGGCGCTCAGCGAAACGTGATCGATCTTGGTCAGACCGCTCACGCGCGCCTCGTAGGTCAGGGTGCCGGCGGCGCGTTCGAGCTCTTCGCGGTTCTTGAAACCGGCCTGCGGGCCGAGTTTCTCCAGACCCTGCAGCGCCTGCTGGTACATGGGGTTGTCGCGATTGGCCGGGTCCGACAACAGCGTCGTCTGCCCGGCCTTCTTCAGCGCGTCGAGCGTCTTGCTGCCGGCCACGCCGTCGTCGTCGAGGCCGTGCGCGCGCTGGAACGCCTGCACCGCGTGCTTGGTGTTGGCGCCGAAATCGCCGTCGGGCTTGAGCGGCTGGCCCTTGGCGTCGCGGAAGCCCAGCTCGTTCAAGCGCTCCTGCAGCGCCGTCACCGCCTTGCCTTCTTCGCCGAGCTTGAGCTTGCCGTCGGCCATCGCATCGACCGGCTTGGCCGGCGCGGTCTTGGCGTCGGCCGGCTTGGGTTCGACGTGGTCCGGACCGCCGTGGTCGCGGCTGTTGGCCAGGGCGATGCCGCGGCGCATGGTCGGGCCGTTGAACACTTCGCCCAGCTGCTTGGCGTAGCCCGGATCGGTGGCGTAGCCGGCCTTCTGCAGCGCCTTGGCTTCCTTCTCCAGATTGCCCAGCGTGCCTTCCTCGAACAGCCCGGCCTTGGCGTAACGGCCGTTCTCCTTGAGGAACTTGACGCGGTCGGTCAGCGCTTCGTCGATGGAACCGTAGACGCGGAAATCCTGGTCCTTCCAGACCTTCTTGCCGCCTTCGATTTCCCACACGTTGAAGGTCTTGCTCGGGCCGTCCCAGCCCTTGCTGTCCTTGATGTTGAAGATGTTGTTGGTGCCCGGCAGGACTTTCTCGCCCCAGCCGGTTTCCAGCGCGGCCTGCGCCAGGATCAGCTCGGCCGACATGCCGGTCTGCTTGGACACGCGCATCGCGGCCGGATACAGGTCGGCGATGAATTCTTCTTTCTTACCCATGATCAAACTCCTTCTGATTGGATCGACACAGCGATCGATCCGGGATGAAAACCCGAGCGCGCGCGGCGCGGATCAATGCGTGAGGTCGGCCTTGAGCGTGGCGTGGAAATCGCTGCGCTTGTCCGGATCGCTGAGGCTGAAGTACTGGCCCGTCACCTGCAGCGCGCCGTTGTCCCAGCGCAGGTGCTGCGCGCCTTCCTCGACGAAGGCCGAGTACGCGCCCTGCGCGCCGGGCACGGCGACATCGCCGCTGGCCTGCACCGCGCCGTTGCTCAGGTCGAGCTTCACCACCTTGAGCAAGGTCTGCGACAAGCTCTGCTCGGGCTGGGTGTCGGACTGCAGCAACACATAGACCGCATCGCCTTCGCGCACGCAGTGGGTGGCGCGGCTTTGGTAGGTGTCGGCCGGCAGATCCAGCGACTTGGTCCAGACCGGCTTGCCCGAGGTCTGCGCGAGGTAGGCGACCGGGCGCTGGTTCATGCCGTCCTCGTCGCGGGTCGCGCCGGCCACGCACTGCTTGCCGTCGCCGATCGATTCGGATGCGTAGGAAGAAAAGCCTTGAGGGATTTCGGTAGTCATCGGTGCGGTATCCGTAGGGGCGGGAGTACTGGCGGCGGGCGCGATCGCATTCGTGGCCGCGGGGGTTGCGGGCGCCGTGGGCGTGGCGTCGGGCGCGGCGCCCTGCTTCTGGCAGGCCGCCAACGCCAGCGACAAGGCGCACACAGCGATCAACGGGGCATAGCGATTCGTAGTCATCGGCCGGTTCCAACTGTCGAGTGGTGATGAAGCGCAAACACGGAGCAACTGCGGCCCGGCGAGGGGCCGGGATGGTGCGCCCGCCGGATCGACCGGCGGACGCGCCATCCCCAACACATCCGCCCGCCCTGGCCTCCTGCCGGGGCGAGCGGTCTTACCCTTACGCCACCATCGTCCGCGGCTGCTGCTGGCGCTCTTCCTGCGCCGGCTGCTGCTGAGGCTGCTGCAGCTGCGGCACGTCCTGGCGCAGCTGCGCGCTGGTCTGCTCGACCGAATGGCCGATCGCCTGCTGCTTGTCGGTCAGCACGCGCTGATGGGCCGGATCGTTCAAGCCGCCCTGCACCGCGAAGAAGCCGCTGCGATCGGCGTTGGGCACGACGTGATCGATCTTGTTCATGCCGTGGACGCGCGATTCGTAGGTCAACGTGGCGGCGGCGCGTTCCATCTCCTGGTGATTCTTGAAGCCGCCGTTGGGGCCGAGCTTCTGCAAGCCGTCCATGGCCTGCTGGTACATCCCGTGATCGCGATTGGCCGGATCGGCCAGCGACGGCGCGCGCGAAGGCTCGGCGTGCTGCGGCGCGTGCTGCGGTGCCTGACCCGGCGCCTGCGCGTGCTGCTTCACCGCTTCCTTCAATTTCTCCAGCGTGGCCGGACCGGCGACGCCGTCGTCCTTGATGCCCTGGTCGCGCTGGAACTGCTTGAGCGCGTCTTCGCTCTTCTTGCCGAAGTGGCCGTCGGGGTTGAGCTCGTTGCCCTTCGCGTCGCGATAGCCCAGCGCCTTGAGCGATTCCTGCATGTGCTGCACCGCTTCGCCGCGCTCGTTGAGCTTGAGCTTGCCGTCGGCCATCGGATCGTGGCCGCCGACGCTCTTGGGCAGCTTCACTTCGCCGTGCGCCAGGCGCTCCATCACTTCCGGCGTCAGCATCTTTTCCCACTGCGCTGCGGCGGCGCGGCGCTCGGGCAAATGCTTTTCGCCGCCGTTGATGTCGTGAGTGGAACCCTTGACGTCGTGCTGATGGCCGTGCGGCACCACGCGGCTCTGCCAGTAGTGCACGGCGACCTTCGCGGCGGTGTCGCGATCGGCGGCCAGGCCCGGATTGGCGGTGAAATCCAGCCCGAGTTCCTTGCCGGCGGCGGCGTAGTTGCTGCGGCCGGTCAGCTGCACATAGCCGCGGCCATGGAAATTCCAGCCGTCGCCTTCCTGCGTGTTGCCGAGATTCTTCGCGCCCCACTTGCCGCCGTAGATCGCGTTGGCGACCGCTTCCTGGCCGCCGGCGGCGATCGCATCGGCCTCGGCCTGCGTGTCCATGCCGTTGCGGCCGTTGAAGTTCTTCATCAGACCCGCGCCGCTGTAGTGCAGGTTCTCGTTCATGCTCTTGAAGCCGCCGGACTCGATCTGCATCTGGCCCATGAAAACGGCGAGTTCTTTCGGTTCGCGGATGCCCGACTCGTAAGCCTTGAGCAGCAGGAAATCGCGGTTGTTCGGTGTAGACATGAAATTCCTTCCTTGATTGATAGGTAAGCGGGCTGGAACGCAGCCGGTCAGTTCTTGGGCGGCAGCCCGTTCTTTTCGATGGCTTCGTCCTTGGGCCAGCTCATCGTGTACTTGAACAACGCGTCGTCCTCGTCTTCGATCACGCTGCCTTTTTCGCAGGCCAGCGCGGACTCGGCTTTCGCCAGATCCTGCGCCGCGGCCACGATCACGCCCTGGTCTTCCAGGCCTTCGCCGGAGATCGAATAAACGATGTGCTTGCGGCCGGCGTCTTCGAACGAATACGCGAAGCCGCCGCTGCCGCCGCCGAAGCCCAGGTGGCTGCGCTTGAAGCGGCCGGCCGGCGCGGACTTGTCCGCGGGATAGACGAAGTCGGCATGTCCGGCCGCGCCTTGCGCGAAGTAGACGTAGCCGGCCTGATCGCTGACGCCCTTGGACGCGCACAGCGAGGCGAACTTCTTGTCGCCGGACAAGGTGCACGAGAACACCACGCTCTCACCGGCCGCGCACAGCGAGCGGCCGTCGCCGGCCGGCGCCGCTGCCGCTGCCGGTGCCGGTGCCGGTGCCGGCTCGGTCGCGGTCGGTGTCGATGCGGGCGCGGCGGCGGTCGGCGAAGCGACGGTGGCTTGCGTCGTCTTCGTCGCGTCGCCGGCCGGCGCTTCGGTGGCCTTGCAACCGACGAGGGCCGTGAGCAGGGCGATGGCTAACACATTCGCTGATTTCATGACATTCCTTGACTGATCTGAACTGGTTATTGCGGATAAGCACCGAGCGATGGCGATGCACGCCGATGCGCTGCGTGCGCGCCGGGGCGGATCGAATGGCCGTGCCGATGTCGTCGAAGACACGCGCCCGTCCGATACGCCCCGAAGCGGTACCGCTGCGCGATTCGCGGCCGAGGCGGATCGCGAGGATCCGATTCGATCGCGCGCGCGGCGGCGCCGCCCGGTCAGGCGCTCTGGGTTCTGGGCTTGTTGTCGGGAGTGGTAGCGGCGAGTTGCGGAGCGTCCTGCGCGGCCTGGAATGTCGATTGCTCGACCGGCTGTTCGGCCGCCTGGCTCTTGCTGACGTGGATGCGCTTATGCCCCGGATCGTCCAGGCCGCCCTGCACCGCGAACAGGCCTGCGCCGTTGGCGGTGGGAACGACGTGGTCGATCTTGCTCATGCCGCTGACCTTGGCCTCGAACGCCAGCGTCGCCGCCGTGCGTTCGCGTTCGTCGCGATTCTTGAACGCCTGCGGGCCCATTTTTTCCAGGCCTTCGAGCGCGCCCTTGTACATCGCGTGGTCGGGATGCGCGGGATTGGACAGCAGCGGCGTCTGCGCCGCGTGCTTGAGCGCTTGCAGCGTGTCCGGACCGGCGATGCCGTCGTCCTTGAGCCCGTGCGCGCGCTGGAACGACTGCACCGTTTCGCGGGTGCGATCGCCGTAATCGGCATCGGCGCGCGGCGCATGGCCTTGCGCGTCGCGATAGCCGAGCTTGGCGAGGGTTTCCTGCAACGCGCGCACGTCCTGGCCGCGTTCGCCGTGCTTGAGCACGCCGTCGGCCATCGCGTTGGCCCGCGCCGGTTCGCTGCGCGACTCGTCCATGCGCGCATGCATCTTCGGATCGCGCGCCATCAACTGATTGAGGCCGTCGCGATTGCGGGTGATGTCGTGCAGGTAATCGTAATTGCTGGTGCCGTTGGCATCGCGGCTGACGCGACCGCCGGTGACCGCGGCCTTGGCGCCGCCGTAGCCGGCGATGTGGCGCGCCTTGAGGAAACCGGCGACGGTCTCGGCCTTGTCGTCGGCGTGCAGCACGCCGTCCTTCAGCGCCTGGCGATAGGCCTGATCGCTGTTGGTCTTGAAGGCTTTGTCCTGCAGTTCCGGCGAGGCCTTGTACTGGTCCAGGCTCAGGCCCGGGTTCCAGTTCGACTTGTCTTCGAGGAAGCGCGTCATGCCGCCGCTGCTCGCCCACTTCCACTCCGCCCCACGAGTTTTCTCGGGGTCGAAGCCGTCGTGCTTCATCGCAGCGTCGAGCTTGTGCTTGTCGACATAGCCGGCATCGGCCAGCCAACCGGCTCCCGCCTGGTAGCGACCGACATAGCCTTGTTTGTTGGTGATCCCTAAATCACCGCCGTTGCTCTCGGTCAGGACCGTGGAAGCAACCAGACGTCGGGTCATCGCAGCGTCCAAGCTCGCGATCGTACCCTGGTGGTACTCATGGGCAGTGGCCACTGCCTTTTCTCGTCTATCAGCCATAACGCTGTTCCTTTTGGATAGGACGAATCAAGTTGTGAGGGTCTGCGAGAGACCGCGTGTCGCACCAGCTAAGGGTCTTATGACTCCTTGCAACGCATCGACGCGATCTTCTGCGCCGGTTTGTCGGGGGTGAATTCGAAGGTGGTCGTGCCGGGGCCTTGGTTGCCGCCGTCGTCCACGAAGACTTCAGCATACACGATTTTCGAGCCCGTCAAGGACAGCTCGAAGAACTGATTGGCCTGGGTGTTTTCCGAGGTGGTGCCGTAATCGAGCTCGCATTGGCCAGCGATCGGCTTCAACGACGCGCCCGGCCCCAGCTGTTTTTGCAGCATGCCCTGGTAATCGTCGCTGGCGTAAAACTTGACGAGCGACACGGAATGCACGCTCTGCGCATCGCCGTTGAGCGTCACCCCGACCTCGCCTTCGTTGGCCTGCCGCGTCCCCGCCTCGGCGCCGGCCTTGCCGTCGGGCACCTCGACCATGCCGAAGCCGGCGAGCAACAAGGTGCCGCTGCGATAGCGCGCATTGCGCGGCGAATTCGAATCGGGATTGTCCTGCGGCGCAGGATCGCGCCACTGCACGCCGACCGCGTGGAAGGCCGACCAAGCCGCGCCGTCTTTGGCGCCGAGTACATCCAGCAGACCTTGCAGCGAACCCATTTCCTGCTTTCCTTGCTGAGCTTGCGCCGCCGCGGCGACCGCCGGAGCCGCCGGCGCGGCGGCCGCCGAAGTCTGAGCAGACGACGGGGCCGAAGCAGGCTTACAGCCTACCATCAGCACGGCGGCGAGCATCATTGCGCAATGTGGTGAGTACTTCATGTGGCTACCGGTATTCGGCGCGGGGTGCGGGGAGTTGTAGCACAGCCATCCGTCATGGGGATTTGAAAGCGGAATGTTGCGGCGGCGGACGCGTGATGCACTCAGCTGAGATGCGGATCGCGGTTGCCGGCAGGGTCATCGCGGGGACTTCCACGACCGATATGCAATCTTGACGATTGGAACGTGCTTTCGCCGATCCAGCGTGCCTGCGTCTTCGCCGGCGCCCCGTCAATAATCAACTAACGCACGCGCTGCGCGTAGCTGCAGTCAGAGAAAAACACCTCGCATTCTCTGCCGCCAGAAGTCCCGTAGCCAGGAATCGGCACACAGGTTTGTCCTCCTGGCTGAGTACCTCCAGGATAGAAGCCATCCGAACAGTCCTGCTCAGCGTGAGCGCGAATCGAGGCGATGCAAGCCAAGCCCAGCAAAAGCCATCCAACCGTTTTCACAGCAAAGCCTCCACCGAACCTGACGTCCCCGCCTGCAAGGCAACTCACCTCTCGCAAGCGATCGCTGTTGCCGGCCTAATCTTGCCAAGGCATCGCGCAATCCGAATATGCGACCTTGCATACGGGCGAACCGGTAGCCTTACAACGCTGCTCCGCGTCGTACTGCGCGGCGTCGATGCTCGGACCCTTGCCGACATAAACGGTGGCCTTAGCATTGCTGCTATCGGCTGCTCCCAGAACTGCCGCCGCGCATTCGTTTTCGAATGTCGCGATGATCTTACAATCGCTTCCGCCATTTTTCTTGCAGCTTCTAAGCGCGGACCATTTGGCCTGCCACGAACGCGCGAAAGCCGTCTTAATATCGCTGGCGCCTACCGCCATCGCCGCCGAATCGAAGGCAAATGCCCCATGTCCGTCGTGATGGCTCGCCATTGACGAATATCCGCTTCCGCTGCCATCCCCCTGCGGAGGACCTGGAATGCATTGGTTTTGTCCAGGGATACCGGTCGGCACAGCATTGGGAACAAATCCATCGGGACAGCCCTGCTCTGCCTGGACGACCGAAGAGTAGATGGAGGAGATCGCGAGCAGCACGATCATGGCAAGGACGGTCGAGGATTTTTCGACATTCATGTCATTCGACTCCGTTGGCCTTAGATTTGCGGGGATTGTAACCGAAGCAACATCTCCCTTGATGCGCCTTTTCATTGCTCCACCGATGTGGAATCGAAGTGCACACTAAGCACATCGCATGTAAACGGCATCGGAGACTTAATCCGTAGCAGTACTCGTGGCAGCCGACCGCACAATCTCTGCATCGCCTCCATAGATAATGGCTGCGCACTGCAAGCCTGAACCCCTTAAATGAAAACGGCGCCCTAATAAAGGCGCCGATTCATTTTCATCCAGCACAATACTTAACGAGACACCCCCAACCAAAGCGAACGATCTCGCGTCATTGCACAAGCTCCGCCTGACTGCATTCGGAGAGAAATATTTCACATTCGTTTGACTTCAGGCTGCATTCTTTAAGCGCACCAGCCTTCGCTTGATCATCAGATGCCGCACTGACTGCGCTAAGAACACCCTTAGCGCCAGGCCTTTCACCCCAGGCAATTGCGCCACACTGGTTGTTGAAAGCCAGGATGACCTCGCATTTAGAGCCTCCACGGCGCTTGCAGTCTTGAACAGCCTCTTTTTCGGCTGTCCGCTTGCTCGCAGCACCGCTGGAAACACCAACCTTACTGGTTACGGAGTCTGACGTGAAAGCTCCCCAACGCTTCGCCCAACGGGGCCCCGTCGGCTGCTGCGACTCGACCGGCCCATAACTCGGCATCTGCCCCTGGATACATTGATTCTGTCCAGGAGTGCCTGTCGGTGCTGGATTAGGAATAAATCCGTCCGGGCAGCCTTGCTCAGCAAGAGCCGCCCCGGAATTGAGTAAGAGGGCGCAAACAAACAACCAGTTACTCTTCGTGCTCATAAAGCGCTCCTACTCAGGAATCTATCTTGTTGGCCTATCCCTTCCAACATCCTGCCGCTGATAAGTGTTATTGGAGGGAGGCGTCTGCATCTGCGGCACCCAACCCGGCTGGCCCTGCTGGATCGGTGCGCTCGACTGCTGCTGGTTACTAGGCTTGAATTCACTACCTTGGAAGAAGTTGCTGCCACCCAGCTGACCCACCACACCATTGAAGAACGCACCCGCCATCGGTGGGGCTGTCAGAATCAAGGCGGACAAAATCGTACCCAAACCACCCTGCTGCAGCGCCAAACTCATCAGGCTTTCTTTGCTGCTACCCAGACCAAGCAGGTCAGCCGCCCAGAACGCTCCACCCACCGCTATGACCAGGTCAATCGAAATCGTTGTCATCACGATCAAGACCGCCATCGACATCATGGTCGCCAAACCATAGAACAGCCATTTCTGGAACAAGGCTTTGGTTTGATCGAACATCAGGCACAGGATGAAGAATGGACCTGTTCCTATGAACAGAGCCATAGCGATCTTGTTCAACATCATCGCGATCATCGCCATGATGACTGGACCGCCGAGCCCCACGCCCAGCATGTTCATTGCTTTGTCTTTGCTCGCCTGCGCCTCCGGGTCCTGGCCGTCGTCGACCGAACCGACCAACTGCAAGCCGGCCTGCATGATTCCGAGCACTTCGTCCATGTCCGCGTACGGGCCATCGTCATCGCGCCCGGTCACCGTCTCCCGGATCACGTGAGACAAACCATCGGTCAGCTTTTCATAGGACTTGTCCGCGGTCATGGCCGCCGACAACGCGATGCCCACAATCAGCACCGACTTCAACGAGTTCACGACCAGGTTCATCATCGGCTCGCGCGACTGGCCGGTGACGATGCGAAAGCCTTGCACGATGATCCACAACGTCACCACCGTCGCCGCGATCGCGCCGATCAACTGACCTACGCGCTTAAGCAGATTCCCCTGAAACTTCATGATCATCTTGTCCAGATGTTCTTTGATCAGGGTGAAGAACTGCATGTTCTGCAGACCGCCGGCCACGTGCAGGTCGAGCCAGTTCAACAGACCGCTCACGTGTAAATCCATCCAGCCCGACAACGAACTGGCTCCCAGCGATACGATGTGGATGTCCATACGTCTTTCCGTCTCCATCGGCGAACCCATAGGTTCGCCTGGTGTTATGCATTAGCTGCCGCCGCGCCTGGGGCGCGGGCAGTCGGAATCAAAGATCTCGAGTACGCGCGCCGGCTAGCGCGGCCTTCAGCGCAAGACCCTGCAAGGCCGTACCCACGATCGGCGGCAGACTGAACGGCGAATCCTTCTTGGCGCCACCCTTGCCGGTCAGGACTTGCTTGGCAGTCGCGGCCATGTCTTCGTTCAAGGTGGTCAGGATCACCGTATAGGTGTCCAAGGTGTACTTGCCGTTCTGGATATCGTTTTCCATCTGCGCCTGCAGACGAGCGATGTCGTTGGTGTTCGCGTCCAGCTGGCCTTTATCCTTCGCCGCGGTCAAGGTCTTGCGCTTGTCCAACAGCTTCTTGATTTCGCCGTCGCGCGTTTTCACGTCCTTGAGCATCTTGACCATCGCATTGAAGCGCCGGTTGCGAATTTCCACGGCTTTGGTGCAGATCTGCTTCTGCTGCGTCGCCGCATCGTTGCGGGCGTTATCGCAGACTTCCTCGCCGTAATTGAGCGCACGCTCCTTGAATTCGGCGTTGTTGTCGCGGAAGCCGGTGATCGCACCGAGATTGAAGTTGCCCGGATTCAGCTGGTCGTACTGCTTCTGCAGCGTGTTGAGCTGATCCATGAGGCTGTCGTACTGATCCTTGAGCTTCTTCGTCGAAGCCACCAGCTCGGCATTGTTCATGCCCTGGGTGATTTCGGAGGCCCAGATCGCATGCGCCGGCATCGGCGTCAACGCGATCAGGCCGAACGATGCGGCCACGGCCAGGCTCAACGCCAGAGAGTGGAGGGACTGAGAGGAAGTGTGCTTCATGATCGGAATCCTTGAATATGAAAGACGGTAATCCGGTATCGCCCGGCGTTCAGAGGTCTCGGGATCTGGCGGCGGCCAAGGCGACTTTCAGAGTCAGCCCCTGCGCTACCGAGCCCACGATAGGCGGCAAATTGAACGGCCCTTTCTTGTCGGCGCCCTTGCCCGTCAGCGCCTTCTCCGCGCTCCTCGCGATCTCCTCGTCAAGCGCGGCGATCATCGATGTATAGAGTTCCATCGTCATTATGTAATTCTGCGAGTCGTTCTTGGTCGACGCGCGCATTTGCATATTGGCGTTGGTGTTGCCGATCAGCCGGCCGCTGTCCTTGGCGCCGCTGATGCCGCTGCGGTTTGAGCGGATGTCCTGGATCTTCTTGTCGCGGGTCTCCGCATCCTTGAACATCTTCACCAGCACGTTGAAGCGCTTGTTCACCAATCGCTGCCGGGCCTGGCAAAGCAGGTACTGCTCATCGGCGACGTAGCTCCTGCCCTTGTTCTTTCCGCACACGTCCGCGACGCCGTCTTCCTCACCGCGTTCCTTGAGGCCATCGATCTTGTCCCGATTGCCGGCCAGTTCGGTGATCTGCGAAGCGCCCGAACGCAACTGCTCGAAGCGCTCGTTCTGCTTCTTCAGCTGGTCCTGCCACGAGGTGTACTTCTGGATCTGGGTCATCGTGTCGGTGACCCATTCGATATTATTCAGACCCTGGGTGATCTGGGTCATGCAGGCGCCGTAGAACGTCTGCGTGTACGTGAAGTCGTACATGCATTGCGCCGCCGCCGGGCGCGGCGCCAACAGCGCGCAAACGCCGAGCAGCAGCGAACAGAGCAAGGGCCAGGCGGATGATTTGAAGTGCATCGTTCGACTCTCCTTGAGTGGCCGCCCCGGCATCCCAACCTGGAACGGTTTACAGCGATACCGTCAGTGCCTTGCTATCTCTTTAGAACGGACCCCTGTCCCATCCAGGGTCAGGCTCGCTCCGTCCGTGCGTCCGCGGAGACCGCCTTGCCCTTGCCCGAGCCCTTGCGATTGGCGTAGAAATCGGCCAGCCACTGCTCGGGGGTCAGGTTGTCCTGGGTGACGCCTGCCTTGGCGGCGGCCTTTTCCAGAACGGAATGCATGATTTCGATGTTGTCCGTCGAAGCCGAGATCACCGCCAGGGCGTCGTCCATGCCGCGCAGGTTGAGCTGGCACACCGTCGCCGCATGGCCTTGCTTGACCAGGAAGCAGCGCGAACGCTCGTCCAGGCTGCGCACCACTTCGAACTCGGCATCGGTGAGCTTGAGGCCCTCGATGTAGTCGTCGCGGCTTGCGTTCGGGTTCGGCAACAGGATCAGCGTCGCGGTCTGTTCGATCAGCGAAGCGGAGATGTCGCTGGCCAGCGCATCTTCCGGGCTCTGCGTGGCGAAAATGCCCAGGCCGTTCTGCTTACGGATGGTCTTCTGCTTGTTCTTGGCGAAATCCTTGAGGGCGCCGCCGCCGTCGAGGATCTTCCAGAACTCGTCCATGACGTAGATTAGCGGGCGGCCGTCGATCAATTGCTCCAGACGGTGCAGCAAATAGTTGATGACCGGGACGCGGACTTCGGCGTTGTCGAGCACCTCGGTGTAGTCGAACCCGATGATGTTCGCCTTTTCCAGGTTGATCGTGTCCACCGGGTTGTCGAACACCCAGCCCAGCGAATTGCCCGCGGTCCACTTGCGCAGGCGCGCATAGAGGCCGTCGTCGCCCATGTTGGGCAGGCTCTTCTGCAGGTTGGTCATGCTGCGCAGGTGCACCGGCGTGTCGAGGATGTTCTCGACCGCGCGGTGGATGTCTTCGTCCTCGCGCGCCGAATACTGGCCCTTGGCGGCCAGCACCTTGATCAGGTCCGAGAGGAACTGGACGTTTTCCTCTGTGTTCTCGCACTGGAACGGGTTGAAGCCGGTCGGCTGGCCGTTGTCGAGGGCGAGATAGTTGCCGCCGCAGGCGCGCACGAATATCTCGGCGCCACGGTCTTTGTCGAAGAAGAAGATGGTCGGCGTCGGCTTGAGCTTCTGCACCTGGCTGAGCAGGAAGTTGATCAGCGCGGTCTTACCGGTACCGGACTTGCCGATCACCATGGTGTTGGCGATGGCTTTCTCACCGAGCGAATTCTCGGCCGGATGAGTGGCGTGGAAGTTGAAGTAGTACGGCTGGCCGTTAGTGGTCTGCAGCGTGGTGACGCTGTCGCCCCAGGGATTGTTGTGCTGCTTGCCGGTGGCGAAGTTATGCAGCGGCGACAGGCCGAGGAAGTTCAGCGAGCTGACGTTGGCCAGGCGGGTGCGGTACTTCCAGTTGCCCGGGAACTGCGAATAGAAGGACGCGGTGACCGCGAGGTCTTCCTTGGCCGAGACGAAGCCGGCGTTGGACAGTTCGGCGCGCGCGGCCGCGATCTGCGCGGAGAGCTTCTCCTGGCTTTCGGCGTAGACGGCGAAGGTGAAGTGGTACTCGCCGAGCACGAAGTTGCCCGAGGCGAGCTGATCCATCGCGTAGTCGAGCTCGACGATCTGGCTGACCGCCTTGTCGCCGGAGGACACCATCATGCCCTTGGTGCGGTCGAGCGCCTTGAGCGCGTCCTGACGGCCCATGGGGCTAAAGGAATGGGTAATGACGTACTCGAAATCGAGATACTTCAAACCGTTGAGGATGCCGGGATAGGTGCCCTCGGCAAACTCCTTGATATTGAGGATGGCGCCGAAATGATTGGCGCCGGTCGGCGTGGTCACGACGAAGTCGCCGCTCTTGGCCGAGAAGGTCAGGCGGCTGACCGGCAGGTAGTTGTAGACCGGCGCGTTGAGCACCGGCACCGGCTCGTCCAGGCGGTTGAGCAGATAGCCGAAGAACTCCAGGGCCTCGGAGAAGACGATGCCGTTCTTGGCTTCGTACATGCTCAGGCGGACCGGCGCATAGTCCTTGATCACCGCCTCGACGTTGCCGGCGAGTTCCTGGATCTTGTTGATTGCCTCGTCCTGCTCGTCCTGCAGCCTTTGCGTGCTGGTGGACTTCTCGACGAAACGCTTGCTGCCGACGATCGGGCGGAAAATCATCGTCAGGTACAGCTCGTTCTGCATCAGCTTCTGCGCCGACAACGAGGCGAAGTAACCGTCGGACAAGTCCTGGTTGAAGAGCTGATCGAACTTGGTTTCGGTCTTGATGCGGCGGCGACGGCGCAGGTCGTGCACCCAGAACGCCACGTTGGTGAAATCCGGCGCGCGCAGGGTCTGCAGCAACCGGTTGAAGGTGTTGTGGCGGTGTTCGAGTTCCCACTCTTCACGGCCGACGAACGGCAGACCGCCCAGACGCCACACCATCAGGAAATCGCCACCGGTGGTCTTGAGCACGGTGGGCGCCACATGCGTGGACAGCGGGATGAATTCGCTGATGGGGGTATCGGGTGTGAACATGAAGAGGCTGGCGTATCCGTTGAGGTGGGAAACGAATCGGGTGTCGCTGCCGATGACGGGGCCTGCTAATGCACGGCCCTGAGTCGGCCGCAGCCACCATGCGCGAACGCATGGCGGCTACGGTCATCATCAGCTTTTCTTGTCGCCCGGATTGCGATAGTAGTTAGGCGTGAACACCCACATGCCCTGATGCTGCTGCAGGTTCCGCATTCTGAAACGGAACTGCAGACGCAAGCCGAGCAGGCGGAAGATCATTTCGTCGCGACGCGCCATCTGACGCATGATGAAGATCACGACGGGCAGCAAAACTATGAAATACATATTTGCGTAGAACGTGATCAGCAGGCAGCTGCCCGCTCCGAACACGAACGGGACGTACGGCACGCCCAGGAACATGGGCGGGCGCGTACAACCCCGGAAGAGCACGTTTTTATGCATAGTTCTGCAGGATCATCATGATGGCGGTGCCGCCTTCATTCAGCTTGGAATCGTCCGGAATGACCATCTTGGCCAGCTGGGCCGAAGCGCCGATCAGGAAGCCGCCGATCAGAACCGGGGCGACGTCGGAGATCTTGCTGTGCGCGAACGCGATCTTGTAGCCGGCGAAGATCACCGCGATGGTGACGACGGCGATCGAGGCGATGTTCAGCAGCGAATTCAGATTGGTGAAGAAGTTGCTGACACGGCTCTTGGCGTCGGTCTGAGCGAAGCCGACTTCCGGCAGCATCAGCAGGACGACGAAAGCGGTGGCCATGGCGAAGGCCGACAGGAAGTTCTTGAAATAAATGTTGGAGTTCATGAGATATCCCTTCTGTTCGTTGTGGGCGTAGTCGAGCTAGGTACGTGGGTGATGCGGTCGGTGGAGGCGAAACGGGTTCGGATCGATGCGGATTCAAATGCTGGAAATGGATTCAACCGGAAGCGGATCAAAAGACGAAGGCCTGGTCGCCGCCTTGCGAAGGCGGCTTTTGCGCCGGCGCGTTGCTGGTTACGCCCGGCCTTGCCAGCGAGACGGTGACCGGTTGCTGCGGTTGAGGCACGGCGGCGGCCACGGGCGCGATCGGCGCCGGCGGGGCCGCCATCGGCATCGCCGCGGCAAGGTTGGAAGGCTGGGCGGACGCGGCCACCAGCGCCGAAGCGGCGGCCTGGGTCGCGGCGGTGTCCGGCTCACGCACGCGCGAGGCGATCAGGGCGTCCATGCGCGACGAACCGCTGCGACGGGCCGGCGCATAGATCGCGGCCGAGACCGGCGCCATCGCCGCCGCCTTCATGCCGCTGGAAGGCTGCTTGGGATCGCCGATCACCGCGATGGCTTCGACACCGGCCCCGAGGGCCTGGTTGTCGCGCATCGAGGCGTAGATCTTCTGCACGTAACCGTGGCGGAAGCCGGTGACGAAATTGCCGGAGTAGTAACAGCTGAAGGATTTACCCCAATCCTGCGAACGCTGATAGCACTCAGCCAGGATGCGCGAGCCGGCCTGCAGATTGGGGCAGACCTCGAACGCCTTCTCGTAGGAGTCCAGGCCGTACTTGCCGAGGTTGTAACGATTGACCTGGGCGACGCCGAGGGAAAAGTTGTAGCCGCGGCGTTCGAGCATGCGCACGGTGGCGACGGCTTCGGGCAGGGTCTTGGGCTGGCGCACCAGACGGCCGCCCACCACGCCTATGGCATAGGGATTGAAGGACGACTCCACGCGCACGACGTGATGCATCACTTCGTGCGGAACCGCCAAGCCCGTGCAATTTGTCAGTTCTATACCGGGCAACATTCCCTAGTCCCCCCCTGCGCCAATCCTGGCAACAATTCCTTTCACTATTAAACGGATACCGGCGGGGCTGCGAACCCAAGTCGCCGACGTAATCATTCACGCGGCAGCCAGCTTTGTCAACGAAACCCCTGCCCGGCTGTCGTCAATTCGCCGCCAGTTGGCGCTCCGGACTGAAGTCGATGCCGGTGATATAGCGCTGTCCCGCATGGGCCTTGATGTGCACGACGATATCGATCGTCAGCTGCAACAAACGCTTGATCACCGCGAACTCCAGGCCGGACCCCTCGGCCGAGGCCTTCACCATCAGCGACAACTGGTCCCAAGTCTGCGTCGTGCTGCCAGCGTGGCAGCTGGTGATGGAACCTGGATGACCGGACGCGCAGTTTCGGATGAAGTAGAAGGACTCGTCGCCGCGCAACTCGGCCAGGATGATCCGGTCCGGCTTCATGCGCAGGCACGCTTCCATACAACTCTTGGCCGTGACGTTGCTCGTGCTTTGTCCACCTTTCGAGTAGAGCAAGTGCACGACATTCGGCTGCGTGATGAACAGCTCGCGCGCGTCTTCGATCGTGACCAGCCGCTCGTAGTCAGGAATGTGACCAACTAGCGATTTCATGAAGGTGGTCTTGCCGCTGCCGGTGGCGCCGGCGACGACGATGTTCTTCTTGTACTGCACCGCTTTCTTGAAGAATTCGGCGTAGTTGCGCTGAGCGCGGATCTCCAGCAGCTCGCGGTCGTGCTCGCTGACCGATGCGGTGGTCTCCAGGATCTGCTCGAAGAAGCCGTCTTCCTGGTACTGCTGCAAGGTCTTGCTGTGCTTGGACGGCAGACGGATGGTGATCGAGACCTTGCCCGAGTCGCAGGCCGGCGGGATCACGAACTGGGCGCGCTGGCCGGTCGGGAAGGTCAGAGAGACCACCGGGTCGGCATCGGTGATGCGCTGCCCGGTGTTGCTCTCGTTGACCACCGCGGTGCAGAACTGCCGGGCCCGATCGTAGGTCAGGCTCGGCACTTCCAGACGCTCCCAACCGGCGCGGGTTTCCAGGTACAGCTCGCCCGGCCGGTTGATGCAGATTTCCGTGACATCCGGAGAACTCATGTACTCCAGGATGCCGAGCACCTGGTACTGATACTCCAGGAAGTCGTTGGAAACCTGTGCGATCGGTGAATTATCCGAATCCATCTCAGCGCAGTACCGAGGAGAAGTCCACGTCCTTGGCGACGTAGATATTCACCACCGAACCCTGGTTAATGGTGACGGTCGCGGGACGGTTGACGCTCTTGTCCAGCGCCTGGTTGGCCAGACGTTCCATCGCCCGCGCCGTGTTGCTCTCATACGGTTGGGTGATCACGGTGCCGCCCTGGGTCACGGTGGTGCTTTCCGGACCGTTTTCCGCCGCCGCGTACTTGAATGCGTCGCTGATCAGGCTGATCAGCAGCGCCGAGGCGATGCGGCTGCCCCAATGCGCGTCGTACTGGCCCGGGATGCCCGCGCCGCCAAGGCCGTCGATGCCCGGGCTGGCCATGTTCACGTCCAGGCCGGTCGGGGTGGTGATGCGATCCCATAGCACGGCCACGCGCTTGAGGTCGCCGGCGTTGCCCTGGTAACGACCGGATACCTTCGAGCCCTTCGGCAGCAGCAGGCGACGGCCGTTGACGGAATACACCGGCTCGGTCACCACGCACGACGAGAAGCCCGGGATGTCGGTGATGATGCGGGTTTCCATGATGCAGCGGATGTACGTGCCGCGCAGCAAAAGCGTGTCGGGGTTGTACAGCGGCTGCGCCGATGCGACTTCCGGCTTCTCCGGCTGTGCCGCCTGACCGCCCTGCCCGTTCTGCGCCGCAACCATCGCCAGATACTGCTGGCTGGGCGTCATCGCCGAATTTTCGCCACCCTGGCCACCACCGGAGGAACCCACCTCGCCCGCCATGCGGCGTTCGAGCAGGCTCGGACCGCGATCACGCGGTTCGGCTTCGGCGACGTTGCCCTGCGACTCCGGCTGTTCCGGCGGCAGCGGCGGAACCATGCCGATCGGTTCGGCCGCCACGGTCGGCGGCGGCAACGGCGGCAGCGCCGTGGACTGCGCGCCCACCGGTGCGTCCGGCACGGTCACGACTTCCTCGTCGACTTTCTTCGGCTCGTCGTCACCAGAAGTAGCGCTCTTGAGCAGGAAGAACGCGGCCGCCAGCAACAGCAGCACGATGGCGCCGAGGAACAGCAGCGCCTTGCGGTTCAACCGCTGCACATCGCTGCTCTTGAGCATGGGCGCGTTGGCGTCCAGGTCCGGCGCGGCGGCCCCGCCGCCCTGCTGACCGTAGTAAGGATTGGCGCCGGCGTAGCCGTAGCTGCCGCCTTCCTGCGGAGTGCCGTTGTTTCCTTCGGGCTGACCCGGCTGATTGGGAGGCATGTTCTGGCTCATTTCTGCTTCTTCCTGCGCAGACCGACGACGTTGTTGCCGTGACGGATGATCAAGTAGGGGTACGTGCCGTGAACCACGATGGTGTTGCCCTCGACCGTGGTGTTGACGACGAAGTCTTCACCGCTTTCGCGCTCGCGTCCGAACACCGCCGGGAAGTTGCCGGTCGGCAGGTTCTTGAGCCCGCTGATCTTGATGTAGGTGAACTGGCCGTCGTCGTACACGTTGCTGGGCACCAGCCAGGATTGCTTCTTGCGGCTGGAGTATTGGTACTCGAAGTTGTACAGGCGGTTCTTGTCGAGCCGCGTGTTCAACTCCGTCATCGGCTGGTCTTCTTCGCTGGCCTCCTTGGCCGCGGAGAACTCGGTGCCGTTGGGGTACACGAACTTGATCTTGTACTGCACGCCGGCCTGCTTGGCCTGCTCGAGCACGCGCCAGTCGGTCGCCACCACCTTCAGTTCCAGGATGTACGAGTGGGTCGTCGTCCGGATCATCATGTTGGTGTCGACGTCAACGTTCTTCGGCTTCAAGTAGAAGATGTTGTCGCGACGGCTCAGATCCCAGCCGCTGCTGAAACCGGTGCTGTAGTCGAGGATATTCTCGCTCGGACTCAGTTCGATCTGGGTGGTGATGCCCAGGCCGGTGCGCACTTGGTAGATGCGGTTGGATTCGTACTCGTATTCCTGCACCACCTGCGCTGAGGCAGGCAGGGCCAGACCGGAGAGCGCCAACAAAAACAGGGCGATCAGACTGTGTTTACGCAAGCAGTTCATCGGGTGCTGACTCCATTCGCAGTACCGGTCGGTGCGGGTGCAGGTGCCGTCGGCGCGCCGGCCGGACTGGCGGGATTCGGGGCCGGCGCCACGCCGGGTTGCGGCGCGACACCTGGCTGCGGCGCAACGCCTGGTTGCGGCGCGACACCGGGCTGTTGGGGTGGGACGGTGCCGGGCGGATACGCGGCCGGAGCCGGCGCCGCGCCAGGGATGGGCTGGCCGGTGGCCGGATCGATCGCCGGCGCGGCCGCAGCCGGGACGCCGCCCGCGGCGGGCGGCGAGCCGACCGGGAATTCCGGGGCGGCCGGCGGCGACGGCGCGTAATCGTTGTCCACGCGGTAGCTGGTGACCTGGAAGCCCAACGGATTGAGGACGCGATTGGTCTCGTCCATCTTCAGGTTGGACTTGTAGGTGTATTCGATCGCCGCGATCTTGCTGTCGATCGGAAGCTGGGTGCCGCTTTCCTTGTTGAACAAGCTGCGCTGGAAGCGGACCGAAGCGGTCTTGACCGCGCTGTCGCCGGCGGCGGCATGCAGCTGGATGCTGAGGATGCGCACGCGGATCGTCTTGCTCTTGCCGAACAAGGTGATCGGGTTCTGCGGGTTCGAGCCCAGGTATACGTTCTCGTAGGACTTGGTCACGTAGGGCGAACCCATCGCGAACACCGTCGCCCAGTCGCGGTCGCCGATCTGCGAGTAATCGTAGGATTCGCGCGCCATCACGAAGTGAGAGATGTTGCTCTTGTTGATCGCCTCGCTGGAGGTGATGCTGTTCTTGCTGAAGTCGTCGCGCAGCCGCGCGACCGTGACCGTGCCGGTGTAGGCGTCCGCCATGACCAGATACGGGACTTTTTCCTTCAAGGGCAGGAAGTAGAAATAGCCGCCTGCGAGGATCAGCGCCATCACGATGGACGTAAACGCGACGATCCATGCGCGCTTCTCGCTGCGCCGGGCCAGATCGGCAACGGTGACCTCGAAGTTGGCCGCCTTGGCGATGGCGTTTTCCACCTGCGGAGTTACGTTCTTTTTTCCGAACATCTATGCTGCATCCATATCGATGGAAATTCGCTGCGCACCGATCGGATCCGGATCCGATCGGTGCGATGTCTTCGCCTGAGTGCGACGACGGCCGGTCAGGGCGTAGGCGCCGCGACGGTGGCGTGCGAGGAGGCGTCGGGGCCGCCGGAGGACGCGGACGCAGCGGCCGGCGCGGACACCGCCGAACGCACCACGATCTGGTCGCCTTCGCGGGCGATCACCACACCATGGCCGGCGTACGCGGTGTTCAACTGCGCGACCGCGTCCGGCAGGCTGGTGGTGTTGATCTGGGCCACGCCCTGATGCAGGGTGAAATCCGAGTAATGCTGGTAGTCCAGCTTCAGGTTCGAATCCTTCGCCCAGCGCGTCAGCATGTTCTTCAACGTGCCGTCCATCGGCGACGGATAGAACACGTACGACTTGTGCAGCGGAATTTCGTCGGGCATCTCGGCGTAACGATTCACCGGTTTCCAACGGCCGCCGAAATCGGGCGCCGGGCGAGTGGCGCAGCCCGTCAGCGCGACCGCCAGCAGAATCGCGGTCCACAGACGCGGGCTGATTGCAATTGAATTTCTCACGCTTTCCCCTGCCATAGGTTGATCTTGTGCGCGCAGTCGTCCGGACGGTGCCCTGACGCCGGCCTGTTCGGCCGCAAGCGCATGGCACCGTGTTTGCGGTGTTATCGGAATTGAGGCGGCCAGACTAAGGCCGACCAAACTGAGACAAAGGACACGCTTCTTGCATGCGGGCGCATAGCGTCTGCCCGCGCTGCATCAGGCGGCGACTGCATGACCGTGCCGGACGCACGGTTCACGATGATCGTTCTGTCCATGAACCCCCCCTACTGACGACTGACTCTTTCCGAGTGTTAGCGACACTCGTACCCAAAGAGTAGACCGAACCTGAAGCTTACGACAAGAGCGTATGAGATATCCATCGCAAGAATGCAATTAAAGTGCGACCAACCTCTTGATAGCGGCATCCAATGTGGCCCGATTCTTGGCGAAGCACAGCCGTGCCAATCGTTGCCCGTGCGGCGGCGACTCGTAGAACGGCGACAGCGGGATCGCCGCCACGCCCTTCTCCACGGTCAGCCAGCGGCAGAACTCGGCATCCGCCAGATCGCTGATTTCGGAGTAGTCCACCAACTGAAAGTACCCGCCCGGCACCGGCAACGGCTTGAGCCGGGTGGTCAATAGTTGCTCGCGGAAACTATCGCGCTTGTCCTGATAGAACGCGCCGAGCTCCAGATAGTGCCCGGGCTCGGCTTCGATCATCTCCGCGAACGCCCACTGTGCCGGCGCGAAGCTGCAGAAACTATTGTACTGATGGACTTTACGCAGTTCGGCGGACAAAGCGGCCGGTGCGATGCAGTACCCGATTTTCCAGCCCGTGCAGTGGTAGGTCTTGCCGAAGCTGGACACCACGAAGGCGCGTTCGCGCAGCTGCGGATAGCGCAGCACCGACTCGTGGCGGCGGCCGTCGAAGACGATGTGCTCGTAGACCTCGTCGGACAACAGCCAGATGCCGGTGTCGTTCAACAATTCGCCGAGCCGGGCGATGTCGTCGGCGTCGAACATGGCGCCGGACGGGTTGTGCGGCGAATTGATCATCAGCATGCGGGTCTTGGGCGTCACCGCCGCGCGCACTCGATCCCAATCCACGGCGAAGGTGTGCGGGTCCAGCGGCACGTGCACCGCGACGCCGCCGGCCAGATCGATCGCCGGCTCGTAGCTGTCGTAACAAGGATCGAGCACGATCACTTCTTCGCCCGGACGCACGACCGCATGAATCGCGTCAAATATCGCTTCACTGGCGCCAGACACGACGGTGATGTCGCTGTCGGCGTCGGGACGGTAGCCGTAGCAGGCTTCGGTCTTCGCCGCGATGGCCTGGCGCAAGGCCGGAATGCCGGTCATCGGCGCGTACTGATTCTTGCCCTCGCGCATGGCGCGGTTGAGCGCTTCGATCAGGCGCTCGGGGACATCGAAATCCGGGAAGCCCTGGCCGAGGTTCACGGCTTGGTGCTCGAGTGCGAGCTGCGACATCACGGTGAAAATGGTAGTGCCGACTTTCGGCAGCTTGGTGGCTAGCGTCATGAGCTGGAAACGGGAGGCCTGCGAGGAGGCCGAGTGTACGGAATGTGGGTTGCGGTTCGTCAGACCGGCAGCGGCGGCGGCGATGACGCCCGGACATATCCATATGTCGCCGCCACGGTGGACAGACCCGTCACCAAGGGTCCAGCGTCGGCACGGCGCCCGTTCGTCGGCGCCGTTTGCACTGCCGTAATCGTCCCGGGAGACTGCCGACATGCGCCAATTACAGGTCGTCGATGCCGCCGAACTCGCGCTCGCCTACGCCGTGGCGGAATACGCGGTGGCCCTGGACGGCGACGCGCTGCCGCTGCGGGTCGGCCGTCCGGCGCGGGATCTCGAAGCGTATTGGCCGGCCGCGCGCTATGTGTTCGTGAGCGCCTGGAACCCGGCCTCGCAGCCGCATTCGGACAGCGCCAACCAGGCCGCCGATGAACGCCTGGTCGCGCGCCTGGAGGCCGCCGGCGTGCAGCGTCACGCCGCCTGGGCCCAGGACCAGGCCGGCCAATGGCGCGAACCGGGCTGGCTGCTGGCCGATCTCGACGATGCCCTCGCCAACACCCTGGCCCGCGACTTCGGCCAGGCCGGCGTGCTGGTCTGGCGACGCGGCGAGCCGGTGCGGCTGCGGATGCTGATCGCGCGACCGCGCGACGCCGAGCCGGCCGAACATACCGATTGGGTCGAGGACTAAGCGGCCGCCGCGGCCCCTGCATATATATGTGTCGCCCGCCCGGCGACCGCCCCGATCGGCCCTCGCCGCCCCGCCGCGACGCGCCGCCACGGTTATGGGCCCGGCGACTCGCATAAAATGCCGGTCCCGCGGCCCCGTCGGCCTTACGTCCCTGACTGATGCCCCCTTCCGAACACCACGCTCCGCCGCTGCTGCAGGCCCGCGGTCTGCGCTTCACGCGCAACGACGATCCCGTGTTCGGGCCGCTCGACTTCGCCGTCGATGCCGGCGAGGCCCTGCTGGTGCAAGGCGACAACGGCGCCGGCAAGACCACGCTGCTGCGGGTCCTGGCCGGGCTGCTGCGGGCCGAGGAAGGCACGATCGAACTCGACGGACACCCCAGCGACCCGGCCCGGCGCGCGCGCGCGATCACCTACCTGGGCCACCTGCCCGGGCTCAAGGCCGACCTGAGCGCGATGGAGAACCTGGATTTCCTGTGCGGCCTGCAGGGCCGCCGGCGCAGCCAGTTGCCGTCCAACGCCCTGGCCATCGTCGGCCTGGCCGGCTATGAGGACGCCCTCGCCCGCCAGTTGTCGGCCGGGCAGAAAAAACGCCTGTCGCTGGCCCGGCTGTGGATGTCGCCGGCGCCGCTGTGGCTGCTGGACGAGCCCTACGCCAACCTGGATCTGGAAGGCATCGAGCTGGTCAACCGCATGGTCCAGGCGCACCTGCGCGAAGGCGGCGCGGCGCTGGTGACCACGCACGGCGCCTATGCGGCGCCGCCGGTGCGCACGCGGCTACTGGTGATGGAGAAGGCCGCATGAACACGCAGACCAAGTCGTTCGCGCAGACGCCCAGCGACGGCGCGGCCATGCCCGGCCTGATCGGCTCGGCGCGCGCCCTGCTCGCGCGCGACCTGCGCCTGCTCTGGCGCCGCCGCGGCGACGCCCTGCAGCCGGCATTGTTTGCGCTGCTGATGGTGGTGCTGTTCGCGCTGGCCCTGGGCGGCGAGAAACAGGCCTTGTCCCGGGTCGCGGCCGGGGTGCTGTGGCTGGCCTCGCTGCTGGCCGGGCTGTTGTCGCTGGACACCTTGTTCCGCGGCGATGCCGAGGACGGCTCGCTGGAGCAATGGATGCTGGCGCCGGTGCCGCTGGGCTGGCTGGTCGCGGTGCGCACCTTCATGCACTGGGCCACCACCGCGCTGCCGCTGCTGGTCGCGACGCCGTTCCTGGGCGAACTGCTGTACCTGCCGCACGAGCAACTGCCGGTGCTGCTGGCCTCACTGGCGTTGGGCACGCCGCTGCTGAGCCTGCTCGGCGCGGTGGTCGCGGCGCTGACGGTCGGGATGCGGCGCTCTGGTATCCTGGTCGCCTTGTTGGCGCTTCCGTTGTACGTTCCAGTGCTGGTGTTCGGTGCAGGCAGCGTGGCCCGCTCGGCCCAGGGACTGGACCCGGTCGGCGCCCTGTTGTTGCTGGCCGCCGGTCTGGTGGTGGCGCTGCTGCTGGCTCCGCTGGCGGCGGCGGCGGCGATTCGCATCGCGCTGAACTGACGGCGCGCTTGCATAGTCGGAACTCAATGCGATCGAACCCGCGCGGCAGCCCGGCTGGCGCGCTCCAACCCGTCCAGGCCGCCCAGCGACCCAGATGCCGAACACCTTCGAACGAACCACTGAATGAATCCACTCGTCCGCTGGTTCCACAAACTCGGCTCGCCGCCTTACTTCGACCGCTTCGCCGCGCGTTGGGCGGTGTGGGGTTACGCGCTGGGCCTGCTGGTCATGGCCTGGGGCCTGTACGGCGCCCTGTTCCAGGTGCCGGCCGATTACCAGCAAAAAGACAGCTTCCGCATCCTCTACATCCATGTGCCCAGCGCCTGGATGAGCATGGCGGTGTTCGGGCTGATGGCGGTCTACGCCGCGATCGCGCTGATCTGGCGGATCAAGCTGTGCGAGATCCTGGCCATGGCCTGCGCGCCGATCGGCGCCGGCTTCACCCTGATCACCCTCGCCACCGGTTCGATCTGGGGCAAGCCGATGTGGGGCACGTGGTGGGACTGGGACCCGCGCCTGACCACCGAGCTGATCCTGCTGTTCCTGTACCTGGGCGTGATCGGCCTGTATCAGGCCATCGACGACCGTCGCGCCGCGGCGCGCGCGGCCGGACTGCTGGCCATCGTCGGCGTCGCCCTGTTGCCGGTGATCCGTTATTCGGTGGTGTGGTGGAACTCGCTGCACCAGGGCCAGACCATCAGCCTGTTCGGCAAATCGACGATGGACCCGAGCATGTTGGCGCCGCTGATCTGGATGATCGTCGGCACCAAACTGTGGTTTATCGGCGCACTGCTGACCCGCGCGCGCGCCGACAACCTGCGCCGCGAACAGGGCAAGGCCTGGGTGGCCGAACTCGCCGGCGTCGCCCAGACCCGATCCAGCACGCAGGACGCGCGGTGATGGAATACCGGAACTACGTCATTGCCGCCTACGCGGTCTTCGCCATCGTGCTGGGCTGGGATTTCCTCGCCAGCCGGCTGCAGATCCGCCGCGAGTTGCGCAATGCGCGCCAGCGCGCGGCCCGCGGCGCGGCGCGCAGCCCCAACCGTGATGATCTGAACCGATGAATCCAACCCGCCGCCGCCGTCTGCTCTGGGTGATCGGCCTGGTCGCCGCCGCCGGTATCGCGACCGCGCTGGTCGCCACCGCCTTGCAGCGCAATGTCGCTTACCTATACACGCCGGCCGAGATCCTGCGCGGCGAAGCCGGCGAACGCGCGCGCTTCCGTCTCGGCGGCATGGTCGCGGCCGGATCGTTCCAGCGCGCGCCCGGTTCGATGGACGCCAGCTTCCGCGTCACCGACGGCGACGCCGAACTGCCGGTGAAGTACACCGGCATCCTGCCGGACCTGTTCCGCGAGAAGCAGGCGGTGGTCGCCACCGGGCGCATGCAGGGCGGTACGTTCGTCGCGGAGGAAATCCTCGCCAAGCACGACGAGACCTATATGCCGAAGGAAGTCGCGGACAAGATGGGGCAGGCGCATAAGAAGCACGATGTCGCCGCGCCTGCCGGCGCGGAGGCTGGGCGTTGATTTCTGTGCGTCTTGGAGCAAGAGCGAATCCCCCCTGCCCTCCGGCCCGCAGGCATAGCCTGCGTGCGTTCAGTGCCGCGCGAACCTGCGGTTCGCAAGCAGCGGCCCTTCACCCTTTTTCGAAGGGGGGAACAGCACGAGGTGGTGAGGGTGGCGCGCTCAAGTCCGGAACTCGCAGTAGTAGCCGTGCTCTGAATTCTTCGGCAAAGCCCGCTTGTCTTCCCCCTTTGCAAAAGGGGGACCGAGGGGGATTCGCTCTTCGCTCCACCCGCGACAAGGCGACCCGACATGCTGCCTGAACTCGGCCAGATCGCCCTCATCCTCGCCCTGCTGATCTCGATCGTGCAGGCCACGCTGCCGATGCTCGGCGCCCATCGCGGCATCGAATCGTGGATGGCGATCGCGCGGCCGGCGGCGTATTCGCAGTTGCTGCTGGTCGGCTTCGCCTTCGTGATCCTCACCCAGGCCTTCGTCGCACAGGATTTCTCGCTGCGCTACGTCGCCGAAAACAGCAACACGCTGCTGCCGATGGCCTATCGCTATTCGGCCGTGTGGGGCGCGCACGAAGGCTCGCTGCTGATGTGGGCGCTGGTGCTGGCGCTGTGGACCGGCGCGGTGGCCAAGTTCTCCAAGGCGCTGCCGTCGCGGGTGATCGCGCGCGTGCTCGCGGTGATGGGCGTGATCAGCGTCGGCTTCCTCGCCTTCCTGATCTTCACCAGCAATCCGTTCGCGCGGTTGTTGCCGGCGGTCGCGCAAGGCCGCGATCTCAATCCGCTGCTGCAAGACCCGGGCCTGATCATCCATCCGCCGATGCTCTACACCGGCTACGTCGGTTTCAGCGTGCCGTTCGCGTTCGCCATCGCCGCGCTGCTCGACGGCAAGGTCGATGCGCGCTGGCTGCGCTGGACCCGGCCGTGGACCAATGTCGCCTGGGCGTTCTTGACCCTCGGCATCGCCCTGGGTTCGTGGTGGGCGTATTACGAACTGGGCTGGGGCGGCTGGTGGTTCTGGGACCCGGTCGAAAACGCCAGCTTCATGCCGTGGCTGGCCGGCGCGGCGCTGCTGCATTCGCAGGCGGTCACGGAAAAGCGCGGCAGCTTCCGCGGCTGGACCTTGCTGCTGGCGATCGCCGCGTTCTCGCTGTCGCTGCTGGGCACCTTCCTGGTCCGCTCCGGCGTGTTGACCAGCGTGCACGCCTTCGCCGCCGATCCGACCCGCGGCCTGTTCGTGTTGATCTTCCTCGGCATCGTCATCGGCGGCTCGCTGCTGCTGTACGCGCTGCGCGCGCCGTCGGGCGAGGATGCCGCCGGCAAGCCGTTCGAACTGGCTTCGCGCGAAACCCTGCTGCTGGCCAACAACCTGCTGCTGACCACCGCCTGCGCGATGGTGTTGCTCGGCACGCTGTACCCGCTGCTGGCCGATGCGCTGGAACTGGGCAAGATTTCGGTCGGCCCGCCCTACTTCGCGCTGATGTTCGTGTTGCTGATGACGCCGCTGGTGCTGCTGCTGCCGTTCGGGCCGCTGTTCCGCTGGCAGCGCGAGCAAGTGTCGCGGCCGTTGGCGATGCTGGTGCCGTGGGCCGGGCTCGCGCTCGGCGCCGCCATCGCCGCGTATTTCCTCGCGCCGCAAGGGCCGTGGAAAGTCGCCGCCGGCGTCGGCGGCGCGGTGTGGGTCGCGGCCGGCACCGCGCGCTTCGTGTGGACGCGCGTTCGCGGCAACGGCACGGCCTTCACCGCCGAGATGCTCGGCATGACCCTCGCCCATCTGGGCGTCGCGGTGTTCCTGATCGGCGCCTTGCTGGTCGAAGGCCTGAGCGTGCAGCGCGAAGTCGCGCTGGCGCCGGGCAAGAGCCTGGACCTGGGGCGGTATTCGTTCCGATTCGACAACGTCAAGCACAGCGTCGGCCCGAACTATGAGGCCGATTACGGCACCGTCACCGTGTTCGACGGCGATGAAAAGCTGACCGTGCTGCATCCGGAAAAACGCGCCTACGCCAGCGGCGGCCAGGTGCTGACCGAAGCCGCCATCGCGCGCGGCATCACCCGCGATCTCTACGTCGCCCTCGGCGAACCGCTGGGCAACGGCGCCTGGGCGGTGCGCGTGCACGTCAAGCCGTTCGTGCGCTGGATCTGGCTGGGCGCGCTGCTGATGATGCTCGGCGGTTTCGTCGCCGCGGCCGACCGGCGTTTCCGGGTCAAGGCCGATGCGCGCGTGGATGAGCGCGAGCCCTTGTCGCATCCCGACATGCTGGAGACGCCGAACCACGCAAGCGCGGCGCGCAACATCGCTGGAGAGCAACACGCATGAACACCCCGACTGCGAAAAGCGACAAGGGCCGCTGGTTTCCGCTGGCAGCCTTCGTCCTGCTCGCCATCCTGCTCGCCAACGGTTTGTGGCTCGCGCGCAACCCCGATCGCGAAAAACTGCCCTCGCCGCTGATCGGCAAGCCCGCGCCGCAGTTTTCGCTGCCGGTGCTGCACGAAGCCGGCCGTCTGCTGTCGACCGATGAACTGCGCGGCGCGCCGTATCTGCTCAACGTCTGGGGCAGTTGGTGCCCGGCCTGCCGCGACGAACACCCGGTGCTGACCCGTTTCGCCGAGACCAAGCGCCTGCGCGTGATCGGCTTCAACTGGAAGGACGAACACGCCGACGCGATGCGCTGGCTGGAAGAGTTCGGCAATCCGTACTTCGTCGTGGTCGCCGACTACGAAGGCAAGGCGGCGATCGACTGGGGCATCTATGGCGCGCCGGAGACCTTCCTGGTCGATGGGCAGGGCATCGTGCGATGGAAGTTCGTCGGGCCGTTGACGGATAAGGTCATCGCCGAGGAATTGCTGCCGGTGTTGGACAAGATCGAGAAGGGTCGATGAGGGGCGCGGTCAAAAGCGAATCCCCCCTGCCCCCCTTTTTCAAAGGGGGGAACAGCACGGGCTTTCCGACCATATCGCCTCCAGCCGAAGCCCTCCCCCCTTTGAAAAAGGGGGGGCGGGGGGGATTTGCCCTTCCCCGCACGCTCCTGTCCACCGCCGCCCTGATCCTGACCTTGGCGCTCACCCTGACCGCGCCAGCGATCGCCCAACCCGCCAGCGACCCCGCGCCGCTGAGCTTCAACGACAACGCCGAAGAACGCCGCTTCCACGCTCTGGTCGCCGAGCTGCGCTGCGTGATGTGCCAGAACCAGTCGCTGGCCGATTCCAACGCCCAGATCGCCCACGATCTGCGCCGCGAAGTGCTGGTGCTGATGCGCCAGGGCAAGAGCGACGGCGAGATCAGGGACTTCCTGGTCGCGCGCTACGGCGAGTTCGTGCTGTACCGGCCGCAGGTCGAATCCAAGACCTGGCTGCTATGGTTCGGCCCGGCGCTGGTGCTGTTGGCCGGCGGCTTCGTGGTCGCGCGGGTGATCCGCGCGCGCGGCGCCGACGCGCACGACGGCTCCGCGCGCAACGACGAGGAACAAGAGTGGTGATGGCGGTGACGATGGGTTCGGCCCCGATGGCCGTGTTCGTGGCGTCCGGCGCGGCGCTGGTGGTATTCGCCCTGGGCTACGCGCTGCGTCCGCTGTGGCAGGCGCGTCCGCTGCTGGGCGGCGGATTGGGCTTCGCCCTCGCCGCGGCCACGGTCGCCTTGTACCTGCTGGTCGGCACGCCGAACGCGTTCAACCCGCAACAACAACGCGAACCCAAGACGCTGGCCGAGGCGGTAAGCCAACTGGAAGCCGAACTCGAACGCGATCCGAATCAGATCGAAGGCTGGCGCCTGCTCGCCAGCGCCTACACCGCCGAAGGCCTGAGCGCGAAAGCGCGCGACGCCTACGCGCGCGCGGTCAAGCTCGCGCCGGACAATCCCGACCTGCTGGCCGAAGCCGCCGAAGCGCGCGCGCTGGCCACCCGCGACCGCCGCTTCGACGCCGACGCGGTCGCCATGCTCAAGCACGCGATCGAAAAACAACCCATGCATCAGCGCGCGCGCTGGTTCCTCGGCATCGCTCAGCGTCAGTCCGAACAACCGGCCGAAGCGGCGCAGACCTGGGAGCCGCTGCTGAGCGTGGTCGATGCCGGCACCGCCCACAGCCTGCTCGAACAGATCAACGGCGCGCGCCAGGAAGCCGGCCTGGAACCGCTGCCGCCGCCGGCGCCGCTCGCCTCGGCCACCGTCGCCGGCGGGCTCAGGATCAAGGTCGATCTGTCGGCGGCGATGAAGGCCAAGCTGCCGGCGAACGCGAGCGTGTTCGTGATCGCGCGCCAGGTCGCCGGCCCGCCGATGCCGGTCGCGGTCGAGAAGCATGCGGCGGCTGAATTCCCGCTGGAAGTCGTCCTCGACGACGGCGACAGCCCGATGCCGACGATGAAGCTGTCGCAGCTCGAACAGGTGCAGGTGCTCGCGCGCGTGTCGGCTTCGGGCAATGCGATTCCGCAGCCCGGCGATCTGGCTTCGCAACCGGTCAGCGTGCGTACCGATGGCAAGGATCAGGTCGTCGTCGTTATCGATCGCGTGGTCGAGTAGGGTTTGCCGCGAACTGGGACAAGAGCGTCGGGCCTGAAGGGCCCTCCCACAAAAGTCATCGAGGCGACGCAGAATTTTGCGACGTCTTTTGTGGGAGGGCCCTTCAGGCCCGACGCTTTCCTCTGCACACCGACAAACCCCACACCCCCGACATGTGCCGATAACGCAATTGCCATTCCGATCCCGACCGCGAACAGCGACGATGGTTTAGGCTGCAACGCGACTATCGCACCGCTCATCGCGGCGCCGCTTCCACCCAATGAAGGACACCGGCTCCGCCGGCCACACGAGCAAGGCATGACCGAATTCATCCCGCCCGGCACCCGCCACATCGACCTGCCCTCGCCGTTCCCGATGAAGCGCGGCGGCGCCCTCACCGGCGCGCGCGTGGCCTATGAAACCTGGGGCCAGCTCAACCCGCGGCGCGACAACGCCATCCTGATCGTCACCGGCCTGTCGCCCGACGCGCACGCCGCGGCCAACGCGGGCAATCCCGAGCCCGGCTGGTGGGAAGCCATGCTCGGCCCGGGCAAGCCGATCGACAGCGAGCAATGGTTCGTGATCTGCGTGAACTCGCTCGGCAGTTGCAAAGGCTCGACCGGCCCGGCCTCGATCGACACCGCCAGCGGCGAGCTCTATCGGCTGAGTTTCCCCGAGCTGTCGGTCGAAGACGGCGCCGACGCGGCCGCGCACGTGGTGCGCGCGCTCGGCATCGAGCGGCTGGCCTGCGTGATCGGCAACTCGATGGGCGGCATGACCGCGCTGGCGCTGCTGGCGCGTCACCCGGGCCTGGCGCGCAACCACATCAACATCTCCGGCGCGGCGCGCGCGCTGCCGTTCTCGATCGCGATCCGCTCGCTGCAGCGCGAAGCGATCCGCCTGGACCCGCAGTGGAACCAGGGCGAGTACGACGACGCCCATTACCCCGAATCGGGCATGCGCATGGCGCGCAAGCTCGGCGTGATCACCTATCGCTCGGCGCTGGAGTGGGACGGCCGCTTCGGCCGCGTGCGCCTGGATTCCGATCGCGCCGACGAGGAACCCTTCGGCCTGGAATTCGAGGTCGAAAGCTACCTGGAAGGCCACGCCCGCCGCTTCGTGCGCCGCTTCGATCCCAATTGCTACCTGTACCTGAGCCGCTCGATGGACTGGTTCGACATCGGCGATTACTGCGGCGGCGGCGATGGGCTCGACAATGATGAACAGGTGCATCGCGGCCTGGCCTCGATCCGGGTCGAGAAGGCGCTGGCGATCGGCGTGCACACCGACATCCTGTTCCCGTTGCAGCAACAGCAGGAAATCGCCGACGGCCTGCGCGCCGGCGGCGCCGATTCGCGCTTCCTGCCGCTGGAGTCGCCGCAGGGCCACGACGCGTTCCTGGTCGATATCGGCCGTTTCGGCCCGGCGGTGGCGGGATTTCTCGCCGAGCTGCGGACGGGCGTAGAATCTGTGGCATGAACGCCACCGACACCCTGCCCGACTTCGACTTCCCCGGCCACGACAAGCTGGTCGCCGCGATCGACGACGCCGTCGCCGCCGGCGACGAGCACGCCGTCACCGCGGCCTTGCGCAACACCCTGTGCAAGATGATCCGCGACCGCGACGTCAACCTGCCCGACTGCGTGTTCGACCCGATCCAGGACCACTACGCGCGCCGCGAGCTCTACCGCAGCCCGGAACTGGGCTATAGCGTGGTCGCGATGACCTGGGGCCCGGGCCAGGGCACGCCGATGCACGATCACAGCGGCCTGTGGTGCGTGGAAGGCGTGTGGGACGGCGAGCTGGAAATCACCCAGTTCGAGCTGCTGGAACGCAACGGCGAGAACTTCCGCTTCCGCGCCGCCGGCGGCATGCATGCCGGCCCCGGCAGCGCCGGCAGCCTGATTCCGCCGCACGAGTACCACACCATCCGCAACGCCAGCGAAGACTCGGTGGCGGTGTCGCTGCACATCTACAAGGCGCCGATGGAGTGCTGCTCGATGTTCGTGCCTAACGACGGCGAGTGGTTCCGCCGCGTGGACAAGGCGCTGGAAACCGACGAGGCCGCCTGAGCCGCGCCCGGCCCAGGTCCAGGCCAATCGCCGAAGATTCAGCGCCGCGCGCTGACATCGGTCAGTACGCAAATCCGGCCGCGGGCCGGATACTCGGCCCGAGCCCTTCATCAGCGACGGGCCGCAAACGCCAGCCACGGACGCGTTGCGCTCCCGCACCTGCGCCCCGCCTGCCGATCCCCACCGTCGCACTCGCAGTCCCCTCCCAGCCGCCGCCCGGAGTTCCGCCGATGCTGACCGATCTGTTGCTCGCCTCCGCCCACCACCTGCTGGTGTTCGCCCTGATCGCGATGCTGATGGCCGAATCGGTGCTGCTGCGCGGCCCCATCGACGCGGCGGTGTTGCGCCGCCTGGCCGGGCTCGACTCCGGCTACGGCGCCAGCGCGGTGCTGCTGCTGGTGGTCGGCCTGTCGCGGCTGAAGTTCGGCGTGAAAGGCCTCGACTTCTACGAACACAACCCGTGGTTCCACGCCAAGCTCGGCGCCTTCATCCTGATCGCGCTGCTGTCGATCCTGCCGACCGTGCGCTTCCTGCGCTGGCGCAAGGCGCTCAAGGCCGATCCGAACTTCCTGCCGGCCGCGAGCGAAGTCGGCACCCTGCGCCTGCTGATCCGCTTCGAGCTGATCCTGGTCGCGGTGATCCTGGTCTGCGCCGCGGCGATGGCCCGCTTCGGCGGCTTCTGAGCGTACCGCCGCGATCCGCGACGCCGCCCCGATCGGGCTGCGCCGCGGCCTGAGCCAGGACTCAGGGCGTAACCAGGGTCAATCCGTACTGCTGCAGGATCGGGTTCACCGGCTGGAACCAGCTCACCTGGAAGATCCCCGTGCCGCAGTTGTTTTGCGCGCCCGCCGCGATACTGGCGAGCGACAGCACGCCTTGCGCCTGCTCATAGACATCGATCCAGCCGCCGCCGGAATCGCCGAAACCGGCGCAGGCATTGGTTTGAGTCAGGCCGAACACGACGCCGCGGGTGCTGTTGACGGTGACGTTCTGCCCGGTGATGAAGCCGCACTGGTAGCCGGTCTTCCAACCCGAACGGCACACCACCGCGGAATAACCCGCCTCGACGCTGCCGCGCACGGAGAAAAAGCCGCCGGCGTAATTGGTGATCAGCGGAAACAGCTCGTGATTGGCGTTCAAGGCGACCCAGGCCCGATCGGTCCCGGGGAATTCCGACGCGGCGAAGTAACCGGCCGGCGCGCCGTCGAGGCCGATCGTCTCGCCCGCCGTCCCGCAGTGGCCGGCGGTGACGAAGCCCTTGGTCGCGCCTTGCCTGACCGCGAATCCGACCGAACACGAAAGCGCGCCGTTCTTCTCGTAAGCACGGCCGGCGTAGACCGACGAAGTCGGCTGCGGCACGCCCGGCGTTTGTTGGAAGCGCAGCAGACCGCTGTCGGCGCCGCTGACCGCGGCCAGGTCGATGGCCCGCTCCATGGCATCGGGCGCGACGCTGACCCGCACCGAATTGCTGGCTGGATCGACGTACCACGAGTGCACGCCGTCGATCGGCCGGCTGATGCCGGACACGCGCATGCGCACGCTGCGATCCAGACGCGCCTTCGCCGCTTCCAGCTCGCTCAGGCTGTAGCGGACCTGGCGCAACTGCACGCCTTCGAGCTTGAGCGGGCCGCGCGGGTCCGAAGATCCGACGACGAACCGATAGCTGCCGTCGCTTGCGCGCTCGCCCCAGGCGCCGCCGAAATAGGCGCCCAGACGGCGCCGCGCCAGCGCCTCTTGCGCGGGTGCGTCGCGCTGCACCTGCAGCAGTTGATCGACCCGCGCCGGCGACAGGCCCAGATCGTGCTGCGCGGCCTGATGAAGCGCAGGACTGACTTGCAGGTCCGTTGCCGCGGCCGCATCGAAGGCGGCCATGCACAGCAGGGACAGCGCGAAAACGTGAGCGCCGCAGCGGCGCGGGGAAAAACCGGTGGATTGCATACAAAACCTCCTGGATTGGATGCGATGAGAAAACCCGCGGGCGCGCACGGACGCGATCGCGACCCGTCGCGAAGTCCTTCCTGATGAACCGTTCGACGGGCGCTCATAGATAACCGCGTCGATCGGATCGGCGCGCTTGCCTGGATCACAGGCGCAGGCGCGATCGCGTCACAAAGGCGCGCGCCGCCGCCGCGGGCGTTCGCGCAAAGCGCCGCCCGGCGGGCATCTCGCGGCGAGTCGGCAAGGGCGTCGTCGCGCCCTGTGCGCGGTGCGTCGAGGACTCCAGGCCAACCGGGAAGTGGCGTCCCGCGCCGCGGACGGGGCGGCCTGGCGGGAAGTCCGGCCGATCGTGCTGCGGACAGATCGCGACAGCGAAAAGGGGCAGACTCGCGGCCCCGAGCTGGGTATACTGCCTGCCCGCTGCCGGAGTGGCGGAATCGGTAGACGCAGCGGACTCAAAATCCGCCGCCCTTAAAAGCGTGTGGGTTCGAGTCCCACCTCCGGCACCAAGAAAAAAAGCCCGCGAGCGATCGCGGGCTTTTTTGTGCTCGTTCTCGGGGCTGCGCGCAGGTCTTGATGCCCGCCGGAGGCTCCGCGACGGCGGCCCCCTTCGCGCTCGCCTGCCCGCGCGGACCTCGCTCACCCGCAAGCGCCTTCCCCGCCGACTGCGGACTATCCGTCAATCGATGCCGATCGACAGGCCGACCGCGGCGGAAACCGGCCCGGGAGTCACAGCATGGTTCGATTGAAATAAGTCGCCCGCTCGAACTCGTCGATGTTCGCCGCGATGCGCGGAAGCTGCGGAAACATCTCGGCCAGTTCGCCGACGATGGCCTTCGACAAGGCAGCGCGTTGCTCGACACTGCGCCCCTGCATGATCCAACAGAAGGTGTGGATGAAATCTTCCCGCCCGCCGCCGACGGCATAAGTGCGGAACGGGTGTACACGGATCTTGATGTCCGATTCTTCGAACAGCCCGGTTGAATTCACCACCCGATGCAGCCGGGCGATGATCGATTCCTCGTCGTGAATCTGCAGTAATCCCTGAGAACAATCGACTACGAAGTGCGGCATGACGGCTCCATCGGTTGAAGGTGGATGCAGGACGCGAGCGCCTGCGGACGCAGCGAGCAGCGGTTCAATCGAGCCTGCGCCACACCGAAACCGGGATGCTCCCGTCCGCCCGCGGCGGCACCTCATAACGCAGTTGCGCGCCGTCGAACTTGTACCGACGCTTCTGGGTCGTGCCCTCCCAGTTGGGAAACGACGAGCCTTCGATCGAGAACGCCAACACCCCTGCCCCTTGGTCGATCGTCACCGTGCCGTAGTGGGTACTGCTGCCCATGACCGCCAACTTGAATTCGTCCGCGCTGCCGTCGGCCTTGTTGTCGCTGGCGAACCGCGGGCGTTCGGACTTGAAGATCTGCAGCGAATACCGCCCCTTCTCGTCGACGACGAGCCTGCCCTTCGGGTTCTCGCCGTAATCCCGCGTCGTCTGCCCGTCCGGCAGCACCTTATCCGCGGCGACCAGGCTCCAGGTGCCTTGCAGTGGAAACGCGTGTGTCGGCATTTGCGCGTCGGGCGCGGCCTGCCCCGCCAGCGTTGCGACGAGTACGCCGCTCAATAGTTTCATCGCGGTGAGTCCTTATGAGTTGGGATCGACCGGTCCATCCTAAGCCGCTTGATAGATATGAAAAATGCATCTACAAAGATATCTGGCATTTAAAAATCGAATCTATCCAGATGAAAGCCATGGACGTGGATGCGGTCAGGGCGTTCCTGCTGGCCGCCGACTTGCGCAGCTTCACCCGCGCCGCCGACGTGCTGGGCACCACCCAGTCCGCGATCAGCATCAAGCTGCGGCGCCTGGAAGAACAACTCGGCCGCCGCCTGCTGGAACGCACGCCGCGGCATGTTCGCCTGTCGGCCGAGGGATTGGCCTTTCTCGGCGTGGCGCGCGAACTGGTGTCGTCCCACGACCGCGCGGCCGCAGCCTTCGAGACCGAACAGCGCCGGTTGGCGATCGGCATCAACCAGTTGCTGGTCGGCAGCGAACTGCCGTTTCTGTTGCGGCGGATGCGGGACCACGATCCGAACCTGCTGGTCGAGATGCGCATCGCCAGCACCAACGAACTCTTGCAAAGCCAGGAACGGGGGGAGCTCGACGCCGTGCTGGTGCTGCGCCCCGAGGATCGCGGCAAACGCGGCAAGGCCGTGTTCGCGGAAACCTTTTCATGGTTCGCCGCGGCCGGCTGGCAGCCGCGCGCCGGCCAGCCGTTGCCGCTGGCGACGCAAGGCGAGTCGTGCCGCATCCGCGTCGAAGCGGTGCGCGCGCTCGACCGGGCCGGCATTCAATGGCGCGAAGTCTTCCTCGGCAAGGGCGCCGCGATCCTGGGCGCCGCCGCGGTCGCCGGCCTCGCGGTGGCGGTGCTGGCGCGGCGCGCGGCGCCGCCGGGCGCGGTAGACGTCAGCGCACTCCTGTCGCTGCCGCCGATTCGCTCGCAGGACGTGATGCTCTACAGCAACCTCAGCGACCGGCGAACGCGCGATGCCTTGCGCGTCCTTACGCTGGCATTCCAGTGAAGGCACGGCGTCGCGGGCAGCAGTGGGTTATGCCGACACTATCGCGCAGCGCGATTCGGAAAGCGGGAGTTGACCGATAACGGGCAGGACGACAAACCGGCGTTAATGTCCGCGCTTTCGACCCAAAGTGGAAACTGTTCGGGCATAACGGCCCGTCGAGGGCAGCGGAAATCCTCAACAAAGATACGGGCGAATTGCCGGTGGCCGCCATAGGCTCGGCATGACGGCAGCCGTATTGGGATGCTCCGGACCGGACCCATGCCGGGAGCTCCGTGACGCCGCGCAATCACCTTATTTTTCCCCCGGGGGTGTGTCCGCCAGCCGCGCCCGCAAGCGCGGCGTCACGAAGTCCAGGAATGCGCGCACCTTCAGCGGCAACCGGCCTTGCCGCGCGTATACAAGACTGATCGGCCAAGGCGCCGGCTCGAACTCCGGGAGGACGAGCTCCAGCGTTTTGCATCGCACGTGCTCGCCGAGCTGATAGCACAGGGTCCGCGTCAGGCCGGCGCCGGCGATGGCCGCCGCGATCGCCGCGTCGGCGGTATTGACGGTCAGACGCGCACGCACGGGGACCGAGGCTTCGGACGACCCCACGCGGAATTTCCACGCCCCCGGCCCCGTCAGATGGTCGAAAGTGATGAGATCGTGGCCGGACAAGTCGGTCAGTTGCCGCGGGCGACCACGCTGGTCCAGATAAGCCGGGCTGCCGCTCACCACGTGGCGGGTCGCGCCCACGCGCGAGGCCACCAGCGTGCTGTCGGGCAGTTCGCCGATGCGGATCGCGAGATCTACATGTTCGTCCAGAAGATTGAACATGCGGTCGCCCAGCACCAGCCGCACGTCCACCTCCGGATAGGCCTTGAGGAACTCGGCGGCGATCGGCACGACGTGCAATCGGCCGAATGCGATCGGTGCGGTGATCACCAGATCGCCCTTGGGTGCGCTGAATTCGCCGGCGGCGCTGCGCTCGGCTTCCTCGACATCGTCAAGGATGCGCCGGCACGCGACGAGGTAAGCCGCGCCGGCATCGGTGAGCACGAGCTTGCGCGTCGAGCGCTGCAGCAATCGCGCCTTCAGGTGCGCCTCGAGGTCGGACAGCTTCCGGCTCACGGTGGCCAGCGGCATGTGCAGTTGCCGGCTCGCCGCCGAGAGGCTGCCGGTGTCGACTACCGCCCGGAACACCATCATCGCTTCGATGCGATCCATTTTCTTCCAGATTCCAGAAGGATATTTCTCGAATTTATCGTCTAGTTGCGTCAATCGGAAGTATCTAGGCTTTCTCCACCGGCCTGAACCGGCCCGGACAAACCCCAGGAGAATTGCGATGTCCCGTCTTCCGACCCCCGCCACGATCGAGTCCGCCCCTGCCGCCGCCCAACCTTTGCTGCAGGCGGTGAAGCAACAGCTCGGCTCGGTGCCGAACCTGTTCCGCCTGGTATCCAACAGCCCGGCCGCGCTCGAAGGCTATCTCGGCATGAACTCCGCTCTGGCCAAGGGCACGCTGCCCGCCGCCACCGGCGAGCGTATCGCCCTGGTCGTCGCCGAAATCAACGGCTGCAGCTATTGCCTGTCGGCGCACACCTACCTCGGCAAGCACGTGGCCAAGCTCGACGACGCCGAGATGACCGCCAACCGCAACGGCGCGTCCAACGATCCGTTCGCCGACGCGGCCGTGCGCTTCGCCGCCCGGGTTGCCAAACGGCGCGGTCACGTCAGCGGCGAGGATGTGGCCGCGGTCAAGGCCGCCGGCTACAGCGATGCGCAGGTCGTCGAGATCGTCCAGCATGTCGCGCTGAACACCTGGACCAACTACATCAATGAAGTCGCGCAAACCGAAATCGATTTTCCGGTGATCGGCGCACGCCAGGCGGCGTGAGCCTCAACCACACCGACGGCGCCTGTCGCGCCGTCGGTGCATCGCCCTGCAGGGAGACGATAACGATCATGAGCCGCCCACCGCTGCCTGCGTTCACGCTCGAATCCGCGACGCAGAAAGTCCGCCGCCGAACACGCCTGGAACTCGCGCGATCCTGCGCGCGTTGCGCTGACGATCTCGCGATCGGCGAGGACGAGCGACGCTTCCACTGGCCGCAAGGCCGCCGCCCTGACGAACATCCGTCCCTGAGCACACTCGGGCTGTGAGGCCATAGCCATGCATTACGCCAGCGATATCGCCTTTACTGCGACGGTGAAAGCCATCCAGGCACGCAAAGGATCGCGCCGCGCCTATGGCCACATGGAACAGGCCGGCTCGTGGCAAACGGCCATCACCGCGGAGCTGAAGGCCTTCGTCGAGGCACAACGCAGCGTTTTCCTGGCTACGGTCAACCGCGACGGTCAGCCCTATATCCAGCACCGGGGCGGGCCGCCCGGCTTCCTGCGCGTGCTCGACGAGCACACGCTGGCCTTCGTCGATTTTTCCGGCAACCGGCAATTCATCAGTACCGGGAACCTGCAAGAAAACCCGAAAGCGCATCTGTTCCTGATCGACTACCGCCAACGCAAGCGGGTAAAGATATGGGGCGAGGCGCACATGGTCGCAACCACCGCTGATTTGCTGGCGCAACTGATGCCGCCGGGCTACCAGGCGCGTCCCGAACAGGTGCTACGGTTCACCGTCAAAGCCTGGGATGCCAATTGCCCCCAGCACATCCCGCCACGCTTCGAAGCCGAGGACGTGCTGGCGGCGTTGCAGGATAAAGACACGCGTATCGCCGAACTGGAGGCGGAGCTGGCAAGGTTCAGGGCGGCGGCCAAATAGGTGTTCAAACCTACACCGTGGGCGGCGCGTGGCCGGCAGTGGCCCCTTCCGCAACACATCGCGGTCTTGCGCGTGTGGAGACGAAAAGCCCATGTGGAAACGGGCTTTTTCGTTTTCGGGCTGGATACGTGTCGTGTGAGGTTATTCGGCCGCATACACGACAGCTCAGTGCGACTCTTCCCCATCTTCGCCATCGGGATAAGCGGCCGGCGCCGCATGGCCCGTCTTCTCATCGCCCTCGCCCGCCTCGTCCCGCCATGCGCGCTCCGACGGAGCGCCACGCGTCACGGCCGGCCATGTGGCGACGATGCAGCGGATGGCGGCGGCGGTTGCGAGCATGATCAGTTCTCCGGGTGAGGTCGCCTGCAGCCCAGGCAGCGGCGAGCGCGACCGCCGCGACCGCTGACGGGTCGCGACAACAGGCCGCCGCAGGGACATTGCGGCTCCATGCCGCGTTCCCATCGCCATAAACGCCACAACGAGTACATCGTCATCATTACGCCGGCACCGGCGCTGCCGAATTGCAGCCATCGCGCGATCCGCGCGTATTCGTCCGTCGCCGACGCCAAATCGGCGGATGCGACGCCGCTGTGCAGCAATAACGCACCGGCCGCCATGCCGCCCGCGGCCACGACCAACGCCGGCGCGAACAGCTGCAGCAACATCCTGGCACCACGATTCATCGCTTACCTCTCCCCATCTGCGCCGGCTAGCAGACAGTGGAGCGATCTCATCCGATGAGACGGTGGCCAGATTATGGCCAGCGCCGCGACGCTGCATCTGCCATTGGTCCTGGCGTATTTGCGCCGCCTGCCGGTTGCGCGGCGGCGCGGCTTGTGAACAATTTCCGCCTTCGCGCGGACGCTGCGGACGGCGACGGCCGTCGCGTCATCCTCGCCGGGGTTGGTTAGAATCGCCGCATGTGTCTGATCGCTCTCGCCTGGCAACACCATCCGCGTTTCCGGCTGGCGCTGATCGCCAACCGCGACGAAACCCATCAGCGCCCCACCGCGCCGGCCGCGGCCGATCCCGACGACGCGCACGCCTTCGGCGGCCGCGATCTGCTGCAAGGCGGCAGTTGGCTGATGATTTCCGATCGCGGCCGTCTGGCCGCGGTGACCAATGTGCGCGACGGACTCAATCCCGACGCCGCGCCACGTTCGCGCGGTGCCCTGGTGCGCGACTTCATCCACGGCGCCATGACCGCGTCGGAATATCTGCAGAGCCTGCGCCCCGAGGCGATGCGGTTCGGCCGTTTCAATCTGCTGCTGTGGGACGGCGGCGAATTGATGTTCGGCAGCAACCATCCCTACTTCCAGGCGCATGCGGTCGAACCGGGCGTGCACGCGATGTCCAACGGCGCCTTCGACGCGCCCTGGCCCAAGAGCGGCCTGGCGACGCGCGCGCTGTCGGCGTGGCTGGAATCGCCGGCCTCGCAACAAGCCGATCACAAACAGCCGCCGAACAGCAACGACGCGGGACTGGCGATGCTGCTCGCGGCGATGGCCGACACCACCGTCGCGCCCGACACCGCCCTGCCCGATACCGGCGTCGGCCTGGAACTGGAACGCATGCTGTCGCCGCCGTTCGTGCTCGGCGAACGCTACGGCACGCGCTGCAGCAGCATCGTGCTGATCGGCGAGGATTCCATCGGTTTCGTCGAACGGCGCTATGGCCCCAATGGCGTGGCCGGCGGCGAAACGGCGGTGGAGTTGCCGTTGCGGCGCGGTTGAGGCGAGAGGAGTTTCGGCTGGGTTTTCACTTCCAATGCGCCGTCGCCGGGTGCACGGACACAAATAAGAAGGCCCAGGCCTCGAAGATGTTCTTCGGGTGTCCGGGCCTTCCGTCGTCGGAGCGATTGCATCGAACTTGCGTCCGTTGGTTTTTCTCCGACGCGTGCAGGATAGCGCCGCCGGCGTTAGGCAAGGATCAAAATTTCGTGATCGGATTCGTACGCGGAATCGCTGAATCGGCCTGTTGGCGGATTCAGCCGGCGATCACTTCGCCCACGGCCACCAGCCGCGCCCGGTCTGCGCATAACGATCGGCCGCGCGCTCGAAGCGGTTGCGCACGCTGATGCCGCCGCAAGCCAGATACAGCGGCAGGAACAGCAGACCCAGCACCATGTACTGATAGACGTGCGCGCGTTCGTGATCGGCCAAGCGGATCGGCGGTTCCTCGCGATGGCCGGCGTCGTGGGCGTAGGTGCGGCAAGGCGAATCCAGATCGTCGCCGGTGTGCAGGATCACATTGCCCAATGTCATCGCCCCGCCCGGCCCCCACGGCCAGTGATGGAACACCAGGGCGAGGTCGTCGCCGCGCCAGCGCGGACGCGCGCCGAACGGCGTCGCCAGCAAGCCGGCGAGCAGGCCGAGCGCGGTGACCGGCGAGGTCCACACCGCGCCGACGATCGCAGCGGCGATTCGCAACCATGCGCTCAGTCAGCAGCCCTCTTCCGGCAACAGCAGCCACAGGATCAGGTACGCCAGCGCCACCGGCAGGACGAAGGTCGCCAGGGCCAGCACCACGAAGGCCGCGCGCACCAGCACTGGATTCCAGTGCAGGCGCAAGGCGATGCCGCCGGCCACGCCGGCCAGCATGCGGTCATGGCGCGAACGGCAGAGCGGGCGCGTGGCGCTGGTCATCGTGGCGCTCTCCGGGCGGCTCGGCGGCGAGGGTCGGCGCCAGTTTATCGCGTCACGGTGATGGCGGCGTCGCCCGCGCGGCGGCGCGCAACTGAACGAGTTTGGCCTGCAGCCAGGACGCCGCGGTCATCGCCGGGCCCTTGCCGCAGCGCACGTGGTAGGGCTTGCCGCTGAGGCTGCTCTGGCTGGCGCCGCGCTCGATGAACAACTCGGCGGTGTCGGCCAAGTCGCGCTTGCGCAGGTAGGCCAGCTTCTTCTGCAGGTGTTCCCGTGCCTGGGCCGAGCCGTACCAACTGCCGTTGCGCTCGAACTGGCAGCCCGACTGCCCCAGCGCCTGCATCAGCTGCTGGATTTCGCGTTCAGCCGCCGCCGACGGCGCCGCCTGGGCCGCGCCCGCGGCCAGCAGGGTCAGCGCCAGCCAGGCCGAAGCGATCGGCCGGCGCGGCAGGATGTTTCGAATCGCGGTCATGCGCCGATTAGAGCTTGTCCAGCCAGGCGCCGACCACCCGCGTCCAGATCGCGTATCCCTCGGCGTTCATATGCAGGCGGTCGGCCACGAACAGCTCCGGCCGCGGCTCGCCGGCGGGGTCGAGCATCGGCGTGAACACGTCCAGGTAGTCCACGCCGCGGGCGCCGCGGATGTAGTCGTGGATCAGCGAATTGGCCTGTCGCACCTGCGGCAGCAAGGCGCTGCGTGACGGGCTGGGCTTGATCGAGACGAAGGCGATCCGCGCCTTCGGCGTGCCGGCCTGGACGCGGCGCACGAAGGCGACGAAATCGTCGCGCACCTGGCGCGGCGTGCGGCCCTCGTTGAGATCGTTGTCGCCGGCGTAGAACACCACCGCGCGCGGCTGGTAGGCATTGACGATGCGATCGGCGAAATACACCGAGTCGTAGACGCGCGAGCTGCCGTAGCCGCGGTTGCTCGTGATCACGCCGGGGAAGTCTTCGCTCAGCGTGGCCCACAGGCGGATCGAGGAACTGCCGACGAAGACCACCGCGCCGGGCATGCGGCGCACGCGCGCGTCCTGCGCTTCCCAGGCCTGCACCGTCGGCTCCCATTCGCGCGAATCGCGCGGCGCGGTGCCGGGCGGCGACGGGTCGGCCGCGACGGCGGCGCTTGCGGTAGTGGCGGCATCCTTGCCCGGAGCGACGGCGCAGGCCGTCAATACGGTGAACAGCAACGCGGTCAGGATGCGGCGCATGCCGGGCTCCCAGTGGCAAAGGTGGGTCCAGCCTAACCCGGGCGGGATCGGTGGATCGAGACCTAATCGGGCGGCTTGCACTGAAGCAGGCAGCTATCGACCCACTGCGCTTTTGAGCCCCTCTCCCGCTATGCGGGAGAGGGGTTGGGGTGAGGGCACTGGCCGCCGCGTGCCCTCATCCGGCCCTTCGGGCCACCTTCTCAGCTCTGCACTCCCTTCGGTCGCCGCTTGCGGGAGAAGGGATCAAGGGAGAAGCGACTCAGCGCGAGCGCTCGCTCAGCCAGTCGTGAATCGCGCCGGGCACTTCGCGCTGGGCGCGGCCGGAAACGTAGATGCCGATGTGTCCGCCCTTGAACGACAGTTCGCTGTAGTCCTGCGTGCCGACCAGATCGGCCAGCGCCTTCGACGCCGCCGGCGGCACCAGATGGTCCTGCTCGGCGTAGATGTTCAACACCGGCATCTGCACGTAGCCCAGGTCCACCGCGCGCCCGCCGATATCGATGCCGCCGTTGACGAAGCCGTTGCCCTGGTAGAACTGCTTGATGAACTGGCGGAAGGCCTCGCCGGCCTGATCGGGCGAATCGAAGATCCACTTTTCCATGCGCAGGAAATCTTCCAGCGCGCGCTTGTCGTCGAGGATGTCGATCAGGCCCACGTACTTCTGCACGAACAAGCGCCACGGCTTGAGCGTGAGGTAGCACCAGTTCATGACATCGGCCGGAACGTTGCCCAGCGTGTCCACGAATTGGTCGATGTCCAGCCCGCGCGTCCAGTTCGACAGCATGTTGTCGCTGGTGTGGAAATCCACCGGCGTGACCATGGTGATCAGGTTGCGCACCTTGCCCGGATTCAACGCCGAGTAGCACAGCGAGAACGCACCGCCCTGGCAGATGCCCAGCAGGTTGACCGAATCCATGCGGTATTCGCGGCGCAGATGATCGACCGCGCCGCCGAGGAAACGCTGGATGTAATCCTCCAGTTCCAGATAGCGATCGGAACGGTCCGGATAACCCCAGTCGAGGATGTACACGTCCTGGCCGCGTTCGAGCAGGCCGCGCACGATGGATTTGTCCGTCTGCAGATCGACCATGTACGGGCGGTTGACCAGCGCGTAGGCGATCAGCAGCGGCACCTTCGCGATCGGAGCCTTGTCGCCGCGGAAGCGGTACAGCACGACCTTGCCGTCGCGCCAGACTTCTTCGCGCGCGGTCGCGCCGTAATCGATGTCGCCGACCTCGCGCAGCGTGTCCAGGCCGGCGCGCAGTTTGTGCTGCGCGGCCGCCGCTTCTTGCGCCAGCGATTCGGCGCTGAAATTGATCGGTGCGGTCATCTCAGCGCGCCCCCCGCTTGGTCAGCTTGGCGGTCTTGGCGCGCTTGCCCGGCTTCGCCGCCGCGGCGAGCGGTTTCGACGGCGGCTGCGGCCGCGCGATCGCGGTTTTCTTCGCAGCTTTCTTCGCCGGCGACGGCGCGGCGGCGGCGGACGGCACGGCCTTGAGCCGCGCCGGCGCGGCCGACTTGCTCGGCACCGCCGCGCTGGCCACGGCGGTGCGCGCCTTGGCCGAGGCCTTGGTCGCGACCTTCTTCACCACCGCCTTGGCCGGCGGCGCGGCCGCGGGTTCGGCCTTGGCCTGCGGCTCGGCGACGCGCGCCGGCTTGGCGTTGTGCAGTTCATCGCGCAGACGGCGCAGCTCGCGTTCGAGCTGGACGATCTTGCGATGCGCGGAGTCGATCTCGGTGCGGGTCGGAATGCCGAGGCTGCCGCTGGCCTGTTCGATCTCTTTCTGCACGCCGGCGCGCAGACGCATCTGCGAATTCACCAGCGCGGCGTAAGCGTCGCGGAAACGCGGCGACAGCGCGATCTCGGCGTAGGCTTCTTCCGCCGCGTCGATCCACAGATCGAACAGGCCGCGCGCGGAGGCGATCTGACGGCCGGGTTCGCTGCGCTCGGCCAGTTTGTCCTCGAAGCGCGAGAACGCCTCTTGCCCGGCTTCGGCCATCAGCGCGTTATAGGCCTGGCTTTGTTTCTGGTAATCGGCATTGGCCTGGACCAGTTGCTGCACGCGCTCTTGATGCTCGCGCGCGAAACCGAACGCCGGCAGGCCGAGCAGCGACTGGCCCTCGTGCTGCGCGCGCTCCAGGAACGGCGCGATCTGCTCGGCCCAGCGGCTGAAATCCTGCTGGCCCGGGCCGCGCATGGAACCGAACATATCCGCGAACGGATTGGCGCCGCCACCGCCCAGCGCCTGCTTCCAGGCACCGGCGATGTCGCCGGCCGAGGCATTGCTGCCGGCGAACTGCGCGGCGAGCTTCTGGATTTCGCCGAACCAACCGCGCGCCTGGCTGTTGAAACGATCCAGGGTATCTTCGACTTGCGGATTGCCGCCCTTGGCCATTTGCGACCACCAGTTGACCGCCTCGTTCCAGCCTGGCATCGAAGCTTGCGCGGACTGCGGCGAGGCGCCGCGCATCATCTCGCCCCATGCGCCCCAGTATTGTCGCGCGAGCCGGTCGAAATCCTGCGCATTGAAACCTGCGCCGAACTCGCCGGGGTTGTTCGAGCCGAAACCGAAATTCGCCATCGCCGTCTCCAGGGTTTGCGCCGATCATAGCAACGGCGTGTTGCGCGGCGGTGGTGACGGCGTCGCAGAGATCGGCGTGGTGCCTGGGTGTGCGTTGGTGGGCGTATTCAGGGGTTGCGGCGCGGCCAGCGCCGACACGAACCACTGACGACGCCACTGCCGTTGCCCCCTTTAGAAAAGGGGGCGGCGCCTGCGAAGCAGACGCGGGGGATTTGAGCTTTTGCTGTTGCTTTATTCAGAGCAGAAGCAAATCCCCCCTGCCCTCCGGCCCGCAGGCATAGCCTGCGTGCGTTCAGTGCCGCGCGAACCTGCGGTTCGCAAGCAGCGGCCCTTCACCCTTTTTCAAAGGCGGAAACAGCCCATCAGGGCTTGGGAATCCGCAACGTCTTGCTGATCATCAACGACCCCGACAACGCGAACATCAGCACCATCGGATGGAACAACCACGGCCCGATACGCACGCCGCCGAACCACAGATCGGCGCCGATCGCGCCCTGCCACGCCGCGATCGCCAGCACGATCACCAGCGCCAGGCTGGTCGGAATCGGCGTGCCTTCGAAATATTTGACCTTGCCTTCATCGCCCGACAAGGCCTCCGCGGTGACGTTGTAGCGCGCCAGCCGGCTGACGCCGCAGCCGACGAAATAACTCAGCACCACCCAGTCCCAACCGCCCTGCAGACCGCAGGCGTAGGCCAGCGCCGCGGGCGCGACGCCGAAGGAAATCACGTCGGCCAGCGAATCCAGTTCGCGCCCCAGCGTGGACGAAGACTTGCGCCAGCGCGCGACGCGGCCGTCGAGCGCATCGAAGATGAAGGCGAGCGGGATCAGCGCCATGCCGATCATCAGATCGCGCACGCCGCCTTCCTGCAGGAAACGCATCGCGGCGAAGATCGCGCCGGTGCCGCAGAAGGCGTTGGCGAGGGTGAACCAATCCGCGAGATGGAATTCGCGAAGCATCGAAAAATGACGCGGCATGCGGCGGCGCTCCATGGCGAACGGCGCTTGGGCCGTTCAAGGGGAGGTTCAGCGTGCCAAAGCAGGCGCGTGGGCCGCAAGGGGCCAAAGTCGCAAAGCCGGCGCGGGCTCGCGGCGAAAGGGATGCAATGAATCGCAACCGGCCTTCACGCGGCGGCCGCGGATCGGTCGCAAACCAGCGGCGAGGTCGCGGCGACGGGGCTTGCGGCCCGAACCGACCCGGCCGATGCGCCTGCGCGGCGGCGAACGTCGCCGACCGCCCGCCGTCACTTCGGAATCGCGAGATTCTCCGCCTTCAACCCCTGCCCCTGCGCGCGCGGCGTGGTCTCGATGACCGCATCGGCCGGCAGCGGCGCGCCGCGATCCAGATAGGCATCCACCCGGTCCAGCGCCGTATACACATACGGCAACAGCGGCAGATAGCGCGCGCCCAGCGCCGGCAGACCGAGGAAGGCATCGAAGTGCTGGACGTTGCGCACTTGCCAGTAACTCAGCCGGGCGCCGGCCTTGCGCGCCATCGCCGCATACGGCGCGCTGCTGAACGCGGGCGGGATCAGGCCGTCGTCCAGGCCGTGCACCACCACGATCGGCAGGCCCTTGCGCGGCGCGCCGGCGCGGGTTTCCTCGATGCCCTTGCGCACGCGTTCGTGCGCGCGCGTCAGCGACTGCGCCGAATCGGGCGCGATCGCCGGCTGCAGCAACTGCCCGCTCCACAATTCACGCAGGCCCGCCAACGGCGCCAGACGCTGCGGCGGATCGCTCGCGGCCGGGCCGAACAACTGCACGCCCGCGCCCGGCGGAATGCCGCTGGCGTCGGCCCACCACGCCGCGCGCTCGCTGTCGTTGGCCGCGCGCGACGCCGCCGGCGCGTCCTTGCTCGCGGGCGTGGCCGCGGCGTAGGCGTAGCGTACCCAGGGTTGATCCGGGTCCTTGCTGCGCGCCTGCGCGGCCGGAGCGAACCGCCCGTAGGCCGAGGCATACGTCGCCGCGACCGCGCGCCACAGATCGAAATTCACCGACAAGGCGCCGGCGCGCAGCGCATCGTCGCTCCAGCCGCTGTCGCGCATGCGCTCGTAGGCGGCCTGCGCGCGCGCAGGCGTGTCGGCCTGCCTGGCTTCATCGCCGAGCAAGCCCACGGACGCGGCGAAATCGCAATACGACTGCGCGCTGTCGCCGGTGATCGGCGCCACCGGCATCGCCGCCAGCGGTTGGTGCAGCAGCGCGCACGGCATCAGCAGCGCCGCCTGCGTGGTGTAGTCGTACAAGGGCCGCGCGCCTTGCACGTAGACGTTCGGTTCGCCGGCGACGACCGCGTCGAGCCAGCCGTCGGCGAGCGCGCCGTCGCCGCCGAGTTCGGCCGCGCGCAGCACCGCGCCGCCGCCGTTGGAAATGCCCACGGCGATGATGCGGGTGTTGGCCGCGGTGAACGGCGCCTGCTGCGGGAACGCCTGATCCAGCGACGCCAACGCGAACTGCGCGGCCTGACGCACGTGCCGGCCCCAGTCGGCCTCGGGGTTGTCCTGCGAATGCGCGTGCTTGAAGGCGATGCCGGCCCCGCCCTCGCGCTGGCCGGCCTTCGGCGTGAACGCGAGCGCGTCGTCGGCGCCGCCGAGCGTGCCGTCGGCGCGCACGCCGCGGCCGGCGTCGAGATCGAAATAATCCGTGCCCGCGCCCTTGTCGGTGTACGCCACCGCGCAGCCCTTCGGCAGGCCCCAGGCGCCGGCGACGGCGATCGAGCCGTAGATGCCGCGCGATCCCGATGAGGCGGTGACCACGACGCAACGCTTCTTCAGATCGAAGCCATCGGGCACCTGCACCAGCACGCGATGCGGCTGGCGCGCGCCGGGCACGGTGGCGAAGGCGCTGAACTCGCGGCCCGGCACCGGCGACAGACTGCCGTAAAGCTCGCCGTAACCGCCGCCGGGAGCGAGGTCGGCGATGCCGCGCCAGTTCGCCCACAGCGCGCGACGGCGCAGTTCGGCGGCGGTGGGATGGGCCGCGTCAGCGAACGCCGGCGACGCCATCGCGCGCAGACCGTCCAGGCCCAGGCCGGCGCTGAGCAGATCGTCGTGCTCGCCGCGATGCTCGGTCTGGCGTGGTTGAGTGAACATCGACTTGGAATCCTTGACGGTGCCCGGTCCGGCCGGCCTGGCGGCGCGCGCGGTGGCTGCGGCAGCGTCGGGCGAGGCGATGCAGACCGACAGGACGAATGCGGCGCAAACCGCGGCGGTGCGTAGGGAATAGGCGCTCATGCCCGCAGGCTAACAAGTCGCCGCCCCGCCCTCATCGTACTTTCGTACAGCCTTGCCCGCCCTGGCGCGGAGCGGCCGCGACGGGCCTGCTAGGCTACGGCCGATGCCGACCCTGCTGATCGCCGACGACCATCCGCTGTTCCGCGCCGCGCTGCGCCAGGCCGCCGCCGATGCGGTGCCCGACACCGTGGTGCGCGAGGCCGGCACGCTCGACGATGCGCTGGCGGCGCTGGAAGCCGAGCCCGGCATCGATCTGGTGCTGCTGGATCTGCACATGCCGGGCAATCACGGCCTGGCCGGGTTGGCGGCGATCCGCGCCCAGTACCCGGGCACCGCGGTCGCGGTGGTGTCGGCCAACGACGATCCGCGCGTGGTGCGGCGCGCGCTCGATCACGGCGCGGCCGGTTATCTGCCGAAGAGTTCCGGCCTGGACGAACTGCGCGACGCGATCCGCGCGGTGCTGGCCTGCGAGCAATGGCTGCCGGCGTCGTTGCGCGCGGCGGTCGCGCGCACTCACAGCGATCGCGGCGACGCCGATCTGGCTTCGCGTCTGGCCAGTCTGTCGCCGCAGCAGTTCCGGGTGCTGAGCCTGGTCGCGCAGGGACTGCTGAACAAGCAGATCGCCGACCGCCTGGACGTGCAGGAGCGGACGGTGAAGGCGCATCTGTCCGCGATCTTCGACCGTCTCGGCGTGCGCAATCGCACCCAGGCAGGCGTTGTGTTGCGCGAATTGGAACTGTCGGACCCGGCGCGCCGGATCGAAGACTGAACCTATCCGGCTGAACATCGCACTCCGGAATTCACAACCGGCGCCTGCGCCAAGCGCGCCCGCTCACGGTCGCTCACCGCAGGCGCATTTCTGTTCACCTGCTTCATCAAACCGCCTGCTCAGGTTTGTCCACACAGCCTGTGGACAAACCTGCGGACAGATCGGGAAGAGTCCGCGCAATCCTTTATGACATAAGCATTGCAATAGGTTTGGCTAAAAAATCGCCACGGAATTTTCTTGACTTTGTCTTCACGAAGCGCGCCTGCCGAAACGCTCGACGCAACTATCCCGTCGTCACGCTTCCGCGCTCCATGCCGCCCGCCGCCAGCAAGCGGTCCAGCACCGATTTCAGCGCCAGCGGCTTGACCGGCTTGGCCAGTAGCGACAGCCCGGCCGCGTGCACGGCCTGGCGGACCTGCGCGCCGGTGTCGGCGCTGAGCAGCAGGCACGGCCGCGCGCCGAACTCGTCGCCGAGGCGCCGGGCCAAGGCCAGGCCGGTGTCGTCCCGGTCGAGATGGAAGTCGAACAGCCACAAGGTCGCCGGCCGCGTCCGCATCGCCGCGCGCGCGCGCTCGCCGTCGGCGACGGCTTCGACTTCGCAGCCCCAGCGCCGCAACACCTCGCCCAGCGCCGACAGCGCCTGCGGATCGTTGTCCACGGTCAGCACGCGCAAGCCGCTCAAGCCGCGTTGCGGCGCCGCGACCGAGGCGGAGGCGAGCGAACGCGGCGCATGCGCCATCGGCAAGCGCACGCCGAACGCGGTGCCGCGGCCGATGCGGCTGTGCAGCGTCAACGGCGCTTCCAGCAATTGCGCGATGCGGTCGGCGATCGACAGCCCCAGGCCCAGGCCCTGCCCCGGCGCGTCCGGGCCGCGGCGGAATTCTTCGAAGATCGCGCTGCGCTGCGCCGCTTCGATGCCCGGGCCGGTGTCGTGCACTTCGATCGCCAGCATGCCGTCGCGGCGGCGCACGCCGAGCAGCACCCGGCCGTGCGCGGTGTAGCGCACCGCGTTGGCGAGGAAGTTCTGCAGCACCCGCCGCAGCAGTTGCGGATCGCTGCGGGTCCAGGCGCGCGTGGCCACGTAGCTCAGGCGCAGACCGCGCGCGGCGGCGATCGCGGCGAACTGCGCGGCCAGCGGTTCGAGCACTTCGCTCAGCGGAAACTCGCGCGGCTGCGGCACCAGGCCGCCGGCCTGCAGGCGCGACATGTCCAGCAGCCCGGTCAGCAGATCGCCGGTGGAGTCCAGCGCGCCGCCGATCTGCGCGGCGGTCGCGCGCTGAGCGGGATCGGCCAGTTGCTGGCTCAGCGCATCGGTGAACAACTGCGCCGCGTGCAGCGGCTGCATCAGATCGTGGCCGACCGCGGCGAGGAAGCGGCTCTTGGCTTCGTTGGCGCGCTCGGCTTCGCGCGTGGCGACTTCCAGATCGATGGTGCGTTCGGCGACGCGTTGTTCCAGGGTTTCGTTGGCCTGGATCAGCCCGGCCTGGGCGCGACGGAACGCGGTGACGTCGGTGAAGGTGGCGACGAAACCGCCGCCGGGCATGGGATTGCCGCGGATTTCGATGATGCTGCCGTCGGCCAGCACACGCTCGGACAAGTGCGGGGTGCCGGCGCGCATGAAGGCCAGGCGCCGCTCCAGCGCTTGCTCCAGATCGCCGGGCGGCGGCAGGCGCTGCATCGCCCAGCGCGCCAAGTCGGCGATCGGCCGGCCGATCTGCAACAACTCCGGCGGATAGCCGAACAATTCCGCGTAGCGCCGGTTCCAGGCCACCAGATGCAGGCTCGCATCGACCACGCTGATGCCCTGGCTCATGTTCTGCAACGCCGCTTCCAGCACGCGCTGATTGAAGCGCAGATCGGCCGAGGCTTCGCCGACGATCGCCGCGACCGTATCCAGATCGCGCCCGGCTTCGCGCCGCGCCGCGTCCAGCAGCACCCGCGCCGAGGATGAGCCCAGCACCGCCGCCAATTCGCGTTCCACGCCGGCTTCCACCGCCGCCTCGACTGGCGCGCCCAGCGGCACGCCGTCGAGCAATTGCGCGACCCGTTCGCGCGGCAGGAAGCGCAAGCCGGCGTCGCGCAACGTCTGCGCGTCCAGGCCCGGCTGCGCGCTGCGCGGCGACTCGCGCCGCCACATCGCCGCGAGCACCGTCGCCACCGTGCCAACGAACAAGCTGGCACCGACCGCGCGGCCCAGCCGGCTCCAACCGGTCAGGCCGAACAGATTTTCCGGCGCCAGCGCTTGCAGGCCGAACGGCCCGCTGCGCAACCACTCCGGCGACAATCCGCGCGCCTCGAACAACAGCGGCAGCAACAACACCCACGCCCAGGCGGCGAAACCGGCGGCGATGCCGACGATCGCCGCGCGCGCCGGCGTCTGCGGCCGCCACACCGCGAACGCCAGCGCCGGCGACAGCGTGGCGAGCGCCGAGAACGACACCGCGCCGACATCGGCCAGCGCTTCGCTGCCGGCGATCAATCGGCTGTAGCCCCAGGCCAGCAGCATGATCGCGACGATGCCGCCGCGGCGCAGCGCCAGCACTCGTCCGCGCAGATCGCGATTGCGCGACCACGCGCCACGCAGCAGGTTCGGCGCGAACCAATGGTTGCCGATCATCAGGCTCAAGGTCAGCGTGCTGACCACGACCATGCCGGTGGCGGCGCTGAGTCCGCCGAGAAACGCGAACAGAGCCAGCGCCTCGTGGCCCTGCGCCAACGGCAGCGCGAGCACGTACAGGTCCGACGGCACCTGCGCGCCGAGCACGGACTGGCCGACCTTGGCCAGCGGCAGCACCGGCAAGGCGATCAGCAACAGATACAGCGGGAACTGCCAGCGCGCGGTGCGCACGTCGCGCTCGTCGCGGCATTCGACCACGGCGACATGGAACTGGTGCGGCAGGATGAACATCGCCAGCGCGCCCAGCAGCACCAGCGGCGCGAACCCGCCCGCCGGCGGCGTCGGCGCGGCGGCCGTGGCGACCGCGACCTTGGGCAGATCGTCCAGGCCGAACCAGACGAACGCGCCCAGCGCCAGCATCGCGGCGAGCTTGAACACCGACTCGAACGCCATCGCCAGCACCAGCCCGCGATTGTGTTCCGCCGCGCTGGCGCGGCGGGTGCCGAACAGCATCGCGAACAAGGCCATCGCCAGGGCGACGTAGAGCGCGCTGTCGCGCCACGCCGGCAAGGCGGCGCCGTCGGTGGCGTGCGTGGTCAGCATCGCGAAACTCATCGCCACCGCCTTGAGTTGCAGGGCGATGTAGGGAATCAGGCCGAGCGCGGCGACCAGGGTGACGGTGGCGGCCAGCCATGCGTCCTTGCCCAGGCGCGTGGCGATCAGATCCGCGAGCGAAGTCGCATTGGTTTCGCGCGCCAGCTTGACCAGCCTGACCATGAAGACCACGGCCAGTGCGTAGAACAGGATCGAGCCGAGAAAGGTGGGCGGCAGCGGCCAGCCGTAGCGCGCGGCCTGGGTGACGGTTCCGTAGAACGTCCACGAAGTGCAGTGCACCGCCAGCGACAGCGCGTAGATATGCCGCCAGTGCCGCGCCAACACGCCCGGCCGTCGCTCGGCGTACAAGGCGGTGCCGAACATCAACGCCAGCCAGGCCAGACTGGCCAGGGCTACGGTGGTGAGGCTCAGCATGGGCACGGGCTGGGAGGCATCGGCGCAGGATAGCGTGCTGATTGGGGGGAGGAGCAAAAAGCGGAATCCCCCCTGCCCCCCTTTTTCAAAGGGGGGAACGGCAATGGCAACGACAATAGCGAAGGCGGCTGTTACGCAGCGCAACGCTCTATCAGCCCCCCATCACCCACCTACCGGGTTTCCCCCTTTGAAAAAGGGGGACCAAGGGGGATTCGCTTTTGCTCCTTCCCATAAAAATGAGCCCCCGCCCAAAAGACGGAGGCTCACCGCGGCCCCCCAGCCGCGCTACCCGTTCGCAGCCGATCAGAAGTCGTACTTCACCGACAAGGTGTACTGGCGCGGCGGCCCGTAGAAACCGGTGTAAACCCCCAGCGCCGAATTGAGGCTGTAACCGGTGGTGCGATATTCCTTGTCGGCCAGATTGCTGCCCTGCAAGGCCACCGTCCACGGCCCGCCGCTCTTCCAGGTCACGCCGGCGTTGACCAGGCCGTAACCGTCCTGGGTGATCGGCTTCGCGCCGGTGCGCACGATCTCGGTCGTAGCGACGACATCGCTCTGGTAGCTGTAGCCCACCCGTGCCGACAGATTGCCGCCGCTGGACAGATCGGTGCGGTACTCCACGTTCACCGCGCCGGAGAAATCCGGGGCGTTGGTGAACTCCTGCTCATTGGCGATATTGACGCCGGCATACATGAACTCGTCGTACTTCGCGTCCAGCCACGCGAGGTTGCCGGACACCAGCCAATGCTCGTTCGGCAGCCACTGGTACTCGACTTCCAGGCCCTGCACGGTGCCGGAACCGGCGTTGGTGAAGTCGCCGAAGAACGCATCGTTGGTGCCGTCGCCGTTGCTGTCGTAGGCGGTGAACACCGACAGCTGGATGTCCTCGTACTTGTTGTGGAAGTACGACAGGTTCAAGAACATGCGCTGATCGAAGAACGCCATCTTGCTGCCGACTTCATAGCTGTCCACGACCTCGTCGTCGAACGGCTCGGCCGAGCGCGGCACCGCCGCGGCCTGGGCGCGGATGTTGTAGCCGCCGGACTTGAAGCCGCGCGTGGCCAGGCCGTACAGCAGGATGTCGGGCGTGACCTGGTAATCCAGCGACACCTTCGGCGAGGTGTTCTTGAAGTTGATGCGGCGGTCGAAGTTGGCCGCGACCACGCCGTTGGGAATGGTGAAGTTCGCATCGCGATAGCCGCGGTTGAGCACCTTGGCGCGCTTGTCCTCGTCGGTATAGCGCGCGCCGACGTCGAGCTTGAGCTTGTCGGTCAGATCGAAGGTCCAGTCGCCATAGAACGCGATCGAATCGGTGTAGACCGTGCCCTGGGTGTCGCCGAAGCTGGCGTTGAAGAAGTTGTTGAGCACCTGCCCGCCGGCTTCGCCGTCGAAGGCGTACACGCCCATCACTCCGCGCGCGCGGCCGCCGCTGTCGTAGTTGGCCTGCAATTCGTGGCTGACCTGCTGATCGCTGTAGAACGCCTTCACGTCGGCGATCTTGTTCGGCAGCGTGTCGAAGTCGATGTTGGTTTCGGTGTCGGACTCGCGCTTGGCCAGCACGTACTTGAAGGTCCAGTCTTCGTTGGCGCGCCAGTTGATCGTGGCCGAAGCGCCCTTGATCGTGGTGTCGTTGATGTTGGGCATGCCGCTGCGGATGTCGTAGCGGTCGTTCAGGGGCTGGAAGCCGGGAGCGAAACGGTTGGCCGCGAGCATCTTCGCGCCGCGCACGCCGGACTGGTCGTCCATCCAGTCGAAAGCGAACTGGAAATCCAGCGCGTCGCTGACATAGGCGCCCAGGCTGCCGCGCAAGGCCAGCACTTCCTTGTCGCTGACATCCTGGCCGGTGAACGTGTTCTTGCCGAAGCCGTCGCGGTTGAGGCTGGCCACCGACAGGCGTCCGCGCAAGGTCGCGTCGCCGCCCTGGGTCGGGCCGCCGATCGGGCCGGCGACCGCGGCCTTGACGTCGAGCTGGCCGTAATTGCCGACCGTGACCGAGGCGAAGCCGTCGAAGTGAGTCGGCAAGCCGCGCGAGACGTACTTGATCGCGCCGCCGATGGTGTTCTTGCCGTACAGCGTGCCCTGCGGGCCGCGCAGCACTTCGATGCGCTCCACGTCGAACACGTCGAGCAAGGCGCCCTGCGGACGGGCGATGTAGACATCGTCCATGTAGATGCCCACGCCCGGGTCCACGCCCCACAGCGGATCGGACTGGCCGACGCCGCGGATGTAAGCGGTGATGGTGCTGCTGGAGCCGCGCGCGGCGTAGATGGTCAGGTTGGGCACCTGCGCGTCGAGATCGCTGAGGTCCTCGACATTGAGCCGGTCCAAGGCCTCGGGCGTGAAGGCGGTGATCGAGATCGGTACTTCCTGCAGCGTTTCCTCGCGCTTGCGCGCGGTCACGGTAAGCCCGCCGAGGGTCTTGGCCTCGCCGACCGGCGCGGCGTCCTGGGCCCAGGCGGCCGGCGCGATCAATGCGCTGGCGATGGCCAGGCTCAAGCCCTGGCGGCGAAGGTGCTGGTTGATGCTTAGTTTCACTGATGTGTTCTCCCCAATCCGATTGGTGCGCGCGCCGGTTGCGAATCCGCCACGGGCGCACAAGCAGTCGCGTCGCCACCACCGCCGCTGTCGTTGCATCCGTGCCCCCGGCCGCATGTGCCCCGCGTCCTGCGGGCCGCGCGTCGTGGCTAAAGCGCGAAGCGGCGAACGCGGCCCGATCCGGCCGCATCCCACGCGATTCGCGCCGCCACAAGCGCCGCATCCAGCCGCATCCATGCCGCACATGCGAACAGCGGCGGTGGAGGCGAGCTCCCCCGTCATGGCGCAAAGCCTATGAGGCGCGGCCCGCGCCGGGCAGCTGTACCTTCGGACAATGCCCCGCCCACCCGCGCATTGCCGACACTGCGCGCAGCCGGGCCAAGCCGCCGGCGTTGTCCGCTGGGGAATCGAACCGATGGCGTTTTTGATCGTGCTGGCCGCGTTGTGCTTTCTGATGTATGTCGCCTACCGCGGCCACAGCGTGATTCTGTTCGCGCCGATCGCCGCGCTGGGCGCGGTGCTGCTGACCGATCCCAGCCTGGTCGCGCCGATGTTCACCGGCTTGTTCATGGACAAGATGGTCGGGTTCCTGAAGCTGTACTTCCCGGTGTTCCTGCTTGGCGCGATCTTCGGGAAACTGATCGAAACCTCCGGGTTCTCCAAATCGATTGTCGCGGCAACGATCAGATTGGTTGGGCGCGAGCGCGCGATGCTGGCCATCGTCGCGGTGTGCGCGCTGCTGACCTACGGCGGCGTGTCGCTGTTCGTGGTGGTGTTCGCGGTGTATCCGTTCGCGGCCGAGCTGTTCCGCCAGAGCGATATTCCCAAGCGCCTGGTTCCCGGCACCATCGCCCTGGGCGCGTTCACCTTCACCATGGACGCGCTGCCGGGCACGCCGCAAATCCAGAACATCATCCCGACCGCGTTCTTCGGCACCGACACCTGGGCCGCGCCGGTGCTGGGCACGCTCGGCGGCGTGTTCATCCTGATCGCCGGCCTGATCTATCTGAACTGGCGCCGCCGCGCCGCGCTCAAGGCCGGCGAAGGCTACGGCGACAATCTCATCAACGAACCGGCGCCGTTCGCCGGCGGCCAGCTGGCGCATCCGTTGCTGGCGATCACGCCGCTGCTGCTGGTCGGCATCGCCAACAAGGTTTTCAGCGTGTGGCTGCCGCAGGCCTACGGCAAACAGCACAGCTTCGATCCGGCGGTGATCGGCGATGCCGCGCCGGTGGTGCAGGAAGTGTCCAAGATCGCCGCGATCTGGGCGGTCGAAGGCGCGCTGCTGATCGGCATCGCCGCGGTGCTGGTCTTCGCCTGGAAACCGGTGATGGCCAGTTTCGCCGAAGGCAGCAAGGCGGCGATCGGCGGCGCGCTGCTGGCGGCGATGAACACCGCCAGCGAATACGGCTTCGGCGCGGTGATCGCGGCGCTGCCGGGATTTTTGGTGGTGGCCAATGCGCTGGCGGCGATTCCGAACCCGCTGGTCAACGAAGCGATCACCGTGACCGCGCTGGCCGGCATCACCGGCTCGGCCTCCGGCGGCATGAGCATCGCCCTGGCGGCGATGGCCGACACCTTCATCGCCAACGCCCACGCCGCATCGATTCCGATGGAGGTGCTGCACCGCGTCGCGGCGATGGCGTCCGGCGGCATGGACACGCTGCCGCACAACGGCGCGGTGATCACCCTGCTGGCGGTGACAGGTCTAAGCCATCGCCAAGCTTACAAGGATGTGTTCGCGATTACCCTGGTCAAGACCGCGGCGGTGTTCGTGGTGATCGGCCTGTACTACGCGACCGGACTGGTCTGACGCCTGGCTTTTGTTGCTTGGCTTATGTTGCTTGGCTTATGTTGCTTGGCTTATGTGGGAGGGGCTTCAGCCCCGATGCTTTTCGCTCAGCAGTCGCATAACTGCATAGCTCTGAGAGAAAAGCATCGGGGCTGAAGCCCCTCCCACATAAGCCCCTCCCACATAAGCCCCTCCCACATAAGCCCCTCCCACATAAGCCGGGACCTTGGTTATGCTGGCGCTCTCTTCAGCAGATGCAGGCAAGGAGCCCCACGTGACCATCGGCGAATACTCGCAGATCTACCGCGGCAAACGCGTCGTCAACTTCAGCATGGGCGACACGCCCGCCGGCGGCGACGTGGTCTATCGCCTGACCCAGGATTACGACAGCGCCGAAAGCCAGCGCGACCTGCTCGACAACTTTCTGTCGCAGGTCGATCCGTCCCGGCTCGAAGCGCTGATCATCGGCGCGTGGAGCGAGGCGCAGGAAGAAGGCCCGGGCGGCTATCTCGATGCCCTGGTCGAGCGCCGCGCGCAGTTGCCCGCGCTCAAAGCCCTGTTCATCGGCGACATGACCTACGAAGACTGCGAGATCTCCTGGATCATCCAGACCTCGTACAACCCGCTGCTGGCGGCGTTCCCGAATCTGCAGTCGCTGCGCGTGCGCGGCTCCACCAATCTGGAACTGCAGGCGTTCCAGCACGATGCGCTGGAAGAACTGGCGATCGAATGCGGTGGCCTGCCCTCGAACATCGTCGACGCCATCGCCGCCTCGACCCTGCCGGCGCTCAATCACCTGGAACTGTGGCTGGGCAGCGACGGCTACGGCTTCGACGGCGGCATCGGCCCGTATCAGAACCTGCTCGCCAAGATCGACCCGCGGCGGCTGCGTTACCTGGGCCTGCGCGACTCGGAAATCAGCGACGAGCTGGCGGTGTGGCTGGCGCAGCAGCCGTGGCTGGGATCGCTGCAGACCCTGGACCTGTCGCTTGGCACGATCGGCGACACCGGCGCGCAAGCGCTGGCCGAAAGCCCGCACCTGGGCACGATCGAGCGCATCGACCTGAGCCATCACTACATCTCGCCGCCGTGGCAGCAGAAACTGCAGGCGCTGCCGTGCACGGTGGTGCTCGACGACCATGAAGACGAGGACGACGGCGACCGTTACGTCGCCGTATCCGAGTAAGCCGTGCCCGCCGATTGGCTGCTGATCGGCCCACGCGGCAGCCGCCGGCTCCGGGGGCTGCAACAGGCCCTGCGCGAGCGCGGCCTGGGCGCGGCCGAGGAACTGCATTACGAGGCCTTGCTCGACGATCCCGGCCTCGCTTTTGAGGCGATCGCGCGGCGGCCGCGTGCATTGGTCAAGGTCGAATCGCCCGGAGAAGCGCCGCGCCTGCATGCGGCGCTGATCGAGCGCGGCTGGCGCCGGCTCGGCGAACCCGCACCGCGTCCGCGCGAGCTGGAACATGGTGAGCTCGCGTATCAGCACTACTGGTTCGCCGGATTCCGCGATCTGCTCGATGCCCTGCCGGCGCAGGCGAATTATCTCAACCCGCCCGATGACATCGCCGCCATGAGCGACAAGCTGGCCTGCCAGCAGCGCCTGCGCGCGCACGACGTGTCGGCCGCGCCGCTGCTAGGCCGCATCGACGGCTACGCGCACTTGCGCGAATTCATGCGCGAACACGCCTGCGCGCAGGTGTTCGTCAAGGCGCGTTATGGCTCCTCCGGCGCCGGAGTGTTGGCCTATCGCTGCAATCGCCAAGGCGGCGAAGCGCTGTACGGCTCGGCCGAACTGGTCGAAACCGGATCGTCCGGCGAGGCCGCGGTGCGGGTATTCAACTCGCTGCGGCCGCGACGTTACCGCGACGGCCACCGGATCGCGCAGTTGATCGACGCGGTCGCCGCGCAGGAAGCCTATGCCGAACGCTGGATCGCCAAGCCGTGCGCGCCGGACGGCGGCGCCGGTCACTACGACATCCGCGTCATCGCTCTGGACGGACGCGCGCGCCATCGCATCGCCCGGATCGGCCGCGCGCCGCTGACCAATCTGCATCTGGGCAATCGCCGCGCCGAGCTGAGCGACTGGCTCGATGCCGACGCCATGCGCGCGCTGGATGCGGCCACCGAACGCGCCGCGGCGGCATTCGCGCGCAGCCGCATGATCGGCTTCGACCTGATCCTGCGCGAAGGCCACGCCTGGATACTCGAAGCCAACGCCTTCGGCGACTTGCTGTTGAACCTGCAATGGCAGGGACTGAGCACCTACCAAGATCAAGCCCGCATGCCGGCGGCCCACCCGGCCCATCCACCCCGCCACATCGCCGAGGCGGCCCATGTCTGAGCCCGCCCATTTCGCCAATCCCGACATGCGCGCCATCGTCGGCCATCGCGACCTGTTGCTGATCACCCTCGACACGCTGCGCTTCGACGCCGCGCAGAGCTGCTTCGCACGCGGCGAACTGCCGGTGCTGGCGCAACACCTGCCGCCGGCCGGCTGGGAACCCCGGCATACGCCAGGAAGCTTCACCTATGCCGCGCATGCCGCGTTCTTCGCCGGATTCCTGCCGACGCCGGCGCGGCCGGGCCCGCATCCGCGCCTGTTCGCGCTGGATTTCGAAGGCAGCGAAACCACCGCCGCCGGGACCTGCGTGTTCCGCGATCGCGCCGACATCGTGTCCGGCCTGCGCGATGCCGGCTATCGCACGATCTGCATCGGCGGCGTGGGTTTCTTCAACAAACGCAATCCGCTGGGCTCGCAGTTTCCAGACCTGTTCGACGAAAGCCACTGGAACCCCGGCTTCGGCGTCACCGCCGTCGATTCGACCCAGCGTCAAGTCGCACTCGCCTGCGAACGCCTGCGCAGCGACGACCTGCGCGACCGCCGCTGCTTCGTCTTCATCAACGTCTCCGCCCTGCACCAGCCCAATCGCCATTACCTGCCCGGCGCCGAACGCGACGGCTACGACAGCCATTGCGCCGCGCTGCGCTACGTCGATGGCGCGCTGGCGCCGCTGTTCGCGGCCTTGCGCGCGCGCGGCGGCGGGTTCGCGATCGTCTGCTCCGACCACGGCACCGCCTACGGCGAGGACGGCTATCACGGCCACCGCCTCGCCCACGACACGGTGATGACCGTGCCCTACGCGCATTTCCTGCTCAATCCATGAACGCCATCGCCCAACCCGCCGCGCCGCACCGTCTCGCCGATCTGCTGCGCCTGCCGCCGTATCAGGCGTACTCGTATTCCTATCCGCACAAGACCGCGTACCGGCCGCTGCAGCCGGCGCAGTCGCTGGCGCAGTTGTGGGCGGACGAACCCCGCGACGCCTTGTTCCTGTACCTGCACATCCCGTTTTGTTCCTACCGCTGCGGCTTTTGCAATCTGTTCGCGCTGGCGCGGCCGGAACCGGCCAAGGTCGCGGCCTATCTGCAGCAGATGGAACGCCAGTTGCGCGCCACCGCGGCGGCGCTGGGCGAGCATCGCTTCGTGCGCTTCGCTCTCGGCGGCGGCACGCCGACCTATCTCGACGCCGGGCAATTGCGGCGCGTGTTCGATCTGGTCGAGCGCCATGCCGCGATCGACCTGCAGGCCGTGCCCGCCGGCATCGAGGTGTCGCCGGAAACCGTCGATATCGAAAAACTGCGCCTGTGCCGCGAGCGCGGCATCGATCGCGTCAGCATGGGTATCCAGAGTTTCAGCGATGCCGAAGTGCGCACGCTGGTGCGGCCGCAACAGCGCGCGGTGGTCGAACAGGCGATCGTCGCGATCCGCGAAGCCGGCATCGCCACCATGAACCTCGACCTGATCTATGGCATCGCCGGTCAGACCCGCGAGAGTTTCCTCGCGTCCATCGACAGCGCGCTGGCGCACGCGCCGGAAGAACTCTATCTGTATCCCTTGTACGTGCGCCCGTTGACCGGCCTGGGCCGGATCGAGGCCAAGCACGGCACGCGCGCCGGTTTCGCCTTGCAGCCCGAACCGGTGGACGATCGCCTGGCTCTGTACGAAGCCGGCCGCGAACGCCTGCTCGCGGCCGGTTACAGCCAAGTGTCGATGCGCATGTTCCGCGCGCCGCACGCGCCCGACCTGAGCGGGCCGGTGTACTGCTGCCAGAGCGACGGCATGGTCGGCATCGGCTGCGGCGCGCGTTCCTACACTTCGGCCCTGCACTACTCCAGCGAATACGGCGTGGCCCGGCGCAGCGTCGCGGAGATACTCGATCACTACCTCGCCCGCGACGAAGCCTCCTTCGCCAGCGCCGACTACGGCATCCGCCTGAGCGCCGACGATCGCCGCCGCCGGCACGCGATCCAGTCGCTGCTGATCCGCCCGGGCCTGGATCGCGCCGACTATCGCCGCCATTTCGGCGCCGATTGCCTGGACGATCTGCCGCAACTGCGCGAATTGTTCGAACTCGGCCTGGCCGTGGCCGACGAGAACCTGATCGAACTGACCCTGGCCGGCCTCGCCCGCGCCGACACCATCGGCCCGTGGCTGACCTCGGCGCAGATCGCCGAGCGCATGCACGACTACAGGTTGGGCTGAGCGTGCTCGCGGCTGACATGCATCTGTCGCTGCTCTATCGCGGCCGCCTGAGCAGTTGCAACTACGACTGCGGCTATTGCCCGTTCGCGAAGACCTACGACACCCGCGCCGCCTTGCGCCGCGACGCGGAGGATCTGTCGCGCTTCGTCGAATGGGCCGGACAGCAGCCGATGCAGTTGTCGATCCTGTTCACGCCCTGGGGCGAAGGTCTGGTGCGCCGCCACTATCGCGACGCGCTGGTGCGTTTGAGCCAGTTGCCGCGGCTGCGCCGGGTCGCGATCCAGACCAACCTGTGCGTGGGCATGCGCTGGCTCGATCAGGCCGACCTGGACAAGCTCGCGCTGTGGTGCACGTATCACCCCAGTCAGGTCAGCCGCGCGGCGTTCGTGGCGCGTTGCCGCGAACTGAGCCGGCGCGGCGTGCGCCACAGCGTCGGCATGGTCGCGATGCGCGAACACCTGGATGAAATCGAGGCCCTGCGCCAGGAACTGCCCGCGGCCACGCCGCTGTGGCTCAACGCCTACGACGAACGCCCGCCGGGTTACTACGACGATGCCCAAATCGCCCGGCTGCAGGCCATCGACCCGCATTTCCGCTACAACCTAGAGCCCTCGCCCAGCCTTGGCGCGCCGTGCCTGACCGGCGAAAACGTGGTCTCGGTGGACGGCGATGGCAACGTGCGCCGCTGCCATTTCGTCGCCGAGCCGCTGGGCAATCTCTACGACGGCAGCTTCGCCGCGCGGCTGCGCCAGCGCGCCTGCCCCAACGCGCGCTGCGACTGCTACATCGGCTACGCCCACCGCAAGGACCTGCCGTTTCAACGCGATTACGCCGGCGGCGTACTGGAACGGGTGCCCTCGTTCGTCTTGTCCTCTGCGCCGGGCCCGGCCCCCGCGCCGCTCGAGGCGGCGCCCTAGGCGCTCGCCACCGCTTCCCGCAAAGGACCGCAGTATGTTCAAACCACTTTTCCCCGGCCCGGCGAACGCCGCCCGGGCTTCGTCTGTCCATGGCCCTTGCCCGGCATCGCCGGCCGCAGAGCCGGCGCCGGACCCGTTCGCCACGACCCGGGCCATGCCGCGCGCCGGCATCTCCAACCCCCACCGCAAAGGAAGCACGATGTCTCCCAACAGGATCTTGAACACCGCCCTGGCCGCACTGTTGATCTGCGCGGTCGCGCCGCCGTCGCTCGCCGCTCCCGCCGGCAAGAGCGCCAAATCGGCCAAGGCCAAGGCGAAGAAAGCCGCGAAGATCCCCGGCGCCGGGCTCAAGCCGGAACAAGTCGCCGACATGTACATCCAGGTCATGCTCAAGAACGATGTCGACACGGCCAAGCGCCTCAACGACTACGTGCGTCCGGAATTCTCCGGCGAGGATCAGTTCGACATCGCCACCCTGGAGCAGTCGCAACAGTCGTTCCAGACCCAATACAGCCAGTTCGCCGACGGCCTGCTCGCCGAAATGCCGAAGGTCTCCGCGAAAAAAGCCAAGCCGGTGCTGGTTTCGGCGATGCTGGCGCAGAGCGCGGCCGCCTCGGGTTCCGACTGCCGCGCGCTGTCGAGCAAGACCCATCCGAACGAATACATCCAGGGCCAGCAAATCGCGGAAGTGACCTACGAATGCCGCGTGCCGGCGATCGATGGCGGCCTGCAGCAGCGCCTGGAAAGCAAGGGCGCGCCCAAGTCGATCAAGACCAAGGTCGCGCTCGAAGTCTTCACCGGTTACCAGAAGGCATTCGCCAGCGCCGGCGGCAACACCCGCACCATCAGCGGCACCATGTCGCTGTACGGCTTCCCGGGCAAGCCCTGGCTCACCAGCGGCGCCGACCAGATCCTCCAGTCCGTCACCGACGGTATGCTGGAAACGCCGCCGTCGGCCGACTGAGCCGCCGGCCCGAACGCGCAACGGCCACTGCGCCGTTGCGCGTCGTGTTTGGTTCGTCGCGGATCGACGCGATGCGTTATCGCGATTCGATCATCGCCTGCATCGACAGTTCTTGGCCTGCGTGCTTAAGGCTTCGCGGGTTCCGCGAAGCTTCGTGATCGCGATCGATCGTCGTCGCGCATCATCGCGAAGAAATAACTCAACCGACGACGCAGCGCATAGCGAAGTATCTGTCGACGCGCTTTCGGCATCGCACACATGACGCAGCACTGCGTTGACCATGTCGCGGACACAGGAACGCAGAAGGCCGCCTTTCGGCGGCCTTCTGCGTTTTTTGGCGTCCCCACGGGGATTCGAACCCCGGTCGCTACCGTGAAAGGGTAATGTCCTAGGCCTCTAGACGATGGGGACAAAACTGATTGTTCTTGCAGCTAACTCGTCGAAAACCCTTTCAATTTCGAAGAGTGGTGGAGCCAGCCGGGATCGAACCGGCGACCTCTACAATGCCATTGTAGCGCTCTCCCAGCTGAGCTATGGCCCCACGTGCTGGAAAGACGAACATCTTAGCGGCTGTTCAGCGATGTCGTCAAGCGGTCATCGCCAACTTTTTTTGCCGTTCCGGCGAAACCAGGTCCGTGTGGATCGGGTGACGCCGGGTCGTGCTCGACGGGGCGCAATGTTGCCATGCAATGACCACGTTCCGCTAGATACTCGAGCCACTTTCCTAAAAAAGTATTCATCCGCATGCGATGGCCGATGACTTCGGCCGGCGGCGGGTACATGCCGATCACGTCCTGCCAGCGCCGGCCGATGTAGCAGTGCGTGGCTTCGACCTGATGCGCGTCGTGATACAGGCGCAGATACGCGGACGGATCGGGCTCGCCGGTCAGCGGGTCCAGCAGCGCATACGTCAAGCGCATTTCGGTGGTGTAGCGATGTTGCTCGATCACGTCCAGGCGCAGATCCAGGCCGTCGCCGATAGCGGACAGATAGGTGCCGCGCGCGAGTTCGGCCGGCGCGAACATGCGGGTCAGACGATCGTGATTCTCCGCGTACAGGCCCATCAACCAGCCGAAGCGGCTGAGTTTGGGGATGCGCGCGAAGCGGGAGGCGGATTGAGTCATGCAGGCGATCCTACTCTTGTGCGAGCGTTCGCGGCAGGATTGACGGAATGACGAAAAACCCTTAATTTATAGGCTCTTTCGCGATGGTCTTCGAAGCCGCTTTCGAGCTTGAGGCGCCAGCCGCCATTCAGCCTTCCACGCGCCGGATCGGCCTTCCCTACTACGCTTCTTCGATGACCGCTGTCCGCCGCGGTCGGCGTTGTTGCGTGCGCGTCCGGGCCCGACGCGGTTCATCGCCGTTCTTGCGGGCGCGGCCCGGCCGTCGTGATTCACGACCGCGGGCCGCGTGAGCAGCCGAAAACACCCTGAAATCAAGCCCGGCGAGCGCATCCGCGGCGACGCAGACAAGCGACGGCGGCCGCAGCGGACCGCCCTGCCCGCGCGCGCCTCAGAACATTTCCCGATGAATCCCCAGCGTCGTCAGCACTTTGCTGGCGATTTCCTCGATCGAGGTGTGAGTGGTGCTCAAGGTCGGGATGCGTTCGGCGCGGAACATCATCTCGGCCGCGGCGACCTCGCGCTTGCAGGTGTCGAACTGGGCGTAGCGCGAGTTCGGCCGGCGTTCCTGGCGGATCTGCTGCAGCCGGACCGGGTCGATGGTCAGGCCGAACAGCTTGCTGCGGTAAGGCCGCAGCCGCGGCGGCAGGCGGTCGTGCTCCAGGTCTTCCTCGGTCAGCGGGTAATTGGCCGCGCGCACGCCGTAATGCAGGGCCAGGTACACGCAGGTCGGGGTCTTGCCGGCCCGCGACACCGCCACCAGGATCAGGTCGGCCTCGTTGTAGTCCACGCTCTGGCCGTCGTCGTGGGTCAGGGCGAAGTTCATCGCGTTGATGCGGCGGTGATACGTGTCGAAATCGGCGATGCCGTGGGCCTGGCCGATCCGGCGCTGGCGGGTTTCGTGCAGTTCGCGCTCCAAAGGCTCGATGAACGGCGCGAATACGTCCAGCATCAGCGCCCCGCTCTCGGCCAGGGCCGCGCCGACGTCGCCGTCCATGCATGAATTGATCACCACCGGGCGCACCCCGTGGGCGACCGCGGCCTCGCGGATCTTGGCCGCGGCCTCCTGCGCGCGCTCGACGCTGTCGACGAAAGGCAGGCGGTCGGTCACGAAACGGGTCTCGGTGAACTGGGTCAGCAGGCTATGACCGATGGTCTCGGCGGTGATACCCGTGCCGTCGGAAACGTAGAAAACCGGTCTGGTCCCTGCCATCGATAACCTCGTCAGAAAGCTGCACCAATACGAAAAACCTCGCCGGATCAAGCTTGTATGCACCCGACACCCGGGCGATCATATCCGCTTGGCCGCGCCCGGACGCGTCCTCGCCCCCCACGGAGATAGTGTGTCTTGAACGAGAACATCCTCTGGCTGCACGCGCTGCGCCTCAACGACCTGGCCCGCGTAGGCGGCAAGAACTCCTCGCTTGGCGAGATGATCGGCAATCTGGCGAACCTGGGCGTGTCGGTCCCAGGCGGCTACGCCACCACCTCGGAGGCCTTCAAGGCCTTCATCGCCCACAACAACCTGCATCAGCGCATCTTCGACAAGCTCGCCACGCTGGACGTGGAAAACGTTCCGGCGCTGACCCAGGCCGGCGGCGAGATCCGTGGTTGGGTCATCGAAGCCCCGCTGCAGCCGGACCTGGATCAGGACATCCGCGCCGCCTACCGCAAGCTGTGCAGCGAGAACGGCGGCGGCGATGTCGCCGTCGCGGTGCGCTCCTCGGCCACCGCCGAAGACCTGCCCGACGCGTCCTTCGCCGGCCAGCAGGAAACCTTCCTGAACGTCACCGGCGAAGACGATGTCGTGCGCAAGGTGAAGGAAGTCTTCGCCAGCCTCTACAACGATCGCGCCATCGCCTACCGCGTGCACCACGGCTTCAAGCACGAAGACGTGTTCCTGTCGGCCGGCGTGCAGCTGATGGTGCGCTCCGACGTCGGCGCGTCCGGCGTGTTGTTCACCCTGGACACCGAATCGGGTTTCCGCGACGTGGTGTTCATCACCTCCAGCTACGGCCTGGGCGAGATGGTCGTGCAAGGCGCGGTCAACCCGGACGAGTTCTACGTCTACAAGCCCACCCTGGCCCAGGGCAAGCCGGCAATCCTGCGCCGCAGCGTCGGCGCCAAGCAGCTGCGCATGGTGTATTCGGACAAGGCCGGCGAGCGCGTGCGCACCGAAGACACGCCGGCGGAGCTGCGCTCCAAGTTCTCGATCAACGATGCCGATGTCCATGAGCTTGCCAAGCAGGCCCTGGTGATCGAAAAGCACTACGGCCGTCCGATGGACGTGGAATGGGCGAAGGACGGCGTCAGCGGCAAGCTGTTCATCGTCCAGGCGCGCCCGGAAACGGTGAAGTCGCGCGGCAAGGCCACTCAGATCGAGCGCTACCAGCTCGAAAAGCGCGGCCCGGTAGTCGCCGAAGGCCGCGCCATCGGCCAGAAGATCGGCTCCGGCGTCGCCCGCGTCGTGCGCAGTCTCGACGACATGGCGCGGGTGCAACCCGGCGACGTGTTGGTCGCGGACATGACCGATCCCGATTGGGAGCCGGTGATGAAGCGCGCCGCGGCGATCGTCACCAACCGCGGTGGCCGCACCTGCCATGCGGCGATCATCGCGCGTGAACTCGGCGTGCCGGCGGTCGTCGGCACCGGCAACGGTCTGGATGCGATCAAGGAAGGACAGGTCGTCACCATCAGCTGCGCCGAAGGCGACACCGGCTACATCTACGACGGCGCCCTGCCCTTCGAGCGCCACGTCGCCGATCTGGACAAGATGCCGCCGGCGCCGCTCAAGGTGATGATGAACGTCGCCAACCCCGAGCGCGCGTTCGACTTCGCGATGCTGCCCAACGCCGGCGTCGGCCTGGCGCGGTTGGAGATGATCATCGCCAGCCACATCGGCATCCATCCCAAGGCGCTGCTGGAATACGCCTCGCAGGACGCGGCGACCAAGAAGAAGATCGACGAGAAGATCGCCGGCTACGGCGCCGATCCGGTGCAGTTCTACGTGGACCGCCTGGCCGAGGGCATCGCCACCATCACCGCCTCGTTCGCGCCGCATCCGGTGATTGTGCGCCTGTCGGATTTCAAGTCGAACGAATACGCCAACCTGATCGGCGGCTCGCGCTACGAGCCGCATGAAGAAAACCCGATGATCGGCTTCCGCGGCGCCAGCCGTTACGTCGATTCCTCGTTCTCCGACGCCTTCGCCCTGGAATGCCAGGCGGTGCTGAAGGTGCGCGAGGAAATGGGCCTGACCAACTGCTGGATCATGATCCCGTTCGTGCGCACGCTGGACGAAGGCCGCCGCGTGATCGAAGTGCTGGAGAAGAACGGCCTGCGCAAGGGCGAGAACGGCCTGCAGATCATCATGATGTGCGAGGTTCCGTCGAACGCGCTGCTGGCGGACGAGTTCCTGGAAATCTTCGACGGCTTCTCGATCGGCTCCAACGACTTGACCCAGCTCACCCTGGGTCTGGACCGTGACTCGGCGATCGTCGCCAAGCTGTTCGACGAACGCGATCCGGCGGTGAAGAAGCTGCTGTCGATGGCGATCTCGGCCGCGCGTGCCAAGGGCAAGTACGTCGGCATCTGCGGCCAGGGGCCCAGCGATCATCCGGATCTGGCCGAGTGGCTGATGGATCAGGGCATCGAGTCGGTGTCGCTGAATCCGGACACGGTGGTCGATACCTGGCTTCGCTTGGCCAAGGCGAAGGCCAAGGCCTGAACCCGGCATGGCGAAACAGGACGCAGCGCAGGCCGTGGTGCCCAAGTCCCTGCTGGGACTTGAGGCCGGGTTCGACATCGACAAGCTGACGGTCTGGGGACAGACCGCCGGCCTGAAGCTGCTCAGCGCGCTGGCGATCCTGCTGATCGGCCTGTGGCTGGCCAAATGGCTGTCGCGCGCGCTGGAGCGGGTCATGACCCGCGCCAACATGGAAGTCACCTTGCGCGGCTTCCTGCGCAACATCGCGTATGCGGCGATGGTGGTGATCGTGGCGGTCGCGGCCGTGCAGGCGCTCGGCGTGCCGATGACCTCGGTGCTGGCCGTGCTGGGCGCGGCCGGCCTGGCGATCGGTCTGGCGTTGAAGGACTCGCTGTCCAACATCGCCTCGGGCGTGATGCTGATCGTGCTGCGCCCGTTCCGCGCCGGCGACACCGTGCAGGCCGCGGGCGTGGAAGGCACGGTCGAGCAGGTCCGGGTGTTCCAGACCCGCCTGCGCACCATCGACAACCGGGTGATCGTGCTGCCCAACAGCCTGATCACCACCGCGGCCATCATCAACTTCACCGCCAATCCCAAGCGCCGGATCGATCTGACCGTCGGCGTGGGCTACGACGACGATCTCAAGACCGCGAAGGAAACGCTGCTGGTTCTGGCCAAGGCGCATGCCAACGTGCTGGCCGATCCGGCGCCGGAGGTGCTGGTCACCGCGCTGGCCGAAAGCAGCGTGAATCTGGAACTGCGCGCCTGGGTCAAGACCGCCAATCTGGTGCGGACCCGCAGCGACCTGGTCGAAGGCATCCGCAACGAGCTGATCGGCAAGGGTCTCAACATCCCGTATCCGCAGCGCGATCTGCATGTGTATCACCACGATGCGGATGGGCGACCGATCGCGGAGTTGCTGACCAAGGCCGTGGCGGACGATGGGGATGTGCCGGCGCCGGTGGCGAAGCCTAAGGCTTAAGCGGCAAGTGCTTGGCGATTTGTACGAAAGCCGCGCGAATCCAGCGACTTTCGCTATTGGTGTTTACGTAACCGATCGGCACATGACTTGAAGTCTCTGCGCCCCGGCCTTCGCAGATGCGCGAGCCCATGGCCCGCAAGCCCATCCGCTCACCCCACCCCGCCCAGCTTCCCCATCGCCGCGCGGTAATGCTTGAGCTCGGCAATCGAATCCATCACATCGCTCAACGCGGTGTGCTTGCTTTCCTTGCTGAGCCCGGCCAGCACGTCCGGCGCCCAGCGGCGCGCGAGTTCCTTCAGCGTGCTGACGTCCAGGTTGCGGTAATGGAAGTATTTCTCCAGCCGCGGCATGCAGCGGTGCAGGAAGCGGCGGTCCTGGCAGATCGAATTGCCGCAGATCGGCGAGGTGTTGGCCGGGACCCACTGGGCCAGGAAGTCCAGGGTCCGCGCTTCGGCCTCTTCCATCGGCACGCCCTGCTCCAGCACCCGCTTCCACAGCCCGGACTTGCCGTGCTGGTTGCGATTCCATTCGTCCATCGCGCCCAGGCGCTCCAGCGGGTGGGCGATGGCCAGTTCGGGGCCCTGCGCCAGCACGTTGAGCTGCGCATCGGTGACGACGGTGGCGATTTCCAGGATCGAATCGCGGTCGGTATCCAGGCCGGTCATCTCCAGATCGATCCAGATCAGCCGGTGCTCGTGCCCAGTCTTGTCCGTCATAGCCTCGCCGTCATGTCCATGTCGCGGCATGATAGCCCACAGCCCCCGCCCGAGCCCGCCGCACCGCAATGAACCAGAACGTCACCTTCGCCCACTACGCGATCCTGACCGCGATGCTGGCGCCCGCGTTCTTCCTGACCGCGACCGCCTCGCTGCTGCTGTCGGCCAACAACCGCCTCGCCCGGGTCATCGACCGCGCCCGCGTATTGATCAAGGAGCTGGCTGAGGCCGACGACCCGGAGGAGCGCGACCTGATCGAGCGCCACATCCTGCGCCAGAAGAAACGCAGCCGCATCATCCTGCGCGGCAGCCAGTTGCTCTACACCGCGATCAGCTTCTTCGTCTGCACCAGCCTGACCGTGGCCGGCGACGCGGTGCTCGGTTATCGGCTCGGCGTCATCCCGACCGTGCTCGCCGCGTTCGGCGTGCTGTCGATGTTCGCCGCCAGCCTGCTGCTCGCGCGCGAGTCCTCGCTCGCGGTCGAGGCGGTCAACGAGGAAATGGATCACGGCCACATCAGCGCGATGAAACGCTGGGCCAAGCCGCCCGGATAAACCGGCCGCGCGAACCCCGGCGGCGCCGGTCCCGCCGGCCGCGGCCGCGAGCGAAGACCGCGAACAACCCGCACGCCGCGCCGCATCGGCGCGGGCAACGAAGACGGAGCCCGTCATGGCCGACCTGGTCCAATTGAATTCGCACTACACCGTGGTCTCGGCGATGATCACGCCGGCGTTTTTCCTGACCGCGACCGCGTCGCTGCTGGTGTCGTCCAACAACCGCCTGGCGCGCGTGGTCGACCGCATGCGCCAGCAACTGGCGACGCTGGAAGACACCGTGGACGATCACGCGCGCCAGTTTCTCGAAGCGCGCATCATCCTGCACCGGCGACGGGTGCGTCTGATTCTGACCTGCCTGCAATTGCTGTACGGCGCGATGACCGCCTTCGTCGCCACCAGCCTGTCGATCGGCATCGACCAGTTCACCGATTACCGCATCACCGGCGTGCCGACCGCGCTGGCCATGTGCGGCGTGCTGCTGGTATTGGCCGCGTGCATCAACATGGGCCGCGAGGCGCGCATGAGCGTGAGCATGCTCGACGCCGAAGTGAAACGGGAATTCGATCGCGACAACGGTCGCAAGAAAAAATCCGACTGATCGCGGTTACCCCGATATCGGCGCGACAGATCCGCGACCGCGATACCGGCCATGAGCCGCGGCCGCGAACCACATCCGGTGCGCGGCATTGGCGTGCGGAGCCGGATGATTTCCTGAACCGCGTCGCCGCCGAGCGGCGATTCCGCCCTAAGCCCTACTACTTTCGTACTAATCCGAATCCGCGCTCGACAGCCTGACGACAGCTGGCGATGAGACGCCTGTCCGATCTTGCATTTTTGTCACAACACCGGCTAACGCAAGCCACTACGATTGCGCCACGGACCGTGACGAAACCTTTGCGGCGCGCCGCTCCGGGCTCATCGCCCGAATATCGCGCCGAATAAAATAATCCATAACGCCCCCTACTGCGTCACGTATTAATTGGCACTTCGAATACATCACCATTCACTACGAGATACATTCCCACCCTATCAGCCGCCCCACTGATCGCTTGCGAGATCGAGAAATCCAGCTGATTTGCGCGTGGTAAAAGGCTGCGACCACCGGATCGATAAGTTATCGTGCCGCCACAAGTCGCAATCGCTTAAGCATGACGGGAAGGAAGCCACTGCGTCCGCATCACCGACGCAGCCGCGCTCATGCGATGACGCCTTGATTACATCTTCCATCAATTGCGTTCGGGGAGAATGCGATGCTTCGTCACTCGTTGCGGGTGCGCCTGCTGCTGCCGGTGTTGGCCCTGGTCCTGGTCGTGGTCGCCGCGCTTACGATTATCCTGGCTATCACCGAAGCCAACCGCGTGCGCGCCAATGCCGGCCGCGTGATCGACGGCCAGACCGTCGCGCTGCAGAGCCTGTTCGCGGTCACCCGCTCGGTCATGCTCGACCGCGTACACGGCTCGATGCGCCTGCTGCGCCATGAGGCCGAGCGCGTCGGCACCACTAGCGTCGGCCCGCAGATCCGCATCGACGGGCGCCTGACCAACGACTTGTTCTTCGGCGGCGTGCCGCAGGCGAACAACTACACCCTGGTCGATTCGGTCACCTCGATCGCCGAGGGCACGGCCACCATTTTCTCGCGCGCTGGCGACGATTTCGTGCGCATCGCCACCAACGTCAAGAAGGACGACGGCAGCCGCGCCGTCGGCACCGTGCTCGACCCGCAGGGCCAGGCGATCGCGCAGATCCGCAAGGCGCAGAGTTTCTACGGCGTGGTGGACATCCTCGGCAATCCGTACGTGACCGGCTATGAGCCGATCTTCACCGGCATGGACGATCAGCACCCGGTCGGCATCTGGTACGTCGGCTACAAGACCGATCTGCAGGCCCTGAACCAGGTGGTCAGCGACAGCCATGTACTCGAATCCGGCTTCATCGCCGTGTTCGACGCCAAGGACAAGCTGCGCTTCCAGTCCAAGACCGGCGCCACCATCGATCCGAAGGAAGTCGAGCGGGTCGTGCGCGAGATGCCGCAGGACTGGGTGGTGACCCAGCAGGAAGTCCCGGGCTGGGGCTTCAACCTGGTCGCGGCCTATCCAAAGAGCGACGTCAACCGGGTGATTTTGCGGCAGTCGCTGTGGATCGGCGGCATCGGCCTGATGGTCTGCGCGCTGCTGCTGGGCCTGCAATGGAGCCTGATCATGAATCGCGTGCTGCGCCCGATCCAGCGCCTGACCGCGGTGGCCGAGGAGCTCAGCGTCGGCAAGTGGAATCACACCATCGTCGAAGCCGACCTCAAGGACGAAATCGGCAAACTGGCGCGTGCGATCTCACGTCTGTCCTACAGTGTCCGGGTAGCGATGGAACGGCTCAGCAAGCAACGCTGAGCCGCAGTATTCCGACCCGGCGCCGCGACGCGAGGTAGACCTCTTCATGTCCAACGATTTCCGACCGCTGATCGAGGTCCTGCGCGAGCTGAGGACGTTGGTGCAAAAACGCGCCTCCGGCTTCTTGTTCATCGTGACCGAGGAAAACCACTCCTGCATCATCCGCTTGAACGGCGGACAGGTGCAGGAAGTGCTGTTCAGGATGATGCGCAACGACGAGGCGGTGCAGCGCCTGGCGATGGTCGCCTCGGCCAAGCTGCGCTTCCAGTCCGGCGACACCCCGGCCTCGTCCAAGTCGGCATTGAGCGAGAGCTCGATGCAATGGCTGCTGGGCGGCTTCGAACAAGACCTGGCGGCGCGGCGCCTGCCGACGCCCGCGCTGGCGGCATCGCCGGTGCGGGTGGACCGGCGCGTGCGCGATGCGATCGAGCAGGCAGCGGTGAATTATCTGGGGCCGATCGCGGGGATGCTGTGCGACGAAGCGTTCGAAACGCTCAGCATGCCGCAGCAGGTGATCGCGCAGTTGGCGACCCATCTCAATTCCCCGGAAGAGGCGCGGCGTTTCATCGAGGATGCGCGCAAGGCGCTCGACGCGTTGCGTTGACCTTCCAGGTGCGGTGACCTCGACCGGCGCCGAGATTCGGCGGCCCGTGCGTGCTCGAAGTTTTCACGTCGTGGGTCTGCTTTTGCTCGTCATTCCCGCGAAGGCGGGAATCCAGCGACTTCAAGCGTTCTCGCACGAAAGGCCCTGGATTCCCGCCTTCGCGGGAATGACGAGCAAAACGTAGATGCTCGATACGTGAACCAGAAACTTTGAAGACAGGCATCCAGGCCCCGCCTCACCCCGCCTTGCCCCGCTTGCGCCGGAAATACGCCGTCAGCCGCGCCCCGGCCTCTTCGCCGAGCACACCGCCCAGCACCGTCACGCGATGGTTGTGGCGCGGATCGGTCAACAGATCGAACACGCTGCCGGCGGCGCCGGTCTTGGGATCGCTGGCGCCGAACACCACGCGCGCGACGCGCGCATGCACCACCGCCATCGCGCACATCGCGCACGGCTCCAGGGTCACGTACAAGGTCGTGCCGAGCAGGCGGTGATTGCCCAGGCGCTGCCCGCCTTCGCGCAAGGCCACGATCTCGGCGTGGGCGCTGGGATCGTAGCTGCCGATGTTCTGGTTCCAGCCCTCGCCCAGCAGCTCGCCGGCCGCCGACACCAATAGCGCGCCGACCGGAATCTCGTCGTGCTCGCGCTCGGCGCGCTCGGCCAGATCCAGCGCGCGGCGCATCCAGTATTCGTCGATGTCGGCTTGTTCGCTCACGGGCGTCGCGCGGGTCCGGCCGCGGCGAAGGCGCGGCGTCGGACGCGATTATCGTTCACTGGCCCGGCGCGCGCATCCGCAGCGCGCGGCGGCGGTGCGCGGAGCCGGCGCGGGCTCAGAAGCCGCGCAGGTAGTCCATCTTGCCCAGCGGCACGCCCTGGTTGCGCAGGATTCCGTAGGCGGTGGTCAGGTGGAAGTAGAAATTCGGCAGCACGAAACCGCGCAGGTAGTCGCGCGCGGTGAACTTGAGTTCGCGGCCGCCGGGGCGGATCACGATCTCGCGCTCCTCGTTGCCTTCCATGCTTTCGGGCGACACGCTGCGCAGGAAATCCTGCGTCTTGAGGATGCGCGAACGCAGCTCGTCCACGCTGGTTTCGGTGTCGGGAAAGCTCGGCGGCGCGATCCCGGCCAGGCGCGCGGCGCCGAACTTGGCCGCGTCGCTGGCCGATTGCACCTGCCCGATCAGCGTGTACATGTCCGGCGCCAGGCGGCCGGCGATCAGCACCGAATGGTCCAGGCCTTGTTCGTCGGCGTAGGCCACGCCTTTGTCGAGCAGATGGGACATCACGTCCAGGCCGCGGCTGAAGGCCGGGACGGAGGCGTCGTAGAGCGAAAGGCTCATGGGGAATCCTGTTCTCGTGGCGGGGAAACAGAAGGACGCGGCCGCTCGAAGCGGCGCGGACCGGCGCCGGCGGCGCAGGCCGAGCGCGAGTCTGAGCGCTTGCACGGGGCCGGTCAATAAATTTATTATCGATCGCTATGGAAATAGGCGTTGCGAATCCGGAGCCGTCCGGCGGCGAAGACGCGCCCGCGAAAAAGCCCTCGCGGCCGCGCGGGCGGCCGCGCGCGTTCGACCGCGAGCAGGCGTTGGAAACGGCCATGCGGCTGTTCTGGCGGCAGGGCTTCGAGGCCACGTCCTTGAACGATCTGACCGCGGCGATGGGCATCGCCCCGCCCAGCCTGTACGCCGCCTTCGGCAGCAAGGAGCAGTTGTTCCGCGAGGCGATCGGGCGCTATCTGCAGCAGTTCCGCTGCAATCACGCCGCCACGCTGCAGGCGCAGGGAGTAACCGCGCGCGAGGCGTTCGAGCGCTTGTTCGCCGCCATCGCGAACGGATTCAGCGGCTGCGGACAACCCGCGGGTTGCATGCTGATCGCCGCCGATGTGGGCGGCGGCGGCGCGGCCGCGCATCTGCGCGAGGAACTGAGCGCGCACCGTCTGTCGATCGAAGCCGGCTTTCGCGCCCGCATCGAACGCGGCCAGCGCGAAGGCGATGTCGACGCCGGCGCCGACGCGGCCGCGCTGGCGAAATTCCTCGCCACGGTGGTGCAAGGCCTGTCGATCCAGGCGCGCGACGGCGCCAGCGCGGCGCAACTGCACGAGGTGTTGCGCACGGCCTTGCAGGTCTGGCGCTGACACTGGCGCGTGCGGCGCAGCGCCAGCGCCATGATGGCGAGGTCAGCGCTGCAGATAACGCGGCGCCGCCGCTCCCGCGCCGCGCGCGACGGCCTTGTCGCGCGGCGCCACCGCCACGCAGACGATGTCGGGACGGGTCGCTACGGTTCGCGCGCGCGCGGGCGGCTCGTTGCGCGACGCGGCTATCGCCATCAGATGCGGCAGCGCCAGCAGGGCCGCGGCTACCGGCAGAGTTCTCGACATGGCATTGCTCCTGATCGATGTCGGGCGGCGCAAATTCCGCTTGCGCATCGCGCGGATTCGGCCGCCCTTGTCTGAGACGACGAATCGGGCCGGCGCGAATCGACAAGACGGCGACGGCCGCGGCGAAGATCGCCGCTGAGCGTCGCGAAGACCGGCGGCGGGCCGGCTTGAGATCAGGCTACGAGGTGTTGCGGACAGAATCGGTCCTAATTGGGCCGCGGCTCGGAGTCGATGGATGCGTTGAGGGAAGAGGCGGTCGCCCGCCCCTTCCCCACTGCCGGCTCAGCAGTCCGGCGAGCAGATGGCCCAGCAACGCGAATCCGGATCGTTCGGATCGCAATTGCTGCAGCACGGCCGCGCGAACGCGGTAAGACTGACGCCCAGGCCGATCGCGAACGCGCAGCACGCCATCAGCAGCTTGATACGGGGCTTCCTATTCATCGTCCTCTCCATTGATGAGGGACAACCGGGAGCGTCCTTTCCCGGCCGTCTCGGGCGCCGGCGGCGGACGCCGTCCAGCGCGGTTCGCCGCGACTCCGTCCGCGGCCATTGCTGTTTGCGCGATGCCGCCGATGCGGCGCGACCGGCGATTGCCGGCGTTCGCATGGAGGCGAACCTCGCCGCAGGGGTTCGTGGTTGCGAGGGGCACGATGCGCGCGGTTGGCGCCGGGCTGGAAACGATCGCGGCACGGGCGCGGCGCAACGGCCGGCGGGCCGACGACAGGAACAGGCTGACGATGACGAACTCGTCCATCCCTTTCGAACATCCTTGTACCGGTGGCGGCGGTTTTCGGTGCGCGGGGGTAAACGAACCCTAGTCGCCGGATGCGGGCGAAAACGCGTTAGCTATCACATATCCGGCGTCCGTCGCGCCGGTGCGAATCCGATTGCCTGCTCGACGCTGCGGCAGCGCGGGCCATCGCGGCGGCGATCGGATTGCGATGCGCTCGCCCGCCAGCGGCCACGTGTCTTCGGGCCGCGATACGCGGACAGATTTCGTTTCACGCCTCCACAAACGCAAACCGCCTGCGCACGGAATGCGCAGGCGGTCGATATCGCTTCGCTCAGCGCGCCGCGCGCGCTTGCCTCATTCCCACTCGATCGTAGCCGGCGGCTTGCCGCTGATGTCGTAGACCACGCGCGAAACCCCGCGCAACTCGTTGATGATGCGGTTGGACACCGTGCCGAGGAATTCGTACGGCAGATGCGCCCAATGCGCGGTCATGAAGTCGATGGTTTCCACCGCGCGCAACGCGATCACCCACTCGTAGGCGCGCGCGTCGCCGACCACGCCGACCGACTTGACCGGCAGGAACACCGCGAAGGCCTGGCTGGTCTTGTCGTACAGACCGGCCTTGCGCAGTTCGTCGATGTAGATGTGATCGGCCTGGGCCAGCAGCTGCGCGTATTCGCGCTTGACCTCGCCGAGGATGCGCACGCCCAGGCCCGGGCCCGGGAACGGATGGCGGTAGACCATCTCGCGCGGCAGGCCGAGCTCGACGCCCAGGCGCCGCACTTCATCCTTGAACAACTCGCGCAAAGGTTCGACCAGGCCGAGCTTCATGTGCTCGGGCAGGCCGCCGACGTTGTGGTGGCTCTTGATGACGTGCGCCTTGCCGGTCTTGCTGCCGGCCGACTCGATCACGTCCGGGTAGATCGTGCCCTGCGCCAGCCACCTGGCGTTGGCGAGCTTCTGCGATTCCTCGTCGAAGATCTCGACGAACAGGTTGCCGATGATCTTGCGCTTGGCTTCCGGATCGCTGACGCCAGCGAGCTTTTCGAAGTAGCGGTCGGCGGCGTTGACGCGCACGACCTTGACGCCCATGTGCTCGGCGAACATCGCCATCACCTGGTCGCCTTCGTTGTAGCGCAGCAGGCCGGTGTCGACGAACACGCAGGTCAGCTGGTCGCCGATCGCCTTGTGCAGGAGCGCGGCGACCACCGAGGAATCGACGCCGCCGGACAGGCCGAGGATCACTTCGTCGCTGCCGACCTGCTCGCGCACGCGCGCGATCTGGTCGTCGATGATATGCGCGGCGGTCCACAGCGTCTGGCAGCCGCAGATATCGACCACGAAGCGGCGCAGCAGGGTCTGGCCCTGCTTGGTATGGGTGACTTCCGGATGGAACTGCACGCCGTACCAGCCGCGCGCGTCGTTGGCGAAGGCGGCGACCGGGATGCGGTCGGTCTTGGCGGTGACGACGAAACCCTCCGGCGCCTTCGACACGTGGTCGCCGTGGCTCATCCACACGTCCAGGCGCGGCGGCGAGCCGGGATGATCCTTCAAGCCGTCGAACAGGCGATCGTGCGCGACCAGCGACACTTCGGCGTGGCCGAACTCGCGCTGATCCGCCGCTTCGGTTTCGCCGCCGAGCTGCTTGGCCATGGTCTGCATGCCGTAGCAGATGCCCAGGATCGGCAGGCCGGCGTCGAACACCTGCTGCGGCGCGCGCGGCGAGCCGTGTTCGGTGGTCGATTCCGGACCGCCCGACAGGATGATGCCCTTGGCACCGTAGGCGGCGATTTCCGCCGGATCGTGGTCCCAGGCCCAGATTTCGCAATACACGCCGAGTTCGCGGATACGCCGCGCGATCAACTGCGTGTACTGCGCACCGAAGTCGAGGATCAGGATCTTGTCGCTATGGATGTCGGTCATGGGGGCCGGGATTGGGGATTCGTGATTCGGGATTCGGTGAAGGCGGAACGCCGGGATTCGGAAACGGGTCGGCTTTACCGAATCCCTGATCCCGAATCACGAATCCCGCGCGCCGGCGTCAGCCGGCGCGATAGTTCGGCGGTTCCTTGGTGATCTGCACATCGTGCACGTGGCTTTCGCGCGAGCCGGCGTTGGTGATGCGCACGAAGCTGGGCTTCTTGCGCATGTCCTCGATGGTCGCGCAGCCCACGTAGCCCATGGTGGCGCGCAGGCCGCCGGCGAGCTGATGGACCACGCCGCTGAGCGAGCCGCGATAAGGCACGCGGCCTTCGATGCCTTCCGGCACCAGCTTGTCGGCGTCGGAAGCGTCCTGGAAATAGCGGTCCTTGGAGCCCTGCTCCATCGCGCCGATGCTGCCCATGCCGCGATAACTCTTGTAGCTGCGGCCCTGGAACAGTTCGATTTCGCCCGGCGCTTCCTCGGTGCCGGCGAACAGGCCGCCGACCATGACCGTGGACGCGCCGGCGACCAGCGCCTTGCCGATATCGCCGGAATAGCGGATACCGCCGTCGGCGATCAGCGGGATGCGATCCTGCAGCGCCTCGGCCACCATCGCCACCGCCGTCACCTGCGGTACGCCGACGCCGGCGACCACGCGGGTGGTGCAGATCGAACCGGGGCCGACGCCGACCTTGACCGCATCGGCGCCGTGATCCATCAGCGCCAGCGCCGCTTCGCCGGTGACGATGTTGCCGCCGATCACCTGCAATTGCGGGAAGCGCGTCTTGACCCACTTCACCCGGTCGAGCACACCCTGCGAATGGCCGTGCGCGGTATCGACCACGATCACGTCCACGCCGGCCGCGGCCAGCGCTTCCACACGCGCCTCGGTGTCGCCGCCGACGCCGACCGCCGCGCCGACCAGCAAGCGCTCGGCGCTGTCCTTGGCGGCGTTGGGGTTGTCGGATTTCTTCTGGATGTCCTTGACCGTGATCAGGCCGCGCAGCTCGAAGCCGTCGTTGACCACGAGGATCTTTTCGATGCGGTGCTTGTGCAGCAGCTGCACGACTTCATCGTCGCTGGCGCCTTCGCCAACGGTGACCAGGCGATCGCGCTTGGTCATGATGTGGCGGACGGGATCGTCGAGCTTGGTCTCGAAGCGCATGTCGCGGCTGGTGACGATGCCGACCAGCTGGCCGCCATCGACCACCGGCACGCCGGAGATGTTGCGCGCGCGGGTCAGCTTGAGCACTTCGCCGATGGTCGTTTCCGGCCCCACCGTGAACGGTTCGCGGATCACCCCGGCCTCGAACTTCTTGACCTTGGCGACCTGCGCGGCCTGGGCTTCCAGGCTCATGTTCTTGTGGAGGATGCTGATGCCGCCGAGCTGGGCCAGCGCGATGGCGAGGCGGGCTTCGCTGACGGTGTCCATCGCGGCCGACAGGATCGGCAGGCGGATCGACAGGTCGCGGGTCAGGCGGGTGGAGAGGTTTACGTCCTTAGGCAGGACGATCGAATGCGCGGGGACGAGAGAGACATCGTCGTAAGTAAGCGCTTCAGCCTGGATGCGCAGCATGGGCGGGCCCGGGAGGATGAAGCGCGCCATTCTAACCCGAACCGGGGGTCCGGCGCTGGGGTTGCGGGCGGAAAGCGGCGTTCTGTTTGCGGCTTTTCGCCGGGGATTAAGCGGGGCTTTGGGTGTTGGGAGCCGAGCGGCGCTTGGGCCGCGGCTTTTTTGCCCGTCATTTCCGCGAACGCGGGAATCCAGGGCCTTTCGTGCGAGAACGCCTGAAGTCCGGCCGAACGCAGGCCGGAAAGTATCTGCTCGTCATTCCCGCGAACGCGGGAATCCAGGGCTTTTCGTGCGAGAACGCGTGAAGTCCGGTCGAACGCAGGCCGGGAAAGTATTTGCTCGTCATTCCCGCGAACGCGGGAATCCAGGGCCTTTCGTGCGAGAACGCTTGAAGTCCGGCCGGACACAGGCCGGGAAAGTATTTGCCCGTCATTCCCGCGAACGCGGGAATCCAGGGCCTTTCGTGCGAGAACGCGTGAAGTCCGGCCGAACGCAGGCCGGAAAGTATTTGCCCGTCATTCCCGCGAACGCGGGAATCCAGGGCCTTTCGTGCGAGAACGCTTGAAGTCCGACCGAGCGCAGGCCGGGAAAGTACCGGCTGAAGTCACTGGATTCCCGCGTCCGCGGGAATGACGAGCAAAAAAAGCGGCGCGCGACCGTGACCACCTGCCCCAGCCGCCTATGCGTCCCGCTCAGCCCCGATCCGCCGCCTCGGCCGCTTCCAGCGTGTTCTGCATCAAGGTCGCGACAGTCATCGGCCCGACCCCGCCTGGCACCGGGGTGATCCAGCTGGCGCGCTGGGCCGCGGCCTCGAAACCGATGTCGCCGACCAGGCGGCCGTCGTCCAGGCGGTTGATGCCGACGTCGATCACCACCGCCCCCGGCTTGACCCATTCGCCCGGGATCAGGCCCGGCCGGCCGGCCGCCACCACCAGGATGTCGGCGCCGCGCACCGAGGCTTCCAGCACCGCCGGCGGGGTGAATTTGTGGCAGCTGGTGACCGTGCAGCCGGCGATCATCAGCTCCAGCGCCATCGGCCGGCCGACGTGGTTGCTGACGCCGACGATGGTCGCGCTCTGCCCGCGCACCGGCCGGTCGGTGTAGCCCAGCAGCATGGTGATGCCGCGCGGCGTGCACGGACGCAGGCCGAACTGGCGCAGCACCAGATGGCCGACGTTTTCCGGATGGAAGCCGTCCACGTCCTTGTTCGGGTCGATGCGGTGGATCAGCGCGGTCGCGTCGCGCCGGTCCGGCAGCGGCAACTGCACCAGGATGCCGTGGACATCGGGATCGGCGTTGAGCCGGTCGATCAGGGCGAGGAGTTCATCGTTGCCGGTGTCGGCCGGCAGGTCGTAGTCGATCGCGCGGATGCCGATCTTCTGCGCGGCGCGGCGCTTGTTGCGCACATACACGGCCGAGGCCGGATCGGCGCCGACCAGCACCACCGCCAGCCCGGGCCGCGACAGGCCGGCGGCGACGCGCGCGTCGATCTGGGCCTTGAGGTTGTCGAGCAGGTCCTCGGCGATGCGCTTGCCGTCGAGGATGCGGGCCGGGTGCGATGCGGGCGTCATGCGGGGTCGAAGGCTCTGCGGTAAAGTCGTGGCCGCGCATTATCCCCCATTCGTTCGCGCGATTTTCGCCGATCCCTCCCCCTAATCGCATCGCGAGCCCCGTCATGAGCCTCCCCGACCCGACTTCGGACCACGCCCCGGCCGATCACGAAACCATCGCCGTGCAGGCCGCCGCGTTCCGCCGCCTGCTCGCGCACATGATGCACGAGCGCAGCGACGTGCAGAACATCGACCTGATGATCCTGGCCGGCTTCTGCCGCAACTGCCTGGCCGACTGGTACCGCGAAGCGGCGCAGGCGCGCGGCATCGGCATGAGCAAGGACGAGGCGCGCGAAGCTGTTTACGGCATGCCGTTCGGGGAATGGAAGGCCAAGTTTCAGAAGGAGGCTACGCCGGAGCAGTTGGCGGCGTTCGAGGCGGCGCAGAGGGAGCATGGTTGAGGGTGGGTTGGCTGTCCTAACCGTCGCGACCCACGAAAGCGCTACAGCCCAAGCCAGGGGGTTCTGAGCGACCGGTGCAAAACCATCCTGAAGAACTTCGCTTCGGTTGGTTCAGTGGTATTAGTCCCCTTCGGTTGGCCTGATCCCCGGCGCATTCGGATTCGGACAACGCGGCACGTTCGACCCCAGCACGCACTGCACGCAGCAGCCCGACGGCTGCGCCGAGGCCGGCGCCTGCTGCGGCGCGAACAACGGCGTCGGCGGCGCCAGCTGGGAAAGCGTGGCCTCGGGCTTGAGCTTGAGCAGCACCGCCCAGTCGAGCTTGTTCATGTCGCAGGCGGCGACGGTGTCGGGCGAGCACTCGACCTGGGTCTCGCTGCGCAGCGGCAGCGGCCAGAACTGGTTGTTGCGGTTGACCGCCATCAGCCGCATCGTCGCGCCCTGCTGGACGTTGCCGCCGATCAGATACGCCTTGCCGTCGTTGTTGGGATTGACCCCGACGACGACATCGCAATGCATGTTGAGCCCGCCGTTGCCGCCATCGAGCGCGGCGATCAGGCCCTGATAGCCGTAGACGCGGTTGCTGGAACGCACCGCGCACAGCAGATCGCCGGGCGCGGCGGTCGAGCTGGCCGGGTCCAGGTACAGGAACGGGCTCTGGTCCTGCGCCCGGTAGGCGTCGCGCACGTAGTCGTAATGGCTGGCCGAAGGGCGGAAGCCGCGCACGCCGGCCTTCATCATCACGTAGGACACGAACGCGGCCGACCACGGGTTGTCGATCAGGAACGCGCGGCAGGCCACGGTCGAATAACCGCTGCCGTAGGGATCGAAGCACTGCTCGGCGCCGGCGAAGCCGCCCATGCGCTGCAGCAGGCCGGTGTCGCGCCAGTAGCTGGCGGTGCGGCGCCAGGTTTCGGTGGCGCCGTCTTCCAGGCGCGAGGTTTCCGCCTCGCTCACGCTGGCGCTGGCCAGCCGGCCCTGAGTGTCGATGAAGGGCCGGAACCACTGCAGGTTTTCCAGGCACGCCGCGGCGGCGATACGGGTCGCGGTATCGGCCGCCCCGCCCTGCGCCCGCAGCGCCGGACACGGGTCGGCGGCGCGGGCGGCGCCGATGGGGGCGCACAGCGCGGCCAGGATCAGCAAAGCGAGGGCGAACTTATGCGACATCGGCGATCTCCGCAGGGCGATGCGTCCGCGACATCGGCGAACGCAGGGTTGCTGGCACGACTGGATGAGCCCGCCTGCGGCCAGCCTAGCCATTGTCCGTGCAAGTCGCGTGATCGTGTCGCGCTGTCATGCAAACGATGCGCTGGCGGGCATCGTCGCGGCGGGTTATCGTCGCGGTAATCGCACACCGCGCCGGCGGCCGTCTGCGGCCGCAGACCGCGCGTCCTCCGCATCGCTAGGAAGGCTTCCGCATCGATGGCACGTAATCCCCGAATGCTTCAATCGTTGGCTGCATTGGCCGGCGTCGCCGCCGCCGGATATCTGAGCATCTGCGGCTGGATGTACGTCAAGCAACGCGAGCTCATGTATTTCCCCCAGGGCACGCGCCTGGGCGTGGACATGACCGACTACACCATCGCGCGCGGCGACATCGTCCTGCGCGGCTGGCGCCTCAACGCCGGGCGCGACAAGGCCCTGATCTATTTCGGCGGCAACGCCGAGCGCGTCGAGAACATGCGCGAGACCCTGGCGCAGTGGTTTCCCGATCGCACCATCTACCTGCTGTCGTACCGCGGCTTCGGCGCCAGCGACGGCGCGCCGGAGGAAGCGGCGCTGGTCGCCGACGGGCTGGCGATTTTCGACCAGGTCGCGCGCGAGCATCCCGGCCAGCCGATCGCGGTGATCGGCCGCAGCCTGGGCAGCGGCGTGGCCAGCGCCGTGGCCGGCAAGCGGCCGGTGCAGCGGCTGGCGCTGGTGACTCCGTTCGACAGCCTCAGCGAAACCGCGCAGGCGCATTATCGTTGGCTGCCCACGCGCTGGCTGGTGCGCGACCGCTACGACTCCGTCGCCAATCTGCGCGGCTATTTCGGCCCGATCCTGGTCGTGCGCGCGACCGCCGACGACGTGGTTCCGCCGGCCAACACCACCCGGCTGATCCATTCGCTGCAGACCCGTCCGCAAGGCGTGGACGTGGTCCAGCTGAAAGGCGCGGACCATCACAACATCGCTCTGTATCCGGAGTACGGTCAGGCATTGAAGGAGTTCATCGACTGAGCGAAACGGCGAGCGCGCGCCCTCGACAGCCATGGCCGGGACAGTGCCCGGCCGCGCTTTCGCCCTCGCCGCTCACTTTCCAACGCGGTACAACCACGAAGGCGCCATCATGGAACGCAACGCGATCCAGCCCAACGAAGTTTCGTATGCCCAAGCGCACGAGATCAGTGGTTTCCAGCGCTTGTTGTTCATCAGCGGCCAGTTGCCGCAATGCGAGAAATGCGTCCTGCCGAAGGACTTCGACGGCCAATGCCGCCGCGCCTGGGCCAACGTCGAGCAGCAGCTCAAGCAGGCCGGCATGGACTTCAGCAATCTGGTCAAGGTCACGACCTACCTCACCGAGCGCCGCCTGCGCCAGCGCAATTACGAAATCCGCCATGAAATCCTCGGCAAGCACACGCCGGCGCTGACGGTGATCATCGCTGAGTTGTATGAGGAAGGCTGGATGGTGGAGATCGAGGCGGTGGCGGCGGCTTGATTCGGGATTCGGGAATCGGGAATCGGGAATCGGGAATCGGGATTCGATGATGATCCGCAAGCTCAGGTCGTGTCACCGGGCGCGACCTGGCAACCTTGAGCGCGGACTTGCGAAGTCTGTTGTGGGAGGGGCTTCAGCCCCGATGCTTTTCGATCAGCTGTCTTGGATCAGCGCAACCTGAGCGAAAAGCATCGGGGCTGAAGCCCCTCCTACAACAGACCTCGCGATTCGATCGCGCTTGTATTGAATCGGCTAAGGCATCGCGCACAAATCGCCGAACGCACGCGTCAACGCGATGCGATGCAGATCATCCAATCGATGCTGCCGCGCCGCGCGCCGCTGCGCTTCATGAGCGCGCACGACGCAACCTTCTTCCTTCGCTTCCGCCAAGGCCGACGCCAGCGCGTCCAGCAATTCCGCGTTGATCCCATCCAGCCGCTGCCGCACCGGCCCCAGATCGATCGCCGCGGCCGCCTTGCGCAACGGCTGCGCCAGCAAACGGTACTGCACCAGCTTGTTCGCCTCGATCTGCGCCTTGAAGAACGCCGTGGCCTGCTCGCGCGCCAAACCTCGCGCGGCGGCCTGCGCACCGAGTTGTTCCAACTGCGACTGTTCGCGCGCCGCGTCCTCGACCGGCTTGCCCGACTGGCGCTTGCTCGCCGCGACCGTGTCGGCCAGCAACACCCGCTGCGCGCTGAGTTCGGCCAGACGCGTCATCGCCGTCGGCGCTTCGGCGGCCTCGCCGCGGATCGCGCACAGACTCAGCGCGAACAACGCGGCGATGGCGAGTGCGGACGACGCTCGCTTCGCCGATCGGCGAAGCGATTCCGGTCAATCGCGCTCGCACCGCTACGGCCCGCGCCGGCAGATCCAATCGAAGGTTTCATCATCGTCCGATCTCTCCCGTAATACGCGACCGCGCAGCCGTCACTGCGCCGCGCAGAACGCTTGATAGTCGATATACCCCGGAAACTCGCGCCCGGCCGCGCACAGCGGGCATTCGGGGTCCGGCCGCAGCCGGGTCTCGCGGAATCGCATGCCCAGCGCGTCGAAATGCAGCAAGCGCCCGGCCAGCGATTCGCCCAGGCCCAGGATCAGCTTGATCACCTCGGTCGCCTGGATCAGCCCGACCACGCCCGGCAGCACCCCGAGCACGCCGGCCTCGGCGCAATTGGGCGCGGCTTCCGGCGGCGGCGGTTCCGGAAACAGGCACCGGTAACACGGACACACGCCGCGATGGCGCCCGGCGTCGAACACGCTGACCTGGCCTTCGAAACGATGGATCGCGCCGTACACCAGCGGCTTGCCGAGCTTCACGCAGGCATCGTTGAGCAGATAGCGCACCGGGAAATTGTCCGCGCCGTCGAAGACCACGTCGGCCGCGCCGATCAGGCGCTCGACATTGTCCGAGCCGATGCGCTCGGCGAAGGTCTCGACCTTCACCCGCGGATTGAGCGCCGCCAGCGCGATCCGCGCCGATTCGACCTTGGACACGCCGATGCGGTCTTCGGTATGCAGGATCTGTCGCTGCAGGTTGCTGCGATCGACCACGTCGTCGTCGGCCAGCACCAGCGTGCCGATGCCGGCCGCGGCCAGATAGAACGCGGCCGGCGAGCCCAGGCCGCCGGCGCCGACCATTGCCACGCGCGCTGCCTGCAGCTTGCGCTGGCCGGCTTCGCCGACCTCGGGCAGGCGCAGATGGCGTGAATAGCGATCATGGAAGTCGCGCTCGTCGTCGGACTGTTGCGGCACCGTCATCGGCAGGCCCTCGGCGAGCCAGCGCGTGGTGCCGCCTTCGACCGAGGCCACGCGGCGGTAGCCGGCGTCGAGCAGGGTCCGCGCGGCGCGCAGCGAACGCGCGCCGGATTGGCAGATCAGGAGAATGTCGGCGTCGCGGTCGGGCAGATTCGCGTGCGGATCGGCTTCCAGGGCGTCCTTGGCGATGCCCCGCGCGTGTTCGGCGTGACCGGCGGCGCGTTCGTGCGCTTCGCGCACATCGATCAGGATCGCGCCGGCCTGTTGCCGCCGGTGCGCCTGCGCCGGGGAAATGGATTCGATGCTCATGCGGGGATTATCGCCTGTGGCGGGAGCGGCGGCGGGCATGGGGCGCGATGCTGTGTTGCGTCGGGGCGCGCGCCCCTCCCCCCCGGCCCGAACGAATAGCGTTCGGGCGTTCGGTGCCGCGCGAGCCAATGGCTCGCAAACGCGGCACCTCACCCAAGCGCATAAGGCAACACATCCATCACCGCCCCCTCGCCCAGCCGCTGCGGCCCTTCCGGCACCACCATCAACGCATCGGAATCGGCCGCCGCGCGCAGCCGGTGCGAGCCGGTCGCGGGATTGGGGTCCACCCGCAGCACGCCGTCGTCGTCGCTGAGCAGGCGCGCGCGGATGAATTCGCGGCGCGGGTGGGTCTTCTCGATCGACCCGACCAGCCGCGCGCGCAATACCGCGCGCGGCTCGGCGCGGCCCTGCAGAGCGTCGATCAACGCGCGGCCGAAACTCAGGTAAGTCGCCATCACCGACACCGGATTGCCCGGCAAGCCGAGCATTCGCGCCTGATCCATGCTGGCGAACACCAGCGGCATGCCCGGACGCATCTTCACCTTCCAGAAATGGATGCGGCCGAACTCGCGCAGCACCGCCGGGATATGGTCTTTTTCGCCGGCCGAGACCGCGCCGCAGGTGAACACCAGATCGAAGGCGCAGGCCGCGTCGCGCAACGCGATCTCGACCTGCTTGGCGTCGTCGGGCAGACGCGGCCACGCGGTCGGCTCCAGGCCGTCGGCGCGCAGCAGGCCCATCAGCAGGTCGCGGTTGCTGTCGTAGATCTGCCCCGGCGCCAGCGGCATGCCCGGCTCGACGAGTTCATCGCCGCTGGTGAACACCGCCACCGTTGGCCGCCGCCGCACGCTCAGCGAGGCCAGCCCCATCGACGCGGCCAGCGACACTCGCGCCGGCGTCAGCACCTGGCCGGCGCGCAGCACGCGCTCGCCCTCGCCCACGTCCTCGCCGGCGTAACGCACGTTCTGGCCGCGCGCCAGCGCCGGCACGATTACCCGGTCGCCGTCGATGCGCACGTTTTCCTTGATCGCGACCGTATCGGCGCCGGCCGGCATCGGCGCGCCGGTGGTGATGCGCACGCATTGGCCGGCGCCCAGGCTCAGGCCCGCGGCAAGGCCGGCGAACTGTTCGCCGATCAGGCTCAACGCGGTGTGCTCGCCGTCCAGGTCGGCCTGACGCAGGGCGAAGCCGTCCATCGCGCTGTTGTCGAACGGCGGCAGCGACAGCGGCGCGTCCACGTCCTGGGCCAGCACGCGGCCGTGACAGCGCGGCAGGGCCAGGGTTTCGGCGTTCAGCCGGTACTCGGCGCCGACTTGCGCGAGGATCGTCATCGCCTCGTCGAACAACAGGCCGGTCGGGAAATCGGTCATGGGCGTATCGCTCTGCGGTCGCGCGGCGCGCAACGGGTGAATGAGGGCGTCACGGATCCGGATCGGCGATGAAGCCGGCCGCGGCCAGATCCTCGGGCGTGTTGAGATTGCCGAAGCGTAGGCCATCCAGGCGCAGCGCGGTCATGCCGAGTGCGGCCTGCAGCGCGCGCACCGCCAGCGCGCGGCGTTGCAGGGCATCCATGAGCGCCGCGCGCAGCGGTTCGACCGGCCACAGCGCGAACAGCGGCTGCACGCCGTCGTCGTCGATCGCGTAGGCGCCCTGCCCGGTCTGCGCGGCGATCAGCGCCGGCAGCAGGTTTTCGTCCAGGTTCACCGCGTCCACCGGCAGAGTGAACAACCAGGGCGTGGCGCAGGCCGAAGCCAGGGCATCGAGCCCGCCGAGCGGGCCGAGATCGGGAATGACGTCGCCGACGGCGCGCAGACCGTTGGCGGCATAACGTTGCTGGTCGCGATTGGCGCTGACCAGCACCTGCGCGACCCGCGGCGCATAGGCGCGCGCCAGGCGCAGCACCTGCGCTTCGCCATCGCGGCGCAGCCAAGCCTTGTCGATGCCGCCCAGCCGCGATGCGCGGCCGCCGGCCAACAGGCCCAGGGTCAGCTCGGAGGCGGCGATGGTCATGGGGAATGCGTTCGGGGCTTGGGGCTTGAACCGTATTGTGCCCGTTGCCCATCGCCGGCGCGTCGCGATGGAAATGCGGCGGCTGAAGGTCGGCGTTGCTTTGGACTTACTTCGCCCGTGAGGCTTCGAGTCGGGGCTGAAGCCCCTCCCACAAAAGACTTCGTTGCTTCGCGATGCCCTGGTGCTGTCTGGGCTTACTTCGCCCCTGAAGTTTCGCGTCGGGGTTGAAGCCTCTCCCACAAAAGACTTCGTTGCTTCGCGATGCCCTGGTGTTGTCTGGACTTACTTCGCCCTGAAGCTTCGCATCGGGGCTGAAGCCCCTCCCACAAAAGACCTCGTTGCTTCGCGATGCCCTGGTGTTGTCTGCGCTTACTTCGCCTGTGAAGCTTCGAGTCGGGGCTGAAGCCCCTCCCACAAAAGACTTCGTTGCTTCGCAATCCTTCGTTCTCCAGCGTGCTGGCCGATTGTCCACGGCGCAGGGCAACGCACTGCAAGCCCCGCCGAAAAACAAAAAAACCTCGCAGGCCGCGAGGTTTTTTGTGGGAGGGGCTTCAGCCCCGACACCAGATGCGATGCGACTGGCCGCAACGAGGAAGCCGCCGAAGCCGAAACGCTTACTTGCCGCGCTTCACATGCCGGATCAAGCGCTTCTTCTTGGCCACCTGACGCTCGGTCAGCACGTTCTTCTTGCCCTCGTACGGATTGGCGCTGTCCTTGAACACGAACCGCACCGGCGTTCCGACCAGCTTGAAGCGCTTGCGGAAGAAGTTCTCCAGATAGCGCTTGTAGCTGTCGGCGAGCGTGCGCAGACGGGTGCCGTGGACGACGAAGGTCGGCGGATTCAAACCGGCCGGATGGGCGAAGCGCAGCTTGGCCACGTGTCCGCGCACCACCGGCGGCGGATTGGTCTCGTACGCGACTTCCATCGCCTTGGTCACTTCGCTGGTGCCGATTTCGGTGGTCGCCGAGGCGTGCGCGCGATGGATCGCGGCGAACAACTCGCGCAAGCCCGAACCATGCTTGGCGCTGATGCGAATCTTCTCGGCCCATTCGACGAAGGCGAGTTTGCGCGTCAGCAGGTTTTCGGTCTGCTGGCGCTGGTACTCGGTCTGCCCGTCCCATTTGTTGACCGCGACCACCAGCGCGCGACCGGAGTCGAGCGCATAGCCGAGCACGCTGGCGTCCTGGTCGGTCACGCCTTCGCCGGCGTCGAGCATCACCACCGCGACCTGGCAGTTCTCGATCGCCTGCAGGGTCTTGATGATCGAGAACTTCTCGACCGCTTCCTCGACCTTGGACTTGCGCCGCACGCCGGCGGTATCGACCAGCCGGTACAGGCGGCCGTCGCGCTCCATATCCACCGCGACCGAATCGCGGGTGGTGCCCGGCACTTCGGAGGCGATCATGCGTTCTTCGCCGAGCAGGCGATTGACCAGGGTCGATTTGCCCACGTTCGGGCGGCCGATGAAGGCCACGCGGATGCGGTTGGGATCGTTGTCGAGCTCGGCGGTGACGCCGGCCTCGGGCAGGCGCGCGAACACTTCCGCGAACAGTTCGTCGATGCCCTGGCGGTGCGCCGAGGACACGCCGATCGCATCGCGGATGCCGTAGCGGGCGAAGTCGTTGATCGCCGCGCGCACGTCGAGGCCGTCGGTCTTGTTGACCACCAGCAAGGTCGGCCGCGCGGTCTTGCGCAGCCAGGCCAGGATTTCGTCGTCCAGGGCCGAGGCGCCTTCGCGGCCATCGACCACGAACAGGACCAGATCGGCTTCCTCCGCCGCGGCGCGGGCTTGGCGCGCGGTGGCGCCGGCGAGGCCTTCATCGACGCCGGCGATACCGCCGGTATCGACGACCGCGAACGGGCGCTGGCCTTCGGGCCGGCACACGCCGTAGTGGCGATCGCGGGTGACCCCGGGCTCGTCGTGGACGAGCGCGTCGCGGGTACGCGTGAGGGCATTGAACAGGGTGGATTTTCCGACGTTGGGACGACCAACGAGGGCGACTAGGGGCAGCATGTGTTTGAAGCCGGGAATGGAGAATGGGGAATCGGGAATGGAAGGTGCGCGGCTGCGGGCAGCGGCGTCGGCCTTCGGCTCCCGACGGAACTAATTCATGTAGAGCGGGTTTGCGGAGCAGACCATCGTCGAATCGCGGTCATGCCGCCGAATCGACGGGCGTCCGGCGGCCATGAAACCGGTTCTGCGAGGCCGGCCGTCATGAAACAGGCCGCCATAGTGCCAGAGCGGGCGCGAAGACGCTTTCGCGCGCCCGGTTGACCGGGCTTCGGGCCCAGGTCGCCGTGAGCGCGGACGGGCCCGCGGCGGGCGGATACCGATAAAACGAACGGCCCGGAACGGCTGTTCGCCGCCCGGGCCGCGCATGCCGGGACGTGCTATCGGGAACCGGAAGGAAGGCCGCGCAGCGGTAAAACCGCGCCGAACCGTCCCTTCCCTATGCCCGACGACCCGCTGCCTGCCTCACTTCACTGCAGCTTGAACGCAGTCAGCTCGCCCTTGATGTTCTGCACGATCAGCACGCCGTCGGCGACCACCGGAGCGGCCTTGAGCGGCTTGCCGCCGGCGCGGGCGCGCGCGGCGAACTCGCCGGTGTCCAGCTTCATCCAGTGCACGTAGCCGTCGAAATCGCCGACCACGGCGTAATCGCCCTGCACCGCCGCGCCGGTCAGGTTGCGGCGCGCCAGCGACGGCTGCGACCACAAGGCGCTGCCGCCGTTCTTGTCCAGGCCGTACACCGTGCCGGACGGATCGCTGACGATCAGCTTGTCGCCGCTCAGGCCCAGACGGCCGACGCCGCCGTGCTCGCTGGACCACATCGGACGGCCGCTCGGCGCGTCGATCGCCACGGTCTGCTTCTTGAAGCTGGTCGCGTACAAGGTGGTGCCTTCCAGCACCGGAGTGCCGTCCACGTCGGCCATGCGGTCGAGCTCGCTGCGGCCTTCGGGCTGGGACACCGACTGGTCCCAGGTGGTGTGGCCGTCGCTGGAGGCCAGCGCACTGACCGTGCCGTCGTCGTTGCCGACGAACACGAAGCCCGGGCCCACCGCCGGCGAGCCGTTGCCGCGCACCGACAGCATCGGCACTTCATGGTTCCAGAACCAGCGGCGCTCGCCGCTGGCGGCGTCGAACGCGGTGACGCGACCGTCGTTGGAGCGCACGAACACCAGACCCAGGCCGATGCTCGGCGCGGCGATGACTTCGTTGGTGACCTTGGCGGTCCACTTCTCGGCGCCGGTGGCCGCGTCGAGCGCGATCACTTCGCCGTCCAGGCCGCCGATCACGACCAGGCCTTCGCCCGCGCCGGGACCGCCGGACAGGCGGATGTCCTTGTCCTTCTTGTCCTTGTCCTTGCGCTTGGGCACGTAGTGCCAGACTTCCTTGCCGGTCTGCAGATCGTAGGCGTGCACGCCGCCCTTGAGCGCGGCGGCATAGACGCGGCCGTCGGCGACGGTCGGGCCCTGGCCCACGCCGATGCGCTCCTCGCCCTTGCCGGCGTTGACCGACCAGATCTTGTCGACCTTGACGCTGGCGGTGAAGTCGGTGAGTTCGGTCGGCTCGTTCGGCTTGCCGTCGTCCTTCTTCTTGCCGCCGAACCAGCCCTTGACGGTGGAGCAGCCGCTCAGTGCGAACGCGCACAACACGACAGCGGCGGTGGCGCGCACGACGGCGCCGCCGGAGGACATCTTCTGGGCTTGGATCATTAAGACTTGGCCTCGGGCTTGACCGGCGTGCCGCCGGCTTCGGTGAGCTTGAGTTCGAGCAGGCGGCGGCGCGGCGAGGCTTCATCGAGCTTGCCGAGCGCGGCGGTGTAGTCGTTGCGGGCCAGATCGGCCTTGCCGAGCGCGAGCTGGGCGTCGCCGCGGACTTCCATCGCCATCGGCGAGGTCGATTTGTCGAGCAGCTTGACCGCATCGGCCGGCTTCTTGGCGTCGATCAGCAAGCGCGCCACACGCTGATTGACGATCTCGGCGATCGCCGCGTCGTCGGTCTTGATGCCCTGCAAAGTGGCGATGGCGGCGTCGCGCTGGTCGGTCTCGACCTGCGACTTGGCCAGGTCCAGCGAGGCCAGCGTGCGGTACATGCCGTCCGGCAGCGCCTTGACCTTGGCCGCGGCGGCCTTGTCCTTGGCATCGACCGCATCGGTCGCGGCCTGGAACTGCGCGGCGGCCTTGCCGTGTTCTTCGAGCTGGTGGTTGCCCCACCACTTCCAGCCGCCGATCGCGGCCAGGCCCAGGGCGATGCCGCCGATCAGGCCGGCGCCGTTGGCGCGCAACCAGGACAGTACGCGTTCGCTTTGTTCGTGTTCGTCGAGCAGGTCGTCAATCGCCATGATGCGCCGTCGGTAAGCTGGCTGAACGGCCCGCCGCCGCGCGGGCGCGGCGGAATGGGCCGTAATGGACCGGCCCGAAGCCGCACTTGATGCAGCGTCGGGCCGATGAAGGTGTTCGCGGACCCGCGGCGCGGGTCAGTCGGAGACCGGCGCGAGGGAACCGTCAGAGGATAGCGTAAAGCGCGCGACGTTCGCGCGGCTGAACGGTGCCAGATCGACCGGTTGGCCGGCGTTGCGGACTTCGACCGCGGAGGTGTTGCCCAGACGCACGCTGGCGACGTCGCCCGGGTTGTAGCTGCGCTCCTGGCCTGCGCCGAGGATGCCTTCTTCCAGCTTGCTGCCGTCGGTGCCGACGATCTGCACCCAGCTGTCGCCGCTGAACTTCAAATTGAGGGTCTTCGCGGCCTGGGCTTGCGCCTGCGGCAGCGGCGGCGTCATCGATGCGATCAGCGGCGTGCGCTGCGGCGGCGCCGAATCCGCCTGCGCGGCGCCGCCCGCTTGCGACGGCGCGGCGCCCGCCGGACCGGCCGGCAGCGCCGCCATGTCCAGTGATTGCACGGTGGAATTGCTGTTGGGATGACGCGTGGCGATCCAGATCGGCACCGCGATGGCCGCGGTCATGACGATATAGACAGCGCGGCGCGTGGTCTGCTCGAACACGCGGCGGTAGCGCGGCGTGTGGGTGTGGCTGACCAGTTCGGACGGGGCGGTCGAAGCCACCGGCGTGCCGCTCAGCTGGCTTTCCAGGTCGATGCCGACCAGGCGCGCGTAGCTGCGCAGCTGGCCGCGCACGAAAACCGGCGCGCCAATGCTGGCGATGTCGTCGCTTTCCAGCGACTTGACGACACGCGACGGCATTTTCAGCCGTGCGGCCACGTCTTCGATGGACAGCCCCGCTGTCTCGCGAGCCTGTTTGAGACGCGCGCCACAGCTTCCGCCGACCTCAGTCGCGAATTCGTTCGACTGCATCATCACTTACCGCCATCCCCCGATTCGGAGCCCTGCGCGTCAGGGAACTCCGCCCTCATTCGCTGAACGTATCTCGCGGCGGCTGCCGTGTCGCCGAGTTTTTGTTCGATTTGTGACGCAGTCATCAGCGCTTCAGCTGAAATAGGCCCAGCGGCTAATCGCCGTTCAGAAAAGGCCCTCGCCTCGAAGGCCTTGCCCAGGCGCAGCTGGCGCTTGGCCATCGCGCCCAGCGCCATCGAGTTGTTCGGATCGATGGACAGCGCCAGACGCAAATCGGCGTCGGCGCGTTCACCCTGCCCCAGCTTGTCGGCGCAGGCGCCGCTGTTGGCCAGTACCACCGCCGGCGTGGAGTACTGCGGATCGGCCAGGGCGCGGTCGAAATACGTCATCGCCTCGCCGGTGCGCTGGTTGGCGCACAGCCACACGCCGTAGTTGTTGAGCGCCGCGCCGCGGGTCGGCGCGTACTCGGCCGCCTTGCGGTAATAACCGCCGGCCTCGGCGTTTTGGTTGTCGCGCTCGGCCAGCACCGCCATCAGGCTGTAGGCCTCGGCCGAGCGGGGATCGTACTTGAGCGCCTGCTTGAGCTCGTCGCGGGCCTTGGCCACGTCGCCGGCCTCCAGGTAGCGCTGCGCCGACAACGCCCGGCCCATCGCCGCGCTCTTGCCGTCGGCGCCCTTGCGCTTGTCCTTGAAATCGTAGGTCGGGCCGGTGTGCTCGAAGTCGTGACGCTGCAAGTTCGGCTTGATGAAGCTCAAGCGGTTGCAGGCGCCCGCGCCCAGCACGACCAAGGCCGACAGCAGCACCCAGCGGGCGGCGCGAACGCCGCGGCCTTGCGAGGCTTGGAGCGGTGAATCAAGCCGCGGCATCGCCCATATCCCTGCTCTGTCCATCCAAGCCCTGGGCTTGCAGTTGTTTGCGGAACTCGGCCTGGCGCCGGGTGCGGTCCATGACCTGGCCCTTGAGCTGGCCGCAGGCCGCGTCGATATCGTCGCCGCGGGTGCGCCGCACCGGCGCGATCATGCCGGCGTCGTTGAGCAGTTTCTGGAAGGCGCGGATCGCCGCTTCGTCCGGGCGCTCGAAGCGCGTACCGGGGAACGGATTGAACGGGATCAGGTTGACCTTGGCCGCGTCCTTCATCTGCACCGCGTTGTCGAACTGGCGCAGCAGGCGCACCAGCTGGCGCGCATGGGTCGGCTGATCGTTGACGCCCTTCATCAGGGTGTATTCGAAGGTGACCGAGGTGCCGCGCTTGCGCAGCGCGTAGCGCACGCAGGCGTCCATCAGTTGTTCGATCGGGTATTTCTTGTTGAGCGGCACCAGCTGGCTGCGCAGCTCGTCGTTGGCCGCGTGCAGCGACACCGCCAGCGACACGTCGCTGACCTCGCCGAGCTTGTCGATCATCGGCACCATGCCGGCGGTGGACAGGGTGACACGCTTGTTGGCCAGGCCGTAGCCCAGGTCGTCGCGCATGATGCTCATGGCGCGCACGACGTTGTCGAAATTCGCCAGCGGCTCGCCCATGCCCATCATCACCACGTTGGTGAGCTTGCGCTGCTGATGCGGGACGTTGCCGAGGTGACGCGCCGCGACCCAGACCTGGCCGATGATCTCGGCGGTCGAAAGATTGCGGTTGAAACCCTGGGTCGCGGTCGAGCAGAACTGGCAGTTCAGCGCGCAACCGACCTGCGAGGACACGCACAGCGTGCCGCGGCCCTTGTCGGGGATGAAGACCGCCTCGATGGCGTTCTTCGGGTCCATGCCGAGCAGCCACTTGTGCGTGCCGTCGGTGGAAGGCTTGTCGAACACGACCATCGGCGCGCGCACTTGCGCATGCGCTTCGAGCTTGGCGCGCAGCACCTTGCCCAGGTCGGTCATGTCGTGGAAATCGGTGACGTAACGGTGATGGATCCACTTCATCACCTGATGCGCGCGATAGCGCTTCTCGCCGAGGGTCTGCTCGAAGAAGTCTTCGAGCTGGATGCGGTCGAGATCGAACAGATTGGTCTTGCCGTTGTCGGGGACCATGGCGCCGAGGGACATCGGCGCCGTGGTCTTGCCGGTAACGTTTACGATCTCGATGTCCGCGCGCACCGCGGATTCCGTCGTGGGCGTGTCGCCGGCGAGCGGAAGATCGTTTGCGGTGTCGCGGATATCGTTCACGTCGTACTCGTTGCGTGGCTTAGCGCGGATACACGTCGGTGGCCGGGAAGAAGTACGCGATTTCGATCGCGGCATTCTCCAGGCTGTCCGAACCGTGCACGGCGTTGGCGTCGATGCTGTCGGCGAAGTCGGCGCGGATCGTGCCCGGCGCGGCGTCCTTCGGATTGGTGGCGCCCATCAGATCGCGGTGCTTGAGCACGGCGTTGTCGCCCTGCAGCGCCTGGATCACCACCGGACCGCTGATCATGAACTCGACCAGGGCGGCGAAGAACGGACGCTCGCGATGCACGGCGTAGAAGCCTTCGGCTTCCTGCTTCGACAGGTGCTTCATCTTGGAAGCCACGACCTTCAGGCCGGCCTTTTCGAAACGGGAATAGATCTCGCCGATGACGTTCTTGGCGACGGCGTCGGGCTTGATGATGGACAGGGTGCGCTCCAGCGCCATGGAAAGTCTCCGGGTAGGCGGGCCGCTTACGGTCGGCCCTGAGAATAACAGAAAACCCGCGACGAAACGCGGGTTTAGCCGATATGGCTCCCGTAATTCTACATGTAACCGCGAGCCCGTCGCCACACCCTGGATGCGATGGCACACCGGTTTCGGGCGACACCGAAGTCGGTTTCGCGATGAGACCGGGATCGCTCCGGCGCGGCCGGCACGCGATTGTGCAAACCACGACACATTGCCGCCGCCCGGCCGCCCCGCAAACCGACCGATCCGGTCAGGCGGGCGGATTGACGCGCCCTCGCCCCGCGGACTAGCATCAAACAAGCGTTTGATTCATGCCGCCGCTTCAAGACCGCCGCCAGCCGTCCCCCACTGTTTCCGGAGTCCGCCCGACCGCATGTCCACCACCGCGCATTTTTCGACCAAGGACCGCATCCTCGGCGCCGCCGAAGAGCTGTTCGCCCAGTTCGGCTTCAGCGGAACCTCGCTGCGCCAGGTCACCAGCCGCGCCGACGTCAATATCGCCGCGGTCAATTACCACTTCGGCAGCAAGGAAAACCTCGTCAACGAGGTGTTCCGCCGTCGCATGGACGAGATGACCGAGCAACGCATGAGCGCGCTCAAGGCCGCCATCGCCCAGCATCCGGGCGAACTGGAGCCGATCCTGGCCGCGTTCGTCCAACCCGCCCTGGCCCTGGCCCAGGACCGCAACGGCGGCGGCGCCTTCGTGCGGGTCATCGCCCGCGCCTACGCCGAGAAGAACGACAGCCTGCGCAAGTTCCTGTCCGACCACTACGGCCACGTGCTGCGCGAATTCGCCAAGGCCATCGCCGTGGCGGTGCCCGGGCTGAGCAAGGAAGAGCTGTACTGGCGCCTGGACTTCCTGGCCGGCTCGCTGACCTACGCCATGGCCGATTTCGGCCTGATCAAGCGTCCCGCCGGTGTCACCGAGTCGGCGCATCGTGAACGCGCTGCCCGCGAACTGATCCGTTTCGCCGCCGCCGGCTTCAAGAGCTGAGCGGCGCAGGCCCGGTCCCGGCGGGGACCGGCGCCGCCGGCGTGCCCAGTGCACCGGTGACTCCCACCCGCCCGCGCTCAGCGAGCCCGCGCTGGATGCAGCCAGTGCCCGCGTGAGTACCTCCCCTCGCCACGTCCCAGATTCTCGAATTCCTTCAAGGAGTTGTAGACGATGTCCAACCAATTGCTAGTCCGTCGCGCCGCGGTCCTCGGGGCCGGCGTCATGGGCGCCCAGATCGCCGCGCACCTCACCAATGCCGGCGTCGATACGGTCCTGTTCGACCTGGCCGCGAAAGAAGGCGATCCCAACGGTGTCGTCAACAAGGCCATCGCCAATCTGGCCAAGCTCAGCCCGGCGCCGCTGGCCAGCAAGGCCCTGGCCGAGCGCCTGACCGCCGCCAACTACGACACCGGCCTGGAACAGCTGCGCGGCTGCGACCTCATCATCGAGGCGATCGCCGAACGCATGGACTGGAAGCAGGACCTGTACAAGAAGATCGCCCCGTTCGTGGCCGATCACACCGTGCTGGCCTCCAACACCTCCGGCCTGGGCATCAACAAGCTTTCCGAAGTGCTGCCCGAGCAGCTGCGCCACCGCTTCCTCGGCGTGCATTTCTTCAACCCGCCGCGCTACATGCACCTGGCCGAGCTGATCCCGGCCAAGAGCACCGACGCCTCGGTGCTGGAAGGCCTGGAAACCTTCCTGACCACGACCCTGGGCAAGGGCGTGGTGATCGCCAAGGACACCCCGAACTTCATCGGCAACCGCGTCGGCGTGTTCTCGATGCTGGCCGCCATGCACCACACGGAACAATTCGGCCTGGGCTTCGACACCGTCGATGCGCTGACCGGCCCGGCCATCGGCCGTCCGAAGTCGGCCACCTACCGCACCGCCGACGTGGTCGGCCTGGACACGATGGCCCACGTCATCAAGACCATGGCCGACACCCTGCCCGACGATCCGTGGCATCCGTACTTCAAGTCGCCGAAGTGGTTGACCGCGCTGGTCGAGAAAGGCGCGCTGGGCCAGAAGGCCGGCGCCGGCTTCTACACCAAGAAGGGCAAGGACATCCTGGTGCTGGACCTGAAAGCGCAGGATTACCGCGTCAGCGCCGGCGAGCTCGATGCCGACGTCGCCGCGCTGCTGAAGGAAAAGGACCCGGCGAAGAAGTTCGCCGCGCTGCGCGCCAGCACCAATGCGCAGGCGCAGTTCCTGTGGGCGACCTTCCGCGACACCTTCCACTACAGCGCCTTCCATCTGGAATCGATCGCCGACACCGCGCGCGATGTCGATTTCGCCATGCGCTGGGGCTACGGCTGGTCGCTGGGCCCGTTCGAAACCTGGCAGGCCGCGGGCTGGAAGCAGGTCGCCGACTGGATCGCGGAAGACATCGTCGCCGGCAAGACCATGGCCAGCGCGGCGCTGCCGAACTGGGTGTTCGACGGCCGCGAAGGCGTGCACGGCAAGGACGGCAGCTACAGCCCGGGCCGCAACGCCCAGGTGCCGCGTTCGTCCAACCCGGTATATGCGCGCCAGCGTTTCCCCGATGCGCTGCTCGGCGAGAAGTTCTCGCAGGGCCAGACCGTGTTCGAGAACGACGGCATCCGCCTGTGGGCCGACGACGGCGACGACATCGCGGTGATCAGCTTCAAGACCAAGATGCACACGGTCAACGACCACGTGCTCAACGGCATCCAGGAAGCCATCGCCATCGCCGAGAAGAAGTTCAAGGGCGTGGTGATCTGGCAGCCGAAGGAGCCGTTCTCGGCCGGCGCCGATCTGTCCGGCGCGCTGGGCCTGCTGCAGGCCGGCGATCTGAAGGGCTTCGAGGCGATGGTGGCCAACTTCCAGGCCACCAGCCAGCGCATCAAGTATTCGCTGGTGCCGGTGGTCGCGGCGGTGCGCGGCCTCGCCCTCGGCGGCGGCTGCGAATTCCAGATGCATTCGGCGCGCAGCGTGTTCGCGCTGGAAAGCTACATCGGCCTGGTCGAGGCCGGCGTCGGCCTGCTGCCGGCCGGCGGCGGCCTGAAGGAATTCGCGGTGCGCGCTTCGGAAGCGGCCGGTCCGGGCGGCGACGTGTTCGCCGAACTCAAGACCGCGTTCGAGAGCGTGGCGATGGGCAAGGTCTCGACCTCGGCCGTCGAAGCGCGCGAACTCAAGCTGGCCCGCGACAGCGACCGCGTCGTGTTCAACGCCTTCGAACTGCTGCACGTGGCCAAGGCGCAGGCGCGCGCGCTGGCCGAAAGCGGCTACCGCCCGCCCCTGCCCGGCCGCCGCATCCAGGTCGCCGGCGACGTCGGCATCGCCACCTTCAAGATGATGCTGGTGAACATGCTGGAAGGCCGTTTCATATCAAAGCACGACTACGAGATCGCCACCCGCATCGCCACCGTGATCTGCGGCGGCGAAGTCGATCGCGGCGCGCTGGTCGATGAGGAATGGCTGCTCAAGCTCGAGCGCGAACACTTCGTGGCCTTGGCGCAGATGCCCAAGACCCAGGAGCGCATCGCGCACATGCTCAAGACCGGCAAGCCGCTTAGGAACTGAGAATCGGGAATGGGGAATCGGGAATCGCAGAAGCACGGCTTCTTCTCCCGTTTCCCCTCTCCTGCCCCCATATAGAAAAAAACCGGGAGCAAGAATCGAATCGGAACATCGCCGGGCCTGTGCTTCGACGATTCCCGATTCCCGATTCCCGATTCCCGGCTTTCGGAGAAAGCCATGAGCAAGCAAGTTCAAGACGCCTACATCGTCGCCGCCACCCGCACCCCGGTCGGCAAGGCCCCGCGCGGCGTGTTCCGCAATACCCGTCCCGACGACATGCTCGCGCATGTGCTCAAGTCGGTCATCGCGCAGGCGCCGGGCATCGACGTCAACCGCATCGACGACGCGATCATCGGCTGCGCCATGCCCGAGGGCGAGCAAGGCATGAACGTGGCGCGCATCGGCGTGCTGCTGGCCGGTCTGCCCAACACCATCGCCGCGCAAACCATCAACCGCTTCTGCTCGTCGGGCCTGCAGGCCGTGGCGCTGGCGGCCAACGAAATCCGCCTGGGCAATTCCGACCTGATGCTGGCCGGCGGCACCGAGTCGATGTCGATGGTGCCGATGATGGGCAACAAGGTCGCGCTGTCGCCGTCGGTGTTCAACGACGACCACGTCGCCATCGCCTACGGCATGGGCATTACCGCCGAGAAGGTCGCCGAGGAATGGAAGATCTCGCGCGAGGATCAGGACGCGTTCGCCCTGGCCTCTCACCAGAAGGCCATCGCCGCGCAGCAGGCCGGCGAGTTCAAGAGCGAAATCAGCCCGTATGAAGTGATCTCGCACCAGCCCGACCTGTCCGGCAATTTGATCAAGCTGCGCAAGAGCTTGGTCGAGCTCGACGAAGGTCCGCGTCCGGACGCGTCGCTGGAAGCGCTGGCCAAACTCAAGCCGGTGTTCCGCAACGGCCAGTTCGGCGGCAGCGTCACCGCCGGCACCAGTTCGCAGATGAGCGACGGCGCCGCGGCGGTGTTGCTGGCCTCGGGCCAGGCGGTGAAGGACTACGGCCTGACTCCGCTCGCGCGTTTCGTCAGCTTCTCGGTCGCCGGCGTGCGTCCGGAAGTGATGGGCATCGGCCCGATCGCGGCGATCCCCAAGGCGCTGAAGCAGGCCGGCCTGAGCAAGGACCAGATCGACTGGATCGAGCTCAACGAAGCCTTCGCCGCGCAGGCGCTGGCGGTGATCCGCGACAGCGGCCTGGACCCGTCCAAGGTCAATCCGCTCGGCGGCGCGATCGCGCTCGGCCATCCGCTCGGCGCGACCGGCGCCATCCGCACCGCCACCATCGTGCACGGCCTGCAGCGCCGTAAGCAGAAGTACGGCCTGGTGACGATGTGCATCGGCACCGGTATGGGCGCGGCGGGCGTGTTCGAGTCGCTGTAAGCCGAACGCGGCATCGCGCTTTGCGCTGAAGAGCTCCGGGCATAACCCGGGGTTCTTTTTTTGCCTGCGCATTTGGCCGCATCCGCCCCTGTATCCGGCGCGGGCGGCATGATGGGATGCAGCGTTGATACGCACGTCCTTCGGAACCGGTCACCCATGAACGAATCAGTCTCGCCGCCCGGCTGGGCCGTCGCGATGCGCCGCCTCACCACTTACCTGTCGCAGGATTTCCTCGGCGGCCCGCGGCCGTGGAAACTTGCCTGGGTGGTGAATTTCCAGAAGGCCGGCACGTTCTTCTTTCTCGGCGCCTTGATCGCCTGTTACCACAACACCTCCACCGCGGCGTGGATCTACCTGGCGATGCACGGCAGTTACGGCCTGGTCTGGATCATCAAGGACCTGACGTTTCCGGACCCGAGCTGGCAGGTCAAGGTGACGATCGGCGGCGGCATCAACTCGTTCCTGAGCGTGCTGGGTTGGTACTGGGTGTTCGGTTGGTTGCTGATCTCCGGCACGGCGCGGCCCGACTATCCGCTGCCGGACGCGGCCTGGTTCTGCCTGTGCATCAGCCTTTGCATCCTGGGCTGCGCGATCATGATAGCCGCCGATGCGCAAAAGTATTTCACCTTGCGCCTGCGCCGCGGCTTGATCGACGACGGCATGTTCCGCTATGTCCGCCACCCGAATTATCTCGGCGAAATCATGATCTACGGCAGCTTCGCGCTGATGGTCTGGCACTGGCTGCCGGCGCTGGTACTGGCCTGGGTATGGCTGGGTCTGTTCGCGGTGAACATGGCGATGAAGGAAGCCAGCATGTCGCGCTACCCGCAATGGGCCGCGTACAAGACGCGCAGCTGGTGGCTGGTGCCGGGCGTGTTCTGAGTCGCGTTGGTCGCGCTTGGATTCGCATCCACTGCTTCGCGGTCGCGATGGTGTTCGCTGGGCGCCAGTGGCATCGGCTTGCATAGCCGATCCGTCAGGCGATTCAGCCGCCTCGGCGACGGCCCCGATCTGAGGAAAAAACTCCGGCGGACGCTGATCGTCCGCCGGAGCGGGTCGTCAGTGCGGCCGCGCTCGCGCGCGACCGGCGATCTGGCGAATAAAACGCGAGCCGATGCGGCGCGGCTTACTTCGGGCAGGCGGTGAACTTGCCCTTGGCGTCGCGGCAGTGCTTGGTTTCGGCTTTCTTGGCGCAGGCGATGAACTTGCCCTTGTCGTCGCGGCAACGTTCGGTCGCGGCCTTGGCCGGTGCCGACTTGGCCGGTGCCGACTTGGCGGGGGCCGCGGCGGCGGGCTTGGCGGCGGTGGCGGCGGCCGGCGCCGACTTGGTCGCGGATGCGGGCTGGGTGGCGGGCGCGGGCTGCGGCGCGGCGACGGCGCCGAGGCTCAAGGACAGAAGGAGGGAAGCGAGCGAAACGGCGAGCGTACGGCGCATGGCGAATCTCCCTGAAACGCGATCGGAATGTGGATCGCAGCCGGATGCTAGCAACCGATCCGCCGCTATTGCGTGTTGGCGGCATTAAATTTACTTAATGAAGCCGGTTAATCTGCGGCCGGCTTTGTATTGGTGTGGTCTGGGAGTCGCTGCCGGGCCTGCAAGTTGTGCCGCCGCCGTGGCCAATCCGCCGCAACGGCGCAAGTTGGAGCGCTTGCGGCGCTCAAGCCCCGCACCGCGCAGCGGCCTCAGGCCAGCCGCGTCCCGTTCGGCACCGGCCGCTCGATGGTGGTGATCACCACGCCCTCCTCGGTCGGAAAACCGGTCAGCAGGAACTCGGACACGAACGGCCCGATCTGCTTGGGCGGGAAATTGACCACCCCGACGATCTGCCGTCCGAGCAGTTCGTCCGCCGAATACAGATGGCGGATCTGCGCGCTGGTCTTGCGCAGCCCGTACGGGCCGAAATCCACCCACAGCTTCCACGCCGGCTTGCGCGCCTGCGGGAATTCCTCGACCTGGGTGACCGTGCCGGCGCAGATCAGCACCTTCTCGAAATCGCTCCACGCGATCAGGCCGTGCGCTTGTTCGCCGCCGCCCTCGCCCGCATTGCCGTGACTCATCGCTTGCTTCCTTCTGTCATGTCCTTCCATCGGTCCTTGAACTGCGCCCAGCTGTAGCTCAGCTGCGCGGCCAGCAGACCGGCGGGTTTCATCGCCGAGACCAGACCGTAGTCGGACAGCTCGCGCCAGCGCTCGTCGCCGTGCGCGATCGCCGCGGCCAGCACTTCGCCGGCAAACGTGGTCGGGGCGACGCCATGGCCGCCGAAGGCCTGCGCCAGCCACAGGCCGTCATCGACCCGGCCGATCTGCGGCATCTGGTGGCGCGCGTAACTCATCAGCCCGGACCAGGCGTAATCGACCCGGGTCCCGGCCAGTTGCGGAAACACCTTGAGCAGATCGCGATAAAGCAGGCGCTGCACCTGCCGCGGCGAGCGTTCGCGTACCGAGATGCGCCCGCCCCACAGCAGCCGCGTGTCCGCCAGCGGCCGGTAATAGTCGAAGGCGAAGCGGCTGTCGTAGACCGCCGCGCGCGTGCGCAACGCGCTGTCGAGGCGATCGCCGAGCGGCTCAGTCACCATCACATAGGTCGCGATCGGCATCACCGCCGCATCGACTTCGCGCCGCAGCCCGGCCAGATAGCCGCCGCAGGCCAGCACCACCTGCTCGGCCTGGATCTCGCCGCGTTCGGTGCGCACGCGCCAGCCCGAGGGGCCGCGTTCGAGCGCGAGCGCCGCGGTGCCCTCGTGCACGCGCACGCCGCGTTCGGTCGCGAGCGCGGCGATGCCCTGCGCGTACTTGAGCGGATGAAAGTGAAAAGCCTGCGGTTCGAACAAGGCGTCGTGATAGCGCTGGCTGCGCACGCGTTCGCGCAGGCGCTCGCGCGGCCACCATTGCCAGTGCGTGTCGTAGTGTTCGGCCAGCAGTCGCTGGCGCGAGCGCAGCACGTGAGGATCGCGGAACCAGTTGGCCCAGACGATGCCGGCCTCGGTCGCGTCGCAGTCGATACCGTGGCGATGGATGCGCGAGCGGATCAGCTCGACCGCGTCCAGGCTGCCGGCGTAGAGGGCGCGCGCGCGTTGCGGCCCCAGCTCGCGCAGCAGCGCGTCCTCGCCGCGCGAGAAGCCGCCGAACACGAAGCCGCCGTTGCGTCCGGAGGCGCCGTGGCCGATCCGTTGCGCCTCGATCAGCAGCACGTCGTCGAGGCCGCGTTCGGCCAGTCCCAACGCGGTGTTGAGCCCGGCGAACCCGCCGCCGATCACGCACACTCTCGCCTGCGCCGGGCCTTCCAGCGGCGACCATCGACGGTCGTGGCCGACACTGGCGCGGTAATAGTTTTCGGCGGGTATGGACATGGTCGGATCGGAACGGTTTGATGGCGGCCTGCGACCGCAGCGCCGTCCATCGCGGACCGTGCCGTCGCTTGCCGGGAGCGAGACGATGGAAATCCACCGCGCCGACTTAGCCTACCGCAGACGCAGCCTGTGGCTGTTGTCGACGATAGTCGGCCTGTGCGCGATCGGGCTGTGGCAATTGCACGAGTGGCTGCAGATCGTGCACAGCCACGTCCAGGCCGGCGACGCCGAACAGGCGCGGCGCTGGCTGCGCCGGGCGATCGCCGGCGTGGTGTTCGCGCCGTCGCTGCCGCTGGCCTTGTGGGGCCACAGCCTGCGTCGCCTGGGCCTGACCGCGCAGGCGGAAAACCGCTTTCCGCCGCGCCAATGGAAAACCTATCGCGACGTGCGCGTGCTGCGCGATCGCGCCGCCCAGGACTGGTCGCGGCGCACTCGATGGCTGGGGCGCATAGCGCAAAACGCCGCCGGGCTGTGCGCCGCGGCGGCGTTGGGGGTGTGGTTCTGGCTGAGCTGAGCGGCCGCGCCGCGTGGGCTTATTCCAGGTCTTCCACGCCCAGTTCGGCCAGCGCGTTCTGCATCAGCTGCCGCGCCGAGTCGCTGAGCTTTTCGTGATCCAGCGCGTAGCGGATGGTCGCCTCGATCAAACCGATATGCGTGCCGCAGTCGAAGCGCGTGCCCTGGAAACGGTAGGCATTGACGGTCTCGCGCTGGAGCAAGGTCGCGATCGCGTCGGTGAGCTGGATCTCGCCGCCGGCGCCCGGGGTGGTGTTTTCCAGCAGTTCGAAGATGCCCGGATTGAGCACGTAGCGGCCGACCACGGCCAAGTTGCTGGGCGCGACTTCGGGCTTGGGCTTCTCGACGATGGCGGTGATGCGGCCCTGGCGCGCGTCGAAGTTCTGCGTCGCCACGATGCCGTAGCTGCCGGTCTGTTCCTTGGGCACGTCCTGCACCGCGATCACGCTGGCGCCGGTGGCCTGGGCCGCGTCGGCCATCTGCTTGAGCGCGCCGGGGCCGCGATTCCAGATCACGTCGTCGGGCAGCAGCACCGCGAAGGGCTCGTTGCCGATCACTTCCTTGGCGCACAACACCGCATGGCCCAGGCCCAGCGCTTCAGCCTGGGTCACGAACACCGCGCGCACGCCCGGCGGCAGCACGTTGCGGACCAGTTCGAGTTGTTCGAGCTTGCCCGAGCGCTCGAGCTTGTGTTCGAGCTCGTAGGCCTTGTCGAAGTAATCCGCGACCGCGTGCTTGTAGCGATTGGTGATGAACACCAGCGTGTCGCAACCGGCTTCGATAGCTTCATCGACAGCGTATTGGATCAGCGGCCGATCGATGATCGGCAGCATTTCCTTGGGAACGGTCTTGGTGGCGGGAAGGAATCGGGTGCCGAGGCCGGCGACGGGAAATACGGCTTTGCGGATGCGTGCAGCCATCAAATCTTCCTGGCGTTACGGGCGGGGAATGCGACCACGGTAGCCGATTCCTTGTAATCCGGGTGTTCACCCACCGGCTGGAACTCCGGAACGGCGATGCGCAGCAAGATGCCGAGCGCTTCGCGGTCGTAACGGATCGAGGCCTCGCGCAGTTGCTGCAGCGAATGCTCCAGCGCGCCGCTTGACACGTCGCGCGGCTCGGCCTGCAGGATCTTGGGATGCACGGTCGGGCGGTAACGCTCGTCGGCGTGGAACAAGGTCTCGTGCAGCTTCTCGCCCGGACGCAGGCCGGTATAGACGATGGCCACGTCGCGGCCCGGCTGCTTGCCGGCCAGGCGGATCATCTGCTCGGCCAACAGGCGGATCGGCACCGGCTCGCCCATGTCGAGGGTGTAGATGGCTTCGTGGGTGCCGATCGCCGAGGCCTGCAGGATCAGCTGGCAGGCTTCCGGGATGGTCATGAAGAAGCGCGTGACTTCCGGATCGGTGACGGTGACCGGGCCGCCGCTGCGGATCTGTTCGCGGAACAGCGGCACCACGCTGCCGGCCGAGTCGAGCACGTTGCCGAAGCGCACGGTGACGAAGCGGGTCTTGCGCTGGTCGGCCAGCGACTGGCAGGTCATCTCGGCCAGGCGCTTGGTCGCGCCGAGCACGTTGACCGGATCGACCGCCTTGTCGGTGGAGATCAGCACGAAGGTGCCCACGCCGGCGGCGCGGCAGGCGCGCGCGACGGTTTCGGTGGCCAGCACGTTGTTGCGCACCGCTTCGCGCAGTTGCGCTTCCAGCAGCGGCACCTGCTTGTAGGCGGCGGCGTGGAAAGCGGCGTCGGGCTCGGCCAGCTTGAGCGCGTACTCGATCACGGCCTTGTCGCCGCAGTCGCCCAGGATCGGAATGAATTCGACGTCGGGGAAATCGCGGCGCAGCGCGGTCTCGGTGGTGACCAGGGCCAGTTCATCGATCTCGATCAGGGCGATGCGGCCGGCGCCGTGGCGCGCGCACTGGCGGCACAGTTCCGAACCGATGGAACCGCCGGCGCCGGTGACCAACACCGAACGCGAGCCCAGCCAGCCCCGGATCGCCTTCCAGTCGGGCAACACCGGCTTGCGCCCGAGCAAATCCTCGATCGCGACTTCCTTGAGCTCGCCCGGCAACGAACGCCCTTCCAGCACGTCCTGCAGGCGCGGCACCATCCGGAACGGCACCGCCGTGCGTTCGCAGGCCATGACGATGCGCTGCATCGCGTCGGCGTCGGCCGACGGCATCGCGATGACCAGCAGCTTGGCCGCGGTCTCGCGGGCGATTTCGGCGACGTCATCGACCTTGCCCAACACCGGCACGCCCTGCACCTTGCTGCCGCGCAGGCGCGCGGCGTCGTCGAGGAAGCCGACCGGGTGATAGGTGCCGAAGCGGCGCAGATCGCGCACCAGCGCTTCGCCGGCGCGGCCGGCGCCGAGGATCAGGATGCGCACCGATACCGAGTTGGCATTGTCGATGCGGCTGTCCTTCCAGGCGCGGTACAGCAGGCGCGGCGCGCCGAGCATGCCCATCAGCACCAGCGGATACAGCACCAGCACCGTGCGCGGCACCTGGTCGACGCGGTTGTACAGGAACAGGCCCAGCACGATCGCGAACAGGCCCAGCATGCAGGCCTTGAAGATGTTCCAAAGATCGGGGACGCCGGCGAAGCGCCACAGGCCGCGGTACAGACCGACCTGCCAGAACACCAGGCCTTGCGCGGCCAGGACCAGAGCGATCTCGGTGGACCACAACGGCAGGGGCGGCGGCGTGGCGACGATGCCGAAGCGCAGCTTGTGCAGGGCTTGCCAGACCAGCCAGACCATCGCGAGATCGTGCGCGACCACCGCCAATCGGGGCAGTCCGCTCTTGAGTCGATCACGCAATGAGCTCATTCCCTGCCTCGCCTGCAATACATATCGGTCGGTTCGCTCAGCTGTCCGCGCCGCCGGAACCGGTTTCGGTCCGTTGGATCAGCCACCAAAAAAAAGCGCCGGATATATACCACCCGGCTCCCATACACAGCATGAAACCGAATCGGACTTCGGTCACAAGGCTTAGGGAGGCTACGGCCAGCCCCGTGAAAACCGCATAGGCAAAGGTGACTCGGGCGTGACCGCTGCGCCTCGCCCATACCTGATAGGCGTGCTGAGTGTGCGGGGTCCACCAGCGTTCGCCGCGCCACACCCGCCGCAGCAAGGTCAGGCTGGAATCGACCATGAACGCGGCCAGCGGGATCAGCAGCAACGCCAGGGTCATCCCTCGCCAGGGTCGGCCGGCGTCGGCCGCCAGCACCATCAACCCCGCCACGGCGTAGCCGATCGCGCCGCTGCCGACATCGCCCATGAAGATCCGCGCGCACGGGAAATTGAACGGCAAGAAGCCCAGGCTGGCCGCCAGCAGGGCCAGCGCCAGCCAGCGCCAGACCTCCCCGCCGCCCATCCAGGCCACCGCCAGCGCGACCAGGACGGTCTGCGTGGCGGCCAGGCCGTTGATCCCGTCCATGAAGTTCCACACGTTGGTCAGGCCCAGCGCCAACACGAACGCGGCCAGCACCAGCCAGTTCGGGCTGCCGCTGTGCCAGAGCGCGAAGGCGAGCAAGGCCGCCGCCAGCGCATGCACGCCCAGGCGCAGCCAGGGCGACAGCGGCCGGTGGTCATCGACCCAGCCGATCGCCGCGACCAGGCTCAGGCCGAGCCCGAACACCAGCGCCTTCGGCGCGTAGGAAGGAAAGCGCAACCCCAGCGCGATCGCCCCGACCAGCAGCGCCGCGACGATGGCGATGCCGCCGCCGCGCGGCGTGGCCACGGCATGGCTGCGGCGCTCGCCGGGTTCGTCGATCATGTTGCGGCGCAGTGCGTAGGCACGCGCCAGCCAAGTGCCCGCCGCGCCCAGCGCCGCGAAGATCGCGATCCATGCCCCCATGACTCAGACCACCGCGTAATTCAGCAGCGGCTTGACCGAACCCCATTCCTTGCAACTGGGACATTGCCAGTGATGGCTGCGCGCGCCGAAGCCGCAGCGGTTGCAGCGATAACTGGGGTTGCGCACCAGCAACTGGTCGGTGATGTGCTTGAGATCGTGCAGGGTCGCCAGCGGGTCGGCGTTTTCGGCCAGGGTCAGGTCGATCAGCGCGGCCTCGCCGCGCACCGACGGGCGGTCCTTGAGCTGGCGCGCCAGGTACGCGCGCGCGGCCGGCACGCCGTCCTCGGCCTCGACCATGCGCGTGAGCGCCAGCACCGGCGCGATGCCGCGGTAGTGCTCGCACATCTCGGCCAGGAACGCGCGCGCGCCGGTCGGATCGCCGTTGCGCTCGTAGCAGCTCAGCAACGCCGGCAGCACTTCGGGCAGATAGTCCGGATCGGCGCGGGCCACGCGTTCGAAGGCGCGGATCGCCGCGGCGTCGTTGCCGGCTTCGACTTCGATCCGGCCTTCCAGCATGCCGGCGCGCACCGAATTGGCGTCGGCCTCGTAGGCGCGCTTGACCGCGGCGCGCGCCGCGTCGCTGTCGCCGGCAGCGCGATGGCGGTCGGCCAGTTCGCATTCGAACTGGGCGATCAGCTTGCCCATCGGCTCGCCGGTCGCGGCTTCGAAACGCTGCGCGTTCTCGATCGCCTTGTCCCAGTCGCGTTCGGACTGGTAGATGCCAATCAGATGGCGCAAGGCCAGCGGCGCCATGTCCAGCGCGACCAGATCGCTGAAGACGGTTTCGGCGCGATCGAGCAGGCCCGAGCGCATGTAGTCCTCGCCCAACGCCAGCAGCGCCTGCACCTTCTGCTGATCGCTCAGCCCGGGCCGTTGCACCAGCGCCTGGTGCAGGCGGATGGCGCGATCGACCTCGCCGCGACGGCGGAACAGATGGCCGAGCGCGACCTGGGTTTCGAAGGTGTCCTTGTCGAGTTCGGCGATGTGCAGGAACAACTCGATCGCTTTGTCGGGCTGCTCGTTGAGCAGGTAGTTCAGGCCGCGGAAATAGGTGGTGGACAGGCGGCTGACCTGGTTGTCGCTATGGCGTTCGCCGCCGCGGCGGCCGATCACCCAGCCGCTGACGGCGGCGATCGGCAACAACAGGAAGAACCAGAACCACTGGCTGATGAATTCCATGCTCAGACCTCGGGGCCGGTGAGCGTCGGCGCGCTGGTCGCCGGGCCGCCGCGCGCGTCGCGTTCGGCGCGGGCCAGACGGCGGCGCAGCGGCAGCACCACGCTGGCGCTGATGGCCAGGCCGCCGATCAAGGCGCCGATCAGCAGCGCCACGATCAGGGCGATGCCGAGCGAGGTCGCCGGAATGAAGCCGATGCCCAGGTCGATGCTGACCAGTTGCCGGTTGAGGGCGCCCAGGATCGCGCCGGTGGCCAGAAAGACCAGGGCGATGAGGAGACGGATCACGCGCATGTGGGGTTCCGATCAGTCGTGCACGATCTCGTGCGTGTCGCGCCTAGCTTAACGGACACGGATGGACGCCGCGTATAGGCGGGGAGCAGTAGAGAGTTCACAGGAGTGAGGAACGAGTAAGAGCAGAAGGCATCGGAACCGAGCCCCCGGGTCGCGGGCGAGCTGCTGTCGAGCATGGGAGGGACAACGAGAGAGCGGCTTTCGCTCACTCCTCACTCCTCTCAACTCATTGCTCGAAACCCCTCAGGCTTCCTCGTCCAACGGCGTGACGCCGCTGACGCGCTCGCGCAATTCCTTGCCGGGCTTGAAGTGCGGCACGTGCTTGCCGGGCAGCGCGACCGATTCGCCGGTCTTGGGGTTGCGCCCCAGGCGCGGCGGACGGTAGTGCAGCGAGAAGCTGCCGAATCCGCGGATCTCGATCCGCTCGCCGGCCGACAGGGCACCGCCCATCATTTCCAGCAAGGCCTTCACCGCCAGATCCACATCGTCGCCCTTGAGGTGGGCCTGACGCTGCGAAAGGATCTCGATGAGCTCGGATTTGGTCATGCGGTGTGGTGCCTGGCCTTATAGAAGGTCGTTGAAGAAGATGCGGCACCGCGCTCATGCGCGATCCCCTGCCGCAGGCCGGAGCGGACCGGCTTGGCCGGGCCGCCCTGGCGGAGGTAGCGCCGTCCGGCGACCGCCGGACCGCACTACCCTACCTCTGACTGCAAAAACCGGCGCCGGCCAGCGGCGCCGTTGTTACAAATTGCCGCCGCCCCGGTACGACCGGGACGGCAGGCGATACCGCGATTACTCGGACTTGCCGCCCAGACGCTCGCGCAGCAGCGCGCCGAGGCTGGTGGTGCCGGTGGCGGCTTCGGAGTGACGGTTGTAGTCCGCCAGCGCCTCTTGCTGCTCGGCTTCGTCCTTGGCCTTGATCGACAGCTGCATGCTGCGGCCCTTGCGGTCGGTGCCGATGATCTTGGCTTCGACTTCCTGGCCGACCTTCAGGTACTGCGAGGCATCCTCGACGCGTTCCTTGGCGATGTCGCGCGCGGCGACGTAGCCTTCGATGCCGTCGGCGAGTTCGATCGTGGCGCCCTTGGCGTCCACTTCCTTCACCACGCCCTTGACGATCGTGCCCTTGGCGTTGGAAGCCACATACTGGCCCATCGGGTCCTGCTCGAGCTGCTTCACGCCGAGCGAGATGCGCTCGCGCTCCGGATCGACGGCCAGAACCACGGCTTCCAGCGTGTCGCCCTTCTTGAAGTTGCGCACGATGTCTTCGCCGGTGGTGTTCCAGCTGATGTCCGACAGGTGCACCAGGCCGTCGATGCCGCCGTCCAGGCCGATGAAGATGCCGAAGTCGGTGATCGACTTGATCTGGCCTTCGACCTTGTCGCCCTTCTTGTGGATGGCCGCGAAGGTCTCCCACGGGTTCGAGGTGACCTGCTTCATGCCCAGCGAGATACGACGACGCTCTTCATCGACGTCCAGCACCATGACCTGAACTTCGTCGCCGACCTGCACGATCTTGGACGGATTGACGTTCTTGTTGGTCCAATCCATTTCGGACACGTGGACCAGGCCTTCGACGCCCGGCTCGATCTCGACGAACGCGCCGTAATCGGTGACGTTGCTGACCTTGCCGAACACGCGGGTGTTGGCCGGGTAGCGACGGGCGATGTTGTCCCACGGATCCTCGCCCAGCTGCTTGAGGCCGAGGCTGACGCGGTTGCGCTCGCGGTCGTACTTGAGCACGCGCACGTCGAGCTCCTGACCGACTTCCACGACTTCCGACGGGTGACGCACGCGCTTCCACGCCATGTCGGTGATGTGCAGCAGGCCGTCGATGCCGCCCAGGTCCACGAACGCGCCGTAATCGGTGAGGTTCTTGACCACGCCCTTGAGGATCGCGCCTTCCTGCAGCTTCTCCATCAGCTGTTCGCGCTCGACGCTGTACTCGCTCTCGACCACCGCGCGGCGGGAGACGACGATGTTATTGCGCTTGCGGTCCAGCTTGATCAGCTTGAACTCGAGTTCCTTGCCTTCCAGGTAGGCGGAGTCGCGCACCGGGCGCACGTCCACCAGCGAACCGGGCAGGAAGCCGCGGACATCCTTGATGTCGACGGTGAAACCACCCTTGACCTTGCCGCTGATGCGGCCGGTGATGGTCTCGTTCTTTTCGAGCGCCTCTTCGAGCTCGTCCCACACCATGGCGCGCTTGGCTTTCTCGCGCGACAGTACGGTTTCGCCGAAGCCGTTCTCGATCGAGTCGAGCGCGACCTTGACTTCGTCGCCCACGGCGACGTCGATCTCGCCGGCGTCGTTACGGAACTGTTCGATCGGCACGATGCCTTCAGACTTCAGGCCCGCGTTGATCACCACCACGTCGCTGCGGACTTCCACAACGGTACCGGTGACGATCGCGCCCGGCTTCAGCTTGGCCAGGTATTGCTGGCTGGCTTCGAACAGTTCGGCAAATGATTCGGTCATTGGATTGAATATCTCAGTTGAACACACGGATCGCACCGTTTGACATCGTTGCCGTCGTGGCAACGCAAGCAGAACGTGGTCGACCCACCCGTTATGTGATGCGATGGAACTGCATCATGTGTTGTGGTTGATCCATCGCGGAATTGCGATGGGATGGTTGAGGTAACGCCTTCCGCTGCGACAGCGCCCCGCTCGCGCCGCGTCGTTCAGCGCGCGGGCAACAACGCCAGCACCTGTTCGACTACCGTGTCGATTCCAAGCCCGGTGGTATCGATGCGGACGGCCTCGATGGCCGGACGTAAAGGAGCCACCGCGCGCTGGGCGTCACGGGCGTCACGGGCAAGAATCTCCCGCAGCAGACCATCTAAAGTAACTGAAACCCCTTTGTCTTTCAACTGCTTATAGCGCCTTTCCGCGCGCTCGTCGGCGCTGGCGGTCAGAAAGACCTTGAACGGGGCGTCCGGGAAGATGACCGTGCCCATGTCGCGGCCATCGGCGACCAGCCCCGGCGGCTGGCGGAAGGCGCGCTGGCGGTCCTTCAGGGCGGCCCGGACCTCCGGGATCGCGGCGATCGCCGAGGCGGCCGCGCCGGCGGTTTCGGTGCGCAACTCGTCGGTGGCGTCCTGGTCGTTGACCAGCACCCGCAGCTCGCCGCTGGGGTCGTCGCGAAAGCCGATGTGGGTGTCGAAGGCGCAGCGGACCAGGGCGGCCGGGTCGGCCAGGTCCAGGTCGGCCCAGCCGGCGGCGACGCCCACGGCCCGGTACAAGGCGCCCGAATCCAGGTAATGCCAGCCCAGGCGCTGCGCGACCAGACGGCTGATGGTGCCCTTGCCCGAGCCCGAGGGCCCGTCGATGGTGAGGACGGGGATGCTGCTGTTGTCGGAAGATGCGCTGTTCATGCGGCCTATTATGCGGCGGCCGGGCGCGGTTTCGATTCGGCGGCGGATGGATCGGCTATCGCGCGCCGCGCTTGCGCCGCCCGGACCGGGCCGCGATCGGCGCCGCGACCGGCCGATCCAGGCGATGCGCCAGCCCGTTTTATCCGGGCAATTCCCGCTTCCGGATGCCCCTTCCCGGCGCCGGCTGGATTTTTTCTACGCAAGCACTTGATCCGGCGAAGATTTGTCCTCTATAATCGCGGGCTAACTTTTCCACCCCGCTTCTTCCACCTATTTTTTGCCGAGGTCTGTCATGAAGGTCCTGTCCTCCCTGAAGTCGGCGAAGGCCCGTCACCGCGACTGCAAAGTCGTCCGCCGCCGCGGCAAGGTCTTCGTGATTTGCAAGTCGAACCCGCGTTTCAAGGCGCGTCAGCGCTAAGACCCGCCGGCGGCCTCCCGCCGCCGCCCGAGGTTCAAGTCGAAAGCCGCCGCAAGGCGGCTTTCTTCGTTATTCCACCCCTTTCGTCCCCAGCTTCGCAAAACCGTGACGGCCGCACGCTGCCGCTAAGCGTCACCTTGTGCCTAGAATCCCGCGTCCTTTGACGAGGTGGATTTGCCATGAAACTGCGCATTGCCGTTGCACCGCTGCTCGCCCTGCTCGCCCTCTCCGGCGCCGCCTCGGCCGAGACTTTGTTGATCCAGCGCGTGCAGCAGGAGGGCAAGTCCGCATTGCCCTCGCGCGGCCAGAGCATGGACCAGGTCAAGGCCCGCTACGGCGAGCCCACTCAGCGCCTGGATGCGCGCGGCGGCCAGAAGAAGCAGTGGCCGCAGATCAACCGCTGGGTCTATCCGGCCTTCACCGTGTATTTCGAGAAGAGCCGGGTGATCGACGTGGTCGCGAACAAGGCCGACACCAACGAAGTCGGGCCGAAACCGCCTATCCTTTGAGGTTATGACTAACAACGCATTGCGCTTCCCTGCGGAGTGGGAACCCCAGTCCGCGGTCCTTATCGCGTGGCCGAACGCCGACACCGACTGGGCGCAACGCCTGGGCGAGGTCGAAGAGACCTACATCGCCCTGGTCGCGGCCATCACCCGCTTCCAACCCGTGCTGATCTGCGTGGCCGACGACGACGTCCAGGCCTACGCGCGCGCGCGCCTGTCCTCGGCGCGCATCGACATGGAGCGGGTGCGCTTCATCGACGCGCCCTACGACGACACCTGGCTGCGCGACTCCGGCCCGATCACGCTCAAGGCCGGCGACGGCTTCCGCCTGCTCGATTTCCGCTTCACCGGCTGGGGCGGCAAGTTCGACGCCAGCCAGGACGATCTGCTGGTCGAGCGCCTGCACGATCAGGGAATCTTCTCGAAGAGTGATCGCCAAAGCATTGATTTCGCTTTGGAAGGCGGCGGTATCGAGACCGATGGCGCGGGCACCTTGCTGAGCACCTGGCAGTGCTTGCACGAGCGCCATCCGGACGCCAGCCGCGAAGAGATCACCGCCAAGCTGTCCGAATGGCTACAGCAGGACCGGGTGCTGTGGCTGGATCACGGCTACCTGGAAGGCGACGACACCGACGCCCATATCGACACCCTCGCCCGCTTCGCCGCTGAGGATGCGATCGTCTATCAGGGCTGCGACGATCCGGCCGACTCGCACTACCCAGAGCTGCAGGCCATGGCCGCCGAGCTGGCCGCCCTGCGCACTCGCGACGGCCGGCCCTACCGCCTGTTCGCGCTGCCGTGGGCGCAGCCGATCATCGACGAAAACCGAAGACTGGCGGCCAGTTACGCCAACTTCCTCATTATCAATGGAGCCGTGTTGATGCCCGCCTACGGCGACCCCCGCGACGGCGAAGCCCAGGCGGTATTGGCGCAAGCCTTCCCGGATCGCGAGATCGTCGCCGTGCCCTGCCGGCCCTTGATCTGGCAGAACGGCAGCCTGCATTGCGTGACCATGCAGTTGCCGCAGGGCGTGGTCTCCGGCTGAGCCCATTGAGCGGGGCCGCTTCGGCGCCCCGCCCGTCGAGCGGCGCGAATCGACCCGAACCCGCCGTGATCCAGAACTGAAGCGGCAGGAGCTTGCCGGCCGGCGTCACCACGTCGATTGACATGCGCGCATCGCCGGTCGCGTGGGCGCGAGTGGGTGGGTCCGCTCATGGCCGCCGAGCTACCATAGCGTCCAGTGAAAACGGACCCGATTCGATGAAGCACACCACCCTCCCCGTCGCCCTGATCCAGGATCGCGACCACGGCTCGCGCGAGGCCAACCTCGCCAACATCGAAAGCCGCGTCGGCGAAGCCGCCAGGCAGGGCGCCAAGCTGGTCCTGCTGCAGGAACTGCACAACGGGCCGTACTTCTGCCAGCACGAGTCGGTGGCCGAGTTCGATCTGGCCGAGCCGATCCCGGGCCCGAGCACCGAACGCCTGGGCGCGCTGGCCAGGCAGCACGGCGTGGTGCTGGTCAGCTCGCTGTTCGAGCGCCGCGCGGCCGGGCTGTATCACAACACCGCGGTGGTCTATGAGGCCGACGGCTCCATCGCCGGCAAGTACCGCAAGATGCATATCCCGGACGATCCGGGCTTCTACGAGAAGTTCTATTTCACCCCGGGGGATATCGGCTTCGAGCCGATCCAGACCTCGGTCGGCCGCCTCGGCGTGCTGGTGTGCTGGGACCAGTGGTATCCGGAAGGCGCGCGGCTGATGGCGCTGGCCGGCGCCGAGTTGCTGCTGTACCCGACCGCGATCGGCTGGGACCCGGACGATCAGCAGGACGAAAAAGACCGCCAGCGCATGGCCTGGATCCTGAGCCACCGCGGCCACGCGGTCGCCAACGGCTTGCCGGTGCTCAGCGTCAACCGGGTCGGGCACGAGCCCTCGCCGATCGGCGCCTCGGGCATCCAGTTCTGGGGCTCCAGCCATGTGCTCGGGCCGCAGGGCGAGTTCCTCGCCGAAGCCAGGACCGCCGAGCCGGAAATCGTGATGGCGCAAGTCGATCTGGGCCGCAGCGAGCACGTGCGGCGGATCTGGCCGTTCCTGCGCGACCGCCGTATCGATGCCTACGCCGACCTGCTCAAGCGGTATCGCGATTGAGCGCCGCCGCCGGCCCCGCGTTGCGGCTGCGCCCGGGCGTCGAGGCCGACCTGGCCGCGATCGCCGCGTTGTACGCCCGTGAAGTGCGCGAGGGCGTGGCGACCTATGAGTACGACGTGCCCGACGACGCCGAAATGCGCCGCCGCTGGCGCGCGATCGTCGAAGCCGGTTATCCCTATCTGATCGCGGAATTCGTCGAGGCCGGCGTCGGCACCTTCGCCGGTTATGCCTATGCGACCTCGTACCGGACCCGCATCGGCTACCGCTGGACGGTCGAGAACTCGGTCTATGTCGAACCGGCCTGCCACGGCCGCGGCGTCGGCCGCGCGCTGATGCGGCAGCTGATCCAGGACTGCACCGCGCTGGGCTTCCGGCAGATGGTCGCGGTGATCGGCGACGGCAGCAACGCGGCCTCGGTGAACTTGCACGAGCGGCTCGGGTTCCAGCTGGCCGGGGTGTTTCCCGGCATCGGCCGCAAGCACGGGCGCTGGCTCGATACCGTGCAGATGGTGCTCGCGCTCGGCGACGGCAAGGTCGGCGAGCCGGATGAAAACGTACCTGGCCTGCCACTGCGCTAGGCGTTTCGCACGAGTCGCGCGACTGAGCGCGCTGTCGCGGCTCGCGCCGTTCGTACCCCGCGACAGCGCCCGACGCGGCGCTGGTCTCGGGCAAACACAATTGAACACATCCTGCGTGCCGCCCGGGCCAGCCGCGGCGGCGCGAACTCGCTATGCTGACTTTGCCCGTTCGGCCGACGAACGGTCGCAATAAAACGAACGGACGTGCTATTTTCGCCCCATGTCAGCTCTGACCGCCACCAATAAAGGCGCCGCCACCCGCGAGGCCATCCTCGATCAGGCCTACGGCATCGCCTGCTCGGCCGGGCTGGAAGGCTTGTCGATCGGCCCGCTCGCGGCCGCGGTGGGTATGTCCAAGAGCGGCGTGTTCGCCCACTTCGGCTCGCGCGAAGATCTGCAGCTGGCGGTGCTGGACATGGCCAGCCAGCGCTTCGTCGATTACGTGATGATGCCGGCGCTGAAGCAGCCGCGCGGTCTGCCGCGGCTGCGCGCCATCGCCGACAACTGGTTCGACTGGGCCCGCCACACCGAGGGCGGCTGCGTGCTGCTCGGCGCGGTCAGCGAGTACGACGACCGCCCCGGCGCCCTGCGCACCGCCGTGGTCGATCAGCAAAAACGCTGGTATCAGGTCCTGGGCAAGGCCGTGCAACTGGCCATCGACAGCGGCGAACTCGGCGCCGACACCGATACCGCGCAGCTGGCGTTCGAAATCTACGGACTGGCCCTGGTCGTGCATCACGACTCCGGTCTGTTCGGCTACGACTCGGCCACCGAACGCGGCCGTCGCGCCTTCGAGCGCCTGATCCGCTCCTACGCTTCCTCCCCCACCGCCTGAGCGACCGACGAGGTTCCGTCATGTATCCGCTTATCGCCAAAATTAGCACGACCGTTCGTAACGTAATCAAGCTGTACCGGCTGCGTTTCGGCTTCCTGCTCGGCGCCTGGCTCGCGCCCAACGCGACCATGCGCCGCGCCGCGACGCTGTTCTGCACGCCGTTCGCGTCCTCGCGCCGGCGCGCCCTGGCCGCGCCGACCTTCGGCGCGCGCGAGGAGACCTTGCAGATCGACGGCCATGCCATCGCCACCTATGTCTGGGGCGATCCGCAGCAGCAGCCGTATGTGCTGTTTGCGCACGGCTGGTCGAGCCACGGCACCCGCGTCGCCAAGTGGCTGCCGCAATTGCGCGCGGAAGGCTACGCCGTGGTCGCCTTCGATCAGCTCGGCCACGGCCGCAGCGGCGGGCGCCTCGCGACCCTGCCCGATTTCACCCGCCATCTGTTCGCGGTCGGCGAGCATTACGGCCCGGCGGCGCTGGTGATCGGCCATTCGCTGGGCGGCGCGGCGGCGCTGTTGGCGATGGCGCGCGGCATGCGCGCCGAACGCGTGGTGCTGATCGCGCCAGCCGCCGATCCGGTCGCCGCGGTGAAGCGTTTCGCGCGTTTTTTGTGGGTCGGCGAGGATATCTGCCGGCGCATGTTCGCTTACTACGAGTCGCGCATCGGCATCAGCTTCGATTCGCAGCAGGCGCATCGCAATGCGCCGACCATCGCCAGCCCGGCCTTGATCGTGCACGACCTGGACGATCGCGAAGTGCCGTGGTCGGAAGGCGAACGCTACGCGCGCTACTGGCCGGACTCGCGCCTGTTGAGCACGCAGGGACTGGGCCACAACCGCATCGCCGACGACGGCAACGTGATCGGCGCGGCGCTGCGGTTCCTGCACGGCGAGCAGGTCGGCGAGAAAGTGGTTTCCAGCGAAAACCTGCCTTACGGGTTCGCCTGACGTAGCGACGTTGTTCGAGCCGCGCTGTTCCAGCAGCGCGGCTTACCAGACAACCAACACCGACGAGCAAACGCGACCGGTCTGGCCGGGGCCCCACCCCTCCCGCTTCGGCCAGACCGTTCGCTCATGCGGGCAGCCGCTGACGGCGTTGCCCGCAACCTTACGCCGCCGCGTCGGCCGCATCGCGCGGCGGATACGGGTCGCGCGGCAGTTGCGCGAGCGCCGATGCCGGATTCGGCAAACCGATTCGCTCGGCCGCGCTTGAGCCGGCGCCGGCGCTGGCCGGCCCCATCCGAACGGCCACCGCGGGCCCTGCCGAGACCGTCGTCGCGAGTTTGCCGGCACCTCGTGCAGCCTCTATGCTGCGGGCCTTTCTGTGCTCCGGCACAGCACTTCGCCGCGCGAGCCCAGAAGCCCGATCCCGAATGAATGAACCGCTGAACGACGGCCTGCAAGGCCAACCGCATGCCATCGTCGAGCGAGACGGCGTCCGCTACACCCTGTTGGGCACCGCGCACGTCTCCCAGGCCAGCGTCGATGCGGTCCGCGACGCGATCGGCAGCGGCCGGTACGACGCGGTCGCGGTAGAGCTCGACGCCCAGCGCCTGCAGGCACTGACCGATCCGGACGCGCTGGCCAAGCTCGACCTGATCCAGGTGATCCGCTCGGGCAAGACCGCGCTGTTCGCGGCCAATCTGGCCCTGGCCGCGTATCAGCGCCGGCTGGCCGAGCAACTCGGCATCGAGCCGGGCGCCGAACTCAAGCGTGCGGTGCTGGAAGCGCGCCAGCGCGAGCTGCCGGTGCATCTGATCGACCGCGAAGTCGGCCTGACCTTTCGCCGCGCTTCGCAGCGGTTGGGTTTCTGGGGCCGGGCCAAGCTCGGCGTCGGGCTGGTCAGCAGCCTGTTCGCCGCCGATGAGGTCGGCGAGGAAGAAATCGAGAAGCTCAAGCAGGGCGACATGCTCGAATCGAGCTTCGGCGAGTTCGCCGCCGAGAGCCCGCAGTTGTACGAAACCGTGATCGCCGAGCGCGACAGCTACATGGCCGCGCGCCTGCGCGAGACCGTCGGCGAGTCGCGCGACGTGCTGGCGGTGATCGGCGCCGGTCATCTGCAGGGTCTGGCCAAGCATCTGCGCGAAGACAAGGACGACCCGCTCGCGCAGCGCACCGCGCTGGAGCAGGTGCACACCAAGAGCAAGGTGCCGTGGGTGATGATCGTGATCACCTCGCTGATCCTGGCCGGCATCGGCTGGGGCTTTTGGAAGGGCGGCGCGGCGATGGGCGCGGACCTGCTGCTGCAGTGGGTGCTGTTCACCGGCGGCCTGGCCGCGCTGGGTTGCCTGATCGCCGGCGGCCATCCCTTGAGCATCATCACCGCCGCGGTGGTCGCGCCGCTCAAGCCGTTCCGTCCGGGCGTGCCCACCGGCGCGTTGAGCGCGTTGGTGGAAGTGCATCGACGCAAACCGGCTTACGGCGATTTCATGGCCTTGCGCGACGATGCGCAGACAGTGAAGGGCTGGTATCGCAATCGGGTGGCGCGCGTGGTGCTGAATTTCATGCTGACCAATATCGGTACGGGTATCGGGGTCTGGTTGGCTGGGTTTCGGATTGCCAGCAAGTTGGTGGGGTAGAGCGAATCCCCCCTGCCCCCCTTTTTCAAAGGGGGGAACTGCCTCTCATCGAGGCGACACCGCTGCTGGGATTCGGTGCCCACTTTGAAAAAGGGGGCGAGCGCTCGATGGTGCTCCGCTTCGGGCTAAACCTCCGCGCGGGGGATTTGCTTTGCGCTTCCGATGCGGGTCGATGAGCTTGCGCGGGTAAAAGCGAATCCCCCCTGCCCCCCCTTTTTCAAAGGGGGGGATTCAATCTGGGGAAACGGCCAGCTCAACTCCAGACAACGACCGCGTTCGATTACGCCAATGCCGGCGCCTCGCCACCGCCCGCGGGCTTGCCGCGCGCGCGACGCACCAGCACCGAGGTGCCTTCGCGCATGTCGTCAAGGATCGCGTAGATCGTCGGCAGGAACAGCAAGCTGACCACGGTCGAGAACGCCAGGCCGCCGGCGACGGCGCGCGCCATCGGCGAATACGCCAGACCGCCGAGCACTACGGTGTCGCTGAGCGAGATCGGAATCATCGCCAGGATCGCCGTGCCCATCGTCATCATGATCGGACGCAGGCGCTCGCGGCTGCCTTCCACCAGGGCCTCGTTGCGCGACAAGCCGCGCCGGCGCAGGTTGTTGATGTGCTCGACCATGACGATGCCGTTGTTCACCACCACGCCCATCAGCACCAGGATGCCGATGAAGGCCATGATCGTGAACGAGCTGCCGGTCAGCCAGAACAGCCAGAACACGCCGAAGATCGAGAACACCACGCAACTCATGATCGCCGCCGGAAACAGCAGCGACTCGAACACCGCCGCCATCACCACGTAGATCATCACCAGCGCCAGCACCAGATTGATCATCATCTGCTTGCCGGCGTCGTCGTCGCGCTCGAACGAGCTGCCGTCGAAGCTGTAGCTGTAACCGGCCGGGAACGCGACCTTCTTCAGCGTCTCTTCCATCGCCTTGCGCGCTTCGGGCGTGGTGGTCTTGGCGTTGAGGTTGGCCTGGATGGTCAGCGTGGTCTGGCGGTTGTTGCGGTTGATCTGGCTCGCGGTCGGGCGCACGTTGACATCGACCATCGCCAACAGCGGCACGCTGCGGCCGTCGGGCGAGCGCACGGTGAACTCGGACAGGTTCTCGATCCCGAATTTCTCCGCGCCGGCGAAACGCGCCCACACCGGAACCTCGGTCTCGCCGCGCTGGAAATCGCGCAACTGGGCGCCGCGCAAGGCCAGACCGACGAAGCGCGAGACTTCCTCGACGCTGAAACCGAACGAAGCCGCGCGCTCGCGGTCCACCCGCACGTTGAGCTCGGAATTGCGATCGCCCACGTCCACGCGCACATCGCGCAGTTCCGAACGCCGCGACAGGATCGGCACGATGTCGCCGGCCAGTTCCGACAGCGTCTCGGTCGAATCGCCGACCAACTGCACCTGCACGCTCTTGCCGTCCTGCCCGCCGCCGCCACCGCCGTCGCCGCCGTCCAGGCTGACGACGATTTCGGCCTTGGCCGACTTGGGCAGCACCTTGCTGATGCGCTCGGTCATCGCCTTGGTGTTTTCCACCTCGCCATCGACGAACTGCAGGCGCGTGCCGGCGTTGCCGCCGTTGTTCTCGCTGAAGAACGAGTAGATCTGCTTGATGTGGAATTCCTTGCGCCGAGGCTCCAGGAACTGCTCGGTCTTGAGGATTTCCGCCGACATCTGATCTCGGGTGTAGTTGCCCTTCCAGTGATAGGCGATGAAGGCTTCCTTGCCGCCGTCGTTACCGAACATGTCGAACTTGGTCATCATCATCGGCACGATGCTGAGCGCAACCACCAGGATGATGCCGATCACGCTCAGGCCGCGATGCTCCAGGGTCCAGCGCAGGAAATGCGCGTAGTTGATCTGCAGGCGCGGGATCAGGCCGGTGGTCTTGTTGACCGCCGGCGGTGTCTTCATGCGCGCCGAGATCATCGGGATCAGGCTGACCGCGACCAGCCACGACGCCAGCAGCGACACCGAGATGGTGATCGCGATCTGCGACATGAAGATGCTGATGTTGTTGGTCTCGCCGATCAGGTTCGGCAGGAACACGATGCAGTGGCACAAGGTGCCGGCCGACAGCGCGATGGCGACGTGGCGGGTGCCGATGATCGAGGCCAGCTGCGGCTGCTCGGGCATCTTCTCGCGTTCCTGGTAGATGCTCTCGACCACCACCACCGCGTTGTCCACCAGCATGCCCACCGCCAGCAGCAGGCCCATCAGCGACAACACGTTGAGGGTCACGCCGACGAAGTGCATGAAGCCCAGGGTCATCACGAAGCAGATCGGAATCGCCAGGGTCACCATCAGCGTCGACGGCCAATGGCGCAGGAAGAAGAACAGCACCGCGATCGACAGCAGCAGGCCGATCGCGCCGGCCTCGCCGAGTTCGAGCAGCGAGTCGGTGACTTCCTCGCCCTGGTTCTGCACCACCTTGATTTCGATGTTGCTCAGCGCCGGTTGCGCGCGGATCGCCTCGACCTCGGCCAACGCGAGCTTGGAGACTTCCACCAGGTTGGCGCTGCGCTCCTTGAAGATGTCCAGGCCGATCGCCGGACGCCCGTCCAGGCGCCGGCCGGTGTCCAGGCGCGCGGGCTTGAGGCGAATGTCGGCGATGTCGCGCAGCTTCAGGCCGGAAGTGTTGATGACCAGGTTGCGGAACTGCTCCAGGTCGATCACCTGGCCGATCGGCTGCACTCGCAGGCGGCGTCCGCCGTCTTCGATTTCGCCGGCGGAAATCGAGAAGTTCAGCGCCTGCAGCTTCTTGGTCAGGGTATTGAGGTCCACGTCGTGCGCGACCATGCGGTCGGGCAGGATCGCGATCTCGACTTCGTTGGGCGCCGCGCCGCCGATCTCGACCTTGGCCACGCCGGGAATGCGTTCGAGCCGGCGCTTGAACTCGCGATCGATCAGGTCGTATTCGCGGCTCAGGTCCATGTCGCCGGCCAGCCGCACCTGCAGCACGGCCTGATCGGAGCTGGACCACTTGAACACGAAGTAGCGCTGAAAGCCGTCGGGCAGATCGTCGATGATGGCGTCGATGCGCTCGCGCGCGTCCGAGGCCGCGATCGAGATATCGCGGTCCCAGTCCTTGAACTGCAGGAAGATCGAGGCGCCGGTGGCGGTCGCGTTGCCCTGCATGCTCTTGATGCCGGTCATCGTCGCCAGCGCTTCCTCGGCCGGACGCATGATCGTGCGCTCGACTTCCTCCGGCGTGGAGCCGTCGTACGGCAGTTGGATGAACAAGAACGGCGCGGAGATGTCCGGCAGCGACTCCAGCGGCAGCCGCACCGCCGCGATCAAACCGATCACGAACATCGACACGAACAGCATGATGGTCGTGATCGGCCGCTTGATGCTGATCTCGGCAACGCTGCTCATGTCAGTGCGCCTCCGCCAGCGGGTCGTTGTCGTGGCCGATCCGGTCCTTGGCCGCTTCGGCCTCGCGCTGCGCCTTGCGCACGCGATTGCGGTAGTACTCGTCGCCGCGGCGGTCGAGCAGATCGTAGACCACCGGGATCACCACCAAGGTCAGCAGCGTCGACACCAGCAGACCGCCGATCACCGTGATCGCCATCGGCGAGCGCACTTCGGCGCCCTCGCCGGTCGCGATCGCCAGCGGCAGGAAGCCGAACAAGGTGCACAGCGTGGTCATGATGATCGGGCGCAGTCGCGAACGCGCGCCTTCGATCAGGGCCTCGCGCTTGGGCATGCCGTGCTCGCGCAACTGGTTGACCTTGTCGATCAGGATGATGGCGTTCTTCACCACCAACCCCACCAGCAGGATCAACCCGATGAAGACCACCACCGACACCGCCGAGCGCGTCAGCAACAGCGCCAGCACCGCGCCGACCAGGGCCAGCGGGATGGTGAACAAAATCACGAACGGATGCAGCAACGATTCGAACTGCGACGCCATCACCAGGTAGACGAGGAAGATCGCCAGACCGAAAGCGAACAACAACGAATTGATCGACTGCTGCAGCTCCTCGCCCTGGCCGCCGATGTGCATGCGCACTTCCGGACTCAGCGGCTGCTCGCGCACCAGCTTCTCGACCTCGGCGATGGCGCCGCCCAGGTCGATGTCGCGCAGGTTCGACGACACGATCGCCACGCGCACCTGATCGGCGCGGTGGATTTCGCTGGGGCCGGTGGTGGCGATCACGTCGGCCACCGATTCCAAGGTCACCGGTCGGTTGCTGCCGGGATTGACGATCAAACGGCGGATGCTTTCGATCGAAGCGCGATCGGATTCGCGCGCGCGCACCAGCACGTCGATCTTGCGATCGCGGAAGCTGTAGCGGGTGGCGACGTCGCCGCGCACCTTCTTGACCACCACGTCGGCGATGTCGCGCGTGGCCAGGCCGAGCGCGCCGGCGCGGTCCTGGTCGAAGCGGATCTGGATCTCCGGGAAGCCCTGCTCCACCGTGGACTTGACGTCGGCGAAGTGCTCGCTGCCGCGCAGCATCTTGGCCATCTGCTGGCCGGCGCGCTGGATGGTTTCCAGATCCTGGCCGCGCAGTTCGATTTCCAGGGGCGTTGAGAAGCTGAAGAGCTGCGGACGGGCGAAATCGACCTGCGCGCCCGGATGGCCCTGCATGGTGCGGCGCAGGCGTTCGGTTTCCTCCGCTTCGATCTGCTTGCTGCCGCCGTCGGCCATCACCACGGTGATCTTGCCGATGTTCTCGCCGCTCTCGGTCGGGTTGGCGTCCAGCCGCGTGCCGCTGCCGCTGACGCCGAACCAGGCGTGGATGCCCGGGTCTTTCGCGTGCTTTTCCTGGATCTCGCGCACCAGCTTGTCGGTTTCGCGCAGCGGCGTGCCCGGCGGCAGCTTGACGGTCATGTCGAAGCGGTCCTGGGCGAGCTGCGGAATCAGATCGGCGCCCAGCAGCGGCACCGCCGCCAGCGTCGCCGCGAACGCCAGGGCGGCCAGGCCCAGCACCAGCACGCGATGGCCCATCGCCGCCGGCAGCAGCTTCAGATAGCCGCGTTCGGCGCGCGCATACGGCGCCATCGCGATGTCGCTCGCCTTGCCCATGATCGGGCCGACCACCGCGCCGACGCCGCGCCAGATCCGCACCACCAGCCAAGCGATGCCGAAGAACGCCGAACGCACCGCCACCACGATCGCATGCGGAAACCACGCCAGCACTTTGAGCACGCCGTTCTTCGGCTGCCAGCGCGGATGCGGCGGTTCTTGCTGGAACCCCAGCGCTGGCCGGCCGCGCAAGGCGCTCAGCATCGGAATCAGGGTCATCGACACGATCAGCGAGATCGCGATCGCCAGCGCCACGGTCAGCGCCTGATCGCGGAACAACTGGCCGGCGATGCCTTCCACGAACACCAGCGGCAGGAACACCGCGATGGTGGTCAAGGTGGAGGCGACCACCGCCATGCTGACCTCGCGCGTGCCGACCACCGCCGCTTCCAGTATCCCCAGCCCGCGTTCGCGCGCCTTGGCGATGGACTCCAGCACCACGATCGAATCGTCCACCACCAGGCCGGTGGCCAGCGCCAGTCCGCCCAGCGACATCACGTTCAAGCTCAGGCCGAGCCGGTCCATGAAGAAGAAGGTGGCGATGATCGACACCGGCAGCGACAGGCCGATCACGAACGTGCTCCAGCCGTCGCGCAGGAACAGGAAGATGATCAGCACGGCGAGGAAGCCGCCGATCACCGCGTCTTTCTTGACGTCGCTGATGGCGTGGCGGATGAACTGCGATTGGTCGTCGATCGTGGTCAGTTCCACGTCCGGCGGAATCTGCGTCTTGATCTGCGCAAGCCGCGCCTGGATCGCGTCGGCGGTGGCCACGGTGTTGGCGTCGCCTTCCTTGTAGATCGCCAGTTCCACCGCTTCCACGCCGCCCAGGCGGATGATCGCCTCGCGTTCCTTGTAGCCCTGGCGGACGTCGGCGATGTCCTTGAGCCGCACCGGCTTGCCGCCGGCCGCGGTGGACTGGTCGCCCGAGTTCGCGCTCTGCACCGAAGCCGCCGCCGCCATCGCGTCGGCCGAGCCGGAGGCCGCGGCGACGCGCGCCATTTCCGCCGCCGCGTCGGCCGCGGCGTTGCCGCCGGCCTTCTGCGTGGTCACCAGCATCTCGCGGATTTCCGGCACGCTGGCGAATTCGTTGACCGTGCGCACCAGATAACGCTGCGCGCCCTCTTCCAGGCGGCCGCCGGAGATGTTGATGTTCTCCGCCTTCAGGCGCTGGATGACGGTGTCGATGGGCAGGTTGAGCTGGGAAATCTTCTGCTGGTCGATATCGACCTGGATTTCGTCCTCCAGGCCGCCGCCGACCTTGACCGCGGCGACGCCGTCGACCGGTTCGAGCTTTTTCTTCAGATCGTCGTCGGCGTAGCGGCGCAGCGCGGTGAGCTGGCGGATCGCCTCGTTCTCGCTGACCTTGTCGCCGCCCTTGGTCGACAGCGCGATGCGCAGGATCGGCTCGGTGGACGGATTGAAGCGCAGCAGCACCGGCTTCTTGGCCTCCAGCGGCAGCTGCACGATTTCCATCTTGTCGCGCACCTCCAGGCTGGCCTGGTCCATGTCGGTGCCCCAGGCGAACTCGAGCACGACATCGCTCTGGCCGGTGCGCGAAACCGACTTGAGCTTGCGCAGTCCCTTGACCACGCCGACCGCTTCTTCCAGCGGTTCGGTGATCAGGGTTTCGACTTCGGTCGGCGCCGCGCCCGTGTATTCGGTGCGCACCGTCAGGGTCGGATAACTCAGGTCGGGCAGCAGATTGACCTTGAGGCTGTTGAGCGCGATCACGCCGAACAGCAGGAAGGTGATCGTCACCATCGCCACGGTCACGCGGCGACGGGTGGAAAACTCCACCAGGTTAAAGGACGTCGTGTCCGGAAGCTGAGCCACAGTCAGTCCCCACGTTCAAAAGAGTTTCGAAGGACGCGGCCGCAGGCCGGCCGCGTCGGACCGCAAGCGGCGCGCTTATTGCTTGTCGGAAGCGGGCTTGCCGGCGGCGGGCTTGTCCGCCGCGGCGACCGTGGCCGGCTTGGTGTTGATCAGCAGCACCTCGGTGCCTTCGCGCAAGGCGGTCTTGCCGGCGACCACGACCTGCTCGCCGAGCTTCACCCCGGAGCGGATCTCGGCCCAGGCGCCGTCCATATAGCCCAGCTTGACCGGCACGCGCGAGACCTTCTTGCCGCGCACCACGAACACCGCCGGATCGCCTTCGTCGTCCAGCAGCGCCGCGCGCGGCACCACCAGCGCGTCGGCGCGGTTGTCGTAGTCGATGCGCAGGCGGCCGAACATGCCCGGCTGCAGCACGCCGCCGCCTTCGAAGGAGCAGATCACGCGGAAGGTGCCGCTGCCCGAATCCACCACCGGGGCGACGCGGGCGACGGTGCCGGTGAATGGCTTGCCGGGCATGGCGTCCACCAGCATCTGCACCGGCAGGCCGGCCTTCAGCGTGGCCAGTTCGCGCTCGGGTACGTTGAGCGTGGCTTCCAGTTGCGAGGTATCGACGATGCGGATGATCGGCGAGTTGATCTGCACGAAGTTGCCGGTCTTGATCGAACGCGAGGCGACCACGCCGGAAATCGGCGCTTCGACCTTGGCGTAGGACAGCTCAAGCGTCGCCAGGCGATTGGCCGCGCGGGCGCTGTCCAGGTCGTAGCGCAGCTGATCGGCGTCGTTGGCGCTGAGCAGGCGCTGATCGGCCATCTGCCGGGCGCGGGCGTAGTTGGCTTCCAGCTTGCGCATGGTCGCGGCGGTCTGCGCGGCCTGCTGCTCGGCGCGGGCCGAATCCAGCCGCACCAGCACTTGCCCGGCCTTGACCAGTTGGCCTTCTTCGACCATTACGTCCAGGGCGACGCCGGAAGTCTTGGCCACCACCTGCGATTCGGCCCGCGCCTCCAGCGGCGCGGTGCCGGTGTAGCTGGCGGCGATCGCGCGCCGGGAAGCCTGCGCGACCTCGACCGGCACCGCATCGGATACCTTGTCCTTGGCTTCCTTGGCCTGCGCCTCGGCGGCGCCCGCTCCGCCCTTGCAGGCGGACAGTCCGAGGGTGCAAGCCAGGGCCAGGGCGGCCAAGGCCACCGTGCCGCGCACTGCCGGACCGCTGTTGCGGTTGTTGGTGAGTTGACGCATTCGAGACGACCCCAGTGTTCTAGAAATTTTCGTCGGTTACCGGTCGTATGCCGGTGTTGTATATAGGTATATCACCGACCCGGAAAGCCAACATCCGCCGAAGGTCATGATGACTGGAGCCATGCATTTATTCTGAGGCACGGTTAGCGCGAGCGCCCGTCGATCGCCGCTTGCGCGCCCGATCTGCATGGGTTCCAGTCGGCCTTGGGTCGAGCTTGCGGCGCGTTCCGGGACCGGCGTCAGTATGGATGCGTCGATGGACGACTTCGTTGCAATCGTCTCGCCGGCTATACTTGCGGACTTGTGCGCGGCTTCGGCCCCGCAGAGCCAGCCACACCTTTCGCTAGCCACTCGAGATTGCGGACTACGACATGATGCGACCGCTGACGATCGCCGCCTGCTTTGCCCTGACCCTGTTCGCCGCCACCGCGGCCGCGCAGGACCCCGCCAAGGCCCCGGCTCCCGCCGCAACGGCCGCACCCGCCGCTGCTCCCGCCGCCGCCCCGGCCATCAAGGGCAATCCGGAAACCGGCCACCAGCTCACCTATACCTGCCAGGGCTGCCACGGCGTTACCGGCTATAAAAACGCTTATCCGAACTACCACGTTCCCAAGATCGTCGGTCAGTCGCAGGAGTACCTGGTCAACGCGTTGACCGAATACAAGAAGGGCGCGCGCAAGCACCCGACGATGCAGGCCCAGGCCCAGAGCTTCTCGGACCAGGACATCGCCGACATCGCCGCCTTCCTTTCCAGCGCCAAGTGAGCCGCCCCATGACGAATCCCAGCTTCCTCAAGAGCGGCCTCGCCATCGCCACGCTCGCCCTCGCCCTGTCCGCCTGCTCCGGCGGCGGTGAAGTTCCGGCCGGCCATTCCTCGGCCGATCGCAACGAAGGTCACACCTCCTCGTCCTCGGGCCTGCCGGCCGGCAACATCGAGCACGGCAAGGCCCTGGCCAGCGACGGCGAGCGCAGCCCGACCAAGCAGTCGTGCGTGAGCTGCCACGGCGCCGAAGGCAATGCGCCGATCGACCCGACCTACCCGCGTCTGGCCGGTCAGTACCACGATTACATCGCCCACTCGTTGCAGATGTACCGCGACGGCGACCGCGAGCACGCGCTGATGTCGAGCCAGGCCAAGGATCTGAACGATCAGCAGATCGCCGATCTGGCCGCTTACTTCGGTTCGCGCGACAAGGATCTGCAGTTGCGCGATTTGCACGGTATCCACTGAGCCTGAGGCGCGGCTTGTCCGCGCCTTCGGTTGTGAAAACGGCCCGCTTGCGGGCCGTTTTTGTGTCTGGGGTCTTGGGATTGGAACGGCCCGATTGCATCGGAGTCGCGCGGGCCGTGGACAGGACAGATTAGGAAATGAGACAGATTAGGAAACGACGGCGCTGTTTAGCCTCCCTCTCCCGCTTGCGGGAGAGGGCTGGGGTGAGGGGATGAGCGCCGCAGGCGCGAATGCTCCCGCATGAGTTTCCCCGATTGCCCGCGCCCGCAAGCAACGTAGGAGCTTCACGACGAAAGCAGCCGGACTTAGGGCCGAGCGCTTTCGTACGACGCCGCGGTTACCCGCCCGGCGGCGGCCGAACGCTGCCGTTGTCTTCCTGCAGATGCTTCTTGAACGGAATATCCGGCGGCGGACGCGCCTGCGCCGGCTGGTCGTTGAGGTTGGGATCGTTGATGCCGCAACCGCCACCGGCCATCAACAGCACCACCGAGCACTGGATGCGCTTGGTCGTGCCCGGGATCGGGATCATCACCGTCTGCACGCTGCGCCGCACCCACTCGGCCAGCAGGGTTTCGTTCGGACGCCAGTACTTGTCCAGGCTGGTCGGCTCGTAATCGGTGGGCTTGCGCCGCAGCCAGGTGCCGGCGCGATCGAGGTCCTTGATCTCTTGCGTGATCGTGCCCGGCGGCTTGCCCGGCGAGGCCGAACCCGGCGCATCGGCCAGACGCAGGCTGCCGTCGCTGTTGTACAGGCCCGGCGTATCGCCGCGCTGCGCGCCCGGACGGTTGCGGGCCGAATCGCCCCAGTCGTCGCCGCGCTTGGGCGCCGACCAGGTGCCCGGGGCCGGCGTCGGCTTGGGCCCGGCGCCGGCGGTCGCCGCCGGCGGACGCGAAGACGCGGCCGGCGCAGCGCTGGCGGCGCTGGGAC